>NZ_JWJD01000001.1 GCF_000820505.1 Geoalkalibacter ferrihydriticus DSM 17813 | reverse complement strand
CTGCCTTGCGTATTGCCCGGACTGGCAATACGGTAGTCTTCGTTGAGCAAAGTTACGCTTATGCCCTCATAACTGCCGGCATTGGTAAACCCGGAGACGGATTCATTGTTGCGCACAAAGATAAAGTCATCGCCCAGCTCAAAACCTGCGCCGGCCGCCCCGAAGATATCCTCGGAGATCGCCCAGTAGTCTCCCAGCAACCAGGCCTGGCCATCGTAAATAATGCTGCCGTCGGCACCCACGTCACTCAAGGCAAAATTGAGCAGATACTTGCCCACCACCCAGGTTGCGGTGTAGCCGCCGTTGCCGTCGTCGGTAAAGGAGAGGAAGGGGAAAATATTGTCCAGGTCGGCATCACGCTCGATGTTCCAACCCGCTTGATTGAACGTGGAGAGAATCTGCATCTCGGCGGTGGTTTTGCCTTCGCCGCCGGCGCTGGTGGTTAGTCCACTTACCTGTGTATCCCAGAAACTGTTGGTGATGTTGTCGTTGGTTGGACGGGGCACAAATTGGTAGTCCTCCCCAAACACCGCGTTAAGCCCGATCAATCCCCCAACATCCTGAGCATCGTCGGCATGGGAAATNGTCGTTGGTTGGACGGGGCACAAATTGGTAGTCCTCCCCAAACACCGCGTTAAGCCCGATCAATCCCCCAACATCCTGAGCATCGTCGGCATGGGAAATTTGCCCAGCTGCGTAGGAATTTGATACAGTTGAATCAAGCAAAATACCCACGAGTCCACCAATAGCAAAGTCAGCATCAAAACCGACTTCATCAGGAATCAGCATCCCCTCCCTATCAGCCTCTATAATCGTTGCTTGAGCATAGGAGTTGTCAATGGTTGATCCCACTGCACCACCGACCAAACCACCGACATAAAAGTTGCCTGCAACAGTACCTGGGCTATAAAAGCTCTGCTCCACCGTTGATGATCCAACTTCTCCAGCAAGACCACCGACGAGCAGGTTGCCAGTAACATTGCCCGCAGCGTAGCTTTCATTGACAACAGAATCAACAAGGAGCCCCGCCAGCCCGCCTACGCTTATAATACCGGTGACATCACCTGTGGCGTAACTTTCGCTGATGGTGGAAGAATCAAGGAAGCCCACAAGCCCACCAACGCCCTCAGTGCCCATGACATCGCCCGTGGCATAGCTTCTCTGTATTGTTTTGNCTTTCGCTGATGGTGGAAGAATCAAGGAAGCCCACAAGCCCACCAACGCCCTCAGTGCCCATGACATCGCCCGTGGCATAGCTTCTCTGTATTGTTTTGAGCGACGCACCCATCCAACCGACCAGGCCGCCGACGTAACGTCCACCCACGACATTTCCGGTTGCGTAGGAGTTTTCGATATGCACGTTGTCGTCGGCGAGTCCCACCAGGCCACCGAAATTTCTACTGTCGGCTTCTTCTCCAGCACCTGATNTTTCCGGTTGCGTAGGAGTTTTCGATATGCACGTTGTCGTCGGCGAGTCCCACCAGGCCACCGAAATTTCTACTGTCGGCTTCTTCTCCAGCACCTGATTCCACATCGCCGGTGGCATGAGAGCCGATGATTTGAGCGCCGCTGCTAGCTCCCCCGACAAGGCCGCCAAGCCCACGAGGCCCACCCGATGTCCCATTGACCGAGCCACTTGCGGAACTATTGATGATGGAGGAGCCGTACAAGGAACCGACCAACCCACCGACAACAGCATTTCCTGAAACACTGACGTTGGCATGACNCCGAGCCACTTGCGGAACTATTGATGATGGAGGAGCCGTACAAGGAACCGACCAACCCACCGACAACAGCATTTCCTGAAACACTGACGTTGGCATGACTATCGACAATCGTCCGCAGGCTCTCCGTCATCACACCGACGAGCCCTCCAACGTCGTAAGTACCTGCCACTGCGCCACCGGTTACCGTGATATTTTCCAGATGCGTATTGCCGGCCATTCCCACAACAGAACCAACGGCGTCGCCCCCAAGAATATCAACGTCGGACAACGTCAGGTTGCCGATTGTGGCATCCACCGCTGTGCCAAAAAGCCCTACGTCCTCTTCATTCGGGCGGTTGATAATCAAACCGGAAATCGTTTTATTATTTCCGTCGAAAGTTCCGGTATATGCCGCTGGATTTGACCAGGAACCGATGGGTGCCCAACCCTTGCCGTCATTGGCCAACAACTCATTTTCTTTGACTTGTTGGGTGTAGCCAACGGTGTCGGCATCCAGATCGTTTTGAAGAACAAAATCAAAGCCTTGATCGACAACCGCGTTGATATTCTGCAACTGATCCCAGTCGGTGATGGTGTAGGGAGTTCCATCAGCATCGCCGTTGGTCAAGCCGCCCCAACCACCGTCGAACAAAACGCTCAACACGCGATCTTCTTCACGGGTTACATTGGTTAAATAGGGCAGAACCACCTCGTAACCTTCCACAGCGCTCCCACCGGCAGTCAATGTCCAAGGCGAACCATCTACATTCCAATTGCTGAAGGTTGAGAGCGTATGCATTTGTGTCGTGGTTTTGCCTTCGCCACCGGCGCTGGTTGTTATGCCGCTTGTTTGCGTATCCCAGAAACTGTTGGCGATGGTTGGATTGGCTTTATTAACTCCGACCAATCCACCCACATTGGTCGTGCTGCCACTGTACGATCCAACCGTGCCGATGGCATAGCTGTTGATGATACTGAAACCGGTTCCGCTATCTCTGATCTGTCCAACCAACCCACCGACACCTTGGTTTACTCCTGAAGATGATGAATTGGGTGCAATGACATTACCGGTCGCATAGCTGTTTTTAATTTTTCCTGTTGCATCCGTAGCAACGCTGCCGACCAGGCCCCCGATGGCGCCATGGCTACTTTGTTCAACCATTTTGACATCGCCGGTTGCATAGGAATTTTCAATGACCGCTGCGCCGTAAAGGAATCCGACCAGACCTCCCACATTTCTAAAACCCGCAGTGACATCCCCACTGGCCCAGGAGTTTCCAAGGGTTGTATTGCCGCGCAGATTACCGGCGAGTCCCCCGGCATCACTAAATTCACCACTGCCTGTTGAAATTACGGAAGCGCTGGACGAAGATGTATTGATTGCTGAAACACCATCTCCAACCGTCAAAATTTGACCAACCACGCCGCCGACGTATCGAAGGGCCCCGACCCGACCCCCAACAATGTGGATGTTCTCAATGGAAGTGTCAGTAGCCCGCCCAACCAGGCCGCCGACATAATCCTTCCCGGTTACTTCAGCATTGTAGAGCGTCAGGTTCCGTAAGCTTGCATTGTCGGAAACACCGAACAGGCCGACATCATCTGCCTCTGCCATATTGATAATGAGATTATTGATGGTGTGGCCACCCCCATCGAATGTGCCGGTAAAGCGGGTTGCGTTGGCACCGATTGGCATCCAACCCTTGCCGTCATTGGCCAGCGTATCTTCTTCTCCGACCTGCTGTGCATAGCCTGTGATCGAGACATCGAGATTGTTTGACAGTTTAAAACTAAAGTCCTCACCGACAACTGCGTTGATATTCTGCAATTGATTCCAATTAGTGATGGCATAGGGGGTTTCGCCATTACCCCAACCACCGGCGAACAAGACACTCAACTCACGATCTTCGTCACGGGTCACATGGGCTAAATAGGGCAGAACCACCTCGTAACCCGCCACCGCACTTGCGCCGGCAGTCAATGTCCAGGGGCTGCCTTCTCCATTCCAGGCGCTGAAGGTCGAGAGCGCATGCATTTCCGTCGTGGTTTTGCCCTCACCGCCGGCGCTGGTATATACGCCACTTAACTGTGCATCCCAGAAACTGTCAATGACGTCACTATCAACTGCATGACCGATCAATCCCCCGACATCTTGTGCATCACCCGAAGGTGAAATCTGTCCTACTGCGTAAGAATTTGATACAGATGATTCAAGTAGCTTTCCGACGAGTCCGCCAATGGCTTCATCAGGGAATTCCTGTCCCCCCTTGTCGGCCGAAATAATAGAGCCATGAGCATATGAGTCTGTAATCGTTGTCGACACTGCTTCACCGACTAATCCTCCGACAGAAAAGTTGCCCGCTACAGTGCCTGTGCTATAGTAGCTCTGCTCCACCGTTGATGCGTTGATAGCCGTTCCAATTAGTCCACCTACAAGCTCGTTCCCCGTAACATTGCCCGTAGCGTAGCTTTCACTGATCTCGCCATTCGCAAGGTTTCCTGCCAAGCCACCTACGCGCGCTTCACCAGTGACATCTCCCATCGCATAGCTTTTACTTATTGTTGCCTCCTCAAACCAGCCGGCAAGCCCGCCAACATTTAAGAAGCCTGTCACCATACCACTTGTCACAGCGATATTTTCCAGGTGTGTATTTCTAGCCTCTCCCACAACAGAACCAACTAGAGCGTCCCCACGGATATCCACATCGGATAGTATCAGGTTGCTGATGGCGGCATTCTGGGTTGCACCAAAAAGCCCAATGTAGTCATCTTGCGGTCTGTTGATGGTCAAATTGCTGATAGTGTGGCCGCCCCCATCAAAGATTCCAACAAACGGGGAATCGGAAAGCCCTACGGAACCAATGGGCTTCCAACCGGCGCCGTTGTTGGCTAAGACTTCTCCATCTTTGACCTTTTGGGCATAGCCGGTCGTCTCGGCATCCAGACTGTTCGACAATTGAAAACTAAAGTTCCCACCGACAACTGCATTGATATTCTGCAACTGGTTCCAATCAGTGATGGTGTAGGGGGTTCCATCACTATCGCCGCTGGTTAAACCACCCCAGCCCCCGGCGAACAAGACGCTCAACTCACGATCTTCTTCACGGGTTACATCGGTCAGATAGGGCAGAACTACCTCGTAACCTTCCACAGAACTCCCGCCGGCAGTGAATGTCCAAGGCGAACCATCTACAGTCCAATCGCTGAAGGTGGAGAGCGTATGCATTTCCGTCGTGGTTTTTCCTTCACCACCAGCGCTGGTTGTGATGCCGCTTTTGTGTATATCCCAGAAGCTATTGATTACAGCATTCGTGGTGTTATTAACACCAACCAAGCCGCCTGCATTTGTCGTGCTACCACTGTACGAACCAACCGTACCGACGGCGTAACTGTTGACAATACTGAAGCCTGATTCACTGCCTCTGATTTGCCCCACCAGGCCACCAACACCTACATTCATGATATTCGAGGTATTTGTATTGGTAGCGATGACACTGCCGGTCGCATAGCTGTTTTCAATTTTTCCAGTTGCTGTCGCATCAACACTGCCGACCAAGCCGCCGATGGCGCCATGGTTGCTTTGTTCAACAATCCTGACGTTGGCGGTAACATACGAATTTTGAATGGACGATGACCCAGCCATTAATCCAACGAGACCACCAACATTTCTGCTGATCGCAGTGACATCACCGCCAAACCAAGTATTTTCAATGCTTGTGGCACCGAGTGTTTCGCCAGCTAGCCCTCCTACAATAGAATGGTCGGTGCCAGTCGAACTCACCACGCCGCTAGAAAACACCCTGTTTATAGTCGTGTTTTCGGCACTTGCAATGAGCCCTCCGACACGGCGATTTCCGGTCACGTCAAAATCGTGGAACGCCAGATTCAACAAATTTGCGTTCTCGGTAGCACCAAATAGTCCAACATAGTTTTCGGTTGGTCTATTAATCATTAGATTTCTGATGGTGTAGCCGTTGCCGTCAAAGTGGCCGATGAAACGACGGCTGTTTGTTCCGATGGGCTCCCAACCCTTGCCGCCATTTGCCAAGGTCTCGCTCACTTTGACCTGCAGTGCGTAGCCTGCAGTCGAAGTATCAAGATTTTCTACAAGTTTAAAACTAAAGTTATCACCGACAACCACGTTGATGTCCTGCAACTGGTTCCAATCGGTGATGGAGTAGGGGGTTTCGTTATCACCCCAACCCCCGCCAAATAGGATGCGGAATTGTGGGCGGTCTTCCTCGCGGGTCACATTGCTCAAATAGGGCAAACCCGCCTCATAACCTTCTGCAGCGGTACCGGCGCTGAAGGTCCAAGGGGAATCTTCTCCCATCCAGGCTTCGAAAGTTAAAAGCCTTTGCATTTCCGCCGTGGTTCTGCCCTCACCGCCGGCACTGGTATTCATGCCGCTTGTTTGTGTATCCCAGTAACTGTTAGCGATGGTCGGATCGGCGTCAATGGTACCAATCAATCCACCCACGTAATCATTGCGGCCCGTCACCGCTCCGGTGGCATAACTGTTGGTGACGCTGCCTTGATTGAGATTGCCGATCAGCCCGCCACTGTACCAGTGGCCATCCACCTCCCCGGTGGCATAACTGTTGGTGACGCTGCCTTGATAGACACGACCGATTAACCCGCCAGCGTAGAAACTAGTGCCCGTCACCACTCCGGTGGCATAGCTGTTGGTGACGCTGCCTTGGCTGGCATAACCGATCAGCCCGCCAACATAGCTGTTGCCCGTCACCACCCCGGTGGCATAGCTGTTAGTTGCGTTGCCCTCTCTGGCATAACCGATCAGCCCGCCAACATAGCTGTTGCCCGTCACCACCCCGGTGGCATAACTGTTCGTCACGCTACCTTCAGTGGCACTAGCGATCAGCCCGCCAACNCCGATCAGCCCGCCAACATAGCTGTTGCCCGTCACCACCCCGGTGGCATAACTGTTCGTCACGCTACCTTCAGTGGCACTAGCGATCAGCCCGCCAACATAGCTGTTGCCCGTCACCACCCCGGTGGCATAACTGTTCGTCACGCTACCTTCAGTGGCACTAGCGATCAGCCCGCCAACGTAGTTGGCACCTGTTATAGACACACCTGTCATTCCAACATTTTTTACGGTGCCACCAGGGCGTACCCGACCAAAAAGCCCAACGAAACTGGTGTCAGGGCGATCAATGGTCAGGCTGGTAATTTCATGGCCCAAGCCGTCAAAGGTTCCCGTAAAATTTTCAGTATGTATGAGAGCTATAGGCCTAAAGCCCGCCCCACTGTTCCAGTCAGCAGTGGCAGAAGCATCAATATCGGCGCCGAGCACATAGCGCCCGGAAAGGTTGCCGTTGATTCCCTGCAGATCGGTACCGGTTGTCGAACCCTGAGCCCCCAACTCGGTGATGATGGTATAGGTGAGAGGCGCGCCGTCAGACCCCAGCTTGGTGGAAAAGCTGCCGGTGGAGGCCAGGTTGACCGGGGCGTTGACGTAGTATTCGGCCGTGTTGCCGGCCGCCACGGCCCCCTGACCGTATTCCAGCGCCAGCCCAGCAGTGCCTGAACCAAAGAGTTCACGATTGATTTCGATGTTGCGCTGGGCGTTCAAAGTCAGGATGTTGCTGTCCCAAGTGATGGAATCGTTGACAAAAATATCGCCATTGCCTGAGGTGTTCACACCTTCAATACTTTGAATGGTGATGTTGGTTGTCCCAAGGTTGGTGGATAACTGTTCGCCGGTAATATCTCCGCCACTCGCAGCTATCGTGTAGTCATTGGGATCGATGAGCCATTCCCCGGTTTTGCCGAGGGGTGCCGCAGTGGTCACCTCTAGGCCATCCTTAATCTGAACCTCCGCCGCAGAGGTTTCGATAAACCCGCCATCGCCGCCATGAGGGGCTGAAGCATCCAGGGTGCCGGCGACCTCGATGCGGCCATTGTCCATATCCCCCATCAGATAGATTTCACCGTTTTCCCCCGTCGCCAGCGCCCGCGCCTGGGTGATGCCGGTGTGGTTGATGACGGTGCTGGTCAATTCACCCGCCGCTCGGGCGGTGAGGTACACCAGGCCGCCATCGGCCCTGATCGCGCCGCCCTGCTCGATGAGGGCGTCAATGGCGGCCTCTTCGACTTCGATCTTGACCGGACCACCCAAATCCAGCGCAACCTTGCGGCCCGCGCCCATCAGCACGTTGCCGCCGTTGGCGGTGAGAGTGCCGCTGTTGTCGATGCGCGCGGCGATCAGGGCGATGGTGCCGCCATTGTGGGCGGTGATGTTCCCCTGATTCACGATGGCGTTAGACGAGTTTCCAGCAAAGCGATAATTCCCCGCCATGAAGTCGTCATTGCCGATATCGAGGGTCGAAGCGACCAGGCCGCCCACATTGACCTGAGCGCCGGAGGAAAAAAGCACGCCGTTGGGGTTGACCAGAAACACCTGGCCGTTGGCGTTGAGAGCGCCTTGAATGACCGAGGCATCCCCGCCGGTCACGCGGTTGAGGGCCACGGCGCTGCTGGAAGGCTGACTGAAGTTGACGGTGTTGTTCTGGCCGATGGAGAAGGACGTCCAGTCGGCCGCCATGCGCTGGGTATCCTGCGTCACAGTCAGGGTGTTGCCGTTGGTGGCGATGGAGCCGGAACCGGCGACAATGTCGCCCCCAGTGGGCAAAGTGCCTGCGCCCGCCGTCCCAGCGAAGATCCAGACACTCAGCACCAAGGCCATGGCCGGCAAGAGCAACCGGCGGCGTTTGCCCGCCCCTCTGCCGCGGCTCGAAACGATTTCGGCCACGGCGACCAAACTTCCAAGAGTGTCGCTCCAGATCAGGCGAAAAATTTTATTCACAACATACCTCCGGCAGACAAAAGGGTTCCCATCGCGACTTGGTTTCTAGCTGTCCGGAACTTCAGAACAGATTTTTTTTAATGGCCTCGCTTTCAACAAAAAAGCCATCCCCGAGAGCAGGGATGGCGTGAAAACTCGCATCCACCCTTGGCAACCCGGCCATCCCGAAGGATCCGTGGCTTTGCGTCCCTGNCAACAAAAAAGCCATCCCCGAGAGCAGGGATGGCGTGAAAACTCGCATCCACCCTTGGCAACCCGGCCATCCCGAAGGATCCGTGGCTTTGCGTCCCTGAATTGCTCCAGGTTTGCTTTTTACAAGGTGTTGATATTTTGTTCGTCGGCGATTATTCGCCGAAATCTTCAACTTTTCCGGCTGTCTTGCCGTGCCGAAGCATTAATCCGCCCCCGCGAATGAAATCAGGTAAAGCCAAATCTAAGACAACTTTCATTGCATTTTGTGACCACTTTCGATAAGTTTAAAAAACTTAACATCTGAAAGTTTCATTGCTGTTTCACGCAATATTATTTTAATTTAATTATAAGTCTGGTTTTCATATCTGAAGATCCTCGACTTCAACCTATCGACGCCCGCACGAGAGCCAGGGGCCTCCAAACACTCAACCCGCCTCTGCTTCCATAGGACCAATCGCTCAGCGGCAATCAGAGGCCGGCTCGCTGTCAATTTCACGGACCAAACCTGAACGGATATCAACTTTGGCGCAACCGCCGATCCGAAGCGGTCCTTCTTCCTGGTCAAATTGCGTTTGAGGGTTGGTTGTCACCATACGCCCCCCAATGATCCATGTCCCATGCAAACCTTGCGGCATGGACTCGACCCATCCATAGAAGCGAATACGATCTCGATCCTTTTTCGCCGTAACCGGTTCAGGTGCGATGAACATAACGGCCACCACCAAACCGACGAGCAGCAGCAAAAACCGTCTACTTGCCCAAATACGCGCCATCATAAGCAAACCCACGCCCTTCCAAAGGTTTTCCTAAGCTTTTCCAGAGCAAACCGCCGGGTCATACTGCCAGATTGTTTCGTTAAATGGCTTTTTCCATTTCTTGCATTATAAGAAGCGGCTGCTTGTTGGGACCACACCCCCCAATTTTTAGGCATTGCCCGCGCAATTCGCGCTCCGAACAAACCAACCTTTCTTCTCATTCCAAGTTTTGAAGGTGTTCAAACCGTGCCGACTTAGACAGAGGGCAAGCGTGAGTTTCAAACCAACAAAGCGAAGGATACTGGCAGCATTGATCTGCTTAAAAACAGCCACCCAATCAGCAACGCAACCCCGTTGCGCAAACTTCGTTCGCGCGAAGATCAATAATAAAAGACGAAAAATCAGCTTCGAGAAATTTCCAGCAGTCGCTGAAAGTCACGAATTACAAGTCTCTTGCCATCGAGGGCCTCAACCAGCCCTTCCTTTTTGAATCCAGTCAGAAGCCGGATTAAGGCTTCGGTGGTCATGCCGCACATCTCTGCCATTTCAGCCCGCGACAAGAGAATATCAAGTTCGATGCCAGCTCGTTTTTTGTTGCCGAAATCCTCGGCGAGGCTGATCAACAAGGAGGCCAGATTCTGACGACCGGGCAACCCGCGACAATTCGATAATTCATTTTTCAAGCGGATTGTGTCCGCGCACAGTTGCCTTAAAATCACGCGGCTGAAATTTGCATCGGACTCAAAAATCCGCAAAAAATCTGATTTATCAATGGCGTGAACACAGGATCTTTCGAGCGCATAACACGAAAAGGAGTATTTTTCTTCGGTTAAAACCGAAGCGATATCCAGAAAATTTACAGGGCCGAAAATCCTGATTGTCGAATTTTTCCCGGAATAATTCGTTCGCGACTGCTTCATTTTCCCAGAACATAAGAAATGGATTTTATTGGGTTTTTCATTCTGCAAAAAGAGTGCTTGGGATTTTTCCACAATTTTCCGAGTGAAAAGCTCCTTTAAATCCTGCTCATATCTTGGCAATATTTTTTCAAAAATTTCACACTCAGACAAGCGGCAGATGCTCTCTTCAGATGCTTTGACGGCCATTGTGTTTCCAATCCCATAAATAAATTCAATGCTCTGAGATTTTATTTTTTTAAAAATTGATTTTTATCATTGTGCTTATAAATTGATCTATTAACATAGATCGCAAACAGAATGCTATTTTTTTTCATTGAATTACGTTCAGTGTTTTTGCTTAATGTCAAATTTTACTACAGCCACCAATACGCGAAGGAGGGCACCCAATTATGGGTCAAGATAAGAATTCCCTTATCTTCAACAAGGATCCCCAAGATCTGAGGTCACTGATTCGTGAAGCGGTTGATGCGCTGAAAGACACGACGGAGGATGTCGACGCGGGCGAAGAAAGGGACTCAAGACCGACAAAATTCAGCGGTCTGCTCTCTACGCTGCCCAATGCCGTGCTGGTTTTTAATTGCGAAGGCCGGCTTAAAAATTACAATACGGTCGCACGGGAGATTTTTGGCCCATCCCTCGAACAACACCAGGATAGCCTGTTCTCCCAAACCATCCTGTGGCGTCTGGATCACAATGGGAAATTCGTTCTACCCTTCAACAAGGACCTTCTTGACCAGGTCATCGAAAAACAGGAAAGCCGGCCCAGTGAAATTGTAACTCTTCAATCGGGCACGAAAACTTTCTACTTTTTGGCCAACCTGAGTCCCACCTTCGTCAGCGAGGTCAGGCCGGAAGGCGCTGTGCTGAGCCTGACCGACATTACCCTCCTCAAAAAGTTGCAGGAACAGCGTGAAGACCAACTGAAATCCATTTTAAGCGAGCTGAAAACACCGACAACTCTTCTTCAAGGGCATGCTCAGATGCTGGCCGAACACTGCCGAAAAACACAGGCAGATGGAGGATGCCAAGACCATATATCGGCCGTTCTCTCCAGCGTGGCTCAGATCGAGCATATTGTCGCGCGCCTGCTCGCATATCTCAAGTGCGAAGAAAACTCCGGTCAAAGGCCTTGATCTCCCAGGATTTCGAGAACTTTTTCGCCGGTAACTTCTTCCTCCTCACTGAGCATCTGCGCCAGGTAAACGCCTGCATCAGGTCATCACCGGCACCACTTGACGAACCCTCAAAGGCAGCCCCCCACGGCTCACCCCCATCATCAGACCCATAGGGTCGCGCAGATCATCAAATGCGCAGACGTAGCTCATTTCAGAGTTTCGGTTCGACCACTTCACGGTAAAAGCGCTGTGTGACCTCGGCCAGGGCCGGATCAAGGCGCTTGAACACCTCCTGTGTAATCGCAGAGGGCACACCGCCGAAAAAAGCCTCGGCAATGCTGCCGGTGATGCAGGCGATGGTATCTGAATCCCCGCCGAGAGAGATCGCGTTGCGGATCGCATCCTCGAAATTCTGCGCTTCAAGAAAAGCGATGATCGCCTCGGGCACAGACCCCTGGCAGGTCACATCAAAAACATAATTCGGACGAATGTCATCGAGACGGCGTTGCAGGTCGTAGCCGCAGCGCCACTGAATGTCGGCTTTGATTTCCTTTTTACTTTTTCCCTGCCGGGCCAACTGGATGGCGGCAACCACCGCCTGTGCCCCCTTGATGCCTTCGGGATGATCGTGGGTCACTGCGGCCTGGTCTTGAGCCGCAGCCAACGCCTGCTCAAGGTCGTCGTAATACCATCCCACCGGACTGGTGCGCATCGCCGAGCCGTTGCCGAAACTGTTGTAGGGCCCCATGCCGGAATCCTGCGCCCAACGATGGAAATAGCCGCCGTAACCGGCATGGGGATAATCCTGGTAATAACGGCGCAGGGTCCCGGCGAAATCCTGCTGGTCGAGAAGACTCTCAGCCAGGGCGATGCTCAAGACGCTGTCGTCGGTAAACGTACATTCGGGGTGAAAAAGAGCGAAATCCTTGCGCTTGATGTTCGCATGTTCAAAGCGCGAACCGATGATATCTCCCGCCAGTGCACCGAGCATGAAAGATCTCCTGAAGATTGTCTGTGTTCCATGCCTGTCGCTGGTGACACCGACACAGACTGGTATGCTTTATTTCTAACACATCAAACGGCCAGTGCCAGAAAACGACAGATACGAACGAGGGGGAAATCGCATGGGAGGGGAGAACCTGTTTGAGCTCAAGGAATTGCGCGAGCGCCGTCAGATCTTCCGTGACCGCGCCCATGCCGGGGAGGTGCTTGCCGGCATGCTCACCGCGCTTAAATCACATGATCCTCTGGTACTGGGGATTCCCGCCGGCGGCTCACCGGCCGGGCCAAAGAATGATCAGTCTTCCAGGTATTTTTCCATCAGGCGGCTGCGCAACGCGTTCAGCCCCTGGCTGATGGAGACCTTATAGATATGGGGATTGTACAAGCGCAGACAGCCGTTGGGCATTCTTTTCAACTGGGCGGCGCAATGATCGGCGCAGGCGTCCAGCGCCGGAAGTTCTTTCTTGATTTTCCCATCGTCCATCCACACCTGGCGCAAATCTTCGCACTGCACACCCTCGGGAATTTTTTTGCGGTGCGCCGGATTGGTCGGATCGAAAACCATATCCCCAGGCTTAAGGCTCTCATTTTCGCAGCACATCACGTCCTGATGAAAGGTCCCGTCCGGCTCGACGACCCGGATCAGCCGCTTGCGATCCGGCAGCGTCGCCTTGGCCACATCGCTTGTCACCTTGAGCTTGGGCCGGCCGGCGTGGCGCACCAGCTTATACACCCCGCCGAGATGCCCGCCGCCTTCACCCGCAGCCGTGACGAGGTTGGTCCCCACTCCATAGATATCAATCCGCCCGCCCTCTTTGCGGATGGAATCGATCACGTATTCATCGAGTTCATTGGAGGCGACGATCTTGACCTCGGGGAATCCCGCCTCGTCGAGCATGTGTCGGGCCTGCTTGCTGAGATAGGCCAAATCTCCAGAGTCAAGACGAATGCCGAGCAGTTCATGGCCTTTGTCGCGTAGTTCCTGTGCCACGGTAATCGCGTTGGGGACACCGCTTCTGAGTGTGTCGTAGGTGTCGACCAGCAGTACCGCGCTGTCGGGAAACACATCGGCATAGGCGCGAAACGAACTCAGCTCATCGGCAAAGGCCATGACCCAACTATGTGCATGAGTGCCCTTCACTTCAATACCGAGGACCTGTCCCGCCCAGACATTGCTGGTGCTGCGCACACCACCGATGAATGCGCCGCGCGCCGCACTCAAACCACCGTCGGGACCGTGCGCGCGACGCAGACCGAATTCAAGCACCACGCCATCGCCGGCGGCCCCCTGTATGCGCGCCGCCTTGGTGGCGATAAGGGTCTGATAGTTGACGATGTTGAGCAGGGCCGTTTCCACCAGCTGCGCTTCAGCCAGCTTGCCTTCCACCGTCAGCAAGGGTTCGTGATTGAAAATAAGGGTTCCTTCCGGCGGGGCGATAACCTTGCACCTGAAGCGAAAGTCGCGCAGGTAGTCGAGGAAATCGGCCGAGAACTTGCCCAGGGCGTCGAGATAAGCGATGTCTTCGTCGGTAAAGCGCAGCTCTTCAAGATAGCGCAGCGCCGTTTCGAGACCGGCGAACACCGCATAACTGCCCTTAAAGGGATTTTTACGAAAAAACAGGTCGAAAACAGCCTCATCCTCATGCATGCCTTTCTCAAAATACCCGGCCAGCATGGTCAGTTCGTAGAAATCGGTCAGCAGAGCGGAGTAGCGAAAAGGTGTCATGCGAATAAAGCCTCCCTTGCTTATGCTGAATGGTTGTTAGATGCGTCCGGAAATTCGGCTGCATTCAAAAGCTGCCTGAATTCCGAAGCGGCATCAGGTCACTGCCCAATCCATTATAACAACCGCAAGCGGCAGGGCCCGCGAGAGCAAAGAATAACGCTTTAATCCCTGAGGTCAACAGGCACAGAAAGGCTAATGAAAACCCTGGTCGGGGCCGGGGCCCGGTTTCATCATGCCGACGATCAGCAGCGCAAAGGGCCCGATCAGCAGCCCAATGATAGCCCATAAAACGACGTTGCGGTTTTTGCCCTTGGCCAGAGCCCCGGCAGCAACACCAAAAAGTACCCATGCAAGAAAAATTTCCACTGAACCTCCTTTGTCACAATGACTTCGCTTCCCATATCCCCTTCATTGTAGCAAAAAGGATCCAGCAGTTGCATAGGTCGGTTAATTCGGTACGCTGAAAAGCCATTCGCCAAACACTCTCAAGGGGATACCCAAACTTTTAGCGAGGATTCCATGACCAGTTTTGCGAATTGTCCCGCAAGCGATGCTGCCGCGACCGGCGGCAGATGCTGAACAGTTGCTACTGAGACAGCCCCTTGGTCAACGTCAATGCCGCCGAAGGCGCAATGCGGGAGGCTTCAAAGTGTCACAAGAGAAGAAGAAAACTTTATCTCGCAAAGGGTGGGTCCTGGTCGGCATATTGGCCGCCGCCCTGGTAATGACCGCTGTCTGGCGCTGGACGCCCGTGCAGGAGCATGTCACTCCGGATGCCTTAGCGGATTGGGCTGAGACGATCAGAGGCAGTTCCTACACTCCGCTCATTTTGATGGCGATCGGCAAGACAATCGAAGAAGAGAGAGAAGATGAGAAGGAAGAATAAGAAGACGACCACCTTCAATCGTGCAGTCCCCGCGTCGCAGATGTGAAAGGATTCGACCTAAGTGAATAAAATGATCTCCGGTTTTTTCTGGATAGCTCTTTTCCTGGCGATGGTGCTGCTTCCCACGTGGCTGTTGCTGGTTGCGCCGACACCTTCGGGCCGTCCTTTCTGGCTCGAATTCTCCCTCGCCCTGGGTTTTTTCGGCATGACCCAGATTGCCATCCAGTTTGTGCTGATTGCACGATTCAAATCGCTTACCGCTCCTTACGGCATCGACGTGATTCTGCAACTTCACCGTCGTCTCGCCCTGGTCGCGCTGGCCGTCATTTTGCTTCACCCTCTGATCATCATGATCGACAATCCTTCACGGCTGAAGCTTCTCAACCCGCTGTCAGGCAATTGGGCGAGCCGCTTCGCGCTGTTTAGCGTATTTTGCCTCCTGGTCCTTGGTATCACATCGCTGTTTCGCGAAAAATTAAAGTTGAACTATGAATATTGGCGCTTTTCTCATCTGGTGTTTGCCGTTCTTGCCATTGTTTCTGCGCAACTCCATGTCTCTCTCGCCGGCCTCTATACCAATATCTGGTGGAAGCAGGCGATCTGGGTGGTTGCAACAACGGCCATGGTCGGGCTAGTACTCTACCTGCGATTGATCAAGCCTGCGTGGCAGCGGAGCAGGCAATCATGGCAGGTGAGTGAGGTCCGCCCGGAGCGCGGTGACACCTGGACCCTGATACTGGAGGCGGACGGGCACGCGGGGATGGAATTTCTTCCCGGCCAATTCGCCTGGCTCAAGCTCGGTGGCGCCTTCACCCTCAAAGAGCATCCCTTCAGTTTCAGTTCAAGTGCCGGCTCCCGCAAGCGTCTGGAATTCGGCATCAAAGCTCTGGGCGACTTCACCAGCACCATCAAAGACGTACAGCCCGGCACACCGGCCCATCTCGATGGTCCGCACGGCGCTTTCTGCATCGACCGCTATCCCGCAGTCGGCTATGTCTTTATCGCGGGGGGCATCGGAATCACTCCCATGCTGTCCTTTCTGCGCAGCATGGCCGAGCGCAACGACCCGCGTCCGGTCGTGCTCCTCTACGCCGATCGGAACTGGGAGGATCTGGCCTTTCGTGAAGAACTCGAACAGCTCAAGGAACAGCTCGACCTTAAACTGGTTTATGTGCTTCAGGAGCCGCCGGATGACTGGCAAGGGGAACAGGGCATGATCACCCCTGAAGTTCTTGAACGAAATCTGCCCAAGGAGCTGATTCACCGTAACTTCTTCGTCTGCGGCCCGGAGCCGATGATGAATGCGGTGCACGACACCCTTTTAGAGCGCGGGGTCAGCAAGGCATGCATTCATCTTGAACGCTTCAACCTGGTCTGATCCAGGAAAGGGGAAAACCTATTCATGCGGCATCTTCTGACCCTCATTGCCACCTATATCATTGTGCTGTTCCTGGTTGCCGCGGCGGCGCTGTTTGCCTGGGCACGCTCCGCACAATTGGTCGTCACGGACGAAGCGACCGTCCTCGCCCGGTTCGAACCCGTTTCTGAACAGGAATTTGTCTGGTCGCAACTGGGGAAAAAAGCCTATCTGCGCAATTGCGCCAATTGCCATGGAGCCGAGGGGACAGGCTGGGATCAGTATCCCGCGCTGGGCCATACCGCCGCACTTTTTCAGCCCCCCAACGGCCGTGAATATATCGTTGATCTGCATCTCTACGGCCTCACCGGCGAGCGCTGGGGCGCACCCATGCCGCCCATGGGCCATATCCATGACATCGAAATGGCGGCTGTGATCAACCACGTTCTGACGCATTTCGGCAACGAAGCGCTGCTCGACGAAGACGCCGAACTCTATGCGCCCGCGGATATCGGCCCAAGGCGAGGACAGGAGCTGTCGCCTGCGCAAATAAATGCCCGGCGCTTGGAATTGATGGCACCCGAGGCGGACTGAAGTCCGCTCGGCTGGATTGCTCACCGGCACACAAGAAAAAAATGCCGGGGGCAAACGCGGGAAATTGCATCTGGGAAAATTGTCGCTATAGTCTGGGACAAGTGGAAGAAATCAGCAATCACAGAACAGGAGGAAAATTATGGGAACGCACTACATCATGGAAGACTGCACCACCTGCGGCGCCTGCGAGCCGGTATGTCCGGTTGAAGCCATTCACCCTGGAGATCCCATGTACACCATCGACAAGGATGCCTGCATCGACTGCGGCGCCTGCGACGATGTCTGCCCTGTCGATGCCATCAAATGGGAAGAGACCAACGCCTGAGAAAATCTGAACCTTGTTGCCGGCCAGCGGCCCGCCGACACGCGGGCCGCTGCATTCGGCGCTTCACCATCCTGTCTCCAGGGGCTTCATCGTGCCGGGCTCACGCAGGGCCCGCCAGGCAAGGGACTCTGCACCGGCGCGGCTCAGACTTCCCTCCAACGTCTCGCCGGCCAGGCGCCCCTCAAGGATCATCGCATCGCCTGGACCTTCGTTGAACACCAGCAACAGATGATCTCCCCGCACAATGGCCCAGTTCAGGGCATGCAGACCGGCGTCGTTGCGCAGAAACCCGCTGACCTGCTGGAATTTCTGCTCCAGTTCCAGTTCGTAGAGTTCATCCTCGGAATCAGCGGGCATGCGCCAGGTCCAGCGGCCCGACACATTGGCGGGGATGACCCAGAAGTAGATGTCGTGCCGACCGACACGGGCTTCTTCGTCGGGCGTCCAGTCCTCCATGTGAAAGGCATGAGACACCACGCGCGTGCCCGGTCGCAACTGCCGGAAAAGCTCAGGACGCAGGCGCAGATTGAGATCCGGCAAAAGGTAGAGCGTCAGGACGCTGGCTGCGCTGAAATCCATGCGAAACAGATCCTCCTCGATGAACCTGACCCGCTCGGCGACACCTTCACGCTCGGCGTTACGCTTACTCAGACGAATCAGTTGAGGATCAATCTCGACCCCCACGCCACGCGCTCCGCGATCCCGCGCGGCGGCGATGACGATGCGCCCATCACCGCTGCCCAGATCGTAAACGACATCCCCAGGACCCACTTCGGCTAGACGCAGCATCTCCTCCACCACCTCAGGGGGCGTGGGCACATACAGAACGTCCGGCCAGACATCCCAGGAAGCCTCGGCGCGCACCGCGGACGGCATAAATATCAGGCTCACCACACCCAGCAGATAAAACAGAATCAGAACTCCCGGAATGTGCCTGCGCATCTTTTCCCTCCGCCTGAAAAAACGGTTTAATCCTTACGCCGCAGCGTCTGCACCTGAACTTTCCGTCCGCCGCAGCACGCACCAACGAGAAAAGGCGAACCACCAGCGGCTCGCCTTTTCTCGCATCGTATGCCCGGCAGTGCTTAATTGTCCATTTTTTCGACGATCAATTGCTGAACCTGGGCTTGCAGTTGCGGGTCGGCGTTCATCTGATTGGCGATGGCGTTATAGGTCTGGACCTCAAGACCCTGCTCCTGAACGGATTGTACCATTTTTTCGTTGATCTGCTCCTGCATAGCCATGGCTTGTTCCTGATCCTGCACGCCATGGAGCTGCTCGGCGAATTCTTCCTGAATCTCGCTCAAAGCAATGGCGGCTTCGGCAAATTGATCCAGGGTCTGCGCGTCAAACTGCTGGCTTGTCGCCTGCTCTGCCGGTGCGGCGCCGTAACCGGGCTGCGCCAAGGCGGGCGTCGCGGCAAGGGCCAGAGACGCGATCAAGGCACCGGCGAATAGAACTTTGCGGCTTTTGCGAAATGTGTTTTCCATGTTGAATCTTCCTCCTCATGTCTGGGTTGGGGTTCGGCAGATTGCACGCAGAGATGACGTGATTTTTCTGCACTGTTTTTTCTCCACCAGGATGACTGGGTTATCCCGAAGTTGTTTCCCCTTCTATCAGCAAAGCCCTTGCCAACTCTTGCCCTGAACTCAAAAAAACCATTCAAGCCGCTGATACTAAAGGATTTTTTCCAAAAAACAAAAATCTGTGGACCTGTTGACAGGAGGAAAATGCTTGTGCAAATATGAGACATGTTTATTTTTCGGCAAGCATTCAGCTGCAATACCCCATCGCTCCGCAACCCGTGGTGGCTGAGTGCCGCAGTGAATGTTTGAGCCGCAGGCGAGTTATCATCGCAAGCGATGCCGCCACGGCCTGCGACGCATGCTGAACCGGTACATTTTACGAAAGGAATCTGGATGAGTATCTGGTCACTCAAGCGGGGATTGAGTCTGCGGGTCTCACTGCTGCTGTATCTGGTTCTGCCACTGATCATCGTGCTGGCCGTCACCGGCTACTACAGCTTGGAGCGTCTGGAGCAGCAGGTTGAAAAACGCATGCAGGAGGATATTGAACTCATTGCCCGCGCTATCCGCGGCCCCCTGGAGCATTCCCTTGAGCATGGCCGCGAGGGGGGCCTGGCGCAAACCCTGGCCTCGGCCTTTCGCATCGGACGAGTCTATGGGGTTTACGTGTACGATGCCGGCGGCAGAAAAATCGCTTCCAGCGGCCCCCGCGAACCCGAGGTTCACAGCGTGGAACTCGCCGAACTCGCCGCCAAGGGCGACCGGGTGGGTGGTTATCAGGACGCGCGCGGCGCACAGATTTATTCCTACTTCGTACCCCTTTCCGACTCGGTGGGGCGCAATACCGGACTGTTGCAACTCACCCGCGAAGGCCGTGATTTTCAGAATTATATCGAGCGGGTACGCAAACAGGCTCTGGTTCTGCTGAGCCTGCTTGCGCTACTGCTGGTGGGCATTGTCATTTACGCTCACCACCGAGTTATCGGGCGCAATCTCGCTGCCCTGGTGGGCTGTATGGCACGCATCGAAAAAGGCGATCGCTCGCACCGGGCGGTTGCCTGCGGACCCCGGGAAATGCGCCACCTGGCGGTGGGCATGAACGCCATGCTCGACAGCATCGCCCGCTCAGAAAATGAGTTGGAACAGCGCCGCCGGAACCAGATCGAGCTTGAACAAAGATTGCTGCAATCTCAAAAAATGGCCGCCATCGGACAACTGGCCGCGGGGGTCGCCCATGAGTTGGGTACGCCCCTGAGCGTCGTATCCGGAAAAGCTCAGCGCATGCTGCGCAAGCCGGATTTACCGGCCCCTATCGCCGAGGTATTCGGTCAGATTCGCGACGCGGTGCAGCGCATGGAGCATATCGTGCGGCAACTCCTCGACTTCGGCCGTAGCAATCCCTTACGCCTGCGGACCGCCGCCCTGGATGCCCTTGCCGAATCCGCCGCCGCACAGGTGCGCGAGGAGGCAACGGCCAAAGAGGTTACCCTCAGGCTTGAAGGCCCGCAGCCAGCACCGCGCACAGAGATCGACACGGTGCGTATGGAGCAAGTCCTCATGAACCTGCTGCTCAACGCGATTCAGGCCACCGACCCCGGCGGTCGCGTCGATCTGCGCTGGTTTGCGGATGACCAGACTCTAGGCTTTGAGGTCGCTGATGACGGGCCTGGTGTGCCGGAAGAGCTGCACAACCGGCTTTTCGAGCCTTTTTTCACGACCAAGCCCGTCGGCGAAGGCACCGGATTGGGACTGGCGGTCGCCCAAGCGGCGGCACGGGACCACGGGGGGCGCCTGAGCATCGGCCGCTCCGAATCGGGCGGAGCGCTGTTCACCTTGATCCTGGAAAAATCCGGAGAAAATAAATGAAAAAGCTCGCAAGACGAACGGCAGCCGAACGAGAAAAAATTCTGGTGGTGGAGGATGACGCAGCACTGCGCGCGCTGCTTGAAGAAGAGTTTCGCGACGCCGGGCTGCGTGTGCGCACCGCCGCCGATGCCGCTGCGGCCTGGTCACAAGTCGAGCGCTGGTCTCCCGACCTGGTGGTCAGCGACCTGCGCTTGCCGGGAGCCGACGGCCTGGCGCTGCTCAGCCGCATCAGAGAACTGGCGGCGCCGCCGGCATTTCTCATCATGACTGCCTTCGGCACCGTATCCCAAGCCGTGGAAGCGCTCAAACAGGGCGCCGACGAATTTCTCACCAAGCCTCTCGACCTCGACCACCTGATGCTCTGCACCCGGCGCCTGCTCGAAAACCGGCGCCTGCGCATGGATGTGCAGCGCTTCCGCGAAGTCCTTGGCAGCAGCGATTTTCACGGCATCATCGGGCGCAGCAGCGTAATGAACCAACTGTTTGCAACTCTCAAGCAGGTAGCTCTGGCAACCGGTCCGGTACTGATCACCGGCGAAAGCGGTGTCGGCAAGGACCTGATCGCCCGCGCCGTGCACCAGGAAAGCCCGCGCAAGCAGGGCCCTTTTATCGCCGTCAATTGTGCCGGCATCCCCACCGAGTTGCTGGAAAGCGAATTTTTCGGCCACGCCGCCGGCTCCTTCACCGGCGCCGGCCAGGCCCGCAAGGGTTTGTTTGCCGAAGCCGAAGGCGGCACCCTGTTCCTCGACGAAATCGCCGAGATGCCCATCGAATTACAGGTCAAACTTCTGCGCATTCTCCAGGACGGAAAAGTGCGTCCCGTCGGCGCCAACCGCGAAACTCAGATCGATGTGCGGATTGTGGCCGCCACCAACCGCAACCTCGAAGAACAGGTCCGCAGCGGCCGTTTCCGCGAGGATCTTTATTTTCGACTGGAAACCTTCGGCCTGCATGTTCCTCCCCTGCGTGAGCGCGGCGAGGATCTCGATCTGCTGGCCGCGCGCTTCGTCGACATCCTGAGCACACAAATGGAGCGCGAAGTATGGGGCATATCGGACGACGCCCTGAAGTTGCTGCGCAGCTATCCTTTTCCGGGCAATGTGCGCGAATTACGCAACGCGATCGAACGGGCGGTCGCCTTCTGCAACGGCCGCGAAATCGCGCCGGGGCACCTCCCCGAGCGCATCCGCAAACACCAGGGGAGCTTGCCGCAAGGCGGTGGAAACTCTCTCTTGGCGGATCTGCTGCCCGACGACCAGCTTCCAAGTCTGGATGACCTGGGAAACCGCTATGTGACATTTGTTCTGGAGCGTTTAGGCGGCAACAAACGACGCGCGGCACAGATACTCAACATCAGCCGGGCAACCCTTTATCGCCGACTGGAATTGTGCGCGGAAACGGATAGCACAGGACAGCCTGCAGAAAACCTGTGACAAAAAAAACACGCTCCCCAAGATGGAACCTATGCCCGAAGAACTTCATGAAAATGACCGGAATGCCGAATTGAGTGCCATCAAGGGGTACAATGAGAGTAGCGCCATGGCCACCGAGGTGGGGGACAATGGAACCAAGACGATGTTGGAAGCAATTCTCAAAGATGAGGAAGAGCATATCGACTGGTTGGAAGCCCAGCAGGATCAGATTGAGCAGATGGGAATTCAGCTTTACCTGGCCGAGCAGATCGGCTGAAAGACCTCGCACTGGCGGCAGGTTGACTATTTCGCGAGTAAATCCAAACTTGAGGAGGGCTGAACAGCCCGCCTTTTTTCATACAAACAAACCCTCAGAACCAAAACCTTGCTTTTTGATTTCGGTCAGGGGCTGATCACAACAGGACGGATCAGTCCGGACCACTCTGCGCCGGCAACCATTTTTTCAGCATCTGCTTCAGGGATTGAGTATCAATGGGCTTGGAGAGGTAATCGTTCATTCCGACCTCTAGACAGCGGAGCCGATCGGCTTCCATGACATGGGCGGTCATGGCCACCACCGGGATATCCGGATTGCGCACCGCGGATTGAGCCTGGCGGATGCGTCGAGTCGCTTCATAGCCATCCACTTCCGGCATGGAAACATCCATGAACACCAGGTCGTAAGGTCGCTCCTCCAGAGCCCTGACCGCCTCGGCGCCGTCGGCCACGGCATCCACGCGCAGACCCATTTTTTCGAGCAGGCGCACGGCCACCAGTTGATTGACGCTGTTGTCTTCGGCCAGAAGAATCCGCGCATTGCAAAAAAATGTCGTGTTTGGCTGCTGCGTATCCGGCGGTGACGGCCCCCCGGCAGCATCTAAGGCAGCCGTGCGCGGCAGCATTTCCGGAACATCCGCAAGGCTCTGCAGGGACAAGCGCGCCGTGAACCAAAAGAGCGAACCTTCCCCGTCGTCATTGCTCTCGACACCGATACTGCCGCCCATCATCTCCGCGAGCTGTTTGCAGATGGCTAGGCCCAGACCTGAGCCACCGAATTTGCGCGTGGTCGAGGCATCAAGCTGAGAAAAGGCCTGAAACAATTTTTCCTGCCCCTCTTTCGCAATACCGATGCCGGTGTCGCAAACAGAAAATTTGAGAATTACTTCGGACTGCAGTTCCTCCTGCACAACCACCTGCACCGCCACCCTGCCCTGAGGAGTGAACTTGATGGCGTTATCCACCAGGTTGGTCAGAATCTGCCGCAGGCGCCCGGGGTCGCCCTGCAACAAATGCGGGACATCGGCGGCAGCCTCGCAGGAAAATTCCAGGCCTTTGTTCCGGGCATGCAAAGCCATCAACGCATTGAAGTCTTCGAGAAACTCCCGCAGGTCGAAATCAAGAATCTCCAGATCCAGCTTTCCCGCTTCGATTTTCGAAAAGTCCAGAATACTGTTGATCAAAACCATGAGGGACTCGGCGCTGCTGCGCACCCCTTGGGCGTAGTAGCGTTGCTCTTCATCGAGGCGGCTGTCGAGGAGCAGACCAGCCATCCCGATCACCCCGTTCATGGGAGTGCGGATTTCATGACTGATGGTGGCGAGAAACTCACTCTTGGCCAAATTGGCGCGCTCGGCCTGACGCGCAAGATTCGCGGCGTGCTCCATGGCCGTTTCCAGCCGCTGGTTGGTCGCCTGCAGATCCTCGGCCGCCTGCCGTCGCTCGGCAATTTCGATGCGCAGTTCTTCAGTTTGTTTGCGTACGGTTTTGCGCAGGGCGCGCGACCAGAGAAGGGCTCCGACCAACAGCAGCAGGATGGGAATGACGATCCAGAGAAAAACTTTCAGAACGTCGAGAAAAACAATTTCGGGCTTTTCATAGCCGCCGAGCCAAGCCGCGTAAATCTCTCGAAATTCGCCGGTAGCGCGAAGGTTGGCCAGTCCCTCGCTGAAGTGAGCCAGCAACCACTCGTTGTGCCTCGGCACGGCGTAGCAGTACTCGGGCGAGCGCACCGAATGATCGGAAAGTTGCAAATTGCCCCAACCATACTTCTCGACCCAGTACAGAGCGGGCAATTTTGCCACCAGTGCGACGTCATGGTTGCCCTCTGCCAGCAAGCGCAGGGCCTCTTTCTGGGATAGGACGGGGAAAATCTGCTCGGCTAAGCCCAGGTCGAGGGCGGCATCATGCATGATATCGCCCTCCATCACCAAAATGGAGAGTCCGTCAAGCTCCTTCAGGCCACCGGGCATCCGTGCCCCGGCTCTTACCACGATGGCATGATTAACAATGGAATGCGCTGGAGTAAAATCAAAGACATCCTCGCGCTCCAGTGAATAGAACATCCCCTGCACCACGTCGATTTCGCGGCGCTCCAGAGCCTGGCGGATTTCCTTCCAAGGGCCGAGCCGGATGCTGATGTCCAGGCCCAGTTGTCGGGCAATAGCGCGCGTCAGATCAACATTGAAGCCGGCCGGTTCACCGTTCTCATCGAGAAATTCAAAGGGCGGATAATCGCTGTCGCCGCCGACAACAATGCGGCGCCGCTCCTTCAGGAGATTTTCAATAGGACCCAACCATTTGTTGCGCAGGCGCTGAAAGGTGCCATCGGCCATGACGATGGACAGGCCCTCGTTAAGAATGCCGAGCAGTTCCTTGTCGCCGGCGCGCACGGCAAAACAGAAAGCCTGGGAAAATTCATCCAGAGGCGGGCCGACAATCCGCAGGTTGCTCAACCCCTGCTTGGCGATCAGCTGCTGGGCGACCAGCTTCTGTACGACCACCGCATCATGGCGACCTTCGGCCAGTTCGCGCAAAGCATCTTCGAAGGTGGCGGTGGTGACGATGCGGGTGTCGTCAAGGTCGATGCGGCGCAGAAACTCTTCAGCGTTGTCGCCGCGCATGACCGCGACCTGCCGGCCGGCCAGATCATCCGGAGAGAGAATGTCGGTCGTGGTCTCGCGCACCACGAGGGTGCCGTGCAGGGTGATGTAGGGCACGGTAAAGTCAAAGATTTCCTCGCGCTCCGGGGTGCGCCCCACCAGTGGCAGCACCTGCACCCGGCCTTGAGACAAAAATTCTTTGACCTCGCTCCAGGGGCCGATACGAAAGGAAACTTCGCGCCCCATGGCTTTCAGAGCGGCGCGCAGAAGCTCAACGGAAAAACCGTCCGCCTGATTATCCTCGGTGACAATGCAGAAGGGGGGAAAATCGTACTCGCTCGCCGAAAGGATTACAGAGGAACCAGGCGGCGTTTCCGCTAATTTTGTTGGCTCAGCCTGAGCCGGTCCAAGCCAAAGCAGAATAAACACAAAAAGCAGCGCGCCTTGCGTCAGAGCTGAAGCACCCAAAAGCTCAAGCGTCTGCTTTAATTGAAGAAAATATCTTGTGCTTCCAGCCATGGAAAGAGAACTCTCTGTTTTTCCTAACCTGCCGATTTCGATTTTGACACAAAAACATTTTAATGTAAATCCTTAGGCAGCAACTGTTCTTCAGAAAATCCAGGTGGCTGGCCGAACCGTAAATCAGGAAGAGCATGCTGCGCGGGAATTAACTTCTGTGAAAAATTGAAAAAACACCAAGACATGCTAGAAATACCAGATAAGATTTAACCATTAACAAATCAGCCTTGAATTGGTTTGCCTTCAGACACAGAAGCGCAACAACATCATAATGTGAGGGGCAGCGAATGGTCTCAGCGGGAGCACGATCCAAAAATCTGAAACTGGGTGAACTTCTGGTCACCTATCAGTTGATTACCAGGAAACAACTGGAGGAGGCGCGGCGTCTCCAGGACCAGTCGGGCGAGCGCCTCGGCTCGGTCCTGGTAGGACTCGACTATATTTCGGTGGATGCCTTGCTGGATTCTCTTGGCAAACAGTACGGCCGCCCCACTGTCGATTTGTTCAAGACGGATATCGCTCCCAAATTCCTTGACCTGATCCCGTTGGAAAAGATGAAAAAATATCGGGCGATTCCCTATGCCATCTCCGGCCAGCGAATCAGCTTGGCAATGGTTGAACCCAACGACCTGGCGGCGGCCAAGGAACTTCAGTTCATTCTGGGAATGGCAATGGAGCTGCACGTGGCTCCAGCCTTCCAGATCATGGCAGCCCTTGCCCTGCGGGAAAAAATGCAGGGCGGCCCCACCAGAGCGATCACCGGCCAACAAATTCTCCAGGTCTGCACGGGCAAGGTTCGCGCCGCCAACCTCGAGGCACCCGACATTGAAGAGCTCTTCAGCCTGCTGCTCCAGGAAGATGCGTCTGATTTGCTGCTGGTCGCAGGGGCGCCGCCGAGCATCAAAAAAAATAACGAAATTCGCAGACTCTCAAGCTCCTTTCTCACTCCGCAGCAGGTTAAGGTATATGCCCAAAAGCTGATGAGCGAGGGCCAGCTCAAGCGTTTCATCCAGGAGAAAGAACTGGACTATGCTCTCACCATTCCGGAACTGGGGCGCTTCCGGATCAACGTCTACCGGCAACGCAACTCCCTTTCGATCGCGGTGCGCCCGATCATCGACGAGATTCCAAGTCCGGAGAAATTACGGCTGCCGCCCTGGCTCGCCGATATCGCCATGAAAAGCCAGGGGCTGATCCTGCTGACCGGCCCAACCGGCCACGGCAAAACCACCACCCTGGCCGCCATGGTGGATATCATCAACAGCCGCTGCAAAAAAAACATCATCACCATCGAAGACCCCATCGAATACCTGCACCGCCACAAATCGAGCAACGTCAACCAGCGGGAGGTGGGCGTGGACACCGACTCCTTCCAGGTCGGCCTGCGTCATGTGCTGCGCGAAGCTCCCGATGTCATCGTTATCGGCGAAATGCGCGACCCACAGAGCTTTGCCATCGCCCTGCAGGCGGCTGACACGGGCCACCTGGTCCTCAGCTGCCTGCACGCCAACAACGCCATCCTGGCCATCAGCCGGATCATCGACGTTTTTCCCCCTGAACAGCAGCGCCAGATCCGGGTGCAGATGGCCGACAATTTCCTGCTGGTCCTCAATCAACGGCTGGTCGCGCGCAAAGATGGCAAGGGCCGGGTTCTGGCATACGAAAAGTTGACCAACAGCTACCGGGTACGCAACCTCATCCGGGAAGGCAAAGAGCACCAGATCCGCAGCCTGATGCAGCAATCGATGGAAGATTTCGAATCCATCGACCTCAGTCTGGCGCGCCTATGCATCGAGGGAACCATCACCACCGAAGCGGCCATGTATTACTGCCAGGATGAAGTCTTCTTCAACGATCTGCTGCGCAAGGGGCGCGGACTTCTTCAGCAGAACACGGCATTGAGATAACCTGTGAGCTCACACCGGGATTCGTGAGTGCAGAAACTTTCAGGGCGCGAAACCATCACGGTGTAACAAAAAAAGGGCGGGCTGCCATGGCAACCTGCCCTTTTTTCCGTCTGTTTTCCGGCCTTCTATTTCACCAGGTATTTCCCCACCCAGTTTTTCGAGAACTGAAAGGCCGTGCGACCGCAGCGCTTGCTCTTGTCGTGGCTCCACTTGATGGCGGCCTGCTCGACATCCTTGCTCCAGGGAACTTCCCGCTGCAATTGCTTGCTCCAACGCTCAAGACAAAGCTTGACGGCTTCGAGGTAGCGGTCCTGGGAAAAAACATGAAAGGGCACCCAAAGACCAAAACGGTCGGAAAGGGAACTTTTCTCCTCCTGGATTTCGCTCTGCTGCAACTCGCCCTTGACGTACTTGCCGCCAAGATGGTCGCCGTCGTATTCGGGCAACAGGTAGCGGCGGTTGGAGGTGACATAGATCAGCACGTTTTCAGGCGCCGAATAGACCGAACCGTCTAGAGCGCTTTTGAGCATTTTATACGAAAGCTCACCGGTCTCGAAGGTCAGGTCGTCACACAACATGATGTAGCGATAAGGCTGATCCTCAATGGCGGCGAAGATCTCGGAGATGTAGATCAGGTCTTCTTTCTCCACCTGGATAACACGCAAGCCCTGGTCGCCGTACTCGTTGAGCAGGGCCTTGACGATGGAGGACTTGCCGGTGCCGCGCGAACCCCAGAGCAAAGCATTGTTGGCCGGCAGCCCCTGCAGGAACTGGCGGGTGTTGTTGACCATGATCTTCTTCTGCTCGTCGACGCCGAGCAATTCGTCGAGGCGCGTGGTGTCGGTCACCTTGACCGGTTCGAGATAGCCGGAAAAAGAGTGGCGACGCCAGTTGGCGGCGTGGCAGGTTGTCCAGTCCACCGGCTTGGTGGCCCGAGGCAGCAGCATTTCCACGGAGCCGAGCACCCGCTCAAGCTGCGCGACGACTTCAGGTTTGATGTTGATCATCCAAGATTCTCTCTTTCAGAAACAGATATTCAGGTCGGTTGCACGGACCAGGGGCGCAAGCGATGTGCATGTGAATGCAGCTGATGCGGGATCTTTTTACCAGGGAAAGAACCTGCCGGAGGGCACTGCACAGCCGGAAAAGCGCGCCGCCTGTATACGCCAGATCGGCACGTGCTGTCAAATCGAAAGTCAACAATTGTTCTGCGGCTTCCAACTGTTAGAATACAGGTGACGGCTCAGCTGCAACGTTCGAGAGTGCCGTAGGGTGCGGAGGTTGAGTGCGGCGCATGCTGAACAGCGACGAATGCACATTGTATAAAACCGCCTGTTTGCAAGGAACGATGGTAGGCGAGATTATTTAAACAAGCGCGGAGGTACAGCTCATGCAAACCACACCGAGAAAAACCACGGCGGTCGGTATCAACCACGTCGCCCTTGAGGTCGGCGATGTGGATGAGGCCCTGGCCTTTTACGGCGAACTGTTCAACTTCAAGTTGCGCGGGCGCAAAGACAAGATGGCCTTCATCGATCTGGGCGATCAATATCTCGCCTTGAGCGAGGGACGCAGCCAGGACCCCGACACCAAACGCCACTTCGGCCTGGTCGTCGACGACCGCGAAGCCATGCGCCCCCTGGTGCAACGGCTCGGCTGCAGAATCCTGCCCAGCCCGTTTCCCTCCGGTCTGGATTTTCTCGACCCCTGGGGCAATCACATTCAGGTAGTCGAATACGCCTCCGTGCAGTTCACCAAGAGTCCTGAGGTCTTAGCCGGCATGGGCCTGCCCGAGCTGCGCAAAGAGGAACAGGCGCTGAATGAACTCAAGGACAAGGGGGTGGCTTAGCCTTTCGGGCAATGATATGCAGGACCGGGACCAAAAGGGAGGTCCTATGCCGGGGATGGGGGTGTGCGCGGGCAGATAAAGGGCATTTTCCCATCGCTGCCCTTTCAAGCCATTTTCCCTCTGCCCTTACGCGGGAAATGGAGTTATAATCCGCCGACTCTCAGGCTTTGAATCCGCGCTTTTATCTCCTAAGGTTTCTTTGTGTCCGAACAGCCGGCAGCTCGTTAATCTTTACGCCGAAACCATCGGCGGCTGGTCACGGCCCCTGATTCTGACCGCCGCCTTCGTCCCCATGTTCAGTACCACTCTAACCTGCGTCGACGGCTATCCGCGCGCTCTGGCTGCCTGCTGCAGCCTCATCGGCGATCTGCCGCCCAAACGCTTCCGGCAGATCCAGAATCTGTGGACCATTCTGGCGGTGTGCAGCGCATCCCTGGTGGTGCTGTTTTTTGTCCAAAACCTGGTGCAGCTGCTCACCTTTGCCGCCATCATCTCCTTTATGACCTCGCCAATTCTCGCCTACATCAATTACCGCGTCATGTGCGGCGCCAACGTGCCCGCCGCCCAGCGCCCAGGTCCTATCCTCAAAACCCTCAGCTGGTTGGGCCTGGCTTTTTTCACGTTGATGGCCGCCGGTTTCCTTTTCGCAACCTTCGTCCACAGAGGATGAGATGCTCGAAGAAAAACAACTACACCGAAACGGCCTCCCGGCATGGCAGGCAATTGCCATTTCGAGAGATTTTCCAGCACGGGAAAAAGGTAACGGGGCGACAGAAAACTTTACACTGCATGTCGAAAAACTTTACACATCTTCGCCTTTTTCATTTTTCAATAAAAATTCCCATTACACTTCAGACACATAGAAAATGGCGCAATTCATGCTTAATACGCTTAAACAAATCTTTCTCGCGAGGTAAAAAGCATGAAAACTCTCTCCACTTTTGTCATGGCGGCGCTGCTCAGCGTTGCATTTTTCTCAAACGCCGATGCAATTATGCTCAATGCGACAAAAGACGCCTATGTCTTTGCCAACGCTGCGAATACAAATTTCGGCAGCGAGCAGATCAACCTTCTTAAACGCCAGGGAAGCACGCAACATAATCGCAAGAGCTACATCGGTTTTGACCTCAGTGGTCTGGGTCCGGCACCGATTACCGCGGCGACGCTCACTCTGAATTTCGTTGACAGCAACTTGGGAACTCTCAATAGCGACGGTCTTAACACGGCCTTCGAATTTGAACTTTTTGGACTTATGGACCAAACCTTGGATGGATGGGGAGAAAACTCCATCACCTGGAACAACGCCCCGGCCAACATGTCTGGATATTCCCTGGGTGCCTCCGCCGTATCGCTTGGCACCTTCAGTCTTCTGGGGAAAGGGATCGGCACCTACGATTTCAGCAGTCTCCTGCTGGCCGATTTTCTTAATGCCGATACCAATAATCTTGCGACGCTCATTCTGCGGCGAAATACCGACCAGACAAGTGCCAACGTCAACACCTATGTCCACGCTTTTGCGTCTCTGGAATCCCAGGCTGGTGCAAAACTCACCATCGAGCAAATACACGCGCCCATTCCCGAGCCATCCACGGTTATTCTTTTGGGTGCAGGCCTGGCGGGACTCGGCTTCATGAGGTGGCGCAGAAAATCCTGACACCGCGCGCGGCTGACCGCAGCGAAGAATTCTGACAAAAAGAGGGGCCAGGCTACTAAATAGCCTGGCCCCTCTTTTTTACTACGCATGTCGAGATGCAACCGTCGCCGAGAATAAGGGGACAGGCTGGTTTTTGTTCAACATCTCAGACTGTCCCCTTTTTGAGGTTCTGTACCCCTATTGGCCACGAGCCATAGAGAGTCCAGCCGGTTTTCAAACTCAGAGCGATGGCCGGCAAAGCGCCCATGAGATTCACCCGCAGGATCTCTGGCAAGGGTTGGAGGGCCTGATGCTCATACCTTACCCACCGGCGCCAGATAAACGGTGAACTCCTCCGCGCCGTCCACCCCGAGCAGTTGGTCCATGAGATCCTGGCGGTAGGCGGCAATGGCGCAGGTACCGGCACCGATGGCTTCGCAGGCAAGGTAAAGATTCTGGCAGACATGGCCGGCATCGAGAGCGATGACCTTGTAGGAGGCTTCGGCATAACGCCATTCGCTGCGCGCCGGAAGCGCCGTCCAGACAAAGGTCACAGCCCCCCCACCGGCAAAACCCTGGCCATGTGTCGCCTCGGTGAGGGATGCGGCCAGATCGGCGGGGGTACGCTCTTTGGTCAGCGCATGATCGAGGGGCAGGTAACGATAGATGCCAGGGACAAGTCCCGCGACGTTGAGGACGCAGAGATAGGTTTCAAAAGGATGGCGACAACCCGCCGAGGGTACGGTGCGTAAAACCGCCGCCTCGTGCAGACGCTCGCGCACCCCCTGTGTGGCCCAGAGCAAAAAGGCCAGTTCGTCAAGACTCAGGGGTGATGAACGAAAGCGGCGCCGGCTTGCGCGCCGGGCGATAGCGGTTGCCAGATCACAGGGCGGTGTATTCCACGCGTCCGGCGCCGCCAAAACGATGAGCTCGGAGCTCGGCGCGACGGGCTTCTGCATCGGCAACGGCGCCTCGCCCCGCGCCTGCGGCGTGTTGCGCCAGTTGACCTCCGGACGAATGTAATCGGTAAGAAACCAACGGCCAGCGTCCTTGGTAATGGTTGGCTTGCGCATACAGACCTCCATATGTTTTTCAGAAGTCTATCAGAAACTCGCCGGCGCTTGGGGACGCTGGTAACTTATGTAACTTTTGTCCTATCCTCAATTGCCCGCCTCTTCCGGATTGCTTTAATGCCCGCAACATGTGTGCGGCCGCTCATCCTTGCCAACTCCGTCAATGTCGCCCCGGTTTCTTTGTGCGCGCGTTCAAAAAATTGCGCTCGGGCGGCGCTCACCGACCTGCTGCGACCTACGCCAAGGATTTCATCCACCGTGATCCCGGTGTGGCGCGACACTTGTGCCAAAATATCCTCGATCGTAATTTTTTCCCGGCTCTTTTCCCTCCCCTGACACGCAAGAACCGCATCCGTGAAAGTCTTACCGCCGAGGATTCTGGGATCTCCGCCGCCACCGGCCTGATTTCCTCCGCGGGCGTGGCCTAATTCCAGCCGCGTTCCCTGGCCGATGCCATCGGCGACAAAATCGCGGTAGGCGGACACGGCCCGGTTGCGCGTCGCGGAAAATCTCGACAGGACTGCCTCCACCTCTTGCCCCACACGTGCCTTCTGCCCGACCAAGGCGGCATGCCCGGCATAGGGGTAGTTTTCCAATTCCTCAAGACTTGCGAGGGCACCTGCACGCACCGGATTAAGATGAATGTACCGGACTAGTTCCAGAAAATACGTCTCTTCCTCAACGACAAGGCTCTTGTAGCGATTCTGGAAAAGATGGCCCTGGCGCTTGTGGCGAAGGTTGAACCGAACCGCATAGCCAGTCAGCAACCGGCGCATCATCGTGGGCAAAGCCGTATCGGTCGGCTGAAGAAGCAGATGAACGTGATTGGCCATAAGCGCCCAGGCATACAGACGCGGTGCGCCGGATTGGGCAAGAAGCCCGCCGAGTCTGTCGAGAAAATTCTCGTGATCGGGTTTATCCCGAAAGATATTGCGCCCCTCGATGCCTCGGGCCATAACGTGGTGAAATAAGCCCGGGGCATGGATTCTTGGCTGACGTGGCATGGCTCCCTCCTGATTACATAAAAAACACAATAAGTTACAAAAGTTACCAGCGTCCCTTGGTGGAGATACGCCTTTGAACTCAGGGCAGAATTGTCGATAGATATGCCTCGCGGTCAAAATCTTTAAAGAGAATCAAACTTATGTCTTCCAACTCTGTCCCCTTGAGCGATTCCATAAGTTTTTCTGCTTCGAGTTGAGCTTGTGGCGCTCGAGCAAACAACAAGGCACCGACACGATTGATTTCGTTGAGCGGATCTTCACCATCTATTTCACTATAGGCTTCCGCCACTTGCTGGTAGCACCTCTGGACATACAATCCGTTTTCACCAGTTCGCTCACCCAGCATGCAGCGCAACATCAGCAAGGAAAGATCGCGATCCAACTCAAGGACATCATCCAGAACATGTTTTGCCGTTTTATAATTCCCCTTTCCAACTAAGCCTAAGGCCCGATCTTTCAGCAAAGCGATTTCTTCGGTTTTGCCAATTTGAATTGAAAAATTATCCTGCCCAGTTTTTTGTTTTTCGTCGACAAAGGAAGAAGTTCGGTTGACGGGCATTTCCTCAGGATGAGAATCTTTTCGGCACGCAACAAGCCCCAAGGCAAGAAGAAAGCATAGAATTTGAATCAGGCTACGCATCAATTCACTCCACTACACGTATTGGTATTTTTATATATCCCAGCGCAGGAATCGGGGCCACTTGGCCGCCTAGGCCAGAAAAAACATACCCGCCCTTCAACTCTAAAACCAGATCTTTTCCGATAACTGGTTCAGGGAGTGTAACTTTAGTGGATCCGACAGGTGAATATCTATCATTAGCCCACATCTCATCGCCACTTCGCGCAAAGGAGCTTTGTGCCAGGATTTCATTCTGAAAATGAACAGTTGCAGTCATAAAAAATCGGATATGCCCAACTCTACCTGCTGCAGTAAATCCACTGGATGAAATATAGAGTTCAAGCCCACGTACAACAATACTTCCTTTGAAAATGAAAGCCCCATTAAGCCCCACACCTTCAGCCGGTAGATAAGCCACTTGTCGCACTTGATAGTTTTCAAGTGATGGTTGGTAGTAGAGGTTTCCAAAATTTGAACTTTTGGTTTGGGGAAAAATGTGATGAATCCCTCGTGCCTTAAGCGCCTGCGCGGCCTTGACCGCGGGCATGGGCACAGCAGCGCAGATCTGATAACTGGTCGGGCCATTGAGGCTTGCGCCGCCCTGCCCGCCCAGGGTAACGGTTTTGCCGAAGATGCGCACCCGCCCGTCGGCGGTGACGATGAAGCCGCCGCCGTTTTGGGCGAAAGTCAGATCGCCGCCGCCCAGGCCCTGGATGTTGATGTCCTTGGCCGATTGAATGTGGATGGCGCCGTTGAGCACGCTGAAAGTCGCCTCGGGTCCACGCACGGTGAGTTTCTGGTTGTGCGCAACGTCAAAGTGCAGGCCCTCGGCGCTGGTCATTTCGGTGTTGCGGGCGCTTTCCATGTGCAGACCGGCGGCGGCCTGATGGCGCTGGTCGGTGGCGGCCTGGTGGTGGATTTCGCCGTTGCGGGTCAAAGTGGCGTGGCGGTTCAAGATGCTCTGGCGTCGGTCGTTGCCGCTGCTTTCGGTGAGGTCGGCGCCGCATTGGAGTTTTTGGGTCTTTTTGGCCTGCACCTGCATGGCGCCCTGGTGGGAGGCAAGAGCGATGCGCTGCCCGAGGGCCTGGGCGTTGAGTTCGAGGATGTTTTTGCCGGCGAAGGTGGCGAGGCGAATCACCTCCTGGTCTCGGGCATCGTCCATGAGCAGATGATTATCGGCAGCGGTGCGCAGCAGATTTTGGCTGCGGTTGGCGCTGGTGACCGGGTTGCGCACGGCGGGGTTGGGCAGCGCACCGATGAGGATGGGTCGGTCGGGATCGTTGTTGAGGCAGCTCAAGAGCACCTCGGCGCCCTCGTGCAGGGGAAAATGCAGTCCGGCAGATTGTTCGCCGGGCAGGCCTCCGTGTGGGCTTAAGCGCCGCAGAGGGATGCTCGCCTGGCCATGGGGCGCAGCGCCTGTATCGAAGTGGGCGCGCGCCAGGCTTCTGCCCTGTTCGTCGAGAGGGGCTTCGGACCCAGCGCCTTCGATGCGCGCGCTGAAAGTAAAGGGGATCTCGGGGGGCGCGGGGTGCGGCGGACGAAAGGAGGTGGCGCGGGGAATCAGGGTTGCGTCACAGCTCAGGGCCAGATCGGCGCCCGCGGCCTGCTGCCCTGCCGGCTGGCTGAGGCGCAATTTGATGGCGGTGACCAGATAGTCGCCGCTGGTTCCAGGCGCAAAGGATTCGGCGTCGAGCGCCACCACCGAGCCGGGCGCCAGGTCGGCGACATCGGCTTGAGCCTCAAGGTGAAAGCGCTGCACGCCGGCCTGCTCGGCGAGTATCTGCGCCTGGCGCTGGGCGTGGTGCGGATCGCCCGCGCCGGGAGCAAAGTGGGTCCGGCGCAGACCCGTGCAAGCTTCGGGGCCGACCAGCGCGGCGCTCGCCGTAAGGGCCTGGGCACAATTGGCGGCGCTGCGATCGAGCACTTGGAATTCATCGGCCGTCAGGCGCCGACGTGCGCGCAGCGAGCGAATGCCGCAAGCCTGGGGCTCAAGTCCGGCCCCGGGCCGATAGCGCAGGGGCATGCCGGGGCGCTCGGGCACCTGCGCGTTGTGATCGCAGAAGCAGAGAACTTCACCCTCCGGCCCAGCTTCGCTCCAATAAAAGATTCCGTCTTTGGCGAGCAGTCGCGTAAGAAAGGCCAGATCGCTTTCAGCGACTTGCAGCGTCCAGGGATGAACCGGATAGGGCCGCGAAAGCCGCAGGCACACCGCGGATTCTTCAATGCCGTGGGCTGCAAGGATTGCGAATAAAATCTCGGGCAGACTTTTCTGGAGAAAAATTCGCGTATCGCGTTGCAGGCGCAAGCGCGAGAGCACCGATTCGACGCTCAAGGCAAAACGCGGCCGCCCGTCGGGATGGCGGCCCTGCTCTTCGCAGGCGGTGAGAATGCCGCACAGGCTGCGGCGACTGCCGTCGGGGCCGAGGACGTCGACAATTGCTGCCTGGCCAAGCAGGTCGACGGGAGAAAGCTCTGCAGGCGCAAGCACCTCGAGACGACAGCAGAAAGGGTGTGAGAGTTTTTCGTCACCGGACAGGGACAGAGCGGGCAGGTCAAGACCGCCCACCCGCACGTGGAGACGCGCGTTGCGAGCATTCAAGGGCATGAGAATTCCCCTCCAGGGGCTGAAACCATTTCAAAAAAACCGCGTCTGAGACGCGAATTTTCATTAATAGACGGATTTTGGCGGTGAAGCAAGAACTTTTTGCGGGGTTAATCGAATGCGCGGCAGCCTGATTACACTCTCCTCGCTTAAGAGTAACTCAAGGCTACAACCGCTTATTCGCCGCCACCTCTTTCCCCCAGCATGGCACGCAGACCCAGGAGTACGACCCCAAGGGCGTCCGGAGGAGTTTTCACCTCGATGGCCGTGGCAGCGGCCAGGCGTTTTCCCATCCCCGGCACCAAAGATCCACCTCCGGTAAGAACGATGCCGCTCTCGATGATCTCGCAACCAAGGTCGTGAGGCGCCGAATGCAAAAAGTCGGCGGCAGTGGCGACCATGCGCCCGACCACAGGTTCCAGCATAGCCCATATTGCCGCCTGCGTAACGACAACCCGCACCGGGGCGGCAACATCAGACCGACTTCCGTTGATGGTCACCGGCTCATCGACCCCATCGCTTCCGTCGACACCCACGCGCATCAGAATCCGCGCGGCTTCTGCTGATGTGATGTTGATTCTTTCGCTAGCGAGGAAGCCTTGGCGCAGCTGTTCACGCAAATCGGCACAACCAATTCGGGCGGCACTTGAGACAAGAATCCCGCCTGTGCGAAGGATGGCACAATCCGTCACACCCTCGCCCACGTCGACAATCATTTGGGCATAATGCGAGCTGATGTCCACCGCAGCCCCCAGGGCGGCGGCGCGCGGTTCAGGAATAATTTCAACCTCAGATGCGCCCGCGGCGCGCATGGCAGCACACAGCAAGTCGCGTTCGCTCTCCTGCATGTCCGTCGGTGCGCCAACGAACACACGGGGTCCAAGGATTCCCCACCTTCTGGCTTTCTCCAAACAAGGGCGAAGGATCTCTGCAACCGCCTGGGGATCGGCAACGACCCCCTTTCGCAACGGCGGCTGGGGGGCGGCATCCAAGGCAAAGATGGAGATTTCGCCGTGACTCGTCGCCACCCGGATAAAGGCGGTGCCCAAATCGACGGCGACCTGGGCGCGCCAGGAACGCAATATGTGAAAGTCAGTCACGCCAGCCCTCCTTGCCGGGGGCCTCCAAGGCTGCGCACAACCGTGGAGTACAACGAAAAAAGGCCACGGACTCCTGAGTCTGCGACCTGGCGTTATCGGGGATTGGGAAAGTCAGGATTCTTATTCAAAATCCATCCTTGCGCCCCCTGGGCCGGCTGCGCGCCAAGGGAGTGTTCAGAAACTTGGTTTCGATATTTTTTACGAGGGAAGACTTCATGATAGAGCCAAGCTAGCAGAAGGTACCGATGGAATCAAGCCGTTCCGGCATCCAGCCACATCCCCACACCATCCAGTAACGCATGCACCGCCTCCTCGAAACTTCCCCGCCCGTCCCTCCTCTTGTTGCCGCAGAGTTGCCGCGGCAACGAAAAAGATACAAAATCCGTGATAACGAGGGCTTTTTTGCGTTTTTTCAGGCGCCGTGACAATATAACGCCAAATTGCTGTAATATTTGAAATTGGCGACCTGGGTGAAGTCTGGGCTGACGTTTCCTTGCGCGTTCAGGCGTGGTTGCGTGGCTGAGAAAAAGTAGAATGGCAAAAGCCATCCAGAAAACAATTTTTGGGGATCTTCTCCACCCGCTGAATGCAGCCCTCAGCTGTTTCATGCAAGGTTCCTTTCGACGCCCGACCCGACAGGATGCTTTTTGTCTACAATTGTCTACAATAATAACAGTGAAGAGCCGCAGGTGCAGCTCATCAACCAAGGAAAACATTGATGGGCAGGCTCAGCTCCGCGCCTGAGGGCACTGGGGCGGGTCGGACCTATGTAATAAAAAATCGTTCAAAGAAGTCCCTGATGTCAATCGTTGAGACCTGCCCCCCCTAAGTGCCCCATGTCTTTGAAATTGAGAATTTGGGGCACTAGGTTCTGATATCCGGTAAACGAGCGTAGGTCGTATTTACGCAGGCTGCTGCAGGAAGGATTATTTATGAAAACCATCGTGACTATGACCTTGAACCCGGCCATCGACAAGAGCGCAGGTGTTGATCACGTCGTTGCAGAGCGGAAACTCTATTGCAAACCGCCTCGTTTTGAACCCGGAGGGGGCGGGGTGAATGTTAGCCGGGCTATAAGAAAATTAGGCGGAGATTCCCTTCTCCTTTATCCCGCGGGAGGGTTGACCGGCGCGCGACTGAAAGAACTCCTGGTTCAGGAAGGCCTCAACCATCGGCCGTTTCCCATCGAGGGAATGATCCGGGAGAGTCTGGTCATCCTGGAGGAATCCACCGGCCTGCAGTATCGTTTCGGAATGCCGGGACCAGCACTTCAACCGGAAGAATGGGAGCCATTTATTCAGGAGCTGGAGGCCATGGAGCCTTCACCGGATTATGTGGTGGCCAGCGGGAGCCTTCCGCCGGGTGTGCCCCCTGACTTTTATGCACAGGTTGCTCGTGCCGGAAAGAAGAGAGGTGCAAAAGCGATTATCGACGTTTCGGGTGAAGCCCTGGAGGCAGGCCTTCAGGAAGGGGTATTTTTGATCAAACCCAATGTCCGCGAATTTCAAGAACTGGTCGGCAAGGAGGTCAAAGAAGAATCGCAGATCAAGGCTGAGGCCCAAAAGATGGTCAAGAGCGGTCGGTGCGAGGTGCTGGTGATCTCTCTTGGCGCGGCAGGCGCCCTGGTGGTCTCAGAGGAGTTTGCCGAACACATCATTCCTCCCACCGTGCCCATTGTCAGCAAGGTCGGGGCCGGGGACAGCATGGTGGCCGGCATCGTCTTGAGCCTTGCCCGGGGAAACCCGCTCAGGGAATCCCTCTTTTTTGGCGTGGCAGCCGGTTCGGCAGCCGTCATGACGCCGGGAACGGAGCTATGTCGGAGGGAGGACGCCGAGAGGTTATATGAGAGCATTATTACCAGGGCTTGAAGAACTGACGTGGGATCGCATGTGCAGGGTCGGACCAAGTCAAACTGCCGACATATAATAACACTCATCCCCAAAATGGGCATTATTCGGCGCTATGGGCCGATTTTCGGGGGTGAAATCGACCCCGTAGCTTTCCTGAGATTCGCGCAACACAAATGAATCTCCCACCGATACCACGTCACGACCCTTCCCTCGCATTCCGAGCATCTGCTGTGTTTTCCTGACGAAATCCGCGCCCCCACGGCGATGCTCTTCGACCAGAAATCCTCCCTCCGGCGTCGCTCATAACTTAACGCCTCTTCTATCCATTCGCGATGGGCTCTTGCCAACTTTTCCCGGATGTAAGTAAAATCCATGGTTTGAGTCTAACTGTCCCCATGGAAAGGGAGGGGGGGAGGAATCTCAGTAATTCAGCCTGATCGTTAGATCTATGTTTTGTCCATCATATGAAAAACTGGCGGCAGAAAACGCAGGCGCGCCGAATTCGTCAATGGTCGTATTTGAAAAACCGTAGCCTTCCTTGGGGACACCAAGCCAATTGGTATCAAGCTCGCCGTTCATGTTCTCATCATGGATGACTGCGATCGCATAGGTTCCCGGTGGGATATCCGAAAAGAAGCATTGCGCTTTTGTCTTCTGAATTTTCCTTATTGTAATTGCCTTTGCCGAACCCAGAAATTTATCGGGAAAACCTTCTGGTGATTCGAAAATTCCACACGCAATATTTCCAGTACTGTTTTTTATGTTCGGAATTTTCACGTGAATTCCCGGGCATGATGATTGGGCGAAAGCGGTGGCGGGAAGATGCGCAAACACCAGCACTGCACACAATGCCACACACCGAACTCCCCTAGAGACCCGCGTCACCGGATAACTGACGGCAGAGACCAACGCGGACTTCCGATGAGTTGACTCACTCATGATCTTCCTCATAATTCCGATATCCGTAGCATGGTTGAATCCACCGTTAGACACATAACGAATGCGTGAGGCTCACAAATAAAGCGTACCCCATTTTTTAGACCATAAAAAGTCACCGGTCAAATTTTCCAGATCGACTTGTTAGTTTGGATACCTGGCCCCATGTATCTTTGTGTTTCACGCGAAAATCGACGGACCCGGGCAAGCCGCCGGGCAAGCCCGCCGGCAAACCGGGTCGGACCTGCGCAACATAGCGTTAATGCGTCACTTCCTCGCAAAAAAAGCCGCCTCAGAAGCCTTAGAGACCACTTTTTGATTGTAAAATGGCCCATCTAAGCTCGTTTTCCCGAAAAATACACCACGAGCGAATTTGAGCAGAAATTCTTTTTTATGGCAGCGGTGTGTGATGTGCCAGACGTGTCCTGGCAAAAAGTAGCGACATGCGCACGGCATCCTACCCCCCCTCCTCTTAAACACTTCATTTGATAGCCAAAATGGGCCGTTTAAGGGCCAAAACAGCCTATCAGATCGATGTTTTTCGACGTATATTCAAATACTTGAGAAGGTCCGACCCCGCACAAGGTCCAGCCGGCAATTTTACTTGCCCAAGTTAATGTCTAGCCGCGGGAAGTTCTCGCGGAATTTCTTTTCGCTCATATTGATCAGTTTTTGTCCTTCAGAAATTTCGCTTCTGCCGCGCTCAATATCATCTTGACCTCTTTTAAGCTCACGTTCCGCCGATTTCACGCGCTTTTCTCCATCCTTGACACGCTTCTCACCTGTCTCCACCAGTTTCGCACCTTTCTCCCAATCTTTCGTAAGTTGGTTTTTCAGGTCTACCTGCGCTCCCCCTTCGGTCGCGTGCTGCCTCATAAGATCTGCAGTAGTCGGTGGTTTATTTGCGCAGCCAGCCAATGCGAAAAGACAGAGGCTAATGATTACCCAAGATTTTACTAACGGTTTTCTCATAACTTTACTCCCTACAGGGTTGATTGAGTACAACTACTTTTTGTTTGATTGTCCATTAGGCGGCCAAGAGGGACCGGAAAAGGGCCTGGTTATGTCTCCACGTCTTCCCGGAAGGAGTTCTGAAGAACAGATCCCTTTATAGGCATGGCCTTTGATGTGCGCGCACATCTGGAGTGTGCTGTGCCTAAGTAAGTATAGGCAACGAGTGTGCCGGTGGGGACCTGAGAGGAAGAGGACCTCAATCTACTGATTTTACAAGGCATAAATAACGAGGATGTGCGGGGAGAAAAAAAACCGTCATTCGTATACTGCCAAACTAGACATATCTGCTATATGTGACGGGCAGAGAGAGCGAACTCTTTTTGCTTAATGGTCTGGGTATCGGGGAAAGGGGGGGACGCTCTTAGGAGAAAAAAATAACTTTCCCCTCATGCTTGAAACCATTGGTCCCTGTAAGCACCTCCCCGCGAAACTTAATTTCTCTGGAGCGTCCCCCGCCTCCGCATGTGTATTCCAGGATATTGAATTCGTAGCGGTCTTCCCATTTCCCCTCCAAACCAATCCAACTGTTCATTTGTCAATGTGTAGACCTGACACCTCTCCTTTCGGCGTAAACGGAATTGTGAGATAAAAGCAAAAACCGTCGGGACGCTCACCGACTGCCCACCTCATCCATGAACGCTTCCAACTCTTCTTCGAACACCGCCCACACCCGCTGCGACAAGGCATCGAAGAACTCACGGGTGGCGATGCGCGGTACCTTGAGGTGCGGATTGGGATCGTCGAATACTTCGGCGGGCAGGCAGTATTCTTGCTTGGTGTAGCCTTGGCGCAGCTCCAGCGCCAGCCCGCGTAGAAAGGCGCGGCGCACGGCGGCGCGCAAATCGACGGTGCTGACTTCGAGGCCATGCTCGCTCTTGAGGCAGACTTGCACCATCTCCGAGCAGATGCCTTTGGGCATATCGAAGAACTTGCACAGTCCGATCATATCGAAACCAACGATCTGCAACTTATCTGCGGTAATCGCCTGCACCCAGGAATCCAGATCCGCCTTGCCTTCGCGAATAAGCATGCCGTAGGTGCCCATGGACATATGACCGCCGGCGATGGCCCAGGCGTAGCCGGGGTTGGTTTCGGGCTGATAGGCCGCGATTTCCAATCCCTTGACCTGATAGGCGTAAGCCTCTTCGCCAGTGCTTTGCGCCAAACGTTGGGAGCCCTGGCCAATCTCAGGATACTGGCCGCGCCCGGCGCGCTCGACCAACTCCTTGATTTTGCCGAAATCGCCGAACACGGCGCCGTTGAGCAGCGGTTGGTCGGGATGGCGCGCGTTATAGGAAAGCACGTAAGACACCGTCACACCTAGGGAGATGGCGTCCATGCCGTAGTTGTCGCACAGGTGAATGAGCGCGGCGGCCTGCCCGGCATCGTGCAGGCCGAGGTTGGTGCCAAGCAGATTCAGGGGTTCGTAGTCGAATTTGGCGAGGAATTTTCCGGCGCTGCCGTCAGGCAAGCGCTCGTGGATGTTGTTGTGGCAGGTGATGCCGCACCGGAAACAGGCCTCGGTCTTGATGAAATAATCCTTATCAACGTTTTCGCGGAAGAGCTTTTCGGGCAGATCGTTGCCCTGGGGACGAAAGTTGTTGACCGGCACCGCATGGAAGGGCTGCATGACGTCGTAGGCGCCCCAGGTGCCGCCACCGCCGCCACGGCTGACGGGTTGCAGTCGCAAAGAGCCGCCGCCTTTGACGACGTTGAGGTTGACCTGCTTCATCTCGGGCGTAAGGGGCTTGAGCTTGTCAGCGCTTTGCGCCACCAGGGCCAGCACGTTTTTGTAGCCCATGAGGCTGCCCAGGCCGCCGCGTCCGGCAAACCGGCTCTTATCCTCACCGGTGCGCAACTGATTCTCGGTGCTGCACGCCACGGCGCCCATGAAAACCTCTTCCCAGTTTTCGCCGGCCGGGCCGATGGCGGCGAAATGCGCATCGGCGTAGTCTTTCTGCAGCCGCATGATCTTGTCGTGGGTGAGCAGACCGCGCAGATGCCCGGCCGGCTTGAGCTCCACCACCGGCCCGCTCTTCCCTTCGCGGATCAGCACGTAAACGGGTGTTTCGCTACGGTTTTCGAAGACCAGTTCATCGAGGCCGGTCCACTTGAACTTGGCGCCGAACTTGCCGCTGGCCGCCGACCACATGGCCGCGGGCGCTCCCTTCTTCGGCGCCTTGATGGGACTGTAGCCGGAAAAATAGATGCGCATGCCGGTCATGGCGCGGCTGCCGGTGAGCAGGCCGGTATTGACGATGAGGGGATTCTCGTCGCAGTAGGCATGCATGATGCGCCGTGCGGCGAGATCCTGAAAAGAGCGACCGAAACCGCCGAGGACATCCTCGAGATTGCGGCAGGGAACGTCATTGTAGGTCACCGACCCGCTTTTCAGATCGACGACGGCGCGCTTGTAGAAAATCTTCTGCGGTTCCCTGACAGGATCGGTGGTCAGAATTTTCATGGTTGAGTCTCTCCCTGTGATGAAAAACGTCCTTGTGCTCAGCCCCCGTCGAGGAGGGGCAGAAGCATCAGGCAGTCGCCGTCCTTGAGTTCCTGGGCGATACTGCAATGCACGTCGTTGACGATCACCGTACCGAGCAACTGATCGGAAAAGCCAAGGTCCCGCACCACGTCCGCCACCCGCGTTCCGGCAGGATAGTCGAGGATCTCATCCTTGAAACGATCGATGCGGAATACGCCGTAGAGCTTCACGCGAATCTTCACAAGTAAACCTCAGGGCGCCGTGTAGGCGGTCTTGACGATGGTGAAAAACTCCCGCGCGTAGCTGCCCTGCTCGCGCGGCCCGAAGCTCGAGCCCTTGCGTCCGCCGAAAGGCACGTGATAATCGACCCCGGCGGTGGGCAGGTTGATCATCACCAGTCCGGCCTGGGCGCGTTTTTTGAAATCGCTCGCATGTTTGAGCGATGTGGTGACGATGCCCGAGGTCAGACCGAATTCGGTGTCGTTGGCCACCGCCAGGGCCGCTTCGTAGTCCTTGACGCGAATGACTGTGGCGATGGGGCCGAAAATCTCTTCGCGATTGATGCGCATGCTGTTATCGGTGTCGGTGAAGAGCGCCGGAGACAGATAGAAGCCCTCTTTGTCTCGGCTCAGCAATTCGCCGCCGTATGCCAGGCGGGCCCCCTCGTCGCGGCCGAGACGCAGATAGGCGAGATCCTGATCAAGCTGGGCCTGATCCACCACCGGGCCGATGTCGGTGCCCTCCTTGAGGGCATCGTCGACGCGCAGGGTCTGCATTTTTTCAACCATTTCCTGCACGAAGCGATCATGGATGCCATCGGTGGCAATCAGGCGGCTGGATGCGGTGCAGCGCTGGCCGGTGGAATAAAAGGCGCCCTGGATGGCGCAATGCACCGCGACGTCAAGGTCGGCGTCATCGAGAACCACCAGGGGATTCTTGCCGCCCATCTCCAGTTGCACGCGCGCGCCGCGCGCCACCATCTGCGGTGCCAGGCTGCGGCCGACGGCGTTGGAGCCGGTGAAGGTCAGGGCGTCGACCTGCGGCGATTCGATGAGGGCTGCGCCCACCTCCGCGCCCGATCCCATCACCAGGTTGAAAACTCCGGCGGGCAGGCCGCTGCGCGTAATGATTTCGGTGAGCGCCCAGGCCGAGCCCGGCACCAGGCCGGCGGGTTTGAACAGCACGCAGTTGCCGCAGGCCAGCGCCGGGGCGATTTTCCAGGCGGGGATGGCGATGGGAAAATTCCACGGCGCGATGACCGCCACCACGCCCACCGGCTCGCGACTCACCTCGACGTCGACGCCGGGGCGCACCGAGGGCAAGTGTTCGCCGCCCGGCCGCAGCACTTCCCCGGCGAAATACTTGAAAACCATGCCGGCACGGGCGACTTCACCGATGCCTTCGGGCAGGGTCTTGCCTTCTTCGCGCGACAGCAGGCGTCCGAGTTCCTCGCGGCGCGCCAGGATCTCCGAGCCGATGCGATCAAGGATGTCGTGGCGCTCCTGAATGCCCACCGCCTGCCAAGGCTCAAAGGCAGCACGCGCGGCGGCCACGGCAGCCGCGGCCTGCCGGCGGTCGGCCTGGGCATAGACGCCGATCAAATCGGCATGGTCGGAGGGGTTGATATTGGGTTTTTCGCCGTCGCCGGCCAGCCACTCTCCGTTGATGAAATTTTTGTAGAGCATCAGTCCTCCTTTGGCCCAGGCTCCTGACTCATGACCTCGAGCAGTACCGCGCGCAATTTCGGTTTCAACGCATCGACCTTGTCGCTGTAGCCTTTCTGTAGAGCGATCTGAAATTTTTCGAACAGGCGTCGCCGCTCGACAGGCCATCCCGCTGTCATCCCCTGTTTGCCCTCGGGCAGTGCCACCGCCGTCTCCTCACGGCGGGCATGGGCCCAGTTGCTGACGCACTGAAAATAAATCAGCGCGCGGTCGAGCAACACAAACATCAACTGCGGATTACGCAGCGGGCCGACCTGGACCCGACAGCCGCCCAGCTCACGGGTAAAGGGTCCCAAATCGACTTTGAGGCGCGACAAGGGCCGGGTGCCGCTCCATCCGGCCAAGCCACCGGCCAGACCACCACCGAGGGTAAAAATGCCAAAGGTGGTGCCCGCCGCCGCGCCATCCATCGCCGCCCCGAAAGCGGCACCGGCAGTGGCCAGAGCCAGGCTCAGCTGGTTGCGCGTCAGACCGAGCACCTGCCAGGTTTCGGCAGCGAAAAGATCCTTGTCCACAACCGTTTCGGCCACCAGGTCGGCATTGAACTTGTTGTGCAGAAACCTGGCCTTGAGATTCTTCCAGCACTTCTGTTCGAGGTCACTGAGCCTGACCTGAAAGTCCGCGACCAGTTTGTCATGCAGGCGCTGCCTGGCGGACTCATCTTCGCCTTCACTGATGTCTGCGAGGGTCAGGGTCAGAGACTCTTCGAGCAGATGCAGGATGGCATCGGCGGAGGCTTCCAGGCGTCCGTGCCAGTCGTCCCGCAGGGCCTCGACCACGCGCGCCAGTGGCCGGCCCCAGTCCTGCTCGATGTATTGCAGGGCCTGCAGGAGGGTGATGCGCTCATGAAAGGTGGCGCGATGGGCGTTGAACTGCAGATTGGCATTGAAGGTCTTGGCGAAGGCGGCTTTCCACTCCGCGACATAGGAGGTTTCGTCAGCCTTGGGATTGATCACCGCCATGCGGGGGCGGCCGGTGAGGCGCAGAATTTCCATTTCCGCCTCGTCATTGGCGCGCAGGGGCCGCGAACCATCGACCACATAGACAATGCCGGCGTTGTCAAGCAGTGGCCGCAACAGCTCGCAGTCGTCGCTAAAGCGCGGATCGCCTTCGTGGGTGCGGATAAAATCCGCGAGCATCTCTTCGGCAGGGCCGCTGTAATTGTGCATCCAGCGCAAGGTCTGCACCGGCATCTGAAAACCAGGGGTATCGATGAAGCGCACCAGGGTTTCGCCGTCGATGCGAATAGCGTAGGGCGTACACACCCGCGTTTCGCCCGGTACCGAACTGATGGGCACCAGATCATCCTCGGTCAGGGTGGAAACCACCGAGGATTTGCCTTCGTTGGGATGCCCCACCACCGCAAACACCGGCACTTCAGCCATGGGATACCCCTCCCCAGTTATGCACCAGCAGCCAGGGATCACCCAGGGCCGCCAGGCGTTGGCGCCAGATATCGAACTCATGCTCCGGGGTGGAACTTCCCCAGCGTCCCGGCGTTTCGCGCCCGACCAGGCCGATGACCAGCAGGCGCCCCGGTCCCAGGGTGCGGCGCAGGGCCTTGAGATATTCCAGGGTGGCGACAATGCAGGGCTGCCAGCCTTCGAGAATCAGCAATACGGCGACCTTTTCGTCTGTTTCGCCAAGGGTGTCCAGGATCGCGGCATCCTGCTCTTCATCCAGGTCAACCTCGGCCAAGGATTGCACCTCGGCACCAAATTCCTCGCGCACCTCGGTTTCCAGGCGCTCGGCAGCGGGCCGTTGCCGCAATTCCACGGGCACCAGCACACGCAGGGCCGCAAAACCGGTGTGAGCTTCCTCGGGCGGGAAATCACAGACAGAAGCCTGCTGCGCCTCGCCCGCGTTTTCGCGGCCAAGCTGCACCTGGGGATGCTGCATGCGCCGGACCAGAGCCTCACAACGGGCGTCCCGAAACGAGAGCCTGCGTCGCGCATGGCGCGCCCCCCACCAGGAGGCGCCCAGCAACATCAAGCGCGGCACGACGGCATATAACAAAATCGCCCAGAGCAGAAAATACCACCAGGATTGCAGATCGGTGCTGACCAATTGCTGCAAGCCTTCTTTGAGAAAGACGCGCGACCCCGCCACCTGCTCCAGGGTCGGGTGCGACAGGGGCGGATCGAGAAAGGTGCTCCAGGGCCGCGCCAGGGCCACGGCGAAGCCATGCACCTGCTCGGCTGACAGACGGGCGGTGGTCTGCCAGCTGAAGGCCAGATCAGCGATCCAGCCCCGCAAAAAAACCGCCGCCAGCACCCCCAGCGAGAATCCCACGGCCGCCAGTTGCATCAACCCGTAGGCCAGCCAGCCCATGGCGCCGACATAAAGACCGCCACGGCCGCGTAGCACGCCCCAGCCCTGCGCCATGGCCATGCGCCCCTGGCTCGCGCCGCGCCCGCCAAGAAAGGCGTAAGCGCGGCGGGCCACGCGCGCCAGCAACGCCCCGGTCAGCCAGAAGCCCAGGCGGCCGGCCGGCGTGCCGCGGCGGAACAGGCGCACGGCGGGCAACAGAACCGACACCAGGCTCGCCGCAAAGGGCAGCCCCACCAGCAGCCCCAGGGCTGCAAACAGGTTAATGGGCCGATCGCCCGCGTAGCTCAGAACCCCCCAGGCGAGCCCCGCGCCAAACAGACCGCCGAGGAAAAACAGCAGCAAGCGCAGGGGACGCAGAATGAGCGCCACCACCTCTCCCGGCAGCGGCGCGGCGCCGGACTTGCGGAGCGCCTCGCGGCGCAACTCGACCCAGCGGCGCAGCAGGCGGCGGCGATCCTCTTCAGCGCTCAGATGCGCCCGATACAGGGCTCGATCACGGCGGGCCAGGGTCGCGGCATCGGTTTCGCCGTCCTGGAGCAGAAGATACTCCAGGTCGACGAGATCGGCGACCGTCCAGTCTGGAGAAGCGTTTTTCGACATAAACTCAACAGCGCAGGTTGAATAGCGGCAGCCATTGTCCGGCACGAACCGGCCAAACGGTTAAATGCAGAAGTATACGGGAATTCTAAGGGCAAGTGGGTCTTGAGGCAAGGAGCTTTGCGCGGAAAAGCGGAATGGATGAGCGAGCCAGGCCTCGTGCGCGCCCCTGCGGAAACCAGAGCCTCGATTTCAAGGCCCTGGCGTCGCAGGGGGCACATCAAATGAGGGGAGGTATTAATCAGCGCAAGTGAAAAGTCAGCGTCGATGTATAGGTCTGATAGTCACAGAGTTCAGGGGTCGGGTGCGGCTCCTGCATTCTTGCGACGATCTTCCAAAAACCTGCGCTGCTCAGAGGAATGCGCGCCTCGCCCGCCTCATCCGTCTCGGCGCTCAGCGCATATTCCTCGTCGCCCCTGTAACCGTCCCAAGTGGCTTCGAGGGTGCCGCTGAAAGGCGCGCCGCGAAACAGCACCCGCACCGGAAATTCGTCACCGGCTTGGAGGGCGGCAGGGTCGGCCAGGGGCAGAATTTCCAGGGGATGTCCCACCGCTTGCCCAGGGGTACCCTCCGTTCCGCCGCGAGAAATCAGGGTTTTCATGCTGTTTTCCGACTGGCTGCAACTCAGCGCTTCGGGATAATCAGCGCGCGAACCGCGTTTTCCACCATCAGCGGTCAGGGAATAAAAACTCGGCACCTGCGTCGCGGCCAGCACATGCAGGCCGGTGTCCGCCAGGGGACCGGCGCTGTGCGCATCTCCGGGGCTCAGGACAAGATCGCGAACGCTACCGTCGGGAAGCACCAGATGCACCGCGGCGATGCGCTCGACAGCGAGGATGCCGTCGCGGGGAAACTCGTGCCCCCAGCTGAGCTCGAAGCGCAGGGGATTTTGTTCCAGCACGGTAAGCCAGGGATAGTGGGCATGTGCCGGGGTCAGGACCAGGCACAACAGAAGCACGGCCGGAAGCAGGGAACGCATCACCAAAGAGACGGATTGCGGCATGACAAGATTTCCTTTGCAAGCAGTTTTAGAAACGGGCATTGAGCCCGGCGACGACGCTGCGGCCCTGGCGGAAGGCAAACTCCTTATCGCCCTTGTTGGACTCAAAGATGTTGCCGAAATCCAGGGAGGCGGTGACCTGCGGTCCGAGTTCGCGCCACAGGCGCACATCGACGATCTGATGGGCGTCGACGCGCTGGGTGTTGGCCGTGTTGCGATACTGACGGCCCACCGCCAGCAGGGTCGTTTCAACCCCGGTCAGACCGTCGGCCGCGACGTAGCCGGGAATCAGCGCCGCCGTATAATTGGGCACGTAGGGCAGATCCAGGTCGGTGTCGCGGTTTTCCGCCGAAGTCCAGGCGCCGCTGCCGCGCAGGGTGAAGCCGCGCGGGCCGCCCGCGCGAAAGGCCAGTTCAGCTCCTTGGATACGCGCTTTCTGAACGTTCTCGTAGCTTTCGATGGGCAGTGCCAGATCATCCTCGGAGATGCGCCCCGTATCAAAACGCACGACCATGTCTTTGATGTCCGTGCGGAACACTCCGAAACTTCCCCAGAGCAGCCCCCCCCACCAGGTTTGCTCGACACTCAGGTTGGCATTGATGGCGGTTTCGGGATCGAGGTTGGGGTTGGATTCATGGTAGGTGTCGCCGTGGCGGTAAAGCCCTTCGTAGTAGAGCTGGCGGATGGTCGGGGACTTGAAGGCGCGGCCCACGGAAGCCCGCCAAGTGGTGGCTTCGCCGGTGCGCAGACTTGCCGAGAACTTGGGATTGAATTCACCGCCGAAGCGGGAATGGTCCTCAAAACGCACACCCGGCACCAGAATCAGCCTCTCGTTGAGGAGCCAGATTTCATCCTGGATAAACACACTGTAGATATCGACATTTTCCTTGACCTTGACCTGAGCCTCCAGGGCCCCGTCGCGGTAATTATTGAACAGATAGTCAAGGCGCTGGCGCTGAGCTTCTGCCCCTACCGTCAGCCAGTGCCGCTCACCGAAATAGGTGTAGACGGTCTCGGCCTGATAGTAGCCGATATCGCCGAAGCGAAAGCCATGGGGGAACCCATCGTAACCCTGCTCGAAATCCTGGTTGAAGCGGTATCCCGAGAGGGTCCAGGCGTGGCGGTCATCCTTGTAATTAAGGGCTGCGGAGGCCCGGTAGTCATCGAGTTTGCGATCATAGCGCGCGGTTGCCGGCGGCGCGTCGCGGCGCGACCAGGCCAGGTCGCCGGCCAGATCGACGGACCAGGTATCGGTCAACGCGGTATGCCATTTGCCCAGGACCGAGTCGCGGCGGGTCGTTTGCGGGACACGGTCGCTGCCCTCGTCGGATTGATGGGCGAATTGCAGCATAACGCCCGAGGATTCGCCGACCGGCGCCCCGAGATTGGCATGCACCAGGGCGGTGCGCCGCGTCGGGTCTTCGGCCTTGACCCCGGCGCGCGGCAGAACGTCGTAGAGGCCGTAATTGATTCCGCCGGCGACACTGGCCTGCGCCGGCACCGCGCGGGTAATGATGTTGATGACTCCCGCCATGGCATCAGCGCCGTACAGAGCGGAGCTGGCGCCTTTGACCACCTCGATGCGCTCGATCATGCTCAGGGGAATCTGGTTGAGGCTGATGCCGTAGTCGCCGTGGGCGCCCAGGCCGCCGTGGATGCGCTTGCCGTCCACCAGAATCAACCCGTAGCCTTCGTTGAGCTGCAGCCCGCGCACGGTCAGGCGCAGGTTGTCCGAAGCCAGGGTATCGTCGAGATTGGTGGCGGAAACTCCCGGCAGAGTGCGTAGCAGCTGGGGAAGATTCTGCACCGGGGCGCGTTCGATCTCTTCGCGGCTGATGACCAGGGTTTCAACGGGCACATCCGCCAGGGCGTGGGGCGAGCGGGTACCGGTGACCACCACGTCCTGCAGATTAACGGGTTGCGCCGCCGCCGTGGCGGCAACGACCGGCGACAGCAACAAGGCAACAGCAAAAGCAGTGGGAAGCCAACGACTCATACACATGGGCAAAACAATCCTTTCCTGTTTGAATTCTTTTCGACAATGAGAACCTGCCCAATGCCAATCCACGGGAAACATGAAGTGTGACTTTTTCCTTTTTCGTGCCACCATAAGGAAATAGACTTCGTCCGTCAAGGCTTTTAACACACCTTTTTTGTTTTCGTGCTACGCCATCAACGCTTGGGGTGGCGCGCTTGGTCTGTTGGAAATTTTATTAGATTTCGCGCAGAGTGAAGGTGGCCATTTGGCTGGACCCGCCAAGATGCAGATGAACAGCTCCGAGATCGGCAAAAACCACCGCATAGCCGTTGCGCGCGGCAACGCCTTCGGCCCAGGATTTGAATTTGGCCCGCGTCCATTCAAAGCGATGGCCACGGTGGCGCATAACCCCTTCGGCCAGACCATGCAGGACATTGTAGTCACGGTTGGGTGTGGTAATCACCACCAGCCGCGGGCGATAAGCGTCAAACACCGCATGTTCCACCTGCGACAGGCGACTGGGGTCAAGATGCTCAATGGTTTCAACCAGCAGCGCCGCATCAAAGCCGTCCAGCCCTGCGACGGGCTGAGTGTAGGAGCCATGCACCAGGTCAAGGCGTTCCTCTTGTCCCGCACGCAGACCCTGCGCCGCCTCCAGGGCCTGCGGCGAGACATCCATGCCGACGATCCTGGTGAACTGGGGTTCGGCAAGCAGGAGGGCGAGCATTTCGCCGCGGCCGCAACCAAGATCGAGAACCGACTGCACGCCATGGGCCAGCAGCACCTGCAAGACTGTCGTGAGACGCTCATCGTGAAGAGGAGTGGGCATAGCAGCCTTTCCGTGAGTTTTTCAGGTGCGGTAAAGCGCCTGAAAGGCAACCACCTTCCGGGCAGATTAGATCAACCCGCAAAAATCATCCACCCTTTGGCGCCGAATCGCCAATGAAATAACCTTTTCCCAGCGGGTCATTCCGACCCAGCGGGTCACAATGACCCAGTGCACAGCTTCCGCGCGAGACCACTACAGCCTTCGCCCTGCCCCTCTAACTCATTAGAAGTACACGCAAAAAAACTTACCTCACAATGCCGTAAACATCTGGCACAACTGTTGCGCTAAGGGCGACAACCTGTAATGCGCAAGGCATTACATTCAATGACGAAAGGAGAGAGAGGGATGGGTATTTCCCGGAGGAACTTTTTGAAAGGGAGCGGCGCTGCCGTCGGGGCCGTCGCCCTGAGCCGCACCCCGGCCGAGGCGGGACCGGATTCACCGGATCTGCGCACCAAAGGCCTGCAAAGCACCACCACCATCTGCCCCTACTGCGCGGTCGGCTGCGGCATGATCGTGCACACCAAGGGCGGACGCATCGTCAATATCGAGGGCGATCCCGAGCACCCCATCAACCGCGGTTCGCTCTGCTCCAAAGGCAGCGCCATGTACCAGGTGGCCAACAACGAGCGGCGCCTGACCAAGGTACAGTACCGCGCCCCGGGCAGCGACCGCTGGGAGGAGAAGTCCTGGGATTGGGCCATGGACCGCATCGCCAAGCTCATGAAGGAGTCGCGCGACCGTAACTTTATCGCCAGCGAAACCATCGACGGCAAAACCTATCGCGTCAATCGCAACGAGGGCATGGCCTTTCTCGGCGGCGCAGCCCTGGACAGCGAAGAGTGCTACCTGTGGAGCAAGTTCTCACGCGCCATGGGCGTTGGGTACCTCGAACACCAGGCGCGAATATGACACAGCGCTACGGTCGCCGGTCTGGCGGCCTCAATCGGTCGTGGTGCCATGACCAATCACTGGAACGACATTCAGCACGCCGATGTCATTCTGGCCATTGGTTCCAACCCCGCTGAAAACCATCCCATCTCCTTCAAATATGTGGAGAAGGCCATCGACAAGGGCGCCAAGCTCATCAGCGTCGACCCACGCTTTACCCGTACGTCCTCCAAAGCCCAGATCTACGCCCAGTTGCGGCCGGGCACCGACATCGCATTTATGGGTGGGCTGATCAATTACACCCTGGAAAACGAACTGTTTCACAAGGAATATGTCCTCAACTATACCAACGCCGCTTTCATCGTGGACGACAATTACGATTTCGACGAGGGCATCTTCTCCGGCTTCTCACCCGAAACCTACAGCTACGACAAAAAGAGCTGGCGCTACAAAACCGCCGCGGATGGCCAACCCCTCAAGGATATGAGCCTGCAGGACCCGCGTTGTGTTTACCAGTTGCTCAAAGCCCATTTCGCCGAATACACCCCGGCCAAGGTGTGCGAGGTCACCGGCACTGCCATTCAGGACTACATGGCCGTGGCACGCGCCTTCTGTGAAACGGGGCGCAGCGACAAGGCGGGCACCATCATGTATGCCATGGGCACCACCCAGCACACCTACGGCACCCAGAACGTTCGCTCCTACGCCATGCTGCAACTGCTGCTGGGCAACGTGGGCATCGCCGGGGGCGGCATCAACGCCCTGCGCGGCGAGTGCAACGTGCAGGGCTCAACGGACTATGCCTTGCTTTTCCACATCCTGCCCGGCTACATGAAATCGCCCGAATACGACGACGTGGACCTGTCCACCTGGTTGAAAAACGTCACGCCGGTCGCCACCGACCCCAAAAGCGCCAACTGGTGGAGCAACATGCCCAAATATATGGTCAGTCTGCTCAAGGCTTTCTGGGGCGAGCATGCCACCGCGGCCAACGATTTCGGCTACGACTATCTGCCCAAACGCAGCGGCAACTACTCCTACATCATGCTCATGGAGCGCCTGCAGCAGGGTGGCTTCGATGGGATGTTCTGCATGGGGACCAACCCCATCGTCGGCGGACCGGATTCCCTGGGCATCGGCCGGGGGCTGGACAAACTCAAATGGATGGTGTCCGCCGATCTGTGGGAGACCGATACCAGCGTCTTCTGGAAACGCCCCGGCGTCAATCCCAAGGATATCCAGACCGAAGTGTTCAATTTGCCGGCCGCCAGTTCGGTGGAAAAAGAGGGCAGCATCTCCAACTCGGGACGCTGGGCCCAATGGCGCTACAAAGCGGTGGAGCCGCCAGGTCATGCCGAAAGCGACGCCTTTATCATCGATCAGCTCTATCGTCGCCTGAAGAACCTCTATTCTCAAGGCGGCGTGTTCCCCGAGCCCATCGTCAACCTGGCGTGGAATTACGGCGACGGCCATGAACCGGACATCGAAATGGTCGCGAGAGAGACCAACGGCTTTTTCACCCGCGACGTGCAGATCGGCGGCAAGCTCTACAAAAAGGGCGAGCAGGTGCCGGCCTTCACCGCGCTGCAAGACGACGGCTCGACCGTTTCGGGTAACTGGCTCTATTGCGGCTCCTACACGGAAGAAGATGGCAACAAGTTGAAACGTCGCGGCCAGGAAGACCCCACCGGCCTTGAAATGTATCCCAACTGGTCCTGGTGCTGGCCGGTCAACCGCCGCATTCTCTACAACCGCGCCTCCGTCGACCCCGATGGTCGCCCCTGGAATCCGAAGAAAATCGTCATCGCCTGGAATGAGACGACAGGTCGCTGGGACGGCGACGTGCCTGATGGTGGCTGGCCGCCCATGAACAAGCCCGGCGGACGCTATCCCTTCATCATGGTCGCCGAAGGCTTCGGCCGGCTGTTCTCCGCGGGTCTTGCCGATGGTCCTTTCCCGGCGCATTACGAGCCCATGGAGAGTCCCACGGAAAATCTTTTCTGTAAGCAGCAGACCAACCCGGCGGTGCGCCCCCCGGCCAGGCTCAGCGATCGCGAGAAATTCCCCTACATCGGCACCTCCTACCGGGTGTCCGAACACTGGCAGGCAGGCTCCATGACCCGCAATCTGCCTTGGCTGGTGGAACTGGTGCCGGATATGTTTGTGGAAATGAGCGAAGGACTGGCACGCTGGAAAGGGATCAACAACGGCGATATGGTCACGATCTCATCGGAACGCGGCGCCATTGAAGCACGCGCCCTGATAACCTCGCGCATCAAACCCTTGCGCGTCGGCGGACGGATGATCGAGCAGGTCGGCCTGCCCTGGCATTTCGGCTTCGCCGGACTGGCTAAGGGTGACAGCGCCAATGTTCTTACGGCGGCGGTGGGCTGTGCCAACACCACCATCCCCGAATACAAGGCGTTTCTCTGCAACATCGAGAAAGGGGGTAAGAAGGCATGAGTGCACAAAAAGATTTCAGCCGCAACAAGGCATTTCTCATCGACCTGACCAAATGCACCGGCTGCCGCGGCTGCCAGGTGGCATGTAAGCAGTGGAACCAATTAAAGGCTGAAGAGACCACCTTCTTTACCGGCGAGGGCTACGAGAACCCCCCCGCTATGAGCGAATTCACTTTCACCCGCATCAAATTCCGCGACTATGAGCGCAACGGGCAGAACGAATTCGCCTTCTACAAAGAAATGTGCATGCACTGCAACGATGCGGCCTGCGTCTCGGTATGCCCCGTCGCCGCCTTCGTCAAGACCCCCGAAGGCCCGGTCATTTACAAGGACAAGACCTGCATCGGCTGCCGTTTCTGCATGATCGCCTGCCCCTTCGGCGTGCCGACTTACGAATGGAGCAAGGCCTTTCCCCTGGTGCGCAAGTGCACCGGCTGTTACAGCCGCGTCAAGGAAGGCCTCGAACCGGCCTGCGTGACCACCTGCCCCACGGCCATCACCTACGGCCCGCGCGACGAGATGATCAAGGAGGCCGAGCGGCGTTTGGCCGCTTTTCCGGACCGTTACCTGCAGAAGGTCTACGGCAAGGACGAGGCCGGCGGCACCTGCGTCATTTACCTCACGGCGCTACCCTTCGATGAACTCGGCTTCAAACCGGTGACCATGCGCGCCCTGCCCTCCTACACCTGGCAGGCCCTGCGTCTGGTTCCGGGGGTGTTCATCGGCGTAGGAGCCACTCTCTCGGCCGTCTCCTGGTTCCAGCACCGCAAAGAGCGGGTGAAAAAGGAACAGGCGGGCATGCTTTCAGCCATGTTTCAGCATCCCGAAGAGCAGAAAGAAAGCGCGCAAAAAGGAACGGAAGCAGATCTCCCCGCACGCGGGAAGGCTTCCGCAGATGCCAAGGAGGATCAGCACTCATGACCGCCGCCAAATCCGTCATTAATGAAATACAGGGCTATCACCGCTTCATCAAATTTCTCATTTTCCTCGTCGCTCTGGCTGCGGTGGGTGGTGCGATCCGTTTCATCTTCGGCCTCGGCGCCACCACCAATCTCAACGACACCTACCCTTGGGGCCTGTGGATTTCCTTTGACGTGGTCACGGCCGTGCCCTTGGCGGCCGGTGCTTTCACCGTCGGCGTCGTAGCCCATGTGTTCCGCATCGAAAAGCTCGAACCCCTGGTGCGGCCGGCCATCGTCACCGGTTTCCTCGGCTATTCGCTGGTGTGTGTCGGACTGCTCCTCGATCTGGGTCAGCCGCAACGCGGCGTCTATGTTCTCTTCCCCTGGAACTGGAACGTGCATTCACCCATGTTCGAAGTCTCCATGTGCGTCATGGCCTACACCACGGTGCTGTTTCTCGAGTTTCTGCATCCAGTGTCGGAGCGTTTCGGCTGGCATATTCCCCTGCGCCTGCTGCGCAACCTGCAGGTGCCTTTTGCGATTCTCGCGGCGATGATTTCGACCCTGCATCAGTCGACCCTGGGCACCTTCTTCCTCATCGCGGTGGATAAGCTGCATGCCCTCTGGTACACGCCGCTGCTGCCCCTGCAATTCTGGCTCTCGGCGATCTTCACCGGCTTGTGCATCGTCATGCTCGAAGCCAGCCTCTGCCACCGCTACATGAACCAGCCTGATGAATCCAAGCTGCTGGCGACCTTGACGCGTATCGTACCCTGGGTCATGGGCGCCTACATGATCGCCAAATTCGTGCCCCTTATTGCCGCGCCCCAGGGGCCGCTCTTTGATCGCCCGGTCCTGACCACTCTGTTCGTGGTCGAGATCACCGTCGGCCTGCTGCTGCCTTTCTGGATGTTTCTCCAGAGCCGCATCCGCACCGACAAATCCATGCAGTTGCGCGCCGCCGGTCTGGTCATCTTCGGCCTGGTGCTCAACCGCTTCAATGTGTCCATGTTCGCCATGATCCAACCGGGCCAGCAGATATATGTCCCCAACATCCTTGAATCGGTGGTGACCATCGGCATCATCGCCGCGCACATTTTGTTCTTCGTGCTCATTGCCAAATACTTCCCGATCTTCGAGCATCATCCGGAAACCGTCGACTACTCCATTCCCGACCGCTTCCACAAGATCGAGAGGGCCGAAGAATCACAGGCCGTCGAGCCACAGTCTACATCTCGGACTAAACCGATCCCCGTGGTGGATCCGCAGTAACCTCGAAGCTGCGCGATCTGCTCGTCTGATGATGAAAAAAGCCCGCGACTTGCATGTCGCGGGCTTTTTTTTAAGAGGCAGAAACACCCTGACAAAAAAGGATCGGCGAGGGACGGGTAGAACAGGATCGGATCAGTGCGATTTCGTGATCATCGGCAGGTGCACGGTGAAAGTGGCGCCCCGGCCGGGTTCGCTATCTACATCCAAGGCTCCGCCAAGAGCCTGTACGATGCCGTAAGAAACCGCAAGTCCAAGCCCCGTACCTGTCTTTTTGGTGGTAAAGAAGGGATTGAAGATCATTGCACGCACCTCGGGAGCAATCCCCGGCCCGCTATCCGCGACCCGCACCTCAAGACGACTCGCGTCGCAACCGGTGGTGACACGCAGAATCCCGCCGTTCTCCATGGCTTGCACCGCATTGAGCACAAGGTTGGTAAACACCTGGCGCAATTTTTCCCGGTCGGCTGCCAGAAGGGGAAGATCGGCGGCAAAGCTGCGCACCACCTCGATTCCGGCAAAACTGACCTGATGCGAGGCCTGGGCGAGAATGTCGTCGAGCAGGGCATTGATCTCGACATCTTCGCGCGCCGCGGGGGGAAGATTCTGCTCGCGCGCAAAGAGCAACAGGCTCTGAGTAATGCGTGAAATACGCTCGGTGTGCTTGAGGATTTCCAAAACCTCTTCGCGCCCGGCATCTTCGTCTTTGAGACGACGGCGAAGAATTTCAACATTGCCACGGATGATGGCCGCGGGGTTATTGATTTCATGGGCGACGCCGGAAGCCAGGGAGCCGATGGCAGCCAGCTTCTCCTTGCGCACCAGCTCTTCCTGGGTGCGCAGCAGTTCACGGTTCTTTTCTTCCAGCGCCTGGGTGCGCTCGACCACCTTGACCTCGAGGCTGCGGTTGAGGTCATCAAGTTCCGCGAGGGTTTTTTTGAGGGCGGCATCGGCCTGCTTACGCGCAGTGATATCGACAAATGTCACCACCGCTCCTTCGATCAGCCCCCGCTCGTTGTGAATGGGCGTGGCGGTGTATTCGCCGGAAAAAGCGCTCCCATCGGGTCGCAAAAACAAATGGTCCTCGTCTCGTATCACCGCACCATCCTGCAGAACCTGATTCAAAAGGCCGGGTGTGGCACAGGGAGGAGTCTGCCCGTCGGGCGACCGATAAAAGATGCGGCGATGATCACCGCCGATGATTTCATCGGCAGGGGAGCCGAGTAGGCGCGCACCGGCGGGATTGATGAAGGAGGCCCGCCCGGTGCGATCCAGCCCGAGAATGCCCTCCCCTGCCGAGTTGAGAATCAGCTCGTTGTGCCGTCGCAACCGGCCCATAATCCTGACCTGATTTCCCACCCGGCGTGAAATCAGCCAACCCAGGCCAAGAAAGCCGCCCATGACCAAAACGCTGAGCAGCATCAGATTGCTCAGTCCGCGCATCAGACTCTCCTCGGCCTGGCGGGTCACCGTCCGGCTCCGCAGACTGGCCAGTTCAGCCATCACGGGATGTATCTGTTCAATGCGGGCGAAGAGTTCCTGCGCGCGTTCCTGTAGCCCTTCGCGCTCTTGGCGCAGAAGGAGGGCATCGGCACTGAGACGGAACAGCCCGCCCTCGCCGAGGCGAATGGTCTGGTATTCAGCGAGGACCTGATGACCACGCCCGAAGAGACCATCGCGCAAAGCAAGCACCTGCCCCGGCGCCAACCCGGCGGCATCCACATCGTCCTGCGCCAGCCAGAGGAGTTGCTGTTCGAGACGATCGAGGACCGGCTTGAGCTGATTATCACGTAGATCGGCGAGGTGATCGAGCTGATCCTCTCCCGCCAGGGTTTCCACCAGCCGCGATAGTTCAGCCAGTTCGGTGCGAACTTCCTTGACGATGCGCGAGCGCAGATCGGCCTGCATTTCGAGAAATTCCTGCGCCAGGGCCGCGGAATGGCGGGCATCGGCCTGCCGCCAGCGTCTCAAGACCTTGGCTTCCTCCAACCGCTGACGACCTTCGAGGGTCTCCGCCGCGGCGCGCATTTCTTCGAGAAGCAAACGCATCTGCCCAAGGGTGCGCTTTTCGCGCTGGTCGGCGGCGACCGGAATATAGCGCATCACCCAGGCCATCGCCTGGGAGCGCAAATCGGCAAGGTCGCGCCCCGCGGCGTGCAGATCATCAAAGGTTCGGGCGCCGGAATGCTCAACGAACTCGTTGGCCAGAGTGCGGGCAATCGCGGTGAATTCGTCGGCTGAAAACTCCTCAGTGCGCACCAGATTTCCCTGCAGCAGCAGGCTGATGTCGCTGCGCGCGTCCTGTCCCAAACGCTGTAGGCGCTCGGCAGACTGGACCAGTTGACGGTCCTGCTCGAACATCTGGATCCGCTCGCGATTCAAGGTCAGCAGCGTCCAGCCGACCAGACCGTTGGTCAGAGCGCCTGAAAGCAAGCCGATGGACACCAGGGTCCAGACCAGCAACAGTACGGTGCGACGATGATCGCCGGACATCAGGGGCGCTCCGGAACCAAGTCGGCGATTTGCGGCCAATCCATAGGCATCAGACGGCCCTGGCGCAGAAGGGTGGGCCACACCTGGTCACTGGCCTGGTGACGCTGGGGGCCGAGTTGCAAAGGGCGCCCCAATCCCAGATCAATACGCCCCAGAGTCTCCAGGGCATCGATCAAGCTCTCGCGGCTCGGCACGCCCTGCACCCGCGCCAGGCCCAGTCCCAACAATCGCGCCGCCAGATAACCTTCCATGGCCGCAAAGGTCGGTGAAAGTTCGGGAGCCAGGCTGTGCAGGTCGCTCAGGTAATCATCCACAACCCTCAGGCTGCGATCCCGTGGGTGAGGAACCACCTGGGTCACCACCACGCCTTCAACCCCAGGTCCCAACGCTTCGGCCAAAAAATCTCCGCCGACAAACGAGACGCTCAGAAACAGGGATTCGAGCCCGGCTTCGCGGGCCAGGCGCACAAACTTTGCGCAGGGGTCATAGGCGCCGACCATGATGATGGCGCGCGGCGTTTTTTCGGCAAGCAGAACATCGGCCAAGGCGTTTTCCACCGCCAGGGTGTTGCGCGGATAACGAACATGCAGAACCTGGCGCTCATCGGCAAGACCATGACGACGCAGGGCTGAAAAACCTGAAACGTATCCGGAATCTCCATAACCGTCGCGCTGGGTGAAAAAGGCGATATCCTCCGGTTGCAACCCGCCGTGGCGCACCAGTGCATCGACCATGGCATCGATTTCCTCGGTGTAGCCGGCGCGCAAATTGATGACGTAGCGTTCGGGGGGGGTCTGACGCAGCACGCCGGCGCCGGTAAAGGGCGCAAAGAACAACACCCGGTGCTCGCGAATCACCGGCAGCGAGGCGATGGCGGTGGGCGTTCCCACGTTGCCGATGATCGCCAGCACCTGTTTTTCTTCGATAAGCCGCCGCATGTTGGGCGCCGTGCGCGCAGGCTCATACCCGTCGTCAAGAACCACCAGGCGCAGTTTTCGACCATCGACGCCGCCGTCGCGATTGATGCGCTCGAGTCCCAGCAGCACGCCGTCGCGCATGGCGGTGCCCAGTTCGGCAGTGGGCCCGGTCAGGGCGGTGGACATGCCGAGCAAAATGTCCGCGGCGTAAACACTTTGGACCGGCAAGAGCAGTATCAGCAGCAAAATGACGCGGACACGAAGCATGGCTGGCCTATGCAAAATAAGGGATCAAAGGGGATAACCTTGGCCGTTTATGGCTTGTCGAGCGACAGATCGTAATCTTGGATTTTACGATCCAGGGTGCGGCGGGTAATGTCGAGCATGCGGGCGGCGCGACTCTTGTTCCAACCCGTGCGGCTTAAAATCCGTGCGACCTGCAGACGCTCGGCATCGCGCAGGGTCAAAGGCTCCGTGCCGTCCTCGCACTTATCCAAACTTTTCGGACGGCTGAGTTGCAAGGGCAGATCCTCGGGCCCGATATAGGGTCCCCGAGCGAGAATGGTTCCGCGCTCGATAACATTCTGCAATTCGCGCACATTGCCCGGCCAGGAGTAATTGCGCAGGGCTTCCAGGGCCTGCGGAGCAATACCTTCAAAATTGCGCCCCAGGCGTATGGCGGCGCGTTCCAGGAAATGCCGGGCCAGGATTTCCACGTCTTCGGGACGCTCGCGCAAGGGAGGCAACTGCAGGGCAAACACATTGAGGCGATAAAAGAGATCTTCGCGAAAGGTTCCCGCAGCCACCATTTCTTCAAGATCTTTGTTGGTCGCGGCGACAAAGCGTACATCGACGCGCTTGGCACGGGTCGACCCGACAGGGATAAATTCCCCTTCCTGTAATACCCGCAGCAGCTTGGCTTGCAGGCCGGGACTCAATTCGCCGACTTCGTCCAAAAACAGCGTGCCCCCATCAGCCTCTTCCAGAAGACCTTTCTGGTTTTGTGCCGCGCCGGTAAAGGCCCCGCGCACATGACCGAAAAGCTGGCTCTCGAGCAAAGTTTCCGTCAGCGCCGCGCAGTTAATGGCAAGAAAACGCCGCTCGGTGCGCGGGCTGGCGTAATGAATGGCGGCCGCGACCAGTTCCTTGCCGGTGCCGCTTTCTCCCAAAAGCAGAACGCACACGTCGCTCTCGGCCACGCGCAGCGCCATATCGTGCACCTCACGGAAGCGGCGGCTGCGATAGATGATCTCTCCAGGCGCCAGGCGACTTTGCAGATCCTTTTTCAGGGCGCGGTTTTCCGCCACCAATTGCTGACGCTCGAAACAGCGCCCGAGGACCGTTTCCAGGCGTTCTTCAGGAAAGGGCTTGGTGAGGTAGTCGAAGGCACCCTGCTTGATGGCGTCCACCGCCGAATCGATGGTGCCGTAGCCGGTCATCATGACCACACCAAGCTCCGGATATTTCTCGCGAACCCGTGCCAGGACCGCCAATCCATCCATCTCGGGCATGCGAATATCGAGCAGCAGCACTCCACTCTGCTCTTCCTCTTTTTCCAGAACCGCGAGCAACTCCAGTGCCGAGGCGAAGGTTCTCACATCGAAGCCCCAGTCCGACACGGTTTTGCTCAGATAGCGCAGCATCCCTTCTTCGTCGTCGCAGATATAAATTCGTCGTGTCATCAAGTCTCCACAGCCACCGGCAACACTAACACACGCCAATGAATAAAAAAACACCGTTTAACATCTTCCCAATCAACGACCTGGATAAAATGTATACACTGTATGAAAAAAATATACAACCGCGTCATTCCGCCCGAGGCGCGCCCCTATCATCAGGCCAAGCCCTAACATTCCGTAAACACAACCTATTTCACAAAATTAGAACGTTGGTATGGGGCTTGCTCTTATGGCGTCAACGCTATTTTGTCCATGGTCGGCAGAAGACTGGCAGAAGACACTTTGACCGGTTTTGTCGCCGACATATTTTTTTCACTGGAAAGGAGTCGAGGATGAAGCTGAATAGACGCGGTTTCCTCAAAGTTTCGGGCGGCGCGGTAGGCGCCTCCGTTCTGGGCATCGGTCTGAAACCCGCCGAAGCCTATGCCCAACCCCTGGCGATTCAGTACGCCCGGGAAACAACCACCATCTGCCCCTATTGCTCGGTGGGCTGCGGCCTCATCGTGCACAACCAGGGCGGAACGATCATCAACACCGAGGGCGATCCGGATCACCCCATCAATCGCGGAACCCTGTGCCCCAAGGGCTCGTCGGTGTATCAACTGCACCACAACAAAGCCCGTGTCAGAGAGCCCATGTATCGCGGCAAGGGCGAGCGTGAGTGGCGCAAGGTTTCCTGGGACTGGGCCTTCGACCAGATTGCGCGGCGCGTCAAGAGCACCCGCGACGCAAGTTTCATGGAGACGAATGAAAAAGGCGAGACGGTCAACCGCACCGACGCCATCGCCTCCATCGGCAGCGCTGCCCTGGACAATGAGGAATGCTACCTTTATCAAAAATTTCTGCGCGGCCTGGGACTGGTTTACATCGAACACCAGGCACGTATATGACACTCCGCCACGGTTGCCAGTTTGGCAGCCACCTTCGGCCGCGGCGCCATGACCAATCACTGGATCGACCTCCGCAACGCGGACGTGATCCTTATGATGGGCGCCAACCCCGCTGAAAACCACCCCATCTCCTTTAAATACGTTCTCGAAGCCAAGGATCGCGGCGCCACCCTGATCAGCGTCGATCCGCGCTTCACCCGCACATCGTCCAAAGCCGACATCTACGCCGCCCTGCGTTCGGGCACCGACATCCCCTTTCTCGGCGGGATGATCCACTACATCCTTGAAAACCAGTTGTTCCAGGACGAATACGTACGGCTCTATACCAACGCCTCCTTCCTGGTACGCGAAGACTTCAAGATGCCCGGGGAACTCGACGGCCTGTTCTCGGGCTACAATGCCGAGAGCCGCAGCTACGACAAATCGGCCTGGTCGTTTCAGCGCAATGAAGACGGCACTCCCAAGACCGATCCGACCATGCAGGATCCCAATTGTGTTTTCCAACTGATGCGCAAGCACTACGCGCGCTACACCCCTGAGGTGGTCTCCGATATCACCGGCACCCCCCAGGACAAACTGCTGGCGGTTTATGAAGCCTACGCCGCCACGGGCAAGCGCGACAAGGTGGCGACGATCATGTACGCCATGGGCTGGACCCAGCATACCGTGGGCACCCAGAACATTCGCACCATGGCCATGATTCAGTTGCTGCTCGGCAATATCGGCCTGGCCGGCGGCGGGGTCAACGCCCTGCGCGGCGAATCCAACGTCCAGGGCTCAACCGATTATGGCCTGCTCTTCCACATCCTGCCCGGCTACCTGCCGACGCCGACGGCGAATCTGCCCGATCTGGAGAGCTACATCAAGCGTCACACCCCCGCGACCAGCGACCCCAAAAGCGCCAACTGGTGGGGCAATCGCGGCAAGTACATCACCTCGCTGATGCGCGCCTACTACGATCACAGCCTGGGCGCAGAACAGGGCTTCGGCTACGACTACATGCCCAAGCTCGACGCCGGGCAGAATGGCTCCTGGCTGATGCTCTTCGATCGCATGTTCGAGGGCGGCATCAAGGGCTTCTTCGCCTGGGGCCAGAACCCCGCCTGCTCGGGCTCCGATTCGAACAAGGTTCGAACAGCTCTGAGCAAGCTCGACTGGATGGTGACCGCCAACCTGTTCGACAACGAAACCGCCTCCTTCTGGAAGGGCCCGGGCGTCAACCCGGCCGAAATCGACACCGAAGTGTTCTTTCTGCCGGCGGCCGCCTTCTTCGAGAAAGAGGGCTCGGTCACCAACTCGGGACGCCTGGCGCAGTGGCGCTACGAAGGCGCCAAGCCGGTGGGTAATTCCAAACCTGACGGCGATATGATCAATGAGCTGTATTTCCGCATCCGGCAGCTATATGCCACCGAGGGCGGCGCATTCCCCGATCCGATTCTCAACCTCTCCTGGAATTACGGCTTCAAGCTGCCTAACGGCTACATCCCGCACATCGACCCCCATGTCATTGCCAAGGAGATCAACGGGTACTTCGTCGAGGACAAGGAAATCGGCGGACGCCTCTACAAAAAAGGCGAACAGGTCCCGAGCTTTGCCCTGTTGCAGGACGACGGCTCGACATCCTCGGGCAACTGGCTGTACTGCAACAGCTATACCGAGCAGGGCAACATGATGGCGCGGCGTGGGCAAAAGGATCCCAGCGGCATCGGCCTGCACCCCGAGTGGGCCTGGTGCTGGCCGGTCAACCGGCGTATCATCTACAATCGCGCCTCCGTCGACGGCCAGGGACGTCCCTGGGATCCCAAACGGCCGGTCATCTGGTGGACGGGCAATGCCTGGGCGGGCGACGTGCCCGATGGCGGCTGGCGGCCCATGGACGACAGCGCCGGCAAAAAGCCCTTCATCATGACCGCCGACGGGGTCGCCAATCTCTTTGCTCCCGGCTTGAACGACGGGCCGTTCCCGGAGCATTACGAGGCCCTGGAGTGCCCCCTGGACAAAAACCCGTTCCACAACCAGCGCATCAACCCGACCATCCGTCTGTTCCCGAAGGATGAATACTTCAGCTGCGATACGCGCTATCCCTATGTGGCCAGCACCTATCGCGTAACGGAACACTGGCAGACCGGGGTCATGACGCGCAACACCCCCTGGCTGATGGAAATGCAGCCGCAGAACTTCGTCGAGTTGAGTGTGGAACTTGGTCGGGAAAAAGGCATCAAGAACGGCGACTGGTGCGTGGTCTCCTCAGGGCGCGGCAAGGTCGAAGCCGTGGCTGTCGTTACCCCGCGCTTCAAACCCTTCAAGGTGCAGAACATGACCATCCACCAGGTCGGGCTGCCTTATCATTACGGCTGGCATTCACCCAAATCCGGGGACAGCGCCAACCTGCTGACGCCGACCATCGGCGATGCCAACACCATGATTCCGGAAACCAAGGCGTTCATGGTCAATGTCGAGAAGAAAAGGGGGTAATAAACGATGGCAAGAAAAGCATTTCTAATCGACATGAGTCGCTGCATCGCTTGCCGCGCCTGCCAGGTCGGCTGCAAACAGTGGAACAAACTTGAACCTGACGCGACGGTCAACCGCGGCAGCTATGAAAATCCGCCGCAGCTCACGCCGCAGCTCTACAACCAGATCAAGTTCATTGAACAGGAAAACGGCGATGATCTGCGTTGGCTGTTTCTCAACAAACGCTGCATGCACTGCGCCGACGCCGGCTGCGTCAAAGTCTGCCCCTCGGCAGGTGCCCTCTACCACACTCCCGACGGGATGGTGGGCTTTGATCAGAACAAGTGCATCGAGTGCCACTACTGCGTCAACGGCTGCCCCTTCGACGTGCCACGCTACGACGCGCGCAAGAAGGTCACCAAGTGCCATGCCTGCATCGACCGCATCGCCAACGGCATGGCTCCGGCCTGCGTCAAGTCTTGCCCGACGCAGACCCTGCGCTTTGGCGACCGCGACACGCTTATCGCCGAAGCCAAGGCCGCAGGGAAAAAGGTCTACGGCGAGAACGACCTCAAGGGTCTGGGCGCCGTCTACATCCTCGAGGATTCACCCGAGACCTACAACCTGCCGGCGAAACCGGCCATTCCGGCCTCCGTCTTCCTGTGGAAGGACGTCGTCAAGCCCTTAGGCATCCTCGGCTTCTGGGGCGCCGTCGGCGCGGCACTGCTGCATTACGTGACCTTCGGACCAAATAAACTGGAGGATTACGGCCGCAGACATGATGATGAGATGGACAACAACGAGCACGACACTCCGCAGAAAGGGGCATAATCCATGAGCAGATTTGTTGAGCGCTTCAATGTCGTCGAGCGGGTCCTGCACTGGTTCATGGTGGTGGCCTTTTTTCTGCTGGTCTTTACCGGGCTGGGCCTTTACGCTCACACCTTCTATGGCTACTTCGACTTCTTCGGCGGGCCACATCAGTCCATGCTGATTCACAAGTGGGCGGGCTTGGTGTTTTTCACCTCGTCGCTGCTGCTGGCCTTCAACCACTTGAAGGAACTCTTCACTTTTGACCAGGACGACCTGCTGTGGATGAAAAAATGCGGGGGGTACCTGTCCAAGGGGCATGAGCATATTCCTCAGGGCAAATTCAATTGCGGCCAAAAACTGTTCGGTGTCTTTTCCTTGTTCGCGACGCTGATCATGGGCCTCACCGGTCTTGTCCTGTGGTTCGCGGACGGCCTGGGACGCAGTCTGGTTCAATACTCGCTGCTTCTACACAGCCTGTTCTTCGTTCTGTTCGTGATAGCAGCCATCGTGCATATCTATCTGACGACTCTAGGCAACCCGGGGACGATTTCCAGCATGCTCTACGGCACCGTCACCAAAAGCTGGGCGAAAATGCACGCCAGCAAATGGTACCGTAAAGTTGAAAAAGGCTAAAGCATCATTAACGACTAAGTAGCCATAATGAACGAAATGGACGGGGTGAACCGGGTACAATCAACTGGTATGATTGAACTGGCTCATGCCCGTCCATTCTTTCGTTTCGGAGGTTCCCCAATGCATGGAAAGAAATTCTGTTTAGTTTTACTGATCTTGTTGTGGGCGACGGCCGCGGCGGCCGTCGACATTCCCCTCGACCGGGCGCCGGTGCGCGGCCCCGCCGATGCGCCGGTCACCATCATCGAATTTCTCGATTTTCAATGACCCTTCTGTCAGGCGGTCGGTCCGACCGTCAATCGGGTGATTGAGGAATACGGCGATCAGGTGCGGCTGGCGATCATCCATCACCCCTATCGCTACCGCGACTATGCGCACCTGTCCGCCCAGGCCGCAGAAGCGGCACGGGCTCAAGGAAAATTCTGGGAAATGCACGACCTGATGCTGGAGCGCAAACGGCTTGACCGCGACAGCCTCGTCGGCTATGCGGGCGAGTTGAATCTGGATGTGGCGCGCTTTACCCGCGAACTGGACGGAGAAAAATATCTGGCACGGATCAACCAGGATGTGGATTTGGCACAAAAGCTCGACATCTACCAGACACCCACGTTCTTCATCAACGGCCGCAAGATTGTGGGAGAGCGCCCTTTCGAAGATTTCAAAAAAATCATCGATGAAGAACTTGCGAAAGCAAAATCCACGGGAGACTAAAAAGATGCGCTGGTTCATCTCCTTGGCATTGCTGCTGATAGGGTTCGGCGCAACCTGCCCGGCTCTTGCCGCGCCCGAGGTCAAGCTTCCCGCGCCCCTGGCGCAATTGCAGGCGCCGCCCGCCGAACGCGTGGAGCTGGGACGCATGCTATTTTTCGACCGGCGCCTTTCGGGCGACGGCACCATGAGTTGCGCCGTCTGCCACGACCCCCAGCGGGCCTATGGCGACGGCCGCGCTCTGTCAGGAGCTTATCCGACAACCAGGCACTGGCGACACACCCAGAGCCTGATCAATGTCGCCTATCTTCATACCTTTCTCTGGGACGGGCGCAGTGAGAGCCTTGAGCAGCAGGCCGAAGGTCCGATCCACTCATCCTTCGAGATGAACCTGCATCTGGACTTCATGGTCGAGAAGCTGCGTGAAACCCCAGGATATCCCGAGCTTTTTCGCCAGGCCTACGACAGTGAAATCACGCGCGCATCGATTGCCTCGGCTCTGGCTGACTTCCAGCGCAGCCTCATCGTGCGTGATTCACCCTTCGATCTGTATCTGAAAGGCAACCCTGATGCCCTGAGCAATGCGGCGCGGAGCGGCATGGCACTGTTTTACGGCAAAGCCAACTGTCATCGTTGCCACAGCGGCTCTCTGCTATCCGACCAGAAGTTTCACAATACGGGGGTGGGTGAAACTGAGGAGCTGCGCAAAGATACGCAACGGCGTGCCGCCCGCCATTTCTTTCAGGTGCAGATGGGCCTGGAGCGCAGCGATCGCGACCCGGGGCGTTATGCCGTCACCCACAACCCGGAGGACCTGGGCGCCTTTCGCACACCGCCCCTGCGCCAGGTCGCGGACACCGCTCCCTATATGCACAACGGCAGCATCGCGACCCTGGAAGCGGTCATTGCCTTTTACAACCGTGGCGGCGGCGAGGATCCCGACAAATCGAGATTGTTGCAGCCCCTGGAGTTGACGGCCGAGGAAAAAGCCGATCTGCTCGCTTTTTTAACCAGCCTGTCGGGAACGGTTCCGGTGGTAGGCCCGCCGGTGCTTCCCTGATGCCGAAACCCGGTCATAAATAAGAGGAGTGTCTAGCATGGAGTATATTGAACAACGTCGCCGCCGGTTAAATGACCTGCGCCGCATTCGCCCGCAATTTTCTGAAATATTCGATTTTTACGGCAGCCTCTACGCATTTCTCGCCGAACAGAACGAACCATTTCTGAAACTCGCACCGAAAACGGAGCCCACCCATTTTGAACAGGGCTTTCCCCTGCTCACGGCCGAAAGCTTTGACGTCAACCCTGCCCGCACCCGCACCTTTCTGCGCGATCTCATCGCGGTTTTGCACCGCCACGGGCAACAGGGCCAGGAAGAGCTGGCGCATATCGACGAATCCCTGAAAAAACAGAGCCTTGACCCCGTACCCCTATTCGGCGCCTATGTGGAACGCGACCGCGCCCTGTTCGCCAAGACCGCCGAGGATCTTGCCTGCGAACCCGCGGTGCTCGAATACATCATCGGCCTTGCCTGCTCCTTTGCGCTCCACCAGGCTCGCGAAAACGGGCTTGCCGCCCCCGAGGGCGAGTGGCCGCACGGCTACTGTCCCCTGTGCGGAAGCGTCCCGGTCATGGGCGAACTCCAGGGCGACGAAGGGCGGCTGGTCCTGCACTGCGGCACCTGCGGCGAAAACTGGCCCGGCGCACGGCGCAGCTGCACCAGTTGCGGCAACCGCGATGAAAAGACCCTGGAATATTTTACCGCCGGCGAAGACAAGGCCTACCGCGTCAACGTCTGTCGTAAATGCGACAGTTACCTCAAGGTGGTCGACAGTCGCGAGGCGGGCCTGAACCTGCCCATGGATATTGAAGACGTCAGCACCCTGCATCTCGATCTGCTCGCCCAGCGTGAAGGCTTCACCCGAATCAAGCGCGACTTCCCCGGCGGGGCAGAGAAAACTTCGGATACTCATTGATCCGCGACCTGTATACCGCTGTGATCCAGGTGGGTGATTTTGACCCACCCTTTTTTACGCAATCCAGGCCGCAAAGCCCATAAACACAGCATTTTTGCAAAAGGCACAGTTTCTGCTTTCCGTTTACGGCATCGCCGGACAGATCCGCACACAAGGCAGGAGTCGACCATGGAAAAAGGCTTGAGACGTGGCATCGTTCGCTTTGAACGCGACCAGTTCAAAAACTTTGAGCGCCCCCTGGTTCAGGAATACCCCCTGGAACTCATCGTCAACGAACGCCCCCTGGCGACGCTGATCAGCTCGCCTCACCAACTCAACTTTCTGATCATGGGCTTTTTGCGGCTGCAAGGGTTCATCAGCAGCATGGATGAGGTTCTGAGCCTCGGCGTTTGCGCCGATTTCGGAAGCGCCCGCGTCCAGGTGCGCGGCGCAATCCCCGAACGCCTCAAGCCGACGCTGACCTCGGGTTGCGGTACCGGTATCACCTTTAACCTGGCACGCACCCTCAGGCCACGGACGGAAACAGTGTCGGCCGAAAAATTCTCACCTGCCGCGGTCTTCCAGTTAATGAAGGATCTCGCGCGCAAGGCCGAAAGCTACGCCAGCCACGGGGGCATTCATTCCGCCGCGGTGGGTGACGGCGTCAGGCTCATGCTGTTTGCCGAGGATCTCGGCCGACACAACACCCTTGATCGCATCGCCGGCGAAGCCCTGTTCCGCGGCATCGACCTGGCGGGACGCATACTCGTGACTTCCGGGCGTATTTCCACGGAAATGGTGGCGAAGGCCGCCTTTCTGGGCATCGCCCTGATCGCCTCGCGCACCTCGCCCACCGACAAAGCCATCGAGCTGGCCGAGCAGGCCGGCATCACCCTGGTCGGCTATGTGCGGGGTGAAACCTTCGAGGTGTACAGCCACGCCGCGCGCCTCGCGCCCGGCGTACCCGATAAAAAAATCGCCGGCATCACCGGCGTCATTCTGGCCGGCGGCGAAAGCCGGCGCATGGGTTGCGACAAGTCGCTGTTGCCCGTGGAGGGCGCGCGCTTCATCGATCACATTTATCGGCGCCTGAGCGCTTTGTTCGACGAGGTGATTATCGTCACCAACTCGCCGAGCCTTTATCAAGACATCCCCTGCCGCAAGGTGCCCGACATCTACTACGCCAAGGGCGCACTGGCTGGCATTCACTCAGGCCTGTGCCACGCTCGCCATGAGCGCATTTTCGCCGTGGCCTGCGACATGCCGTTTCTCAAACCAGATGTCATCCGTGATCTCTGCGCCCATGCCGAACAAGGCGAGGTGGTCATCCCCCAGAGTCCGCGCGGTCCCGAGCCCCTGCACGCCCTCTATCATAAGAACTGCCTGCCCGCCATCGAGCAAGTCCTCGACCAGGGCCGCAAACGCATCGTCGCCTTTTTTCCCGCCGTGCAGGTGCACGAAGTGGCCCTCGCCGAACTTGCCCAACACGACGCCGAGGGCAAGAGCTTCCGCAACATCAACACCCCCGAGGAATACTTCCAGTGCCGCACGGGGCAGCACACAGATCAGCCCGGCGAGCTGCCGCAGGTCTTGCAGAAACAGCAATCCTGATCAGCGCAGGCACTGAAACAGCCCCATGCACCACAGGCAGCTGCCGCAGGGTTCGCTCTGGGCGTGGCAGTCATGCTCGAAGTTTTCGGCCTGCACCAGGTCGCAGGGTGCTACGGCGCAATTGGAGCAGAAGGGGTAGTCGTAGCGAATCACCTTGGCGCGAAAATCCCGGAAGGCCGGGGCGTTCCAGATATCAAGCAGCGCGTTCTCGTTGAGGTCGCCGAAAACCTTGGGCTGCACCTTCTGCTCCCAACCCATGGCGTAGCAGTTGAAGCGGTGCCAGAGAAAATAGCAGGGATAAACCTTGCCATCCCAGGCGACAAACGCCCCGCCCTCTTCCACGAACTCACAGCTGCGCTGGTGCTTGGGCAGAATTTCCGGCAGGCGCAGATCAACCCCGCACTCCGCGGCCACCCGCCGGCTTTCGGCAAACACCGCCGCCACCTCGTCAAGCAAGCCCTCATCCACCGCCATCAGGCTGCGCAGATCAAGCACGATTCCCTGCGCCACCGCCTCGTTCCTCATCTGTTCCACCAGCTTGTAGAGACGCTGTTCGTCTTCGCTGCGCGTGGTGGCGTAGCGGATCAGGCTCTTGAAGTAGCGTCGGATGTCAAGACCCTGATTTCGGGCGATGTCCCGCCACTTGTGAAACAACTGCAAGGCTTCGGCAGTTACCGTGGGATAGGCGGCCTGGACCGCATGCTCTTCATCGTAGGGCAGCATGTGGGTGATGAGGGCAAAACTTGCACCACGCTCGGCCGCCCACCGAATGGCGCGGGGCAGTTCCCGCAGGTTGTCGCGCATGGCGACGAATTCCATGCCAATTTCCAGACGGCTCGCGGGCTGTTCGGTCCTGGCCTTAACCAGGGAATTCATCGCGCGCTCCACGGCGTGGATATCGCCGCCTTCGCGCACCTTACGGAACAACTCCGGGGAGGTCGCGTCGACCGACAGACAGATCTTATCAAGACCCGCTTTGACCAGTGTGCTTGCCCGCTTTTCGCTGATCAGCAATCCGTTACTTTGAAAACCCACCCAGGCTGATTCCGGCATGTGAGTTTTGGCGCGCGCGATCATCTCTTCCAGACGCGGGTGCAGCAGGGGTTCGCCGACGCCGTTGAGAATCAGCGCTTCAAGGTGAGCAAACGCGGGCTTGAGGGCGGCAAAGGTCACCTCGCTGAGATCTCCCTCGCAGATACCGCTGCCGGGATTCTGCTTCATGCACATGAAGCATTCCATGTTGCAGCGGGTGGTCACCTCGACAAACAGCTTGGCTGGAAATTTCGCCAGGGCGGGATGATCTTCCGCGGCAGGCCGAAAATGCCCGCAGGGTTCGCTCGCATTCATGATCCTATCTCCTCTACAGCTTGATCAGCGTAAAAAACAAAGTCCTCCACACAATTTAACCCACAAAGCAGTTCAGGGGTCTTTGATGGAGGTCAAGTCTGATCCATTTTAACAGCTTGAGCAGCCCTAAAAAAGCGGGGGAAGACACGGCTTCCCCCATTGCAACAGGTGGAGAGTGAGGAGGCACTCGCTCGCCAGATTGTTCGGTCGTGCATTTGCTCCCGGAGGCCAGCCCGGAGGAAGCTCGCGTTAAAAAGGAAGCCGCCCGGTAGACATCAGCATGAACGCCGGAAGCCACAGGCCAAGAGGCACCCAGGCGATAAGCGACCAGGCCAGGGTGTTGGCCTGGACCTTACCATAGGCGTTGAGCCAGACCTGCACGGTAAGAACTGTGTAACCCAGGCAGGCAAAGGCGAAATAGTAGCTTTGGGCGATGAGAACACTGCCGTCCGCGGCGACACCGCCGGTAAAGAAGAGCACCATGTAGATAAACGAAATAATCGCAACCCCAAGGCTGACGTTACCCACCGAGCGCAGATCCTCGAGCCCGGCCAGCAGGGCATAGGCGACCGTGCAGTAAAGCAGGCCATGAGCAAAAAGCAGGCCGCCGGTGAAGGGGTCTTTAAACAGCGCGGTTTGCAGAAACGCCCCGAGAACCACGACCAGGCCGACAAAGCCCGTGATCGCGCCGGTGCCCTTGGCCTCGCCCTTGCCGAGAAACAGAATGGCCACGGAAATCCACATCAGACTGATGGCTATCAGTATGGCTAAAGTCATTATTTTTCTCCGTCTTTCAGATTCTCTCACTCCCGAACATCCTGGTTCGGGAGTGAGAGGATGTTGATTATTCGGCCGTGGTCGGATCGATGATGCCGCTAACTTCGGCAATGCTGTCCGCCGGAAAACCGCCTTGCTGAGCGTGTTCCCGCACCAGTTCAGCATTGGGGGCAATGTAGACGCAATAGACCTTGTCGTGCGTCACGTAACTTTGCACCCACTGGATTTTTGGCCCCAACTGGTTGAGCACACCGCAGGATTTCTGCGAAATACCCTGAAGCTGCTCGGCGGAGAGTTCGCCGGCACCGGGAATGCTGCGTTCGATAATGTACTTGGGCATTGCATGACCCCTTAAGGTTTAAGGTTGGTAGATAAAATCAAGGCCTTCATACCCGCAGGCCGGGCACTTTACCGGGACCCTCTCTTGTTGGTCCTTCGGGGTCGCGCAGGCGCTCAGAGAAAAAACCAGCATTGCTGCGACCATGAGCAAGATCAGCTTTTTCATGGGTTGTTTCCTTTCGTTTAGAAATTAACGATCGCGCCCAGGGCGATGGTTTTTGTTTTTTCTTCGGCTGTGCCGATGGAGATTTCGTTGATGTTGTATTCGGCCACCAGCTTAAAGTAGGCATTGACATCATAGAACACCGCCCCGGTTACAGTCTCATTCTGCCACTTGGGGCTGGTCGGGGTGGAATCCAGCTCGTTTTCGCCGTAAGAAATGACGAATCTGGCAGGGCCGTAGGTATAGGAGCCCTGCAGAAGATAACCGCTGCTATCAAGTTCGTCACCTGCCTCAGCCAGGGGCAGGCCAAGGGTCGCATCGGCGCCGGGCCCCAGCAGGAAACCCAGGCCTTCGGCGTTGAAGCCTGAGGCATGCAGGCTGAAACCGGCGTAGCGCGCCCGCACACCGTAAGAAACGCCCTTACTCGTGAGATCGGATCCGGTAGCCAGGGTGGTTTTTGACTTCTGGTAGAGAAAACCGCTCCAGGCGGTAATATCGCCACGCTCAAATTTGTAGTTGTAGGTCAACTCGCCCTCGAAGCGCGGTGCTTTTTCTTGTCCGTCGTCGATGGTTCGCGACGGGTCGACAGCGCCGATCGCGAGCTTAAACCCATGGAACTCAGGCGTGCGGTAGGTGATTTGTGCCGAGGGGAAGGGGTAGGTATAACCGGTGCCGATATTGCCGAAGGAGACACCCGCACCATCGATCAGGCTCAGGGTATCGCTCACATTGCCGTACCCGAGCAGAATTTCATCCAGAAAAATATTCGAGCGGTTGAACAGAGTGAAATCCTTGCCGAAAAGCACCTGGCCCCAATCGGCATCTACGGTGGCGTAGAACTGACGGACATCAATGCCGGTTTCGGTGAGATTATTGTCACTGTCGTTAATGGTCACCCAGAAAGAAGAGCGGCCGCCGAGTTTGAGATCTCCCACCTGTCTGCTGAAATTAAACCCGATCCAGTTGGGCAAAAATCCCATTTTCACCCGGGACTGGTCGCGGTCTTCGACATTCGGGTTTCCTAATTCCTCAAGCAGCGCCCGCATCTCCGCATTCTTGTCGCTGCTGCTGAAAACATAGAAAGTATTGAACGAGCCGTCCACGCTGAAAGTTGTCTCATTGGCGTCGTAGAGGGTTATGGCAGCCTGAGCTGCATGCGGAAGGGCCAGGCAGACAAAAATCCCGATCAGAATTAAGCCCCGAATCTTACCTAACATTGATACCTCCTGAGAGTGGGAAGGGGTGAAATTGCTCTCCTCGAATCACTAGCGGCCGGCGGAGACGGTTCCTTCTTGCAAAAGCCCCGTACTCCAATGTCTCTGTCCTCCTTTGGCGCCCGTTTCACCGCAGCCAAATACCGGGAAAAGCAATTTCGGAATCTGCATTTACACAGGAACTGCTGGCAGGAAGTGCAACGGTGGTGCCAACGAGTAAAACGGTGGTTTTTTCTTTAAAAACCAGAAAAATTGGGCTTGTCTCAAAGAGTCGAAAAGATGCTATAGTGAAGACCGAGATGATGTTCTGGAAAATTGAAACAGTTTTCCAGGTAATCAGGTGCGGAAAGTCTCTACAGCGTGGAATTTCCTCCCAATCAGCTGAGAACATTGAGTCCAGCGAAAACATTATATTCGCTTAACGGGAAACACTGTTTGACAACTGGGTATACCTATTGCTTATGCTTTTATTGACTGTCGCACTCGGGTACGGGGAACGGATGGAAAAACAGCGCGCAAGGAATTAACCATGGGGCAAGATGAAAAAAAGAAAAATCCCGCCCTTCATCATTGCAAATTTGAAGTGCCGGAAATCATTTTCGGACGTGGCCTGCTCACCCAGATCGGCTCCTGCGCCCGGCGCCTCGGCGGCAACAAGGTCTTCCTTGTCAGCGATCAGGGTCTGTTCAACGCCGGCTGGGTTGACCAAGCCATGCACAGCCTGCTGGAAGCCGGGCTGAATTTCGTCTACTTCGACCAGATCACCCCTAACCCCAAGGATCATGAAGTCGAAACCGGAGCCAGGGAGTACATCCGCCAGGGCGCCGACGTCATCGTCGGGCTGGGTGGCGGCAGCGCCATGGACGCCGCCAAAGGCATTGCCATCCTGGTCTCCAACGGCGGAAACATCCGCGACTTTGAAGGCTCGGACAAAATCAGCCGCCCTCTGCCGCCGCTGGTCCTGTGTCCGACGACCTGCGGTACCGGCTCAGATGTTTCCCAGTTCGCCATAATCAACGACACCCAGCGCCACTGCAAATTGACGATCATGAGCCGCTGCGTGGCCCCCGACATCAGTCTCACCGATCCCGATACCCTGGCGACCTTGCCGGAAGAGTTTATCTGCACCACCGCCACCGATGCCTTGAGCCACGCCCTGGAAGCCTATTTTTCAGTGGCCTCCTCGACCCTTACCGACGTAAATGCCATCCGCGCCCTGAGCCTGCTCTCCGACGGGCTGGTCAGGGCGGTGCGCGAACAGCAACCGGACGATCTGGAACGCATGGCACGGGCCAGCCTGCACGCCGGCATGGCTTTTTCCAATTCTCTGCTCGGCATCGTTCACGCGCTTGCTCACCCCATCGGCGGCCTCTACGACATCAATCACGGCAGCGTCAATGCGGTACTGCTTTCCGAGGTGATCCGCTACGACCTGCCGGTGGTAACCGAAAAGCTTCCGGAGCTGGCCTGGACCCTGGCACGACACAAAGACCTGAGCGACCGGGACGCGGCCGAGGTGGTCGAGGAAAAAATCGAGCACATGCTCGATGCCGCCGGCGCACCTCGCACCCTGAGCAGCCTGGGAGTAAAGCGCGAGGATCTGCCCCAACTGGCGCACAATGCCCTGAGCGATGTGTGCATTCTGACGTCACCACGTGAGGCTGACGAAACCGATCTGCTGCGGATTCTGGAAAGAGCCTTTTGATGGACGAGATCAAGCCAACCCGCATCGATGAGGCGAGCCTGGATCGCCTGCTTGGCATCGAGAGCTCGAAAATCGGCTACTATGCTGAGGTCAAACAGAAAATCCGCGAGCTGGAAGTGGCCAACGCCAGCCTGCACGCGAAAAAAAGCGAGCTGCAGGCGGTGTTTGACTCCATCAGCGACGGGGTGCTGGTGTACAACGGCAGCGGGCGCATCCAGCACCGCAATCACGTCTGCCCACAGCTGTTTCCCGAACAGACCATGCCGGGAAAAACCTGCCGCGACCTGTTTCATCCCGAAGCGGAGAATGCGCCCGCACAGTGCCCGGTTGAAAAAGCCCTCGGCGGCGAAAGCAACCAGATGTCCTTCACCAACAGCAGCGCCGGGGACGAAAACCGCTATTTCGACGTAACCGCCTCGCCCATTTTCGATCCCCAGGGGCAGACTCGCGCCCTGGTGTTTTTGCGCGACGTCACGGTACGCCGCGTTCAGGAACTGCAACTGGTGCAAGCCGAAAAAATGTCGAGCATCGGCATGCTCGCCGCCGGCGTCGCCCACGAGATCAACAACCCCCTGACCTCGGTGGCCGGCTATGCAGAGGCGCTGCTGCGGCGCTTGCGCGAAAATCCGCGACTGCAAGAGAATCTGGGCCTGGAGGTGTTTCCCGAGTACCTCCAGGTGATCATGCGCGAAGCCTATCGCTGCAAAAATATCATCGACAGCTTGCTGACTTTCAGCCGCCGCTCCGATGGTTCGGTGGGGTTGGTGGACATTAACGAGGTCATCGACGAAGTGCTCGACCTGGTCCGCAACAAAGCCAGCCAGGAAGAGGTCGGCATTGAGGAAGACCGTCAACGCGACATCCCGCGCATCAATGCCGATGCCGCCGCTCTACGCCAGGTGTTCATGAACCTGACCATGAATGCCATTCAGGCCATCAAGGGGCCGGGACGCATCAGAATCCGCACCCTCGCCGTCGACGACGAAGTGATGGTGGAAATCCGCGACTCAGGATGCGGCATCCCGCCGGAGCATCTCGATCAGATCTGGGATCCGTTTTTCACCACCAAATCCGTCGGCGACGGCCTGGGGTTGGGCCTGGCCATCACCCACAGCATTATCGAGCGACACCAAGGCCGCATTGAGGTGGCCAGTCAGGTGAACAGAGGTTGCACTTTCAAGGTGAGATTACCTGTATGTCAAATGTAAAGCGTGGCGATGTCGCCAAAGTTCTGATTGTGGAAGACGAAAGACCCCTGCGCGAGCTGCTGCAGTCCGAGCTGCGCCGCAGCGGCCACAGAGTTCAGGTCGCCGGCAATGGCGAGGAAGGACTGGCCCGTTACCGCGAAGAGATTTTCAACGTGGTGCTGCTCGATATCCGCATGCCCGGCAGCGACGGCGTCGAAATACTCAAGCAGATGAAGAGCGAATCCAGCGTTCCCGAGATCATCATGTTCACCGGGCACGGCACCATCGAAACAGCCGTTGAATGCATCAAGCACGGTGCCTACGATTACCTGACCAAGCCCGTCAAGCTCGACGAGCTTGACCTGGTCATCACCAAGGCCCATGAAAAAAACCGCCTGCGACTCGAAAACATCAGCCTTAAACTCGAAATGCAGAAACTCGACAATCACCAGATCGTCGGCAAGAGTCAGGCGATTACGCAGGTGCTCGACACGGTGAAACGCTGGGGGGCCGTCGACGAGCATGTGCTTATTTTCGGTGAGAGCGGTACCGGCAAGGAACTGGTGGCGCGCGCGGTGCACGAAAGCAGTCCCCGGGCGCAAAAACCCTTTGTCACCGTCAATTGCGGGCGCCTTGACGTGAACACCGCCGAGAGCGAGCTGTTCGGCCACATGCAGGGCGCCTTTACCAGCGCGGTCAAAGGTCGCGCAGGGCTGTTCGAACTGGCGCATCAGGGCACGCTGTTCATGGATGAAGTCTCGGAAATGACTCTCGATGTCCAGGTCAAGCTGCTGCGCATCCTCGAAACCGGCACATTCCGGCGCCTGGGGGGAAATCGGGACATCAGCGTCGATGTGCGCTTTGTCTTCGCCACCAACAAAAAGCTCGAAGACAAAGTCGATGCCGGCGAGTTTCGCGATGACCTCTTTCATCGCATCAACATGCTGCCCATTCTTATCCCGCCGCTACGCGAGCGCGCCGAGGACATCCTGCCCCTGGCCTGGTTTTTTCTGCAAAGCAGCTCCGGACCCGGCCAAGGCCCTTGGGAGATATCGCCTGAAGCCATGGCCTCCCTGCGTGCCTACCACTGGCCGGGCAACGTGCGTGAGTTGCGCAACACCATGCGCCGCGCTTCGATTCTGGCCGCAGAGCGGGTGATTACCGCCGATCTATTACCCTTTGCCCCGCCCAAACTCTTTCCTGCCGAGGTTCAGCTCGGCGCGACCCCGCAAGCGCCGCCCCTGCCGCTGTGGGTTATTGAGCGTGAGCACATTCGCAATGTTCTGGACAAGGTTGAAGGCAACAAAAGCAGGGCGGCGAAGATCCTCGAAATCGACCGCAAAACCCTCTACACCAAATTGGACCGCTACGATTTGCCGGCTTAGGGGTTTGAGGGTTGTGTGGCATTTCTCCCCAACATCCCGTGTCGTTCATTGGGTAGCTTCTCCACACTGTGGACATTTTCTCCGCCGGAAACCGACAATGACAGAACCATGGAACCCTCGACCGCAACATCCGACAACCTGAAAGGCCTGCTTCGCCGGGCAGGCCTGCGCCCACCACACACCCTGACTCTTGCCATCACCGGCGCCTGCAATCTGCAATGCCGTCACTGCTGGGTCGAAGGGGGCGTGTCCACCTCCGCCGCGCATGTGCCGGCAGCAAAGCTGCGCCGCGTCATGCAGGAGTTTGCAGATCTAGGTGGCCAGGGCCTGCGCCTGACCGGCGGCGAACCCCTCTGCCATCCCGAATGGCTCGAACTGCTGCGCTTCGCCCGCCATCTCGAAATGCCCCACCTTGGCGTGCAAACCAACGCCAACCTGATCAAAAAAAACCAAGCGGCGGCCTTGCGCGACCTTGATTTTTCCGGACTCTCCATCCAGGTCAGCCTCGACGGGGCGTGCGCCACCAGCCATGATCTGGTGCGCGGCGAGGGCGCCTTCGCCGGGGCCATGGCGGGCTTGCAGCACCTTATTGCCGCAGGACTCGCGCCACGTCTGAGCCTGTTCTTTACAGAGATGCGCCACAACCTCGATGAAATTCCGGCGCTCCTGGAACGCGCCGACGAACTCGGCATCGCCTCCGTCGTCAGCGGCTCGCTGGTGCGCTGCGGCCGTGCTGCCGAGGATGCGCTCATCGCCCCGGCCGAAACCGAGCAATATCTGCGCCTCCTCGAACGCTACGAAACCGATTCCGGCTTCAGGGCTCTTTATCGGAAAATCGGCAGGATCGCCGCCCTGGAATGGCAAACACCGAACAAGACGACGAGACAAGACTGCACCTTTGTCGAAAATCCCTACCTCACCGCGGCCGGTCGCCTCTACCCCTGCGTTCTGTGTCATGCCGACCCCTATGCGGTGAGCGGCGTATTCGACAAACCCCTCGCGGAAGCATTCTCCCTTGGGGCACCCTTGTGGGCATCCCTGCTGGAAATCAGTCGCAGTCGGGCCGAAACAATTCCCCAATGCCACGCCTGCGCCGATCGCGATACCTGCGGCGCGGGCTGCATGGGTCGCGCCTGGGGCAGTTGCGGCGATTTTTTCGCCAGCGAGGACCGCTGCGCCCTGCGCCGCGCCGTTTATGCACATCGCAAATCCGCTGCAAACCCGTCCTGAGCGGGGCAAAACTCCCCAGTGTGGACAAACGCCCTAGGCTGCCACGCCCATCCTCCCTTCAACCTGTTTCGGAATTCCCCGCACTCTCACAGCGACCCCTGACGCCCTCCCTCAAAAGCCCGCAAACCGGCACTATAAAACAGTATTTCCGTTTGGCACCCTCCTTGCTCTGTAGACAACCCAGTGTCGCCACAGGCTTGGATGAACATTAACCAAGTGTTTAATGGAGGCCACCAAAGGTTTCGCTAAAACAAAGTTATGAGGAGGTGGCGGAGTGTCTCAGACACCGGCCACCAAGGATGCGGCAGCAAGTAAACTCTCACCAGCAACAGGAGGAAGTACACATGCCCCATTTCAAAGACGCAAAACGCAAGCTCTCCAACGAACGACAGGAATATCCCATCAGGATGCAGCACGCCTACCCTTCGGTGAACGTCGGCTGGGGTGCGCATACCATGGTCGGCAACGAAGCCAAGGCCCTGGGCATGAGCAATGCTCTCATCGTCACCACCGGTCTCAGAGGCACCGGGATCATCGAGACCATCCAGGGCGTGCTCAAGCATGCCGGCGTTTCCTCCGAAGTTTTTGACAAGGCCACCCCCAATCCCAAAGACTTTGAAGTCATGGAGGGCGCCAAGGTGCTTTCCTCGGGCAAGTTCGACGGCATCATCAGCATAGGCGGCGGCAGCACCACCGACTGCGCCAAAGCGATCAAGCTGGTTTACAGCCACGACGGTCAGGACGTGCGCAGTTTCGAAGGCGCCTTCAAAGCGACCAAGAAGAACAAGCTCCCCCAACTCGCCATCAATACCACCTCGGGCACCGGGTCGGAAGTCTCTTGCTTCTCGATCATCAACCACACCGAGAAAATGTACAAAATGGCTCTGTTCGATCCGGCATGCACCCCGAGCAAATCGATCAACGATCCCTTGCTGCACCAGTGCATGCCCGGCGATCTCGCCGCCTACACCGGCATGGATGCTTTGGCCCATGCCGTTGAAGCCATCGCCTCACGCCTGTGCGTACAGTCGGCCTACGGGCCGGGCCTCTGGGCGATCACCGAAATCTTCGGCAACTTGCGTCAGTCGGCTGCCAACCGCAACAACGATAAGGCCATCGAGCAGATGGTGTGGGCGGAGATGGCCGCCGCCTACAGCTTCAACAGCGCCGGTCTGGGCATCATTCACAGCATGGCACACGCCATGGGCGGTCTCTATGACTCACCCCACGGTCTGTGCAACGCCATCGCCATGGTTGACGTATGCCGCCTCAACCTGCCCGCCTGCCCCGAGCGCTTCGCCATGATGGCGCGTGCCGCCGGTATCAATACTGAGGGAATGTCTGACATCAAAGCCGGTGAGAAGTTCATCGATATGATTCAGGAACTCAAGGATGACCTGGGCATCACCACCCGGTTCGGGGATCTCGGGCTGCAGGAAAAAGACCTCGACGGGCTGTCCAAGTTCGCCGCGGCAGACATCTGCTCCGAAGGCAACCCGGTGGATATCGGCTTTGAAAATATGCGCGCCGTGTTCAAAGGCTGCATGTAAATTGCACAGTAACCGAATAGACCGGTAGTTCATAGGCCGCTGGGCCCGGAGAGTTTCTTCTCGCCGGGTCCAGCGGCGCTCTTGCGTTGGCAACTATTATTTTCCTCACCCCACGAGGCTGACCATGATGACTCAACTAGAGGTAAAAGATGGGCTGCGCGACGGCGGCTATATCGCCGACGAAGCCATCGCCACCGCAGTTTTTCTCGCACTGCGGATGGAAAAACCAATACTTATCGAGGGACCGCCCGGTGTTGGCAAAACGGGCCTGGCCAAGACCCTCTCCCAGGTCATGGACTTTCCGCTGGTGCGCTTGCAATGCTATGAAGGGATCGACGAAGGCAAGGCTCTCTATGATTGGGAATACGGCAAGCAGCTGCTCTACACCCAGATGCTGCGAACCCAGCTCGACAACCGACTCGCCGAAGCAACCGACCTGCGCGACGCCGTGGAGCAGTTGGCCAGTGAGGAAAGTCTGTTTTTCTCCCGCAATTTTCTGGTCCAACGCCCGGTGCTGCGCAGTTTCCTCTCGGAAAAGCGCTCGGTTCTGCTGATCGACGAGATCGACCGTTCCGATGATGAATTCGAAGCCCTGCTGCTGGAGTGCCTGAGCGATTTTCAGGTGTCGATTCCCGAGTTGGGAGTGATCGAGGCCAAAAGAAAACCCCTGGCCATCCTTACCAGCAACGGCACCCGCATGATTTCCGACGCCCTGCGGCGTCGCTGCCTCTACCTCTACATCGACTACCCTGAGTTGGAGCGCGAAGTGCAGATCGTTCGCGCCCGCTTTCCCGATATCTGTGAAGAACTGGCGCAGCAGATGGTGGGCTTTCTGCGCAAGGCCCGCGAACTCAACCTGCGCAAGCCCCCCAGCGTCTCGGAAACCCTCGACTGGGCGGAAGTCCTTTCCATCCTGCATGTGTCCAAACTGACGCCGGACGTGGTCGCCAACACCGTCGGCGTCATCTCCAAGCATCAGGCCGACCTGCAGCGGGTGGTGGAACTGGCCGCCGAGGAACTAGGCTGAGCATGGAAACCATCATCACCAGATTCGTCGCCGAATTGCGCAAGGAAGGTCTGCGGGTCTCACCCGGCGAGAGCCTTGATGCAGTTTGCGCTTTGGCGCATGGCGGTTTGGAAGGACGCGGAGCGGTGCGCAGCCTGCTGCGCCTGACCCTGGTGAAGAATATTCATGACATGGAGAGTTTCGACAGGGTTTTCGAGCGCTTTTTCAGCAGCGGAGCCAACGGCGAGGGACCTGACCCCGCCGACCTGCTGCAGGAAGCGATCCTGAGCATGGAAGCCGAGGAGATGCTCGGCACCAACCCGGACATGGTCAATGAAAACATGAGCCTGGCCATGGTCGAAGCGGGACTGAGCCCCGAAGATCTCAAAGACCTGCAGAGCCTCAAGGAAATCGGTCTCGATCAGCTCGACGGCTCGGAAATGGAGATCCGCCTCAAGGATTACCAGGGGGCGATGCAAGCCCCGCGACCCTCCATGCGCATGCCGCAGAATCCTGTCACCATGGCCTTCAAACACCCCAGCGGGCAAAAGCGTCCTCTGACTTTTTCCCAGCAGGAACTCGACGCCATGCATGATGCGGTTTCGCGCATGCTCATGCGTCTGAAAAAAGACATCCGCCGCGTCAAAAACATGGAGAACCGCGGCAAAATCCATGTCATTCGCACCATCCAGAAAAACTATCGCCACGGCATGGTGCCCTTTCATCTGGTCCTGCGCCGCAGGCGCAAGCAGAAACCACGCCTGGTGGTGCTGTGCGACGTGAGCTTTTCCGTCAGCCATGCCTCTCAATTCATGCTCTTGCTGCTGCATACCCTGCACAACCGTTTGATGGATGTACGCAGCTTCATCTTCAACGCGGAGCTGGCTGAAATCACGGAAATGCTCGCCAATGCGCCCATCAACACGATGATGGAGGCCATTGACAGCGGCGAGATCGTCAACCTGGACGACAACAGCGATTACGGCAAGGTCTTTGAAACCTTCAAAGAGAAATTTCTCGAAAACCTGCGCGGGCGCCCGGCGGTCATTTTTCTCGGCGATGCGCGCAATAACTACAACAAGCCCAATGACTGGGTGCTTGAGCAGTTGCGCGAGAAGGCCGGCTACATGCTGTGGCTGACCCCCGAAGACCGTGAGCTATGGAAAAGGGGCGATTGCCTGATCGATACCTACGGCGCTTATTGCGACAAGGTCGAGGTGGTTAAAAATGTTGAGGAATTAAACCAGGTTGTCGAAGATCTGTTCCGCAATATTTATCTTGAGGAGGACCACCGCTCCATGCGCGAGATCAAAAAAGCCGAGGAAGAGCAGGACGATGATTATCGCCACTATTACACGCGAGGAGGCGGCAATTCGACGCCAAGCCTCGATCCCACAGGGCGCAGCCACTGGTAAGCCGGCGCCGGAAACCCACAGGAGGAACAATGCATTGCGACAGCAAGGACCACTCAAAGCACATGTGCGCTTTTAAGTCCCAGGGGTTGGATGACTGCATCAAGGCCCTGTCCGACAAACCGACCATTCATTGCAACCATTGCGGTGCCCCGGCCAACAGCAGCAAGAACGTTTGCGCTGCTCACCTGGGAGAGACAGCGCCCAGTGTTGAAGGCGGCCACGGTGTTGTCGGCCTTGATGAAATCGGCAAACCGCACGCGGGAGGAAAGAAACCGGCCGACAGCAAGGCGGATATCGAGATGAAAGAGGTTGCGGAGGACGGTTTCTGCGGGGGATACTGAGCGGGTGATCGCCAAACTTCTCATCAACGGCCTGCGCTTTCGCCTTCTCAAGCGCCGCGGCAAGCCCCACCGGCTCGAATCCCTGAGCCTGGAGGTGACGCACCGCTGCATCTGCCGCTGTGATATGTGCAACATCTGGAAAACACCCGCTACAGTTTCTGACCTGGATCTCACCGAATGGCTCGCCGTGCTTCGCTCGCCGGCGCTTCGGCACCTCAAGGAACTCGACATCACCGGCGGAGAGCCCTTCCTGCGCAGCGACCTGGGTGAACTTATTCGGCAGATCGCCGCTTTGCAGCCTGACCACTTTCCCGCCCTGCGCACCCTGTCGATCACCACAAACGCCCTGCTCACCGAGCGCGTTGCGCACATCGTCCGCGAAAGCATCGGCCCCCTTCACGCGCGCGGCATCGACATGGTTCTGGCTTGCGGCGTGGATGCCGTGGGCAAGCTTCACGATCGCATCCGCAATTATCCCGGCGCCTGGGGGCACTTTGAGCAAACCCTGTCAGCTTTGAATGACATCAGGGACAAACATGCCAACCTGATTCTCGGCCTCAAAACCACGATCGTGCCGCTGAACGTCCACGAACTCCAACGCATTGCCGAATTCGCTGCCGAACACCAGTTGTTTACCATTATCTCCCCGTGCATCCTGACGCCCAACCGCTTTGCCAACCTGGACAAGGCCAAGGATCTGCGCTTCAGCCCCGCAGACATCAAAAAGATGATCGATTTCTACAAAAGTCCCAGGTTCGCCTGGAGCGGCCACCGCGAAGCCATGCTCGGCTATCTCAGAACCGGAAAAATCGTCAAGCCCTGCACGGCGGGCTTCAATACCCTGTTCGCGCGGCACAATGGCGAGATCTTCCCCTGTCCGGTCCTGGCAGAGTCCTTGGGAAATGTCCGGTCGCAGTCTCTGGAGAGTCTCTATCGCTGTACGGCCGCCAACCGCTTTCGCCAAAAGGTCGGAGCCTTTGCCGAATGCAGCCAGTGTACCGAGCCAGGGATGGAGCGCATCGCCTGGCCTCTCGAAGGTTTTACCTTGCTGGGCTTTCTGGCCGAAAGAGGAGGAAAGGATTTCCGCGATCTGGTCCGGCACATGGGACTGGATAAATACCTGTAGTGTGCCACGTGCGCCCAAGATGCAGAGGAAAGGCCTTTGAACAAACACCAGGAAATTCCAACCCAACAGACCACTGCGGAGGCTCAAATCGAAGAACTGCGCTGCCGCCTTGAACGCCTCGAGGCCTCGCGCGACAGATATGCCCAGCTCTACGATCAAGCCCCCGTGGGGTATTTCACTTTGGACGACGCAGGCGGGATTCGCTTGGCGAACCGGCTGGGCGCCAAGTTTCTGGGGGTCGAATCCAGCGCACTGATTGGGCGCAATTTCTCGCAGTTCGTCGCCGCTGACGCCCGCCTGGCTTTCGCAGAATTCCTGCGCCGGGTCTTTGCCGATCAGAGTAAGCAGACCTGCCGGCTGCGGCTTGCACAGCCAAGCCCCAACCCGCTGTATGTGCGTATCGAGGCTCTGGCGAGCGAAGCCGGCGGCGAGTGCCTCGCTGTGCTGGTGGATATCAGCGAGAAACAACGCGCGGAACAAGCGCTGGCGGAGAGTGAATACAATCTGGCCAAGGCCCAGAGCATGACCCATGTGGGCTCCTGGAGCTTTGATCCGGAATCCGGGGAGGTTCAAGCCTCGGCCGAGCTGTTGCGTATTTTGCACCTGCGGCCTGAAGAAACCACCCAGGAAGCCTTTGCCCGGGTGGTGCACCCCGAAGACTACGACAGCGTCATGGAACACCTGCGGTTGGGGGTCGAGCAAGGCAAAACCTATGAGATCGAACATCGCCTGCTTTTTGACGACGGTGGCTTGCGCTGGGTCTATTCCATCGTCGAACCTGCCCTCAACATTGCGGGTAAGGTTATCAAACTCTACGGAACCACCCAGGACATCACCCAGCGCAAACAGGCCGAGGTCGACTTGCGCAACAAAACAAACGAACTGCAAACCATTTTTGATTCCATAGGCGACGGTATCTCGGTTTACGACCATGACGGCCGGATCCAGCATCACAACCTGATCAGTCCGCGGATTTTTCCTCAGGAGACCCTGCCGGGCAAGTCCTGCCAGGACATCTTTCATCCCGAATCCGCTGCCGAATCGCACGACTGCCCCGTCGAAAGGGCGCTCCAGGGCGAGCGGGTGGATACATGCCTGGTCAGCGCAAACGAGGGGCAGCCAACCCGTTATCTAGACATCACCGCAACCCCGATCCGCGACACCCTCGGCGAGAAGAACCGCGCCCTGGTTTTCTTCCGCGACGTTTCCGAGAAGCGCTTGCAGGAAATGCATCTCATCCAGACTGAAAAAATGTCGAGTATCGGCGTGCTGGCCACCGGCATCGCGCATGAAATCAACAATCCTCTGACCTCGGTGGCTGGCTGCGCGGAGGCGCTGCTGCGCCGCTTCCGTGATGAACCCATCCTCAAAGAGGATGTACGCCTCGATGTCTTTCCCCATTATCTCGAAGTGATCGTGCGCGAATCCTACCGCTGCAAGGACATCATCGACCACTTGCTCAGCTTCAGCCGCAAATCCGACGGCACGACCGTCAAGGTCGACATCAACCGCGTTCTGCGCGAGGTAATTGAACTGTTGCGCTACCAGCCGGGCTACCAGAAGATTCAGGTCATCACCGACCTCAGGGGGGATCTCCCGCGCATTTCCGGCGACCCCTCCGGCCTGCGCCAGGTCTGTATGAACCTGCTGGTCAACGCCCATCAGGCCATTGCGGAGCAAGGCCGGGTTGAGGTCAGAACCTCCAGGGAGGATGACACCCGCATCGCGGTCGTGATCAGCGATACGGGCAGCGGCATGGAGCCGCAAATTCGCGAGAAGATCTGGGAGCCATTTTTCACCACAAAAGAAGTAGGCCAGGGCGTCGGCCTCGGCCTGGCCCTGACCTACAACATCATCAAACGCCATGGCGGCGAAATCCGGCTGGAAAGCAGAGTCGGCGCAGGATCGCAATTCACCGTGCTACTGCCCATCGGGCGGGAGGAGCAGCTATGAGCATTGAATACCTCGGCGAAAAGGTATTTCTGCAAGAAAGCAAAGACGCCGCACAGGTCTGGGTGCTCAGGGGCACCCACAAGAACATTTACGCCATGGAGTTGGACAAGACGGGTTTTTCTTTGCCGGTCTGGTCAAGCGAGGAGAAAGCCGCCGACTTTGTGAAAAACGCCAGACCCATTGGACAGAAATATAAACCCGAGGCGGTTCCCCTGGGAGTTTTCTCCCAGACGTGGTTGTCGGACCAGAGCATGGCGATTGCCGAACTGCAAATCAACCCGGACGGCAAATCGACCCGGGTGCTGGTCATCACCAAGGAGGAATTCTGGTCCATCCAGGCCTAGACATAATGGCTAGCGCTCCTCTTCGGCCCGCGTTTTCTGCCCGGCCTGGTGAATCCCGAGAAAAAACCGGTGGGGGCCGGGTACGCCCGGCGGCACAAAGGCAACGCGGTCGCCCGGATGAACGCGGTGGTCCAACTCGTAAGTCCGATGGTTGCAGAAAACCGCCTCGATGCGATCCAGGGGCAACTCCAGATCCAGGGCGATCTCACGCGCCGTTCGACCTTCCGGCGGCAGTTCAAGCTCAACGGTTGTCGCAAGCCCCCGGCTGCGGCGCAGGCTGTGCAGAACGCCAAACATGCGAACGGTGACCAGAGTGGACTCTTTTGCCGAGTTATTTTCCATGGGACAATCCTTCGATGCATGGTATTAGAATGTCTTTCGCTCCGTCTCACACCCCCGTTAATGTATGCAAAAAAAGAGCCCGACCCACCCTAAACTCCGGATTAGCCCGCGAGGATCATGCCCGACTGGTACTTTTTCAGCATAGCGGCCCTTGGTCTCTTGGGAGCCCAGCGCTTTCTCTACAAGGTCGCAGCCGAGCGCAACTGCAGCGCGCCTCTGACCACCGCCGTGTTCATGGGCACGGTCACACTGTTGAGCAGCCTGGTCTTTTTCATCTCCGCCGAACCTGCGGGCGCCCTGTTGCCCCTGGCGCTTCTGGCCTTGGTCAACAGCCTGTCCTTTACTCTGGCCACGGTCGCCAACATGGAAGCCCTCAAGCACCTGCCGGCCGCCATTACCTTTCCCCTCACGCGAATGAGCCTGCTGGTGGTGATCGTTTTTTCCGTTGTTTACTTCGGGGAACGACCAGGGCTTTTTCAATGGATGGGAATTCTGCTGGGATTTGCCGTCGTAGCGCTTCTCGCAAGGGAATCAGGCAGCGCAACCCTGCCGCGCGGCAAGGCGGCAACCGGGCTGCTGCTAATCGGGATCTGCGTGGTGTGCGGAGCGACCGCCGCCATCTCCAGCAAGTTTGCGGCGATCTCCACCAGCAAATCCGGATTCATGGCTCTGTCCTATTTTCTGGCCACCCTGTTCTCCCTGATGATTGAAAAAAAATGGATCCGTGAACAAACTCCGGCGCGCACCGGCGACGCCGTAAAGATCGGTCTGTTCATGGGCTTGCTCAATTTTTTCGGGTTTTATGCCTTTCTCATCGCCCTGGAAAGCGGGCCGCTGTCCATCATCGCCCTGATCACCGGTATGCATTTCGTCATCGCCATCGCCCTCTCAGCCCTCATCTATCGCGAAAAGCTGACCTCCACGCGCCTCCTGGCTATCGTCCTGACGTTGCTTGCGGTGTTCTTCATTCAGTTGTAATGCGCCCAGGAGCACCGACCTGGTCGCGGCCGCAATTCAATCCGCACAGCGCGTTCTCGCTTAGTGGCTTTTCAGCCATTCAATGGCTTCGTCTTGCCGGGTAAAGGACATCAGGGTGTATCCGGCGTTCTTGAACGCCAACTCGATGAATTCATGGGAATCGTCGCCTTGATCGAGCAAAAAGGCTGAGATCGCCGACTTTGGAAATTTAATCTCGGGCAATTCCTTATAGGCAAAGACGTAATTTTTGGCGACGGATTGAATATTCGGCGCTCCTCTGACATCAAAAAGAAACTTTTTGAGATTAAATTCCTCGCCGAGCTTGCGGGCCTCACAGCCAAATTCAAGGGCGAAATTGCTGGTGATGGGCTTGAAAACTTCAATCAGAACATAGTCCTGCCCTTCAGGTATAGATACCCGGAAATCCATGGTTTTCCTCTTTTTTTAACGGTCGAGGTCGAAAGGACACAACCAGACTGAGAAGTCGCGGAGATCATCGGAAAGAAAACGGCAGATTTCAGCGTCTCAAAACAATATTAAGGAATTATAGCGACATTTCAAGCCTTCTGCCGCGCCAAAGAGCAGCGTGCTTTATTACGACTTCTTGCTATGCTTTTCGGTAGGGTTAAAAAATGCCCGCATCCTCGCCGATACCTCCAAGAACCTCGTATTTTACGGGGCAGCAATTGGGAGAATATTAAATCCATGAAGAGTCTACCCTCAGTCTTGTTGCTTTTTCTGTTGGCTTCTCTATCGGCCTGCAGCTCCGTCTATTACGGAGCCATGGAAAAGGTGGGAATTCACAAACGCGACATCATGGTGGATCGCGTCAAGGTCGCGCGCGACACTCAGCAGGAAGCCAAGGAGCAATTTCTAACGGCCATGGAGCACTACAAGAGCGTGGTCAATTTTGAGGGCGGGGATCTGGAGCGGGCTTACAACCGGTTCAACGCCACCTTGCAAAAGAGCGAGGCCAAGGCGGCCGAAGTGCGCAGACGCATCAAGGCGGTCGAGGAGGTCTCAGGGGCACTGTTCAAGGAGTGGCGCGCCGAAATCCGACAGTACTCCAGCGAGGAGTTGCGCAGATCAAGTCAACGACAGTACGACCTGACCCGGCAGAGGTACACGGATCTGATGGCGGCCATGAAGCAGGCGGAGGCAAAATTGGAACCGGCGCTGGTGCCCCTGCGTGACCAGGTGCTGTTCATGAAGCACAATCTCAACGCGCAGGCCATCGCCGGGCTGAAAAATGAGGTGGTCGTCGTGCAGGCCAACGTCGACAGCCTGGTGCGCACCATCGAACAATCCGTCGCCCAGGCCGATGCGTTCATTGCATCCTGGGAGGCGGAGTGATAAGAAAACCGGCACCTTGCACAACCTAGGGGACAGCTCGCGCATTCCGTCCTTCGCACTCGGGGTGCCCCCCTTCGAGCATCCACCCGCACGCCTTTTTTCAGCCTGTCAGGTGGATGCTCTTTTTGCGAAATGGCTCTGAACTCCTTTCTCTTTTCGGCTTTCAGGAACGGGTGCGGCGAATCCCGTATCCCGCCGAGAGTTCCCCATCGCCGCGACGCTGGGCGAGGCGCAAGTCACCGCTGGCCTCTCCGGTCACGGCCACCAGCAGGGGTACGAACTGGCCACCGGCCAGACGCAGCGGAATTTCGATCTGACCCTGCAAGCCGACAATTTCGACGGCTTCCAGATTCTGATGTTTGATGAAATTCACCTTGACCGGGGTCGCGGGTCGGCCGCCGCAGGTGAAGATTCTCGACCCGGCCGCGGCTTCGATCACCGTATCGCAGGATCCGCATTCCACGCGCAGCTTGGTGCGCTGCTCAATGATCACCGCGCAACCCTTGCCGTCCTCGCCGGTGCGCACTGGAACCTGCTGCTCCTGAACCGCTTGTCGGATGCCCGCCGTGAATTGTTTCATGGCACGCGCATCGGCCAGGTGCAGGCGGATGGAGATTGCCCCGCGCAAAAGGGTGGCATCGACGATCAGGGTCGCCACACCGAAGACATTGCGGCTACCGGCGACCATACCGACAAAGAGGTCGGCATCGGCATCTGCGGCATCGACGATGCTGATGTTGCGCTGGGCAATGTTGTTGTTGCCCTGCACCGGCACCGACAAGCCGCCGATGGGATCGGGGCCGTCATGGGGTGAAGCCTCCACCAGCAGACAGGGGTGCCAGTGGACCGTGGCACCGCCGACCACCACTGTGGCCGGGGGAATCAGCGCCTGCGGCCAGGTAAACTTCACGATCTGGTCGGCACCCACCCCCAGATTGTCGATGCGCTCCTCGCCGATCAGGTAGGTGCCGGGAACCAGCGGGTTGGGAACCGGCGCGCCGACGTTGTTCGACGGCTGAAAATCGGCCGGATAGACAAATTCCAGCCCGGCCCAGTGCGTCAGCATGGCGCGCACATAGACCGTGGTTGCCGCCGCCGTGCCCCGGTTGCGCACCCGGCAGAACAGCGCGTTGTTTTGTCCGCGCCGGGCATTCTGATGGGGCGGGGGATCGCTCCAGGAAAGCGCCGGAATGGGCGTTGCGGCATCCTGGCGCACCCAGATGTCCGGGCTCGCCCACCAGCTTCCACCGGAAGGAACATCGCCAATGTCGGCGAGATTCTCGCGCACATAGACATCGGAAAGCGGCAGCCCCCCATCCAGGGCCAGCCCCACCGCCGTCTGCACATCGAGGCGCCCGGCGCCGTACCAGCGGCTGTAATCGATCTGTCCATTGCCGTCGAGATCCTGCCATTGGCCGATGGCGTTGGTCTGGGCAGCGTCGATGCGCGCGCAGGATTGGCGCAGAATGTCGCGCACCTGCACCCAGTTCAGGTTGGAACGCGCGGACAGGATGAGCGCCACGGCCCCCGCCACCGTCGGGGTGGAGTGGCTGGTGCCGCCGAAAGAGACGGCATAGTCGTTACAGGTGGCCGGCCCCGGGCAACCATCGACGTTGCCCGTGCCGACGCGCACCGCCGAGAGAATCGGATCGATGAGGTTGCCCGCGCCATTGTAGGCCGTATGCGAGGGCGAAACCAGATCAGGCTTGCGCAGGGCGGTGGCGCCGAAGGGACTGAACAGAGCCCGCCGGTCAACGGCGGTGGCAATGTTGTTGGTGTTGCCGTTGGGATCGGCGTGAAAGGAAACCGGTATTGGATTGGTGGGATTGACATTGATGCTTGAGCCGATGGCCAGGGTCTTCTGGTAGGTTGGCCATGCCCTGAAAAACGCCCCCGCGGCATTGGTGAAATCGAGGTAGCCGTTGTTCCCCAGGGAAAAAAGCAACACGCATCCTTTGCCGCCGCGGCCATAGGTGGTGAGAAAATCAAAGCAATCGCGGATGGTGTTGGAGAGAGCCAGACCATTGGCGCCCCAGGAACTCGAGATAACGTCTGCGGCACGTGCCGGCGGTGCGGCCGGAAATCCTGCGGCGGTGGACCCGTTGAGGAATCCGCCCACCCACAGATAGATATCGGCCATGAGCACCGTATTTGCAGAGCCGCCGATACGCGCGCCGATAAGATGGCAGTTGGGCGCGACGCCCGGAATGCCCCGATTATCATCGAAGGCGGCAGTCGCCGAGGCGGCACACTGGGTGCCGTGATCGCCCCCCAGGCCAGCCACTGTTTGCGCGGCGATAGGCGAAACCACAAAATTCATGGAAGTCACCAGTTTGCTGGTGCCATCGGTCAAGTTGGCCGTCAACTCCGGATGATTGGGCGCCACCCCGTGGGGGTCGATGACGCCGATAGTGATATCCGGTGAGCCGCCGCGCAGGGTGATGGCCACATTGTCCAACAGATCCCAGGCATCGTCGGCCCCGATCAGCGGCAAGTGCGGCACCTGCCCGTACAGCGGATCGTTCGGCGTGTACTGATCCAGTTCGAGGGCAAAAGTCAGATTGGGTTCGGCATAGATGACCCGACCACTGTGCGCCAGGGCATCGGCCGCCTTGAGCAGATCGTAGGAGGGAAATCCCTCGCGCGCGAGCACGAAAGCATTGCCGGCATGCCTGAGTTCACGCAGGATTCTCAGGCCCACACCTGCGGCCAGGCGATCTGCCTCCTGCCGTCTGACATCATCCCGAAAACGTACAATGAGCTCATTGGTCAAACCAAAGGCCGGACGCTCCCCGTGTGCGATGGGGCGCGAAATCTCGACATTGAGTTTGCCGGCGCTCAGCTCCTTGGCCAAGGCCTGAACCCCTTCCACATCGCCTTCGACATGTACGAAAAGATCCTCGGGCGAACTCGCGGCCTGTGTCGAGACAGCCCGCCACTTGAGCTTCTGTCCGCGAGCCAGCTTGGCGAAGACATCGGCCGCATTCTTGCCCCAGACGCGCAGCAACAACGCATCCTCCACCGGCGCGAAGGCAAGCCGATCAAGCCCGTAACTGTAAGAAAGCTGTCCCGGTTGGCGCAACCCGATGACCACCTGGGTCAGCTCATCGCGCAATTCGACGACGTGCGTCTCGGATTCGAAGCCCTGCGCCCCAACCTCAAGGATCACCCGCGCGCCGGGCATGCCGCGCCCGACCCAATGATCCTCTTCGAACTCCAACTTGATGTCTCTCTGGTCGCCGGCGAGGGCACGCACGCTTGCGCCTCGGAGCATCTGGAAATTTGCGTCAACGATTCTTATCCAGAAGGTGTTCATGGCTTGTCTCCTTTAGGTTTAAACAAGGGCTTTTTAAAAATAACTCTCCACCACCTGCTTTCCCTGCCACCTCCCTTTCCCGGCTGGAGGCCAGGCAAATGACAACGCTCTCGATGCCATTTGTTAATTAACAATTCACCCTTCAAGATAACTATGCCGCAGAGTACAAACTTGTCAATTTACAAAATCAAAAACCCACAAAAACACCTTAAAGCCCTTAAAAACCGACACAAAACATCAAGCACCGACTCCAAAGTGCGCGTTCAAATCTTTGATAGCCGGAACAACAAGAACCTTAATACAGAATGGCTGACATGCTTTTTATTAGGGAATGAATCGGTGAGATCAAAGAAGGAGTGGTCGGTCGTTATTTAGGAAAAATAATCGATCCTGTTCTGATTTGGGGAGAATCAGGTCGCCGCCGACCTATTTCTTGACCCGAAAACCAGATTTCTCCAGGGCTGCCGCGAGATCCGTATTGACGTTGACCGGCGGCTCTTTCTTCTTTCTTTCCCCCGTGCCCTGCGGCTTGCGGCCCTGGGTCTCTTTTTTACCCGCCTGGACCTCGCCGCTGCGCATGGTCAGAGCAATGCGCTTGCGCTGCGCATCGACTTCCAGGACCCGCACCTGTACCTGCTGCCCGACCTTGACCACTTCGTTGGGATCTTTGACGAAACGATCCGCCAACTGGCTGATGTGCACCAAGCCATCCTGGTGGACGCCGATGTCGACGAAAGCGCCAAAGGCGGCGACATTGGTCACGATGCCGTTTAGGCTCATCCCCTCCTTCAAATCGGCGATTTCCGTAACGTCCTCGCGAAAGCTGGTGGCGGCAAAACTCTCGCGTGGATCGCGTCCCGGCTTTTGCAGTTCGGCGAGGATATCGCGCAGGGTCGGCAGGCCGACATCCCCCGCCACATAGCGCTTGAGGTCAATCTGTTCCAGCAGCTGCGGCTGGGCGATAAGGGCCGGTACTTTCACACCGGCATCGCCGGCCATGCGCTCCACCAGGGCGTAGCGCTCCGGGTGCACGGCGGTATTGTCGAGGGGCTGGGCGCCGTTGCGGATGCGCAGAAATCCGGCCGCCTGCTCGAAAGCCTTTTTCCCAAAGCGCGGCACCTTGAGCAATTGCTTGCGCGCGTTGAAAGCGCCCTGCTCGTCGCGATACTGAACAATGGTTTTGGCAAGTGCGGGGCCGATGCCCGAGACAAAACCAAGCAGCGCCCAACTGGCGGTGTTGAGATCGACGCCGACATAGTTGACGCAGGATTCCACCACCTGATCGAGGGCTTTTTTCAGGGCAGTCTGGCTGACATCATGCTGATACTGGCCGACGCCGATGCTCTTGGGATCGACTTTGACCAGCTCGGCCAGGGGATCCTGAAGGCGCCGGGCAATGGAGATCGCGCCGCGCACGGTCAGATCCAGCTCGGGGAACTCCTCGCGGGCGAGGTCGGAGGCGGAGTAGACGCTGGCGCCCGCCTCGCTGACCATCACCACCGGCAATTTCGCGCCGCTCTCCTTGAAGCACTGGCGGACGAACTGCTCCATCTCGCGACCGGCGGTGCCGTTGCCGATAGCCACCATCTCGATGCGCTGCTGTTCCACCAGACGCAGCAGCTCCTGCCGGGCCGCATCCACCCGCCCACCACCGGTGTGGGGATAGATGGTGACATGCGCGAGAAAGCGGCCGGTCTCATCCACCGCCGCCAGCTTGGAGCCGGTGCGCAAACCCGGGTCGACACCGAGCACCCGGCGGCTGCCTGCCGGCGCCGCAAGCAGCAAATTGCGCAGGTTTTCAGCAAAAACGCGGATTGCTTCCTCATCGGCGGCGTCCTTGGCCTGCTGGCGCAGTTCCACCTCGATGGACGGCGCGATCAGGCGCCCATAGGCATCGGCTACAACCTCCCCGAGCCAGTCGCGGCAGGGACTCGCCTTGGGCAGCAGCAACTGGGCCAGTCGGCTTAAAATCTCCTCTTCGGGCGCCTCGATGTGCAGGCGCAGGATCTCTTCCTTCTCGCCGCGACGCATGGCCAGCATGCGGTGCGAGGGGATCACTTTCAGCGCCTCGCTGAAATCGTAGTACATCTCGTATTTGCTGACCGTGCCTGCCTTGCCACGCTGTGCCTGGGAGCGAAACAGCCCCTGCTCCCAGGTCAGCCGGCGCACCAAAGCGCGGGCTTCGGCCGTATCGGCAAAGCGTTCGGCAAGAATAAAACCGGCACCCTGCAAGGCCGCCGCGACATCGGCGACACCCTGCTCAGGGTTGACATAGGCTACCGCCAGGGCGGGCAGATCGAGGCCCACACCCGTCGCCTGGAAGATCGCGTCGGCCAGAGGCTCCAGTCCCTGCTCCCTGGCCATCGTCGCCTTGGTACGGCGTTTAGGCTTGTAGGGTAGATAGAGATCTTCCAGCTCGGTCTTCTGCCGGCAGGCGAGGATGCGCGCTTGCAGCTCCGGCGTCAGTTTGCCTTGTTCTTCGATGGTCTTGAGCACCGTGCGGCGGCGCTCGTCGAGTTCCTTGAGATAGGCCAGGCGCTCTTCCACCAGGCGGATCTGCACCTCGTCGAGTTCACCGGTGGCCTCCTTGCGGTAACGGGCGATAAAGGGCACCGTGGCCCCGCCTTCGAGCAGGGCGACGGTTTGTTCAATCTGAGAGCGCTGCAAGCCGGTGTCCAGATGCAGCAGGGCGATGAGATCCGGCACGGATGACTGTTTCATGGAAATTCTTATGACCTGGAAAAGGGGGGATAGAAGCGTTGAGAGGCAAAAAAACCGTGGGCGAAACTTGAGGCAAGCATAGCGGCAATGAGGATTGTCGACAATAGGCTTTTTGCCCCCTCTGCCCCGAGCTCCCACTTAAATCGCTGATCGCACCCCGGGCCTGAAGAAACTCTGAGTCCCACAGCCTCCTGGACACCAGGGATAAGGCCCTTGTATGATAAGTATTTATTCGAATCGGGATTTTTGTCTGTCCGTGGAGAGATCGCATGAAACTGAGCCTCAGCGTCAAATTGGTTGCCGGATGCAGCCTGATTCTGCTGGTCGCCCTCAGCCTGACGTTCTATGTCATCAACGAGCGTCAGGAACGCCTGATCATCCGCCAGGCGGAGAATGAGGCGCGCGCCGTTTTCCAGCAGATCGTCATCATGCGCCGCTGGATTGCCGATCACGGCGGTGTGTTCGTTGAAAGACTGCCTTGGGCGCAGACCAATCCCTACCTCAGCAATCCGGAAATCGTCGACAGTCAGAGCCGCCATTATTCCCGCAAAACCCCCGCCATGGTGACCAAGGAACTCGCAGACTATGCCCGGGACGAAGGACTGTACTGGTTTCACATCACCAGCCTCAAACTGACCAACCCCGAAAACCTTCCCGACGCCTTTGAGCGCGATGCGCTTCTGCAATTCGAAGAACAAGCCCTCCCCGAAATCATCGCCATGGAGACTCTGGAGGGGAGCACCTTTTTGCGCTACGTCTCCCCCCTGTATGTGGAAGAAGCCTGCCTGGCCTGCCACGGCGAGCAAGGCTATGAAGTCGGTGACATTCGCGGCGCCATAAGCGTCACCCTACCCCTGAGCAAAGTCTTTGCCGAAGCCGCCGCCAACAAGCGCACCCTGTTCGTCGCCATGCTCCTGGTGGTAGCCACTCTGAGCGCAGCAATGACCTATTTGCTGCGCCGTCAGGTGCTCAGCCCCATGAACCGGCTGTCCACCTCCATGCAGGGCTTTTCCGAGAGCCGCGAACCAGGCGGTCCGATCCTGCGCACCGGCGATGAATTCGAGGATCTCTCGCGTTCCTTTGAATCCATGGCCGACCGCCTCAATCAATACCACGAGGGGCTGGAGGGAAAAATCCGCGCCGCCACCGAGGAACTGGCTGCCGCAAACCGGCAGTTGAGCCTGGCCAGCGAGCGCAAATCCGATTTTCTCATGCGCGCCGCCCATGAGCTGCGCACTCCCTTGACCTCCATCAACGGTGCCATGGAGTATGTGACCGCCAAGCTGGGCGGCTCCGGACCGCCCCTTGACGCCGAAGGGGAGGAATTGCTGGATTTTTGTCACATCATTCAGAAAAACACCCACCGCTTGATCCGCATGGTTAGAACCATGCTCGACATCGAACGCATCGAAATGGGTGCGGAGAGTTCGCTGCAACGCTCATCGGTGGATCTGACCCAGGTTATCCAGGAGAGCGTCACGGGCTTTACGTTTGAAGCCGCCTTAAGCCGGGTGCAGCTCTGTGCCCTGCCCGCGCAATTGCCGAAAATCCAGGCCGACGAGGACCGCATTCGCCAGGTGCTCATCAATCTGCTCGCCAACGCCGTCAAGTTCTCTCCTGAAGATTCCACCATCGAGGTGTGCGCCGCCCTGCGGGAGCGCTTTATCCACGTCGAAGTCTGTGATGAAGGACCGGGAATCGCTGCGCAGGACCGGGACAGAATCTTTGAAAAGTTCTATCGCGCCGGAGGCAAGGAAGGCTGCGGCCTGGGCCTGGCCATTTGCCGCGCCATCATCAAGGCCCACGGCGGCGAAATCGGCGCCACCGACGGCAAAAACGGCAAAGGCGCCTGCGTGTACTTCACGTTGCCGGTGTAATTTCCAGCAATCCATACAGCCGTCGCCTCCGGTCGTGCTCTAGTGCGCAGCGGTTTCTAAAACCTGAGGAAAGTTAATAATGAGCGAACCGACGAAACTTCTCGCCATTGACGATGATCCGGACATCCTCCGGGTGCTCAAGGCCAACCTCGGCCTGCACGGCTTTTCCATCCTCACCGCAGAAACCCTCATGGGAGCGCGGCGAATCCTGGAGTTGCAGCGCCCGGCCCTGGTGCTGCTCGACCTGATGCTGCCCGACGGCGACGGGCTTGATTTTTGTCGCGAGATCAAGGAGCGCCACCCCCTGCTGCCGGTGATCATGCTGACCGCCAAGGATCAGGTCGACGACAAGGTCACGGGACTGGAGATCGGCGCCGACGACTATATGGTCAAACCCTTTGAAACCAGCGAATTGCTGGCGCGCATTCGCGCCCGACTGCGCCAGCCACCCCCCGTGCCGCCGTCTGAGGTCGTGGTCGCGGGAGATCTTGAAATCGACCTGCCCAATCACCAGGTCAGACTGCGCGGTGAGGAGGTTTCTCTCACGCCGAAGGAATTTCAGTTGCTGAGTTGTCTGGTGGCTAAACGCAACCAGTTGGTGACGCGCGAAGAGATCAGGCGTTGGCTGTGGAAGGATTCGCGCCTCTATTCCTGGAGCCGGGTGATCGATGTACACACCCAGCATCTGCGCCAGAAGATCGAGGACAATGCCGCCGAGCCGCGCTACATCGTCACGGTAATGGGGCAGGGTTATCGCTTCGAAGGGTAGTATTTTCACGGCCACCAATGCAAAAGCCCACGCCGATCCTTTGAGAACCGGCATGGGCCTTTTCTTTGGTGCCGACGACCAGACTAAATTTTCAGACGTACGCCCGGTTGCCGCAGATCCCTGAGCTTGATGACGTGGCCTGCCTCATGGCAGCCCATGCAGGCTTCGGTGTGTTTGCGATACTCGTCATGGCGCTCTTTGAAAAAGGGCATCAACGCCAGCCGCTCTTCTTCAAAGTGGCAGGCGATGCAGTTGTCATTAATTTTGTCTTTGTAGCTCGGCAGATTGTCGCGGTGCGGGTCCACCTGATCCGTGAGGGTCAGAAAGACCTTGCGCATCCCGGCGGTCTTGTCCCGCACCATCCCCTTGGTATGGCAGGCAATGCAGCCGACTTCGGGATGCTTGCCGTAATCCCAGGAGACCTTCTCGTAGGCATGGCAGGTCACGCAGAAGCTGTCCTTGGACGTCTGCCGGGCCATGCCCAAGGCGGCGACCACCAGGATAACGACCAGCGCCGTGCCCCCGATCAACCATAGCTTGGTACTAAGTTTTTCCATAATCGCTCCCTTTGAGGGGGATCACAAAACGCCTCCCCCGCTTGGTCTCAATCCATTTCCAGAAGGTCCGCACCTCTCAGCGCACCCGCCCGTAACCGTCCCAAATCAGTTCGGCTTCGGGAAGTTTCGGCAGGTACTGCAGCCAGAAGTGGCTGTCGAGATGCTCCTGGCTCTGCTGCAGCTTGCGGCTGTGCTCCATGATGGGGGGCACCAAATCCTGGATGGGCTTATCGAGGCTGGCGGCGATGGCGTAATTGGTTGAACGGGTCGCCAGGCGCACCGCCTCGTCGCTGTACTGTTGGGAAAGAGCCAAGGTTTCCAGCGCCTTGGTCGGATTATGGAAGCCCGCGCTGTTTTCCGCCGAGACATAATCCCAGAACCACTGTCCCTTGCGCACCATTTCGCGCGCCTCAGCCAGCACATCCTTGTCGACCCCTTCGAATTCCATGGCCTGACGCACCGCCTCGTGGGCACGCACCGATTTTTCCTGAGCGACCATCAGCTGGTTCCAGGTTTTTTCCTGATGGTAGACGACGCGGCTCTTAAGAAATTCCGGTGACTTATCGCCATGGCAGCCCATGCAGGACGAGCGGATCATCTCATCGCTCTTCAGCGGCGAAGTCCAGTGGTGCGAAGAAATCGTCGCTGGGCCGACCTTGACGCGCGGCATGTGGCAATCGGCGCAGGACACGCCGGCAGCGCCGTGCACGCTGTCATGGTACATTTCATATTCGGGATGCTGGGTTTTGATCATGGGGGTCTTGGAAACGGCATGCGTCCAGTCGACAAACTGACCCTTGAAGCCGTCGCGCTCTGGGTCGCCGGCGGCGAAGAACGCGTAAATATCGTCCGGGTTCATGCCCTTGTCCCAGGGAAAATGGGGTTTTGCGGCCACACCGTAATCCTTGGTCTCGAAGTAGTACTCGACATGACACTGGGCGCAGACCAGAGAGCGCATCTCCTGGCGTGAAGCTTCGCGCCAGTCCTTACCTTGACGCTTGAGGGCTTCATCCAGAGGTACGCTGGTGATGGCCAGTCGCATGGCCTGATCCGGATCGTGACAGTTGGTGCAGCCGATGGAGTGCATCTTGCCGTCATGAACCTCGCGGTACTGGTGAAATTCGGAGGCCCAGAAATCGTCTCCATGCTTTTCGAGGAGATCGGGAATCGTATTGGTTTTGCAGTTCAGGCAGGTGGCCGGCAGCCCGGCCTGCTCGCTGTAGCGGTTGATGCGGTCGATTTTGAAGACATCGTCCAGCGCGTAGGTATGGCCGCGGGCGCGATCATATTCATAGCTAAAGGGGTAGCCGAGCCAGAGATTCTTCAGATAGGGCTGGGCGTGCTTGTAACCCTTGGGCAGGGGGTTGACCCCGTCGTGTTTGCGGTGCGGTACCGACCCGCCGTACTCGGTCATTTGCGAATCATCGTTGTTCTTCAGATAGGTCTGATACTGGGGCAGATTCTTGAAACGCAGATTTCCCTCGCCCAAGTCGAGATCGGCGGCCTGGAGCAGGCTCAAAGAGCCCGACGACAGCAGCAGTGCTACGCTCAGAGCAATGAATTTTTTCATGGTTTCCTCTTCTCTCCGGTTGAGTCATCGTGAGGGTGACAGAAACTAAACCTTGGGCCGACACCTGCCGCGAATTGATTCATCACCTCCTTGCCTGCAGAAATGCGTCGGCGGTCCGCGGATGGAATACCTTGTCTGTCTTTTACCCCGGATCGATGTAAAGGTGATGTAAATGTGACCAGATGGACGCGTTACTTGGGCGGGATTTGTCGGGTAAATTCAGGGAGAAAGGTGGGGATATATCGGTGCAGCCTACGATGGATGCACAACAATTACTCGAAGCGAATTCCGAGCTCTTCGAGTTGCCGCTCGACGGTGCCGGCCCAGTCGCGATTGGCGGCTGGACTGGCCGGGCTGGGATGCAGGATGCGGCCGATACGCAGGTCCTGTCCGGACAGGGCCTCACGGGCACGCTCCTCGGCATATTGCCCTATGCCGACAAGGGTTTTTGCCCCCAGCACCGCAACCATGCGCCGCAGCGCCTCATCGCAGATTTCCATGATTTTTTTGCGTTCCGCAAGCGGCAGTTGCACGGGTGTGCGGTTGCGTCCCGACTGCTCAAGAAACAGCAGCGGACAGTAGTTGAGTACAAAAAAACGTGAGAAAAATCTCTCCGGCGTATTCGTTTTCTCCCGGAAAAGCCCCCACAGCCGCCGCCCGCTGACTTCGCTGCGCCGACACGCCAGGCCCGTCACCGGCTTTGCGGGATTTTCCTGCGCCGGACGCGCGACAAGCTCATCGATTTGGAGCCAATCGCGCACAACGGCGACCTCGCCGAAAGGAATCCCGGTCTGCGCCATTCCCCAGGGCCCGGGATTCATCCCGAGAAAAACGATCTCTTTGGGTCCCTGCCCATAGCGTTGCAGATAGGCTTCGTGGCACTTCCAGGCATAATCCAGGGGATTATAGACATGGCTGACCGGCTCCTTGAAACTCAATTGATCCAGATCCGCTGCAAGACGGCGGGTTATTTCTATCAACGTCATGGACTCTTCCTTTGTAACGACTTCAGCTGCAATGCCCCTTCGCGCCGCAGGCCGTGACGGTTGAGTGCCGCGGGCGAGTTTTCACCGCAAGCGATTCTGCCGAGACCAGCGGGGCAGGCGGAACAGTGATCCCCATTTTTTCATCACCTCGCCAAAAGTCTGGCAGGATCGTTCCAGGAATGCAACCACAGGGGGCGAACTGCCATTTTTCACAAAGACCTTGGTGCAAAATCCATCTTGAGGCCCTTGATCTGAATCGTTGCGACAGAATTTTTTTCAACGAGGCTATATTTCCCCGTCGGTCATGATAGGCTTTTTTGCAGAAAAAAACGTCTTCCCAGGAGTTTCCACCGATGGAAGAGAAAGCAAAGGTTTTCGTCGCCGGGGCAACGGGCTTTATCGGCCGGCGCCTGGTCCCTGCGTTGCTGGAGCGGGGCTTTCCCGTGCGATGTCTGTCGCGCCGCATGACGCGCGCGCTTCCCGAGGGCACCGAGATCCTGAAAGGGGATCTCCTGCAAGCGCAGACGCTGGATGGGGTTTTGGCCGATGTGGACACAGCATACTACCTGGTGCATTCCATGGGCGAAAAAGGCCGTTTTGCCGAAAAAGAGCGCATTTCGGCTCAAAACTTCGCTGCGGCAGCGCAGCAAGCCGGAGTTCGCCGGGTGATTTATCTCTCCGGCCTGGGCGAGGGCGAAGAAACCTTGTCTGCGCATCTGTCCAGTCGCAGCAAGGTCGCCGACATTTTGCAAGCCGCACCTTTCAAGACGACGACACTGCGCTCAGGCGTGATCCTCGGCGAGGGAGGCACCTCTTATGAGATCATTCGTTTTCTGGTCCGCACCTCAATCGTACTTCCCACAAAAGACTGGCTTCACGCCCGCTGCCAACCCCTTGCCGTGGACGATGCCATCCACTATCTGGTCGGCTGCCTGGAAAACGAGCAAACGGCCGGCCGAACATTTGATATCGGCGGCCCCGAAATCATGACCTATTACGATCTCATGGAAACCTTCGCCGACGAAATGAAAATTCCCCACCTCAACGCGCCGGTACCCTTTTTCATGCCGAAAGTTCTGGCCGGATGGATTGCCATGATGACGCCGGTGAATGCCGGTGTGGCCCGGGCTTTGCTCGAAGGAGTCCACCTCGACGTCCTATGCCGGGATGACAGTATCCGCGAGTTGCTCCCCTTTGAATTAACGCCCTGCCGGGAAGCGATCCGCAAGGCGCTGGCCGAGCGGGCCGCGCGCCTTAAAGCAGGCCGGAGCTTTTCAGAGGCATAGCTACGCCCTCCCCCGCTGCGCAAAAAACCGCGCAGCGATCTCGGTATGCATGGAAAATCCCAGTTCCGTCGGTCCCTTGATGAGCTGCACCTCCTGGGTTTCACTGGAGGAAAAAGGTTTCAGACAGTCGGCCCGTCTGGGCGCCGCCAGGCCGAAGACGACAAGTGTACCGTCGAGCCCGTTCATCACGTCGTAGAGCCGCAACTCGTCGCTTGATACTGCGATGCCCGTCTCCTCCAGCGCTTCGCGGCTGCCCGCCTGTTGCCAGGTTTCACCGAAATCAATGTAGCCTCCCGGCAGAGTCAGGGTGCCCTTGCGCGGCTCAGTGTTGCGACGGATGACTACCAGCCCGGCTCCGACAGGCAGGAGCACCACTGCCACGGGCAAGGGGTTGAGATAGCTGGTATTGCCGCAGTTGCGGCAATGACGCGGCCAGGGCTGGGCGTCGGCATAGGGAGCGCCGCAATAGGAGCAATGCGCGTTTAGTTCATGCATAGCTCAACCTTTCACAATAAAAAACCTAACTATCCAGATGAAAACGCCCTATTGCACCGCAGGCAGAGTGCTTGCCGCAAGCGGTACCGCCGCTGCCTGCGGTTAAGGCTGTACGGTTATAAAAAATCAATCTTCCAATCAATGCAAAACATCGGTTTAGAACAATGTAGACATTCGCCATGATGGGGAAAAACGCAACACACATTTTTTCATCCCCCCCTGCAACAGGCTCCTTGGCTGTCCCATTTCTCTACACCCTCATGCGTAAACCCAAAACACCTGGAAGCGGCTAAGGGCTAAGCCCGTTATATACCAACGTTTTACTCATTGGCATCTGCGTTGCAATAACCATGGCAACGCAACGATGCCAAGTGCATTGATCAAAAAACCGCTGAAAAGGAGATTAGCATGGAAGTCGACAAGCAGAACACTGAGGTATGCAACGAAGAGCCGGAAATTCTTGAAGAGATCCAGGTGGAAGAACTGGCCATCGACGGCATCTGCGGAGTGTACTGAGATGGCGGCGGCAGGCATCACACTGCACCCCGCCTGCCGCGTGAGGCAAGAAGGGTTCGGCCTCCTGTTTTACGACAGCAGGGGGCCGCGCCTTCTCTTCGCCGCAACCGGCAGCCTTGTCCCCGCCGATTTTTTCAGCGAGACCCGCACCGGAGACGATCTGCCGACGGGACTCTCGAGCGGGCAGCAACATGCTGTGCGCAAGCTTGTGGCGCAACTTCTCGACAAAGGATTTCTCCGTGAGCAACAGATTTGTTGAAATGGGGCTGCGTGCCCCGGTCAATCTGACCTGGGAAGTAACTTATGCGTGCAACCTGCGTTGCACCCACTGCCTGTCCGCTTCGGGCGATCCGGCGGCGGACGAACTCACCACCGCCGAGGCCCTCGATCTGGTGGAACAGATGTACAGCACCGGCGTCTTTCAGATCAATTTCGGCGGCGGAGAGCCCTTCATGCGCCCCGACTTCGAAGAGATTCTCGCCGCCTGCCATGCGCGCGGCATCATGACCTGCATTTCCACCAACGGCACCCTGCTCGACGCAGCGCTGATCGAGCGTCTCTCGCGCACCCGCCTGGTGGCTATCCAGGTGAGTCTCGACGGCGCCGAACAGGTCACCTGCGAAGCGATTCGCGGAAAAGGCACTTACGATGACGCCATCAGAGCGTTGCGCCTGCTCGCCAGGAGCCCCATCCCCACCAGTATCAATACGGTACTTACCCGGCAGAATGCGAGCGAAATCCCCGCCATGTACGATCTGGCCGACGAGTTGGGCGTGACCCTGCGGGTGAGCCGTTTTCGCCCCTCGGGGCGCGGCAGCGACAACTGGGAAACCTTGCGTCCCACCCCCCAGCAGCTACTGGATTTTTCCACATGGCTGGAGAGCCGCGGTGATGTGCGTACCGGCGACAGCTTTTTCTCCCTCACCGCGCAGGAGCGCCAGGGCCTGGGACTCAACCTGTGCGGAGCGGCCAAGCTGACCTGCTGCGTCGGCCCCACGGGCAACGTTTACCCCTGCGCCTTTATGCAGCTCGAGCAGTTCACCGCCGGATCCCTGCGGGAGAGCGATTTTCAGACCATTTGGGATAACTCGGCGATTTTTGCGTCTCTGCGCGGGCTGCGTATTCATTCCTGCGAGGATTGCAAGCGATTCGACCAGTGTCACGGTGGCTGTCCGGCAGTGGCGTATCATCTCAAAAACGACATTCAAGGGGGCGATCCCGAGTGTCTGGAGCGCTGCGTGACCTCGATTGCCGATGAACGGAAAACGGCGGCGGCCTGATAAACCTGATGTCACCGCCCGTTCGCTGCGCTCACTGGAGATCGCGGAGAATACCGTGAAGTTCGGAGAAATAATAAAGCCCTTCCTGATTTTTCTCAGCGATCTCAGCGCCCTCTGCGGTGCAAGGAATCTTTCATAACCAGGAGCCTACACCATGATGTTCGATTACCTGTTCTCGCCCATCAAACTCGGCCAGGTCGAGGTGAAAAACCGTATCTCATTTCAGCCGCACCTGACCAATTTCGCCGAGCACTGCATGCCTAGCGAGCGCCACATGTACTACTGGGGCGAGCGGGCGAAAGGAGGCGCGGGGTTGATCATCACCGAAGAGATGAGCGTACACCCCACGGACACGGCTTACGAAAAGCTGGTGGAGGCCTTTCATCCAGAGGTGATACCCGGTTTCCGCAAGATCACCGATTACGTGCATCAGTTCGATACGAAAATGTTCTGCCAGCTCAACCACAACGGCCAGCAGTGCGACGGCAGCATCTCGCGCCTGCCGGTGTGGGCGCCAAGCCCCATGCCCGACGTGCTGTTCCGCGAGACGCCCAAAGAGATGGAGCCCGAAGACATCGAAGAAGTCTGCCGCTACTTCGCAAAAAGTGCCGTGCATGTGCGCGAGGGCGGTTTCGACGGAGTAGAGCTGCAGTTCGGGCATTCGAGCCTGGCGCGCCAGTTTCTCTCGCCCCTGACCAACTTCCGCGCGGATGAATTCGGCGGCAGCCTGGAGAACCGCATGCGCGCGCCCCTCATGTTCATCGAGGCGGTGCGCAAAGCGGTGGGCAAGGATTTCACCGTCGGCATCCGCCTGTGCGCCGATGAGATGATCCCCGGCGGCCTCGATCTCGGCCAGATCCAGGAAATCGGCGGCAAGTTCGAGGAATCCGGCCTCATCGATTTTATGGACCTCTCCATCGCCACCTTTTACAACCTCTACCTGGTGGAAGGCTCCATGCACACCCCGCTCGGCTACACCATTCCCCTAGCGGCGGGCATGCGCGAAAAAATCAACCTGCCGGTGTTCTGCACCGGGCGCATCAACGATCCGGTCATGGCTGAAAAAGTGTTGGCCAACGGCCAGTCGGACATGATCGGCATGTGCCGCGCCCTGATCTGCGATCCCTTCCTGCCGAAAAAAGCCCAGGAAGGCCGGCTTGAGGACATCCGCTACTGTGTCGGCGACAATCAGGGCTGCATCGGCCGCATGGGCATCAACCGCTCCCTGGGCTGCATTCAGAACCCGGCCGTCGGCCTGGAAAAGGAATGGGGCGAAGGCACCCTCAAACCCGCATCGGTGAAGAAAAAAGTCATGGTCGTAGGCGGCGGCCCCGCAGGCCTGTGGGCGGCGAAGATGGCCGGTCGTCGCGGCCATCAGGTCGATCTCTTCGACCGCAACGAAAACCTCGGCGGCCAGGTGCTCACCGCCATGAAGGGCGCCGGACGCGACGAGTTCGGAGTCATCATCCGCAATGAGAAGGACCAGGTCGATAAGGCCGGAGTCAAGGTGCACCTGCAAAACGAACTCACCCCCGAGCAGATCCTCAAAGACAATCCCGATGTGGTGGTGGTCGCCACCGGCAGTCAACCCAAGGGTCATCCCGTGGGCGGGGCCGACGGACCGGGCGTGTTCAACGTCTGGCAGGTGCTCGACGCCAAGCCGGAACTGGGCGAGAAGGTCTGCCTCATCGACTACGACGGCCATCACCGCGCCACCGCCACCGCCGAGCGCCTCGCAGATATGGGCAAGACGGTGCACATCATTACCTCGAGCCTGTTTATCGGCGCCGAACTCGGTCCCACTCAAGATCTTTACCTGACGCGCCAGCGCCTGCTGCAAAAGGGCGTGACCTTCACACCCGACATCGCGGTGATGGAAGTCGGCGGGGAAGCGGGCTCTAAGGAAATCAAGGGATTCAACGTTTATTCCAACCAGTGGGATACCTGGGGCCCCTTCGATTCGGTGGTGCTGGCCATGGGTCAGCAGGTCGACGCTGACCTGTATTTCGCCCTCAAGGGCAAGGTCAAGGAACTCTACCGCATCGGCGACTGCGTGGCTCCGCGCAAGGTCGACATGGCCATCTGGGAAGGCCACAAAACAGGGAGGTCGATCTGATGGCCCTCGGCAAATCTCCGCAACCTTTTGCGCCGGGCCCGATTCTGGCCGTGGTCGAACTGCCCGGAGGCGAACTGGAAGAAACCGGCAAGGGCCTGCTCAGCGAGGCCTCGCGCCTCGCCAAGAAACTCGACGTCTCTTGGTCGACCCTGTGCTTTTCCGGCTTTGCGCCCGAGGTGCCGGAGCAGTTCGGCGCCTACGGCGTGCCACGCATGCTGATTCTGGCTGCCGACGAGGCGGTCGCCGATTCCCCCGAACTGCAGGCAAGGCTCATCGCCCAGGTGGCCCGCGAGCAGGGCGCGGGCGTGGTGCTGTTGCCGCACAACGATCTCGGCCAGGCCCTGGCGCCGCTGCTGACAGCGCGACTCGACGGCCCCCTGTTCACCGAGGCGGTTGCCACGACACGCGACGAAAAAGGTCTCAAGCTCATGCGCCGCGCCCTGGGCCGCCGGGTGCAGGAAGCCTGGTTCTGGGACGGCCAGGGCACTCTGGTTTTGACGGCTCTGCCGCAGATTCTGAGCGCGGCGCTGCTGCCCTCCATGCGCCGCACCACGCCCGAGCAGGTGGAAATCAGCGGCCCGCCACCGGCCACTCCTGGGAAAACCCGCATCATCGAGCGCATTCCGCCCGATCCGCAGACCGTGGATGTTTCCGAAGCCGAGGTGATTTTCAGCGCCGGTCTGGGCTGCAATGAGGCCTGCTTTGCGCAACTGCTTGAGCTGTGCAAGCTGCTCAACGTCTCCCTCGGCGTCACCCGGCCGGTGTACGATCTGGGCTGGACCGGCTTCGAGCGCATGGTCGGTCAGACCGGCAAAACCGTGGCGCCGCGCCTCTATGTGGCGCTGGGCATCTCCGGCTCCATGCACCACATCGGCGGCATCAAGGATTCGCGCCGCATCATCAGTCTCAACATCGACCCCAAGGTGCCGATCTTTCCCAATTCGGATGAAGGCTTCGTCACCGATCTCAACACGGTCATGCCGCTGCTGCTGGAACGGGTCAAAGCCGCCGCAGGAGGTGCCGCATGAAACGCTCTTTTGATGCCATCGTCATCGGCGCCGGTCCCGCCGGCTCCTCGGCGGCCCTCACCCTGGCCAAGGCCGGCCTGGATGTGGCGCTGCTCGAACGCGGCACCTTTCCCGGCGAGAAAAACATGTTCGGCGGGGTGCTGCATCGCCTCACCGCCCTGGAGGAACATTTCCCCGACTTCTGGGACCAGGCGCCCCTGGAGCGCCACATCGTCAAGAAATCTCTGAGTTTTCTCACCGACGAGGCGTCTTTCAACGTCAACTTCGACACCCAGGCCTCGGATCGCACTCCCTACAACGGTTACACGGTCTACCGTCCCCGCTTTGATCGCTGGCTGGCGGACGAGGCGGTCAAGGCCGGGGCCAAGCTCTACTGCGGCTGTACGGTGGACGATGTGATCCGCGACGGAGCGCGCATTGTCGGCGTCAAAATCATGCGCGACGGCGGCGATTTGCGCGCGCCGGTGGTAATCGCCGCTGACGGCGTGCTCTCCTTCACCGCGAAAAAAGCCGGCCTGCGCCGACCCAGTTTCGACCCGGCCCAGATGGCCGTCGGTGTCAAGGCCCTGATCGACCTGCCCAAGGAAGTCATCGACGAGCGTTTCGGCCTGGTGCGCGACCAGGGCGCCTCCAATGAACTGGTCGGCTGCACCCAGGGGGTACGCGGCGGCGGCTTTCTCTACACCAACTACGATTCTCTCTCCCTCGGGTTGGTCATGCACCTCGGAAGCCTCAGCGAAAGCGGCAAGACCCCCTACGATCTGCTTAACGGCTTCATGGAGCAGCCGCAGATGGCCAAACTGCTCAAGGGCGGCAAGCTGCTCGAATACTCGGCGCACCTGGTGCCCGAGGGCGGCTATGACATGGTGCCCGAAACCTACGGCGACGGCATCCTGGTGGCGGGCGACGCCGCGGCCTTGTGCATCGTAACCGGATTGAACCTTGAAGGCATCAACCTCGCAACGCATTCCGGCATGCTCGCCGCAAAGGCCACCATCGAGGCGCATGAACGCAAGGATTTTTCCAAACGCAGCCTGGCCACATACAAAAAGATGTTGGACGCAAGCTACGTCATGCAAGACCTCAAACTCTACCGCCGCACACCGCACATGCTGCACAACGATCGCATCTACACCGCCTATCCCGATCTGCTGTGCGGCATCATGGACGAAATCTACCGCATCGACGGCACGCCGAAAGACACCATGACGCGTCTGCTGATGCGCACCGTCAAGGAAAAGATCGGTCTGAAAAACATGCTGGCCGATGTCTATTCAGGATGGAGAGCCTTATGAAAATCAACGTCGACGAAATTTTCGACGTCACCAGTTTCCATATCGACCGCGAGCCGCACATCGTACTCGACACGACGGTGTGCGTGGGCTGCGATCAGCGCGGCTGCACCAACTCCTGCCCGGCGCGCTGCTATACCTGGTCGGAGGAGGATCAGAAAATGACCTTCGTCTACGACGGCTGCCTGGAGTGCGGCACCTGCTATGTGGTGTGCCGCCAGGACGCCTTCACTCGCTGGAGCTATCCCCGAGGCGGATTCGGGGTCTCTTTCCGCATGACCTAGGAGATGCACGGCATGGCTCAAAACAAACTTGAAATACTGGTCATCATACGAGAATGCAGCGACCCCCGGCCGCCCGTGCGCCTGATGGCCAAAGGCGCAGGAATTCGCGACCGCGGCCTGCGCCGTCTGGTCAACCCCGCAGACCTGGAGGCTCTGGAGCACGCCCTGGCGCTCAAGGATGCAGGCGTTGCCAAAGTCACGGCTGCCGCCCTCGGCCCCAGTCACCTCGACGACAGCCTGCGTCTGGCGCTGGCTATGGGCGTCGAGCGGGCTATCCGCATCTGGGATGGCGGCCTTGACGGGGGCGATGCCGTCGCCGATGCGCACCTTTGGCAAAGGCTCTTTTCCATCCTGCGCCCCGATCTGATCCTCACCGGCAATCGCCTGCTCGACTGTGGCTGCGACCCGGCGCCGGCGCTGGCGGCAGCGCGCCAGGGCCTGGGTTGTGTCAGTGCGGCTCTGTCCCTGCAGGTGAACACTCCCCAGGTGGAAATACTGCGCAAAGGCGACCGCGGCGCGCGGCAGAAAATCCTCGCGCGCCTGCCTTGCGCAATCCTCTGCGAGAGCGGATTCAAAGAAATTCGCTACCCCGCGCTGGAAGCGGTGATGGATGCCCTCTCGCGCCCCATCGAAGCCTGGGGCCTGTCCGAACTGGGCCTTGCCTCCTGGGAGGTCGGCGGTTCGGGTTCCGTTCTGGAGCCCGGCGAATTCGCCTTCCCCCGTCCCGACCCCCTGCGTTCGAGCACTCCCGATCCCAGCCTGCCGGCCTTTGAACGCATCCTGGCGCTCCTTTCCGGCGGCATCCAGCCGCGCGAGGGCAAGATGCACTTTCTGCCGCCCGAGGAGGTGGCCGACAACCTGCTGCAAATTTTTCACAACGAAGGTCTGCTGCCCGAGGCCCGCCCATGATGTATCGTCTGTTGTCATCCGTGCGCCTGGAAAAATCTTCTTCCGGCACCTTTCTCGTGTCCGCGCGGCCCTACCGGGTGCTGCGGATCAACGCGCAACTGGAGCGCCTGGCGCACAAGGCCCTGAGCGAAGCGGTCGCGGCCGCCACGGCCGGGGAAAAGAAAATCTGGGAAACCCTGGTCAGCCAGGGCTTGGCATTGCGCGAGACACGGGAGGACACAACGGACAAAACATCTTCGCCCAGCGTCAGCGTGGTGATTCCGGTGCTTGATCGCGCGGATGATCTGCGTAAATGCCTGGAATCTCTGTTCCAACTCAATTTCCCCCAGGAGCGTCTGGAAATCATCGTCGTCGACGACGGCAGCCGTGACGCATCACCGCAGGTCGCCAAGGAATTCGGCGCGCGTGTCGTCCACACCGGCGGCACCGGCCGCGGGCCGGCGGCTGCACGCAATGCCGGCGTGGCTGTCGCCACGGGGGACATCCTGGCCTTTATCGATTCCGACTGCACCGCTTCGCCTGAATGGCTTAACGAATTGCTGCCCGATTTTGCCGCTGCGGAGGTCGCTGCGGTGGGCGGCTGGGTCGACGGCATGAACAGCGACCGCGCTCTGGACCGCTACGAGACGGTGATGTCGAGCCTCAACCTGGGGGGCCGCGAGCGCTACGGAAAGGAAGGCAACGACACCTTTTACCTGCCGAGCTGCAATTTGCTGGTGCGGCGTACGGCCTTTCACCTCGTCGGCGGCTTTCGCGAGGATCTGCATGTGGGCGAAGATGTCGATCTGACCTGGCGCCTGCGGGACTGTGCCTACCGAATCGCCTATCTGCCCAAAGGACGGGTGTGCCACAACCACCGCAGCCGGCTCTGGCCGTTCATGAAGCGACGCTTTGATTACGGCACCTCCGAGGGCACCCTGCAGACCCTGCACCCGCAACGGCGCAAGAAGATGCTGCTGCCGCCCGGTCTGTGCGTGGCGCTTCTGTTGCTGATGATCGGCCTGGCGACCCTGCGCCTGCCGGTGTTCACGGCCTGCGCCGCGGTCCTTATCCTCGACGCTTTCACGACTCACCGCAAACTGGTGGGGCGCGGCTTGCGCCAAGGATTTTTCGCGGTATTTTTGGCCCGCCTGCGCGCTTTTGCCGGGCTCACCTATTATCTCGGCTACCATCTGCTACGCTATTACCTGTTGCCGATCATTCTGCTCGGAATTCTGCTGCCGAAAGTGGGCTTGGTTTTTCTGCTTCTCGGCCTGTGGGTGGTGGCGGTGGACTATGGGGTACGCCGCCCGCAAAACTCGCCCTTGGCCTTTGCCCTGTTCTATCTTCTGGAGCAGCTCTCTTACGGTTGCGGTGTGTTTGTCGGCTGCTGGCGGCGGAAAAATTTCGCCAGCTACATATTTGAATTTTCGTAGGGGCGCACCACTGTGCGCCCAAGGCGAGGGCGGATGCAATCCGCTCCTACGGCGTCATATTTTTTAAATTATCGTTCCTCCGAGCTGCACGACCTAAAGGGGAAGGCCCCAAGGGTCGCGCGGCCGATGGGTTTCGCTGGAAACGGCGGAGCCTCCTTTTCGGAAAGGAGATCGACCATGATGGAAAACCTGAATCACGAAGAAAGGGAGAAGCACGCATGGACAAGATTTTCCGCGTCAACATGACCAATCTGACCACCTCCGTCGAAGACTGCCCCGCTGATTGGGCCGGGCTTGGCGGCCGCGGTCTGACCTCGGCGGTGGTGGCCAAGGAAGTGCCCCCCACCTGCCATCCCCTGGGCCCCAACAACAAGCTGGTGTTTGCCTCGGGNCTTGGCGGCCGCGGTCTGACCTCGGCGGTGGTGGCCAAGGAAGTGCCCCCCACCTGCCATCCCCTGGGCCCCAACAACAAGCTGGTGTTTGCCTCGGGCCTTTTGACCGGCACCCCGGCGGCTAACTCGGGGCGGCTTTCGGCCGGCGCCAAAAGCCCGCTCACCGGCACCATCAAGGAGAGCAACGCCGGCGGCACGGCCGCGCAGATGCTCACCCGCATGGGCGTCAAGGCCATCATCATCGAAGGCCAGCCCAAAGAGCAGGCCTGGTACCGTCTGGCCATCACCAAGGATGGCGTCAAGATCGAAGAGGAAACCGAGCTGGTCGGCAAGGGCAATTTCGCCGTGGTGGAGGCCGTGCAGGCCCAACACGGCAAGAAGGTGGGCGTTCTGAGCATCGGGCCGGCGGGCGAGATGCGCATGAAGGCGGCCAACATCTCGGTCATGGATCCCGACGGCAAGCTCAGAAGCCATGGCCGCGGCGGGCTGGGCGCGGTGATGGGGTCAAAAAAAATCAAATACATGCTGGTCAACCCCGAAGGTGCGCCGGGCGTGACCCTGGCCGATCCGGAGAAATTCAAGACCGCGGCGCGCACCTTTGCCAAGGCGCTGCTTGACCATCCGGTCTCGGGCGAGGGCCTGCCTACCTACGGCACCAACATTCTCATCAACGTGCTCAACGAGGCCGGGGGGCTTCCGACCAAGAACTTCCGCTACGGCCAGTTCGAGGGCCACGACAAGATCTCGGGCGAGACCATGCACGACACCATCGCCGCGCGCGGCGGCAAGACCAAGCACGGCTGCCACGCCGGCTGCATCATCCAGTGCTCCCAAGAATACGTGGACCAGGCCGGGGTCTATGTCACCAGCGGCTTTGAGTATGAGACCATCTGGGGCTTTGGCGCCAACTGCTGCATCGACAATCTCGATCACATCGCCGAGGCCGATCATCTGATGGATGACATCGGCATCGACTCCATCGAGTCGGCGGTGATCATGGGCGTGGCCATGGAAGCGGGCCTGGTGCCCTGGGGTGATGGCCCCGGCGTCAACCGCCTGCTGCGCGAGGAGATCGGCAAGGGCACGCCTCTCGGGCGCATCCTCGGCAACGGCGCTTCTTCCGTCGGTGTGGCCTATGGCCTGACGCGTGTGCCGGTGGTCAAGGACCAGGGGATTCCGGCCTACGATCCGCGCTCGGTCAAGGGCATCGGCATCACCTATGCCACCAGCACCATGGGCGCCGATCATACCGCGGGCTACTCGGTGGCGACCAACATCCTCAAAGTCGGCGGCGACGTCGATCCGCTGAAAAAAGAGGGCCAGGTCGAGCTTTCGCGCAATCTGCAGATCGCCACCGCGGCGGTCGATTCCACCGGCCTGTGCCTGTTCGTGGCCTTCCCGGTGCTCGATATTCCCGAGGCGCTGGTGGCGATTGTCGATATGATCAATGCGCGCTTCGGCCTCAGCCTCACCGGCGATGACGTCACGGCCTTGGGCATGAGCATTCTCAAGACCGAGCGCGCCTTCAACCTGGCCGCGGGCATCACCAGCGCCCACGACCGGCTGCCCGAATTCTTCAGCGAGCCGGTGCCGCCGCACAACGCGGTCTGGGATTACACCGACGCGGAAATTGACGAATTCTGGAATTTCTAGCATGATGGGATAAAAGCCGGAGTCGCTCCCTGCCACTGCGGCCCTTTGCAACCTTACCCGCCCCCCCCCCCCCCCCCCCNCACGACCGGCTGCCCGAATTCTTCAGCGAGCCGGTGCCGCCGCACAACGCGGTCTGGGATTACACCGACGCGGAAATTGACGAATTCTGGAATTTCTAAAATCGGCACAAAAAACAGCGGGGTGACATGGTCACCCCGCTGTTTTTTTCGTTAATCGTCTGGCATAACCCGCCGAGACCCATTGTGATTATCCTTGGCGCGGCGGGGTCGGTCGGTGGGCTACGCGATCAAACCGCTAATCCAACCGAGCAAGATCGCAGAAAAAACCAGGACGCAGATGAACGCGGAAAAGGCTGGATCAGGGCGGATCAATCTGGAATCTGTTGGATTTTAATCCGCTTTGATCTTTTAAATCCGCGTCCTCCGCCCTTGCCTTTGCCCCTCTCGCACTTCATCGGTTGCCGTTCGAGGGTGGGCCGTGTTATTCAAGGGATGGATTTCTCCTGGGTTTCAACCGTCAACTCCATCCCCAGATATTCTGCCGTGGAATTTTTGTTTGAAGCTCTCAGCGCCGCACTGGTGTTGATCATCAATCTGGACCGCGAGGTCATGGTCATCGCCTGGACCTCGCTGTGGACCTCGTCGACAGCTATCCTGCTCGCCACTCTGCTCGCCGCGCCCATCGGGCTGACGGTGGGTGCGGTCGCATTTCCCGGGCGCCATACCATCCGCCTGCTGCTCAACACCTTCATGGCGCTGCCCACGGTGGTCATCGGCCTGTTTCTCTTCGCCCTGCTCAGCCGCCAGGGGCCGCTTGGCCCCATGGGGTTGCTGTTCACGCCCTGGGCCATGGTTATCGGCCAGACGGTTCTGGCCCTGCCCATCGTCGCTCATTACATGACCACCGCGGTGGCCGGCGCCGATGCGCGCATCATCCCCACCTTGCAGACCTTGGGCGCACATCCCCTGCAAGCGGCCTGGCACATTCTTCGCGAGGTGCGCTACGGCCTGCTCGCCGCCGTGGTCGCCGGCTTCGGCCGTGTGGTGGCGGAGGTGGGAGCGGCCATGATGCTCGGCGGCAACATCCGCAATTCGACCCGCACCCTGACCACCGCCATCGCCCTGGAAACCAGCAAGGGTGATTTCGCCTTCGCCATGGCCCTGGGGATTCTCCTCATGGGTCTGGCTCTGGGGGTCAACTTCCTGCTTCATACTTTGCAGCAGAGGTAGAGTATGGCGCTAATGACTCTCGACGAAATCGAACTCGGCTATCCCGACGGCTTCAATCTGCACGTCGAACATCTGGCTCTTGAACCCGGTCGCATTTACATCCTCAGCGGCCCCAACGGCGCGGGCAAATCGACGCTGCTGCACACGCTGGCCCTGCTCAGCCGCCCCCGGCGCGGCGTCATCCGCTTCGGCGAGGAAGCAGTCACCTGGGGCGGCTCGCAACTGCGCCGCCTGCGCCGCCGTGTGACCCTGGTTCATCAAACCCCCTACCTGTTCAGCGGCTCCATCCAGCATAATCTGGCCATGGGCTTGTCCCTGCGCGGCATCCGCGGTTACGAGCAGCGTCGCCGCATCGAACAGAGTCTGACCGCCGTGGGCCTGAGTGACTTTGCCAAACGACCGGCACGGGAACTTTCAGGCGGCGAAACCCGCCGCGTGGCCCTGGCGCGCGCCCTGGCTCTGTACCCCGACATTCTTTTACTTGACGAACCCACCGCCAACCTCGACAGCGCCACCATCGCCACCTTCGAAGACGTCATCCAGATCCTGCCGGCACAGGGCATCACGGTGGTCATGTCCAGCCACGACCCCGGCCAGCCCCGCCGTCTCGGCGGCGAACTGCTACGCCTCGGCGGCGGTCGCCTGCTGCCGGTGCGCAGTCGCGCCGAGAGCGCTGCGTTGGAAGTTCTGCGCTGAGAGAGCGCTACGCCTCAGGCTTGCACCGGCATTTCTCAGAATGCGCGCTCTGCGCCTTTGTTCTTGCCCCGCATATCCGTTGACGTTAGTGTCTTGTACATCGAATGTTATTTTATGGGCATTGGCGTAACGAGAGGGTTGGCGGGATAGAAAAACCACTGTCGTTGATATTTAAGGAGCGCTGATCATGGAAAACAACGGACACCAACCCGGCAAGCTGCTTAACCTTTCAGGAGCCTACTGGGAAACTTGCACCCTGCACGCTGCCGTGAAACTGGAACTCTTTTCAATCATCGCCGACCAGGCACTTGCCGCACAGGAAGTCGCTCGTCGCGGCAACGCAGACAGCAGAGCGACGGCCATGCTTCTCGACGCCCTTTGCGCCATGGGTCTTTTGCAAAAAGAAGCAGACACATACCGGAACACAAGGGACGCACGAACGTTCCTGTGCAAGGACTCGCCACGCTATGTGGGGTACATGATCATGCATCACCACCATCTGGTGGAATCCTGGGCGCGACTCGATGAGGCCGTGGTTACGGGAAAACCGATCTCGCCCCTGCTTGCACATGACGAAGATATTCGGCGGGAGAGCTTTCTCATGGGCATGTTCAACTTGGCCATGGGAATGGCGCCCGAGCTGGTTCCGACCTTAGATCTGGCGGGAAAAACCCGACTCCTGGATTTGGGGGGCGGCCCCGGAACCTGGGCCATCCATTTCTGCAAACACAATCCGCAACTCAAGGCGACGATATTTGATCTCGCCACCACCCGGCCCTTCGCAGAAAAAACCGTTGCCGGATTCAACCTGGCCGAACGCATCAACTTCGTGTCTGGAGATTTTCACAAGGATGCTTTCGGCGGGCCCTACGATGTCGCCTGGCTGTCCCACATCCTGCACGGAGAAGGCCCTGAGGATTGCCGGAAAATCATCCGCAAAACCGCAGAGGCGCTTGAATCGGGAGGAAAAATGATTATCCACGAATTCATCCTCGACGATTCAAAAACGGCCCCTCTGTTTCCAGCTTTGTTCTCCTTGAATATGCTGGTGGCGACCGATGCCGGTCAATCGTACACAGAAAGTGAAATCCGGCAAATGATGGAGAACGCAGGAATCGAGGACATCCAACGAACCGCATACCGAGGCCCCACCGACTCAGGGATTCTGGTGGGCATCAAAAAATGAGGGCGGATTTAGGCGATGCCGCAACCCCGCTCGAACCAGCGTGAATCGTTATAGATGGTCAGATCTAAATCCTACGCAGCATCTGTCGACTTGGTAGATTTTTTTGAAAAGGCGCGGTACAGCGCTTTTTCAAGCTCTACCAGGACAAACACCGAAAAAGCCACGAGAATGATCAGCCCCCAGGTAAACAGGTCAATGGCCGCTGTGCCGAAAAGTACCTGCATAGGACCGGCGTAGGTGAAGAGAAGCTGGAAGACAATGACGACGCCGATCGCCCAGAGAACGTAGCGATTGCCGAAAAGACCCTCGCGATTCACCACCGAATCATGCAGGTAGCGGCTGTTGATGAGGTAAAAGACCTCGAAAAACACCAGGGTGTTGACCGCAACGGTGCGAGCGCGTTCGATGTCCATGCCCTGAGCCCGCTCCCAGAGAAATAAACCAAAGGTTCCGATCACCAGAATGAGCGACACATAGCTGATTCGCCACAGTAGGAAACCTCCAAGAATGGGTTCCTGGGGGGGGCGCGGCGGGCGGCTCATGACGTTGCTCTCCGCCGGCTCGAAGGCCAGCGCCAAAGCCAGGGTGACGGCGGTGATCATGTTGATCCACAGAATCTGCACCGGCGTGATGGGCAGGGTGCGCCCCAGCGCGATGGCGACAAGAATAATCAGCGCCTCGGCACCGTTGGTAGGCAGAATGAAAAGAATAGCCTTTTTGATGTTGTCGTAGACCGTACGACCCTCTTCCACGGCATGGGCAATGGAGGCAAAATTGTCGTCCAGCAACACCATTTCGGCGGCCTCCTTTGACACTTCGGTCCCCTTGATGCCCATGGCCACCCCGACGTTGGAGCGCTTGAGAGCCGGGGCGTCGTTGACCCCGTCACCCGTCATGGCGGTCACTTCGCCGTTGGCCTGCAGTGCCTCGACCAGGCGCAGCTTGTGTTCGGGGGCAGCGCGGGCGAAAACATCGACGTCGCGCACCACCGCGCGCAGCGCTTCGGCATCCATCCCCTCCAGCTCCGCCCCGGCGATCGCGCGCTTGCCGTCGCCGATTCCCATCTGTTGTGCGATGGCGGCAGCGGTGATGATGTGATCGCCGGTAATCATTTTGACACGGATACCGGCATTGCGGCATTGACGGACCGCCTCTATGGCCTCCGGGCGAGGCGGGTCGATGATGCCCAGCAGCCCGAGCAGGCTCATGCCGGTGGACACCTCGTCGACCTTTAATTGCCGCACTTCATCGGAAAAGGGACGCGACGCCACGGCAAGAACCCGCATACCGCGCGCAGCCAGGGCTTCCATTTGCTCCAACCAGTAAGCCCGGTTGAGGGGCATATCCTCGCCTTTACTTCGCTGGCGCGTGCACATTTGCAAGACGCGCTCCGGAGCACCCTTGAGATAAATAAAACCGTGCCCGGCGTGATCGTGGTGCAGTGTCGCCATGAAACGGTGCTGAGATTCGAAGGGAATAACATCGTCGCGCGGCCAGCGTTTGTTCTCCAGTGCGGGATCCAGTCCCATCTTGCGCGCCATGACCACCAGCGCTCCTTCGGTAGGGTCCCCCTCGACCAGCCACTGCGCATCTTTTTGGATCACGGCAGAATCATTGCACAACAGAGCCGCGCGTCCGATTTCTTCCAGGGACGGATGCTCGTTGAGGTTGACCTCTTCACCGCCGAGACTCAAAACACCGTGGGGATCATAACCAACCCCGCTGATTTCAAACTGATTGGTAGCAGTCACCACCGCCTGGGTTGTCATCTCGCTGCGGGTCAATGTGCCGGTTTTATCCGAACAGATGACCGTTACCGCGCCCAGGGTTTCCACCGCGGGCAGACGCCGGATGATGGATTTGCGCTGCGCCATGCGCTGCACCCCGATGGCCAGGGTGATGGTGATGATGGCGGGCAGGCCTTCAGGGATGGCCGCCACCACCAAGCCGACAGCGGCCAGAAACATCTCGCTGAGGCTGTAATCCCTCGCCAAAAACCCGAAGGCGAAAGTTCCAGCGGCCAGCAGGATGATGCCGATGGAAAGGATTTTGGCGAATTCACCGATCTTGCGCAGCAGCGGAGTGGTCAGGGTTTGCACATCAGTGAGCATTTCGCTGATGCGTCCCAGTTCGGTCGCCTGACCGGTTGCGACCACGACGCCGGTGCCCTGCCCGGCAGTAATCATGGTTCCCGAGAAAGCCATGTTGAACCGGTCGCCGACCGTTGCCGTTTCCGCTATCTGCGCGGTGGCTTTGCCCACCGGCAGAGATTCGCCCGTGAGCATCGCTTCATCCACATGCAGATCCTTGATGCTCAGCAGACGCAGATCGGCGGGCACCTTGTCACCTGACTGCAGAAACACCACATCGCCGGGCACCAACTCTTCGGCGGGAATCTGGCGGCGAGATCCGTCGCGCCACACCATGGCATCCACAGAGAGCATCTTGCTGATGGATTCCAGGGCTTTTTCCGCCTTTCCCTCCTGCACAAAACCGATGAGCGCGTTAACCACCACCACAGCCAGAATAACCGCGAAATCAATCCAATGGCCCAGCAAGGCGGTGACGACCGCCGCGGCAAGCAGCACATAAATGAGAACGTTTCTAAAATGTTCAAAAAAGCGGCGCAGGGCGCTGGCCCGTTTGGGCGGCGGCAGCCGGTTGGGGCCGAATCGCGCAAGGCGTTCGGCGGCCTGGGCTTCACTCAGCCCCTCGCTGCGACTGTCGAGATTTTTGAGGGTTTCTTCTTCGCTCAGACCGTGCCAGGACGTTTTGGGTGGAGTCTGGAGAGAATCGGACATAGTTATCCCTGTGTGGTAAGTGTTTATTTCAAACGGACCATGCGAAAAGCAAAAGGGCTCGGGCTGCCTTTAAGTATAGATGCCAAATGTCCGGGTCGCCACTCCCGGTGTGCATTAAACCTGAGCAGCATTTTCCTTGGATTCCTCCAAGTCAATGAATTCGCTCGCTTGCAGGGTGTAGACCTGGCACCTGTGTCCTCTCCATGGCGCTATAATGCATTCTCATCCTTCGGTCCGACCCAAAAGAGAGGATTATGTGCCACCTCCCAGAGATAACCATCCGGGTCGGTGAAGTATCCGCAATATCCACCCCAGGACACCTTTTGAGATCCTGCAGCAATGCCTTCACATTGATAGATACACCAAACGCACCAGGCTTGATCTCAATGGCATCCGCGCGTTTTCCGGGAACACTGAGGGACTGCGGGTACTGGAGTACGTCTTCCTGCCGGCGGACCATCTGCGCAAGCGCCCCGAAAACGCGGTAGATACAGTCTGGCTTCTCGCGAAAGTCAGAGAACCACACGATGGCCCACGTACTGCTTAGCGGGCTGAAATCTGCGAAATTCTCACGGATGCCGAGCATGAACGGATCTTGTTCACGGCCCATGCGCTCTCGCACACACCCTGGCCATTCCTTCACCTCGATCTGCTTAAACGTGTCTCCGCGTGCGCTTCGGAAGGCTCGAACAACCGCACCCTTGAGGCCAAGCTCTTGGCCAAAGGGGTCCGCTTGCGTCTCGAATTCTTCCGTGATGGCAGTTGTATAATCGTTCCAAGCCACCAGGAAGAAAGAATAAACAGCCTTCAGCTTCAAGTTACAAAAGTTACCAGCGTCCCTGTCCCATCTCCCCAGCGTCCCTGTCCCATCTCCTGCGATCAGGGCAAAGTTGCCAAATCGATCCAGTTGACACAACGAACACTCGCCGTCGCCGGGAAAGGTGTTCCATTCAACATGCCGTGGAAACGCTCGGCCACCTCCCGGTCGGTTTCCCTCCAGATCTGTTCACGGGCTGCATTTTCCACCAAAATGTCCAAGGGCGATCCCGTTACGGAAAAGGCCGTGAAATCAATGGAGGAGCCGTTGATGCAGAGGGGATTGACGCGACTGAAATCGCCGAGGTAATTAAAACCGAAGTTGACTGTGATCGGACCGACCGACGGCACTTCGGACAGGGAGGCGCAGTTGAGGGGATTGACCGGCCTTGTCGAAAAGACATAGGTTCCACCCACCGCCACAACCCCCACCCTGTCAATCACTCCGCCCGCATCAAGAGTCAGCGTCATGGGCAGGGTCAGGGTCTGTCCGACCATTTCAAAAGCATCCACGCACCCAGGCAGGGGTCCGTCGACGATTTGGTCCTCAAGGGTGGTGGGCGCTCCGGGAACCGCCACACTGCCGGCACCAGAGGGCGCCGGGTCCGGACGCGGCGGGCACCCGGCCAAAAGTACAAGGAGGCAAATCAGCATCATAAAACGGCTAGTCATGGCCGAACTCCTTTCTTTTTTGCCAAACACCCAAGCAGAAAGCGGCAATCGTCGACTACCTGAGTCCCGGCTTCTCTTTAATGAAAATTTTAGCCGTATTTTTCCGCCAGTCAATTGTCCCTTCGAATCAAAAACTTGAATTCAAAGCCGCCGCCCGGTCTTATGAATGGCGCCGCAGCCTCCATTCACTCAAGTCTGTCATCCGCCGCTGAAAAGCATCCAGTTCGAGGGCTCGGGGATCACATCAGTGTGGTGGGTAAAAACCTCAGTCACCGCCCTGACTGACGCAGGGACAGTTTTTCGGATCGCGCGGACCGATCGCCGCAGCTTCCAACCCAATCCAGTTATGCACGCTCTGGACGTCGAATCCAGCAAGTCGTGAATGTCCAACCTGCATGAGTGGCCTGACGATGAACAGAGGTTCGGCAAGCATCATCTCAAGGGCTTTTTCCGCGGGAATCTGCTCAGGGACGACTTCTCTCGATTTGATTTGCGGATTGGATGGATTGAACCACTCCGCCACGGGGCGATCACCGAAAAAGTTGCGCAATTCTTCTTTTGTCCAGGGTTCGGTCAGCAGGTTGCGCAACTCAAGCTGATGACCGGAAGCTCTGAGGATTTCCTTCTGCGTGGCGTTGCCCTTGCACCCAGGCTTTTCCCAGAAAATCACGTTGGCCATGGTCTCTGTCCTTTGTTTTTGTCGCGCGCTGCGCGAAAATGGCGGCGGCAGGGCAGGAGGCAAGGAATCCTCCACCTCCTGCCCGAGGTCAATACTTTAGCCGTTCCAGGTTCGTCGCCCCAAATCAGGCGGTTTCTTTGCTGCTATAGGTGCGAATCGATTCGATCTTGCTCCAGTCATAATAGCTGTTGATTGCACTCTCGGCATCGGTTTCGGTGATGCGCACAAACTCTTCACCGAGAAACAGGCTGGCCGATTCAAAAGTTTTCCCATCGTTGATCTGGATTTTTACTCCTTTGCGCAGTTTTCGCGACAAACTGCCATGCAGCGGGCTGGACGCATACTCGAACACTTTTTCCCATGTTGCTTTCATCATCTTCTTTCTGGCTCCTTTTGGGTTGGGGTTCCTGAGGAGAGAGGCTGCGCAATCGATTCGCCGGCCGCTCAAGACGCAAAAAGCCCGGAGAAAAAGACTTATCTTTTCTCCGGGCTTCTTTGCCTAATGTCAGAACACAACTTTGTGTCGTGGTCTGATTCTGACAAGAACGCTGCCGCAAGTCAATAGCAGGACGGATGGTATCACGTCTCCACATTGACATTTCTCAACCGCGCCCGAACCTATTCGACGAATTCTTTCAAAGCAAAGGGGGGAGAACGCTCTTAGGAAAGAAAAACAACTTGCCCATCAAGTTTGAAACCATTGGTCCATATAAGCACTCCCCGGTCTCAACGCACCAGGGCCAGGCCCAGGCGCAGCGACTCGGTGCGCGACTGGTAATCCAGCAGATTTTCGGCCAGGGCATTGACATACTGAACATGAAAAAACAGATCCAGGTTGCCCGACACCAGGCGATGCAGTGGATAGGTGGCATCGACCTGTACGGAAGCGCCCTGGCTTGCCCAGCGCAGCTTGGCGCCGACCACGATGAAATCGTCTTTGCCGAGCTTGGTTTCCAGTTCGAAGTATCCGCGATAGCGGTGCAAGTCAGGGTTATGGTCGCGGGAGTTGTTCACGTAGGTCCAGGCCCGCGCAGCCAGCATGAGGCCCAGGCCGGAATCCTCGCTGTAGAAAATGGTCATGGGGCGGACATAGAGAAAATTGGTGCTGCGCGACATGTCGCCGCCGCGGCCATTGGATTCATGTTGAAGACCGGTCTTGATGAAAAAGCCCTGCATCGATTGGGGCCGGGAATCAAGATTTTCCGTGATAAAAAAAATTTCCGGCTTGTAACTGGTGTCCTCAAAAGGCGTCGAAGCCTCTTTCAGGTCATAGAAAGTGGTTTGCGTATAGGCAAGAAAAACCCTCTGTAGCCAAGGCCGGGCCTGCACCCAGGAGCCTTGTGGGTTGAGGGGCCGATATTTGAAGCTGATCTGAAAAGAACTTTTTTCCGGATTGGTGCCGATCAGTCCGTAAATGGGCTGGTAGGCGCTGAAATTGTCGGCGTGCGTCTGATAGAGGGAAAACAGATCGTCGTATTGCAAATATTTTTCCTGCGCTGGCTCTAAGTCCTCATCCGCCAAAGCGAAACTCGCAGACAGCAGGCCGCACAAGACCACAAACATCCAAAAGATTTTGAACACTTTGCCCCCCTAAAATGCGCCACGTCATTGCGACATCACGCCTGCCCCCTTTTGTCCCTCACGGCACAACAGAAAAAGCAACAGATTCAGAACTCAGCGCGAAGGCTGGATGACAGACAAGAGAAAAGCGCCGCGAACTGCAAGCCAAACAGATCAAGCTGTCGCTGCTGATGAAACGCCCCCTGCAACTGGAGCACGCCCCCGAATACCGTGACCGGGTTTTCGAAAAATTCCGCGGCTGAGAGGATTCAGACACTGGTGCGGGTCAGGCGTTCCCATCGTCGTATAGAATCAGTTCCCAGCTCTGGGATTCGACATCCTGCCGCATAATGTACGTTGCGCCCTCTGGATCGCGTACCTTGAAGTAGCGATGATCGGGCGCAAGCCAGCGGTCGAGAACCTCTTCCACCTCGGTGGATTTTTCGCCCAGAGTGAAACGCCGCGGCGCTTCCTCGCCCCGGTAGCCGGCATAACATTCAACCCGTACCCGAAAGCATTCAGACATCGGCTCAAGCTCCCGGCACCCGGCGGGGCGGTTCTTTCAGCCGCACGCCTTCAGCAGCCAGCTCGACCAAGCCCTCTTTGTAGAGTCCGCCCACGGCTTTTTTGAAGGCTTTCTTGCTCATCCCCAGAGACTGGCGGATATCCTGCGGCGAACTCTGATCGTGCAGGGGTAAAAACCCCTGCCGGGTCAGCGCTTCGAGCAGAATATCCCGATCTTCCCGGGCGCCTTGCGCGCCGCCACGGCGCAGAGTGACATCAACCTTGCCGTCGTCGCGAATGTTGCGCACATAGGCTTTGAGTCGCTGGCCGCGTTTCATACCGCCGCGAATCTCATCGCGGTACAGCAATCCAGAGAAAAGATCGTTGATGATGACCTTGACGCCAAGATCGGTGAAATCCCAGAGCAGCGCATCCACCTCGTCCCCGATCTGCAGATCGGCGGGCGCTTCGTCCAGGCACTTATCGACGCGCGCGGTGGCAACGACCCGGCTGCGGTCATCGAGACATACCTTGACCAGATATTTGCGGCCCGCGCGCATGCGTTCCGGCTGCTCGCTGTAGGGGACCAGCAGCTCCTTGTCGAGACCCCAGTCGAGAAAGGCCCCGTGTTTGGTGACTTGACTCACCTGCAACAGGGCAAACTCGCCGACCTGGGCTTTGGGATGTTTCAGGGTCGCGACCGGTAGACCCTCGGAATTGAGATAGACGAACACCGCCAGCTCAGCGCCCGGGGTCGCGGCGGCGGGCACTTCGCGCGCCGGCAGCAGAATGCGCACTTGGTCGCTCTCAAACCAGGCGCCGTTCTCGTCGATAGTGCGGATTTTCAGTACGTTGATGCGACCAAGTTCGATCATGGGAAATCTCCGGAAATAAGTCTGTATGTTGTCCAGGTTATGCACAAGGCATCTGGCCAACGAAAAAAAATAATGTTGGGCAAGATTATCCTGAATGGGCACTGCGCGCCTAGAGTTTTTGCGCCGCAAGCAAAGCGCGCGGCATGATATGCTTTTATAAGGCTGTCGAAACGCAGCGCACCTGCCTTGTGAGGGACCTGCCGTGAGACGATTTCTGAATCCCAAAGTTCATCCGCGCGCCCGGGAACTTTTCCGTTCGCATCTGGCCAACCGTTCCTTTGCCGCGCTGCTTTTTGAATATGTGTGCTTGCTCGCCCTGTTAAGCGTGATCGGCGCCGGCGTCGAGGCTCTGTTGCGGTCGCCGGCCGATCCTTCGGCCCTGATCCATCAGTCGTTGGCGCATTTCGCCTTTCTGGTCGGGGGTGAGGCTCCGGCTTCGGCTCAGGGCGCCCTGTGGGGCTTCCTTCGTCTGTTGCTGCACACGGTTCTGTTGGGCGGCCTGGTCTTCAAACTCCTGCTGACGCGGCAAGTGTTTGTTTTTCGCCACAAGGTTTCCATCTTTTATGATGCGCAGCAGCGCGCCTGGATGTTGGCCATTCGCCTGTACAACGCTTCAAGGTTGCAGGTCAGGGACGCCTCCTTCGCTGCCTACCTGCGTGTCCCCTTCGTGCGCGACGGCGAACAGCTTATCCGCAATCCGCCGCTCACCATCGCCACCCCGAAAAACAAGTGGCACTTCGCCCTGCCCTTCGTTCCCTACACGGTGAAATTAAGGCTGGAGGACACCGATGTGCTCTGCCATCCCGAGGGTCCGCAACTTGTCGCCATTCAGGGGACACAGGTGCGCCCGGAGAATTTCGATCCGGCGGGCGAGACGTTTCTGGTGCTGTGCGTTGAGGGGCGCTGTCCGCAAACCGGTCAGAACATTAGTGAATCCTTTTGGGCGCGCATGACGGATGCGCATGAGAAAAGCCGGCTCAGCTGGGGAAGGCCCGCGGGTGTGCAAACGACTCCCGGAAAAAAACCCAGAAGCACGGGGAGCAAGCCGAAAAGCTGGAAGGGCTGGCCCGAGTTCGAGAAAAACCGTCGCGGACAATGCCTCGGCTACGTGCTGGGCTACGGCTCCCTGGTTGATCCGGCGGACACCTGGCGCCTGCTTTGCGGGTTCGACCTGATGCATGAAAAACCCGTCTGGCATGAGCTATCCGGTTTTCGCCTGACCTGGAACGTGGCCATGGACAACAGCGCGGATCTATCCGATTACAAGTACTACGTTGAACCGGGTTCAGAGGTGCGGCCGGATGTCTGTATCACCTATCTCAATCTCGAACCCGATAAAGCGGCGACCACCTGTGGCCTTGCCGTTCCCGTGTGCGCGGCGCTGCTCGAACACCTGGATCAGCGCGAGCGAAACTATCAACGGACCGAGGTGGGGCGTATGGCGCGGCAAGGCGGCGCTGTGCCGATATGGGCTTACCTGGCAAAAGAAGAGAGCCGCGCGCGCTTTGAAAAGGCCGCCGCATGCGGCAAAGCGGTCATCGTGCAGAGTTACCGGGAGAAAGTGGAATCCGGTTATGCCGCTCATGGCGAACAGCGCCTCGCGCAATACCGCCAGGCGGCAAAACACTCCCTGCGCGTCCTTGATCTCGAACTGCGCCGCACCAGGTCGGCGTAGGTGACGGGCATTTGTGCAATTGCAGCGTGCTGCTATACTTCGACAACTTGTTTCGATCAAAAAATATATTTGGAGGACAGGATGAGATACCACGGACTTTTTACCTTGCTCATGATTCTGCTACTTTGCGCACCGGGCTTTGCCCTGGAGACCAACGACTTACTGATTGAGTCCGAACGACCGGAAGCGGTGGTATCGCTCGAGCGTATCCTTGAGGAGGGAAGGGCCTTGGTTCGCGTCGCCGATGCCGACAACAACCCCATTCTCGGCCTGACAGAAGCAGACTTTTCAGTAACCAAGTTCGGCAGAAAGGCGCGCATCACCCAGGTGGAATCTTTTGCCGAAAACATCGATGTGCCGCGCCATATCGTGATGATTCTCGACAACTCCGATTCCATGCGCCAGCGCAACGCCGTACAACCGCTGCTCGCAGCCATGGATGAACTGCTCAAGATCGTGCGCCCCATCGATCAGGTGCATCTGGTGGTTTTTGCCGACCGCGACCCGCAGCGCATGGGCGGGCGTGATCTGCATGTACGGATATTCAGCTCCAACAATCCCATAGAGTTGAAGAATTTTGTCAATCAAGTCTTTCTCGGCCGCCTGACGGTGAACACCTTTCTCTACGAGGCGATGCTCGCAGGCCTGGATATCATCGGGCGCATGCCCGCCGACGAACCTAAATTCATGGTGGTGTTTTCGGACGGAGAGGATCTGAACAGCCGCTACTCCCGCAACGATGTCACCCGAGCCATGCAGGATCTTGATCGCTTCGAAACCTACGCCGTCGACTTCATGCCCGGACCCGCCGTCGACCCCTTCCTGAAATCCTTCGCCGCGCGTGGCGGCGGCAAGATCTGGAAGGCCGAAGACGGCACGGCGCTGATTCCGATTTTTCAGGATGTCGCCTCGAAACTGCAATACAACTACGTCGTCAGCTATATGTTTCCCCTCGAAGGCCGCCTGGCTGTCTCGCCCACCGAACTGACCATCGAGGAAATCAAAACCATCGACGCCTCGCCCCTGCTCGGCCATATTTACTTCGCGGAAGGATCGAGCGAGATTCCGCAACGCTATCATCGTTTCGACCAGCAGGTCGCCACGGTTCTTTTCGAAGAGCAGAGCCTGCGCGGCACCCTGGAGAAGTACGAATACGTCCTCGACATCATCGGCAAACGATTGCGCGATAATCCCCAGGCAACTCTCACCCTGGTCGGGACCAACGCCGATTTCGGCGAAGAAAAAGGTCGGCAGGATCTGTCCATGCTGCGCGCCATCGAGGTCAGGAATTATCTGCAATACATCTGGAACGTCGACCCCGCGCGGATTCAGGTCGAAGCCCGCAACCTCCCGGAAAAACCCAGCTCCAGCCGTATTGAGGAAGGCCGCGCCGACAACCGGCGCGTCGAGATTCACTCGGATCACCCGGCGATTCTCGATCTGGTGCGCAGCACCTACACCAGCCATCGCTTTGACAACACGGCACTCATCGTGCGTCCCCTGATCGACAGTTTCTACGATATCGCCGACTGGCAGATCAGAGTCACCGGCGGCGGCGAAATGCTGGCCGAATTAAAGGGTGAAAGAGCGCTGGAGGAATTCTACCGCCTGCCCCTGCAGGTCGACAATCCCGGCCGTGTCGGCACAGCGGGCAACATCGAGGTCAGCATGCAGATCAGGGACAGCAAGGAGCAAGAGCTCTTGCTGGATTCCGAGCCGGTCAGAGTCCGCTATATCCAGACCAGCCAACTGCTGGCGCAGAGGCTGGACTATCGGGTACAGGAAAGGTACGCTCTGATCCTGTTCGACTTTGACCATCACAGCATCGATCCCCGCAATCAGCAAATCGTCAACGAGATCGCCACGCGCATCCGTGATCTGCCTCAGGCCGACGTCGAAATCGTCGGCCACACGGACAACATCGGCTCCGAAGCCTACAACCAGCAACTCTCCGAGCGCCGCGCAAAAGCCGTTTACGATCTGATCCGGAATGCGGCTCCCGACAGCGCGGCACGCATCCAACACCGCGGCGCCGGCATGATCGATCCGCCCTATGACAATCAGTCCCCGGAAACCCGGGCCTTCAACCGCACGGTGACGATCACCCTGGAATATCTGGCGCGGCAATAGCTAAGACTTGACGGGGCTGAGCACAATTGAACGCTTAACGAGAGGCGCGGCGATGAAAAAACCTTTTTGGGGTGGAGATCCGGGATTGGAGAGAATACTGGATGAGTTTTCGTCCGAACTCGGCGCATCGGAGCGTGCAGAAAAGGCTGACCAGGATGCGGAGTGCGACATTTGGCTGGGGGAGGCGAAAGAGACGATACACGGCCGAATCCTGGGTTTTCTGCCCTACAACAGCTACGACCGCGCCTGGGGGTTGATACACCAGATTCGCCACCGCCTCTGCCGAATCCTCAGCCCCGAGAAGTTGCTTATAGTGGTCCTGCAGATCCGCGCCAACCTCGATTATATTTCCGATCCCGGACACAGGGAGGAATTGCACAAAGAACTTGCGGCCCTGGAGCGATCTATGGCGGCGCACAACGTCTCCGCCGAAACGCAAACCCTCGGCGAGCAGAGGCTGCGGCTGGAGCAGATCTCGCGCTTCACGGCCGAAGCGCGAGAAAGCCATTGGCGCAAAATCAATCTGCTGCGCATGCGCCTGGTGGCGACCACCCTGTTTCTCGCCGCCTTTCTTCTTTTGAGCCTGGGGCTGGTCCCCCTTGTTCTCAGCGACGCCGGGATCGGTCCCGGCCAGGTTCTGGCGATGATCGTCTTCGGTGCCCTGGGCGGGCTGGTTAGCGCCCTGCGCAGTACCGAACCCCTTAATGCCCGCGCGTCCGACTATTTTCTGCAACGCACCCTCTTGGGCCTGCGCCCTGTGGTGGGGGCGGCGGCCGGGCTTCTGATTTATCTGATTCAGCTCTCCGGAATCCTCACCCTGCTTCCCGACGCCTCGCATCCGGGCGCGGTTCACCTGACCCTGGCGTTCACCGCCGGATTCAGCGAGCGGTTCTTCATCGGCCAGATCGAGCATTTGGCCAAGAGGGGTTCGGGCACGGCGCGGGATCAGGAGTACGAACCGGATAAGGAAGGCGCAACGAGCACCTGAGCAGACCGCAGAACCAGATGCCTGTGCCTATCGGGCTGTGGTCTGCTGCGTCGCCGCGCCCGTTTTCAGGGGCGCGAAAAAATAGCGGATGAGTTCTTCTCCATCTATGGGAACCTGATACATATCCGGATAACGTAGATAATCACTGTAGAGGCCGAGCATGAACGCGTAAAGGCCGAGGGCGAGAACGCGCGGCTGCGCGTCGGCGCTGATTCGCCCGGCTTTTTTCAAGCGCTGGAAAAAATCCTCCAACCCCACCGTGATACGCTCCTTCGACACCCTTAACCTTTCGGTCAGCGCACTCATCTCCTCGGAGTATTCGCACTTGAGCAGCAGAATGCTGTAAACCCGCCGACTGCGCTCATCCGCATGGAGCTGGGCGAAAGAGGCCGCGCAGTGGTCTTCGAGACGTTGCAGGGCATGGGCATCGTCGGCGTCGAGAATGCGGAAGAAGACCTCCTCCATGGGCAGGTGCACCTCGGCGTGAACGGCGTTGATCAGGTCGGCCTTGTTCTGAAAATGCCAGTAGATGGCGCCGCGCGTCATGCCGGCGGCGCGGGCGATCTGCTCCAGGGTGGTGCGGGTGATGCCCTGATCGAAAAACACCCGTTCGGCGGCTTCCAAAATCGCCCTGCGGGTTTTTTGGGTCTCTTCCTTGGTGCGTCTCAAAACAGAACTCCCCGTTGCAAAAATATCGAAACCTGATTGGAAATCTTTTTCCTTTACAAACATACAAGAATGTATGCTAGCATCTATTTCAACCTCCGGCAATGGTTCTTTTCATTGTCGACCCTTTTCGCCCAAACCAGCGCGCTTCCCGCGGGAGCGAGCTGAAAACACATCCGGAGCAATCACATGCCGACTCCTCTTGCCCGTCGCTTTCTGCGGCGTGTTGCGTTTTTCACGTCCGCCGCCCTGATCCTGACCGGTTGCGGCTCCGATTCGGAGCAGCAGCCCGGGCAGGGTTGGGCGCCGCCCGTCACCGTTATCACCACGGAAAAAACCTCGGTACAGGTCGAGCAGACCTATGCCGGACGTCTGCGCGGAGCACGGGATGTCGAGGTCCGCACGCGCGTTCAGGGCATTGTTGAACAACGTCTCTATGAGGAAGGCCGGCATGTCAACAAGGGAGACGCCCTCTTCCGCATCGATCCAGAGCCGTTTGCCGTCGCCTTGCAGGCGGCGCGCGCCGAAGAACAAACCGCCGAGGCCGACTTGAGTCAGGCCCAGCGCGAGTGGGATCGCATTTCCCGTCTTTACGAGCAGGACGCGGTCAGTCGGCGGGAGCGCGACAACGCACGCTCGGCCCTGGAACTGGCTCAGGCGCGCAAGGCCCTGGCGCAGGCGCGCACGGCGCAGGCGCAACTTGAGCTTGGCTACACCCGGGTCGAGGCGCCCTTGAGCGGCGTCACCAGCCTGGAGGTTCTGCCCGAAGGCAGCCTGGTGGAGCGCGGTACCCTGCTCACGACCATCGTTCAGCAGGATCCCATCCATGTACGCTTTTCTCTGCCGGAGGAAGATGCCGCCCTGCAACGCGGCGCGCGCGCGGCTCTGGCCGGCGCTGGGCATTCCGACCACAGCCGCAAAGCGCGTCTGGTGCTGCCCGACGGCAGTTGTTATGAGAAAACCGGCGAGATCGATTTCACCGCTGCCACGGTCGATCCGCGCACCGGGTCGGTTTTGGCCCGAGCCGTCTTCGCCAACCCCGAGAACCTTCTTATCCCCGGCCAGTTCGTGCGTGTGCGCGTCCTTCTGCAAACCCTCGACGAAATCATCCTGGTGCCTGAATCGGCCGTTTTCGAAGGCCGCGAAGGACCAAGTGTGTACGTTTTAAACGCGGATGACAAAGTTGACGCCCGCCGGATTGTCCTCGGCCCGGTCGTCACCGCCGGACAGGTGGTTCTGGAAGGGTTGGAGCCGGGCGAGCGCGTGGTGATCAACGGCCAGGTCGGGCTGCAGCCCGGCATGCCCGTCAATCCCCAGGATGCCGCTCAGGAGGAAAGCCGCTGATGCTCAGCTTTTTTATCGACCGCCCGATTTTCAGCTCGGTCATCTCCATCATCATTGTCATTTTCGGCATCGCGGCTCTCCGCATTCTGCCCGTCGAGCAGTACCCGGACGTGGTGCCGCCCCAGATCGTGGTCAGTGCCTTTTATCCCGGCGCCAGCGCCGATGTGCTAGCCGAATCGGTGGCCGCGCCCCTGGAGCAGGAAATCAACGGCGTCGACGACATGATCTACATGGAGTCGACCGCCACCGATGCAGGCAGTCTGCAGATTACCGTGTCCTTTGAGTTGGGCACCGATCCCGACCAGGCCGCCATCAACGTCAACAATCGCGTGCAGGCCGCCACGCCGCGCTTGCCCCAACAGGTGCGCGATCAGGGAGTACGCGTCGAATCACGCTCCACCAACCTGTTGCTGGTTCCCGTGCTCAATTCACCGGAAGGTCGCTTTGACACTCTGTTCATCAGCAACTATGCCCTGCTCAACGTGCTCGATGAACTGGTTCGCATCCCCGGCGTGGGCAACGCCTCGCTGTTCGGCGCTCAGGATTATTCCATGCGCATCTGGCTGCGCCCGGATAAGCTTGCCCAATACGATCTGACGCCCGCCGAAGTCGCGGCGGCGATCCGTGAGCAGAATGCGCAGTTTGCTGCCGGGCGCATCGGAGCGGAGCCCGCGCCCACCGACCAGGCGTTCACTTTCACCGTTACCACCCGCGGCCAGTTGACCGAACCCTCCGAATTCCAAAATGTCATTCTGCGCGCCAACCAGGATGGCAGCACCCTGCGCCTCGGCGATGTTGCTCGCGCCGAACTTGGCGCGCAGAGTTATGGATTTCACGCCATGTACAATGGGCAGCCGACGGTGCCCATGGGCATTTACCTGCAACCCGGCGCCAATGCCCTGGAGACTGCCCAGAACGTGCGCCAGGCCCTGGAAGACATGGCGCAACGCTTCCCAGCGGGGCTGGAGTACGCCATCCCCTACGACACCACCGAATTCGTCGAGATTTCCATCCGTGAGGTATTCATCACCCTGCTCATCGCCGTGGGCCTGGTGGTGCTGGTCACCTTTATCTTCCTGCAACGCTTGCGCGCTTCGCTGATTCCCCTGGCAGCCATCCCGGTGTCTCTCATCGGCACCTTTGCCGGCATGCAGGCCCTGGGTTTTTCGGTCAATCTGCTGACCCTGTTCGGTCTGGTGCTGGCCATCGGCATCGTGGTCGACAATGCCATCATCGTCATGGAAAACGTCGAACGGCTCATGCGCGAGAAAAACCTCAAGGCACGCGATGCCACGGTTGAGACCATGCAGCAGGTGGCCGGCGCGGTAGTCTCCTCAACCCTGGTGCTGGTCGCGGTGTTCGCACCTGTTGCTTTTCTCGGTGGGCTGAGCGGCGTGCTTTACCGTCAATTCGCAGTCACCATCGCCGTTTCAGTCGTAATCTCCGGGGTGGTGGCGCTGACCCTGACCCCCGCCATGTGCGCTTTGCTGCTGGATCGTCAACCCCGCAAACTGGCGGCTCCCTTTCGCCTGTTCAATCGCGGATTTGAATTTGTAACTCAGGCATTTGTCGGCAGCGTCAGTTTTCTTTTACGGCACGCCGTCGTCGGGGTGCTTTTATTCTTCCTGGCCATCGGTGCCACGCTGTTTCTCCTCGCGCGCCTGCCCATAGGGCTGGTGCCTCAAGAAGACCAGGGGGTGGCGTTGGTCGTCGCGCAGCTTCCGCCGACCTCAGCCCTGGGGCGGACCGCGGAAACCCTGGGCACCCTCTCCGAGCAGGTGGTCGGTCTGGATGAGGTACAGGAGTTCACGGCATTCGCCGGTTTTGACATTTTCTCGGCATCCCTCAAAACCAACAGTGCCGTCGGTTTCGCCAACCTCACCGACTGGGACCGGCGACGTGAACCGGGTCAGGACGCTGCATCTCTGGCAGGGCGGATCATGGGCATCGGCGCGGGCATTCAGGAGGCCAATATATTTGCCTTCATCCCTCCGCCGATCATGGGCATGTCCCTCACCGGCGGCGTCGAGGGCTACCTGCAGGTGCGGGATGACGTGGATGCCAAAGGAATTGAAGTTCTCGCCCAGCGCCTCGTGGCCGAAGCCAATCAACGCCCCGAGTTGATGAATGCGCGGTCGCTGCTCGACACCGGGATCCCGCGCTACAACGCCGTTGTGGATCGTGAAAAGGCCCGCGCCGCCGGGGTGCCCGTCAACCAGATATTTGCAACCATGCAGAGCACGTTCGGTTCTCTCTACGTCAACGACTTCACCCTCTTCGGGCGATTGTGGCAGGTCAATCTGCAATCCGAGGGGGATTTTCGCAGTAAGCCGGGTGATCTGAGCCAGGTCTTCGTGCGCTCCCAGCAAGGCGAAATGCTGCCCCTGAGTTCTCTGGTTTCTCTGGAGCGCACCAGCGGCGCCGACGTCATCAATCGCTACAATCTCTACCCCTCCGCCAAACTGTTGGCCGATCCCGCGCCGGGCTTCACCAGCGGCCAGGCCAAGGCAGCCATGGAGGCGGCCGCCGCCGCAACTGTCGCGGGCGAGGCGCAACTCGGCTGGATCGGCGAAGCCTTCCAGCTCGAAGCGACTGCCGGTGCCGGGGCCGCCGCCTTCGGCCTGGGGCTGCTGATGGTATTTCTGATTCTCGCCGCTCAATATGAGCGCTGGACGCTGCCTATGGCGGTGGCCTCAGCCATCCCCTTCGCCGTGCTGGGAGCGGCCCTGGCTGCTTTGCTGCGCGGGTTTCCCAACGACATTTATTTTCAGGTCGGCCTGTTGGTGCTCATCGGCCTCGCGGCGAAAAACGCCATTCTCATCGTCGAGTTCGCCGCGCAGAACCGCCGCGCCGGCATGAGTTCCCTGGATGCCGCCATCGCGGCGGCCCAGCAACGCTTTCGCGCCATCATGATGACCGCCCTGACCTTCATCATCGGCACCCTGCCCCTGGTTTTCGCCAGTGGCGCCGGGGCCGCGAGTCGCCAGGGAATCGGCACCGTGGTGGTGGGCGGCATGATCGCCGCCAGCAGTCTGGCCCTGCTGTTCGTGCCGCTGTTTTACAAGCTGCTCGAGGATCTCGCCACCTGGCGGCGGGAACGACTCCAGAAACGAGAGGCCGCCTGATATGCATAAGCTGGTCGTGATTTTCTGCACAATGATAGCCCTTGCCGGCTGTGCCGTCGGTCCCGAATTTCGTTCGCCCGACATCAGCCTTCCCCAGCAATGGCCCGAGCAGATGCTTGAAATTTCCAAAGCCGAGGAGAAACGCCTGGCCTGGTGGGCCGGATTCGAAGACCCGGTGCTGAAAAACCTGGTAAACCGGGCCTTGGATGAGAATCTCGAATTGCGCCTGCAACTTGAGCGCATTCAGGAAGCACGGGCCCGCCTGGGTCTGGCCACCGCTGAGCGCTGGCCGACCCTTGACGGTCAGGCCGAAGCGATCCGGCAGAAACAGCCGGCGGCCGCCTCGCCGGTTCCGATTCCCGGTGCCGGGGGCACCTTAAGCTCTTTCTCGCTGATCGGATTGCTGAGCTACGAACTCGATCTCTGGGGACGCCTGGAGCGTGGCCGGGAAGCAGCCACGGCCCGGATGGAAGAGTCGCTGTTCAGCCACGAAGCGATACGCCTCAACCTGGTGACGGACCTGGTCAACACCTACGTCAATCTGCGTGCCGCCGAGCAGCAATTGGCCACCACTGAGCAAACTCTGGAAAGTCGCTGGGAGACCCTCAGGCTGCAACAGATTCGCTATGAAGGGGGATTGATTGATCGGTTGACCCTGCAACAGGCCGAGTCGGAATGGGCGGCAACCCGCGCGCATCTGCCGGGCAGGCGCCAACAGGTGCGCCTTCTGGAGAGCGTCCTCGGGGTGCTGGTGGGTATGAATCCTGCGGAGCTAAGCGGTGACCTGGATTTCGGCAGCCAATCCCTGGCGGTCATGCGCCCCGCCCCGGATATGCCCGAGTTCCTGCCCTCGGAACTGCTGCGCCGCCGCCCGGACATTCGCGCCGCCGAGGCCGCCCTGGCGGCGACGACCGCGCAGGTCGGCGTGGCCATGGCCGAGCGCCTGCCCCGTATCAATCTGGCCCTGTTTTACGGCAGTACCGCTGCGGAATTCGACAATCTGCTCAGTGGCCCTGCCGAAACCTGGGGCCTGGGCGCATCGGTTCTCGGGCCTCTGGTGGATTTCGGCCGCAATCGCGCCCGCGTTCAGACCGCCGAGGCTTTGCGCGACCAAGCGGAAACACGCTATCGCATCACTGTGCAGACGGCCTTCCGCGAGGTTCGCGACGCCCTGATTCTGACCAGCACTGCCGCCGAGCGCGAAACCGCGGTGCGGCACCAGGTAGACTCTCTACAGGAAACCCTGCGCCTGGCCGAACTACGCTACGAGGAAGGCTACAGTGGGTTTATCGAGGTCCTTGATGCCCAACGTTTTCTTCTCAACGCGGAATTGAGTCTCGCCGAGGCGGTGCGTGATCGATTAAATGCAGCCTCCGCCTTGTTCAAGGCTTTGGGCGGAGGCTGGTAAATGAAGAGGCTAGCGGCTTATTCCGTCCAGTCTCTTTCGGTCAGGCTTTTGGGGTTATGGCTCTGAAGAATCTCTTTGATTTCTCCCGCGGTGGCTGTCGGGGAAATGATCTTGATCTCTTTCTTCTCCTTGTCGATAAAGATTTTTTCTCGCGGGAAACCGGCAATGGCACCGTTTATGATCTCGTCCTCGACACTTTTCAGGACATCTACGGTCTCAAATGTTGCCGTCAACGTCTTGTTCATGTGATTTCCTCCTCGATAGGGTAAAAAAATATACCAAAACAACCACTTACTAAACTTTTTCATTTTATCAGACAATCGGCATTGTCAAGGGAGAATAGAGCAATGAAGTTTAAATTCTCCCTCTCGGCCTCCCCCTCTCTGATATTTTCGACCCGCACCCCGGCGGCCGATCACAGGCCGAACGACTCTCACTCTCCTCCTGTCAATCCGCCTTGAGCAACGCCACTTCATGCGGCTCAAGTCGCACCTGAACGCAGGCGCGGCCCGATGACTCGATCACGGCAAAGGTGCGGTCGGGGCGCAGCAGATCGCGCAACTGTACGCCTGGGGCGCTGAGATTGCGGTCAACGGTGATGAAATCCCGGCGCTCTTCGGCGGAGAGGTTGAGACAAGCCAGAATCTCGTCGCTATCGAGAATGCGGGAGTATGCCAGGGTGCAGCGACCATCGAGGGGATCACCGAAGTCATGGCCGTTTCCGGAAATCTGACGAAAATACTGGCGACCGTAACGCAATGCGGGCTGGGCGGCGCGCACCGCGGCGACGGCACGAATGCCGCGATAGATCGGATGGCCGGGGTTGAAGAAATGCGCGCCCGTGGTGTTGAACGCTCCCCAGCGCCCACCGAACATGCATTCACGCAGATAGCGATCATCGGGCCCCCCACCGTCGAAGCCCTGTTCAGTGCCGTAATAGAGACAGGGTACGCCCTGCGCGGTGAGCAGGTAGGCGCAGGCCAGTACGGTCTGTTGTGAAAAGGGGCTGCCGGCGATGAAGCGTTTGTGGTCTCTGCCGACCTGGTCGTGATTATCAACGAAGGTGACGAAGTAGCGCCCGGCCTCGCCGTGATCGGTGTAGACCTGATGGAAGGCCTCGTAGCGCCGCCGCAGGGCGGCCGGATTGGCCAGCCCCTTGATGACGTTTTCCAGAACGAAATAGAGTGGAAAATCGAGCGCCGCGTGCAGAGAGGGAAAACGCTCATGGGTCCCCTCAATGCGCGCGTTGCGGCCGATGTATTCCTGAATCACCGCATCCTCGCCGACGATCTCGCCGAACAGGAAAAAGTTGTGCTTGCCCACGCGCTTGGCGTATTCACGAATGGCATTGCAAAAGATCGCCGTGGCCGAACTTTCCATGTGCTTGACCGTATCGATCCTGAAACCGTCGACATCGCCATTGACGATCCAATACTTGTAGACCTTGATCAGCGTGTCGAGTACGCGCGGATTGGGCAGATCGAGTTCTTTGAGACTGAAAAAATCTCCGTCGCGCGCCTGTATCGGGTCATGCCAGTCGACGATTTCTCCCTTGCGCTTGAATAGATCGGGATCCTGCAACTCCACCGGCCAAATCGCGTCGTCGCGCTGAAAACCTGGCGATGGATCCTGCTCCCGCCAGAAACCGAAGGGAAATCTCTGGCCGCCACTGTAAAAATAGGGGTGGCCACCGGGATACCCCCAGACATCTCCGCTGTGGTTAAGCACGATGTCGAGAATCACGTACATGCCGCGCTGGTGGGCGGCAGCGGTCAGGGCGCGCAGATCGGCAAGGGTGCCGAAGCGCGGATCAATCTGCAGGAAATCCTGAATGCCGTAGCCGTGATAAGAGCTCTCGGAATCGATGCGGTTTTTGAAGATGGGACTCAGCCAGAGGGTGGTGAAGCCCAGGTCGCGGATGTAGTCAAGGCGGCGGGTCACTCCGCGCAGGTTGCCGCCCTGGAAGCGCTGGCCCTGGACAGGATCGCGACCGACGGGGGTCGCGCCGGGCGCATAGGCGGGCACGCCCGGGTGATTGTTATCGAAGCGATCAACCAGCAGGAAATAAATCGCCTGATCACGCCAGTCGCGCGGCGAGGGGTGCAGGGGATGGTTGGGATGAAAGTCGAGATTGGCAACGGAGAAGGGCGCGGCGCTCATGGGTGACCTCCACGAAAATGGGCCGAAAGGCAAGCTGTTTAAAAATCCCTGCAAAACACCGAATGTACCCTGCGCCCGTTAGAGCCCGATCAGTCCCCTTTGCGACAAAGCGCGTCCTGCGGATTTTCCACACAATCGACAAATCTCGATTCGCCGGCAAAGGGGCGCATGAAGGCGAAGTGCCACTTATCGACCTCAGGGGTATCATAGAGCAGATCTACCGCATTCATGATGGCGAGGCTGCGCCTGAGTATGTTGGGGGGGATGCTGCGGCTGCCTTCCTCAAAAAAATAGGCGCCCAACAGGCGACCCTCGACATGCCTGAGACTTTCGGCATGGTCGCGGATCTTTTCGGCGGAGACCCCGGGAGCAAATTCAAAGGCGACAATCCGGCTTCCCTGCTGGTCTTCGAACATCGCAACCTGCCTGATATTCTCGGTCTCCTCCAGCACCTGTTCCGGCGCGACGTCCTGCCGCTCGGTGCAGGCCAAGCTTAACGTAAAAAAAGCCAGAACCAATAACAGACACGATTTTTTCATAAGAGACATCCCACAAAATAAGTCAACGCCAGAGACGCCCTCAGACTCCGCGAAGCCATCCCCCAACCCAGGCCCAAACAAAACCCTAAACGGATTTGAAACGAAACACATCATCCTGCTGATAGCGTTTCAGGCACAGATTGATCAACAGAGTCCGGTGCGGCTGAAAAAGTTCCCGCACCTGGTCGGAATTCAGCGACAAGGCGCCGATATCCTGATCGGTATAGGTACGATAGCCGACTTTACCTTTTATCAAATCAGGATAAGCAGTGATGCTGATATTGAGACGATCCTGCGCCTCGGGCAGCAGCGTATGAAGTTCCGTGCAGTTGATCAGCAAGCTGCGGTAGGACTTGTCACCGGAATAAGCATGGACACCGGACAGCACCTGTTCCTGAAACCGTTGCGTAAGGCGCTGATCGCGCGCTTTTTTGTCGTTGTTCACATAAAATTCGAGCAAGTAGTCCTGCACACGCGCACCGTGGTTGTCCGTTACCCGCACAACCGTATTCTGGTAGCTGTCGTAATGATTGCCCCGGCGCCGTTCGCCCACATCGGTCACGGCGGCGGTGTGATCTCGCAACTGTTGTCGCCAGGCGGCAAAGCCACTGTCCTCGACCTGCAAAGCACCGGTAATGAGTTCCCAATTCGTGGTCTTGCGTGTTCCGCGGCCCTTGGCGGCGATGGTGCTATGATCTTCCTCATCGGCAATGGTAAAGGCAAGTCCGGATTCGTCGGCGGCCACAAAGCTGACCTCGGGCTCAGCATCTGGAGTGCCGCTAAAATCAAGATTCATGCGCAAAGCGGCCAGGTTGGCGGTTGAAACCCGCACGGTACCGTCGGTACCGGGCTTGTTTGCAACGGAGGAAATGCCGCGATAACCGGCGTTTCCGGTCAGAACGGTGCATAAAATGCGCCCCGGCCCATAGTAGTGGCGATCGCTGAACAGATCGCGTTCGGCCAGCTCCCAGCTATAGGAACTAGCCAGCTCCAGGCCCTTGAGTATCTGCGTGCCGGTCTCAAACAAACGTGTGCCTTTCCACCCCTTGATCGCCCGTCCGATCAGGCTGCGCCCGGTGTGCGCCAGAGGCGAGCCGAAGTTGGCCGGCGCCAGCATCAGCAAACGTCGGATCGGTGCGTTATCCGGCTCATACATGCGGGTCAGCCAATCGCGGATGACCAATCCGCCAGTGCTATGCACAATGGCATCAACGCTGCGCGGCGCGGTGGGAAGATTGCGATCCGTCCAGGCTTTTTGCATCGCCTCGACCAGATCATGAAAAGTGACCTGATCATCCAGGGAAAGATAATCGGCCAGATGAATTTCCGCGACATCCGCGCCCACGCCTTCGGGTGGCTTTTGTACCAGGCGTTGGGCAAGGGATCTAAAGGATGCGTATTCGTCACTCCAACCATGTATAATAACCAGCATATTTTGATCCTCCCTGTACGCCGATCCAACATAGGACTCTCTAAGCATCGTCGCGATGCAGGTTGCCCTCAAATAGAATTTTATCAGAATTTTCTTTGTTTTTTTGAGGCAGAGACCCAGGGCGCCCGAGATTTAAAAAGCGTTCAACTTTGCGCATTAAGTCTGCCTCCGCCCCCTTGGATCCTGCCGAAATGCCTTGCCAGAGTGCAAATCCTTGATAAAGTCATAAGTGAATCAGTGCTTCCCCTTTCGACGTATATGACGCTCAAGTCGCATGAGGCAGCAACTCTGCCGTAACCAAGGAGGATTCATGAGCTTGCCGAACACTGGCGGCGAAAACGGGGGTTTGTCCGCCGATGGCCGCTGCCGAGTCGTAATTGAAAACATGACCCCTCAGGTCGACGGAGGCCGCTTTGCAGTGAAACGCGTGGTGGGCGAACAGGTCGTGGTACAGGCCGACGTTTTCTGTGACGGCCACGATGAACTCGCCGCCCTGCTGCTCTACCGTCACGAAAATGAGGAGCAGTGGCACAAGGTGCCCATGGAGCACCTGGGCAATGACCGCTGGGAGGCGCGCTTTGCGGTGAGCGCTCTGGGCACCTGCTATTACACCATCGCGGCGCGGGTCGATCATTTTTTAACCTGGCACAAGGATCTGGCCAAGCGCTTTGCCGTCGGACAGGATCTGGCCGTGGACCGCGAAATCGGAGCGCGCCTGTGCGAGGCGGCGGGCCTGCGCGCGGGCTCGGGCCACGCCGGCGAACTGCGCGAATGGGCAAGCCGCATCCGTCAGGCACCCGATGATGCCACGGCTGTGCGGCTCGCTGAAGACCCGCAACTCGCCGCGCTGATGGCGGTGCATTACGATCCGCAACTGGTGACTCAGGCCGAGGTGGAACTGCGTATCACCGTCGAGCGGGAACGAGCCCTGTTCAGTGCCTGGTACGAGTTTTTTCCGCGCTCCAGTTGCGGTGAAGAGGGCAGGCACGGCACCTTTGCCGATTGTGAGCGGCTGCTGCCGGAAATCGCCCGCATGGGCTTTGACGTCATCTACTTTCCGCCCATTCACCCCATCGGACGCATCAATCGCAAGGGCAAGAACAACAGCACCGTCGCCGAAGACGACGATCCGGGTTCGCCCTGGGCCATCGGCGCTGAGGAGGGAGGGCACACCGAGATTCTTCCCGAACTCGGCACACTGGAGGATTTTCGTCGCCTTATCGGCCGTGCCGCGGAATTGGGGCTGGAAGTGGCCATGGACATCGCCTTTCAGTGCGCACCCGATCATCCCTACGTGCGCCGCCATCCAGCCTGGTTCCGCTGGCGCCCTGACGGAAGCGTGCAATATGCCGAGAATCCACCGAAAAAATATCAAGACATCATCCCCTTTGATTTTGAGAGCGCCGAATGGCAGGATTTGTGGCAGGAACTCAAGGAAGTTTTTCGTTACTGGATCGCCCAGGGGGTGAAAATCTTTCGCGTCGACAATCCCCACACCAAGCCCTTCGGTTTCTGGGAATATGCCATCGGCGAGATCAAAGGCGAGCATCCCGACACGATCTTTCTCTCCGAAGCTTTCACCCGGCCCAAAGTTACATACCGCCTGGCCAAGCTGGGTTTTTCGCAATCTTATACCTACTTTTCCTGGCGCAACACCAAGTGGGAGCTGGAACAGTACATGCGTGAACTGGCCACCCCGCCGGTACGCGACTTTTTTCGCCCCAATTTCTGGCCCAACACTCCGGATATCCTGCCCGAGGTGCTGCAATACGGGGGAAAACCCGCCTTCATCATCCGCTTCATTCTCGCGGCGACCCTGTCTTCCAATTACGGTATTTACGGGCCGCCTTTTGAGCAGTTCGTCAACGCGGGAATGCCCGGCAAGGAAGAATACAAGGATTCGGAAAAATACGAGATCCGTTGCTGGGACTGGGGAAATTCGGAGCACATGCGTGAGCTGATCGCGCGCATCAACCAGATCCGCCGCGACAATCCAGCTTTGCAGACCACCTGGAACATGCATTTCTGCGAGACGGACAATGACAATCTGCTGTGTTATGTGAAATCCACCGAAGAGCGCGACAACCTGCTGCTGATAGCGGTCAACCTGGATCCCTTCCATACCCAGGCGGGCAAAATCCGCCTGCCCATGGAGAGCCTCGGGCTTTCACCCGGCCATCCGTTCCTGGCCCATGATCTGCTCGGCGAAGGGCGCAATATCTGGCACAGCGAGTGGAACACCATAGAACTCGACCCGCACCAGTTACCGGCTGCCATTTTTCGCCTCTATCCGCGCCTGCGGCGCGAGCAGGATTTTGATTATTTCATGTGACGATACATTTCGTGGTGCTGGGGCGCGGCAATGTGCGCCCGGGGCAACCTCAGGGCGGACACTGTCCGCCCCTACAAGCATCAAAAACCACAAATCAGGAATCCATCATGCCCACTAAAGAGCCCCATATCGATGACAATCCTCTCTGGTACCAGGACGCCATCATCTACCAGGTCCATATCAAAGCCTATTGCGACGCCGACGGCAACGGCATCGGCGATTTCCGCGGCCTGATCAGCAAGCTCGACTACCTGCAGAGTCTGGGCGTCACCGCTATCTGGGTTCTGCCTTTCTATCCTTCGCCCCTGCGCGACGACGGCTACGACATCGCTGACTACAAAAGCGTCAACCCCGACTACAACACGTTGAAGGACTTCAAGGAGTTTCTCAAGCAGGCCCATGCCCGGGGGCTGCGCGTCATAACCGAACTGGTGCTCAACCATACTTCCGACCAGCATCCCTGGTTCCAGCGGGCACGGCGTGCCAAGCCCGGCTCCAAGTACCGCGACTGGTACGTGTGGAATGATTCGCCGGAAAAGTACCAGGATGCACGCATCATCTTTCAGGATTTTGAAACCAGCAACTGGAGTTGGGACCCCATCGCGCGCGCCTACTACTGGCACCGCTTCTACGCCCATCAGCCCGATCTCAATTTCGAGAATCCCCAGGTACGCAAGGAGATGTTCAAAGTTCTCGATTTCTGGTTCGCCATGGGGGTCGACGGCTTACGTCTTGATGCCGTGCCCTACCTTTTTGAACGCGAAGCGACCAATTGCGAAAATCTGCCGGAAACCCACGCGTACCTTCAGCAATTGCGGACCCATATCGACGACAAATTCAGCAACCGCATGCTGCTTGCCGAGGCCAACCAGTGGCCCGAAGATGCCGTGGCCTACTTTGGTGAAGGCAACGAATGCAACATGGCCTTTCATTTCCCCATTATGCCACGCATGTACATGGCGCTGCAGATGGAGGACCGCTTCCCCCTGGTGGACATCCTCGATCAGACACCGGATGTTCCCGAAGGTTGCCAGTGGGCGATCTTTCTGCGCAATCACGACGAGTTGACCTTGGAGATGGTCACCGACGAAGAGCGTGACTACATGTACCGCACCTATGCGACCGACCCGCGTGCGCGCATCAATCTCGGCATCCGCCGGCGGCTGGCCCCGCTGCTGCGCAACAATCGGCGCAAAATCGAGCTGATGAACATCCTGCTCTTTTCCCTGCCGGGCACCCCTATCATTTACTACGGCGATGAAATCGGCATGGGCGACAACTATTACCTGGGCGATCGCGACGGGGTGCGTACCCCCATGCAGTGGAGCCCCGACCGCAATGGCGGCTTCAGCGCCGCCAATCCGCAAAAACTCTATCTTCCGGTGATCAGCGATCCGGAATACAATTATGAATCGGTCAACGTTGAAAACCAGGAGCGCAATCCCTCGTCGCTGCTCTGGTGGATGCGCCGCGTCATCGCCATGCGCAAGCAGTTCAAGGCATTTGGCCGCGGCACCCTGGAAATGCTCCTGCCCGACAACCCCAAGGTGCTGGCCTTCATTCGTCGCCACGAGGACGAAATCATCCTGGTGGTGGTTAATCTCTCGCGCTTTTCTCAGGCCGTACACCTCGATCTCGGCAAATTCGCCGGAATGGTACCCGAGGAGGTCTTCAGCCATAACCGTTTCCCGGATATCCGGGAAACGCCCTACTTTCTGACACTGGGCATTCATGATTACTACTGGTTTCGCCTGCTCCCCGAACGAGCCGGCCGCGGCCTCTCCGATCAGGCTCCAAAGTTGCGCCTGCGGGCCAACCAGTCATGGGAACAGATTCTTCGCGGAAAATCCGCGGAGCGGCTGTGCGAGGAAGTCCTTCCCGACTATCTGGCGCGCGTACGGTGGTTTCGCTCCAAAGCACGCGGCCTGCGCAAAATCGAGCTGGGCGAAATCCTTCCGGCGCAGAGCGGTTCGCGCACTTTTCAGCTACTGTTGTTCCGCGTGCTTTACACCGAGGGCAGCGCCGAAACCTACCTGCTGCCCCTGGCTGCCCTGCCCCTGGCTTCCGCCCAGAGTATAAGGGACAATCATCCGCGCTCGGTCATCGCCAATCTGCGCATCGGCGAGGAGGATTGGCTGCTTTACGACGCGGTGGTCGATCCGCTGTTGCATGAGATTTTCTATGGGCTTATCGCCGGCCGCCGTCGCCTCAAAGGCTCTCAGGGCGAGCTCGCCGGCCAGCCGGGCGGCGGCTTTCGCAAGCTGGTCAAGCGTGGCGAAAGCCTCAGTTCTCAGGTTCTCAAGGCCGAGCAGAGCAACAGCGCCTTGGTGTTTGGCGACCGCTTTTTCTTCAAGCTCTATCGCATGCTTGAAGATGGCATCAACCCCGACCAGGAACTAACGCGCCACCTGACGGAAAAAGTCAAATTCGCCCACACGCCCACCTATGCCGGAGCTATCGAATACCGTCGCCCCGGCAGCGAACCCATGGCCGTGGGGCTGATGACGAACCTGGTGCCCAACCAGGGTGATGCCTGGAGCTTCACCCTGGATGTTCTCTCCAGCTACATCGAACGCCTGCTCAGCCACCGCCAGGAGCTGCCCGAACTTCCGGAAGCCCTGCCGGGGCTGCTTGAGGGCGATCCGCAGTCCCTGCCGACGCACCTGACGGAAACCTTCGGCACCTTCTACCTTGACATGGCCGGGCTGCTCGGTCGCCGCACCGCCGAGATGCATCAGGCACTGGCCGCCAACCTGCAGGAGCGCAGCTGGCGACCCGAGGAATTCTCCACCCTCTACCAGCGCTCGGTCTACCAGTCCATGCGCGCCCTGACGCGACGCACGTTCACGACGCTGCAGCAGAATCTCCAACATCTTCCCGAGGATGAGCGGCCCCATGCCGAAGCCATTCTCAAACGCGAACGTGAAGTGCTTATCCGTCTCTCGCGCATCATGGGCCCCAAGATCACCTCGATGAAAATTCGCATCCACGGTGATTATCACCTCGGCCAGGTGCTCTATACCGGCAAGGACTTCGTCATTATCGATTTCGAGGGAGAACCGGCGCGCACCCTCTCCGAACGGCGCCTGAAACGCTCGCCCCTGCGCGATGTCGCCGGCATGCTGCGCTCCTTCCATTATGCCGCCATGAGCGCCCTGCGCCGCCACACGGACAACCATCCGGGCGATGAAGCCTTTCTGCGCCCCTGGCTCGATGCCTGGAATACCCATGTCAGCAACATCTTTCTGCATCAGTATATCGAGCAGCTTGGAGAAACGCGCCTGATCCCCGCGCAGCGCGGACACCTGATCACACTGCTGCACTGCTTTTTAATGGAAAAAGCAGTTTACGAACTCGGCTACGAACTCAATAATCGACCCGACTGGATCTCTCTGCCCCTGCGCGGCATTGAGATGATTCTGGCGGAAAAGGTCGTGTCATAAAAGGAGCTTGCCCTTCATGCAACTTGGCGCAACCCACATGGAAGGTGGCAGATGTGAATTTCTGGTTTGGGCTCCGGCCTGCCGCGAGGTCAGCCTGCACCAGGTGTCACCACGCGAACGCGTCTTGCCCATGGAACCTCAGGGAAACGGTTACTGGCGGATTATCGGCGAGGAAGTTCCGCCAGGGTCAAGATACTTCTATCACCTTGATGGCGAACGCGATCGCCCCGACCCCGTCTCAAACTACCAGCCTCAAGGGGTTCACGGGCCCTCCCAGGTGATCGACCATCGGCACTTCGCCTGGAGCGACCACGGTTGGCGTGGCTGTGCTCTGGCGGATCTGGTCATCTACGAACTGCATGTGGGCACCTTCACGCCGGCCGGCACCTTCGATGCGGTGATTGAACGCCTGCCCGGATTACGCGATCTGGGCATCACCGCCATCGAACTGATGCCCGTCGCCCAGTTTCCCGGGGAGCGCAACTGGGGCTACGACGGAGTTCAGCCTTTTGCCGTGCAGCATAGCTACGGCGGACCCGAAGGGCTCAAGCGCCTGGTCGACGCCTGCCACCAGCTGGGCCTGGCGGTCGTGCTTGACGTGGTCTACAACCATCTGGGGCCCGAAGGTAATTACCTATGGGACTTCGGTCCCTACTTTACCGATCACTACCGCACCCCCTGGGGGGAAGCGATCAATTTCGACGGACCTCACAGCGATGAAGTGCGTCGTTATTTTCTGCAAAACGCCCTGCACTGGTTCAAGAATTACCACATCGACGCCTTGCGCCTGGACGCGGTGCATGCCATTTACGACTTTTCCGCCAAAACCTTTTTACAGGAGATGGCCGAGCAGACCCGTGAGTTCTCACTCGGCAATCAGCGCAGCTGCCTGCTCATCGCCGAAAGCGACCTCAATGACCCGCGCATAATCCGCCCCGCCGAGCTGGGGGGCTACGGTCTCGACGCCCAATGGAGCGATGATTTCCACCACGCGCTGCACGCTCTGATCACCGGCGAGGACCTCGGTTACTACGGTGATTTCGGCAGCACCGGCGATCTGGTCAAGTCCTATCGCGAGGGCTTTGTCTATTCCTGGCGATATTCAGCTTTTCGCAAGTGCCGCCACGGCGCCTCCGCCGCTGACCGGCCGGCCCAGCAATTCGTCGTGTGCAGCCAGAATCACGATCAGGTCGGCAACCGCATGCGGGGTGAACGTCTCATCGCGCAGGCCGGCTTTGAAGCTGCCAAATTGGCAGCGGCGGCAGTCATTCTCTCTCCCTTCATCCCCCTGCTGTTCATGGGTGAGGAATATGGCGAAGACAACCCCTTCCCCTATTTCGTGAGCTTTGAAGACGAGGATCTGATTGCCGGCGTGCGCCGGGGGCGCAAGGAGGAGTTCGAAGATTTTCACAGCCAAGGCGAACCGCCCGATCCGCAAAGCCCCGAAACCTTCGCCGCTGCCCGCCTGGACTGGAGCAAGCGCGACAAACCTGGCTACCGTGCCATGGCGGCCTTCTATCGCGAACTGCTACGATTGCGCCGTGAAAATCCGGTGCTGACTCGACGCGACAAAGAGCACCTGGAAGGCTGGGGACTTGAGGACGAAAAGCTGCTGTGGTTACGGCGCTGGAGCGGGAAGGACGAACTTTGGCTGCTGGCGAATTTCAATAACAAGGAGATCAGCTGCTCTTTCCCTGGACGGGGCAGCGCCTATCGCAAACTTCTTGACTCAGCCGACCGCCAGTGGCAGGGTCCGGGAACGCGCCTGCCGGACAACATTGAAGGGCGCTGCAAACTCAACCTGGCCCCCCAGAGTCTAGCCGTTTATCAGATGACGGATTGAAATTTTTCAGGAGTCACACCTTTTATGACCCAGCGCTTTGTCTGTATTCATGGACATTTTTATCAACCCCCGCGGGAAAACCCTTGGCTGGAGGACGTGGAGCTTCAGGATTCGGCCTACCCGTTTCACGACTGGAACGACCGCATCACCACCGAATGCTACCAGACCAACGCTGCTGCGCGTATCCTCGATCAACAGAATCTCATCATCGACATCGCCAACAACTACGAGAAGACCAGCTTCAACTTTGGTCCGACCCTGCTGTCCTGGCTCGAAAAACATCGCCCCGAAACCTATCAGGCCATCATCGATTCGGACCTGAGCAGCCGCGCCCGCTTCGGCGGCCACGGAGCAGCACTCGCTCAGGCCTACAACCACATGATCATGCCTTTGGCCAACCTGCGCGACAAGCGCACCCAGACGCGCTGGGGCGCGCATGATTTCGAAGCACGTTTCGGCCGCAAACCTGAAGGAATGTGGCTGCCGGAAACCGCCGTTGATGTGGAAACTTTGGAGATTCTCGCCGAAGAGGGCATTGCCTTCACCATCCTAGCGCCCCACCAGGCCAAGGCTGTGCGACGCCTGGGCGACAAGGAATGGCAGCGGCTCGGCGATGTTGCCATCGATACCCGCTGCGCCTATCGCTGCAACCTGCCTTCAGGGCGCAGTATCGCCTTGTTTTTCTACAACGGAGCGGTGTCGCAGGAGATCGCTTTCAGCGATCTGCTTGAAAACGGCGAAAAATTTTCGCATCGCATGGTGGGAACTTTTTCCGAACGCAAACACGCCGAACTGAGCCACATCGCCACCGACGGCGAAACTTACGGCCATCACCACCGCTACGGGGAAATGGCTTTGGCCTACTGCCTGCGCGACATCGAAAAACATCAGCTGGCGCGGATTACCATCTATGCGGAGTTCCTGTCTCTGCACCCCCCTTCTCAGGAGGTGCAGATTTTTGAAAATTCATCCTGGAGTTGTGCCCACGGGGTCGAACGCTGGCGAGCCGACTGCGGCTGCCGCATAAATCCCGAGCGCAATTGGCAACAGAAGTGGCGCCGCCCTTTGCGCGCGGCCCTCGACTGGCTACGCGATCGCCTCGCCCTGCTCTTTGAGCGCGAAATGCGCTCCTTCAACAGCGATCCCTGGACCGTGCGCGACACCTACATCGAAGTTCTGCTCGATCGCAATGAAGAACACGTCAAAAACTTTCTGCAAAAGACCTGCGCGCGACCGCTGACGGCAGAAGAAGAAACCAGACTTCTGCGCCTTCTCGAAATGCAGCGTCACGCCATGCTCATGTACACCAGTTGCGGCTGGTTCTTTGACGAGGTTTCCGGCATAGAAACCGTACAGATTCTTGCCTATGCCAGTCGTGCGATTCAGCTGGCCGAGGAATCCTGTGACGCAAAACTCGAAGCAGAATTTCTCGAATGGCTGGAGAGGGTGCCGAGCAATATCGAAAAGTATCGGCACGGCGCCCAGATTTACCGCCTTCTGGTGCTGCCCACACGCCTCGATTTGCGGCGGGTCGCGGCGCACCATGCCATCGCCTCGGAGTTCGAAGGCAACCACCGAACTCACCAGATCTACAGCTATGAGGCGCACAACCTGACCTACAACCAGTTACGCGCAGGGCGCATCCTGCTGGCCACCGGACACACCCGGGTGCGGTCCCATATCACCTGGAACCAGGCCGATTTCTCTTTCGCGGTGCTGCATTTCGGCGACCACAATCTTAACGCCGGCGTGCACGAATTTAAGAGCAAGGATGCTTTCACCGCCATGCAGCGCGAGTTGCAAACGGCCTTCGAAAGGAGCAACCTCGCGGAAGTCATTCGCCTGATGGACCGGCATTTCGCACCAAGTACCTACAGCCTCTTGCACTTGTTCAAAGATGAGCAACGCAAGGTTCTCAACCTCATACTTCAGAAGCCTCTGGAGGAAATAAACCAGACGTACCAAGCGATCTATGACAATCAGTTTGCGCTTCTGCGTTTTCTGCGTGATATCGGCGCACCCGCGCCACAGGCGCTTGTTGCACCGGCAGAATGCGTGGTCAGTGCTCGCCTGCACAGGCTTTTCAGCTCCCCTGACGTCGATCCGTGCGCCCTCAAAGCCATAGTGAACGAGGCCGAGAGGCTCACCCTTGCCCTCGACGATGAAACCCTCGGCTTCGCCGCAGGGCGCCAAATCAGCCGACAAATGGACAAACTGGCGCACGCACCGCGCAACCTTGCTTTTCTTATCACCATCAACGAAACGCTTGAACTCCTCAATCAACTTCCAATCTCGCTTGATTTATGGCGCGCTCAAAACGGCTATTACGCAATTTGCAATCAATTATGCCCCAGCATACAGAAATCACTTCTGGCGGGCGAATCGGGTCTTACCGAGTGGTTTGAACAGTTCCGCAAACTCGGTCAAGCGCTTAAAGTAGGGATGATCTGATGCGTATCCCCTGTGCGACCTACCGAATCCAGTTCACGCCGGAGTTCACCTTCAATGAAGCGCGCGCCATCGTTGCCTACCTCAACGAGCTGGGTATCGACACGCTCTATGCCTCGCCGATTTTTCGCGCTCGCACCGGCAGCACTCACGGCTATGATGTCGCCGACATGAACGCTCTCAATCCCGAACTGGGCGGCACCGACGGTTTCAACCTGCTTGCCGAAGAGGTTCGCCGTCATGAAATGGGCTGGCTGCAGGACATCGTGCCCAACCACATGGCTTTCGACGCGCAGAACCCCATGCTCGTCGATGTTCTCGAAAACGGCCCGCACTCGCGCTTTTTCCGTACCTTCGATATTGACTGGGAGCATCCCCTGGGAAACCTGCGCGGCCGCGTCCTTGCGCCTTTTCTCGGCAGTTTTTACAGCGAAGCTCTCGAACGCGGCGAAATTCGTCTCGGCTATGACGGAGAAGGCTTTTTCGCCGGCTATTTCGATCAGCGCTATCCGCTGCGCATCGAAAGCTACCTGGAAGTGCTCACCCATTGTCATCCGCCGCTGAGGCGGCGGCTAGGCTCCGATCATCCCGACCACATTCAGTTCATGGGTGTTCTCTACCTGCTCAAAACCCTGGCCACGGGTCCGACCCGCGATCGCTACGAGCAGATCAAATTCATCAAGCAGGCGCTGGGGATTCTTTATCAGAACAACGAAATCATCCGCGATCAACTCGACCAGACAGTCGTCGAATTCAACGGCACGGCCGGTCGGCCGGAAAGTTTCGCGCGCCTCGATGCCCTCCTCGCACAGCAGTATTTCCGTCTCTCCTACTGGAAGGTGGCTTCGGAAGAACTCAATTACCGCCGCTTCTTCAGCATCAACGACCTGATCTCTCTATGCATTGAAGAAAAAGAGGTGTTTGAGCACTGCCACGGACTGGTGGCCAAGCTCGTGCGCCAGGGGCACCTGAGCGGGCTGCGTATCGACCATATCGACGGTCTCTACGACCCGCCCCAGTATCTTGAGCGCCTGGCCGCCACGGCACCGGGCGCCTATGTGGTCGTGGAAAAAATCCTCGAATCCGGTGAAAAACTGCCGCGCAACTGGCAGACATCCGGCACCACCGGTTATGACTATCTCAATGCCGCCGCCGGGCTCTTCTGTCAAACCCGTAACGAGCGCCGCGTGACGAGCATCTACCATCGCTTTGCCAACCCCGGAGGACGTTGCGCCGAGTTGGGCGCCGCCAAAAAAAGACTGATCATCCAACGTCACATGCTCGGCGATATCGACAACCTGGCCACCCTGCTCAAGGGATTTGCCGGCCGCTATCGCTACGGCAGCGACCTGACCCGTTATGCCCTGCATCAAGCCCTGATCGAGGTCATGGTCGAGATGCCGGTCTATCGCACCTACCTTACCCCGCAGCGCAAAGCCGACGAGGGACGTCCTTACCTGCGCAGAGCCCTGCGCCAGGCCCTGCGCAACAACCCCGGCCTGGCCAATGAGCTTGGATTTCTTGAACGGGTGCTGCCGCTGGAAATGAGCAGCGAGTTGCCCGCCGAGGAGCGCCAGAGTTGGCAGCAGTTCGTCATGCGCTTTCAGCAGTACACCGGGCCACTCATGGCCAAGGGCATCGAGGATACCCTGCTGTATGTCTACAACCGCCTGATCTGCCTCAACGAGGTGGGTGGCGCACCGGAGGACTTCGGGCTGGCTCCGGCCGACTTTCACTCGTTCAACCAGTCGCGCGCCCGACACTGGCCGCACACCATGAACGCCACCGCCACCCATGACACCAAACGCGGCGAAGACACGCGGGTGCGCATTGCCGTTATTTCGGAGCTGCCCCAGGAATGGGAACGCTATCTGCGCCAGTGGAACCGTCTCAATGCGCCCCTGAAAAAACGGGTGCGCCGGCGCATGGTGCCGGATAAAAACGACGAATACTTTCTCTACCAGACCTTGCTTGGCTCCTACCCCCTGGAGAAGAGCGCGCTGGAAAATTACCCATCGCGAATTCGCGACTACGCCATCAAAGCGGTGCGTGAAGCCAAGGTGCATACCGGCTGGCTCAAACCCGACAGCGGTTACGAAGATGCCTATCTGGCGTTCATCGACGCTCTCTTCGCCAAGGACCACCCCTTTTTCGCCGAGTTCCTCCCTTTCCAGGAAAAAATCGCTTTTTTCGGCATGCTCAACGGCTTGGCGCAAGTGCTGCTCAAGAACACCAGTCCCGGCGTACCGGATATCTACCAGGGGTGCGAATTCTGGGATCTAAGTCTGGTTGATCCCGACAACCGCAGGCCAGTGGACTACCAGGCCCGCCACCAGGCACTCAGCGCTCTGAGCAAAACGGCTTCCAAGGATCTGCCCGGGCTGCTGCGCGGCCTGCGGGAAGATTGGCGCGACGGCCGCATTAAATTGTATCTGACCTGGCGCAGCCTTCAGGGACGCAAGGAGCGCATGGAGTTGTTTCGCGATGGCGATTACCTGCCGCTGGAGATCAAGGGCATCGGCGCACAGAGCCTGCTGGCCTATGCACGCCGCCTGGGAGATCAGACGGCCCTGGTGGTGGTGCCGCGCCTGCTGACGGAGCTGGTGGAAACCGGAACCTGGCCGCTGGGTGAGGATGTCTGGGGCGATACGGAGATCCTTCTGCCCGAGGGGATGCAGGGCCCTTGGCGGGATTCCCTGTCGGGACGCGAACTAGAAGGCGCCGGCAGCCTGAACGCCGGCCGGCTGCTGCAGGATCTGCCCCTGGCGCTGCTGTTCAACGACGGACCGTAGGGGCGCAGCATGCTGCGCCCCTACACGTGGTTGCGCAACTGCAGCTCCTGCGGGTGTGGCTTGAGATAGTACTGGGTCTTCAAATAAGGCTGGTCGTATTTGCGCACATAGTGGTTGATCAGCGTGATGGGCACGATGAGCGGCACATGCCCTGCGCGGTAGTGCTCAAAAGACTCCAGCAGCTCCTGTTTTTCGTCGGCACTCAGATCGCGCTTGAAATAGCCGAGCAGGTGCTGCATCACATTGATGTTCTTGCGCGCCGTGGTTTTGAGACGCATGGCCTTCATCAGCAGGGCCAGATAGCAATCATAGAGTTCGTCAACGGCAAGGCTCTTGGCGTCGGCCACCAGCTTGCCCATCTCGCGATAGAGTTCTGGACTGTGAGCCATCAGCAGCAGTTTGTGGCGCGTGTGAAAATCGACCAGTCGGCCGCGGCTCTTGCCCTGCGCGACCAGGTCACGCCAGCGCTTGAAAGTGAAAAGACACTCGATGAAATTTTCTCGTAGCTTGTCGTCGTGCAGGCGGCCATCCTCTTCCACCGGCACCAAGGGAAAACGCTCCATGAAGATGCGGGCGAACACCCCCACCCCCTGTTTGGCGGGCACGCCGTTTTTGTCGTAGAGCTTGACCCGCTCCATGCCGCTTGAGGGCGAACGGCCCTTGAAAATGAAGCCACACAGGTTATCCTTCGCCAGAGCCTCGCAACGCTTTTGTGCCCAGCTTTCCATGCGCTCGGTGATATCCTCGCCGCTTCGCGAAAAAACCAGGCGCGGGTGTTCGGGATCCCCGACCAGGCGCAGAGTTTCGCGGGGAATGGGCAGGCCCACTTCGACTTCGGGGCAGACGGGCACAAATTCGAGGTAGGGTCCGAGAAAGTCGCGTATCAGGCGATCGAGTTGATGCCCTCCGTCATAGCGCACGTTTTCACCCAGCAGACAGCTGCTGATACCTATACGGATTTTGTCGGTCATGGATTTCGCCCTTTCTGGCCGGGGGACTTGAAAAAGGTTGAGTAATAGTTGTCAAGTCTAACAAAAACCGGCCCAATAACATCAAAGATCGCTTCGGGAGTTTTCATGGCGCGAAAAATCATCAAAAAACGTGGCAAGAAAGTTGGCGCTGCTCCCGGAACACTGGTCCATATAGGTGAAAAGTCAAGCATGGGGGCCAACATCAGGGTTATCGATTATGACCAGGAGCATCTGACAGACACCCGCATCCATGCCCCCGACATGTGCGGCAGCTACAGGGACAGCCATAGTGTATCGTGGATAAACATCGATGGCGTGCACCAGACCGAAGTGATCGAAAATCTCGGCAAAAGCTTTGGCCTGCATCCCCTGGTCATGGAAGACATACTCAATACCGACCAGCGACCCAAAGTCGAATCCTACGAGGATTATCTCTATATCGTCATAAAAATGCTGCTTTATGATGAGGTGCGTCACGAAACCCGCACTGAGCAGGTCAGCCTGATTCTTGGGCGTCATTTCGTTTTGTCTTTCCAGGAGTTCAGCGGCGATGTCTTTGAAGGCGTACGCGAGCGCCTGCGCAGCGGCCGCCGCATTCGTTTCATGGGCACCGATTACCTCGCATACGCGCTACTCGACGCCATCGTCGACCACTACTTCATCCTGCTGGAAAAATTCGGCGATCAGGTTGAAATTCTCGAAGAGGAACTGATAGCCGACCCGACGCCGGCGACCCTCGCCAAGATCCATCACTTCAAGCGCGAAATGCTGCTGCTGCGCAAAGCGGTCTGGCCGCTGCGCGAGGTGCTCAGCAGCCTAACCCGCGAAGAAAACCCACAGATCTCCGCAGAAACACGGCTTTTCCTGCGTGATGTCTACGACCACACCATCCACGTCATCGACACGGTGGAAACTCTACGTGACCTGCTGGCCGGCATGCTCGACATTTATCTCTCCAGCATCAGCAACCGCATGAACGAAATCATGAAGGTGCTGACCATCATGGCCACCATATTCATCCCCCTGACCTTCATTGCCGGGGTCTACGGCATGAATTTCGAACACATGCCCGAACTGGCCTGGCCCTGGGCCTATCCGGCGGTTCTGTTGCTGATGCTTGGGGTGGCCGGCGGCCTGCTGGTGTTTTTCCGCCGCAAAAACTGGCTATGAACCCTTGCCTTTTTGCACGGCGGCCGGCTGTTTTATGGCTGTGGTTCGCGATATAGGGATTCGCCGTCGAGCGCAGGCAACAGCTGCTGAATTTCTTCTTGTTGAGATGCGGATATTTCCAAAAACCGAACCCCGACTCCCGGAATTCCAAAGGTATCTCCCCAAGACCGGTTCCAACGGATTTCAACGGCGATGGGCGAAAAGTCTTTTAGAAAAGGAAAACGGATCCAGGCAATATCTTTCCGTGACCAGGAACTCGCCGAATAGATAAAACTTCCGTCACGGGAAAGATTGACTGTGACGCTTTTCTCTGTGCGCTCAGGGCTGAAACCTTCATCCGGAGACAGAAGAACTGGGCAATGCAACTCGGTGCGCGTCGATAGGCGCAAGCGGCGGGGAGTAAAAGCGCGGCAATGATCCTCAACAAAATCTCTAATCGTGGTTCGGCTTCCGCTGCCATACATGAGTGCACCGATACGACCGCTCCCCGGGTCGAAGCGCAGCCTTAGAACGGGAAATGCCTCCAAAAGATCATGCACCATGGCCTTCTCGTTCTGGCTGCCGCGCAACATGGTGGGAACATCCAACAACAGACCACTGCAAGGAGCGCGGAGCAGTGCCTCGGCAAGCTCTTCAAGGTTGCTTGCCGTATCACAACAAACATCCAGGGAACAAATGTTCTCCAAATAGACATTTTGCAACTCAGGGTCGCGCGCCACCAAGACTAGGCGCAACTTCGCATTCCCCATAGGGTGACCTCTCAAAGGTTTGGAAAATTCAAATATTAACCGAAGGATAAAAAAACCTCAACCGCACTTTATAGGATCCCCATGCTGCAGAAGATACCAGGCGATCGTGTTCGCCCCGTCAACAACGCAACGCTTAACCCCCAGGGTGACTATGTCCTTTATTGGATGATTGCAACGCGGCGCGTGCAATGGAATTTCGCCCTGCAGCATGCGGTGGCGCAGGCTCGCGAGTTGAACAGGCCGCTGGTCATCCTGGAAGCGCTGCGCTGCGACTATTCCTGGGCGAGCGATCGGTTGCACCGTTTTATTCTCGACGGCATGGTCGACAATGCCAAGGCTCTGCAAGGTGCGCCGGTGCTTTATCACCCTTACGTGGAAGAGGTCCGGGGAGCTGGAAAGGGTTTGCTGGAAACGCTCGCCGAGGGCGCCTGTCTGATAGTGACGGACGATTATCCGGCGTTTTTCCTGCCGCGCATGATCAACGCGGCAGGCCGGCGCCTGGGGGTGCGTCTCGATGCGGTGGACAGCAACGGCCTGCTGCCCCTGGCCGCCGGGCCTCAGGCTTATCCCAGCGCCTATGCCTTTCGCCGCTTTCTGCAGAAAAATCTGCCTGGGCACCTGAGCGACATGCCCCGGGAAAACCCTCTGGAAGATTCCGGATTGCCCACCCTCAAAACCCTGCCGCAATCCATCCTCACCAGGTGGCCGGATGCCTCCGCACGCCTGGCTCAATCAGGCCATGCCGCCGTTAAAAAGTTGCCCCTTGACCACGGGGTCAAAATCGTCGACGCCCAAGGCGGCAGCGCGGCAGCGCGCCAAAAACTTGATTTTTTTCTCGACGAACGCTTGCCCGTCTATGCCGAGCAACGCAATCAACCCGAACGCTCCGTAACCAGCGAACTCTCCGCTTACCTGCACTTCGGGCATATGTCCACACACGAGATTTTCACGCGTCTGGCGGCCCGCGAAGATTGGGATTTCGGCCGCCTCGGCCCGCAGAGCAATGGACAGCGCGCGGGCTGGTGGGGCATGTCGCAAAACGCTGAAGCCTGGCTTGATCAACTGGTGACCTGGCGTGAACTGGGGTTCAACTTCTGCTTTCACCGTCGGGACTATGACCGCTATGAATCCCTTCCCGACTGGGCGCGCGCAACCCTCGAGCAGCATGAAGAAGATCCGCGGCCCTACCTCTACAACCAGGAGGAATTCGAACAGGCGCGCACTCACGATGCGCTGTGGAACGCCGCGCAGCGCCAGTTGCTGCGCGAAGGTACCATCCACAACTATCTGCGCATGCTCTGGGGCAAGAAGATTCTTGAATGGAGCCGCACGCCGCGCGAGGCGCTTGCGGTAATGATCGAACTCAACAACAAGTACGCCCTCGACGGGCGCGACCCCAACAGCACCAGTGGCATTTTCTGGTGCCTGGGCCGCTATGACCGCCCCTGGCCGCAGCGCCCCATTTTCGGCAAAATTCGTTTTATGAGTTCGGAGAACACGGCGCGCAAATTCAAGGTAGGCACTTACCTGCACCGCTTTGCCGGGTAATGATCTGGGCCGACAAAAAGCCTTGGGTCTTCTTGCCGGGGAGAGGGGTTTGAAGAATTCCACAATGTCGAACTGCGGCAGAGCGGCTAAATTTTCTATTTCCATTATACTACCCGTCTTTCCAAACGCCGGCATGGCCTTGACCTGCCTTGCGCTCGAGAAGGTTTTCGGACCAACCAGACCAAAGCGAAAAGGAGCAGGCAAAGGCTGCGAATCCCTGAGACTGTGTTAAAATCAACCGGAATGCATTGATTTCTCAGGGAGGTTTTTCATGGAACTCAAAGGCAAGAAAATCGCAATCCTGGCAGAGAAACTCTACGAAGATCTGGAACTCTGGTATCCGCTGCTGCGCTTCAAGGAGGCCGGTGCCGATGTGAAAGTTGTTGCTCCCAAGGTAGGCACCTATGCATCCAAGCACGGCTACCCGGTGCAGGCCGATCTGGCTGCGGACAACGCCAAAGCTTCCGACTTCGATGCCATCATCATTCCCGGAGGCTATGCACCGGATCACATGCGGCGCTCGCAGCCCATGGTGCAATTGGTACGACAGGCCAATCAGCAGGGTAAAATTCTTGCCGCCATCTGCCATGGCGGCTGGATGCTGGCTTCTGGGGAAGCCGTGCGCGACCGCAAGGTGACCTGCTTTTTCGCCATCCGCGACGACCTGCAGAATGCCGGCGGGAAATATGTCGATGCCGAGGTGGTGCGGGACAAAAACATCATCACCTCGCGTACCCCCGGCGACCTTCCGGTCTTCTGCCGAGAAATCATCGCCGCACTTAAAGGCTGATCGGCGGATCGAAAAAAATCGAGAATGAGTCCCAATTGATCCGCTCTTTGTTGGCAACTATTCGTCTGCGACGTCCGGAAGGGTCACAGGGTGCGGCCGCACCCTGCGGTACTGTCGGACGTTGCCGCTGGATAGTTACAAGTTTCCAAACGCTCGGGAGGAGCAGAGCAGGCTCTGCTCCTCCCGCATTCATCCCATTTTTCCAAAGGAGGATAAACAGGTGGCAAGACTTCAAGGGACCAAAACAGAAAAAAACATTCTGACCGCATTTGCCGGCGAAAGCCAGGCACGCAACCGCTACACCTACTACGCCGCTCAGGCGAAAAAGGAAGGCTTCGTGCAGATCTCCTCGATTTTTGAGGAAACCGCCGACCAGGAAAAAGAGCATGCCAAGCGTCTCTACAAGATGCTCGAAGGCGGCGAAGTCGAAATCACCGCGGCCTTCCCGGCGGGCACCATCGGTACGACCGCCGAGAACCTCAAGCGCGCAGCCCAGGGCGAAAACTACGAGCACTCCGACATGTATCCGTCCTTCGCTCACACCGCCCGCGAAGAAGGGTTTGAAGACCTCGCCAAGGTTTTCGAGGCCATCGCCGTTGCGGAAAAGCAGCACGAAAAACGCTACCTCGACCTGCTGAACAATATTGAAAACAGCCGGGTCTTTCATCGCGAGCAGTCGCAGGTGTGGCGCTGCCGCAACTGCGGCTATATTCACGAAGGCAAGGGCGCCATCGAGGTCTGCCCTGCCTGCGCCCACCCTCAGGCACATTTCGAATTATTGGGCGAAAACTACTGACCTCCCCCTTGACAGGTTCCGATTCTGCTTTTTAATGGAAACGGAACTCCTGCTTTTGATGAACGGTGCGGCGACCCACGGCCGCGCCGTTCACCCTTCTCTATCGTTTCGCTGGGCGAATTCTCTCATCTCGCCTGTTTCTAAACCCTGACCTGAGAAAAGGAGCACCTGCCATGGGAGGAGGAAAGAGATTTACGATCCTGTCACTGCTTTTGACCGCAACGATCGGCCTGGGATTTGCCGTCACTGCAACAGGCAAAGGCCCGGTCGGCAAAACCAGCTATGCACCGGTGGCGGGCACGGAAGATTTCTCTGCCGTCAAGGAGCGCATGGAGGCGGAGAAATCGGCAATCATCGAACGCCACATGGAACTGCTCAACCAGCGCTATGACTTGAGCGATCGCCCCAAGGAGGGCGTAACCATGACGCGCGGCAAGGCCGTCCAAAAAGGCGTACGCGTCAAGCTGCCGACCGATGTGACCTGGGAGCAGCTGGCCGCCATGAGCCCGGCGGAAATTCGGGAGAAGGGTTTGTTTCCCAAAGGATTTCTACCCCTGCCCTTCCCCAATCACCCTGAAGGCGGCATGCTGTTTCCCAAATTTCATATCGATGAAATCAAAAAACAGGAAGGACGCGACCTGACCCGCTTTGACCTCGACTACGACCTTCCCGACCACATATTGCCCGAATTTCCGCCCGCTATTTTCCTCACGACCCGCCCCGATCTGGGCGATGTGTCCCAAGGCAAGGTCGTTACCATCAAAAACTTCTTCGAGCTGTTCAACGGAATCCTCAACCCCAAGCAACTTGAGGGTTTGCGCTTGCTGGTCACCCCCTTCCCCCAGCAGCAGTTCAACGCCACGGATGACCGCCGTTCGGCCGAGCCGCATCTCGGCGTGACCTGTTTTGACTGCCACGTCAACGGCCACACCAACGCCGCCACCCACCTGGTGGGCGACATCCGCCCCCAGGAATCGCGCCACCGCATCGACACGCCGACCCTGCGCGGCGTCAACATTCAGCGCCTGTTCGGGTCGCAACGGGCACTCAAAAGCGTTGAAGACTTCACCGAATTTGAGCAGCGCGCCGCCTATTTCGATGGCGACCATCTGACTGCCTCCAAGAAAGGCGTCAACATTCTCGAGCGCGGCAGCCAGGTGCACTTCATGGCTGAAGTCCAGGCGCTGCTCGACTTCCCGCCGGCGCCCAAACTCGATGTGTTCGGCAAGCTTGATCCCAACCTGGCGACCGAGGACGAAATGCGCGGACAGGAGCTGTTCTTCGGCAAAAGCCGCTGCTCGGAATGCCACCCGGCACCCTATTATACCGACAACTCCATGCATAACCTGCGCACCGAGCGTTTCTTTGAGCCACAGGATATCAACGGCCGCTGGGCCAGCGCCGATGGCCCGATCAAGACCTTCCCCCTGCGCGGCATCAAAGATTCTCCGCCCTACCTGCATGACGGCCGTCTGCTGACCCTGGCCGACACCGTCGAATTTTTTAGCTTGGTCACCGGTGTGCAACTCAACGAGCAGGAGAAGAAAGATCTGGTTGCCTTCATGCTGGCACTGTAACCATCCAGGGGCGCCCCAACAGGAGCGCCCCTATCTTCACCAACAAAACGCATTCTCATTTAAACAAATCTACAAATTCTTTCTAATTCTTTACACGTCGTCAATTTAGCTAAAAAAATTCAACACATCACTTTTCTTTCTTTTCCATTTGACATACAAAAACCCTGAGATATTTATAAACTTATACGCTTGTAAATAAGGTTTTATTCTGAGGGCGCTGGAATGCCAAGGCTCGACGTAAGAATAAAAACAAGTCTGCGCGCCAAGGCGATTTACGCAACGAGGCAGGGGCAGCGGGAGGAATCCGTCACCATCCGAGAACTGAGCCTTAACGGCGCCCTGCTTGACCCAATGCGCGGCCGTCCTGCAGAAACACTCACCCTCATCACCGAGTTGTCACCTTCCCGCGAAATCGAATTGCGAGGCGATATCGTGCGCCTTAACGGCTCCCAGAGCGCTGCCGTGCAATTTTACTATCCAGATCGCGACACGTCCTGGTCGCTTTGGCATTACATCTGCGCGAAACTGAAGAACGATCCGCACTGCCCCTATTGCGGCGAGGCGCGCGCAGGCGACACCAGCCATTGCTGGCACTGCGGTCAGTATCTCGAATTCAGTGATGCCGCGTATCTCGATGCACATTTGCGTGAGACGCTTGCCGCGCGTGTTCAAAACCGCCTCCCCAAACTGCAACCTGAGCACTGTCGCAAGATCATCAAATACATCGACGGGGAATTGCTCAGGGTCCGCGACAAATCACCGGACCAGGAATTTGTCGGCACCTGCCCGGCCATGCTCAAGGTCTTTTCCATGATCCACAAGGTAGCCGCCACCGACCTGAGCGTACTCATCCTCGGCGAAAGCGGAACGGGCAAGGAGCTGACCGCTCGGGCCATCCACGAACGCAGCGCCCGCAAGGACAAACCCTTCGTGCCCTTCAACTGCGCGGCCATCCCCGAGGGCTTGCTGGAAGCCGAACTTTTCGGTTATCAACGTGGCTCCTTCACCGGTGCTACCGAAACCAAAAAAGGCAAGTTTGAACTCGCCGACGGGGGCACCATTTTTCTCGATGAAATCGGCGACCTCTCCCTTCATCTGCAGGCCAAGCTGCTGCGGTTTCTCGAAGATCGCATTGTCGAGCGCATCGGCGCGAAGAAAGGGCGCAAAGTGGATGTACGCATCCTTGCCGCTACTAATTGCAACATCCACGAGCGAATGGAGACAGGCAGTTTTCGCGACGACCTCTTTTTCCGCCTCAACACCTTCTGCATCAAGCTTCCGCCCCTGCGGGAGCGCGGCGAGGACAAAGTGGTTCTGGCACGCTTCATCTTCCACAAGATTTCAGAGGCCGGAGATTTTCATCTGCAGGGATTTTCCGAGGAGGCGCTTACTGCCATTCGCCGCCATGATTGGCCGGGGAATGTGCGCGAGCTGATCAACAAAATCCGTCGCGCCATGGTGATGGCCACCGAGGAATTCATCCAGCCCGCTGATCTTGAACTCGAGCCCCTTGCGTCGGAGGTTGCTCCAACAAACTTGCGCCGCCAGGTGAGCATGTCGAAAAAAGAAATTGTTCTTGCCGCCCTTCAGGAAAACAATTACGTCATTGCCCGCACCGCCCGCGCCCTCGGCATCAGTCGCCCTAGCCTTTACAGCATGATGAAAAAATTCAAAATTGAGCACTAAACTCCCCCTGTAATTCCCGTCCTCACCTATCTCACCCTCGATTGGCCTGTCAGGTCTGAACATCCAACCTTTACACTCCAAGACCCCGTTATCATTAAGTTTAAACCAAACGTGTAAGGCTCCCGCATAAGAAAAGTGTATACAACACCTTACGCCCAGCCAGAACGCCCGCCCCAACATACTGTTTTTTATCACTTTTTTCTTTTGGCACACGCATTGCTATTAATGAAAATGCGCATCGCCGACATCACAAGGGATACGGGGCAACAATTTCATTCGTTGTTGCTCTTGAGCGGGTTTCTTCATTTTTTTTGGCAGGAAGAGGCACCCCGGATGCCCTGACCGCTGACGGTGATATCGCCCAAGCCCTGCCGCACTAGATGGAGAATCACAGCGAGGGGCTGTCGGCATGGGCGAGAGGAACAACAAAAAGCACAGGAACCCGACCGCGAACGGGCCTGACATCAGCCGAGGCGAGATGTACGAGCCTCGAATGCTTCGCGCTTTTTGCCCGCAATACACCAAGATCATTCTTTGGAATGAATTGGGGGCTAAGACCGCCGGCGCCATCCACTTTAACAAAGGCTCGGCACTAACAGGAACTCTGCGAACGGGGAGGTGATGTACGAGTCTGGAAATGATTGATGCGGAAAAATCGGCCGAAACATCTCAAGAGTATTGACAGCGTTTAAAAATGGATCAAGAACCTCAAGGGGGAAAAATCATGTTCAAAAATAAACTTCTGGCAATGTCGACCATTTTTGCTTTTATTTTTGCATTCAGCTGTCCAGTACTGGCGGAAAACACCGCAACGGACAACAGTGAATCTCAAGTAGCACAGGAATCTTCCGTCGCGGTTAGCGTGAGCGATTCGCTCAACGGCAACGACTTAAGCAATAATTCAGACAACAGCGTTGCTCAAGAAGGTTTCAACACTGACAATACCAACAACTCAGACAATTCAACCAACCAAGAAGGCTTCAATACCGACAGCAGCACTTCTCAAGAAGGTTTCAATACCGACAGCAGTATAGCTCAGGAAGGCTTCAACACGGACAACACCAACAATTCCGACAATTCGAATAACCAGGAAGGCTTCAATACAGACAGCAGCACTTATCAAGAAGGCTTCAATACCGACAGCAGTATAGCTCAGGAAGGCTTCAACACGGACAACACCAACAATTCCGACAATTCAAATAACCAGGAAGGCTTCAATACCGACAGCAGTATCGCCCAGGAAGGATTTAACACGGATAACACTAACAATTCCGACAATTCAACTAACCAAGAAGGCTTCAACACCGACAGCAGCACTTCTCAAGAAGGTTTCAATACCGACAGCAGTATAGCTCAGGAAGGTTTCAACACGGACAACACCAACAATTCCGACAATTCAAATAACCAGGAAGGCTTCAATACCGACAGCAGCATCGCCCAGGAAGGATTTAACACGGATAACACTAACAATTCCGACAATTCAACTAACCAAGAAGGCTTCAACACCGACAGCAGCATCACCCAGGAAGGGTTCAACACGGATAACACTAACAACTCCGACAATTCAACCACTCAAGAAGGATTCAATACTGACAGCAGCATCGCCCAAGAAGGGTTCAATACAGACAACAGCAATAACAGCGACAACAGCGTAAATACGGCAGACTCACAAAACAACAACAGCGTCAACACTGCCGACTCAAACAATGACAACAGCAACAACTCTGACAACAGCAACAACAGCGTAAATACAGCAGATTCCAACAATGACGCCAGCAATAACTCTGACAACAGCAATAACAGCGTAAATACGGCGGATTCCAACAATGACGCCAGCAACAATTCTGACAACAGCAATAACAGCGTGAATACAGCAGATTCCAACAACGACAACAGCAATAACAGTGTAAACACAGCAGACTCAAATAACGACGCTAGCAACAACAGTGCCAACGATTCAAACAATGACAACAGCGTCAACACGGCAGATTCCAACAACGACAACAGCGTCAATGACTCGAACAACGATAATAGTGACAACAGCGTCAACACCGCAGATTCCAACAACGACAATAGTGTCAACACTGCGGACTCTAATAATTCCTCCAGTGACAATAACTCTGTCGTCGAGGCAACCCTGAGTCAGGTTGCGGCAATGACCGATTCCAACATGAGCTTCATGGCGGGCGGTAGTGAGGGCGGAGAAGGTCCCCTCAGCATCGTCAACAGCATTCACCTTCAAGATACCGCTAATGGTTTTGCCGGTATCAACAGCATGAACATGAGCAGCGGCAACTTCAACAACGCCGCCAGCCAGACCACCTTCGGATTCACCATCAGCGGCACCGGCAGCCTCGCCGGCCAATAACCACACTGCTTAGCTGAATTGCTTCGGGCAAAGGGGAGCCATCCCCTTTGCCCGACATTGATCATTTCCAGGGGAAAAAATGGCATGAAGAAATTGACAAAAGTCACTCTGGGCAGCGCTATTTTCTTTATTCTTCTATGGAGTTCCTTGCCCTTTAACGTTGCCTGGTCTGCTCCTGTTGAAATCCGCATCGGCAACGCTACCATCACCCGCCAAGTAACTCCCCTGCGCGATATGAAGTTCAACAACATCGTGCGCCAGACCAAAGACTTCAGCTGCGGCGCGGCCTCGCTGGCAACCATCCTGACCTATTATTTCGGAATGGAGACCAGCGAAGTCGAAATACTTGAAGCCTTGTTCCTCAACGCCGACAAAGCGACCATTAAGCGGATCCAGGAACGCGGCATCTCATTGCTCGACCTTAAAAACTATGCCGAAGCCCAGGGACTCACCGGCCAGGGTTATCGCATGGAGCCACGGCAACTTGAAACCCTTGACCGGCCCGCCATCGTCCTGGTCGACCTGCAGGGCTATAATCATTTTGTCGTCATCCGCGGCGTCAAGAACGGTCAAATATACCTGGCCGATCCAGCCCGCGGGCACTGGAACAGGAATCTGGACGAATTCAGCAGCATGTGGAATGGCATTCTGCTTGCCTTCATGCGAAGCGACGGGCAAAAAATCACCGACCACGACCTTAGGATCAAACCTTTCTGGTCGCGCGGCCCGACAGATCTGCTGCCAAGAGACCTGCTCGACATGCAATTTGCTTACTCAGCACATGAGTTCTGACAGCTCTGACCACCGAAAGGGGATTGCCGCCATGAACAGCCGGCCAAGCATTAAACTCTTCGCACTTGTTGCCGTCTTTCTGCTGACTCTGGCTGCGCCGGTTGGCGCTGTTGATGTTTTGAACATCAGTGGCGAGCCACTGAGCGAGATGGAGATGGCGGATGCTCAGGGAGGGTTTACCCTGCCCAGTGGTGATTTTCTGTACTTCTCTATGGATTTCATGCGAGTCAATCTGGTCTCTCACCAGCAACCTGGAGGAACCGAGACCACAGGGTTCGTCAATGCCCTGCACCAGAACGTGGTGATCGGCAAAGACGGCAGCATCCAACTCAACGTTGATATTCTGCAGGCAGGGCAAGGAGGCGACGCAACAAACCCGCAGGGGGCAACCACAGGTGTACCCCAGCAAATCAACGCCGTGCTGCTCAATAATTCCTTCACGGACTTTCATGGCCTGTCCAACGCCAACATCATTACGGGCAACCATAACGTCGGCTCCATCGTCAATGTCATTAATCTACGTCTGGGTTTTTTCAACAAGGACAGCTTTAGCACACCGGAGTTGCGCGACTTTTTTATGTACTAGAAATGAACGTCTTTTGACCTGAGGAAGCACAGGTCACGGAGGTTGAGCCGTGGCCTTTTTCTTGCCGTAAACATGCAAGGAAAAAATTTCGCGCAAGCCCAGCAAAGACCTAAATCATCGATTATACTTGGCCGGTGGCAGCGATCGCCCGGGATTGGACCTGCAATTCATTTTTCGCCGGTAGTTACAGGGAGGGTATATGCGTTTCCTGATCGGGATATTCAGCATTGCAATACTTTTGCATTTGGCTCTGCTTCCCGCCTTGGCGCAAACGGAATCAAGCGGTCCCGAAACCAGTCTCATTGCCGACGCAGGTGGTTCCTGGGCCGGCAAGCGGAGCCTGATTATCGAACCCGGACTTCAGTATATGCACAACTCTTCCAACCGTATCGACTTGACCGGGCTTACCTTGCCGGGCCTGGTCATCGGACTGATTCAGGTCGAGAAGGTGCGGCGCGACATTCTTACCCCCTCGCTCTCCCTGCGCTTCGGGGTAAGCGAGTTTTTTCAGGTCAACCTGAGGGTGCCCTACCTCTATCGTTCCGACAAATTCACCAACCGCCCTGGCGACACCGATCTTCCCAGTCGCACCACTTACGTCGACGATCAAGGCTTGGGCGATATCGAAGGCGGCATTCTTTTCCACCTGCTCAAGGAAACCCCCTCGCGACCGCAAGTCATCGCCGGGCTCAAAGCCAAATCCCGCACCGGACGCGACCCTTACGGACTGGCCACCCAACTGGCCACCCCCGGCACGCATGTCCCGGCTGAACTGCCCACCGGCACCGGCCACTGGGCCCTCGAACCTTATGTCACGATCCTTAAAGTCGTGGATCCCGCGGTGCTGTTCGCCAACCTCGGCTATTTCTATCACATGGAGCGAACCATCGACGGCATCGGCAAAGTCGACCCGAGCGACAGCGTCAACCTAAGCTTCGGCATTGGCTACGCCCTCAACGACAAACTCGCCCTGAGCACAGCCTTCGAGCAGAAAATCTATTCGCGCGCACAAGTCAACGGCAACAAAATCGCTGAAACCGACCCAGTGGTTGCGACTCTGCTGCTGGGCGCCACCTACGCCTTTTCCCAGCGCACGGCCATGAACGTCACCCTGGGCGTGGGCCTGACCGAAGATTCCCCCGACCTCCAGGTGAGCATCAACTTCCCCATTCGATTCAGCTTCTAACCTGACTCAGCGCAGCCCTATCCTCACGGCGGCAATCGGTTCTTGATTGCCGCCTCCGATTTCATTCCCTGCATAGACGGCTCTATGCTATATATTAGCAGTTTCGAACCCAAAGCGAGAGGGATCCTGCCCATGGCCTCCATCCGCGACGTCGCCTGTCAACAAATTCTCCTTGAGGACTCCTCCGTGTTTTCCGTTCAATGGCTGGTTCTACCCTTCGATCTGGCCGACGGAGTAACACCTGAATTTTTGCTGGAACGGTATCTGAACCATCTGCGGCGCTTCACTCTGACCCTGGTTCGTCCGCGCTCTGAGCCCGGGGGGTTGGGTTTGCGTTTGGTCGGCACCCGGCTGAATCTTATCGAATTCAGCGGCCCCGAGTTTCACCAGGATGATCGCCGACACTCGGCAGTTTTGGCCATCCGCGGCGGCATTCTGGTTCAGCCGGACCGCTGTGACCGCGGACGTCTTGAACTGTCCACCGAGGAACTTGACGACGGCCTGCGGGTCGAGCTGCAACTTTCCGACTATTGTCCGCTACTTCTCGGCAGCGCGAAACCTTCCACGATGCACCGCATGCTTTACCGCTTTACCCAGGCAGCCATCCACAAGGTCGTGACGGTACGCTTCCTGCTGCGCCTATACCGAGAGCTGGCCGGACCTCACGCCTGCGTTAGAGTTGTACCCGCGCAGGTGCGCAAAGGGCGCCCGACCTGAGGGGCGGAAACATGCCCGCATTCGCCTTTTACTATAATCAAGGGAACTAGCAAAGGATGAACAGCAAACCCGGACGCCTGCTGGCTGTGGGAGATATTCACGGCTGCCTGGAGCCACTTGAAAGGTTGATGGCCCAGGTGGCGCCCCGCGCCCAGGACCAGCTTGTATTTCTTGGGGATTATGTCGATCGGGGCCCCGACTCGGCCGGGGTGCTGGACTATCTATGTGATTTCGGGCGCCGCTTTCCCGCAACGGTGTTTCTCAAGGGTAATCACGAGGCCATGTTTCTCGACTTCCTGGTCGGGCGCGATCGCCTGAGCTTTCTCGCCAACGGCGGCCAGGAGACCCTTGACAGCTATGAGAAGCGGGGCAGTCAAGAAATCCCCGACGCGCATCGGCGGTTTCTCGAAGACTTGCGCCTCTACTACGAAACCCCGGATTTCATCTTCGTCCACGCAGGGCTCCTGCCCGGCCTTTCACCTGAGCAACAAAGCGAAGAAGACCTGCTGTGGATTCGCAACGCCTTTCTCAACAGCAGTTATTCCTGGGGCAAGACCGTGGTTTTCGGCCACACCCCGCAAACGGATGGCCCGCTTATTGGTTCGGAGCGAATGGGCCTCGACACAGGCGCGGTCTACGGCCGCAGCCTGACCTGTTGCGAAGTGAACACCGCCCGCTGCTGGTCGGTGTCGGCAAGGGAGCCCAAGCGCAAACGGTTTCTGTTTTTTTGAAATTTCAAAAACCCACCCCTCTGGACACGCATTGCTTCGCTTTCGCCAGATCTTATCCGTGTGCAGCACTTAAGTATAAATTCACCTGCAACGTCCGACAGTCCCACAGGGTGCGGCGGTTGAAGGCTGCGGCAAATGCTTGAACCGCAGGTGAGTTTTTGCCGCGCGCGATGCCGCCGTACCCTGCGGTGCATGCTGAACAGTTAACCTGGATCCGTGAGATCTGGGCGGCAAAAGAGTGTAAGTGCTTGGCCTGAATAAGTGTTTCAAAAAATCTGAGGTGCACCCATAGGTTCATCGGCGATTTTTTGAATGCTTAGGCAGGTCAATGACTTGCGCTCTTGCCCGTTCGGATCTCACGGATCCAGGGTNAATCTGAGGTGCACCCATAGGTTCATCGGCGATTTTTTGAATGCTTAGGCAGGTCAATGACTTGCGCTCTTGCCCGTTCGGATCTCACGGATCCAGGGTTAACTAAGGCCTTCGGATCTTACCGGTCTGCGCAGCAGATCTCCGGCTTGAGCGCCCGCCGGCAGATTCAGACGCACGAGCCGATTGGGTTGACCAGCGGGGAGGATTTCACCCTCCAGAGATTGGATCTCGCCGACCTGAAACACCTCGGTGCGCATATTGGGACCGATGACTTCCAAATTTTCGCCCGGCAGAAAACGGTTGCGCCCCTGCACGGCCAAAGCGCCCTGCTCTTGGCGCACCACACCAACAAAATCAGACGCCCTGATGTAGGTGGAATCCGCATCGTGCACACCTGCGTCCACGCCACCCAGCAGAAACCCGGTTCCATAAGGGCGGTGACTGACCTTATCCAGTTCAGCCCGCCACCGAGGGTCTGGGCGATAGCCCGCGGGATCGGCCAGATAATGGTCGAGGGCGGCGCGATAAACGCGCGTCACCGCAGCAACGTAATAAACGCTTTTCATGCGCCCTTCGATCTTGAGGCTGTCGACACCTGCATCCACCAGTGCCGGCAGATGCTCCACCAGGCACAGGTCGCGACTGTTGAAAAGGTAGGTACCCCGCTCATCCTCTTCGATGGGAAAAAACTCGCCGGGGCGGGTTTCTTCCATCAAGGCGTAGCGCCAGCGGCAAGGGTGTGCGCAGAGTCCGCGGTTGGCTTCGCGACCGGTGAGCGCCGCCGAAAGCAGGCAGCGTCCCGACCAGGCCACGCACATGGCGCCATGCACGAACACCTCGAGATCACAAGCGGTTTGCCCGCGGATCAGCCGGATGTCATCCAAAGACAGCTCCCGCGCCAGATTGACGCGGCCGATACCGGCTGCCGCCCAGAAGTTAGCACCCTGAGCACTCGTAGTATTGGCCTGGGTGGAGAGGTGCAGCGCGCGTTTCGGATCGACCCTGCGCACGGCCGCCACGACGCCGGGATCGCCGACAATGTAGGCATCAAGATCCAAGGGCCGCAGCTCTTCGAGCAGGGCTTCAAAATCGGGAAATTCGGCTGGGCGCAGCCAGGCGTTAAGAGTCAGGTAGATCTTCTTGCCCTGGGATCGGCACAGATCGCGTGCCGTACGCAATGCATCAGGGTCGAAATTGCCGGCCAGGGCGCGCAGGCCGAAACGCGCAGTGCCCAGATAGACCGCATCAGCGCCGAAACGCAGAGCGGTTTGGAGTTTTTCCAGATCACCAGCCGGCGCCAACAGTTCAGGTTTTTGCATGTAAAATTCTCCGTTCAGGGAAATATGCGGCATCATAACAGAATTGGGGCGGAGCTGACGAGAACCCTGAAAGTGAAGTGCGACTTGTTGGGCAGGCAGGCCGACGGCAGGATTTGGAAGCTAACGCGCGACTTGACAAGGGTGAAAAAACCCTATAATTTTTAGAGAAATTTTCATTTTAAAAATCTTTTACTTTGTTTCAGGGAGCTTTCTGTGCCGAACATATTTCTGGCAGGCTTTGTCCTGATTCTGGTAGCGGCCATGAGTGGCTGTGCGGTTCCCGGCCCACAGTCACCCACCGCCCTGTCCCCGCAGGATCTTTCTCGCATCGAACAGCGTCAGCAGCAATTTGACGCCCAGCTTTCCGCGCTACGCAGCGAGTTTGCGGATCTGCAATCCCAGGTCCACTCTCAGCAAGCTCAACTTCAAGCCCTGCGAGACCGGCCAGGAACAGAAATGGACACCCACGCCGGTCAAATCACCGCGCGGACCCAGCCATTAACCCCGCCGCTGCCGCCCAGAGCGCCAAGTCCGGCACCCTCATCGGCCACCGACACCTATCTGCGCGCTTTTTCCGATTATGCTTCAGGCCGCTATTCACAGGCGATTGCAGGCTTTGAACGTTTCCTCGAAAGCTTTCCCGATAATGAATATGCAGCCAACGCGCAATTTTGGATCGGAGAATGCTATTACCAACAGCAGCAATACGAACAAGCAGCCGTCGAATTTCTGACCATGGCTGAGAACCACTCTCAGTCAGGGCGAACTCCCGACGCTTTATACAAGGCAGCTTCAGCGTACCAGAAGCTCGGGCGTGACAATCAAGCGCGCCAGATTCTCGATCTGCTGCGCCAGCGCTATCCGCGCAGCGCGGCCGCCCAGAAAGACCTGGAACTCTGAACCTCTAAAAGCACCGAGGGGACATCATGGCTCTCAAGAAAGCCCTGGTTCTTGCAGTTCTGCTGCTGACCGCCGGCATGGCCACAGCCGCGGAAGAATCGCGAATTTATGTCATCAAAAAAGGTGATACCCTCTGGGGGATATCCGAACGCTTCATCAAAGATCCCTTCTACTGGCCGAACCTGTGGGCGACCAATCCCTATATCCGCAACCCGCATTTCATCTATCCGGGACAAAAGCTGCGGATTTTTCCAGATCGCATTGAGTTTGTCACCGCCGAGACGGAACCGGCACAAATTGTCGAACCCGCGCCCGAGGTCGAGGCGCCACCAGTGGTGCGCGAAAGCATCACCGTTAAAGCCTTCGGCGGGGATGGCTATATCGATTCCCTGGTCAGCAGCGTCGGCACTCTGGTCGATGCCACCGACAACCGCATCATGATGGGGACCGGTGATCGGGTCTTTGTTGAACTGACCGACCCGGGCCGCGTCGCGCCTGGAGACCGCTTTACGCTTTTTCATCTGGGCGAGCGGGTTCGCCACCCGCAAACGAATGAGTACATCGGCTACCTGGTCAGTGATCTTGGCACTATTCAGATCAGCGAAATTCATCCCCAAGTCGCTTCGGCACAGATTATCGAGGCCCACCGTGAAATTTTGCGCGGCGCCTTGTTGCGTCCCTACCAGCCGCCGCGCCGCGAGGTGGAACTCAAAGAAGCCGTTGCGCCCCTGGCCGGCACCCTCATCGGAAGCACCGAGAAAAACCTGGCCTTGGGACAAAACATGGTGGCCTATATTGACCTCGGGTCGGAGGACGGCCTTGAAGCCGGCAATCTGATGATCATATCCCGGCCGCGCAAGGCAACGGAAATCGCCCGTCAGAACCGTGGCCCCTGGGCGGAGTCTCTGGAATTGCCCGAAATTGTCCTCGGCGCAGGCGTGGTTATCGAAACGCGTTCTCGCACAGCTTCGCTGCTCATTGTCAAAAGCGTCGACGCCATCAACCGCGGTGACCGCGTTCATGCGGAGATGCGCTGACAGCGATCTCCGGCGGCTGAGAGGTTCACGCAAAAAAGACGGTCTTTCGACCGTCTTTTTTGCGTGAACCTTTTAAATTTTCCAATTTTTCGCCTGGACAATCCAAGTTATGAGCAATGATCAGCACCCTTTTCAATCCCTGACTCCGAATTTCATTATGGACGCGGTGGAGAGCCGCGGATTTCGCTGCGATTGCCGCACCCTGACGCTCAACAGTTATGAAAACCGCGTTTATCAGATCGGCATCGAGGAGAGCGAACCCCTCATCGCCAAATTTTACCGGCCCGGCCGCTGGAGCGATGCGCAGATCATCGAGGAGCATGAATTCTGCCTGGAACTGTGCGACCATGAGTTGCCCGTGGTGGCCCCTCTGGTCGATTCCGGCGGAGCCACCCTTTTTCATTATGGCGGATTTCGATTCGCGCTCTATCCGCGTCGAGGCGGGCATGCGCCCGAATTCGACCACGGCGACAACCTGCTGATCATGGGCCGACTTCTGGGGCGTCTGCACCGCATCGGCGCGACCCGCCCTTTTGTGCACCGTCCGCGCCTGGACCTGGACACCTTTGGTCGCGCAAGCGTTGAGGTCATCAGCGAGAACTTCATCCCTCCCGACTATCGGGACAATTACCTCGCCCTCACCACCGACCTGCTGCAAAGCCTCGACGAGATCCTGGACGCAGCCGCTCCCCGCTATATCCGCGTTCACGGCGACTGCCACGCCGGCAACATTCTCTGGCGCGACGCCGCTCCTCATCTGGTGGATCTTGATGATGCGCGCATGGCGCCGGCAGTTCAGGATATCTGGATGATGCTTTCCGGAAAGCGCTCGCGACAAAATGCCCAGCTTGCCGAAATCATCGAAGGCTACAACGAATTTTTCGATTTTTCACCTGGGGAATTGCGTCTAATCGAAGTGTTGCGCAGCCTGCGCATGCTGCATTTCAGCGCCTGGCTCGCCCGCCGATGGGATGACCCCACATTCCCGCACCATTTTTCCTGGTTCAACACCCCGCGCTACTGGGGAGAACACATCCTGGAACTGCGTGAGCAGATCGCGGCCCTACGGGAACCGCCCCTGCAACTGGTCTGATAATTTTCCAGGCGTTCACCGCTCTTTCATCCCATTTTAGCGCTTGCTTTTAAAAGACCCGCATGATAGTCTTGCACCACTAAGCAAGTGTGTGTCGATGTTTCCTGTCAAACCCTGCATCCGCAGGTCCGAAAAGGGTGAAACACACAAACCATGGTGGATTGTGTGTTTTTTGCTTTTTATGGACTGGCAATGTCGCCACAACGCAAATTTTCCATCGGAACAAAAGGAGCAACAGAAAATGGCTGAAGGTACAGTAAAGTGGTTTAACGACGCCAAGGGTTTTGGATTCATCGAGCAGGACAATGGACCGGACGTATTCGTTCATTTCTCCGCTATTGACGGGTCGGGTTTCAAATCCCTGGTTGAGGGAGACCGCGTGTCCTTTGAGGTGGTTCAGGGCCAAAAAGGTCCTCAATCCGCCAACGTGCGCAAAATCTAAGCGAAAGCATCGATCCTTGCCAAAACCAGAAAGCCTCGCGGGTAACCGCGGGGCTTTTTTTATGATTGCCGCGCCTGGCGGCAATTACGTATTTTTTTTCGCGAACAGATGACGCAAGAGTGTTTGCACTCAGCCCTAAAATCGGTTAGATTTTATGGATTTTACCAACCAGGAAAGGACGACGCTATGGGAAAAGTATTGATTATCGGTGCGGGCGGCGTCAGCCAGGTAACGACCTGGAAATGCGCCATGCTGCCCGAAGTTTTTGAGGAAATTTGTCTGGCCAGCCGCACCAAGGCCAAATGCGACAAAATCGCCCAGATGCTGCCGCGCCCTATTCGCACCGCTCAACTCGATGCGGACAACGTCGAGGAAACGGTAGCCCTCATCAAGGATTTTAAACCTGACCTGGTGGTTAATCTGGCCCTGCCCTATCAGGATCTCAGCATCATGGATGCCTGCCTGGCCACCGGCGTCGATTATCTGGATACGGCCAATTATGAACCGCCGGATACGGCCAAGTTCGAATACAGCTGGCAGTGGGCCTACCATGACCGTTTCAAGGACAAAGGCATCATGGCCCTGCTGGGCAGCGGCTTCGATCCCGGTGTGACCAGCGTCATGACCATGCATGCCCTCAAGCATCATTTCGATGAAATCCACACCATCGACATCATTGACTGCAATGCCGGAAGCCACGGAATGCCCTTTGCCACCAACTTCAACCCGGAAATCAACATCCGCGAAGTGACCGCCAAGGGACGCTACTGGGAAAACGGCCAATGGGTCGAAACTGAACCGCTCTCCGTTAAGCGGGAATTTGAATTACCCGAAAACCTCGGGACCATGAACATCTATCTGATGTATCATGAGGAGCTTGAATCCTTGGCCAAGTTCGTTCCGGGACTCAAGCGCGCGCGCTTCTGGATGAGCTTCTCCGATAATTACCTCAAGCATCTCGAAGTCCTGCAGAATGTCGGGATGACAGGTATCGAGCCGGTCAATTTCAACGGCCAGGAAATCATCCCTTTGCAGTTTCTCAAGGCGCTACTCCCCGATCCGGCCTCTCTGGGCCCGCTGACCAAAGGCCACACCTGCATCGGCGTCATGGTCGAGGGCGTCAAGGATGGCAAAGCGCGAAAATATTACATCTACAATATCTGCGATCATGAGGCCTGCTATGCCGAGGTCAAATCCCAAGCCATTTCCTACACGACCGGGGTGCCGGCCATGATCGGCGCGAAAATGCTGCTGACCGGGGTGTGGCGCGGTCAGGGGGTATTCAACATCGAACAGTTCGATCCCGATCCCTTCATGGACGACCTGAACCGCTTCGGCCTGCCCTGGAAAGAGGAGTTCATGGAAGGCTTTGACGACTGATCTTCTCTGATGGAAACCACAAACCCCGGAACCCAGGTTCCGGGGTTCTTGCTTTGACACCGCCTTCCCCGCGAGGAACCATGGACCAAGTCTGCTCAAAAAAAACCGATCTGAGCGCCGTCAGAACTCCCGCATTTGTTGTTTTTGAAGAAGCCCTGGAGCACAATCTGGCCATTCTGCAGAAGGTCATGGACCAGAGCGAAGCACACATCCTGCTGGCCCTCAAAGCATTTGCCATGCACCATTGTTTCCCCTTGCTGCGGCAAACTCTCAAAGGCACCTGCGCCAGCGGTCCTCATGAGGCGCGCCTTGGACGGGAATTTTTCGGTGGCGAGGTTCACGGATTTGCCGCAGGCTACAGCGAGGAAGATATTCGCGAGATGGCGCCGGTGTGCGACCATCTGGTGTTTAATTCAATTGGTCAGTGGCGCCGCTTTGGAGGCCTGGCCCGCACACTGAATTCCAAGCTTGACTTCGGCTTGCGCTGCAACCCTGAGCACGTGGAAACGGAAGTGGCCATCTATGACCCCTGCGGCCCCGGTTCGCGCCTGGGCATCATTGCAGATGAGCTCGACGAAACGGCGCTGGATGGCATCAGCGGCCTGCACTTCCACACCCTGTGCCAAATGGGGGCCGACGCCTTGGAACGCACCTTGACGGCGTTTGAGGATAAATTTGGCCGGTACCTGGAGCGCATGTCCTGGGTCAACTTCGGCGGTGGCCACCACATCTCGCGCCCCGACTACGATGTGGCGCACCTGATCCGCATCATCAAGGGTTTCAAGGCGCGCTACCCGCATTTGAGCGTCTATCTCGAACCCGGCGAAGCGGTAGCCCTGAATGCCGGGGCATTTGTTGCAAGTGTGCTCGACATCACTCGCAACCACGACGTCACCAACGTCATCCTCGACACCTCGGCCACTTGCCATATGCCCGATGTGCTGGAAATGCCCTACCGCCCGAACATCATCGGCGCCGCAAACCCAAGAGAAAAAGCCCACACCTATCGTTTGGGCGGGATCAGCTGCCTGGCAGGTGATGTGATCGGCGAGTATTCCTTCGATCGGCCCCTGCAGGTCGGTGATCGCCTGATCTTCCTCGACATGGCCATTTACTCCATGGTCAAAACCAATACCTTCAACGGTGTCAAGCTGCCCTCCATTTATTATGCCCGCAAAGATGACGGCATCGAACTGGTCAGAAAGTTCGGCTACGAGGACTTCAAAAACCGTCTGTCCTAAACTCCCCAAAAAAAAAGAGGCGGAAATGCACCAAGCACTCCGCCTCTTTTTCTAATCTATCCGGAAGATCCTAAAATTTAACCCTGGTCTGTGCCGCGGCCATTTCGACGCTGGTCACCGGCGGCAGGGAATCACCGGTACGCTCGTGGATTTCATCCAGGGTGGCCTGGGTGAAGGAGCGGTACATCAGACGCGTATTGACCGTGTACTCACCCTTGCCGGGCAATTTGATGCTGTAGGTTTCGCTGTCCTTGCCCTTGGCCGGGATGCGGCGATCATAACCGATGGCGTGCGCGCGCCAGCTCTTGCCGGTCAGATTGCCCTCGGCGTCGAGGAACAGCAGACGGAAGAAAACCGCATCGGGATCGACATTGTTCTTGTCATCGATGTGCCCCGAGCTGTAAACCACCTTGCCGTTGCCGTCCATAACTTCCACTTGCAGCCACAGTTTGCGGATGTAGGTCGTCCCGGTGGGAATCTTATGCCCGGCGCCCACATTATGCACATCGACGGTCAACTCAAGGGTGCCGTCATCGGCGACCTTTTCGGAGAGCTTGACCTCAGCGGCGGCGCGCAGGAATTCGCGAGCCATTTCAGCTTGTTTTTCGTTGCCCAAGGCATCCTGAATATAGGAGCTGCCGCCGGTGAACGTGTGGAAAGCAATGTTGTCACGCTGTGCGCCCATGCCGGCGGAACGTCCGGGGTTCTGACCGACTCCGGGGGTCGGGGTCATGTGGCAATTCTGGCAGGTGATGTTCTGCTTGCCGTATTCGTTGTTCTTCCAGTCCTCCCAGGTGTCGATGATGTGTACGCCTGTGATGGGATGGATAACCATGTGGCAGGACCCGCAGAAATCGGCCTTGGTGTGGATCTCTGAGAAAGCCACCTCGTGATAGAGGGATTCGCCGTCACCGCGCGGTCCGCGCTTGGTGTTGCCCGGCTCGGAGATGTGACCCATATTGGCCATCTCCGCCACGCCGGTAACTGTGTGGCAGAAATCGCAGGAAATGCCCCGGCGCGACGTCGCGTCGAACTTGCTGCCGTCGGCGGGCGGCAGCAGGCCGGTGCGCGCGGCGATGGGCGCGTGGCAGGGACCGCATAGCATTTCGGTGAGACCGTCGGTTTCTTCATTAGCCATCATGTAATCGGGCTGATACCATTTGTTTTCCCAGGCATTGGCATGCATGGAGTGCGCCCACTGCTCATAGATGTCGCTGTGACAACCCGCGCACACCTGCGGATTCTCAAAAGAACCCGGCTCGAAAATCTGGTCTTTCCCCGATTTTTCCGCGACGGCCTCAGCCACTTTCTCAGCCTCCGCTGGGGCCGTGTGACTTGAGGCGTTGGACCAACCGCACCCCGCAAACAACATAAAGGGCAGTGCTGCCATAACAGAGAGAACAAAACGTTTCATGGTACCTCCTCTGGGCGGGAATTTAATGAAACAACCGAATAGGAGTAAATTTACCCGAACCCGGCCCTTTGTCAATATATTCATCCGTTTTTTCCGACAATGCCACAGGACTAATGGGACAAACATACCACTCCTCAATTGATGGGGGTCGCGTTCGCAGACCGACTGGCTTCGGGATATTCGGCAGGTTTGTCAGGATGAGGGAAAGGCTCAGGTGCGGGGGAAAACCACCAGATGGCGCACATCGGAGCGGATGCCGATGCGCTCGCCGATGACGTGATTGCAGTGGCTGGGAACCTGAGCCTGCACCAGATCTCCGCTTGAAAGGCGCAGGGTGTAAAGAATGCTGGCTCCACGGAAATTACGCCGCACGACCTCGGCCTTGACCGGCCAGTCATCGTCATGCACCAAGTCTTCGGGTCGCACCAGAACACTCACCGCGGCCCCCCCGCCAAAGTCTTCTTTGAAATCGCCCTTTAAAACACCAAGGCCCGTCTCCACCTCACCCCGCGCGCGCACCACCCCCGGCAGCAGCACACCCTCGCCGACAAAACGCGCGACAAAGGTATCCGCAGGTTGGTGGTATAATTCATGGGCACCGGCCCATTGCAGCATGCGCCCCGCGGACATCACCCCGATCTCATCGGCCACAGCAAAGGCTTCTTGCTGATTATGCGTAACAAACAGCGCGGTGGCGCCGTAGGCCTTGAGGATATCGCGGACTTCCAGGGAAAGGCGCTCACGCAGAGTCACATCGAGATTGGAAAAGGGTTCATCAAGGAGCAGCAGATCGGGGCGCGGAGCCAGTGCCCGAGCAAGCGCCACGCGCTGCTGCTGACCACCGGAAATTTCGTGGGGATACTTGTGCTGCTCCTGCTTAAGCCCGACCAGTTCAAGCAACTCATGGACACGCACGATCTTTTCCGCGCGGCTGAGACCGCGCAGTCCGAAGGCTACATTGTCGAAAATCCTCAGGTGAGGAAAGAGGGCGTAGTCTTGAAAAACCATGCCGATGCCGCGTTTGGCGGGCGGCAGGGTGAGCGAGGGACTGCTCACGATGCGGCCGTTGAGGCGAATATCCCCGGTCAGCACACTTTCAAATCCCGAAATGGTGCGCAGCACCGTGGTCTTGCCACAACCGCTGGCGCCGAGCAGACAACCGATGCGGCCCTTTTCCAAACGCAGAAAAAGATTGTCGACCACCAGTTGGCTGCCGTAGGCCTGGCTGATACCGTTGAGTTCGAGAACAGTCTGGCTCATATCAAATGAATTCCTGGGTCAGATTATTTTTCTGAATGGCGCATGAAGAGAATGATGGGAATGAGCCCGGCCGCCACCAAAGCGACTGCGGGCACGGCCGCGCGCTCCCACTCGCCCTCGGCCGTCAGCTCGAAAATTTTCACCGCAAGAGTCTCCCAGCCGAAGGGGCGGGTCATAAGGGTAATGGGCATTTCCTTCATGACATCGACGAAAACGATGGTCGCCGCGGTGAGCAAGCCACCGCGCAGAATGGGAAAATGAATGCGTGCCAAAAGCGCCGGCCCACGTAAACCCGAAAGGCGCGCCGCTTCGTCGATGCTGGGCGTGACCCGATTCATGGCGCCCTCCACCGGCTTAAATCCGGGAGCGAGAAAGCGCACCAGGTAAGCCAGCAGCATGATGACAACCGTCCCTTGCAGCAAGGGGCGCAAGTGCCACCCGAAAAAGCTCTCGCCAAGGGCGATGAGGATATTGTCCACCGCTGCCAGAGGTATAAATATCCCCACCGCCAGCACCGCACCAGGCAAAGCATAGCCGAGATTAGCCACCCGCACCAGGCCACGAGTGAGGGGATCAGTATGGCGGCGAGCGGCATAGGAAAGCACCAGGGCAGTTAGGCAAATCAACACTGCCGCACTCAAACCCAGGCCGATCGATCGGCCGAGCAGGGAAAAATAGCGAACGTTGAACTCCTCGGCATAAGAGGCCAGCGTCCACAGGCTCAGCTGCACCACGGGAAGACCGAAAGCAATCAGCAGGACTCCCCCGGCAAAACAGCTCGCCCCCCAAGCCCGCCAGCCTTTAAGGGGCAGGCGTGTGGCGTGTGCCGAAGAACGCGCCGTGGAAAAGCGCCGTCGGGCGCGTAGACGCTGTTCAACAACAATCAGAATGAACACCAGGAGCACCAGCAGCGAAGCAAGCTGGGCTGCGGTAGTCAGGGAAAAAAAGCCGAACCAGGCTTTGTAGATGGCAGTGGTGAAGGTTTCGTAGTTGAAAATGGATACGGCGCCAAAGTCGGCCAGGGCTTCCATCAATGCCAGCAGCATGCCGCCGGCGATCCAGGGGCGCGCCATGGGCAGGGCGACCCGGAAAAACCCCTCCCGCGGGCCGCAGCCCAGGGACTCGGCGGCTTCCATGGCCCGCCGTCCCTGGGTTTGGAATGCGTTTTTGGCCAGCAGATAGACGTAAGGGTAGAGCGCCAGGGACATAACAATGATTACCCCGGGCGTTGAGCGGATCGCCGGAAACCAGGCGTCGCGCCCAAACCATTCGCGCCACAGAGTCTGCACCGGCCCGGCAAAATCGAGCAGCCCGACAAAGACAAAGGCCAGCACGTAGGTGGGCATGGCCAGGGGCAGCAGCAGCGCCCAGGAAAAAAAACGTCGCCCGGGAAACTCACAGGTGGCGGTAAACCAGGCCAGACTTACACCCAGCAGCAGGGTCAAACTGCCGACACCCAGCACCAGCCAGAGACTGTTGAGCAGCAAACGGGCCAACAGGGTCTGGCGCAGGTGCTGCCAGATTTCAGGCGCCGGCGTCAGCCACGATAGGCAGACCACGGCCAGGGAAATAACCACCAACAAAGCAACGGCCAGGGAAAACAGCCGCCAGCCATCCCAATAGCGTAGCTGAAAAGGCCCGGGCCGGGCGTCCTTGATGAGCGCCCGGCTCGGGCCGGCGGTCGTATGCGAAGATGTATTTTCCGACACCTTGGATCTTTTACCTTTCCACAACCCTAACGATAACCGGCACGGTCCATGAGCATGATAGCCTGGGTCTGGAGTTCGCCGGCACGGGACACATTGATCGGATTCTGCTTAAAAGGGCCCCAGGCAGCCACGTCCGGATGGGAGGTTACCTGCGGATTGACCGGATATTCCATATTGGCATCGGCGAAAAGATTCTGCGCCGCTTCGGATGAGAGCCACTCAAGAAGTTTGATTGCGCCTTCCGCATTGCGGGCATGGCGGGTGACGCCGGCCCCGGAAACATTGACGTGCACGCCGCTGCCGTCCTGGTCGGCCCAGAACAGTGCCACCGGCAGATCAGGCTTGCTTTTGAGCAGCCGACCGAGATAGTAGGTGTTGACGATGCCGACATCGCCCTGACCCGCGGCGATGGCTTCCATCACTGCGTTATCATTGGCAAAGGGCGGGGCCGCCAGGTTATCCACCCAGGAACGTACGATTCGCTCGGTTTCTTCTACGCCGCGCTCGGCGATGAGCATGGCGACCAGCGACTGATTGTATACTTTCTGCGAGGTGCGCAGCAAGAGACGATCTTTCCACTGGGGCTCACCGAGTGCCGCATAGGTGGAAAGCTCCTCCGGATTGACGCGCTCAGGGCTGTAGACGATGGTGCGCGCCCGCAGGGACAGGCCAAACCACTGGTTTTGCGGATCACGCAGATGCTCGGGCACGTTGGCCGCCAAAACAGCCGAATCAACTGGCTGCAACAAGCCTTCCTCGGCCGCATGCCAGAGGTTGCCGGCATCAACGGTCACCAGCAAATCTGCGCGGGTGTTGCGTCCCTCCGCCTTGAGGCGCTGCAGAAGGGGGCCTTCTTTGTCCGTGAGGAAACTGACCTTGACTCCCGTTTCCTGGGTATAGGCTTCGAAAAGCGGGCGAATGAGATGCTCGTTGCGCGCCGAATAAACGACGACTTCCTGCGCCTGGGCGAGAGACGTCCAAGGCAAGGCAAACAGAGCCAGCAAAAGAAAGGATAGAGCAAAACGAAACTTGGTCACTGATCGATTCCTCCCCAAAATAGGTTGCTTGAGATTTTGATTTGCGTTTTCAATGGTCGCTTATTCCTATGGTTGAAGTCAAGATTTTTTTTCCGTGTGATATTACTCGACGACGGAAGCGCCTGAAGGAATTGGGAGGGTGGCTTTGGCGGGCGAGCGGCGATTGGTGCGCGAGATACCACGAAAGCAGTGAGCCAGATGGCGGACCGGTATTTTCTCTCCCAACAGGTTGCCCAGTACTGTTGCAAGGATGGACAGGGGCAGCGCAACCACCAGGGGGTCGACCACCACCCACAGAGTATCGGCGGCCAGGGAATCGACACCGAAAAGCGCCTTGCACAGCATGAGCGATTTGGATTCCTTGATATGCACGAAAAAGATCCAGAACAAACTGCTCAGGGTACCGGCGGCAAACCCCGCCCAGGCGCCGGCGCGGGTCATGCCGCGAAAATAAATGGCGCCGAAATACATGGGCAGAAAAGCCGCCGCGCAGATGCCGAAGAAGATGGCCGTGCCGTGGGCGATGATGGCGGTTCCCCCTTCGAAGAACACCGGCAGCGCCGAGGCCACAAGGTAGCTCAGAACAATGGCGGAAAACACCCCAGCCTTGTTGATCCGCAGGGAGTTGCCTTTGCGGCCCAACGCACCCTCATAAAGATCGCGACCAAGAGACGTGCCCATGGTATGAAACTGCGAACTCAGGGTACTCATGGCCGCTGAGATCATGGTCACCATAAAGATGGCGGCGAACCACTGTGGCATGGCCTGACTAATGTAAAGAGGAATGATGGCGTCAACCTGGGTGCCCGCCGCGAGCAGGGCGATCTGCCCCTGGGTCGCTGGATTTTCGTAATAAAAAAAGACGTTGGCCAGAGGGCCGACGACGAAAGCCACGCCCACCGCCACCAGGATAAACACCCCGCCGATGAGCACCGCGCGGTTGAGTTCGCGATCGCTTTTAACCGTCATGAAACGCACGACCAACTGCGGCTGGGCCAACACGCCGATGCCGACGCCGAGGATGATGGTGGTCACCACGACCAGCCAGTATTCGGAAAGAAAGGCGGGAAAGGATGTCCAACCCGTGTGGCCCTTGGCACCGAACATGGAAACGGCAATATCCTTCATTCCCGTAAGGCGCTCGTGGGCGGCCGTCACCCCGCCGAGGCGGTAATAGGTAAAGACCAGCAGGGTAACCATCCCCGCGAACATGATGCTGCCCTGGAAGGCGTCGGTGTACATGACGCCCTTCAGCCCGCCCATGATGACATAGACTGCAACAATCAGGGTCAACACCAGCAGCGCGGCCTGATAATCGACTTGCAGAACCTGGGAAATGAATTTTCCGCCACCCATGAGCACCACAGCGGCATAGAGGGGCATGGTGGCAAAAATCAGCAATCCCACCGCGCCCTGCAAGCCTCGCGATTGGAAGCGCAGGCCGATGAATTCGGGGAAGGTGTGCGCATTGAGATTGGCTCCCATGAGGCGCGTCCGGCGGCCGAAAAATACGAAAGCGACAAAAATGCCGATGAAGATGGTAAGAAAGGTCAGCCACAGAAGGCCCATGCCGAACACCGCCGCCGCTCCGCCGAAACCGATGATGGCCGAAGTACTGACAAAGGTGGCGCCATAAGACATGGCCATGACAAAAGGATGGCTGCTGCGTCCGGCGACCAGGTAGTCCGCGCCGGTATGCGTTTCGCGATAAGCCTTGAAAGCCAACCCGGTCAGAATGAGCAGATACCCAGCGACAACGATACCAAGCAGAACAGGGCTCATGGACTTAGAACTTCCGGGTCGGGCGGCGGCGACGGCGCGCCTCGTCCGGGCAGTAACCACGATTCCAGTTGAGGACGCCGTAAACCACGCAGGCAAGGGTACTCAGAATACACAGAGCAAAGCCCAGGGGGACGGCTACACCTTCAAGTCCAAACATGAAAATTCTCCAGTGAGGCAAAAAAGCCAAATGATTTTTTTTATCCGCCCGCACATCCGAGCATTGATTTCCTGACGGTTTTACACGAAAATCAATCATCGATCCAATTGAACTTTTGAAAGACTGTGTTCGATTTTTTCGAACGGAGACCCGGCAGCATGGACCTCAATCAGCTCAAATCCTTTCTGACCATCGCCCGTGAACGCAACCTGACCCGCGCCGCCGACAAACTCCATCTCAGCCAGTCGGCCCTCTCCACCCAGCTCAAACAGCTCGAAGGTGAACTGGGCGTGAGCCTGTTCCGCCGCACCGCGCGCGGCATGGAGCTCAGCGAGTACGGCAGTGAACTGCTCGGCCTGGCCGAAGAGGTCCTCGACGCCGCACGCCGTCTGCGCCGGCGCGCCATGGAACTGCACCAGGGGGTGGGCGAATCTCTGAACATCGGGCTCAATGCGGCACCCGCCTTCCTGCGTGTCGGTGCCATCAACCGCCGCCTGTCTTTGCTGCACAGCGATCTCAACGTCATCTATCACACCAGCGAAACCCTGCGTACCGGCGAACTGCTGCGCCAAGGGCGGCTCGACCTTGCCTTTTTCTACGGCAACACCACCGATGCAGACATCCGCCATGTGCTGCTGTCGTGGGTGCGCATCTGCGTGGTTATTCCGCGCAGTCTGGCGCCGGATGGCGCCGGCCTACTCTGGGAAAACCTCGCCGCCCTGCCCTGGATCTGGGTGGCCAACGACAGCCCCTTGTATGCGGCTCTGCTCGATAAACTGGAAAGACTGCGCCTGCAACCCAATCAGACAGTCACGGCCGCCGATGAATTTATCGTGCGTGAACTGGTACGCGACGGTCAGGGCGTGGCAGTGATGCGCGAGGACGAAGCGCGGCCCCTGGCGGCGCAGGGTGAGGCGGTGATCTGGGATCAGGGATGGATGACCCTGCCCCTCAGCCTGGCCTGGCTGGAGAAAAACGACGCAAAGAAAAAAATCCGCGCCGCACGCGATGCCATCCGTCACATCTGGCAGAGCGAGGCGGAAAATGGTGAAACAACACCAATTCATTTGTAACGCGCCCCCATCCTTCGCATTGTACTTTCCCGCACGATTCCGCTATAATGCGCAGCGGATTTGCCAACAAGGGAAACTTTCTTTTTATCAAACAGGGAGAACACCATGAAAGTCGGATTGGTCGGATGGCGCGGTATGGTCGGCTCGGTTCTGCTCGACCGCATGCGCGAAGAGGATGATTTCGAGGGCGTCGAACCGGTCTTTTTCTCCACCTCTCAGGCCGGCGGCCCCGCCCCCCTGGGCTCAGGAACCCTGCAAGACGCAGCCAGCATCGATCAGTTGAAAAAACTCGACGTCATCATCACCTGCCAGGGCGGTGACTACACCAAAGAGGTCCACCCGGCCCTGCGCCAGGCGGGCTGGCAGGGCTACTGGATCGATGCGGCCTCCTCCCTGCGCATGGAAAAAGATGCCGTCATCATTCTCGATCCCGTCAACCGCCGGGTTATCGACGAAGCTCTTGCACGCGGCGTCAAAGATTTCATCGGCGGAAACTGCACGGTAAGCCTCATGCTCATGGCTCTTGGCGGGTTGTTCCGCGCCGGAGTTGTCGAGTGGATCAGCTCCATGACTTACCAGGCCGCTTCGGGAGCCGGCGCGCCCAACATGCGCGAGCTGCTCAGCCAAATGGGCGTACTGCACGGCGGGGTCAAGGATCTGCTCGCCAATCCCCAGTCGGCCATTCTTGAAATCGACCAGAAGGTCGCCGCCGCTCTCAACAGCGAGACACTGCCTAAAAAGGAATTCGGCTTTCCTCTGGCCGGTAACCTGCTGCCCTGGATCGACCGTGAAGTGGAAGACGGCCAGAGCCGCGAGGAGTGGAAAGGTTTCGCCGAAACCAACAAGATTCTCGGCACCGCCTCACCGATTCCCGTTGACGGCATCTGCGTGCGCATCGGCGCCATGCGCTCGCACAGCCAGGCTCTGACCATCAAGCTCAACAAAGACCTGCCCATCGGCGAAATTGAAAAACTCATCGCCAACGACAACGAGTGGGTGGAACTGGTACCCAACACCAAGGCCGATTCACTGGCCCGGCTCACCCCGGCCTACACCTCGGGCACCCTGCGCGTACCCATCGGCCGCGTACGCAAGATGAAGATGGGCCCCCAGTACGTCTCGGCCTTTACCTGCGGCGACCAGCTGTTGTGGGGCGCGGCCGAACCCCTGCGGCGCATGCTGCGCATCATCAAAACGCAGGGTTGAATTGAATCAATCTAAAGGAAGAGTAACTGTTCAGCTGCGACGTGCGACAGTGCCGCAGGGTGCGGCGGGTGCGTGCTGCGGCAAATGTTTGAGCCACAGGCGAGTTTCTGCCGCACGCGATGCCGCCGCACCCTGCGGTGCCTGCTGATCAGCTACCAGGGATAAATCAACGCAAAAAGGGCGCCCACTACAGGGGCGCCCTTTTTGCGTTACGCGGTAAATATCGGGACAATCTCAGGCCGCGCACATCTCGCGGCCGGATTTCTGCAGGTAGTATGCGTAATCACCTTCGTAGGTGCGCATTTCGCCGTGGTCGACCTCAAAGACGCGATTGACCAGGGAGCGCAAAAAGTGGCGGTCATGACTGACCAGAACCACCGTGCCGGCGAAATTCCGCAGCGCTTCGAGAAGAATCTCGCGCGACTGAATATCGAGATGGTTGGTGGGTTCGTCGAGGATGAGAAAATTGAGGGGCTGAGCCAGCAGGGTGGCCAGCACTACCCGGCTTTTCTCACCGCCGGAGAGCTTGTCGATGCGTTTGTCGACATCATCGCCACAAAACAGAAAAGCGGCGCAGAGATTGCGAATCACGCCGACGCCGGCCTGGGGCATGGCGTCCTGCACCGTTTCGAACACACTCTTCTTCGGATCGAGGACCTCCATGGAGTGCTGGCTGAAGTAGCCGACATGCACATTGGCGCCGATCACCGCACTGCCGGCACTAGGCGCGGTGTTGCCGGCCAGCACCTTGAGAAAGGTCGACTTGCCGGCACCGTTGACGCCGACCACGGCAATTTTTTCACCGCGCCGGATCAATCCGGACACGCCGCTGAACACCGGGTGCTCACCCCCTTCGGGCAGTGGCCAGACTTTGCCGAGATTCTCAATCCTGACCACATCATCGCCGCTGCGCGGCGGCTCAGAAAAGGAAAAACGGATGCTGCGCTGCTCGGGTGGCAGCTCGATACGTTCGATTTTCTCGAGTTTTTTGACCCGCGACTGCACCTGGGCGGCATGGGAGGCGCGCGCGGCAAAACGCGCGATGAACTCCTCTTCCTTGGCGAGCATCTCCTGCTGACGCTGGTAGCTGGCCAGCAGCTGCTCGCGGCGGATTTCGCGCTCGCGCAGATAGAAGTCATAATTGCCGCTGTAGGTCGTGACGCTGCGATTGGCGACTTCGATGATGCGGGTGACGATGCGGTTCATGAAATCACGATCATGGCTGGTCATGAGCAGCGCGCCCTTGAACTCGGTGGAGAGCCAGTTTTCCAGCCAGATGATGGATTCGACATCCAGATGGTTGGTCGGCTCGTCAAGCAGCAGAACATCGGGATTAAGGGTCAGAATGCGTGCCAGGGCGATGCGCATTTTCCAGCCGCCGCTGAAGCTCTCCACCGGGCGCTGATGAGCGTCGGGACCGATGCCCAGACCGGTGAGAACCGCCTGGGCGCGACTTTCCAGATCGTAACCGCCGCGATGCTCGAACTCCTCCTGGGCATCGCCGTAGCGCGCCAGAAGTTCAGCCAATGCCTCATCGGACATGGGCTCGCACATGGCGGCCTCCATGGCCTGAATCTCGGCCCCCAGAGCCATGGTTTTTGCCGAGGCCGCCATGACTTCGGCCAGTGCCGAGCGGCCGGCCATCTCGCCCACATCCTGAGAAAAATAGCCGATCACGGTCTTTTTTGAGCAGGAGATTTCGCCCGCGTCCGCCTGCTCCTCACCGGTGATGAGACGAAAGATGGTGGTCTTGCCCGCCCCGTTGGGGCCAACCAGACCGCCGCGGCTACCGGGCAGAATCTGGCAACTGGCGTTTTGAAACAGCACCTGGCTGCCGTGCTGCTTGCTGATGTTTGTGAGATGAATCATGGGGAATCCCTGTACGAGGAAGGGGCACAGCATGCTGCGCCCCTAATGATGGTCTTCCAGTCATATAAATTTTGCAACTATTGAGCTGCGCCGTCCGCCAGCGCCGCACCCTGCGGTGCCTGCTGAACAGTTAAATCATTTTTTCAGACCCTGCTCTTCTGTGCCTGCGAGCGGCCGCCGCGACTGCGTGGGCGACGATTGCCCGCCACCGGAGGTGCCGCGGTGGAGCGCCCGGCGACATCGGACTGCTGATGCTTTTGCGTGCCGCCGGAGGGCTTGGCGGCGCCGGCCGGGCGGCCTTCGCGCCCGGATTCGACTTTGCGGCGCGGCGCCGGTTGGCGCGGCGGACGGGCGAACTCCCTGTCGCGCTGCGGGGCGGCCACCTGGTAGTCAAAGTCGGCGACGGAACGGCGTTCGACCGCTTTGCCCAGGGTTCGCTCGATGGCTCGAACCATGGCCGTGTCCTCCTCGGTCACCAGGGTAAAAGCATCACCGCTGCGGGCGGCGCGTCCCGTCCGGCCGATACGATGAATATAGGCTTCGGGCGTGCCGGGAATATCGTAATTGACGACATGCGAGACCTGGCTGACATCGATACCGCGTGCGGCGATATCGGTCGCCACCAGAATTTGAAAGCTGCCGTCGCGGAAACCGTCCAGAGCCGCCTGCCGCTTATTCTGCGACAGATTGCCCTGCAATGAGGCGGCGCGATAACCGGCTTTGCCCAACTGCTCGCCGAGGCGTTTGGCGCGATGCTTGGTGCGTGTGAAAACCAGAACCGATCCCGTGTCGGTTTTGTGCAGAAGTTCCAACAACAGCGGAGTTTTCAGATGCTGGGCCACCGGGTAGAGCGCATGGCTGACGGTGGTGGCCGCAGCCGTGACGCCGACCTGCACAGTCACCGGATCCTTGAGTATCTCCTGGGCCAAGTGACGAATTTCGTTGGGCATGGTGGCCGAAAACAGCAGGGTCTGACGTTGGGCCGGCAGCTTTTTCAGAATCCGGCGAATGCTCGGGAAAAAACCCATATCGAACATCTGGTCAGCTTCGTCAAGCACCAGAACGTCAAGGTGCGACAGATCGATGGTCCCCTGGTCGATATGATCGAGCAAGCGGCCAGGACAGGCAACAACAATCTCGGTACCCTGCTTTAACTTATTGATCTGGGGATTGATGCCGACGCCGCCGTACACCGTGATGCTGCGCAAGCGGGTCTGCTGCCCCATGGTGATGAAACTCTCGTTGATCTGCTCAGCCAGCTCGCGCGTGGGTGCGATAACCAGGGCACGGACGCGACCTCGCTCCCCCTGCATCAGGCGGTTGAGAATCGGCAAGGCGAAAGCGGCGGTTTTGCCGGTCCCGGTCTGGGCCAGGCCCATGAGATCGCGACCCTGCAAAACCTGCGGAATGGCTTGGGTTTGAATCGGTGTAGGCGTCGTGAAACCGGCGGCGTCAATCCCTGCGGCCACCTGGGGGTGAAACGTAAATGCAGTGAAACTCATGTAATCTCTTATCCTTTTTTCCCGCATTCCCGACAAAAAAAGCCCCGGAGGATTCCAGGGCTTACGAGAAATTCGTTTTTTCCGGGAACATCTTGGTAAAACTTCTAGGAACATAGCAGATTTCACCGGATTGCGTCAAGCTCGAATCCACACAAGCGTCTTCTCATCCCCGGGAGGCGGGCGAAGCGCTCCTCAGAATACCCCCCTCCCCAGCGATCGCGGAGAGGGGGGGGATATTGCGCCTCTTTCACAACATCAGCGAATCAGGGCGTGGTATTCCTGCAGGCTGCGCAACGCGTCAACCCCCTGGCGGCGCGCGGCGATGCCCTTGGCTGCAGCGATGGCCGCGGCCGTGGTGGTGAGGTAAGGCACCTTGTAGCGAATCGCCGCCTTGCGGATGTAGGAATCGTCATGAATGCTGAGCTTGCCGATGGGTGTGTTGACCAGCAGTTGAATTTCGCCGTTTTTGACGGCATCGGCGATGTTGGGCCGCCCTTCGTGCATTTTAAGAACCGGCTCGACAGTCAAACCGTTTGCGACGAGATAGGCGTGGGTTCCCGCGGTCGCACGCAGGGAAAAGCCCAATTCGGCAAAGCGGCGCGCCGCCTCCAGGGCTCCGGCGCGGTCATGCTCGGCGACGGTGATCAGCACGGTCCCCTCCAGCGGCAGAGGTGAATTGGCCGCCTCCTGGGCCTTGAAATAAGCCAGGCCATAGTTGCCCGCCATGCCCAAGACCTCGCCGGTGGAGCGCATTTCCGGTCCCAGTACCGGATCAACCTCGGGAAACATGCCGAAGGGAAACACCGCTTCCTTGACACCGAAGTGGCCGAAAAGGCGCCGCTCCAGCCCCTGGTCCTTGAGCTTGCCGCCGAGCATGGCCGCAACGGCAAGACGCGGCATGGGGATGTTGCACACCTTGGAAACCAGGGGCACGGTGCGGCTGGCGCGAGGATTGGCCTCAAGGATATAGACACGGTCATCGGCGATGGCGTACTGGATGTTCATCAGGCCCACCACGCCCATTTCCACGGCGATCTTGCGGGTGTATTCCTCGATGGTGTCGATATGTTTCTGCGGAATGGACACAGGCGGGATGACGCAGGCCGAATCGCCGGAATGGACCCCGGCCAGCTCGATATGCTCCATCACCGCCGGCACGAAGGCATCCGTTCCGTCGGCGATGGCATCGGCTTCGGCCTCGATGGCGTCCTGCAGAAAGCGGTCGATGAGAATCGGCCGCTCAGGAGAGATTTCCACCGCCTTGGCCAGATATTCACGCAGCATCGACTCGTCGTGCACCACCTCCATGGCCCGCCCGCCAAGGACAAAGGAGGGTCGCACGATGAGCGGATAACCGATGCGCGCGGCGATCTGCAGGGCCTGCTCCTCGGTCGCGGCCATGCCCGATTCGGGCTGGGGAATGGCCAGCTTGGCCATGATCTGGTTGAACAGGTCACGATCCTCGGCCATGTCGATGGTCGCGGGGCTGGTGCCGATGATGCGCACACCGGCCTCTTCGAGTTCACGGGCGATGTTGAGAGGGGTCTGGCCACCGAACTGTACCATCACCCCTTCGGGTTTTTCCTTTTCGTAGATGGAAAGTACGTCCTCGACGGTCAGCGGCTCGAAATAGAGTTTGTCCGAGGTGTCGTAGTCCGTGGAGACAGTCTCGGGGTTGCAATTGACCATTATCGTCTCATAGCCCGCCTCGCGCAGCGCCAAAGCGGTGTGCACGCAACAGTAGTCGAATTCGATCCCCTGGCCGATGCGATTGGGGCCACCACCAAGCACCATAATCTTCTTGCGCTCGGACACGGGCACCGAATCGGGTGCGTTGTACGTCGAATAATAGTAGGCGGCGTTTTCCACTCCGCTCACAGGGACCGCTTCCCAGGCCTCAACCACGCCCAGGGCTGTGCGCTTCTCGCGCAAGGCCTTTTCCGGCACACCGAGAATCTGCGCCAGATAGCGATCGGCAAACCCGTCCTTCTTGGCCCTTGCCAGCAGATCGTCGGGAGGCAGGCTGCCCTTATGAGCAAGGAGCTCTTCCTCAAGCGTGACCAGCTCTTTCATCTGCTGCAAAAACCAAGGCTTGATATGGGTCTTGCGATACAGCATGTCGATATCGGCGCCCTTGCGCAACGCCTCGTAAAGAATGAACTGACGCTCGCTGGAAGGCTCGGCAAGGAGTTCGAGCAATTCGTTGAGAGTTTTCTGGTTGAAGTTTTTAGCAAAGCCCAGTCCGTAGCGCCCATTCTCCAAAGAGCGGATCGCCTTGTGCAGGGCCTCCTTATAATTCTTGCCGATGCTCATGACCTCGCCCACCGCGCGCATCTGCGTGCCGAGCTTGTCATGCACTCCCTTGAATTTTTCAAAGGCCCAGCGGGCGAATTTGACCACCACGTAATCGCCCGACGGGGTGTATTTATCAAGCGTGCCGTCGCGCCAGTAGGGGATTTCATCCAGGGTCAGGCCGGCGGCCAGCTGCGCCGAGACAAGGGCGATGGGAAAGCCGGTAGCTTTTGAGGCAAGAGCCGAGGAGCGCGACGTGCGCGGATTGATCTCGATGACCACCACCCGGTCGCTGGACGGATCGTAGGCAAACTGCACGTTGGTGCCGCCGATGACTTCGATGGCATCAACAATGCGATAGGCGTAATCCTGCAGCCGTGCCTGCAATTCGGCATTGATGGTGAGCATGGGCGCGGTACAGAAAGAGTCGCCGGTATGCACGCCGACGGCATCGACGTTTTCGATGAAACAGACGGTGATCTTCTGGTTCCTGGTATCGCGCACTACCTCCAGCTCCAGCTCTTCCCAGCCGAGGATCGACTCCTCGATAAGCACCTGGCTCACCGGGCTGGCCGCCAGGCCGCGACCGACGATGGTTTCAAACTCTTCCAGATTATAAGCAAAGCCGCCGCCGGTACCGCCCATGGTGTAGGCGGGACGGATGACGACCGGCAGGCCGATGCGGGCGATGATTTCCTGGGCCTGCTCCAGGTTGGTGGCGATTTCGCTACGCGGAGTCTCGATGCCCAGGCCCGCCATGGTCTCCTTGAAGGTTTCACGGTCCTCGCCGCGCTTGATGGCGTCAAGATTCACGCCGATCACCCGTACCCCGTATTCATCGAGAATGCCGCGCCGCGCCAGTTCGCTGGAGAGGTTCAGCGCCGTCTGGCCGCCGAGATTGGGCAACAGAGCGTCGGGACGCTCCTTCTTGATAATTTCGGTGAGGCTGGCGACGTTGAGGGGTTCAATGTAGGTGGCGTCGGCCATGCCGGGGTCGGTCATAATAGTGGCTGGATTGGAGTTGACCAGTATGATGTTGTATCCGAGCTTGCGCAGTGCCTTGCAGGCCTGAGTTCCGGAGTAGTCGAATTCGCAGGCCTGACCGATGATGATCGGGCCGGAGCCGATGATTAGTACCTTTTTCACGTCGTCGCGTCTTGGCATGGAACCTCCCTGGGAAACCCATCTGTGCTTATTTTTGACGCAACAATATCGCAGAGTTTAAACCCGAGTGCAACCGCAATAAGCAGCAAGCGGCAACCTGCTGTCATCGTAGGCACCCAGGCGCGAGGTCAGGGATTTTTTTCCTTCCTTGCCCCTTCATTGCGTTTATAATGAGCACCCTGTCCACTGGCGTGACCCTATTTTTATGAGGTAAGCATGGAACTTTTTCTCAATGACACGGAAACCCGCATTCTCGGCAGTCTCATCGAAAAAGAGATGACCACGCCTGAGTACTATCCCCTGACCCTTAACGCCCTGACCAACGCCTGCAATCAAAAATCCAACCGTCGGCCGGTCATGAGCCTGGAAGAGAGCGATGTCGTCCGTGCCCTGGATGCGTTGCGTCCCCGCGGTCTGGCCATGCAGTCGGCCGAAGGAGTGCGGGTGCCGCGCTACCGCCATACCCTGGCGGAGAAGCTGCATCTGGAACCGCCGCAACTGGCGGTACTGGCGGAACTGATGCTGCGCGGACCGCAAACTCTGGGCGAACTGCGCGCCCGCGCCGAGCGCATGTATCCTCTTGCCAATCTGGCCGCCGTTGAAGAGATTCTGGTCGAATTAGCCGACCACGCCCCGCCCTTGGCCGTGCAACTGCCCCGGCAGCCAGGTCGCAAGGAAAACCGCTACGCCCATCTGCTTGCCGGGCTGCCCGACGCCACCGAGGATGAGCGCAGCGCACCGCCCGAGGCGGTGCGTACCCAGGTCGCGGCGGTCGATGAGCGCATCGCCCTTCTCGAAGAGCAGGTCGCCGAATTGCGCCACGAACTGGACGAATTGCGTCAGGGCATGGCCACCTTTCGCGCCCAGTTCGAGTGAAGTCGCCGTACGCAAAACCACCTTCGCCGGGAAGACCTTCAAGGTCCTTTCCAAGGACCGATTCTGCTGTTTTTTTAAAAAAAAATCTTGGTGAACCTTTGCCTTACCTCCCAGAGGTCTGTTATGGTGGGGCATCGTTAACCCCATAAAGGAGAAATCATGGCACCAGTAAAAAGCGGCGACACCGCCAAGGTTCACTACACTGGAACTCTTGACGATGGGACGGTATTCGACTCCTCCCGCGAGCGCGACCCTCTGGAGTTTCAGGTTGGCGCCGGCCAGCTCATCGAAGGGTTCGACCAAGCGGTCGTCGGCATGACCCCAGGCGAAACCAAAAAAGTGAAAATTCCTGCGGAAAAAGCTTACGGCCCGCATCGCACTGAAATGGTCATTGATGTCGACAAGAAGCAGTTTCCCGAAGGCCTTAACCCCGAGGTCGGCCAGCAGTTGCAGACCCAGGACAATCAAGGTCAACCCCTCATCGTCACGGTGATCGACATTGAAGACGACAAGGTGACCCTTGACGCCAACCATCCCCTGGCCGGCAAGGACCTGAATTTTGAACTTGAGCTGGTGGAAAAAAGCTGAAGGTGATTTGACTTGCCAAACAAAAGGGCGACCCACGGGTCGCCCTTTTGCGTTATAAATAAAAGAAAACTATAAATAAAACGTAACGATTCAGCTGCCACGCCCCACAGTACCGCAGGATGCGGCGGTTGAGCGCTGCGGCAAATGTTTGAGCCGCAGGTGAGTTTTTGCCGCACGCGATGCCGCCGGGTCCTGCGGTGCANACAGTACCGCAGGATGCGGCGGTTGAGCGCTGCGGCAAATGTTTGAGCCGCAGGTGAGTTTTTGCCGCACGCGATGCCGCCGGGTCCTGCGGTGCAATGCTGAACAGTTACAATAAAACAAAACTATCAGCACTCTGAGGATGACTCCATGTACGGCGTCGGCATTCTTTTTTCAGAACTGGCTCACGAGACCGGCGGTTCCATGCTGGATCGCATCTTGCCGGTGTTTCTGGTGGCCATAGCGATTGCGGCCGTTGCGGTGATTTATTTCGCCCTGCGCAAAGATAAAGCTGGATCCTCCGAGGACTCACCCCATGAAGACTGAATCCTGGCGCGACCTTTTTCCCGTCACCCGCTCGCAGACGTTTTTCAACCACGCCGCCATGGCGCCGCCGTCGCTGCGCGTCGTCGAGGCCATGCACGCCTTCATGACGGAGTGCGCACAGGAGGCGAGCCTGCATTACGGTGCCTGGGGCCGGCGCTTGCATGGTGTGCGCGAAAAAGCCGCGACCCTGGTCGGCGGCAGGGCCAGTGACCTGGCTTTTACCGGCAATACCTCCTTTGGCCTGTCGTTGGTGGCGCAATCTTTCCCCTGGCAGGCGGGCGATGCGGTCCTGGTGCCGGTGCCGGATTTCCCCAGCAATGTCTATCCCTGGCAGAACCTTGAGCGACGCGGGGTCGAAATGATCGAGGTGCCTCGTCGCAAAGGCCGCTTGACCAGGGAAGATTTCGAGAGGGTCCTGACGTCCAGGACACGCATGCTGACCCTGAGCAGCGTCGATTACGCGAGTGGCTACGCCGCCGACCTGCAGGATATTGGTACCTGGTGCCGGGAGAAGGGTCTGGTTTTCGTGGTGGATGCCATCCAGAGCCTCGGCGTGCTGCCGCTGGACGTGCAGCGCATGGGCATTCATGCCCTGGCCGCCGGAGCCCATAAATGGCTGCTCGGCCCCATGGGCACCGGCCTGCTGTATGTAGCGCCGCAATTGCGCCAGGTCTTGCAACCGGCCCTGGCAGGCTGGAAATCCGTGGTCGATCCGGAAAACTTCGCCCTGCATTTCCAGGTGCACGAAGATGCTTCGGTGTTCGAACCGGGCACTCTGAATCAGGCGGGAATTTTCGGGTTGGAAGCGGCCCTGGATCTGCTTGCTGAAGTTGGCCGGGAGGAAATCCGCGCGCGGGTTTTTGCGGTGTGCGACCAGCTGGTCGCGGGCTTGCGAGATCGTGGACTGCAGGTGACATCATCCCTGGAGGCGCAAGAGCGCTCGGGACTGGTATTCTTTGAGGCGCCAGGACAGGCCGAAAAGCTGTTTCGCTCCCTGCTGGCCAAAGGGGTCATGCTTTCGCTGCGCAACGGACGGTTGCGCCTGTCGCCGCATTTTTACAACAATGAAGAGGATGTGGCGGGATTTTTCAGAGCGCTGGACAAGTCGCGGTAAAGCAGCGCTGGTAGAAGTCGAGCCAGTTTTGTCCGAGGATCGCGGCGATGGCGGATGCTGGATAGCCCAATGCCTGGAGATCCTTGGCGAGCAGGGGCCACTGAGCATAGCTTTCGAGCCCCCGGCAGTTACCGTCGAAACCCCCGTAATCCGAGCCCAGGGCGACGGCTTGGGGGCTGAAACGCTGCACCAGCCAGTCAATTTGGCGCACCACCTCCGCGCGATCAGCCGTTGCACTGCCGTTGAGCATTTCCGGAGCCAGGCTTAATCCAATAAGCCCGCCGTGCTCAATGATGGCTGCGGCTTGAGCCGCGCTGAGATTGCGCCGTCGGTCGCAGAAAGGACGCAGGCCGGTGTGGGAACTGATGAGCGGGCCCGGATATCCGCGCAGCACCTCTTCCAGGGCCGGTTCCGAGAGATGCGCCACATCAATGATCCAGGCGCGCCGCGCCAGTTCGCGCAACAATCCCCGCCCGGCCGCACTCAATCCTTGCGGCGCGGCAACCCCGTTGCCGTCGGCCAGGCGGTTGCGTCCGGCGTGCGTCAGCCCCACCACCTTCAACCCCCAGGCTTGCAATTCATCAAGATCGGCATCCAGCAGGGCATCGCCGTTTTCCAGCAGCATCAGGGTGGCTGTCGTAGTGCAGAGGTTGTGCAACACGGCGCCCGGCCGCAGTCGGGGCAGCGCGGCAAGTTGCGCATCGGCCTGGGCGCGCAGTGCCTCAAGGCGCGCCAGGGCGCGATCCGCTCCATTGAAACGATCTTCACTGTACAGGGCGCAGACCAGCAGGCGCACCGACCCCGCCACCAGCGATGCCGGGGTGACCGCGCCCGTTGAAAGATCGGCAAAACGCCGCTCCGCCCCGCGCCGTTCCAGATCGTAGAGCAGATCGACATGGCCGTCGACCACGAAAAAATCAGCCATGCTCAGCGCTCCGCCAGCAGATAGTGGCTGCGAATCAGTTCAAAGTGTCGGGCGTGGTTGCGGATCACCCAGGGCATCGTGCCTTCCCCGCCGACCCGCCAGGGCGGGGTGCAGTCGCGGGTGAGAATGCCGCGCAGGTTGTCCCTGCCGCGTCCGGCCCAGGGCCCCTCGCTCGTGCCGCCAAGCCAGCGCTCGGGGGCCGCGCACTCCCGGGACCAGGAATAGGGATCGGAGATCAGAAGAACACCGCTGTCCCTGGTGCAGACCCGGTCGAGTTCCGCGAGATGCCGACGCGGGTCGGCAACCTTGTCGAGCAGGTTGAGGGATGCCGTGCGCGCAAAGAAACTCTTCGGAAACGGCAATGCCAGGGCATCGGCGACCAGAAATTCCGCGCGCACGCCACGCAGACGTTCAGGCAGACGAATACAGTGTTTTTCGCCGAGCAGACCCTCCTCCGTCAAATCAAACTCCAGGGTTCCGCGGCGAGCCAACGCGCGCGCCAGGCGGATAAACGGCAGCGAGCGATCGATCCCCAGAGCAAAATCCCCGGCTGCCGCCAGTTCCAGGGTTAGTCTCCCAACCGCGCACCCGGCATCCAGCGCCGGACCCGCCGCACCGTCAAACAGGTCGGCCCAGCCCAGATAGGCGGCGCTTACATCGGGGTCATCCCACAGATCGGCAAAATGACTCCACAAATAGGCGGAAGCCAGCTGCGGACGACAGTAGCGATCTTCTTCTGTCGGGCTTTCCGCACCGCCGGGCAGCAGCACCGCAATCCCCTCGGCCACAGGATAAACCCGCCCGCACTCGCGACAATGCAATCCCCCCCTGTCCACCTCGCCCCCGGCACTCTCGTGAACCTCCAGGCGCAAAGACAGCTCCTGCGGCAGGCAGGCGGGACAGATGAGACACTGGGTCAGACTTTGCTCCATGAATTCAAGCCATCAGTGACAGGATAAAAATTCGGGGGAGCGAAAAAGCTCCGCTCCCCCGGTCGCCCTTAAGCGGGGCCGTGACAGGCCGGCGCATGACACGCCGGGGCGTGGCAGGCCGGGGCATGACATGCGGGAGCATGACAGGCCGGCGCGTGGCAAGCGGGAGCATGGCAGCTCGCCGCCTGGACCGCCTGTTTTTTCTCAACATCGCGAATTTCCAGCATAGGATTCACCTCCTTTCACCTGGTCAGGGGTTGAGTTGCGCGCTAAGCAACTGCATGTCTTCCAGCTGCCGGAGAGACTCCCGACAGAGGACGGAAAATTCCTGCGGATCGCGCGCGCCGCCATGCAGGCGATAGAGGCGCCGGGCGATCTCGGCGAAATCGGTGCGGCCGTCGCACTGGGTGAGCAGATCATGTCCGAAGGTGTTGATCGCCGAGACTTCGAGCAGCCCCTCGTTGTGACGAAACACCAGCACGCTGTCATCCTGAGGGTAATCCGGCTGCACCCGACCGGCGCGCAGGTCGGCGACAATCCGCGGAAGATCGAAGGCGAAACCGGCCAGCAGCACATCGGAGCGCAGCAACGGCCGCCACGCGGAGACACCGCTGACATCGGCATTACCCACGGCCGCCGGGGATCCCGGACGAGCAACCTCAATGGCGTGGGTTTCGTAGGCGACCATGGCAAACACATGCTGCCAGGCCGCGGGCACTGCGCCCAGCAGACTTTGCGCGAAGGCTGGAAAAGACTGAAAACAAACCGCGGGAGTCAGTCTGCATGGTCCGTCGCAATCCTCAAGCCAAAGGCAGAAACGGCGAAACAGCAGGCTCGGCGAGATTTCAAGAGCCTCTATGAGAATGCGAAAAGACTTGGGGTAGAGATTGACGATGAGGGGAAATTCAGCGGCAATGCGCTCCAACTCAGTCAGATCCATACCCTGGCAGGGCAGATTGTAGAAGCTGCTGAACAGCCGCGGCGCTGAGTTGATCAGCGCCTCGTCCTCGGCCAAACGACAGTCGTCGTCGAACTCGATACCCTGGGCAAAGTAGGAATCCACTTCGCGCACCAAGTGCGCGCCGTAGCGGGCATGAAGTTCAGTCCCCGGCAGCATTGTGGGAATCTGCATCAGCGGGTTGCTGTTGCCATCGATGCCGGTGTGCAGAGCCAGAGTCAGGGTGGCATCGATGTCCTCGCGTTCTTCCTCGGGAAAGCCGACAACGAAACTCAGGGTCGGCACCAGCCCCGCGGCCGTGGTTTCCCGAACGCGGCTGCTAAGCTGGGTCACATCGACCTGCTTGCGGATAAACGCCAGGGTGCGCGCCGAGCCCGAATCGATGCCATAGCACAAGGATTCGGCGCCCGCCGCGCGCATCAGGCGCAGCAGATCGGCATCAACGGTATCCAGGCGCGAGATGCAGTACCAGCCCAGGCGGTTGAGTCCGGCATCGATTACGTTGTGGCAGAAATCCTCGACGAAGCGCCGGTCCGCTGTGAATTGATCGTAGGCCAACAGAAAACACTCGGCGCCCTGCCCGTCGCGCAGGCGCCTCATCTCCTCAATCAGCCGCTCTACCGCAAAGGTGCGGCAGCGACGCTGCCACAGGGCCGATTCGGAACAGTAGACACATTGATGGGGGCAGCCGCGACCGACCTCGAGAATGGCGATGGAGCGCGACAGGCCACACGCGCGCCGGTAGCGTTCCAGTGACGGCGCCAGAGTATAATCGGGCAGGGGCAGGGTGTTGAGATCATCGAGCAGGGCGCGCGCGGGATTGTCAACCAGAGTGCCCTGATCGCGCCAACTCAGTCCCGCCACCGAGCGCGGATCAACGTCACGCCCCCAGGCGTCAAGCAGCTCGACAAAGGTGAGCTCCCCCTCGCCGCGCACCACGGCATCGATCCAGGGAAATCCGTTCAAAGTTTCTTGAGCGACGAAGGAGGCGTTGTGTCCGCCCACAACGATCCGCGTCTGTGGCAGGAGGCGCCGCAGTTCCTGGGCAATGCGCAGCGTTGGAGGATAGGTGGTGCACTGGGCACCGAACGCCACCACCTCGGGACGCTCGGCGGCGATCTGCTCGGCGCAGGCCTGATAGAGCCCACGGCCTCTGGGCAGGTCGCCTTCGCGCAAGCCGAGAATCTGGTCGACGATCACCGCCTCGTGACCCGCCTGGCGCGCCGCCGTGGCCAGATTGATCAGACCCAGGGGCGGCAGATTATAGAGGGCGGGATGATGAAATGGCGGAAATACCAGGGAAACCTTCATGCACGCTCCAGGTCTTCCGGGACTGTCCCGGCGAATTAATAAATAGCATACCAGACCTGTCACAAATGCAACAAGGAGCGCACTCTTTCCCGCCAAGCCACCGATTTTATTTGCGCATTGGCCCAGCGACCAGAGGGGTGCTATGATTGCAAGGTCAATCCCAGAAAAAGGGGGGGACAGAGATTTTGATTTTCCCAATCGGGCAGGAGAGCGAAGATGAGCAAGCGCGACGAAAAAACCCTCGAATGCACCACCTGCAGCGCCTTGTGGAAAAAACAGGGCACCACCTACTGCTGGAGCGATCCGACGGCCAAGCCGGGGATGCCGGGCTATTGCCCCTCGCAGAGTGAAGCGGAGGTGATTGAGGAGTCCTTCAAAAAATACACGGGAGACGACGAAGAGGCGCGCCTGGCCAAGGTGGCGGCGGTCGTGGAAGGTCTGTGCTATCAGCCCGTGCCCGGCAGCGAAGCGGTCAACGCGCGCTGGACGCGCGTTGAAGACACCATTGCCCTGGCCGGCTTGATGGGCTGGAAAAAAATCGGCATCGCCAGCTGTATCGGCCTGCTTGATGAAAGCGAGCGCCTCGCCGACATCCTGCGCGCCCAGGGATTCGAGCCCCTCTCGGTGTGCTGCAAGGCGGGCAGCATCGACAAGCTCGAACTCGGATTGCAAGAGGAGAACAAAGTGCGCCCCGGCACTTTCGAACCCGCGTGCAACCCTGTCGCCCAGGCCAAAATGCTCGATGCCGCCGGCGCCGAAATGAATATCATCGTCGGGTTGTGCGTTGGCCACGACATGCTGTTCTCGCGCTACTCCAAAGCACCGGTCACCACCCTGGTGGTCAAGGACCGGGTCACCGGGCACAATCCGGTGGCGGTGCTCTATGGTCAGAATTTCTACTACAAACGACTACAGAAGCAGAAAGTATTGGGCGAAACGGGCAAAGGACCAAACGCAGGACAGACCGAAAAAAATTCCGAAGAGAATAAAGAATAAGGCGCGGCAGGAATCAGGAGATCTGCGGTTCGGCTCCTGTCGTCGCGTGAAACCAGCGGCGATGAAAGGGCTGCAAGGCACAGACGTCTGCCCCGGTGTCCGTCCGATACTCCCGTCCGTGAATCCGGACATCCTGCACCAGGCCGCAGACCTGGAACCGCCCATAGCTTTTGCGCGCATCCTGCAGGGAGCAGGCGAACGTCACCGGGCAACCGGCAAGAATAGGTGGCTCCGCTGCGCTGGAGGATTCAAAAGCCAGTTTTTCATCGAGGCACTTGTCCGAGCTTCCGCCGCGCAAGGCCAGGCTCTCCCGCAACCGGCACAGGCGGTCATCATCGGGAAGACTGACGGCAAAGTCTCCCGCCCGCACCAATCCACCATCAAGCAGATTGAAGCTGAGGCGCGATGGTCGATCGCATACCACGCCCACCCACTCGACGATTTCCCAGCAAACCTGCCCTGCCTCCCCCTTCCAGGAAACCAGGGCAAGGGGACAGGCCATCAGCTGGGGATAAAGGGAAAACAGCGATTTTATCGGCATCCTTAGCCTCCCATTTACCGCATCAATATAGCACAAATCGCCGACACTTCAAGATAAACACCAACTCATTTCAGCAATTTAATTCTTGACGCAGACTCTAGAGTTTACTAGGATTGTAACCTGCAATAATACGGAGGATATACACAATGAAACTTTCAACGAAAAGCCGCTATGGGGTGCGGGCACTCTTTGACATGGCCTATCATGCGGGAACCCTTCCGGTGCAGATCAAAGACATCTCCCGCCGTCAGCAGATTTCCCCCCGCTACCTTGAACAGATCTTTCAGGACCTTAAAAAAGCGGGTCTGCTCAAAAGCCGCCGCGGGCCCCAAGGGGGATATTTCCTTTCCCGCAAGCCCGAGGAGATCACGGCCAAAGAGATCATTCTCGCCGCCGAAGGCGATTTATCTCTGGTGAATTGCATCAGGGAAGGCCAAAAGGATTGCCAGGCAGGTTGCGAATTCGACAATGTTTGCGTTACTCAGCAACTGTGGCAAGAAGCGACGCGGCTTTTGCACGAGTATTTCGGCTCGGTGACGCTGAAGGATCTTTGCGACCGGGGCAAGGAACTGGGCCTTGAAAAGGAACTTGACCACCGCTTCATGTATTTCATTTGAGCCCTGCTCTATCCGGGAGGAACCATGCCGACGCTGATCAGCGAAAACCCCTTGGGCCAGATTGGGAACACTCCCCTGGTCCGCCTTAATCGCCTGCCCGACGCCAAATCCGCCGGCCTTTGGGGAAAACTCGAGGCCGCCAACCCCGGCGGCAGCGTAAAAGATCGCATCGCCCTGGCCATGGTCGAAAAGGCCGAACAGGACGGCTGCATCAAACCGGGCGACACCATCGTCGAACCGACCAGCGGCAACACGGGTATCGGCCTATCTCTGGTATGTGCCGTCAAAGGCTACAAGCTGGTTCTGACCATGCCGGACACCATGAGCCTCGAGCGACGGCGACTGCTCGGCGCCTACGGGGCGGAGTTGATCCTCACTCCGGGAGCCCAAGGGATGCGCGGCGCCATCGAAAAAGCCGAAGAAATCCAGGCCGAGCGCAAGGCCTTCATGCCCCAACAGTTTCGCAATCCAGCCAATCCGCAGATCCATGAAAAAACAACCGGGCCGGAAATCCTTAAAGCCCTGGAAGGCAAAGTCGACGCCTTCGTCGCGGGGGTAGGTACCGGCGGCACCATCACCGGCGTGGGGCATGTACTGCGTGCCCACAATCCTCAGGCCCTCATCGTCGCGGTGGAACCCGCCGACTCGCCGGTACTTTCCGGAGGCGACCCAGGACCGCATCGCATCCAGGGCATAGGTGCCGGCTTTATTCCCGACGTTCTCGATACCAGCGTGTTCAGCGAGGTCATCACCGTCAGCAACAATGAAGCCATCGACACCACCGTGCGCCTGGCACGCGAAGAAGGTATTTTCGTTGGCATCTCTGCCGGCGCCAATGTCTTTGCCGCTCTCAAGGTTGCCAAACGCCTGGGCCCCGGGAAAAACGTGGTGACGGTACTCTGCGATACGGGCGAACGCTACCTGTCCACCGCCATTTTCGATTGATCCCGGTATGGCCGCGGTAAGGCCATTTGCTCTTGCCGCGGCCAATACCCTTTCGGCCAGAATCCACTCCCATGTCTCTCGACAAAAAGTATTCTCGACTCAAAGATATCCTCGACCGCAGCGGCAGCGCCCTGATCGCTTTCTCCGGCGGGGTCGACTCGACCTTCCTACTACGCGTGGCCCGCGATGTTCTGGGGCCCGATCAGGTCATCGCCCTGACCGCCACCTCACCGACCTACCCGCGCCATGAGTTCGAATTGAGCAGCCGTCTAGCCAAAGAATTCGGCGTGAAACAGATTGTCCTTGAAAGCAACGAACTTGAGATAGAAGGTTTTTCGCAGAACCCTCCGGATCGTTGCTATCATTGCAAGCGTGAGCTTTTCGGTCTTTGCCGGACCAAAGCACAAGATTTGGGCTACCAGGCAATTTTTGACGGCTCCAACTGCGACGATCTTCAGGATCACCGTCCGGGCCGCCGCGCCGGCGAGGAGCTTCAGGTGCGCTCACCGCTGATTGAAGCCGGCCTGGACAAAAACGACATTCGCGCCCTAAGCCGGGAATTGGGGCTGGAGACCTGGGACAAGCAGCCCTTCGCCTGCCTCTCCTCGCGCTTCCCCTATGGTGTTGAAATCACGCCGGAACGTCTGGCGCGGGTCGATCGTTGCGAAACCTTTCTGCGCGAGTGTGGATTTCGCACCTATCGGGTGCGCTTTCACGACGACATGGCGCGCATCGAACTGGCACCCCAGGAACTTTCGCGTTTACTTGAGGATAAGCTGCGGCAGGCCGTGGTCGAGGAGTTCAAAAAAGCGGGTTTTACCTATGTGGCCCTTGACCTGCAAGGCTACCGCTCGGGCAGCATGAATGAAATTCTGACCTGATATCGCTTCCGGAGATTGCATGGAACGCAAGGGCGCTTTGCTGGCAACCTGTTTCTGTGCCGGGCTGCTGGGCGGCCTGGTCTACAGCCTGACCCTCTGGGCAGCTGGCTTTTATGGGTTCACCGCAGCCGCGGGAGTGCTGATGACGCCGGATTTTTCGCTTCCCTGGCTCTATCCGAATCTGATCTGGGGCGGGCTCTGGGGGCTTGTCTACTTCCCCACCGTCGCTTCCTACCGCCATCGCAAACACTGGATCCGCAAAGGATTGTGGATCAGCCTGTTGCCCGCCCTGTTTGCGCTTCTTTATCTCTATCCCCAGGTGCAACGCCAGGGCCTGCTGGGACTCGAACTCGGCAATTTCACCCCTCTGTTCGTCCTCCTCTTTCATTTTGCCTGGGGGGCGGCCACCGGCATTTTCACCCGCATGCTCTGGGGCAAGAGGTAATGCATTCCCCAAGACGGCTTTTCCCGGCGCGCCTCATCATCGCAATATTGGCTCTGCTCTTCGGACTGGCCCTGAATGCCTGTGCCGGTGAGACCCAAGGCCGCGTCAGCTGGATCTACGACGGTGACACCATCGAGGTCGAAGGTTTGGGGCGCGTGCGCCTGCTCGGCATCGACACGCCGGAGGGGCATGACTCGGAGCGTGATCTGTTCTATCAACGCCGCTTCGGCATTCCGCCCGCACACTTGCGAAAAATCGCCGATGAGGCGCGACGTTTCAACATCCGCCAGGTCAAGGGCCGGGTCGTCACCCTGCGCTTCGAGGGTGAACGCCGCGATACCTACGGTCGCCTGAGGGCTTACGTCACCCTGCCCGACGGCCGCAACCTCAACCGTCTGCTCGTCGAGGAGGGCCTCGCCGCCGTCTATCGCCGCATCGACTTCAGCCTCAAAGAAGACTTTCTCCAGTCCGAAGAGCAGGCACGACGCCGCGGCAACGGTTTATGGTCCAAATAGGTAAGAGCGCCTCTCTCCCGACAGGCGCCCTTGTTCGACTACGACCTATTTTCCGCGGCCCCCTCCCCCGTCCCCAACTCCTGCTTGACGAAATTCAGGGTTCCCCCCGCAATCAGGTGCTCCCGTTGGCGTTCCGAGACATCCAGTAGCGTGATAACCTCTTTACCGTCCACCTCGACGGGAATTTCCGTGGCTCCGTCTTCCAGGTACTTTTTGACCTCGGGAAAAACCACCTGCTTGCCCTGTTCGCACAACGCGTAATCCTCCGGATTTTTGAAGACCAGAGGCAGGATACCGAAATTGCACAGGTTAGCCTTGTGGATCCGGGCAAAGCTCTTGACAATCTTGGCACGCACCCCCAGGTAGCGCGGCGCCAAGGCCGCGTGTTCGCGAGATGAACCCTGCCCGTAATTGTCTCCGCCGATGACCACGGCGTTTTCGATCGGCTTGATGCGCTCGATGAAATCAGGGTCCACCTGATGAAAGACGAATTCGCTGATGGCCGCGATATTCGAGCGCAAAGGCAGAATCTTGCTGCCGGCGGGCATGATGCCGTCAGTGGAGAGGTTGTCTTCCACGCGAATCGCCACCGTCGCTTCCAGAGTATCGGGCAAGGCATCGAACTCAGGGAGTTTCATGATGTTGGGACCGCGCACCACCTCGGTTTTGGCCAACTCCCGCGAGGGAAAAATAATGGAGGACTCATCCACGAGGTATTGATCCGGATCCTTAATCTGCGGATAGTCCATTTCCTTACCCATATCGCGCGGATCGGTGATCAGGCCCTTAAGGGCCGATACCGCTGCTGTTTCCGGGGAGCACAGATAAACCTGGTCGTCCTTGGTGCCTGACCGACCGGGAAAATTGCGTGGAAAGGTGCGCAGGCTCACTTGGCCGGTGCCCGGCGCCTGGCCCATGCCGATGCAGCCGAGACAGCCACTCTGGTGAATGCGCGCTCCGGCCATCAGCAACGACATAACGCCGCCTTCCCGGGCGACGTTCTCCAGAACCTGGCGACTGCCGGGGTTGACGTGAAAGGCGGTGTCAGGATGACAGTGGCGATTTTCAACAATTTTTGCGGTGACCATCAAGTCGCGAAAAGACGAATTGACACTGGAACCGACGATTACCTGATCGGCCCTGATTCCGGCCACCTCGGCGACCCGCTTGACATTACCGGGCGAGGTCGGACAGGCGATCAGCGGCTCAATTTGCGACAGGTCGAGCTCGGCGTGCTCGTCGTAATGACAATCGGGATCGGCAGCAAGTTCCTGCCAGGCATCACCGCGCCCCTGAGCTTCGAGATACTCCCGGGTACGCTCGTCCGACGGGAAAATGCTGCTGGTCGCCCCCAGCTCGGTACCCATGTTGCCGATGGTTTCACGGTCGGTAGCAGACAGGTTGGCCACTCCCGGCCCGTAATATTCCACCACCTTGCCGACGCAGCCTTTGACATCGTAGCGACGCAGCATCTCCAGAATCACGTCCTTGGCGCTGCACCAATCGGGCAACTCACCGGTGACCTTGACCCCGAGCACCTTGGGACAGGGAAAGAAATAGGGGCGTCCGGCCATGGCCAGGGCGACATCCAGGCCGCCTGCGCCGATGGCCAGCATACTGACCCCGGCGGCGCCCGGAGTATGACTGTCGGCGCCGATCATGGTCAGCCCCGGTCGGCCGAAGCGCTCCATATGCACCTGGTGGGAGATACCGTTTCCGGGCCTGCTGAAATGGATGCCGTAGCGGGCACAGACGGTTTGCAGATATTTGTGGTCGTCGGCATTCCTGAAGTCGGACTGCAGTAGATTGTGATCGACATATTGAGCAGCCAGCTCAACCTCGACCCGCTCCAGGCCGAGGGATTCAAATTCAAGCATGGCCATGGTGCCCGTGGCGTCCTGCAGCAGGGTATGATCGATTTTTATGCCGATTTCCTCACCGGGAGTCAGGCGCCCGGAAACCAGATGCGTTTCGAGAAGCTTGCGTGTTAGATTTTTTCCCATCTCATCCCCCTGATACAAAAATAAGATCCGCCTTTCATTTACTTTAGCAGGCACACACCAAGGGTCCAGCCACCCTTGCTATTTTGTGACGATTCCGTTGCAGTGTCCGATCAGCGGCCTATGATGCATGCTGCATAGCTTAGGCTATTGACTCGTCAGAGACACCTCCGTCTCGCCACTTAATGAAATAACAACGTTGTATACCGTACAAAATACTGGCCATGACTCCTGGAAAATTATACTATGCCCCTATTCTCATTACATGATTTGACAATCCCGATTTTTCCGCAGGAGAAAATTCAATGGAGCAAGAATTGTTGCAGCTATTTCGCAACCAAGGGCACGACGACGAGGAACTGATAAAAGGCATCGCTCATCTGGCATCGCGCCATGGTGCCCAGACTTACCGCCGCGCCCTGGAGATTCTTGCCGGCAAGGATTTTCCTCCTGAACAAGCACAGGCGCACTGGGAGGGGATTCTCGCCCACCGCCGCCACCTGTTTCCGTCACTGGTGAGTGGCCGACTGCGGACGGCACTGATCGACTACCTCCAAACGGAGGTGGGCGAATTGCGCGACCCCCGCATTCTTGAGGCCACTCAACTCGATGAGGTTCGCCAGGCCTCCATTACCGACGGCCTGACCTCTCTCTACCGCCAATGCTATTTCAAAGGGCGGCTCGAACAACTTTTCTCCAGGGAAAAAAGCCCTTCCAAGGACCGCTTTGCGGTCGCCATGTTCGACCTCGACCACTTCAAACAATACAACGATCAATGCGGACATCTTGCCGGTGACGCAGCCCTGCGCGCGGTCGCGGAAACCCTACGCCACAATATTCGCGACTACGACGTGGCGGCTCGCTACGGGGGTGAAGAGTTTGCCTTGCTGCTCTTTCGCGTCGATCCGCAACAGGCCTTCACCGTGTGTGAGCGCATTCGCTCGTCCATCGAAAAAAATGATTTCAGCAAAGACAGGCAGGACAACGATGTGCGCCTGACCATCAGCGGCGGACTGGCTTTTTTTCCCGAAGACGGCAACAGCGCCGGCGAACTTCTTGAGACTGCGGATCGGCGCCTTTACCAGGCCAAGGAATTTCGCAATAGGCTGGTGCCTGAGAATCAGGACCGGCGCCAGGCGTTGCGCCGTGCGGTTCGCTCCATTGTGGAACTTTGCCCCGAGGGCGACGGACAGTCCATTCCGGGCATGACCGCCGACCTGAGCAACAGCGGCCTCTCCCTCGATTGCGCCGTCTCCTTCGAACCCGGCGCCACCGTGCAGATACGTTTCCGCAAGCCGTTCTGGAGCCAGGAGCAGGAAACCCTTGCCACGGTGCGACGCATCAGCCGCGACAAGGGGAGCGGCATCATCCACCTGGGCCTTGAATTCGAAGAGAGCAAGAGCCATTTTTCTGGCTTGCTCGGCAATGAACAGACGCCCTGGAGCCTCAAGGGTGCATCCCTATCCCCGAACGGCTGACCTGGCCCAATAAGTTGCAAAGGCCGTAACGATTCAGCCGCACTGCCGGTCGCGCCTCAGGGCGTGACGGTTGAGTGTCGCGGCGAATGCGGGTTTTTCCCGCAAGCGCTGCCGCCGCAATGCTGAACAGTGACCAAACGCCTTCAGAATTTGATCTTGCGGCGCGGCTGTGCTATAGCGACTTTGTTTGTCGCATTTTCGCCCCAGCGCCTTAGAGCATTCAATTCTGGAGGTCTCCCAATGCCCGCCAAGGTCTTTTTTTCCGACTTGCGTGCGGATCATCGCCGCAACCTTTTCGAAAAACTCGAAGCACTCGCCCATTTCGCGGAAATAAAGACAGTGGTCTCCAAGGGCGATCTTGTCGCCGTCAAGGTCCATTTCGGCGAGCGCGGTGGCCATGCCTATATCCGCCCGACTTTCGTCCGGCGCATCGTCGATCTGATCAAAAACCTCGGCGGCAAGCCCTTCCTCACCGATTCCTGCACTCTTTATCCCGGTCAGCGCAAAGAGGCCGTTTCGGCCCTGGCCTGCGCCATCGAAAACGGTTTCGCCTATGCGGTCGTGGGTGCGCCGCTGATCCTGTGCGACGGGTTGCGCGGTCATTCGGCGCGGCGGGTCAAGATCGCCGGTGAGTTGCTGGAAAGCGTCGACATCGGTCTGGAAATCCTTGAGGCCGATTGCCTGATCACCCTGTCGCATTTCAAATGCCATGAGTTGACCGGCTTTGGCGGCGCATTGAAAAATCTCGCCATGGGTTGCTCCAGCCGCGAAGGCAAACTCGAGCAACACTCCAATGTTGCACCCGCGGTTGCGGAGAAATTCTGCACGGCCTGCGCCGACTGCTTTGCCGCCTGTGTGCATGGCGCGATTTCTTTCATCGAAGGCAAGGCGCGCATCGACCCTGGGGCTTGCGTCGGTTGCGGCCGCTGCATTTCCGTGTGCGAGGAGCATGCGATAAAAATTCAGTGGAACGAGCAGGCACCAACAGTCATGAAAAAGATGGCCGAATACGCCAAGGGCGCCATACACGGCAAGCAGGGGCGCACCCTGTACATCAATTTCATCACCCAGGTAAGCCCGCAATGCGATTGTTACGGTCATTCCGACGCGCCCATCGTCGCCGATCTGGGCATTCTGGCTTCTACGGATCCGGTCGCCATCGACCAGGCCTGTGCCGATCTGGTCAACCAGGCCCCGGGATTGGCCGGCACAGCCTTACAGAGCGGCCATGAACCAGGAGGTGACAAATTCCGTGGGGTTCATCCCGAAATCGACTGGGAAATCACTTTGGAGCACGCCGAAAAGATGGGGCTGGGAACGCGCAAATATGAATTGGTGAAAATTGAAAAAGCAGATGAGGGGTAACAGCGAGGAACAAAAACTCTTTCACGCGAAACAACGCTGAATGCGCCGAGGGGCGGACTTTCCGGTCCGCCCCTCGCGCTTTTTCAGGCCGCGGCCTGGTGTTCATATTTTTCCACAAGCCGCCGGTATTTTTCTTCCAGATCCGGGCTCTGGGCCTCGGCCTGCCGATAGGCATCAACCATGGCCGCACGCGGCCCCTCAGGCAACACCCGCTCCGCCAGGGGATAGAGGATATTATCTTCCTTGTCAATGTGGTCGCGCAGCAGGGCAATGTAGCCGCGCGCATTTTCCGCAATCACCGGAATCTGTCCCGACTCGCCGGCCAAGGCCTTCTGTGCGCCTTCCTCCATGGCACGCACAAAAGCGCGCCCCTCATCATGGGCCAAGAGCATGGCGGCCACCGGTGAGTTCTCCCGCGGCATGCCGTTATCAACCAGGGCCTTGAACAACACGTCCTCTTCCTTGGCATGATGAAAGCGGTCGGCGTAGTTGCGAATGAAATTGACCGCGTCGAGAAAAAACTGCCAGTCACGGAAGCGGCCCGCCTCCATACGCGCGACGTTGCCTTCCAACAGCGCAATCATGCGCAAAATCAGCTTGTGCTCTTCGACCATTACCTGAGTCACGTCGATTTTTGCCATGCTTAACTTCTCCTTTCGCCGTCCACGCCGATGATCGCCACCTTGAAGGCAATGTCCTTACCCGAGGCTTCCAGGGCCTGCTTGGCCATCATCGCCAGACCGCGGCAACAGGGAACTTCCATGATGGTGACGGTCAACGACTGAATGTCGTTGTGCTTGAGAATCTCTGTCAGCTTGTCCAGGTAGGGGCTGGTATCATCCAACTTGGGACAGGCGTTGACCAGCACCTTGCCCTTGATGAAGTCACGGTGGAAATCGCCGTAAGCAAAGGGCGCGCAGTCGGCGGCGATGAGCAGATGCGCGTTCTGCAACCAGGGCGCGCTGGGCGGCACCAGATGCAGTTGCGTCGGCCACTGACGCAGTTCCGAAGCCACCTTACCGGTGGCGGGGTTATCGGTTGCGGGTTTCTCGATGGTGCGCACGTTGCTGCCGGGGCAGCCGCAGGCCAGATTTTTCATGTTCGGATCTCCTTTTTATGGGCTGACTTTACTGGTTGTCCAGATAGGTATTGATTTCCGTTTCGATTTTGCCTTCGACTTCGTCACCCAGCGCATGAATACTGACCACGTCCTTGAGCAGGCAGATGCCCACCCCACAGGTGACGCAAGCAATGTCGTAGCGCTTGAGGATTTCCCCGATATGGGGATGCTGTTTCAGAACGTCTTGAATTTGTGCGTTGCCGAGATCGTTTCTAAGATTCATGGCGTTGCCTCCTTGCCTAAGCTTGGGTGCAGCTTAGCGCGAGGGAGGTGGAAGCCGACATGACGTGGGTCAAAAAACCGAAAAAATCGACGGGAAAGGTAAAATGTAACTATCCAGCGGCAACGTCCGACAGTACCGCAGGGTGGGGCGGTTGAGTGCTGCGGCAAATGTTTGAGCCGCAGGTGAGTTTTTGCCGCACGCGATGCCGCCGCACCCTGCGGTGCATGCTGAACAGTTACGNGGCGGTTGAGTGCTGCGGCAAATGTTTGAGCCGCAGGTGAGTTTTTGCCGCACGCGATGCCGCCGCACCCTGCGGTGCATGCTGAACAGTTACGGTAAAATTTCAGCGACCGTATTCTGGAGAGGTTTCGGGCTCCACAAACATCTGCTGGTGAATCCACGAGGGCGTATAGGGCACGAAGGCGCACTTGTCGGGATCGAAAATGCAGGTTTCGTCCGGAGGACAGGGAGTGGGGTCGGTACAGGCGCCGGGCCGCCGACGGGAGGTTCCACGCTCGGGAGGCTGAATGTCGCCGTTGGGGCCGCCGACTCCCGGTGAAGCTGGAGGCGCGCCCGGATCAAGGCCGGGTGCCCGCCCATCCAAGGAAACGTCACCCGACCGCCCGGCTGCGGTAGCGTCAAAAACAAACTCCCACTGAGCGTAGGTTTCGGCACCGGCCAGGCGCTCAAGACCCGGGGGGAAGTTATCGGTTTTGAAAGGTTTCAGGGTGCTGGAACTGCGCACCCCGCGGATGCGTCCGCCCGTATCCTTGAGAAAGACGAAGTCCTCACCCGTCATGGGATCCTTATACGGCTTGCGCAGATGACGCACGATCTGCGCCGCGCGCGGATCCTGCAACAGATCGTCAACGCTGTTGGGCAGCAGGCCAGGGGTTCGGCGCTGCTGCGTCGCGGTGCCGGTCCCGGTGCCGGGTTGGCGCACACGGCCGCCCAGTTCCGAATGGTAATAACTCTCGATGGCTTTGAGATATTGCCCGCCGACCCACAGCAGGTCTTTTTCCTTGGCGCGCTGCGAAGCGGCCTGCCAGCTCACTCCGGCCATGGCCGACCCCAGGCCCATGACCACCACCGCAATGATCACCACCATGAGCATGCCGCCACGCTGGTTGCGCAAGGATTGAGGCAAAGGCTGACATGGAAGGGATTTTGGCATGGTGTTATCGCGCAGTCCACAGGCAAAAGCCCGAAAAGAACGCCCCGGGCGCACACCCGGTTGCGGGTCGCGGCTGCGGTAACAGCGTCGGTTGTGAGAATTAGGACTGATGGCACGATTCCTGAAAATGAGAAATCACCAAAAATACATTATTCCAGATTTGGATAGCGGGCAGTTCTTGTATTCCAGACTAAGAGAAAGTGGTCTGCCATTGCAAGCCTTCCGTGAACACAAAAATTAGAGCACTTGAAGACATGGAGTTGTCCCTATGAGCCGCAAGTTCATCGTCATCCACCATTCTCCGGCCCTGCGCAAAATCATCGGTGCGAAAATCCGCGCCAATCTCGATGATGTCCAGGTTCTGGAAGCTGAGAATTCGGAACGCGGCCTGTCTCTGGTACAGGATCACCGCTGCCACCTTGTTATTTACCTGTGGGACGGCTGTGATCCCGGCGGCTTCGCGCTGCACGACAAACTACGCGATTTGCCCAACGGTCAGAGGGTTCCCTTTTTACTGCTGACCACCAGCGACAATGAAGACAACTTCAAGCAGATTGAAATCGCCGGGGTCCAGGAGCACCTGCTTCTGCCTTGCCCCTCCCAGCAATTCGCGGAAACCCTCAACCGGGTGTGCAACCCGGTTACCCTGAGGCGCGACAAGCGCTACGCGGTGCAGGACACCATCTTTCTTCTTGAGCAGCGCGGCCATGCCCTGCAAGGCAATGTCATCAACGCCAGCCTCGGCGGCATGCTCTGCGAAGTTCCCTTTTCGGAATCCTTCAATTGGTCCCTGCCCGCGGCGGCCAGCATCAATTTTTTCGTGGACGGCCACAACATCGTCGCTCCCCACCTCTACTCTACAGTCGTGCAACTTACCGTAACCCACCGCCACCCCGATTTTTCCCCGCGCAAGCTGCGCATTGCATTCCGCTTTCTCCAGGTTCCCGACGAAAGCCGCCAAGCACTGCAAGAGGTCTTTTCTAAAGTAGAGGAATTGGAGCAACTCAGCAGCTATAACCCGGCCCTGGAAGAAATCTAACCGCCTGCTGCACCGCAGACCTCATTTGCTGCGCCAACTGCCGTCCGGTTGTTCCAGATACCATCCTGCGGCGGCGTTGTCGCGCCAGGAATCGGCAAAAATAGACTGCACCTCATGGACGCGATCGGGAAAACCGTTGGCGCGGGCGATTTCGCGGTAAAGCCGCTGACGGTCAGTGTTTTCTTCGCCGACCAGACGGTTGACCTCGCCACGGGTGCGCAGATCCAGGCCATCGGTACGACGCACTTTCAACAACCCATCAGCAGAAATGCCTACATGACCTGTGTCGAGAAAAGGAAACAGACGCTCGGAGCGCTCCTTCATCGACTCCTTCACGGCACGGATTTCCGGGGTGCTGACGTTGATATCCTGTGCGGCGTAGGCCGTGGCGGGCCCCGGTAACCACTTCAGGAAACTGCCCCGCTCGCCGGCCGGCGGCTGGGGCGTCGAACGCTCTCCCCAAACTTCGTGAACGATCTGATCGGCGGCACCGCGCAATTCTTCGGCGGGAAAATAGATATTGATGGTGACACAGGCCGCAGCGGCCAGAAGTGCCAGGCCCAGCAGTGAACGATACAGGATTTTCATCGTTTTCCTCCATAGTTGATGCAGCTCATCCACCATCCCACTATAGCGCCTCGGTGACGAAAATCAACGACTTCCCGCACGATCGATACGGCTCAGGCGGCGCAGCATCTCGCGAAAGGAGATGGCCGATTGCGGCGCCAACACGTCGATGCGCGGCGGCAGCAGGCCGCCTTCCACGATATACAGATCCGATCCTGGCCGGGCCGTTCCGCGCAGGACGAAGACATCGTTGCGCAAGGCACAGAACAGACCCATGCGGCGATAGCGATAGAAATCAATGAAGCGGTAAACGCCCCGCGACAGGGCGGCCGAGATCCCGCCCTGGCTGATTACGGCCAGGTTGTTGATGGCCTTGACACTGATGTTGCGCTGCCCGCGCGCGCGCGTGGCAAACTCAGCGACAAAAGCCGACGGCACTGCGCCGAACAGGCGCAGGTCATGGATGGTGCCATCGAGGATGCCGTTGATCTCGCCGAATTCGAAAGTCTGGGTGAGTTGCGCCAGATCCAGCCCCTGCAGATCGATGTCGCCTTCGAAGCTGCGGTACGAGGAGAAAAGATCCTGGGCCCGGATGTTTCGCACCTGAATGGTCCCGCCGAACACCTCCAGGCGCGCTTCGCCTTGAGATTGCAGGTAGCCCCCCAGATATTCGAATTCGCCGAGGTCCGCGGCCAGGCGGCCCTGCATGAGGGGCAGCTCGAAATCACGGGTAAGCCGGGACAGATCGAGTTCATCCATGCGTGTGCGCCCAGCCAGATACAGCCCCTGCGGCTCCCAGCCCAGCAGCAGTCGATCGATATGAATGCGGCCACCGGCCAGATCCAAGACCAAGGGGTCGGCAAAGGTCAGGCGGTTGGTCGTGGCGCGCAGGCCCAGACGCCGGGGGCTTGCGGAGAGCGGCCCGAATCTCAGACCCTCATGGGCCAGCCAGCCCTGCGCCGCAGCCGGTGTGCTCTTCTCGTCTGGTATGGCGAACGAAAAAGGAATGACGCCGCGCAACTGAGCCAGCTCCATCTGCGCATCTATGCGCTTGAGCCTGAACTCCTCGGGCTGCAAGGTGCCCGCCAGCCTCCATCCGGACGGATCGAAGACACCCTCGCCCGCCAGCGTCAGCGCACCGCCCAACTCAAAGGCCTCCGCCACGGGGAAGAGCGTAGCCAGTAAGGGACGCAGTTGCCGGTTGTAGCCCGCTTCAAGCTGCGGCAACCGCAGCACGCCGCCTGCCTGCAACGCACCTTGGCGCCACTGGCCCTGCCCGGTCAGAGTGCCGATGTCGCTCAGGCGCAGATCGATTTGCGTAACGGCCAGGGCGGCGTCGGCAAAATCCCAGGCGGCATCCAAGTTAAGCGTCAGGGGAAGTTGGGACAGATCGCCGTAAAAGGAATGCACCAGCGCTTCCTGAACCTGGACGCCGCCGTTTACGAAAACGCGCAACGGCCGACCTGCAATCCACTCCAGCCGCCCGTTCAGGCGCACATCGCCGCCGGCCACTGCACTCATGTCGTCCGCAGCGAGGTATTCCACTTCCCGAGCGTGCAGATGCGCAAGCTCAAAGGCCAGCCCCCCAGGCCGCCAACGGACATCGCCCTGTACATTGATCCGGGGAAGGCTGGCCCCAAACCCCGTGAGAGCGGTTTGGATTCTCAGGTCGGGCAAATCCAGCCCCGTATCCTGGCGGCGAAAGCGGCTAGAGATGTGCGTTGCGCCCCACTCAAACCCTAGGACCCGCCAACCCTCGCCGACCAACTCCAACGCACCCGCCATGTCCTGTTGGGCAAGTTTCACACGGATACTGCCCGCGATCCAACCGCTGCGCTCCAGCATGTCCGGCCACAGGGACGCAGCGGCAACCGGGGCCAGGGCGGACAGCTCCGTGCGCTCCAACTGCGCATCCAGATGATCCAGCCCGCCCTGCATTCTGAGAAAGCTGCGTCCTGCCAGATCCAGTCGCAAATTTCCCGTCAGCCCATCCAGAGGCCCCCCGGCCTTGAACACGCCGCTCAGCGGCGCCAGATCCGCCCGAGCCTCAGGGATGGACGAATTTGTCGGCAGCCCACGAAAATCACCCTCCACATCGAGTCTGCCGTCCCGCCACTCCAGGCGCGCAGATCCCGCCAGCCCGCCGCTCAGCGGCAAGGCGGCGGTGCCGCCGAGCAACAAGGGCAAGCGCGCCGCCTCAGGCAGTTCGCCCTGTAGCTCGGCGCGAATTCGCTTTTCGTTTCCCTGAAGCTGAAAGAACAAGGGCACCTCATCAGCCCAGTGGAGTTGCCCCTCACCCTGCCAATTCCGCACATCCCCCGCGCCCTTGAGACTGAGGTTGGTCATATGCACCCGGCGCTCCGCCAGCCGCAGGGACAGTTCGGCCGCAACGAGCCGCCCCTGAACCTCTCCCCCCGCCAATTCCACAACCAGGGACATATCCCGAGCGACAAAGTCCAGATCCGGCGCAAGCAGCTCCGCCGCGCCAAAGATTGCAAGCCAAGGCTCCAATTGCGCGCGGTCGAAACGCGCCAGACCGATGGCGCCACCGACCGCAAGTCCGTCGGGCGCGGGACGCAAACTCAGCGGCGTCGCGAGCAGAGCGCGCCCATCCACGTTTAATTCGTGCACCTGCACGTGGGGCAGATCCTCCCAATCCAAGCGGCCGACGGCAGCCAGCGCCAAGGGGCGCTCAGCCGCCAGCTCCAACGCGAGGTGAAAATCTCCGGTGGGTATGCCGTGCATGTCCAATGCAATGGCACGGGCGGCGAACCGCTGCTCTGCAAGCGCCAGATCCAGGCGGCCGTCAACAATCCGGAGATGTCCGATACCCCAGGGAGGTTTGGACCAGACTGCGGGCAACGCCTCATCCCCTTGGCTCAGGGCGAAGATATCGAGTTGCAGATGCGGCTGAAACAGACGCAGGCCGTCGATCCGGCCGCGCCGCACGTGATCCAGGGAGAAATCCAGGGACAGGCCCAGCGCAGTGAGACAAAACTCCCCGGCGCGTTCCACCACCAGTCCGCCGACTCTGAGATGACCGGCCTCAAGTTCCAGGCGCTCAATGGCAACTTGCGCTTCGAGTTCGGCACTCAGACGCTTTTCAAGGTAGGGCTTTGCATAATGGTGGATCAGGCCGCCGCGGTACTGCCAGGCGGCAAGCAGCAACATCGCGCACAGGAATGTGCCGACGGTGGCGAAAAGGGCGAACAGCCGAAGGCGATGCAGAGATGAACGACGCTTGTGCCTAGTCATGGCCCCTGCCGGAAAAAAGGTGGCCGCAGTCTGCGCAAAGTTTTCCCAGGTGTTACAAATTTGCCGGAAAGACATTGCACAGGCATGCGCAACACAAACCTAACCTGCTGAATTTAATAAGTTTATTTTTTGGCACCGACACTGCAAAAAAGAGGACAGCAGAGACAATCACGGGATAATCCCGGCAACCCCATCAAAAGGAGAAAACATCATGAAAAAATCTCGCATCGTCGCCGCTGTTCTCACCATCCTTCTTGCCTCGGGCAGCGCCTTTGCCTACGGGGGCGCCCGTGGCGGCCAGGGGCCGGGCATGAGCACCGGCAAAGGGTACGCCAACCCTGATTGCCCGCGTGCCGAATCGCGGCGTGCCGGCATGAACCGCCAGGCCGCACCCGAGCAGACCCTCAACCACGAACAGGCCCGTACCCGCTTGCAAGAACATGTGGGCGACAATTTCAAGGGCTATACCCTGGGCGAGGTGGACACCGTCGAGCGTCCGCGCGGCACGACCTACCGCGCAAAAACCATGGATGCCGGCGGCAACCAGTTCGAATTCCATATCAACCCCTGGGGGCAGGTGCGCGGCCCCTTCCCCATCGGCGAATAGGCAGTGACGTGCGATGAGTGATGGGTGACAGGTCAGCGAAACATCGCGGATGCCGTCACTCATCACTCATCATCCCAACCCGTAATCCTTGATTTTGTAGTGCAGCGCCCGACGGCTGATACCGAGCAGGTCGGCGGCTTTGGACTTGTTGCCGCCGGTCTGCGCCAAGGCCTGGCGAATGGCCTGCTTTTCGCGTTCCTTGAGATCGACGCTTGCATCGTCCCTCACCGAAGACGCCCGTGACAGATCGGGCAGCAGTTGCTCGTCAAGCACATCACCACGCGCCAGAATAATGCTGCGCTCCACGAGGTTTTCCAGCTCGCGGATATTGCCGGGGAAGGAATATATCTCAAGTTTTTTGAGAAAGCCGTCGCTCCAGCCTTTGATGAGTTTGTTGAAGCGCGGTGCGTACTTGTCGATGAAATAGCGCAGCAACAGCGGGATTTCATCCCGCCGCTCGCGCAGCGGCGGCAGGCGCACGGGGAAAACGTTGAGGCGAAAGAACAGATCCTCGCGAAAAGCACCGGCGCGCACCTGCTCGTGCAGATCACGGTTGGTGGCGGCCACGATACGCACATCGGCCTTGAGCGTGCGGGTGCCGCCAACCCGCTCGAAGGTTTTTTCCTGCAGGGCGCGCAAAAGTTTCGGTTGCAGCGCCAAAGGCAGTTCGCCGATTTCATCAAGAAACAACGTACCCCCTTCGGCCAGTTCGAACTTGCCCGGTTTAGCCACAGCAGCACTGGTGAAAGCGCCCTTTTCGTGCCCGAAGAGTTCGCTTTCTACCAGATGCTCACTCAACGCCGCACAGTTGACCGCCAGAAAAGCGCCCTGCGCACGGGGGGAATTGTCGTGCAGCGAGCGCGCCACGAGCTCCTTGCCGGTGCCCGATTCGCCCAGAATCAGCACCGAGGCGTCGGTGGGCGCCACCATGGCCAACAGGTCGAGCACCTTGCCCATCACGGAGCCGCTCACGCCGGGGAAGCGATAATCTCTGGGGATTTCCGGCGGCGCCGCGACGCGCTGTGGTTGGTCGACCAGGCGCAGCAGCTCGGCGACCTCCACCGGTTTGGCGAGAAAATCCAGCGCACCAAGCTTCATGGCCTGCACGGCCGTTTTGACGCTGCCGTGGGCGGTGATGACGATCACCGGAATCTCGCGGCCTTGACGGCGCAACTCACCAAGCAGGGTCAGTCCGTCCATGACATCCATCTGCAGATCAAGCAGGATCAGATCGAAAGCCTCGCGGGCGATGCGCTCCAGCGCCTGCTGCCCGTTGACGGCTTCCGTTGCGCGATGCCCGGCCTGCTCGAGATGCAGGCGCAGCATCAGGCGATGATTGGGTTCGTCGTCGACGATGAGGATGTTTTTCGGCACGGATCTCTTCCTTTTTCTCACTGTCGAGTCGGGGGCATGCAATCCCCCTGACAAAGGTGTCCGGCGCCAGGATGGCGCCGGTCAAGCCCCAGGGATGGGTTCATGCGGCCTTTGACAGGGGGATTGCATGTCCCCGACTCCAAACACGTTCCCTGTTCAAAACTGCACCAACACAACGAACGGCTCGGTCTTTTCGATGCAGATGGCATAACCGTGCAGCTCCAAGATTTTGCGGGAGATAGGCAGACCGAGTCCCGCCCCCTGGGCGCGTGACGTGACGAAGGGGCGAAACAGCTCTTCCGGGTCGCCCTGTACCGGAGCGGCCACTGCGTTTTCCACTTTGAGGCTGCGTTTTTCGGCATCCAGGCGCACCTGAATAACAGATTTGTCCGGGGCGGCCTGCACGGCGTTGAGCAGCAGGTTGAACAACACCTGCAGCAGTTTGTCGCCATCGGCATGCACATTGAAAGTCAGACCACCCAAGTCCAACTGCAAACCCTTGCCGTCCAACTCATACAGCAGCAATTCCGCCGCCCGCTCGACGAGGGCACGCAGTTCGCAATCGCTTTTCTCGAGCACAGTTTCCTTGCCGTAAGCCAGAAAACCATTGACGATGCCGTCCAGCCTCCGCACCTCCTCGCGGGCGCGTCCAAGCACATCACGCACCTTCTCGTCCTGCTGTTTGTCGGCGGCGTAATCAATAAAGCCGCCCATGGCGCTCAGGGGATTTTTGATCTCGTGGGCCAGCACGCCGGCAAAGCGCCCGACCTCGGCGTTGCGTTCGGCGGCCTGGAGTTTTTCTTCCGTGGCGAGGTGAAAGCGGATGAATTTCAGCGCGTACAGATAGGCGGCAACCAGCAGCAACTGAATGATGAGCACCTGGCCGAGCTCCAGCCAGGTGCGGCGCAGCAGGTCGTTGAGAGGTTGCTTGTCGAGAGCCAGGGCGGTGAACAGCGGGCGGTCCCACAAAGGGCTCTCCATCATGCCCCGACCACGCCCCATCATACCCGTCGGCAGATGCGGCTTGAACGGCTGGTAAAGAATCAAAAGGTCGGCGTTTTCGCGCACCCTACGCTCTTCCACCGCCGTGTCGAGGGGCAGCGGCAGCTCCGGCCTGAGCGCGAGAATCACCTGGCCGTCGCCGTCATAAAGGACGAAATTCTCCACCGCCTGCTGCTGGAAGAACTCCTGCAGATACTGCTCGGCCTCCGCCGGGGTGAAACCCGCGCGGCGCATGAAAAAGCGCTGCCCGCCGGCAAAGGAGCGCGTAATGGTTTCGCCCAGCTCCACCAGATTTTGCCGCGCCTGCGCGATGGAGCGCCAGGCGGAAACGCCATGCAAGGCAATCACCAGGGTGTTGAGAATCAGCACCAGGGCCAGCAGCCATTGCAATCGCCGGGCAAAGGAATTCATGGCTTCAGTGGGCCTCGCGCCAGTTTTTGCCGACACCGATGTCGACATCGAGGGGCACCTTGAGTTGGACCGCCCCTTGCATCTCGCGACGAATCAGCTCGCGCGCCTGCTCCAGTTCGTTTTCGGGCACTTCGAAAACCAGTTCGTCATGCACCTGCAAGACCATCTTGGTTTGCAGCCCTTCCTGACGCAGACGTGCGAACACCCGCACCATGGCCACCTTGATGATATCAGCGGCCGAACCCTGCAAGGGATAATTGATGGCGTTGCGCTCGGCATAGGACCGTACGCCCTGGTTGGGGCTGTCAATTTCGGGGATGGCGCAACGCCGGCCGAGGAGGGTTTTGACATACTTGTTCTGGCGTGCCTCTACGCGGCAGGCTTCAAGAAAATCGGCGACGCGCGGCAGGCGCTCGAAATAGGCATCGATAAAAGTTTGTGCTTTTTTCCTGTCGATCCCGAGGCTTTTTGCCAGACTGAAGGCGCCCATGCCGTAGAGTACGCCGAAGTTGATGGTCTTGGCCTGACGGCGCTGCTCATCGCTGACCATCTCGGGGAATCCGCCGAAGATCTCGCAGGCGGTGCGGCGGTGAATATCCTCGCCGCGGGCGAAACTCTCCTGCAACATTTCTTCATCGGCGAGATGGGCGAGGATACGCAGTTCGATCTGCGAGTAGTCGGCGGCGAGCAGCACATTGCCCTCGGCGGGGATAAAGGCCTCGCGGATGCGCCGCCCCTCCTCGCTGCGGATGGGAATGTTCTGCAGATTGGGATCACTGGATGAGAGCCGTCCGGTGGCGGTCACCGTCTGGTTGAAACTGGTGTGGATACGCCCGGTGTCGGGATGGACCAGCTTGGGCAGGGCATCGGTGTAGGTGCCCTTGAGCTTGGCGAGGCTGCGGTGATCAAGGATGCGCGCGGCAATGGCGTGCTCCTCGGCGAGTTTTTGCAGCACCTCCACATCCGTCGACCAGCCGGTCTTGGTCTTGCGTCCGCGCGGCAACTTGAGTTTTTCGAAAAGCACCTCGCCGATCTGTTTGGGCGAGCCGATATTGAAGGAGCAGCCCGCCAGTTCGTGGATCTCCTTTTCCAGGGCGGCAAGTTTTTCTTCCAGTTCCCTGGAAAGGGATCCCAGAACCACCGAATCGACCCGCACCCCTTGCCATTCCATATCAGCAAGAATCCCCACCAGGGGCATCTCCACCTCATGAAACAGCTTTTCCTGCTCGGCCTCCTTGAGCATGGGTTTGAGTTTTTCGTATAGCTGCAGAGTGACGTCGGCGTCTTCGGCAGCGTAGGTCACAGCCTTCTCAATCTCGACCTCGGCAAAGCTGATCTGGTTCTTACCGCTGCCCGCCACCTCACTGAAGGAGATGGTCTTGCGCCCGAGCAAATCGGCGGCGAGGCTGTCCATGCCGTGGCTCTTGGCCGCCGGATTGGCCAGATAGCTAGCGACCATGGTGTCGAAATCAGCTCCCTGGACTTCGATCCCCGCGCGACGCAGGACCAGCAGATCGTACTTGGCGTTCTGCGCGATCTTGAGCTTGTCCGGATCTTCCAGCAGGGGCCGCAGGCGCTCCAACACGCGATCTCGATCCAGCTGCTCCGGGGCCCCCAGATAATGATGCCCGAGAGGAATATACCAGGCTTGGCCTGGCTGAACGGCAAGAGAGAGCCCGACCAACTCGGCGCGCAGGGGATCTAGCCCGGTGGTTTCCGTATCAAAGCTCAAGCGCGGTGCTTCCTCCAGGCGCGCGATCAGTCGCTCCAGCTCTTCGGTGGTGAAAACCCCTTGGTAATCGTCGTCGCGCGAAGCGGCATCGGAAAAAAATTCCTGCTGCAGCTTGTGAAATTCCAGCTCGCCGAACAATGCGGTGAGAGCCTTGCGATCCGGCTCACCGGTGGCCAGGGCATCATAGTCGATCCCCAGCTCAAGATCGTCGCGCAGCGTGACCAGACGTTTGGACAGCAGTGCCTGTTCGCCGAATTCACGCAGCTTGTCCTGCATCTTGCCCTTGACCTCGTCGACCCGCGCGAGCAGATCCTCCACCGTTCCGAACTGGCTGATGAGCTTGACGGCGGTTTTTTCGCCGATGCCCGGCACGCCGGGGATGTTGTCCGAGCTGTCGCCGGCCAGGGCCTGGACTTCCACCACCTTGTCGGGGCCGCCGCCGAAACGTTCGGCGACTTCAGCCGGGCCATAGATCTTGTCCTTCATGGTATCGAGCATGCGCACCTGCTCGGAAACCACCTGCATGAGATCCTTGTCGCCGGAGACGATGGTGACCTCAAGCCCCTGCGCGGCATGTTTTTTCGCCAGGGTGGCAATGATGTCGTCGGCCTCGAACCCTTGAAGTTCCAGAGCCGGCAGGTTAAACGCGCGCACCAACTCCTTGATCCGCGGGATCTGCGGCACCAGATCCTCGGGCATGGCGGCGCGGTTGGCCTTGTACTCGGGATAGATGTCCTTGCGAAAGGTCGGCCCCTTGGCGTCGAACACCACCGCCAGATGATCGGGCGCGTGCTCGCGCATCACCTTGAGCAGCATGTTGGTGAAGCCATACACGGCGTTGGTGGCCTGCCCCTTGGAATTGGACAGGTGGCGGATGGCGAAATAGGCACGGTAGATGTAGCTCGAACCGTCGATGAGGTAGAGGCGTTTGGGCTGATCGGTCATGAGGCTCCCCGGATTTGGAATGGGGGCATTATTTCACAGACGGGGGGAAAGAAAAAGACATGCCTCAATAATACAGCAGCAGCGGCAGAACTGGGATGAGAAGACCGAGGAGGATGAGTACGATGCAGCGGGGACGCATCCGTCCGCGCGGTAAAAGCAGCAGCCCGGTCAGCGCGAGAAGAATCAGGCCCGCGGCATAGAGATCGGCGATCCAGGTCCAGGCTTTTTTGGGATGATTGAGGTGAAGGAAATTGACGGCGTGCCAGAAAGCTCTCGGCGCGGCCCGTTCGTACTCGACCACGCCGCTGGGCAGATGAAAGCGGATGACCCGCCCTTCGACGAACACCATCAGGCTCTCGGGGTCGGGTTGAAAAATATTCTCGTAGACGGGCGGCTCACCGATTTTCCGCAGCAACTCAAGAACCCTGTCTTCGTCGAGTACCCCGCGATAGTCGCTCGGCGCAACCTGCGCCCTCGCCTTCTCGACCTTGTAATTGGGATTCCAATGATGGAGGTGATTGACGGCGATGCCCGAGAGGGCATAAATCAGCGTCAACCCGACGCAGAGATAGCCGATGTCGCGGTGCAGGGCATGGTTGAACTTTCGCAGACCCATAGCGCCGACTAAAGGCCCTCGACAACGGCGCCCAGGCCGCGCAGTTGGTAGAAAACATCCGTCGTTGAGCGATTTTCCGGGGCGGGGATCTTGGCGGGATCGGGGGGCGTGCGGGCAAAGCCGAACTCATTCTCGCGCACGATTTTCTGCCAGACGCCCTCGACGACGGCCGTCTTACCTCGTGCGGTCAGGGGAAAAACCATATCGTAATCATCCACCTTGACATGCACGCTCTCAAAGGGGCGCTCGCCTGCAATGTTCATCCAACAGCCGCGCAGGGAGCAGACCTCGACCACCAGACCCTTGATCTGCACGGTCTGATCGACGTAGGCCTCCGGATCGTCCAGAAGTGCCGAGACGGGCGTCGTTTCCGTCAGACTAAGCCCCCTGCCGAAAGTCTGGGCCAAGGCGGGCACAATCGAAACGGCGGTGAAAAGCAGGGCGAACAGTATTTGGACCGGCACGATTTTCATATCATTACCTTACCTATATGTTGATATATTCCAACTCGGATATTAGACAGGATTCTTGCCCGATGTCAACAAGCAGCAAAACAGGACACCTCACCCGAACACCGACCACTCCGTCCGTTGCGCCAACAGGTGCACGGCTTCGGTGCCCAGGCGCGAATTGCCCAGAGGCGTCAACCCCGGCGACCAGACGGCGATGGAGGCCTTGCCGGGAACAATGACCAGAATGCCGCCGCCGACGCCGCTTTTGCCCGGCAGCCCGACGCGAAAAGCGAAATCCCCCGAGCCGTCATAATGGCCGCAGGTCATCATCAGGGCGTTGATGCGGCGGATGCGCGAGGGCGAGATCAGGTGCGGCATGCCGGGCGCGTTGATGAGGAACCGGCCCGCCATGGCTAGTTGGCGGCAAGACATTTCCAAGGCGCATTGATGAAAATAAGTGCCCAGGGTCAAATCCGGATCATGCGCCAGATTGCCGAAGCTGCGCATGAAATGCGCCAGGGCGAAATTGCGGTGCCCGGTCTCTTTTTCTGATCGGGCCACGGCCTCGTTGATGTAGATGTTCGGATCATCGGCGGCGGTGCGGATAAAAGTCATCAGGCCCGCCAGCGCCTCTTTGGGCGTGCTGCTCGCCAGAATGACGTCGGTGACGACGATGGCGCCGGCATTGATGAACGGATTGCGGGGAATGCCTTTTTCATGTTCGAGCTGCAAAATAGAATTAAAGGCATGGCCGGAAGGCTCGCGCCCGACCCGCTTCCACAACTGGTTGCCGACCTGTCCCAGGGCCAGAGCCAGAGTAAAAACCTTGGAAATGCTCTGGATGGAAAAGGGCACATCGGCATCACCGACGGACAACAGGCGACCGTCGGCCAAGGCGACGGCCAATCCGAACTGTTTGGGATCAACGCACGCCAACTCGGGAATATAGGTGGCGACCTCACCATAATCGGTGCGCGCGGTGATCTGTGTGTGGATCTGGTTGAGGATATCCTGAAGATGGTCGGGACTCACACTTTTCACAAACGATACGTCTCCCAAACATAGCTTTGTCCCTGCAGGATAGCCCAAATTCGCAGTCATGAACAGCGGACATCGGTAAAACAACAAACCAGTTCCGCATTCCTTCACAAGGACGGTCGTCACCCTGCCCCGGTCAACGCAAATCTACACGTCATTTAAACATTTCGCACCACGCGGGCGTTTGCTGAAAGCCTGCCGGATCGTTGTCGATCAACTGCGCGCACCAGCTCCTTGATCCGCGGGACCTGCGTTACCAGGTCTTCGGGCATGGCGGAGCGGTTGGCTTTGTACTCGGGATCGATGTCCTTGCGGCCTTTGGAGTTGAACAGATGGCGGATGGCGAAAAAGGCGCGATAGATGTAGCTCGAACCGTCGATAAGTTAGAGGCGTTTGGACTGATCGGTCATGGGGCTCCCCGGAGATGTTGAATGGGGGCATTATTTCACAGAAAGCGGCAAAGAAAAAGGAGGCGGATGCGATACCGGCACAGAGGTCGCGGAGGACGAATTCGTATCATTATTACTTGACACTCCGGACAGTCTGCCTAAAATTTACCTCCAAAGTCATATTTGTGTTGTCGAGGCAGCGCCCATAGCAAGGCATTCTGCCTCCCCATCTGTCAACAAACCCCACAGGAGGACCCCCCCATGTCTTTTGTCACCCTTGACCAAGTGATCAAGTTTGCCATCCAGCGTGAAGAAACCGCCTATCAGCTCTACAAGGATGCGGCCGTCAAATCCAAAAGTCCGGCCGCCCGCAAGATGTTTGAGGAAATGGCGGCGGAAGAAGCCGGCCACAAGGAGGTTTTCGGCAAGATGGATGTGCAGCGCGCCGAGCAATACAAGAAAATCACCATTCCCGACATGAAAATCAGCAAGTACCTGGTGGATGTTCCTCTCAAGCCCGATGCGACTTACCAGGAAATCCTGACCTATGCCATCAAGACCGAGGACAACGCCTACAATCTCTACATGACCGCCGCCGAGGCCACCGACGATCCCGATTTGAAAAAGGTGCTGCAGGTCTTTGCCGATGTGGAAAAGGGCCACAAGATCAAGGTAGAGCGCCTTTACGATGATCACGTTCTGACCGAAAACTGAAAAAACGGCCCAACTCTTCGATCAAGGATAAACGCCTACGCGCAGGAATGTCGTAGGCGTTTTTTTATCGCCCTGAATCGCAATACGGTCCGCCAAACCCTTTTATCGACTCCGTTGCAGAATCCCCAGGAGCCAAAATGCGGCATCCTCATGCCGCCAGGGTTCGAGTTGCGGGCCGCGCATAACCACCGTTTCATACCTGGTGCCCGTCAAGATCAAGGCGGTGCCGGGTTTGCTTTGTGCTTTGAAGTAAGCGTGATTTCCAAACGACAGCGGCCGAGGCCCCAGGGGTCCGGCCGCTGCACGCTGCCACTCAATGTCACCTCATATCAATTGATTACTTTTGCAACCCACCTCCGAATACCAGCGTCGCGCTGCCCGCCAGCAAGGTGACGTATTTCTTGTCATCCTCGAACACATGGCGCACGACAATGCGCGTATCTTCATCGGTCGGTTCGAGCACATCGCCCTCATAAACCTCATATTCTTCGTTGAGTTGCATCAGGATGACGCCGTCCTGAGCGGCTCCGCGGTTGCTGCTGGTGCCGCAACCCGCAATCCAGAACAGCCCCACCAGAGCCGCAAGGACCAGACAAAGCGATTTTATATTCATTGGGATTCTCCTCATCAGAAACGGATTTGGCGGGTGACGTCGGTTTCGATGCGAATCTGCACACCCTCAAGAATATCTTCCTCGACCTCTATCTCATTACCGGCTTCGAACGCCTGATCGCCGGGCAACGTCACAGAAGAAAGGGCCCAATTGTGGTCATTATCGCACTGTGTTTCACAGACTTCATACCAGAGACGACTTTCACCATCGGGTTGCGTTTCAACCACGGCACGCCACTGATGACCATTTATCTGGGGTAACGGCGCCCAGGTTGTAACCCGCCCTTGCTCCTCAATCAAAGTGAATGCCCCGGTAAACCGGCTGNCGGCACGCCACTGATGACCATTTATCTGGGGTAACGGCGCCCAGGTTGTAACCCGCCCTTGCTCCTCAATCAAAGTGAATGCCCCGGTAAACCGGCTGAGCGCCTGGGTGATGATTTGATTCTCTGATCCTTCGGTAATCAGAAGGACGCGATGCACGGCGCTGCCATCACCATAGGCCTCGGCCTGAAGGGTGATTGTTCTGCCTTCCGTTACAATGTCGGCCGCGGTAATAACGCTGGGGTTGTCCGGATTCTNAGTAGTTGAATTCGGCACTTCGCTGTGGGCTCTGGTGATGGAAAGGACCGCTTCGCTCTGGGGATCGCGCCGGGTGAGGCGATGGGAAGCGACGATCTGCGGCGCGTCGGAATAGCCTTCCTCAATCTGCACGGGATCAACGGGATCGGGATCAACCGGATCGGGATCAACCGGATCAGGGACGACAGGATCGGGATCGACGGGGGTAAGCTGAAAAGTGGCGACAACGTTGCACGCCTGAGTAATGGCATCCGTTGTATAAATATTGCCGAGCAAACTCCCGCCGCAACCGGTCACCCCGGCGATAGAGAAGCCGTCGCCAGGGATGATGGTGAAATAGGTCGTGGCGCCATTGGGAATGGATTGCACCGAACCGGGGCTGATACTTCCGCCTGCACCGGCGTCCGGCGTTACAGAAAAAGCGGGGGGCTTCGTGCCGATGACCCAAACTGGATCAGGATCACCGGAATAGCTTTGTGAAACCTGCCAAGTCAGTAATGGGTAACCCTGGTCAATCGTGTCGTCGGCAACAATAGTCCAACTACTGAAGGTGGTTTGTTGCTGCAGTTCAGCAGTGGTTTTCGGCTCGCCTTTGCCCTCATTGTCGGACTGGCCGCTGGTTTCGCTGTTGAAAAAGGAAGTAGTGATAGTACCACCGGAATTTTCGCCGACCAAGCCGCCAGCCTCCGACCCTCCAGTGACCACACCCAGAGCATATGAATCATTAATTACGCTGTTGTGACTAACGCCGACCAGACCGCCGACACGCAACTCTCCGGTGACATCACCGGTGGCATAGGATGCGTCAATTTCAGCAGCTGTGTTGTAGAGATCGCCCACCAAACCGCCGACTGTACCGTTTCCAGTGACATCACCCGTTGCGTAAGAGGAAAAAACCTGGCCATCCAATCGCCCGATGAGTCCACCGACCGCACTAAGAGTGCCCGTAACCGTGCCGGTGGCATAAGATTGGGCAATGTTGGCGGTGTTTTCAGCAAATCCTACCAGACCCCCAAGGCGCCAATTACCTTCGACCCCGCCATTGGCGTAGGATCGACTGATATTGCCCTCTTTAATAATACCGACCAACCCACCGACGTTCCCACTACCTTGCACTTTTCCGGTGGCGTAGGTGTTGGTAAGGGTTGTACTGCTCGCTTCGCCGACAAGGCCACCTGCATTGCTAGTGTTATTGACTGCGCTAACAAACCCCGTAGCATACGCATCGGTGATTGAACCGTCGGTCTGATAACCCACAAGACCACCCACGCTCGAATCACCACCGACCGCCCCGGTGGCAAAGCTGTTAATGATTTCGCCCCTATTTTCTCCAACGAGGCCTCCAGCTATACTATTTGACGCTTGAACATTAGCAGTAGAAGACGAATTTATAATTAAATACCTATTTTCACCAACAAGTCCACCAACATAAGAGTGACCAGAAACCGAACCGGTTGCATGAGAATTTTCAATTTTTGAAGAATCGCCGGACTCTAAACTTTGATAGCCGATAAGACCGCCCAGACGTTGAACACCGGTCACCTCAACATCCGAAGAACAATCGATAGCAATTAGATTTCTACCATTTCCAACAAGTCCACCGACCTGATCAAATTGACCGGCAACCATTCCGGTCACATGAATATTGTCAATGGTCGTATCTTTGGCGGTACCTGTGAGTGCGCCTACAAAATTACGGCCGGTAACCGAAGCATTTTCGATAGTAAGTTTGCTAATTTTTGCATTGTCGATATAACCAAAGAGACCGATGTAATTTTCATCACGATTTATGAAGAGATTATGGATAGTAAATCCATTTCCATTAAACGTACCAACAAATCGAATATCATAATCAGCACCGATCGGCAGCCAGCCTTCGCCCGTATTGTATGGTGAAAGATCTATATCATTGCGCAAAATGAAATGTTTGTCGCGATAGTCACGCACGGCGTCAAGCTGCTCGGCCGTTGTGATTTCATAGGGATTTTCAGCAGTACCATCACCAACAGGGAAAACTTGACCATAAACTCTTATTTCCGCTAACCCGGCATATGCATTTGAGTTATTACTGCCGGTAAATTTTACATAGCGTGCTTCATAGGGAGTATCTACATTGAGGACAAAAGGTCCAAGAGCGCCGTATGGTATGGTATCATGATGGCGCGTAGTCCAATCTGTATTATTTAAAGACGACTCAATATTATAACTTGCCAACTGTGTCGGAAAAAACTCAATTGACCCAATCTCAAAGACATCTTCAAGATCGAGGGTAAAAGAGACTTCAGTATATACTGATTGCCAACTGTACCAAACGGTATCAACATCGCCATCGACGACATGATCGGGGTGATACACAGCGCCTCCGATGGAAGGTGCTATATTCGTATGTGGAATAACGAGCTTTTCAAAGGCCAGGTTTGGAACTTGCGCATTAACTGAAGCTGTTGAAGAAATAACAAATGCTGCCGAGATCAAAACGCACATAATGGATAACAACCTGAAACACCTCATCGGGAACCCCTTCCCTTACTTTTTTAGAAACTCAAAAACCTGACAATCCACCTCATTCAGCCGGAAACGATGACTTTTTTCTAAAATTATTCCTTTTTACCAATCCTGCGGCAGTGACCCTCAGCTTGTTTATCATGCTTCTATGATAAAAACGGATGGGCCTTGTGTTCAGTAAAAATGTGGATCTTCCTTAGTCCTCAGTGAGAGGAGATGAATTACTACCTACGGAGGATTGGTAACAATCAACAAAATTATAGTCGGTTGTCGTCTCCCAGAATTAACGTCGCACTCCCGGCCAGCAGGGTGACGTATCTGCGATCATCCTCAAACACATGGCGCACGGCGATGCGCGTCTCGTCATCTTTGGGTTCGAGCACATCGCCGACGTCGAGTTCATATTCCACATTGAGCTGCATCACAATAACGCCGTCTTGCGCCGCGCTGCTGCGATTGCTGCTACTGCCGCAACCGGCGATCCAGAACAGCACACCGAGGGTCACAAGGGCCAGATAAACAGATTTTTTATGCATATGGATTCTCCTCATCAGAAGTGAATTTCACGCGTTACATTGGTTTTGATACGCATCTGTACACCCTCAAGAATATCTTCCTCGACCTCTATCTCATTGCCGGCTTCGAACGCCTGATCGCCGGGCAACGTCACAGAAGAATGGGCCCAATTGAGTTCATTGTCGCACTGTGCTTCACAGACCTCATACCAGAGACGACTTTCACCATCAGGTTGCGTTTCAACCACGGCACGCCACTGATGACCATTTATCTGGGGTAACGGCGCCCAGGTTGTAACCCGCCCTTGCTCCTCAATCAAAGTGAATGCCCCGGTAAACCGGCTGNGGCACGCCACTGATGACCATTTATCTGGGGTAACGGCGCCCAGGTTGTAACCCGCCCTTGCTCCTCAATCAAAGTGAATGCCCCGGTAAACCGGCTGGCGGCCTGAGTGATGATTTCGTTCTCTGATCCTTCGGTAATCAGAAGGACGCGATGCACGGCCCTGCCATCACCATAGGCCTCGGCCTGAAGGGTGATTGTTCTGCCTTCCGTTACAATGTCGGCCGCGGTAATAACGCTGGGGTTGTCCGGATTCTCATCANCTGCCATCACCATAGGCCTCGGCCTGAAGGGTGATTGTTCTGCCTTCCGTTACAATGTCGGCCGCGGTAATAACGCTGGGGTTGTCCGGATTCTCATCATCCACCAAAGTAGTTGAATTCGGCACTTCGCTGTGGGCTCTGGTGATGGAAAGGACCGCTTCGCTCTGGGGATCGCGCCGGGTGAGGCGATGGGAAGCGACGATCTGNAGTAGTTGAATTCGGCACTTCGCTGTGGGCTCTGGTGATGGAAAGGACCGCTTCGCTCTGGGGATCGCGCCGGGTGAGGCGATGGGAAGCGACGATCTGGGGTGCGTCGAAATAGTCTCCCTCAATCAGCACGGGAAGAATCGGCTCAGGGTCAACCGGATCGGGATCCACGGGATCGACGGCGGTAAGTTGAAAAGTAGCGATAACGTTGCACGCCTGGGTAATGGCAGCCGTTGTATAAATATTGCCGAGCAAACTCCCACCGCAACCGGTCACCCCGGCGATCGCGTAGCCGTCGTCAGGGCTGATGGTGAAAGAAGTCGTGGCGCCATTGGGAATGGATTGCACCGAACCGGGGCTGATACTTCCACCCGCGCCGGCGTCCGGCGTGACAGAAAAAGCGGGGGGCTTCGTGCCGATAACCCACGTTGGATCATCAAGATAGCTTTGTTGAACCCGCCAAGTCAGCAATGGAAAACCCTGGTCGATAGTGGCGTCAGCAACAATTGCCCAACCGGTGAAGGTGGCTAACTGTTGCAGTTCAGCAGTTGTTTTCGGCTCGCCTTTACCGGTGTCGGATTGACCGGTGGTTTCGCTGTTGTAGTAGGAGTTGAAGACATTAAGTCCAGACTGAATCCCGACCAAACCGCCCAGGTAACTGTCTCCCTGTACCACACCTACAGCGTAGGCGTTGGTGATGGTGGCATTTGTGCCTTCACCTATCAATCCGCCGACATAGTCATACTCGCCAATCGCATCACCGGTAGCATAAACATCAGTGAGCCAAGAAGCATTGTCACCTTGAAGGTAGCCCACCAAACCTCCGACTTTGTAGCCACCTTCGACATCTCCGGTGGCATAAGCCTCAAGAATTCTGCTTGCGTAGTTAATGCCGACCAATCCGCCGACATTATCACCACTTCCAACCACCTCACTGCTCGAATAGGAACGGGTAATCAGATTGTTGAAGCTGTTACTTCCAGTCAAACCTCCAGTGGCTTCACCACCAACAACCTGACCTGTGCTGAAGGAATCAGAGAGAAGGCTACTATGTCCGCTGTATCCTACGAGCCCCCCGGTTTGATATTCACCAGAAACCGTCCCGCTGAACTGAGCGTTTCGAATAATCCCTGAAGTTGACAGCTCACCAACCAATCCACCGACATAAGAACTCCCCGCGACACTGCCGAAAGCCGAGACATCCTCAATCAAACAATTTTGATGGGCCATACCAACCAGCGCACCCACGACATTTCGGCCGACAACATTAATCGCCTCCAAATTGAGCCCTTGAATTTCCGCGCCCCTGACATAACCAAACAAGCCAAGATTGTCTTCAAGGGGCCGATTGACATTCATGCTCGAAATTGAATGACCTTCTCCGGAAAATGTTCCGACGAAAGGATCAGACATCGTCCCGACTGGTTCCCAGCCTTCACCGTCGGAATAAACCGACAGATCGATGTCCGCAGTCAAAATAAAGTGGCGATCGAGATAATTACGCACGGCGTCAAGCTGCTCGGCCGTGGCGATCTGGTAGGGATCTTCTGGGGTTCCGGAGCCGACGGCAAATTCAGACACACCAACAGACAGTGGTTTTATAATGGTACTGAAGCCGAAGTTGTTGTAAGCACGCAACGCGACTTGATAGCTACCGCTCACGGAGTAGAGATGGTCGGGGTCCTGCTCGGTCGAACCGACAGTCTCCAAACGCCAAACATCGTTGACATAAGGTCCGCCCCCCGTTTCCATGCCGCCGAGGACAAGAACGCCGCCGTCCGGCGCCACGACCGCGGCATGGTCAAATCTTTGCGACCAGCCGGTACTCTCGCTGACTTGCGTCCAGGTCGCCCCTTGATCCCTTGAGAGCCAGATGTCATTGAAGTAAGGCCCGTAATCGCCGCCTCTGCCACCGAGCAACAAAATGCTGCCGTCAGGCAAGGAAACCGCTGCATGCGCATGTCGTTCAGGCCAGGCAGCAGAAGCCGTCATCTGCTCCCAGGTGGCACCACCGTCGTTCGACAACCAGACATCATTCAAATTGTCCCAGTTGCTGTCGGCCCCGCCCAATATCACGATTCTGTCGTCAGGAAGCACAACGCTTTTATGCGCAGCTCTGACCGGCCATTCGGCGTTTTCGACGACCTTTTCCCAAGTGACGCCCCGGTCGGTGGAGCGCCAGACATCATTTTTGTGCGCTCCAGCCTCAAAACCTCCCATGAGCAATATTGTCCCATCCGAGAGAACCACACTGCTGTGCCCAATACGCTGCGCCCAGCCCGCCGCGGCATTTTGCAACGTCCAGCTTTCGCCTTGATCTTCGGTCATCCAGACATCGTTCTGGTACCAACCACCCATCAACACGACACTGCCGTCAGGCAAAACAACCGTGCTGTGCTGCTGCCGTTCAGGCCAGGCCGCGGCGGCAGAAACCTGCTGCCAACTCAGGCCTCCGTCTAGGGATTTCCAGATGTCGTTGGTGTTGCCGACCAGCGGGACGGAGCCGCCCATCAGCAGAATGGTGCCGTCAGGCAAAACAACGCTGCTGTGGCGGGCACGCTCCGCCCATCCAGCGTTCACTGTCAGTGGCGACCACTCTTCAGAAAAATCTTCATCGCCAAAATACCAGGACCAACCCGTAGGTGACCCCGTTGACTGGTCAGTGAATTCAACCCACAGGGGGGCAATGCCCCCCGTCGGCGCAAAATCGAAATCGGCCTCGACGGGAGGGATTACCTCTTGTTGCGGGAAAGCAACATCATCGATAAACCACATCGCCGCATTTTCGCCCTGGTAGCGAAACGCCAGATAAACCTGGCTGCCGGCATACGCAGAGAGATCGACTGTCTGCTCGCGCCACCCCCCTACCGGAGCAGCGAACTCTTGCATTTCCATCCAATTCATAGGTGGTGCGAGACAATCCTGCTCGCACACCCACAGGCTGTGCTTGTCATACCAAGAGGCATATGTGGTGTATTCCCAAAAAGAAACCACATCGCCATGGGCAACGGAAATTTGCGGAGTGATGAGCCAAGAATCCTGATATGCGGTGGAATTGTGAGTGTGAACGGCGCTGCCCCCCCCCGAATGCACTTGAGCATACGATTTCTCCCAAGGAAGACTGTCTCCGGCGTTATACAACGACCAGCCTTCGGGAGGAAATGCGCCCTCGAAGCTTTCAACGCCTTGCGCGAACACGGCGCCGACACTGAAACACGACAGCGCAGCAACGAAAACCAACTGGACCCAAAATTTCCAACAGCCGCGCCCAGCCATAGGTCCTGAGCTCATACAGACGACACCCATCTCATCAATCCTTTCCTATCATCGACTCATCTCAACCCGCCGCAACGTTTCAAAACCCGACTCGATCAGAGTTCCGTTTTCATCGTCCTCTTCGTAAAACACCTCAAAGGTTTCAACGCCCTGAATCAGATAGGAGGAAGAAAACAGCCTTTCGCAAGAGCTGTCATTCCAGGTACCATAAAAGTCAGAATTGCTACGACAACACAGCATCGAAGAATACTATGCACAAGGTTAACTGATTGAAAAAACAAACACTTCATCTTCTTTGCCTTTCGCCCTCTGAGAAGGAGGTGAACCGGAACAGGCTAAACATAGTCTTGAATTTACAATAAAAACCACGGCTATCTGTCTATTGACATCATGTCATTTCAATCGTTTAATTTTGAACCTCGTCACCCAATAACAATGTCGCACTCCCTGCCAGCAAGGTAACGTATCTTCGATCATCCTCGAACACATGACGCACGGTGATGCGCGTCTTTTCATCGGTGGGTTCGAGGACATCGCCCTCGTGGAGTTCATACTCCTCGTCAAGTTGCATCACGATGACGCCGTCTTGCGCTGCATCGCTGCGGTTATTGCTGCTGCCGCACCCCGCAATCCAGAGCACCCCCACCAGAGCGGCAAGAACAAGACAAATTGATTTTATATTCATAGGGATTCTCCTTTTAGAAACGGATTTGGCGGGTGACGTCGGTTTCGATGCGAATCTGTGCACCATCGACACCGTCTTCACCGATCTCAATCTCATTGCCGGCTTCAAATGACTGATCGCCGGCCAATGTCAAGGACGACAGGTCCCAATTTCCCTCATCTTCGCACTGCGTTTCGCAGATCTCGTACCAGAGGCGACTTTCGCCATCGGACTGCGTTGCAACCACGGCCCGCCACTTGCGGGCATCTTTGGGGGGCAGCGGCGCCCAGGTCGTAACCCGTCCCTCTTCTTCAATCAGGGTAAAGGCATCGGTAAAGCGACTGACGGCCTGGGTGACGATCTCGTTTTCCGCTTCTTCAGCAGCCAGGATGACCCGATGCACCGCCCTGCCGTCGCCGTAGGCCTCGGCCTGAACGGTGAGGTTTCGACCTTCGGCGGTTTCAATGGCGGCGGACATGAGAACGCTGGGGTTGTCTGGATCTTCTTCATTCACCTCGACGGTTGAATTCGGCACTTCGCTGTGCGCTCTGGTGACGGACAGAACCATTCCACTCTGGGGGTCGCGTCGAGTGAGGCGATGAGAAGCGACGATCCGCGGTGCATCAACATAGTCTTTCTCGATCTGCACGGGGAGAAGCGGATCAGGATCGACAGGATCAGGATCGACAGGATCAGGATCGATCGGATCAGGGTCGATCGGATCAGGGTCGATCGGATCAGGGTCGATAGGATCGGGATCAGCGGGACCGGGATCGACGGGGATAATCTGAAAATTGGCAATGACGGTACAGCCCTGAGTTATTGCGTCCGTCGTATAAACATTGCCGTTCAGACTCCCGCCGCAAGTGCCGCCAACTTCGCCGATGACGTAACCGTCGTCAGGGGTGATGGTGAATTGGGCCGTTGCGCCATTGGCAATGCTTTGCACCGAACTGGGACTGATGCTACCGCCCGGGCCGGAGGTCGGCGTCACGGAAAAAGCGGGTATTCTGGTGCCGATCACCCATTGAGGATCACCGTCATAGTTTTTCTCTCCCTGCCAAACCAAGACGGGATAGGCTTCGTCCATATCGGGATCGGCAACAATCGCCCAGGCGTCGCTGAAGGTAGCTTGCTGCTTAAGTTCGGCGGTTGTTTTCGGCTCGCCTTTGCCAGTGTCGGACTGCCCGGTGGTTTCGCTGTTGTAGTAGGAGTTGAAGACATTAAGTCCAGACTGAATCCCGACCAAACCGCCCAGGTCCCTGTCTCCCTGTACCACACCTACAGCGTAGGCGTTGGTGATGGTGGCATTTGTGCCTTCGCCCACCAATCCGCCGACATAGTCATATTCTGCGGTTGCGCTGCCGGTAGCGTAGACATCTGCAAGAGATCCGCTTAGCAGATACCCGACCAACCCACCCACACGATAAGAGCCTCCCCTCACCTCGCCAATGGCAAAGGACTGGGTGATATTACCGGATGCCATGCGCCCCACCAGGCCACCGACATCGTCACCGTCTCCTGCGACGTTGCCCGTGGCGTAGGACCTGACAATGTCACCCGACCCAAAGGTGCCAAGATCGCCGACAAGGCCTCCCACATACGTCTTACCTCTAACGGCACCTGAAGCGTAAGAGTCAATGATATTGCAATCGTAAGCCAGTCCAACCAGACCGCCGGCATATCGCGGATTAATCCCTTCAGCGTCAACATCGACCACGGCAAAGCAGCGGCTGATAGTTCCATAATTCTCCCCGGTCAAGCCACCGATCGGACTATTGCCCGAAGAGGCCACAATGCCTGCTGCATAGGAATCGCTCAGGGTGCTCTGCCAGTTGTTAAATCCGACCAGGCCGCCGACCAGACCGGGCCCCGCCACATCCACATTGGCAGCACCGACGTTGGAGATGGAAGCTTGATAGCTGTCTCCGACAAGGCTGCCGGTCGTGTTAATCCCCCCCCGAACAATAGCGCCATTTATCTGCAAATTGCTGATAGCGGCACCAGTCCCAATGTAGCCGAAAAGGCCGACATCATAGATATCAGTCTCAGTGACAGGACTATCAATGAACAGACTGGAAATAACATGTCCATCACCATCGAAACTGCCTACGAAGTGTGTGCCGGAAGTACCGATGGGTACCCACCCGATACCATCATTGTACGGCGCGGTATCCAAATCGATATCCGCAATCAAAATAAAATGTTTGTCAAGGTAGTTGCGCACGGCGTCAAGCTGTGTAGCCGTGGCAATCTGATAGGGATTTTCCTGCGTTCCGGAGCCGGCAAAGGGCGCTTGCGGCAAAGCGACATCATCGATAAGCCACCTCGTCGCATATTCGCCCTGGTAGCGAAATGCCAGGTAAACCTGGCTGCCGGCATACGCAGAGAGATCAACTGTCTGCTCTCGCCAAACCTGTTCCGGGGCGGAAAACTCCCGCATTTCCGTCCAGTTTACCGGTGGTGTGAGGCAATCCTCTTCGCACACCCACAGGCTGTGCCTGTCATAATCGTCAGCAAATTGGGTGTATTCCCAGAAAGAAACAACATCGCCGTGGGCAACGGAAATTTGCGGGGTGATGAGCCAGGAATCCTGATACACGGTGGAATGGAAATCGTGAAAGGCGCTGGAACTCCCCGAGTGCCCTAGAGCGTCCGTTTTTTCCCAAGGAAGGTTGCTGCTACCGGCATTATAAAGCGACCAGCCTTCGGGAGGAAATGCGCCCTCGAAGCTTTCAACGCTCTGCGCACCTAAGGCGCCGACGCTGAAGCACAGAAGCGCTAAACCGAAAACCAACTGGACCAAAAATTTCCAACAGCCGCGCCCACCCATAGTGCCTGAGCCAATACAGACGACACCCATCTCATCGGTCCTTTCTTATCGGTTTTTACCGGAGGACTTCAGACACCGACTCACCAGCGCGCTGCGTATGTCGCGCTGCCGCTTCGCCAGATAAGGACACCATCCCTGATTTTTGGCCGCTGGTCGCTCACATCGTTATCGGTCAAGCGGATGACCTGCGGATTGTCGGCGTAGACATCAAAAAGGTGGATTTCGCCATCGGCGTGCCAGGACATGCGACCGGCATCCATGGCAAAACCACCCTTTGATGCGCCATCCTCGGTCACGCGCACCACCGCAGGCGCGGCCTCGTTGAGATCAATGTAATAGATGTCCTGGCGCCAGGGACCCTCGGTCTGATCTGTTGCTATCCAGGCAATAATGCCGTCGCTCACCGCCGCAACGCGGTCATCGGATGTGCTGCTGTCGGTGACTTGAACTTCAACGGGTTCCGGGGCGTTGAGATCGACGTACCAGACATCATTGATGTTGCCGGTGTTCTGGCGGTACCAGGCAATGAGGCCGTCTTTGACCATGGGGCCCGCTTCCCAGACACTGTTTTGGGTGAGATTAATCGCCTGGGGGGAGGATTCGTTGAGATCGTAGTAATACACTTCGTAATTGGGCCAGATGCCGCCGAGCCAGGTGATAAGTCTTCCGTGCACCTGAGGTTCGCTATTGTGCTCACCCGCTACGGCAATTGCCGCAGGCGAGAGGTTCTCGCTTTTCAAATCAACATAATAAATCTGATGATTGCTTCCACTAGCCACCTGCCCGCGCCAAATGATGATCCCATCGCTGATCCGAAGGGCTTCCTTCCATTGCTGGTCGTCGGTCAATTTGATGACTTCAGTCTCAACGGCATTGAGATCGTAGTAATAAATCTCGTGGTTCTCGCCATCATAACCTTGCCAAACGACCAGGCCGTCATCCATCTCCAGCCAGGAGACATTCAGACCCGGAGGTGTGATCGCAAAGGGCGCCAGATCTTCTTCGACGGATTGGACAAAGATACGTTGATTCGCGCCCCTGGAGAGCCAGACAGTGGAACCGTCCGAGCCTGATATGCTCGAGACTTGGCTGTAGGGAAGATCAGCGATTTCAAAGGTTTCTTCAGATACCAAATCATACGCCAGGATTCTGCTACGTTCACCTTCCTCAGTGCGCCAAATGATCTCGCCATCGCTGACCAGCGGTTCATGACTGTGATACGCGCTATTTGTCACCTGGACGATGGTCGGTTCCGGTGCATTCAGGTCATAATAGAAAATCTGACGATTTCCGTCGACGGACCCCGCCCAGACGATAAGACCGTTTTTCACATGACTCAGACGGTCGAACTGGGCGTCCGTGGGCAATTGATGAATGAGGCCCATATTTTCCATGTCCACATAAAAGATCGTATCCTGTCCCCCCGAGCGCCCATCCCAGGCGATGAGCCGGTCATGCACCTGCGGATGACGGTCATCGATCAGGTTGTTGGTGAGTTTCACGGTCGATGTGCCGTCCTGCTTCAGGTCGCAGTAAAAGATCTCAACATCGTTTCCTTCATCGGAGCCCTGCCAGACAATCAGTCGGTCATGAATGTCAGCCTGCCAATGATCGAGATGGGTCTGGCCGGCCGGCTGCACAACGGTGGGATTAGCTGCCGAAAGGTCGTAGTAAGCCACCCGCCAGCGCGGGTCATATTCACTCCAGACGATGACACCCGCATCGATCTTGACCATGATGCGCGAAAATTCCTCACTGGTAATCCGCGCCGGGGAGGAATTCGTGGAATCCAGGGCGAGATGATAGACGTGGTAATCAGCACGGTCGATCCAGACCAGATCTCCCGAACAGACGGCAAAGGATTCGATGCTGTTGGAGGAGCTTGCTGCCAACACCGGCTCGGGTGAGCTACTGTTACTATCCACGACGAAGATGTGCTTACCTTGTGAGACGAAGGCGACATATCTTCCATCGAACGATATTTCCTGCGGATAATGATCCAGCGGCAACGAACGGGTCAGGTCCTGAATTTGCGTACCGTCAAAGAAAGAAATGCCTTCGCGGTCTTTGCCCGTCCACGCCAGCCATTGTCCATCAGTCGCTACCGCATCCGTACTTACCGAATTCACCGAGACGAGGGTCGGTTCCAGTCCAGAGGGGAGGAGGCCGGATTCGTCCGCAAAATCTACTGAATCGTGACTGCTGCTGCCGCAGCCAAGCACGGCAAGCATCGCGGCCCCCAAAATGGCCCACAAAATTCTGCGCATAAATCAATCTCCTCAGTTTTTGTTTCTACGATCAAACCTCAAAATGTTCAAACAGCCGTATACATCGGCAAGCCTCAACTATTTCGCGCAAAACTTAAAGTCGACTTTTTGTAGACCTGTGCCTTTTTCATCGCTTTTTTTGATTTTTTTGGGAGAATAAGAATGCGAGAGCCGAACAGGGTTCGGCGTACCAATCTGCCAACAGGAGAAAAAAAATGATTCGGAATTTACTGACTATGCTGGTTTTGGCTTTTTTGCTCGGCGCTTGTGCCGTCCAGCCATCGCGTGACGTCGGCCCTGAACCCACAGGCGAAGAAGCCCGCGTTCGCCAAACGCTGCATGAACTGATCACGGCTTACGAGAACAAAGATCCCATTCGCTTTGCCGAGTATGTTTCGCCGAGGTATTTCGGCGACAAGTCACGGTTGGAAATTCGTGTGCGCCGCGATTTCAACGCCTTGCACGACATCCGCATCGCTCCGACGGTCAGGAGTATCGTCGCCGACAACATGGGGCGCGTCTTTGTGGAGATAGATTTCACCCGCTCGCACACCCTTCCCGCCACCCGCGAGCAACGCACTCAAGCAGGGCGCACTTCGTTGATTTTTCACCTGGAAAATGGTCGTTATCGCCTGGTTTCTCAGCGCCCCGTGCTGTTCGGCATTCAGTAACTCCCGAAAACGCCGGCAGATCGGGAGACTGATCGCCGCCGCCCCATTTCCTCAGGCACGAAGTTTGCTAAATCTCTTCTCAAGACAAGGGTGGTCGGCCGGCATCGGCCGATCGCCTGACGTCAATCCCATTTTGCGCCTATCGCTCTGCAAGAAAAAGTCATCATTTTGTCAACCATTGCCCCTTGTGTCACTTTTTTGTGAACTTTTTGACTTTTGTATTCCCTAAAATCGGGATGAATAAAAAAATGCTGCCGTCTCTCTCTTTTGCCGCCTTCGTCTTCTGGCTTCTGGCCGTTCCCATGAACGGTCCGCTGCTTGATGCGGCAGGCATTGCCGACGCCTCAGGTTTTTTTCTGATTCCACACATCTTAAGTCTTGTTTTAATCGGCACCTTCATCTCCGGCGACACATTTAAAAAACTCGCCCCCACCTGCGTTGCAACGACGATTTTGCTCTCCATGGCCTTGCCGTTGAGTACCGCCGCCGCGCCTTGGCTGCTGATGTTTCTGAGCGTTTGCGGCGCCTTTGTCGCCGTCGATGCCACAACTCGCCTGCACAATGCAAAGTCACCCGTGCTATCCGCAGCATCGGGTCTGGTTCTCGGCAACCTGCTATTTTTCATTCTGCACCTCGGTCCGAAAGGCGAGTTTCTTCCCTTCGCTCTGGTCTCCCTGCCACTGCTGCTGTTACTTTTCTCCACGCAAGGCACGACACCGCATAAACCGACTTTTCCATCGGCGCGACTTCTTCACTACCTGCCTTTCGTACTGGTGTTTCACATCGTCAGCGGGCTGATGTACAGCGCGATCTATCCCGTCTATCATCCTGCCGCTCTTTTTCCCGGAGCAGAGCTGCCGTTTTATATGCTGACCGCCCTGGGCGCAGTTTGGCTGGTGAAGAAGCACCGGGAGCTGGCCTTGATCTTCGGCATATTGTTGGGCATGGCCGCCTTTGCCGCTCTGCAGCATGGCCAACTCCTGAGCATCAATTTGAGTATGTTCGCCATGCAGGCGGGTCAGGGCTTTGTTGATTTGTTTCTGCTGGCCTATTTACTCTCTTTTGTGCAGCGCATTCGCGCCGTCGGTCTGGGTTTGGCGACTCTGTGCCTTGGAATTTACTGCGGGCAGTTGATCGGGCAGAATATGCACGAATTCGTCGGCGCCATCGTGATGACGGGACACATTGCTCTCAATCTGGCCGTGCTGACCCTGTATTTCTTGGGGCGGCGCAGGGATTATATCGATCCGCCGGCACCCTCGCCTGAAATCAGGGCACAAAGCGTCCACCTCCCGGCGTACCACCTTCAGCCGGCTCTCGTCCCGGTGCCGATTCAGAATCTAAGCCTGCCTCAGGAGAACCTCGACCCGCCTTTGGAAGAGCGTCTCCCGGAGAATCTGCGCCTTCTGCTGTCACAGCGCGAATGCCTGGTACTGGCCCACAGCCTCGACGGACGTCCCTACCGCATAATCGCTGCGGATTTGAACATCTCCGAATCCTCAGTGAAAACCTACATGAAGCGCATCTGCGACAAGCTCGGCGTTCAGGGACGCAAAGGCCTATTTGATATCTTGGAGGCCAAATGAATCGACCGAAAAAGAATCGGGGGGAGGCCGTCATCCAATGACATGCCTGCCCCCCGAGGTTTGTGCCTTAGTCCTGAGGCAAGTCCTGAGGCAACCTCACCCAGGTTTCCTCAAAAATATCTAGCGCTTGCCCTTCATCGATCACACGGGTTTCAAAGGTGAAAAATTCACCATCAAGAGACAAGAGGCGCAAGACATTGTAATTGCCCTCAACAATGCTACTGAGAAAGACTACGCCGCGATCGATGTCCCAAGTTCCGGCCAGTTCGTATTCTTCACAAGGTTCAGCCCCCTCACAGAGAAGAACGCCGCCGTCTGTCTCAAATTGCACAAAGAAAACCTCGCTGTCTTCCTCGCCCCTAAACGTCGCACCGTCAATATCACCTACGCTCAGCTGCAGTTGCTCGCGGTATTCTTCAGGTTGGGCAAAGAGCAGCGTCCCTTGTTGACTGTAACCTTCCACCCAGAACCACAGCGACTCGTTCTGCCAAGTCAGGCGCATTTCAATGCGGCTGGTTCCGTCAGGCATCGGCGCCAAGAAATCAATCACCACGCTGTCGTCCACCACCGACCAGGTAGCGACTCGCTGCCACGCGACCGACATCTCGTCAAGCAGGTAGGCACCGTCCTCATCAAAATAGACCAGAACGGTATCTTCAGTGTCGAAGACCGGGATGCTGAGAAACATTTTGTCCAACAACAGCTCTTCCTCAACAGGAAAGGCCGGCAGCATTTCGCCGCCAAAAACTTCATCCAGTTCCCCTTGGGCGTCCAAAGAATAACCGACTACCACAAATCCGTCCGATCTTGCGGGAAGCCTGAATAGATTATCGGTGAAGTCGGGGAAAACAAGAACTGCGGCGCCCGAGTCATTGATCGACCAGGTGAAGTGGTCAACGACGAACTCCTCTTCCTGAAAATCGGCCACACCGCTGCCGTCGGCGGAAAAACTGATTCGCAAGAGTTGGTCGTCGAGTACCTGCCCGACAAGGAAAGAGCGCCCCGCCAGATCGCTTTCCACAAAGGGGATCGCGCGCACCCAGGTTTGAATGACCGTCTCATCGGCTTCAGCATCGTAGAACTCGACCTCGATTTCCGAGGGGTCGCGACTGATCAGCGTGTGCTCGACGCTCGAATAACCTTCGGCGTTTCCGACAAGCTTTCCGTTGACAATCTGCCAGGTTCCCGTATGGCCGAACAGCCCTTCATCTTCATCGCCGTAGCTCAAAAACGTCCCGTTGGCATAAAAGACGATGATTTCAAGTATGTCGTCCTCGTGAAACACAAATGTCTTTCCGCTCACAAGTTCCTGGGTAAAGACCGGGTCGCTCGGCAGCACATCAGGGGTTTCGCTTGTCGGATCCAGCACGAAGGCATCGCCAGGAGAAACGACCGGGAGTTGCGTTTGGAGTTCTTCCGAGAGTTGTTCCCGCTGCTCGTCGGTGAAATTGTTGGCCAGGTAATACCGGAAAGCCATGTCCTGGACGGCCTGCGAACCTAGGACACTCTCCACATCCGGAATTTCGTCGCCGCTTGTGGAGATTACCCGCGCTGTCACATAATCGGTGATGGAAACCGCGGTTTGAATGACATCCACCAAACGCACCGGCGGAGCATCAGAAACACCAAGCCCAAGGGCTATATTTGATGAAATTGCCTGGACTTTCGTCGCGTTCAACGTCGCTTTGACCCCTGTCGCCATCTGGGCCAACAGCCCCCGACGATCTTCCGTGAAGTCTTCCAGAGTCACTTCCCAGCCTTCACTTTCACTCAACGCATCAACCACGGTCAGAAAGGCGCGCACCGTCATGGCCGCCTGCAACCGGGCCAGAGCTTCATCGGTGGCTTCCTCTCCACTTATTTCCAGTAGTCCCGCCATGGGATCGGCGGTCAAATCCGCTGGACTCAACCCTTCGATCCCCGCGTCGCCCAGAAGTCCTATGACCTCGTCGGCACTGAGTCCATTGGCCAGCAGGGTGGTGAGCGGCGAGGCGATCAGGCGCCCTTCGGCATCAGTTGCGGAATCAACCTGGCGTTTGAGCGTGCCGGTGAAGGGCACCCCGTTGTGAATGCCGCCCTCGACCATGACAATGAGCGAACCCGGGGTGAGCGGCTCGGTGAAACTGAAAAGGCCATTTTTATCGGAGGACGTGGAACGCTGCAGTTCCTCGCCATCCAGCATTTCCGCAAAAACCGCACCTTCGATGTAAGGATCGACAGCAATGCCCGAGGTCAACACATCGTCCCCGGAAATCGGTGCACTGCTCGTACTGCTGCTTCCACAACCCGTCAAAAAGAACGGCACCAGCACCGCCAAAAGAAAAACGAGCGGCTTTAATTGTCCCAACCTCATCCTTTTCTCCTTTCTCCATGAACCTAAAAGCTGCCGCGCCAGGCAACAGCCAGCCCCCAAGACCGGCATATCCACCGGTCCACGATATTTTGGCCTCAAAACCGCAAACAATTCCCATTGTGTTTTTTTAATCATAAAGTCCCCCCATGTCAAGGAAAAAATTTGACAACGCCAATAATCCAACTTGTTTTCATCAATTCGCCAGCCGCGCGATCATGTCTATGGGCTTGTCTGCGATCTTGTCATCGGTTGACATCCTCCCGCGAAGTGATTAGCTTGCCTCCATATCATTACCGCTGAGGAGCCTTAGCCCATGAGCGATGAAAAAGAAACATCCAACGACGATGTCATTGACGCGGATGTGGAAGACGAGCAAAGCCCCGCACCGGTGCAGGAGGGCGGCCTGGTCCTAGCCACCGAGATTCTTCCCCCTTCCCTGCCGCTCATCCCCCTGCGCCCGCGCCCAGCCTTTCCCGGAATTATTCTTCCCCTCTCGATCAGTGGCGCGGAGCGCGTCGCGACCATCGAGCAGACCATGAAAACCTCGCATCGCGCCATCGGACTGGTGCTGGTCAAGGATCTCGATGAGGGCGACAAGCCGGAAAACCTGCATCGCGTCGGCGTTGCGGCGCGCATCCTCAAGATTCTGCACCAGGAGGAGCAGAGCGTTCATGTGCTGGTCAACACCCAGGAGCGCTTTGTGCTGGACGAGGTGCATGAGGACAACAAGAGCGCCCTGCACGGCCGCGTCACCTATCGCTACGGTGCGGAACTCTCGGTCAATCCCGAACTCAAGGCCTACTCCATGGCCATCATCGGCGCACTCAAGGAGCTGGTGCAGATCAACCCGCTGTATTCCGAAGAAATCAAGATGTTTCTTAACCGCTCAAGCCTCGACGATCCTGGGCGGCTGGCGGACTTTGCCGCCAACCTGACGACTGCCGAAGGTCAGGAGCTGCAGAAAATTCTGGAGACCTTCGATGTCAGGAAACGCATCGACCGGGTTCTGGTCTTGTTGAAAAAAGAATTGGAAGTCTCACGCATCCAGACCAAGATCACCAAGCAGATTGAGGAGAAGATCAGCAAGCAGCAGCGCGAATTTTTTCTGCGTGAACAGCTCAAGGCTATCAAGAAGGAACTGGGACTGGAGAAGGAAGGCAAGGCAGCGGAAGTCGAAAAATTTGAAAAACGTCTCAAAGACTTAAAGCTCAACGAGGAAGCGCAGAAAACCGTCGATGAAGAACTCGAAAAACTGCGCCTGCTCGAACCCAACTCCCCCGAATATACCGTTACCCGCAATTATCTCGACTGGCTCACGGTGCTGCCCTGGGGCAAATTCAGCAAGGACTCCTACCAGATCGAGCGGGCCCGGCGCATTCTGGATCGTGACCATTACGGCCTTGACGACGTTAAGGAGCGCATTCTGGAATTCATCGCCGTGGGTAAAATGAAGGGCGATATTTCAGGATCAATTCTATGCCTGGTCGGCCCGCCCGGGGTGGGAAAAACCTCCATCGGTCACAGTGTCGCCGATGCCCTGGGGCGCAAATTCTATCGCTTTTCCCTGGGCGGCATGCGCGACGAAGCCGAAATCAAAGGGCATCGACGCACCTATATCGGCGCCATGCCGGGAAAATTCATCCAGGCCATCAAAAGTGCCGGCAGCGCCAATCCGGTACTGATGCTGGACGAAATCGACAAGATCGGTGCGAGCTTTCAGGGCGATCCGGCTTCGGCGCTGCTCGAAGTCCTCGATCCGGAACAAAATTCCGGCTTTCGCGATCATTATCTCGACGTGCCCTACGATCTGTCCAACGTGCTGTTCATCGCCACCGCCAACCAACTCGACACGATCCCCGCGCCTCTGCTCGACCGTATGGAGGTCATTCGTCTGTCGGGCTACATCAAGGAAGAAAAAGTTGAAATCGCCAAACGCTACCTGGTACCCAAGGCATTGAAAAATCACGGTCTTGAAAAGAGCCATGTGAGCGTGCGGCGCGATGCTCTGGAAAAAATCATTGAGGATTACGCCCGTGAAGCCGGGGTGCGTAACCTGGAAAACCGCATCAAAAAAATCATGCGCAAAGCCGCACGAGAATTCGCGGACGGCCATGAAGGCAGAATTACCGTCACGGCAAAGGAAATTGAAAAATTCCTGGGTAAACCAGTATTTGCTGCCGATGAAATTTTTTCCGATGTCCCAGGAGTCGTCACCGGCCTGGCCTGGACGAGTCAGGGCGGCGCCACCCTTCAGATCGAGGCCACCGCGGTGCCCAGCCAAAACAAGGGACTCAAGCAAACCGGACAGCTCGGCAATATCATGATCGAGAGTTCGGAGATTGCCTATTCCTACACGATGGCACACCTTGCCGATTATGGTGCGGCGGCGGATTTCTACGACAAGCATTTCGTGCATCTGCACGTCCCAGCGGGTGCCACGCCCAAGGACGGCCCTTCGGCCGGAGTCACCATGTCCACGGCGTTGCTGTCCATGATTATGGGCAAGCCGGTCATGGCCAAGCTCGGCATGACCGGTGAGCTCACCCTGACCGGACGCGTACTGCCCATCGGCGGGGTCAAGGAAAAGACCATCGCTGCCCGGCGCACCGGGCTCACCACCCTGATTTTCCCCGAAGGCAATCGCAAGGATTTCGAAGAACTTCCCGATTACCTGCAAGAAGGCTTGACGGTACACTTCGCACGGGAGTACAACGACGTCTACCAGGTGGCTTTTGGTGTGCCGGGGAAGGTAAAAAACAAAAAAAAGGCAGGTAAAAGCATTTAAAACGTTTTTACCGCAGAAGCCTCTAAGAACGCAGAGAGTAGACATCAACCATCTTTTTGGGTTTTTCTTTGCGTTCTCCGCGAACTCAGCGGTGAATTATTTTTTCGCCTTAAACAATCAAGGAGTATTTACGACAATGACCGTTGCCGAATTGAAACAAGCCGTGCTGGCCCTGAGCCGTGAAGAAAAGCAGGAACTGCTGCTCGAAATCCTGCCCGAGATTTCCCAGGAGGTCATGCAGGATCGCGCATTTCTCATGCAACTGCTGCCGGTGTTCATGAATCTGGTTAAGGACAGCGGCGTCGATCTGCAGCAACTCATGCAGTTTGCCATGATGATGAATGGCGGTCAGCCCCAGCGTTAAACACATCAAGGCACTCAACACCAAGGCACCCAGGAAAAGCTCCAGACACCAAGAGGGTCGGAACATGAGAATTCTCAGTGGCATTCAGCCTTCGGGCAGTCTGCACCTCGGCAACTACTTCGGCATGATGAAGAAGATGATCGCGTACCAGGAGAATGAAGATCTCTTCTGCTTTATCGCCAACTACCACGCCATGACTTCCGTCACCGACGGCAATGCGCTGGCGCGCGGCACCCTGGAAGCGGCGGCCAATTTTCTGGCTCTGGGGATGGATCCGGAGCGCAGCACTTTCTGGGTGCAGTCCGATGTACCCGAAGTGCAGGAACTCACTTGGGCGCTGTCCAACTTCACGCCCATGGGCCTGCTTGAGCGCTGTCACAGCTACAAGGACAAGGTCGCCAAGGGCATCGCCGCCAATCACGGCCTCTTTGCCTATCCTGTGCTGATGACCGCCGACATCCTCTTGTTCCAGAGCGATCGGGTGCCGGTGGGCAAGGATCAGAAACAGCACGTGGAAGTGGCGCGCGACATCGCTCTTAAATTCAACAATCAATATGGCGAAATTTTCACCGTTCCCGAAGCCGAGATCGACGACGAGGTCGCCACCGTTCCCGGCACGGACGGACAGAAGATGAGCAAGAGCTACGGCAACACCATCGATCTGTTTCTGGAGGAAAAAGCCCTGCGCAAGCAGATCATGCGCATCGTCACCGATTCAACACCGGTTGAAGCGCCCAAAGACCCCGATAGGTGCAATGTCTTCCAGATTTATCGCCTGTTCCTCGACAAGCAACAGCAGCAGGCGTTGCGCAAACGCTATGAAGCCGGCGGAATGGGCTACGGTGAGGTCAAGCAGGAACTCTTTGAAACCGTGCGGGATTTCTTCACCCCTTTCGCCGAACGCCGCCGCGAGTTGCTGGCCGACCTCGATGGTCTGCGCGCCACTCTGGCACGGGGCGCGGACAAGGCCCGCCAGGCCGGCGCTAAAACCCTGCGCAAGGTGAGAAAGAAAACCGGTCTGGCGTATTGACGCGCCTCGGCCTGCGGTGCATGCCGAACAGCGACCCGTGTGTTATAGTAGATGCGTGACGTCTTTTTTGCTCTTTACTCACTTGGGAGGTTCTCCATGAGCGTCTACCGCCGTTGGTTTTGCAGTTGCAGCGGAAAGCCCGAAGAACTGACCTACGACCAGGTTCTCGACGAAGAGATTCCAGGAGAGCCGGTGTGTGAGCGTTGCGGCGCGAGTCCCTCGTCAGATCCCAAACACACGATTTCTTTTCGCGACGACGACGATTACGACGGCTGAGACTCGGCATTGTTGCGCGTAAAGAACACAAACGCCATTGCCGGGCGGCGGCTGCCCTCGCGCAGGGCAAAATGGATCGTGTCAAACTGCCAGCCCTTGTCGCTCCATTCGTTGAGTATCCCCTCCAGGGACTCGTCGGTTACCGTGCTGGTTTCAACCACTTTGTAGCGCACCACAATCCATCCTCCTCTGAAAGTCTCCTTGCCATGGCCATTTCCGGAAGCCCCGCAAAGCTGGCGCGTGATATTGCGGACGGCTACCTGAGCCTCACGCCGCCGGTCCTTAAACAATACACTCCCGCCGAGCTCAAAACGATCCTAAACCACATCGCCCTGGTCGGTCGCGATCTGCGCCAGGAAAAAATTTCCATCGAGGATGTTCCGGCGATCAAAAATCGCAACATGAAACTGTCGCGGCTCAACCAGAACTCAACAGTCCTTCGCGCGTTCTGTAAAAAACATCGTATTCCCATCTAGAAGCAGCCGGAACACCTCGCAAGAAACCAGAAAAAACAACAATTCCACACAAATACAAGCCGTTAAATCCAACCCAAAATACGTTCAATCCCAAACTGAAAGCGCCTCGAACACCCCCCCCGCCGTTCAAACAAAAAAAATAGAATGGTTTTTTATCATATCGTACAACATTTTTTTGAAATTCTCGGGGAATAGCACAACAAATGGAATTTTTTGAAGAATTTGATTCAGAATATTTTTTTACTCTGCGAAACTCCTCGTTTCGCAAAAGTTTATTATTGACAGGTATTTAGAACGACGTATTATGTTTACGGTTTTTCACCCCAATATCTGGTCCTTTGTGCGCTTCATGTAGCCGCATGTCTGGTAAAAAAGAAAATATCGGTTTGCTTGCGGCATTTCCGCTTTCCGTGGAAATGCCGGCCAACAACACAAAGGAGGTGAGCAAAGGGAACGACTCGCAACAGATTCTGCAATCCATTTGAGGCGTCAGCCCCCCTCCCTCAGGAGGCTTTCGCCCATGACTTTGCTTTCTACTTTTTCGATTTTTATGAGATGCCCGTTTTTCAAGAGAGAGTGACCTCGATTCAAACCAAAGGAGCAACGCTTTATGGGACACGGACCCGCAGTCAAGCTTGGGAAAGACAACGCCGCAGGCTATAAAGCCAAAATCGGCATCACAATGTTTTTCGTCTATACCAGTATCTACTTCATCTTCGTCCTCATCAACATTACCAAACCCACCCTTATGCAGATCCAGGTATTCGGACTCAACCTGTCCGTGGTCTATGGTATCAGCCTGATCGTTGGCGCCTTTCTGTTGGCGCTCGTCTACAACCACTTCTGCACCCAGGCAGAAAATCGGTTGAATAAATAAGGGAGGGGTTTTCAAATGATATACGCACAATCACCTTTGGCCATCGGCCTGTTCGTTTCTTTTGTTCTGCTGGTTCTCGGCCTGTCCTTTTACATGGGCCGCAGAACGACTTCGTCTGACGGCTATTACGCCGCCGGCGGCAACGTACATTGGTTCACCAACGGTATCGCCTTTGCCGGCGACTACCTCTCCGCGGCCTCCTTCCTCGGCATCTGCGGCATGATCGCCGTATCCGGCTATGACGGCTGGATGTATTCCGTCGGTTACCTGGCGGGCTGGATGGTTGCGCTGTTCCTGGTGGCCGAACCCATGAAGCGCCTGGGCAAATATACCTTCACCGACGCTCTTGATTCCAAGTTCAACTCCAAGAGCATCCAGTTGATGGCCGCCATCAGCACCCTGGTGGTTTCCATCTTCTACCTGATTCCCCAAATGGTCGGGGCCGGCACCCTGGTCACGCCGCTTCTGGGCCTGCCCCATTATGCCGGGGTCATTATCGTCGGCGTAGTCGTAACGATCATCGTCGCCACCGCCGGCATGGCCTCCACCACCATGGTGCAGTTTCTCAAGGGCGGCCTGCTGTTGACCTTCTCCACTGTCTTGGTTATCGGGGTGTTGGTTCGCGGCTTTTCCGGCACTCCGGAGAATGACGGCAAAGCCTATCATGAATTCATTACCCTGCAGGCAACGGTTGCCGCGGATGGCCGCCTGCAACTTGATGACCCGGCCTACACCGCTCCGCCCAACTGGCACGACTCAGCCTTTGCAGAGGCCGGCATGGTCAAGTTGGCCAAAGACGGCGTCGAGACCATCTGGCACCTGCAAGCTGACGGACAGGGCGGCTACCTGCTTGAAGAAACCCTGTATCAGGTGGTACTCACCGACGGCACCCGCCTTTACAACGGGGCCCCCGCCACTGAAGGCCGCTTCTTTCCCGTCGGGCACATGAAAGAAATCAAAATGGATGGTGAAACGGTGCTCCAGACCGGCGCTGTCGGCCCCCTGGCCTACCTGCGGACCCTGCAGGACAGCACCATCGTACTCTGGGGCACCAGGCACGTGCGTACCGCCGAGGGCTACTACAGCATCTATTACCAAAAGCCGACTCCCGGCACACAGATTCTGCGTCCGGGCTTGCGCTTCACCGTCGACAACGCCACCGGGGCCGAGAAGTTCAACTTTTTCTCCCTCATGCTCGCACTGTTCTGCGGCACCGCAGCGCTGCCGCACATCCTCATCCGCTACTACACCGTGCCCAGCCAGGCCGCGGCACGCAAGTCGACGCTGGTTGCCATTGCCGCCATCGGCTTCTTCTACATCCTGACCCTGTTCATGGGTCTGGGCGCCATGACCAGCGGTGTCATCAACATCATGGACAACAACATGTCGGCGCCGCTGCTGGCCCTGTCCTTCGGGGTCTTTTTGTTCGCCATCATCTCGTCCATCGCCTTCGCTACCGTTCTCGGCACCGTTTCAGGCCTGATCGTAGCATCCTCGGGCGCGGTGGCTCATGACCTGATGGACAACTTCTTCGGCATGAAGATGAAGGACAAAACCAAGGTCCTGGCGGGCAAGCTTTCGGCCGTCTGTGTCGGCGCCATCGCCATCTACCTGGGTATCGTGTTTGAAGGCATGAACGTGAGCTTCCTGGTCGGTTGGGCCTTCGCCATCGCCGCCTCGGCCAACCTGCCGGCGATTCTCATGCTGCTGTTCTGGAAACGCACAACCGCCCAAGGCGTGGCCGCCTCCATCGGCGTGGGCATTGTCTCGGCACTGGGCCTGATCCTGCTTTCGCCCGACATGTACGTGCGTTACGGGCTGCTGCCTTCCGATGCACCCATTTCCTTCAACAGCCCGGCGGCGATTTCCATTCCCTTGAGCTTTATTACACTGGTGGTGGTCTCGCTTCTGACCAAGCGCGTCGAAGTGCCCGAGGAGGGAACCGAAGCCGCCAGCGCCTAAATCCGGCAGGCAGGCTTGTCAATAACACTTTTTTCATGACATAATTTTTGGGCCGCCCACGGGCGGCCCAATCCTTTTTCAGTTACGAAAGAGCTTATCCTCATGCGTCGATTCCGATTCACCTTGATTGCCGTATGCCTGGTTTTGCTTTACCTTGGCTACAATGATTCCAGCCTGACCCTGCGCAATCCAGAACCCTACGCGATCGATCTGGCAACACTCATCGAAGAAGGCGCGCCTCGCGAGTGGCTGCACGTCACCGGCGGCCGTGTGAATCTCGACGCGGCCATCTCCACTTCGGGTCAAGTCGAAATCAAAGCCCTACTCATTCCCCTGGTTCAACACCCCGACGACACGCGCTTTCACGTGCTGGTTGAAACCCGCGATCCCGCGCTGCTTGAGTTGCTGCACACCTATCATTTCCGCTTCGATAATGTCTTTGCCCAGGAGCGTTTTCGTCAGGAGCAGGCGCACATGTTCCACGCACCGCGCGAAGTGACCGGAATGCTTGCCGGAGGGCTTAAAGGGTCGAGCAACCGTGACAAACTCATGGAATTGGCGCAGCAGGTCGGGCTCGATGTTCCCGACGACGTGATCATGCTCAGCGAGGGGAAAGAACCTCCGCGCTATCGCGGATTTTTCTTTCTCGCCATGGGCCTGGCCGGGCTTGTCAAGGCCGGCCTGATGTTCAGAACACCCAGTGCGCCGCCGACGGACCCCATGCACTCCTGACCCCTGTGCGCAGCAAAGGCTCCTGATTTTGCAACTATTCCGCGGCAACGTCCGAGAATACCGCAGGGTGCGGCGGTTGAGTGCTGCGGCAAATGTTTGAGCCGCAGGTGAGTTTTTGCCGCACGCGATGCCGCCGTACCCTGCGGTACATGCTGAACAGTTACACGATTCAATTNACCGCAGGGTGCGGCGGTTGAGTGCTGCGGCAAATGTTTGAGCCGCAGGTGAGTTTTTGCCGCACGCGATGCCGCCGTACCCTGCGGTACATGCTGAACAGTTACATGATTTTTAAGTCTCGCCTCCCAAGCTATCCATGGTTTTTCCCTTGACCTATGCCCTCTTTGCAATTATATTGCTTTAATTGAAGGCATCTTACAAAAAAATCCTGTTGCCCTTGGAGCAAAATTCCGACAATCCCTGTCCAAGGTTTCAGGAGAGGCAAAAAAGGAGACAGCCATGACGCAAGCACAGGACCGACTGGCTCTGAACAGCCATCTGGGGGAAGACGAGGACACTCAGAAAGGCAAGTTTCTGACCTTTCACCTGGCCGATGAGGACTACGGCATTGAAATCCGTTTTGTCACCGAGATCATCGGCATCCAGAAGATTACCGAAGTGCCCGACATGCCCGAGTTCGTCAAAGGCGTGATAAACCTGCGCGGCAAGGTCATTCCGGTCATGGACGTGCGCATGCGCTTCCTGATGCCGCCGCGCGAATACAACGACCGCACGTGCATCATCGTGGTCAACGTCAACGGCACCGCAGTCGGTTTGGTTGTGGATGAAGTCAGTGAGGTTGCCGACATCCCCGAAGATCAGATCGAGCCGCCGCCGCGTTCCAGCCGGGCAGCCGCCAGTCGCTACATTCAGGGCATGGGCAAGATTGGGCAGGAAGTCAAGATTCTCCTCGACGTCAACCACCTGCTCTATGATGAACAGGCGTTGCAAGGCGTCGGGGCGCAGGGCGCGGAACTTTTTTAAGTGACAAGAGAAGATTGATTAAGTGGCATGGCAAGGGCCGCGCGGTGCGCGGCCCTTGCTGCGTTCAGAACCGGGCGTTGCCGGGAGTACGGGGAAAGGGAATGACGTCGCGGATATTGGTCATTCCGGTGACATACATGAGCAGACGCTCAAAGCCCAGACCAAAACCCGCATGGGGGCACGTGCCCCAACGCCGCAGGTCAAGGAACCACCCCAGGCTCTCGGGAGCGATGCCGGCCTCGCGCATGCGTTGCGCGAGGACATCGAGGCGCTCTTCGCGCTGCGAGCCACCGATGATCTCTCCGACGCGCGGCACCAGGCAGTCCATGGCAGCAACGGTTTTGCCATCGTCATTGAGGCGCATATAGAAGGCCTTGATGTCCTTGGGATAGTCGGTAACGAACAGTGGCCCCTTGACGACCTGCTCGCTGAGAAAACGTTCGTGCTCCGACTGCAGATCGGATCCCCAGACGGGGGAAAATTCGAATGTCCGACCCGAAGCCTGTAATTCCTTGATGGCGTCCGTGTAGGTCAACTGCTGAAACTCGGCATCCGCCAGGGACCCAAGCTTTTCGATCAACCCCTTCTCAACAAAATTATCGAAAAACTTCAGATCTTCCGAGCAATTATCCAAAGCGTAACGACACAAATATTGAATAAAGTCAGCGGCAAGCCGGCAATCGGCGGCTAGATCGGCAAAAGCCATCTCCGGCTCGATCATCCAGAATTCGGCGGCATGACGACTGGTATTGGAATTCTCGGCGCGAAAGGTCGGCCCGAAGGTGTAGATGTCGCTGAACGCACAGGCAAAGGCTTCACCCTGCAACTGTCCGCTGACCGTCAATCCGGTGCGTTCCCCAAAAAAATCCCGAGTCCAGTCAACGGCTCCGTCCAGGCGTGGAGGATCGATAGGATCGAGGGTGCTGACCCGAAACATCTCCCCCGCTCCCTCGCAATCATTGGCGGTGATGATGGGCGTTTGCACATACAGAAAGCCGCGTTCCTGGAAAAAGCGGTGAATAGCGAAGGACAAAGCCGAGCGCACGCGAAAGACCGCCCCGAAAGTATTGGAGCGCAGACGCAAATGGGCAATGGAGCGCAGGTACTCAAACCCGTGCCGCTTTTTCTGCAAAGGGTAATCCGCATCCGCGGCACCGAGAACTCTCAGTTCATGGGCATGCAATTCCCACGGCTGCCCCGCTGCGGGGGAGGCCACCAATTCTCCGCGCGCCTCGACACAGGCACCGGTTCCAAGGTTGGTGGATTCAGCATATCCAGGCAGGTCCGTATCGACGACAATCTGTAAACTTTCCAGACAGGACCCATCGTTGAGCGCGACAAAGGTCAGATTCTTGGTACGGCGCACGGTACGCACCCAGCCCTTGACCAGCAGCGGGCCAGGGGGAACCTCACCGCTTAATGCTCGATTTATACGCGTACGCCCCTGCGTCATCGGCACCTCTTCCATCAGCTACCCCTCTTTCTGAAGCCTCAAAACGATACGGCTTACAAGATAAATTTCGACGTTTGCGCGCCTGCCCCTTGCCGCAGCCGCGCCGCCTGCTAAATTTGAAGAAAGCGAGAAATTTCCGTCAACCTCTCACAGACCTCTACGGCTGCGGCCGTGGCATGAGAAAGATAACCCATGGGCCAGCCTTCGCATTATGCCATAAAGGGTCTGCGCAAAAAAATTCTTCTATCATCCGTAATCTACACTCTCGCCGCCCTGCTCATCATTTCACTGCTGAGCATCATTCCTCTTATCAACTGGATGCGGGGTTCCGCCGAAAGACACCTGATTCACGCCGCGGAAATTCGCTCCCTGGCGGTTGAGGAATATTTGGCACGCATGGTGGAAATCACCCGGCAGATCAATTCGCGCAGCGCTGCCCGCCAATATCTTGCGCACCACCTCGCTGAGCGTCTGCCTTTCGAGCAGGTAAGCAGTGCCACCAGAGCCATTCTCAAGGATGCATTGGCCACGTCCATCGAGGCGGTCGGCATCACCCGCACCGACCGCGATGGTCGCGTAATAGCCGAGGTCGGCCAGGTTGTTCCCGTCGAAATTCTGCCTATCCTGGGTGGTGCGATTCCACATATCCAGATTCTGGATCCGATCCTGCTTGAAGATCAGCTCTTTCTGGTGGTGAGGGGAACAATCTTTGACGATACTCAGCAGCCGCTGGGCTACGACCTCGTCATGTTCACCACGACAAATCTGCAACGCATCCTCTGGAACCCGACTGCTCTGGGCATCAGCGGCGAGAGTTTTCTGGCGCGTCAGACTGAGAACACTACGGTTCTTTTCTTTCCAAGCCATCGCGGCAAGGATGAAATCTACAACCTGCGCCTAGACGATTCCCACCTGCAAGCGGCCATATCCAGGGCGACTTCCGGCGAGACGGGTGACATGCGCATCCCCGCCGATGGGAGCGCCGGCAAGAGGGTTGTGGCATTCGCTCCTGTCTCTGGCTCGGATTGGGCGCTGCTTGTTACCAAAGAGCAGCAGGAACTCATGGCTCCGGTGCGCAAACAGGTTTTCACCGTCGCCGGCCTCGTGTTGCTGCTGACCGCGCTGGCCACCCTGGGCATGCTCGTTCTGTTGCGGCCCATGACCGGCCGGGTCATGGTCTTTGCGGAGGAACTCGACAATCTCAACCGCGATCTCAAGCAGGAGATCAGTGAGCGCAAAAAAGCCGAAATCAGTCTTTTGCGCAGCCAGCGGGAATGGGAACGAACCTTTGAAGCAATAACCGACGCTGTTGCCATCCGCGACATCCAGGGAAATCTTCTCAAAATGAACCATGCCACCGCCCAGCTTCTCCAGGAGCTTGCGCCCGGGGAAAAAGCGGAGACGGGGTGCCGGAGACTGTTCGGCTTTGACAAACCACCGCCTGAGTGCCTGTTCTGTCGCATGGTCGCGGAGAAGGAGGCGCAGTGTGGCGAGCGACATTTAGCCGAAGTCGATCGTTGGTTTCACGTTGCCTGTTACCCCCTGTTTGACGATGACAATACCCTTTGGGGTGGCGTCCTCGTCGCTCAGGATGTCAGCGAGCAGAAAAAAATGGAGCGCATCAAGGATGAAATGATTTCCTCGGTCAGCCACGAAATGCGCACACCCTTGACCGCCATGCTCGGTTTTGTCGAATTTATGCTGGAGAATCCCGTCGAGCGCGCACAGCAGATCGATTACCTGCAGACGATTTATCGTGAAACCGAGCGCCTCAACGAACTGGTCAGCAACTTTCTCGATCTGCAACGCCTTCAGGCCCAGGTCGAGAGCTACCACTTCAAGAAACTCGACATCTGTTCCCTGCTGCACGAAACTGCGCACCTTTTCAAGGTAACCTCGAAAAAGCATCAGGTCAACATCCAGTGCCCCGAGCAGCTGCCGAAGGTGCAGGTCGACGAGAAACGGCTCATGCAAGCCCTGAAAAATCTGCTCTCCAATGCCATAAAATATTCACCGGAGGGCGGCAACGTCATGCTCAGCGCGCAGGTCGAAAAGGAGCGTATCGTTATTTCAGTGCAAGATCAGGGAATGGGCATCCCCAGTCAAATGCGCGAGCGGATATTTGAGCGTTTTTATCGGGTCGACGAAAGCGACAGACGCATGCCCGGCGGCATCGGCCTGGGATTGAGTCTGGTACGAGAAGTCATCAAGTCCCATGGCGGAGAGGTGTGGGTGGAAAGCGAGACCGGTGTCGGCAGCACCTTTTATTTCAGCCTGCCGCTGGAGGGAAGCAAAGCGCAAGGGAACTGAGAAAAGACCGAAGAATGAAAAAGCCTGTGGCTCCCTACTCCCTTGCGCCTGATTTTATGCATGTTCGCGGGTTTTCAGGAACTCAACACCGGGCCACTGTTCGGCAACGTAATTGAGGCGCCATTCACTTGAAGCCAGGTAGGTGAGATTTTCTTCGGAATCCCAGGCGAGATTGGTCTGGTTCCTTTTTTCAAACTCTTCGAGCTTCTTGCGATCCTCGCACGCCACCCAACGGGCGGTGGCATAATCGACACCCTCATAAACGGCGTCGACGCCGTACTCATCCTTGAGTCGCGCCATCGTCACATCGAACTGCAGCACACCGACCGCGCCGAGGATGAAATCACTGCCGAACAACGACCGAAACACCTGCACCGCGCCCTCCTCGGAGAGTTGCAACAGGCCTTTCTGCAACTGTTTCGCCTTGAGGGGATTTTTCAGGCGCACCCGGCGGAAATGCTCAGGTGCAAAGCTGGGAATGCCCGTGAACTTGAGGGGTTCCTTGTCGCTGAAGGTGTCGCCGACCTTAATGGTGCCGTGATTGTGAATACCAATGATGTCGCCGGGGTAGGCCTCTTCCACGTTGGCCCGGTCCTGGGCCATGAAGATGGTTGCATTGGACAGATTGACGTCCTTGCCGATGCGGTGATGGCGCACCTTCATGCCACGGGTGAACTTACCCGAACAGACGCGCAGAAAGGCGATGCGGTCGCGGTGCGCAGGGTCCATGTTTGCCTGGATCTTGAAGACAAAGCCGCTGAACTGATCTTCATAGGGAGAGACCTCACGGGTTTCCGTCGCTCGCGGTCCTGGTGCCGGGGCGATTTCGACAAAGGCATTGAGCATTTCGCGCACACCGAAATTGTTGACCGCGCTGCCGAAAAACACCGGTGTCTGATTGCCCTTGAGATACTCCTCAAGTTCAAAGGGATTGGCCGCGCCTTCCAGCAGTTCGATATCGGCGCGCAATTCGTCGGCCTGATCGCCGAGCAGTTCGTCGAGGCGCGGGTCATTGAGATCGTGGATCGTAACGACGCCACGACCGAGGCGCTCCTCGCCGGGGGTAAAAAGGTTGAGCTCCTTTTTGTAGAGATTGTAGGTGCCCTTAAAGCGTTTGCCCATGCCGATGGGCCAGGACAGGGGCGCACATTCAATCTGCAGGGTTTCTTCGATGTCGGCGAGCAGGTCTAGGGGTTCGCGGCCTTCGCGGTCAAGCTTGTTGATAAAGGTGATGATGGGGGTATTGCGCATGCGGCATACCTCCATCAGTTTGCGTGTCTGGGTTTCGACACCCTTGGCACTGTCGATGACCATGACGGCGCTGTCAACAGCAGTCAGAACGCGATAGGTGTCTTCGGAAAAATCCTGGTGACCGGGGGTATCGAGGAGATTGATCTCGAAATCCCGGTAATTGAACTTCATCACCGAACTGGTCACGGAGATGCCGCGTTCCTGCTCCACCGCCATCCAGTCACTGGTGGCGTGACGCGAGGCTTTGCGCGCCTTGATGGCACCAGCCATCTGAATGGCGCCGCCAAACAGAAGCAATTTCTCGGTGAGGGTGGTTTTGCCGGCATCGGGGTGACTGATGATGCCGAAGGTGCGACGACGTTCGATTTCGTTCTGATTGTGCTTTTTCACTGCTGACTTTTCCTTGCTTTGAGCTTTGTTGAATTTCCGACACAAAAACAACGGGCCGGAAAACCGGCCCGTCGGGTCATATCTATAATTTTAGTCTGGTTGGCGGCCGACGGTCAACCTTGGAACAGCCACAACTCAATCTTTCTTGACAAACACCGTCTGTTCGTTGCATTTGGCACATTTCTTTGGTTTACAGCGACCTTCGCGCTCGGTTTTGCACTTTTCACACTGCCAGACAGCCATGGGTTTATCTCCTTTTCTGAAGAATGATTGAAGACAAAACTTGTCGCATTTTGCCTTCTGCCCGCGCACCTGTCAAGAAAAAGCCTGCGTTTTAATAGATTTTACGCCGCGAAAAGGTCGATCCGATGACGTTGAAGGTATTTTCAACAATGAACAGCGCATGCGGATCGGTGGTGAAGGCGATCTCTTCCAGCCGTTTGAGCTGGATGTTGTTGGTCACCACCATGAGCACCCGCCGCGGCTCTTTCTTGAAAGCTCCCATGCCTTCAAGAAAAGTGGCGCCGACCTTGAGCTTGGCCATGACCTTGTCGGCGATTTCCGGGCTGCGGGTGGAAATGATAAGGCAGAGTTTACGCTGATTGAACATGGACAGACAGTATTCGACAGCGACCGAAGCGACGAAGGCGGCAATCAGCGAGGCGATCACCAGATCATTGTCAAGATGCGCGAAACTGAAGGAAAACAGCACAAAGTTGAAGGCGAAGTAGGTCTTTCCGACACCAATATTGTAGCGCTGATTAAGGATCACCGCCACCACGTCAAGCCCGCCGTTGGACCCCAGCGAGCGCAGCACCATGCCCGCGCCCGAACCGGCGACGACGCCGAAGCAGACCGCCGCGTAAAGCTGGTTCTGGATATCGATGCGGAAATCCACCAGCATGTAAGCCAGGGAGATGACCAGCATGGAGACGAAGCTGTAACCGAGAAAGCGGCGGGTGATCAGCAGAAAGCCAAGGATGAACATGGGCACGTTGAACAACAGATACCAGAAACCGGCGTTGAGAAATCCGGTCTGATATTCAAAGAGGGCCGCAACCCCGAACAGTCCGCTCGGCACAAAGCCATGATCGGCGGCAATTGCCTTGAAACCCACGGCCTGAATAAATGACCCGACGGTGATCAGGCACAGGTTCCAGAACAGGGAGTATCTGAATTCGCGATGTTTTCCCACTGAACAACCTCCTGAAGCTTGCGGCCCTCACGGGCAGACACAGAAGCGACACAGAAAACATATCCGCCCGTTCTGTGTCAACCCAATTCCGGCCGGCGCGCTCAACGCCGTTCGAGGGCGTCGCCCTGATACGGAAATCCCTGCAAAGCGCCGAGTTCATCGCGGTCGCGCAGAAAGGTGGGATCGCTCTGCACGTAGAGGCTGAGCAGTTCGGCCAAAGAGCGCAGAGCATTGAGATGGGTGCGTTCGTAGCCGTGCGAGCCGTCGACACCGAAGCAGATGAGCGCGGTGCGGATGTCGTTGCCGGCCTCCACCGCCGAGGCGCTGTCGCAGCGATAATGGCGAAAAACGTCGCGCTGATGGAGGATTTCGAACTCACCGCACAAGCCGAGCAACTTATGTGTCAAGTGGTAGTCAAAGGGGCCGCTTGAATCCATCATTGCCACGGTCACTCCCGATTCACGGGAATTCTGCCCGGGAGCGGGAGTGGCATTGTCGATGCTGACCATCTCGGCCACGTCGCGGTGCAGCACCGCCGAAGCGCCCGAGCCGGTTTCCTCGGAAATAGTGAAAAGCAGATGGCAGTCCACGGGCAACTCGACTCCGCCGTGTACCACTGCGGCAGCCGCAGCCAGCAGGGTGGCAACGCCGGCCTTGTTGTCCAGGTGGCGCGCGTTGATAAAACCGTTGACCAGTTCGGGGCAGGCATCAAAGGCCACAAAGTCGCCAACGTTAAAACCCTGTCGCGCAAGATCAAGCCGATTGTTGCAGATGGCATCGACGCGCACCTCGACCTGGCTCCAGGCCACCGGCTGCTGATCGACCTCTTCGTTGAAGGTATGTCCCGAGGCCTTCAAGGGCAGCACCGTGCCGCGAAAGCATCCATGGTCGGTGAAAATGCTCACCCGCGCACCTTCGGCAAAACGGCTTGACCAGTGACCGATGGGCACAATTTCCAGACGGCCGTTTTCCTTCAGTGCCTTGACCATGGCACCGGTGGTATCCAGATGCACGACCAGGGCGCGGTCGGGACTGCGCTGACGACCCTGGAGGTCGGCGCGGATCGCTCCGCGCCGGGTCAGTTCAAAAGGAATGCCGAGGCGCTCGAGCTCTTGACCGACATGGTGTACCACCTGATCGGTATAACCTGTGGGGCTGGCGATTTTGAGCAGATCCACCAGGGTTTGCGAAAGATAATCGAGATCAATGGGAAGTCTTTGCATGAAAACTCACTGGCGCTGGGGAGCCCCTGTCCTCTCAACGCACCGTCTGCGGGAAAAGCAGATCGATGAAACGCTGGGCGGTGGGCGCCGGTTCGTGATTGGCCAATCCGGGCCGTTCATTGGCTTCGATGATGACATATTCGGACGAATCGACACCCTGTGGCACGATGAAATCAAGCCCCACCACCGGGATATCGAGAGCCCGAGCGGCGGCAACGGCAGCCTGCTTGAGCGCGGGATGCACCCGGGGGGTCAGGTCGTGAATGGTCGCCCCGGTATGCAGATTGGCGGTGTCGCGCACGTTGAGCAGCGTCTGGGCAGGCAGCACGTCGTCCAAAGTGTAGCCGGAAGCGGCGACGCAACGCTCGGTTTCAGCGTCCAGAGGAATGCTGCTTTCGCCACCGGTGGCCGCTGCTCGGCGGCGGCTTTGCTTTTCGATCAATTGGCGCACCGTATGATGCCCATTGCCCACCACGCAGGGCGGCCGTCGCACCGCGGCTGCAACAACCGCGAAATCGATGAGGACGAACTAAAGTCTTTTTTATCAATGCCCCTCAGATGGAGAAAAACTCCAAGCCAATGATAGCGCTGAAAAGGTCTGTGCAACGTAACTATTTCAGAGCCTCCGATTCATGCTCGAAAGTTATATTACCGAGCAGTTTAACAAAGATTTTTTCAAGACTTTCCCTGTTTTCGGCTCTAACTTCGTTAGAATTAACAAGAATGTTCTGTTCATAAAGCCAAGCAAACAGATAATAAAAATCTGGCTCTTTTTTACAGAGGAACCCTGCATGTGATTTCAATAATATACCTTCTAACCTAAACAATGTCCCATCACGCATATTACAATAATCACTTGCAACACTATTTATGTCTTTCCTTGGAAGATGGTCATTTTTACGTATGTTTAAACCAATATTAGAGTGTATCGTATTATCTTTTGGCCTAACTATTAGAATTGAATCATCTTTGACTTCCAAGTAAAACCATGGCTTTGGAAGATCCACTGTTATGCCGGCATGTGTAATTTCGCCTCCTCTAATTACACGAAACAGTTTTGGCCATATTGCATCACCAAAAATTGCTATAAGTATGGCTACAAAGATCAGGAAAATGCAAAGCCCTTTAATCAATACTTTCATTTGTTGACCGCGCCCCCAATTGCTGTAGTACCCCCGCCCAAAATCCATTCTATGGGCTTTACTGGTACTAACCCGCTTCCTGTCGTGCCTGGGACAATCATTGGAATTTCGGCGCCCGACAATCCAGCCTCTACAACCGCTCGGCCCCTGTTCTGATACGCATCAACAAACCCTTCAATATCATCATTTTGAAAACAGTTAGCCATATCCCTAGTTTCGTCCCTGGCCCGATACGCATCATCAAAAAATTTATCCAAAGCTTTTTTGGCCTCATTCAATATAATCAGAGAACCTGTTATCCCTCCTGCTATTAAAAGAAATTTTTCACCTTCAGGGTCAATATAATTGATAGGATTATTTTTAACATAAGCATAAACATTATAATCCCCCCCACCTAAACCAATCGGATCGCGACTAATGAATCGTCCCTCCATCGGGTCATAGTAACGGGCCCTGTTATGGTTCGATATGGGGTCGGACCAAAGTAACCGACTGAAATAAAAAATAAATTGCACAAAAAAGACCTCAAAAACCACCTTATAGCTCGATTTTTGGGGGCAAAATCGGGCTTATGGTTAGGTTCTGCAATCGGTATGAAGAAAGGTTCACAAAGAGTGGGTACAGGCCTCGTTGCACACCAATGACCTGGGGCGCAACGAGGCCTGGAGCCAAAGCCTTGCTGTCGGTAGCGAGGCGTTTGTTCTCGGGACACAGGAAAGGCTCGGCGTGCGCGGCAAAAACCGCAACATTGACGGAAATGATGATTTTTTCGTTCTGCGTGAACCAGAAGAAAGTTATGGCGACGATTTCACCCCGAAAAATTAGCCTACAAGGGTGAAATAGGCTTATTTTTGGGCCTGTTTTGCTTAAATATCAAGGGGTTGCCTTGGTCCGACCCCGCAAAGCATGCTGATACGCGGAAGACCTGACAAAACCCTCATCTTTAGGGTAGACTGCACCCACTGAATTTTTGCCGCAGTCGTCACGTTCTCACACTCTCCCGGGATTTTTTCATGCTTGGTTGGTTTGGCGCGCTCTGGGGCCTGGGCGCAATTACTGCTCTTCTCGCAAGTGCCGTCGTGCGCCTTGGCAAGGTCGGCGCGGCTGCTTTTGAGCTTCCTTTTTCCTGGTTTCACTGGCTGAGTTTGGCAGCGGTACTGGTGCTCATGGCTTATTCCGAAGGCTATCGCGGCTTCCAGCGTGGCTTTTCGCCCCGCGTGGCGGCGCGCGCACGGTACCTGCGTGATCACCCCGAGCCCCTGCATGTATTGCTCGCGCCCTTGTTCTGCATGGGCTTTATTCATGCGAGCCGCCGGCGCAAGCTGACTTCGCTGATTCTGACCAGCGCCATTATTCTGCTCATCGTCCTGGTGCGGTTGCTGCCCCAACCCTGGCGCGGCATCGTCGATCTGGGCGTTGTGGTCGGCCTGGGCTGGGGTGTCGTTTCATTGCTGGCGTTCTCTGCGCTGGCCTTCGGCGGCCGCCCCCCGGCCACCGATCCGGAACTACCGGGCGCGGAATCGAGATCTCAACCTTCATCACCGCATAGCGCACCATGATTATTCTGCTTTCCATTCCTTTTGGTCTATTGTTTGCCGCACTGGCGCTGCTCTGTTATCGGCACCGACAGCCGAAGCATGCTCTGATTTTCGCTTTGTTGTCCTGCCTGGCCCTGGCAACGGGGTTTATTTCGGCCTGGGCATCTTACTGGCTGGCCGCAGCCCTCTGAGCAAAGTCTGATCCATGAATTGATGAAACCGGGTTGACGCAACCAATCCATCCCTTTCAATTTGGCCGGGCTCTGCCATAATGAAGAGTGGCAGCTATGCGGCTTATCGCTGCAACGCTCCATCGCGCCGCAGGCGAATTCATTCCGCAAACGATGCCGCCGCAGCCTAAACAGGTACAAAAAGTGTTCACATCATCCAAGGGAGGATTTGCTATGAGCTTGACCCGTTCCAGCGGCATCCTGCTGCACCCGACCTCATTACCGGGGCCCGGCCCCATCGGCTCCCTCGGTCGCGAAGCCTATGCCTTCATCGATTTTCTCGCCGAGACCGGCCAGAGCATTTGGCAGATTCTGCCCTTGAACCCCACAGGGTACGGCGATTCACCCTACAGCGCTTTTTCCGCTTTTGCAGGTAATCCCCTGCTAATCTCCCTGCCTGAACTGGTCGCCTGGGGCGATCTCGAACAAAGCGAGCTGCCGCCCGCCGACCCGGGCAATCCGCAGCGGGTCGACTTCGGTCGTGCCCATCAGGAAAAAGAAGGGCTGCTGCGGCAGGCGGCGGAGAGATTCCGCACCCAGGCATCACCCCAGCGGCGCCAGGCGTTTGAAGAGTTCTGCACGGAGCAGGGCTACTGGCTGCACGACTACGTTCTGTTTCGCGCCCTGCGCGAGCGCTATGAGGACCGCAGCTGGAACCTCTGGCCGCAGGATCTGCGCCATCGCGATGCACAAGCACTTGAAAAGGCACGCCAGGATCTGCAACAGGATCTCTTCTGGCGCCTGTACGCGCAGTTCGCCTTTTTTTCTCAATGGTTCGCGCTTAAGGATTACGCCAATGAGCAGGGGGTGCGGATCTTCGGCGACATTCCCATCTTCGTCGCCTTTGACTCGGTGGATGTCTGGGCCAACCAGGGGCTTTTTCACCTTGATGACGAGGGCAACCCGACCCTTGTCGCCGGGGTGCCGCCCGATTACTTCAGCGCCACCGGCCAGCGCTGGGGCAATCCCCTTTATCGCTGGGAGCGCATGGCCGCGCAAGGCTACTCCTGGTGGATCGCACGTTTTCGCTGGAATCTGATTCAGACCGATCTGGTGCGCATCGATCATTTCCGTGGCTTTGAAGCCTGCTGGGCGATTCCCGCAGAGGAAAAAACCGCCATCAACGGCGAATGGATGGATGGGCCCGGCGACGGCATCTTCCAGGCTCTCGAACAGGCCTTGGGCGAGGTGCCCATCATCGCCGAAGATCTCGGCCTCATCACTGCCGAGGTTGAAGCCCTGCGCGACCGCTTCGGCTTTCCCGGCATGAAGGTTCTGCACTTCGCCTTCGGCGACGGCCCCGACAATCCCTATCTGCCCCACAATCTGGAACGCAATAGTGTGGTCTACACCGGCACCCACGACAACAACACCACCCTGGGCTGGTGGCAGGAGCTGAGTAAAAAGGATAAAGACGCCGTGCGCGCTTATCTCGGCCATGGCGCCCAGGACATGCCCTGGGATCTTAATCGCACAGCCATGGCCGCCGTCTCGAATCTATGCATTCTGCCCATGCAGGACATCCTCGGCCTCGGCGCCGACGGCCGCATGAACCTGCCCGGCGAAGGCACGGGCAACTGGGACTGGCGCTACCAGGAAGATCAACTCACCAACAGCGTCGTGCAACGCCTCAAGGAGATGACTCACCTCTATGGTCGAGCTACCGCATCCTGAGTGGACACCGCCCTCTCTGCCGCGCCCTTGGTGTGAGCTAGGCGTGGTGCCTTTTACGGCGGGTGTGATATAAAAATAATGCGTGACGGTTCAACACGCACCACAGGCCGCTGCAGCATCGTTTGCGGTGAGAACTCCTCTGCGGCTCAAGCATTGGCCGCGGCACGCAACTTCCATGGCCTGCGGCGCGACTGAGCTGTTACAAAATATTTTCTGATTTTTCTCCCTGCATGTTTAATCCGCCGCCCTTCTGGTCGGCCCTGCCCATAAAAAGTGAGCCGATGAATCTCGCCGAACGTTTCAAGGATGCCTGCGGCTTTGGTCTGCTGGCGCACATCAAAAATCAACCCAGCCACGCACTGGTGGAAGACGCTGTCAAGGCTCTGGCGCGCATGATGCACCGCGGCGCGGTCGCCGCCGACGGCAAGACCGGCGACGGCAGCGGCCTGCTCTGCGCCATGCCGCAGCGCTTCATGCGCCGCGTCGCTGAAGAGCAAGGCGTCTCCCTGCCCGAACAGTTCGCCGTGGCCATGCTCTTTCTCAACGATGAAGAACGCCAGTTGTCCGTGTTCCGCGAAGAGTGCGAGAAAAACGACCTACAGGTGCTTCTGGTGCGCGAGGTTCCGGTGGACACCGAAGCCCTGGGCGAATACGCCCTGCGCCTCATGCCCGCCATCCGCCAGGCCTTCGTCGTACCGGCGGCGCTGGTCGCCACGCGGCGCTTCGACGCCCTGCTCTACCTGACCCGCAAGCAGGTGGAACGGCGACTTGGCGAGGATCGCGATTTCTACATTCCCTCTTTTTCGCGGCGCACCCTGTCCTATAAGGGGCTGGTCATGCCGGCGCACATTCGCACGTTGTATCCCGATCTGCAGCAGGGCGATTTTGAAAGCTCCTTTGTCCTCTTTCATCAGCGCTTCTCCACCAATACACTGCCCCAATGGCGTCTGGCGCAACCGTTGCGCGCTCTGGCGCACAACGGTGAAATCAATTCCCTGCAGGCCAATCGCTTCAACGCCCGCCATAAATTCAACGACGCCCACAGTCCGGTATTCTCCGACGAAGAACTGGCGCAACTCTTTCCAATTCTCGAAGAAGGCGGCAGCGACAGCGCCAGCCTCGACAATATGTTCGAGTTTCTCCTCGCCAACGGCGTCGACTTCTTCAAAGCGATTCGCGCCCTGATTCCGCCGCCGCGCCACAACGTAGCGCACATGCCCTCGCGCCTACGCTCCTTCTACGAATATCTGTCCTCGGCGTACGAACCCTGGGACGGCCCGGCGGCGGTGAGCGTCACCGACGGCCGCTACGTGGGCTGCATTCTCGATCGCAACGGGCTGCGCCCGGCCAAATACGTCATCACCACCGATGATCGCCTGCTCATCGCCAGCGAATATGGTGTTCTCGATCTGCCGTCGGAAAAGATCCGCGAACGCGGTCGTTTGCAAAGCGGCCAGATGATGGCCGTCGATCTCGAACAGGGGCAGATTTTTTATACCCGCGACATTGATCGCTACCTCATGGATTCGCAGCCCTACAGCGAATGGCTCACCGCCCACACCTATTACCTGCAGGAATTCATCGAACACCAGTTCGACGATTTGAGCGATTGCGAAATCCCCGACCTGCCCCTGCGCCAACGCAGCTTCAACCTGACGCACGAAACCCTCGACATCAACATCCGCCCCATGCTCGAGGCAGGCAAGGAACCGACGGGATCCATGGGCGACGATACACCCATGGCGGCCTTTTCCAGCGAACGACGTAATTTCAGTGATTTCTTCCGTCAGAAGTTCGCCCAGGTCACCAACCCGCCCATCGATCCCTATCGCGAAAAGGCGGTGATGTCGGCCACCATTGGTTTCGGCGAACTCGGCAACCCACTTATCGAGTCCGCCGAGCGCGCCCGGCGCCTCAAAAGCATCTCGCCGATCCTCTCGCGCGACATCTTCGAAGCGCTGCTGTCTTTCGGCGATCCCAAGCGGCCGCGTTATGAGAAGGCCTACTTTTACCGCATTTTTCCCACCACCTTTGTGACGGATCTCAAGAGCAGCCTGGAGGCGTTGGGCGAAACCATCGTCGCCGCCGTGCGCAGCGAAGGGGTGCGCATCATCGTGCTCGACGACCGCGGTGTCGACGCCGAAAACAAGGCCATGCCCATGGCTATGGCGGTGGGCTTCGTCAATCAGAAACTGCTGCGCGAGGGCCTGCGCAACCGCATCAACCTCGTCGCCGTCAGCGGCGAAGTGACCGACCCTCACAGCGCCTGCGTGCTGCTCGGCATCGGGGCCATGGCCGTTTACCCCTGGCTGCTCTATGCCACCGGTTATGACCTGTGCCGCGAAAAAGGAATGTCGCCGCGCGAAACCCGCCGTTCGCTCAAAAACCTCTACGGCGCCATGACCAAGGGCGTACTCAAAATCATGTCGAAGATGGGGATCAGCACCGTCGCCAGCTATCGCAACGCGGCGCTGTTCGACATCATCGGCCTCTCGCGCGACATTGTCGCGGACTGCTTTCCCCACACCACGCTCCATCTGCCGGGGCTCGATTATGCCGCCATTGAGGAGCGCATCACGCACGCCCACCGCGATGTTTTTCAGCGCAGTTGGATGGCCCCCATCTACCCGCTGCGTATCGGCAGCCTCTTCCAGGACAACGCCGCCAGCGAATATCACGACTTCGGTTCGCGCACAATTGTGGCCATGCATCAGTTCGCCGCAAGCCTCGAGCGCACGGATTATCTTAAATTCCGAGGCCTCATCGAAGAGCGGGGCTTGCGTTTCATCCGCGACTTTTTCACATGGAATGGAACCGGAAAACCGATTCCCCTTTCCGAGGTCGAACCCCTGGAAGCCATCACGCGCCGTTTCGACTCGGCCGCCATGTCCCTGGGTTCTATCTCACCGGAGTGCCACGAGGCCCTGGCCGAGGCCATGAACCTTCTTGGCGGTTGCTCCAACAGCGGCGAGGGCGGCGAAGACCCGGCACGCTACGACACCACGCGCAACAGCAAGATTAAGCAGATCGCCTCGGGCCGCTTCGGGGTTACCCCCGCCTACCTGCGTAGCGCCACCCAGATCCAGATCAAAGTCGCGCAGGGAGCCAAGCCCGGTGAAGGGGGCCAATTGCCCGGCGAAAAGGTCACGCCGCTCATCGCCACTCTGCGCTACACCATGCCCGGGGTGACGCTGATCTCGCCGCCGCCTCATCACGACATCTATTCCATCGAAGACCTGGCGCAGCTCATCTTCGACCTCAAACAGGTCAACCCGGCAGCCGAAATCAGCGTCAAGCTGGTTTCCAGCGACGGGGTCGGCACCATCGCCGCCGGGGTCGCCAAATGCTATGCCGATCGCATCATCATTTCAGGGTGCGATGGCGGTACCGGCGCCGCGCCGCAGACCTCCATCAAACACGCCGGAAATCCCTGGGAACTTGGGCTCGCCGAGGCGCACAACACCCTCAAGGCCAACAACCTGCGCGAACTTGTGGCCCTGCAGACCGACGGCGGTCTCAAAACCGGCGCCGATGTGGTCAAGGCAGCCATGCTCGGCGCCGAATCCTATGGCTTCGGGACTGCTCTGCTGGTCATGCTCGGCTGCAAGATGCTGCGCGTGTGCCACCTCAACCGTTGCTCGGTGGGGGTAGCCACCCAGGACGAGATGCTGCGCGGCCATTATGTCGGCACAGTGGACAAGGTCGTCGCCTATCTGCGCAACGTCGCCGAGGATGTCCGCGAAATACTCGCCCAACTGGGTTTCCACAGCCTTGAGGAGGTCATCGGGCGCAGCGACCTGTTGCGCGTCGTGGACGCAGCGGCCGCCGCATCCTTCGATTTCAGCCAGGTACTGCAACGGATCGAGGGCGTCGATGTCCGGCGCCGCCGCAATGTTCCCTTCGACGACAATGCTTTTGAAAAAGGTGTGTTGCAGGAAGTTCTCCCGGCGATTCGCGATGCGCGGGCCGAGGTCGTGGTGGAACGCCGCATCCGCAATACCAACCGCAGCTTCGGCGCCCTGATTAGCGGCGAGATAGCGCATTATTACGGCAATGCCGGGCTGCCGCGCGACTCCATCATGCTCAACCTCGAAGGTGCTGCCGGTCAGTCCCTCGGCGCGTTTCTGCTTCCCGGGGTGAACATTCACCTCGACGGAGTGGCCAACGACTATGTCGGCAAGGGCATGCACGGCGGGCGCATCGTCATCATTCCCGGCATCTACCAGGAAGGCGCCGCCGCCATCGGCAACACCTGTCTTTATGGCGCCACCGGCGGCAAACTGTTCGTCGCGGGAAGCGCGGGGGAACGCTTCGCGGTGCGCAATTCGGGGGCGCTGGCCGTGGTGGAGGGTACCGGCGACCATGCCTGCGAATACATGACCGGCGGCACCGTGGTGATTCTCGGCGAAACGGGCATCAATTTCGGTGCCGGCATGACCGGCGGAGCGGCCTTCGTCTACGACCGAAAGAAAAACTTCATCGATAAAATCAATCGCGAGCTGGTCGAAGCACGGCGCATCGACATCGACGACGACAGCGAGGGCAAGATCTATCTGAAAAAGATCATCCACAGCTACCACAACCATACGCGCAGCCCCAAAGCGCAGTGCATTCTCGACAATTTCCGCGAGGAGCTGGCTTATTTCTGGATGGTGACGCCCAAGGACATGAAGGCGCCGTTGAATCCCAAAGAAGGGGATTAAGGACTGAATCTTATGCAGAATTTCATCAACACCAACCGCCAGGAGCAGGCCAAGGAACAGGCCCCCGCGCGGATTCAAAGCTTCGACGAGATCTACCGCTTCTACACCCGCTCGCAGGCAGCGGCCCAGGCCGAGCGCTGCATCCAATGCGGCGACCCCTTCTGCGCCGCCTTGGGCTGCCCCCTGGGCAACGCCATTCCACAATGGCTGGGGGCGATTGCCGAGCGTGACCTGAAAAAGGCTTTTCTGCTCTCCAATGAGACCTCGCCCTTTCCCGAAGTGCTGGGGCGCATCTGCCCCCACACGCATGTGTGCGAAGGCGCCTGCACCCTCAACGACGGCTACGGCGCCATCACCATCGGCGCCATCGAAGCCTCCATCAGCGATCTGGGCTTTGCCGCAGGCTACGAGCTGCCTTTTCCCGGCGTGACCCGCCCGCAGAAGGTGGCGGTGGTCGGTTCGGGCCCGGCGGGCATGTCCTGCGCTCATTTTCTGCTGCGCGCCGGCATCGGCGTCGAAATGTTCGAGCGTTCGTCCGAACCCGGGGGCCTGCTTAGCCTGGGCATTCCTAATTTCAAACTGGACAAACAGACTGTGCGGCGGCGCTTCGACATCCTGCAAAAGGCCGGTCTCAAGCTGCATCTTGAGCAGGAGGTGGGACGCGATGTGAATTTTTCCGAACTAACGGAGAATTTCGACGCGGTGTTTCTCGGCGTGGGTGCCACGGGCGGCCGCCTGCCGCGCCTGGCCCACGAGCGCCACGGCAGCGTGTTTCTGGCCATGGAATTTCTTACGGAGGTACAGAGCCGCCTGCTGGGGCGCAAAATGCATCGGCGTTTCGACGTGCGCGGCAAGCGCGTGGTGGTGGTGGGCGGCGGCGACACCGCCATGGACTGCGTACGCACCGCCATCCGCGAGGGGGCCGAGACCGTGACCTGCGTGTATCGCCGCGACGAGGCCAACATGCCCGGCAGTGAAAAAGAGTACCACAACGCCGTCGAGGAAGGCGTGCTCTTCTACTTTCACCGCGCGCCGACCAAGATCATCGTCGACAATGACGGCCGCCTCACCGGCGTCGAGGTATTGCAGACCTGTCTGGCCGATCCCGGCCCGGACGGACGCCGCCAGGTCAAGGAGGTGCCCTGCTCGGAGCACTGCATCGTTGCCGACACTCTGATCCTGGCCCTGGGCTTCGATGTGGAAGACTTCGGTTTTCTGCACAAGGCCGGCATCCAGACCCGTCACCGCCGCCTGTTCGTCGACCGTGATACGGGTCGCACGTCCCATCCCAAGGTTTTTGCCGGCGGCGACTGCCATCGCGGCGCCGATCTGGCCGTGACCGCCGCCGCCGATGGACGCCGCGCGGCCTTTGCCATCATGGAACAGTTGCTAAGCGAATGAGGGCGGGGTTTATCTGCTAAAATTTATCTATGGATCCGCGTTATTATCGCATCAACCAGATCGCCAATACGCTTGCGCCCGGCGTCGGCTTTATGTTGAGCATTCCCGGGCTGGCGCTGCTGCTGACGGCGGCGGCGCGGCATGGAGATCTCTGGCATGTGGTAAGCAGCGCCGTCTACGGCGTGTCGTTGGTGATTTCCTACGCCACCTTCACCCTCTACCACATCTTTAAATACCATCAACGCTGGGGACATCTGTTCAAGGTTCTCGACCATTCGGTCATCTACCTGCTCATCGCCGGCACCTATACACCCTTCACCCTGGTGTTTCTGCGCGGCAATTGGGGCTGGACGCTGTTCGGCGCGATCTGGGGTCTGACTCTGGCCGGGATTCTGTTCAAAATCTTTTTCGTATACCGCTTCAAGATTCTCGCCCCCCTGCTCTACCTGGCCATGAGCTGGCTGATCATTCTGGCCATCAAACCCGCGTTGGCACTGGTTCCGACGCAGGCTCTTCATCTTCTTCTCGCCGGTGGTCTCGCCTACAGCTTCGGGCTGATCTTCTACGCCTGGAAAGCCCTGCTGTTCCACCACGCCATCTGGCACCTGTTCGTCTTTTCCGGCAGCCTGCTGCACTACCTGGCGGTGCTCTGGCATGTCATTCCCGCGCCGACGCTCTGAGTATCATGCCAAGACATAAAAACAGGGATGGGCAGGATTGACAGGATCAAACCCCTTGGCTCCTAATGTATACCTTTACATCCCCCCTCCGATCCGGATTAAAATCTCCGACGCTTATACACACTGGAGGTTTCATGATCAAAAAGGTCCTTGCCGGTAGCCGTTATCTCATCCTCATCGCCGTTTTCGGCTCCTTCCTCGCGGCCACCGCTCTTCTGGTCTACGGCGGGATTGAGGTTGTCGTCCTCATCAAGGAGGCCATCGCGTATGGGGAAGTTTCCCAAAAGGGGGCCAAGTCCCTCGCACTGGCCTTTATTGAGATGGTTGACCTTTTCCTGCTTGGGACCGTTTTCTACATTGTTGCTCTCGGGCTCTACGAGCTGTTTATCGATGACAGCCTGGTTCTGCCGGCCTGGCTCGAAATCCGTGACCTCGACGGCCTTAAGAACAAGCTGGTCGGGGTCGTCGTCGTCGTCCTCGCTGTTACATTCCTCGGCCAGGTCGTCACCTGGGATGGTGAGCGCGACCTGCTCGGGCTTGGGGTCGGCATTGCCGTTGTAATTGCGGCGTTAACCTGGTTTCTCGGACTGAAGGGGAAAAAGGGGAACGGTGGGAAGAAATATCTGGAAGAATGATGGGCTTCGGTGACCTTTAAGCGGATAAGACCGCTGGATGTTTCCAAATATGAAGAACCCAGCCGTTGCAAAAAATCCCGCGCCGACGCTCTGAGCAGTATGCCCAGGACATAAAAACAGGGATGGACAGGATAGACAGGATAGACAGGATAGACAGGATGGACAGGATGATAGACCCAAAAACCCAGGGGTTTTATCCTGTTCATCCTGTCAATCCCGTCAAAAAGCTTTTAGCGATTTTCAAGCCTTATCTCGAATCAGCGCCTCCCACCTCGGGTCTCCCCAGTTCATCATGATGCATGACAATGCGTCGGCTCGCCTGCCAGCGCTGTACGCAAATCTCGGGCACATCGAAAAATTCCGCGAGTTCCCGGGGCGTCACCGGTTCGGGCTGGTGGTTGCGCCGCTCGTTGTGGCGAAAACGCAGCAGGTTGTAGCTGGCCCAGCCGATGAGCGCGATGCCCATGAGCACAACGACCACCACATAAAACAGCGGCACCCGCATGAGTCCGGCCAGCCCTTGGTTTTGCAGGAGGGTGTGGGAGAGCAGTTGCCCGCCCACAAACCAAGCACCCAGAGTCAACAGCGGGCGCAGCAGCAACCCGAGAATCACCCAGAACACACCGGTCAGGATGCCCTGGCTGTAGCGCTGAACGCGATTGGCGCCGCGGCGATTTTCAATGATCGGCGGCTTCATGACGCACCCTCTCTTTCGGCGACACCCCGGTCGGGACTGATCCACAAAGCGCGGCGCCCGCGCTTTTTGAACAGGGCCCTGGGCAACCCGACGATGGAGGTCGTCAGGCTGATCAGCCAGAAGGCCAGGGGATACCAGATCATCCAGTAATAGGTGCGCCCCAGGCCTTTTTCGTAGCGCGAATCGATGGTCAGACTCACCGCGAATTGCAGTAGACAGGTCAGACCGAGCACCACCCCCGGCCAGTGGGGAATCATGGAGGGCGGCTCGAGATATTCGGGCAGGGGCATGAAATAACTGCTCGCCCAGAGAACTGCCACCGCCAGCATGCTGTAACTCCATACGATGCTGATGGCGAATTCGGCCGCCACCGGCCACATGCGCCGCTTTTTCCAGTGAAATATCTCGTTCAGGTTGGCGAACAGCACCTCATAGCCGCCCTGCGCCCAGCGCAGCCGCTGCTTCCACAATCCACTCAGGGTCTCGGGCATGAGAATCCAGCACAGGGCGTTGGGCTCGAAACGAATATCCCAGTAATTGAGCTGAAGTTTCCAGCTGATGTCGATATCTTCCGTCACCTTATCGAGGCTCCAGAACCCTACCTGATGCAGCGCCTTCTTGCGAAAGCCCGACACCACGCCGGAGACTGTAAAAATGCGGCCGTAAACACGTTGGGCGCGCTTTATCATGCCGATGATGGCAGAAAATTCGCCCACCTGGACTTTGCCGAGCAGCGTCGAGCGGGTGCGGATGCGCGGGTTGCCGGTCACCGCACCGACCCGCGCGCCGTGCACGAAGTGACTCATGACCCAGGTGGTGGCATGAGGTTCAAGCAGGGCGTCGCCGTCGATGCACATCAGAAACTCGTGGGGCGAGGTCAGGGCCGCCATGCGCAAGCCCATGGCCTTGCCCTGATTCTGCGCGAAATGCAGGACGCGCAACTGCGGGTGCAGGGTGGCCAATTCATCGAGGATCGCCCCCGTATCGTCCTTACTGCCGTCGTTGACGGCGATGATTTCAAAGTTGGGATAGACCTGCGCCAGCAGCGCGGCGATGGTTTCGCGCACGTTATCGCCTTCGTTGTGGCAGGGCACCACCAGCGACACCCCTGGATAGGAGGGCAGCTCAGGCGGGTTTTCATAGGTGCCCTGGGCGCGCTCGCGACGCCAATAATAGTAAACGGCGCCGATCATCCAGAGATAGGCCATGAACAGCGGGTAGAAGAAAAGAAAGGCGAACAACCCGCCACGCACATATGCCAGAGAGTCAATGATTGTCATGGCAGATAGGGATAGGTGCGAAGCGACATGAGCGGCCGCAGTTCTTCGACACCTGGCTGGTTGTTGAAGAAATCATCAGGATAATAGCCATAGTGTTTGGCCCCCTCGCGCGCCAGCAGGCGCATGTATTGCGCCAGTACGCTGCTGGGCACCGGCGCGTTGTCGTGCCGCCAGTCAACGCTTTGCAGCTCGAATACCACCTTGTCCAGGGCGCCCGGCGTCTCCGCAATGCGCCGCACCAGCTCCGTCAGCCAGGCCTCGGGATCTTCGGCACCCTCCATGTAGGGCATGGCCATGATCGCGGTGTAGTCGTAGTGTTCGAGAAAGCGCGGCAGGCTTTGCGCAAACCAGCTCTCGCTCGCCCTCTCCAGAACCGGCAGGGCAAAGAGATTGCGCGCGGTCTTGAGATCCGGGCGCCAGTCACGAACGCGTTGCGCCAGCCGCCCGGTAAATGTGTGCAGAGTTTGCATCTTCAAGCGCGTCCAGCGGCGCTGCAAAGCAGGGTCGGCGCGGATGGCGCCGATATCTTCCGGCAGGCCGGCCGCGGCGTAAGCGGCCAGGGCCGCGGGGTGTGCGTCCTCGAAGTCCGACAGCAGGGCGTCGTCGTGAAACAAAATTCCAGAAAACGCCGCATGCGTGGCGAGATCCTCGTAGATTTCCTCCACCAGGCGCAGGGCGTCAGGCGCAAAGGGCGACAAGCGCCGGTATTGCTCGGGGTCGGGCGCCGCGGGTCCGTCGGCCTGCCAGCTCTGCACCTGATCCCGTGTCTCGCCGAGAGTGAAGGCGAGCACCGGCATCCAGGCGTACACCTTGACGCCGGTACGGGTTTGCAGCTGCCAGGCCACGCGGTTGAAGAGATCGGCCCGCACGGGCAGATGGCGGTTGGGGAAATACAGGGCATCGGCCACCCCGTCGCCGTCGGGGTCGGCAAAGGCCTGCAAATAAACGGTGTTGACGCCCATTTGCAGAACGCGATCGAGGAGCAGGCCGAGATTGGTTTCCTGCTGCGCGGGATCGGGATCGTAGACGTAATCCAGATCGACATGCATCACCCGCACCGGTTCGGGACGCTGCCACAGGGGGTTGTGCATCTGCCAGACAAAGTTCGCCAGGGGCGGATCGTTCATCAACAGCACACGTCGCACCGCGCCGAGTTCCTTGGGATCATTGGGCCCGGTGTCGAGGGTGAGGGCGATGGGCATGCCGAATTCCGCCGCCAGATCCTGAGCCAGGCGGTTGTATTTGCCGTAGGGCCAGACCATGACGCGCGGCCGCGCGCCGAGGTGTTTTTCGAACAAGGCGGCGTTGTGCGCGAAATCCGCGCGCAGGCGCGCCTCGTAGGCGGCAGCGCTTTCATAGCGGTCCCGCTCCGCGTCATAGCGGCGCGCCGTCATGGCCGGCTGCTCATTGCCCTGGGGGTTGGCCAATACGCCGTGGTGCAGGTCGTAGCTGTGCGAGGCAATCTCCACCAGCCCCGAGGCGGCGACTTCACGCAGTTGTTCCCAGCTCATGAAACGCTCGCGCGGCACCTGCTTGTCGCCGTAGTCCACCAGGCTGCCTTCCGGAACTTCCGTCCAGCCGCCCACGACCGCCAGCACCGCCGGAAATTCAAAAGCTTTGAGCAGGGGAAAGACCTTGGTGTAAAAGCTGGTATAGCCATCATCGAAAGTCAGCATCACGGTCTTGTCCGGCAAGGGGTGCTCAGCCTGTTGGGCACGCAGCAGATCGTCGATGCTCAGGACGCGATAGCCGTTTTCTTCCAGCCAGCTGAATTGGGCGATGAGGCTGTCGAGGGTCACGGACATGCCGTCGGGATCATCGAGGCTGCGCTGCACGTCGTGGTAGCACAGCACGATAAAATCGCCGGCGCGCGCGGGCACCGCCAGAGCCAGACCGATAAACACCCAAGCGAGAATCAGGTTGCGCATGATCATAGTCTCCATCCCAGCCGCAGATAATACTCCGTGCCCGTTTCGCCTTGTCCGTCGTAGGCCCGGCGGCTGAGCACCGCGCCGTAAGCCAACTGGAAGCGTTCATCCCTTTGCCAGTTGTGTTCGTAGAGCAGGGACGCCGTCGGTCGGGTGCCGAAATCCTGCTGCCCGTAAATCCCCGCGGAAACCGCCAGGCGATGGCCGAAAGTGCGGCTGTAGCGCCGATAGAGCAGCCAGTCGTTGTCGAGGGTGAGGGCCGCGTAGAGATCCTGCGCGGGACTGAAATAGGGGACATCGCTGCGGCTGTTGCGCGAAACGCCCAGATCCACTTGGCCGTCGAGTTTGTACATGGGGCGCGTGATGAGGCGCTGACGCGCGTAGCCGCTCAGGCGGGTGCGCTGGTTGCCGTCGCTGAAATCCATGAATTGTCCGCCCAGACCGAGCCGGCGCAGCTCACTGAAGCGATAATCCACTCCCAGACTCGCCGCGTCGGCATGCACGCCGTTGCGCAGGGCGCGCAGGGGCGTGTCCTGGCTGAACAGCTCCAGGCTGAAGGGCAGCGACCAATGATCATCGGGATGCCAGGTGCCGGCCAGGGCCAGGCCGGGATCACCGCCGTCACTGTGGTTGATACTCAATGCGGCGGTACCGATGAATTCCCGGCCGCGATATTCCAGGCCGCCGCCGTAGCGCTGGTAGGTGCCGCGCCCTTCGGGAAAATCGCCGCGACTCCAGAAAGCGTCGGCAAACAAACGGTAATGAGTCAAAAAGGGTGAAGAAAACAGGGTGCTGCCCAGGCGCAATTCCTGCTCGCCGGGGCCGGCGCCGCTGCTGTCGGCAACCGAGGCAAAGGCGCGCAGCTCGCGCATGCGATGGAGATCCCAACGGTGCTGCAGGCGCTGGATCTGAAGATTTTCCGGCGCGCGTGCGTAAAGAGCGGCGATCTCGGCCTCGGCGAGATCGTATTCATGCAGTTGCAGTCGGGTGTCGGCCAGCCCTGCCTGCAAGCCCAGGTGATCGGATTTGATGCGCAGACCGTCTTCATAGGTTTGCTGCGCGCGCCGCGGCCAGCCACGCATGACGTACACATTGCCCAACTCGCGCAGCAGATCAGGATTGCGTGGCGCGCGGGCCTGCATCCATTCGAAGCGTTTTTGTCCTTCGCGAAAATCGTGGGCGAAAACGCGGGCCAGGGCAGCGGCGACATCGGCATCAAGACGCTCGGGATTGGCGGCGGGCAGATTGCTGCCGCCCGGCGCGAGCCACACCGGCTGCTCGGCCTGAAGCGCGTCGACCAGAGCATAGGCCGAGGTAAAATCATTGAGTTCGATATAGGCGTAGAACAGAGCCAGGCGGGTGTCGTTGTCCCCTTCGCCCGCGTTGAGCACTTGCAGATAAAGATCGCGCGCCTGCTCCGGCTGTTGCAGGTACAAAAAGGCATCGCCCGCCGCTTCCAGGGCATAACCCGGGATGGGAGCATCCACGGCAATAAGTTCCTGATACTGCGCAACCGCGTCCGCCATCAGCACCCGGTCGCGCAGGGCGACCAAGCGATCATAGCGGCTCTGCAGGGCAAAAGGCTGCGCGGCGGGGCGGGTCTCGTCAAGGGCTTCCAGGTTGTCGGCGATGCGGGTGAGCGCCTCGTCGGTTTGCACAAAACGCAGGCTTTCCGCGGGCGGCGGCAGAGCGCCCCAGCGCACCTCGTGCGAGGCCTGATCAGTGTGTAGCCGCTGCCATTCCTCATCACTCAGCAGGTGTGGTTGCTGCGCGGCAAAATGGCGCGCGCGGTGGGCCGCACCCAGGATGGCCAGTGCGAAAATACGTCCGCGCAAGGCCGTTTCATCGGCGGGATCATGTTCCAGAAGCTGCTGACTTAGATCCAGCACGCTGAGAAAATCGCCCTGTAATTCCGCCACATATATACCCAGGTGCAACGGCCAGCGTTCCTCGGGATACGCGCGGCGCAACACCTCCAGCTGCCGTTGCGCTTGCGCAAAGTGCCCCGCTTCGGCCAGGGCATAGACCTCGCCTTTAGCGAAATCCACATGGCCGGGAAACCGCTCCCGCGCTCCGGCATAGAGATCGGCGGCGGCATCGAAACGCCGGGTGTTGCGCAGCGCCTTGCCCACGGCTTCCAGCACATAGGCCGGCGCTTGCTCCAGCGCAAGGCTTTCGGAGAGCACCACCACCTCGATGTCGTACTCCGCCCAGCCAAGCACCGTCAGGTAATCATAAAGAAGGCCAGGGTTCGACGGGTTCGCCGCATAGAGATCGCCAAAAATCCGCAACGCCTCGTCGAGACGATCTTCGCGCGCCAGGCGCACGGCTTGCTGGTGCGCTTGGGTAAAATCCCGCAGGACGACCTCATCGCCAAGAGTCTGCGCGATATTCTCGCCCGCACCTTTGATCCGCGCAGGACCGCCGTTGCGGTCCGCCTGCGCTTGAAGCAGGCCCGAATCCCAACGTGCGTGCAGTCCCTGCGGCAGCAGAAAAAAAATCAAGGCGGCAAGGCATAATCGAATCATTGCAGGTCATCTCCCATTGCGCTGAAGCCTCTCCGTAAAGCCAATTCATGATACCACACAAATCTTAATTTATTTTTATCTTTTTTTGCGACAATTACAAGGAAATAAAAGACCTTGCATCGTAGAAAAAAGGCTGCTACGAATCTGGCACCAGACTCTTTTGCCTTCAGGATGCCGGCATGACCACAGCTTCAGACATCACTCTCCCCGCCCTGCTTGGCCAACTCAGTGAACTCGACGTCGGCGCGGTCAAGGCGCGCGCACCCCTGGCGCACCACTGCAGCTGGCGCATCGGCGGACCCGCCGATCTGCTGGTCGAGCCCGAGTCGGCCATGCAGGTGGCGCGTCTGGTGGGCTTTGCCCGTGAGCATGAAATTCCGCTGCTGGTCATCGGCCAGGGCACCAACCTGCTCTTCGACGACGCGGGCCTGCGCGGCATCGTCCTGAAGGTGGGCGCGCGCATGGCGCAGCTGAGCATTCACGGCAACCGCATCCTGGCCGAGGCCGGGGTCTGGGTGCCGCAACTCGCCCGACAGGCCGCCAGAAACGGCCTGACAGGGCTGGAACACATCATCGGGATTCCAGGAACGCTGGGGGGATTGGTGCTGATGAACGGCGGCAGTCACCGCCGGGGCATCGGCGACAATGTGCGCCGGGTGTGGGTGATCGACCGCGCGGGAGAACTGCAGGTCCTCAGCCACGCGCAATGCGCCTTTTCCTACCGACACAGCGCCCTGCAGGACAGCGGCGCTGTGGTAGTGCGCGCCGAACTGGAATGTTCAACGGGTGACCCGCGCGCGATCCGCCGCGCCATGGTCTGCGACCTGCGCGAACGCCGCCGCAAATTTCCGCGCAAGGAGCCCAACTGCGGCTCGGTGTTTCTCAGCACTGCCGAAATGCATGCAAGCGTCGGCCCGCCCGGCAAAATCATCGAAGAGGCAGGCCTCAAGGGCACGCGCATCGGCAACGCCGAAGTCTCACTCCATCACGCCAACTTCATCGTCAATCGCGGCGGCGCCAGCGCCGCCGAAGTGCTGGCTCTCATTGCCCACATCCGCCGGGAAGTACATGAGCGCATCGGTTTTGAGTTGCGCTGCGAAGTGCGCTACGTCGACCCGCAGGGCCGGATCATGCCGGCCGATCAGGCGCCCCAGGTCCGCTCTTCACTCTAAGCAGGGACCATAAAATACCCCTCATCTTTCCGACCCCACCCCCCCCACTGCCAAGCCAGCCACAAAAATTCATTAACACAGGTTGCATCCGGACAAATTTCTGGTAAATAAAATCCAGCCACACTTGCACCATTTTTGCTTGTTTTTTAATTGGTTAAATGCGCAAAACTTACCACAAAGCGCAAATAGGCAACCGTTCAACAGGCAGAGTAAAAACGTCATCAATCAAAAACATTTCTTATCGCCGGACTCGCGGCCGTTACGCCGGCCCCTGACAAGGAGAAACGCATGAAGGTTGCCCTGATCGGAGCGGAACTGGAAGAAAACCTCGGTCTGCGCTACATGGCCACATCCCTGGAAGCAGCCGGACACGAGGCACTGATTCTGCCCTTCAACGAAGAGGCGGACATCGCCCAGGTGGTCCGCCGGATTCAAGAAGAACAGCCCCAGATCGCCGGGCTCTCCATGGTCTTCACCGGCCGCGCGCGCGAGTTCTGCCGCCTCGCTGAAGCCTTGCGGAGCGCCGGCTTTGCCGGGCACCTCACCGCCGGCGGTCACTTTGCCGCCCTTAACTGCCGGCAGTTGCTCGAAGATTTTTCCGCCTTCGACTCTGTGGCCCTGGGCGAAGGCGAGGAGCTGATCTGCGCGCTGGCCGCTCAGCTTGACGATCTCTCCGGCCTCCCCGGCTTCTGTTACCGCGCTGCCGACGGCAGCATCGCCGTCAACCCCGGCAAAGGCAATCCGGACAACCTCGACGCCCTGCCCTTTCCGCGCCGCACCGAATTTCATGAATACTTCGGCCAGCCCATCGCCAGCATCCTCTCCAGCCGCGGCTGCTGGCGCGAGTGCGCCTTCTGCAGCATCGACGCCTGGTACCGCAGCGGCGGGGGGCGCAAGTTCCGCATCCGCAGCGTCGAAAACATCGTCGCCGAAATGACGCGCCTCTACCATGAGCATGGCATCCGCATCTTCAACTTTCAGGACGACAATTTCTTTCTCCCCGATCCCAAACAAGCCCTCGCCCGCTTCCAGGCCCTGCGCGACGGCCTGCGCGTCAACGGGGTCGAGAAAATCGCCATCGCCGTCAAGGCGCGCCCCGACAGCATTAACCGCGAGGCCCTCGACGTGCTCGACGAGCTGGGCATCTTCCGGGTCTTTCTCGGCGTGGAAAACGCCTCGCAACGCGGGCTGGACAACCTCAACCGCAAAAACACCGTGGCGCAGATCGAAAACGCCCTGCGCATCCTCAACGACTACGACCTGCACGTGGCCTACAACCTGCTGATGTTCGAGCCCGACACCAACATGGAGGATATCCACATCAACCTGCGCTTCATGGAGCGCCACGTCGACAATCCCTTCAATTTCTGCCGCGCCGAGGCCTACGCCTATACCGGCCTGGAGAAAAAGCTGCGCGACGACGGGATCCTCGCCGGCGACTATTTCGGTTTCGACTACCGCATCAAGGACGCGCGGGTGGAATGCTTCCACAAGATCGCCAACTACGCTTTTTTCGATCGCAACTTCAGTGATTACGGCCTGCACTACTTCAACATGGAGGTCGATTTCTCCTACCTGCTGCTGCGCCGCTTCTTTGCGGACAGAATCAGCGAGGAACTGCGCGCCGAAGTGCGCGCCTTCATCAAGGAGACCAACATCGACACCTACCGCCACTTGTGTCGCATCTACGACCTGGTGCAGGCCATCGACCCTGCAGACCGCCTTGCGGTCAATGACGCCATGCGCAGTCTGCGCCGCAGCGTCGATGAGCGCGGCGTCGCCCTGCGCGCCCAGGGCGAGCGCATCCTGGCCCGCCTGCAGGCGACTTACGAAGGACATACGGCACCCGTACACACCCCGGTAGCCTACGGCGAGCAAAACCTCGCCTCGCTGCTTGATGGTCTGTTACTGCGCAGCGGCGAGGAGGCCGAAGCGGACTACTCTTTCGAGACCGACGGCGCCTTCAATTTCTTCGGCGCCCTCAAACGGCCAATCCCTTATGACCAATTCAAGAGCCGGTTGGATAACAACCGCTAGAAAGGAGCATTCGGCAGACAGGTTCAGGATGGAAACATTGGGAAAAAAACGTTTTGTTGCTTTACCCGCCACAGGGAGGAAAAATCATGGCAAAGTTTCGCGATTGGGTCGAGCCGGCGCATCCGGCGGTCATGCAGCGGTATGAGGATCTGACCAGCATTTTCCGTTTTCTGCGCGAGGATGTGCAACTCGAGGTCGACAAGGCTTTTGATCGCATTTCGCGCCAGATCGGCTTCGTTGTCACCACCTCGCTGCCGGTCACGCTGAGCGTCGGCGATTCCGGCAAGATCGAGGGCCTGGAGCTGGCCGCCGAGAATCTCAAGGGAACGCTGTTCGAGCGTGAATTCGCGGCAATTTTCAAGCGTTTGGCGGGCAAGAGCATCGGCAAGAGCCGCGTTGCCGCCGGCAGTTACGCGATCGTCTTTCTGTGGATCGACGCTCTGAAACTCAAACTCAAGCACGATTGGGTGGAACCCGCACACTTCCGCCAGATCCGCCCCGAACTGTTCGCCGATCTCGCCAAATTGCGCCCCGGCGTGCGTGAACCGGCCCACTGGTTCAACGGCGCAGCGATTCTGGCCGGCGAGGAAGAGGTGCTGATTTCCGTCATCGACGAAGTCTACCCGGAACTCAAACTGGCCGACCGTCTGGCCGTCAGCCGCATGGACAGCCGCAAGCTGATCCCCGGAGTGCGCGAACCAGCCCATTTCCATCAACACCTGGAAGGGCTTGCTGCCGAGGAACGCATCGATCCACGCAAACTCATCCCCGGAGTGCGCGAACCGGCCCACTTCCGCAAGATCACCGACCTCTTCGAAGACCCGAGCAAGCTGCAGGCCCTTGCCGAACTGGCCAGCCTGCTGCGCAAGCTGGGCTTCTAAACCTGAAGGCGGCCCGCACTCTCCTGGCATTCGAGAGTATGCGGGCCGCCTTCATCGTCACAGAATTGTCGTTATGCAACTGCACCGCTCAACCGCCACGCCCTGCGGCGCACACTGAACGCTTACACCGAATTTACGATTCGCGATCGAGGGGGGTTACGTCCTTCCCGCAAAATTCACACTGCGTCGCATCATAATCGATGATCTTCTCGCAGTGGGGACAATAGCGACGGCCATAATGCAGCAGATTCTTCTCCGCCGGCTTGAGCATGAGGGAGTGGAAGATGGCAAACACAAAGAGCGCCGTCCCATACAGCCACCAGAGCAGAAAATTGTAGCCCTTGGCCATGGCGATATAGGCGGGGAGCATTCCCAACAGCATCAACACGATGATCCATTCCATCAGAAATGCCCTTTCCGGGGATTGCGACCCCGTGCCTTCGACGGTAAACACATTTCGCTTCCCCCGGCTTTCAAGCCAGGCGTAACCGCTGCAGGGAAGCGCGCGCCCGGCCGACACCGCGATCCGGGTTGACTTCCAGTTCCAAAAGCCGCACCCCTGAAAGTTCGACCCTGAAATCCTCAACCTCGCGGGTCGCACCCGTGGGACTGAAAGTGAACTGTTGCCGAACGATTTCAGTCCAACTATGTCCCTCGTCCGCCGACCAGCGCAGTACGAACTCCTGGCTGCGCTCAGCCTCTTCTTCCTGAAACTCCAGAAAAATCCGCGTCAGGGCAAGGGGCGTGGCAAAGCGCAGGCGAACTCTCTGCACCCCGGGGGCCGCCGCCTGCCAACCGCTGGACATTTCGGGAAGCAGGGCACCCTCGATGGGATGGGCCGGGTCTTCCGAGGTGATTTCAACGTCGGCCAATTCTTCCAGATCAAGCCACCGCACCTCGTTAAGTATCTCTTCGGCGCTCTGTTCGTCGTCGATGATTCGTTTGCGCATGAAGACTCCTTGAACTCAAAAAAAAGAATGGGTTAACACGAAAAAAACTATCTATTCACCTCTTAGTATAAGGCGAATTGCAGCAGATGCCATCACCTTCGGCTGTTTTGGAAATTCGCTGCAAGGGCGCGCACCACATCCTTTCATCCTCCATAGGTGAATTTTTTCCCTATCCAGCGCACATTCTCTTCATACACTTTGACGATCAGCGATTTTCTATCGCAAGTTTAACTACTTGCAAAACGAAATCAGACCCGGGGGCGGTTTTGCGCTACGCAAAGGTACAAAAATCGCGAAGATTCATCCTCTGACGCCCGATCAACGTCGCACCCTGGGCGCACAGGGCTTTCATATACAATTCAGAACCTTAGGGACGTATACAGAGCCTCCCTCAAACTTGGTACGGCAAATGCTATCTAAGAGACCATAATCACTGGACAACGTGCCGATGGAGGATGCCATGAAAAAGTTGCAATGGATATTGATCGCTCTGCTGACCTATGCCGGACAGGCTCTTGCAAGTTCCGCCGAATCACAGGCGCAACCGGGGTTGCTCATCTGGATCTTCTGCACTTTTGGCGCCCTGATTCTGGCCACCCAGCTAATTCCCGGAATGCTGCTGCTCGGTGCGGCGTTCAAAGGATTGTTCGGGGCCGCACCGGCAACCCGCAACTCCTCCCGTTCGTAAACGCAGGAAAAAGACATTTCAAAGAAGGAGACCTACCATGAAATCCAAAGTCATTGCTGCCCTCGTTATGGTTCTCGGCCTGACCTCGCCCGCTCTCGCCGCCGGCCAGCGCACCGATCACAGCGGGATCGTCGTCTGGACCTTCCTTGGCTTCTGCGCCCTGATCGTCGTCGCCCAACTGCTGCCTGCGGTTCTGGCCATGCTGGGCCTGGTGAAAGGGGTGGCACAGAGCAGCCAAGAAAAAACAGTGGAACAGCACGCCAAAAAGTAGTCAAAAAAAAGAGGCTCGTCGCCTGGTCAACGGCGAACTCCCCCATTTTCAACAAACTTGGAAATGGGGGTTTTTTTTATGGAAGTTGACCAAAGTCAAGGCAGATCCCTACTCCATGGGAGATATACTGATCTTCATGCAAAATCACCCCGGGAGAGAATCCTCATGCTCACTTTCAGTGAACTCGTCGTCACTCTGGTCATCTGGGCCCTGCTGGCCACCGGCCTGTTCTTCGGGCTGCGCGCCGCCTGGCGGCGCCGCAAATCCTGCAAATAAACAGATGGCGCACTATTCAGCGGCACTGCCCCATAGCGCCGCAGGCCGTGGCGCCTGCTGAACAATTATCAGGGGCGATATCCCATAAATTCTACAGTTATTCGCCGCATAACTCCTGTATACACCCGCCAAAAAAACATTTTCAATATAATTTACAAGCACTTAAGCAAAAAACAGATCAACAGGATGCCAATATGGCAAGGCGCTCCTGTATAAAAACTTTATTTTCACCTGCCCCCTCCAGCCCCTCTCCAAGCGCACACAGAAGACAAATTATTCTAGCAATCTCGGAGGCTTACAGCTTTCCTCCCAACCTTATCAAAGATTGGCACGACTGATGCTCTATAAAAAGTCAAACAAAACACAACTGCACAGGAGGCAATTATGAAAACCATGCTTATGACTCTGACGACTCTGTTGATCTCGGCCGGCTCTGCGCTGGCGGCCCCCGGCAGTGCCAATCCTGAAACCGCCGGACTGGCGGTGTGGATCTTTTTCGGCTTCTTCGGCCTGATCGTGGCGACGCAATTTATTCCCGGTATGATCCTGCTCGGCGCGATGCTCAAAGGGCTTTTTACCCAACCATCGACCGTGCAAAAAATTAACAGCTAAAGCCGCAGTTCACTTGCCGCTGCCTGCTTGGGCAGGCAGCGCACCAGAAAAAAGGAGAACCCCCATGAAAGCCACTCTGTTTGCCGCCCTCGCCATCCTGCTCAGCATCGCTTCCCCCGCATTTGCCGCCGCCGGCACCCAAGGACACAGCGGTATTCTGGTCTGGGCTTTCATCGGATTTTTCGCCCTGATCGTGGTGGCACAACTGGTTCCGGCCTTCGTCATTCTCTTCGCCGCGGTCAAAGGACTGTTCCAAGGTCGCGAGGCGAGCGAAATTAAGGTACGCAACCACTAAACAACCAGAACGAACTCCCCCTTGGCAGAACAAATTCGGCGAGGAAGCCAACCGCTTCCTCGCCATTTTTTTTTGTCCCCGCCCAACTGCAACGCTACTGAAAAACTTTGCTCTCCTGTTCGAGAACGCGGATGAAGGTGGTGCGTTTGGTCAACTCCTTGAGAGCCCCGGCGCCGACATAGGTGCAAGCCGAGCGCAATCCGCCGAGGATGTCCTTGACTGTCGTGTTAAGGGGGCCACGATAAGGAACCTCAACTGTCTTGCCTTCGGATGAGCGGTATTCGGCGACCCCACCGGAATGCATTTCCATGGCGGTTGCGGAACTCATGCCGTAGAAAAGCTTGTAGGTCTGCCCGCCGCGCTCGACCACCTCGCCGCCGCTTTCGTCATGACCGGCGAACATGCCGCCAAGCATGACAAAATCGGCGCCGCCGCCGAAGGCCTTGGCGACATCACCGGCACTGCCGCAGCCGCCATCGGAAATGATGCGGCCGCCGAGTCCGTGAGCGGCGTCGGCGCACTCGATCACGGCAGAGAGCTGCGGATAGCCGACTCCGGTTTTGACCCGCGTTGTGCATACCGAGCCGGGGCCGATACCGACCTTGACGATGTCGGCGCCGGAGAGCAGCAATTCCTCGACCATCTCGCCGGTCACCACATTACCCGCCACAATGGTCTTGTCGGGCCAGGTGTCACGCACCCTGCCCACGAAATCAACAAAAGCCTCGGCGTAGCCGTTGGCAACATCGATGCAGATGAAGCGCAGCCCAGGTGCTATCGCCAGGATTTCTCGAACTTTGGCGTAATCCTCGTCGGCCGTCCCGGTACTCACCATGATGCGCTCAAAGATGTCGTCGTCGCGCTCAGCGAGAAAGGCTTGCCAAGCCGCAAGACTGTAATGTTTGTGGATGGCGGTGAGCATGCCGAAGCCCGCCAGCACCTCGGCGGCCTCGAAGGTGCCCACCGTGTCCATGTTGGCCGCGATGACCGGCACTCCGGTCCATTGCCGCTTGCTGTGCATGAAGGTGAAGGTGCGCTCCAGAGCCACTTGCGCGCGACTTTTGAGGGTCGAACGCTTAGGCCGAATGAGAACGTCCTTGAATCCCAGTTTAAGATCTGCCTCGATGCGCATGATCTGCTCCTTTCCGGTAAAAAGTTTTGCCTTGCGGCAGCGGCTCATGGACGGAGCGCGGCGTTGCGTTTATGATTAAAAAAAGCTGTCGTATAACTGTTCAGCATGCGCTGAAAAGTTATACGACAAATTTGCATCTTTGCATATTCATTGTCCGAGGCCTATGAAACCTTCACTGAAATACTGGCTTTTTATCCTGGCCATCGTCAACCTGGTCTTCGGGGTGATTATGGCCGGCGTTCTCGGCGCCTGGTTCAATCTCGCCCCCGATGAGCGAGCCTTCGTTCAGGGCCTGGCGGACAAGATCCTGCCGTTCCCAATCCTGGGGGCCTTCATTCTGGTCGGCGCCATCGGCGCCCTGGTGAGCCTGCTGTTTCACTACTACATCATTCCCACTCTGCAACTGGCCGAAGAGACGCGTCTGATCACCCGCGCAAACTCTTCCCATCGCATTGCTCCCCGCGGGGCTCGCGAACTGGTCTACCTCACCGAGGTGATCAACGAGTCCGCGGAAGCCTACGCGCGACTCAAAACCGAAGTCGAAGAGAATATCCGCGCCGCGCGCGCCGACCTTGACCAGGAACGCAACCGCCTGGCGGCCCTGATGTCGGAAATGCCCGCGGGCGTGCTGGTGTGCAACACCGATGGACAGATTCTGCTCTACAACGCGCAAGCGCAAAAACTGCTGCACGTCTCCCAGGAGCTGGCAAGCGAACAGCAGGCCGGGCTGATCGGATTGGGGCGCTCGATCTTCGGCGTCCTCAACCGCGAACCCATTGTTCACGCCTTGAAAATGCTGCAGGCCGCTCTGGAACAGGAGCAGGAGCTGCCCAACTCGGGCCTTTTGATGACCCTGGCGGATGGGCGCTGTCTGCGGGTCAACATGGCGCCGGTCCTCAACAATCGCAGCCAGAGCCGAGAGATTTCAGGATTTGTACTCACCCTGGAAGACATGACCGCGCAAATCGAGGCCGACACCCGCCGCGACATGCTGATCCAGTCCCTGACCGAGGGCATCCAGAGCGCGCTGGGCGAGATCCGCCAATCAATCACCACCATTCTCGGGGATCCCCAGCTCAGGCCCGAACAGCTCACAAAAAATCGCGCCACCATTGATCGCGCCTCGCAGGAATTGCAGCAGCAGTTGGCCGAGGCGCGGAAGAACTACGCCCGCCATCTGCACGCCTTGAGTAAGGTGGAATATGTGCTGGCGGAAAATCTCCTGGAAATCCTGCGTAAAAATATAAGTCAGCGCTTCGCCATTGAAGTGCAGGGCGAAGCACCTGCCGATCTGTGGCTGCGCCTGGACAGCTATTCACTGGTGCAGGCCGTGTCGCATCTAGCCGGTCTGCTCAAAAAGCAGAAAAGCATGGGAGCTTTTCATATTCGCATCGAAGGCGGCAAATCAGCATCGGCGGTCATGAGCATCGGCTGGCCAGACGCCTGCCTTGATCAGGCATTCATCAGCGACTGGATTCGCGCGCCTCTGATCACCGACGCCCAGGGCAAGTTGTTGAGCTTCAGTGAAGTTGTCGCCAGACACGGCGGCGAAGTCCACATCGACGCAACCCAACCCCATGCCTGCCACGAGGTACGCATCGACCTGCCGGTGGACAGCACTGCCGAGCGCCGCGACCCCGGTGGCATGCCGCAGGAATCGCGCCCGGTCTATTACGAATTCGATCTGTTCCAGCAGCGGGGGCTGGAAGAGCTTGCCGATCAGCCTCTGAGAAAATTGACTTATGTGGTGTTCGACACCGAGACGACCGGCTTGCGCCCGGCAGAAGGCGACGAAATCATTCAGATCGGCGCGGTGCGCGTTGTCAACGGCCGTATCCTTACCGGTGAAACCATCGACCAACTCATCGACCCGCAACGCTCGGTGCCGGTCGAGTCCGTGGAGATTCACGGCATCCGCCCCGAATTGCTGGACGGACAACCGACCATCGAGAAGGTTTTGCCCCATTTTCACCGCTTTGCCGAAGGTGCCGTGCTGGTCGCTCACAATGCCGCCTTCGACATGCGTTTTCTGCAACTCAAGGAAAGAGCCGCCGCAGTGGCCTTCGAGAATCCGGTGCTCGACACCCTGCTGCTCAGTTCGGTGGTCCATCCTCACCAGCAGGGCCATTCCCTCGACCATATCGCCAAGCTGCTCAACCTCACCATCGTCGGACGTCATACCGCCCTGGGCGATGCCCTGGTGACCGCCGAGGTGCTGCTCAAACTGATTCCCCTGCTGGAGAGCAAAGGGATTTTCACGCTCAAAGATGCGCTGCAGGCTTCGGTCAAATCGCCCTTTGCCAAGATGAGTTTTTAGGTTTTTATTGGTCCTTGGTCACGGTCCATTTGTCATTGGTCACAGGCCTGTTTCACCTTGCACGGTGAAGGGGTTGGTGCTGTAAGCGCTGAAAAGTGTGTGACCATCGAAGGTGAGCAGGGTCGCCAGGCGGTGGTGGTTGACCGGGTGACTCACTTGCGCAAGGGCCGCTTGGGGGGAAAACCAGGCCAGTTCGGGCGTTTCTTCACTGGGCCTCAAGGTGCCACTCCGGTAATCGGCGATGAAGCTGAAAATCACCGCCGCCGGGGGCGAGGTCTTGGAAAACACCGCAGCGAGGGGTCCCGGCGTGATTTCGACGCCGCTCTCCTCGCGCACCTCGCGATGCAGGGCCTCAAGCAATCCTTCGCCCTCCTCGACCCGGCCTTGGGGAATTTCCCAGCCGCGCCGGTGATGGCGAATCAGCAAAATCCGGCTGTCGGCATTGCGCACCAAGGCACCGACCACCACAACATGTTTGGGTTGGATCATCCGAGCATTCCTTTAAAAATGCGAACTGTTCGGCATGCGCCGCAGGCTGCGGCGGCATCGCTTGCGGTGAAAACTCGCCTGCGGCTCAAACATTCACCGCGGCACTCAACCACCACGGCCTGCGGCGCGATTGGGCCTTGCAGCTCAAAAGTCACCTTCGCATAAGGTATACCAGGTGGCGAGAAGCCTGCTCTCCTGTTAGGCTGTATGAGAAAAAGATTCAGCGCAACGCAATGCCTCAAGCCACCGTTTCAGGAGCAACACCCATGACGCAAAAAATCTTCATCGCGGCAACCGGACAGAACAGCGGCAAATCCACCACCAGCCTCTCGCTGCTGCACCTGGCACAAAAAACCGGGCGCCGCATCGGCTTCATCAAACCCCTGGGTCCCAAGCCGGCGGTCCTCAACGGTCTCGACGTCGACAAGGATGCCGCCCTCATGGCCCAGGTTTTCAGCCTGGAGGCACAACTGGCCTGCATGTCGCCGGTGGTGGTGAAGCCTGGCGATACCAAAAAGGCCCTCGACGGCCACCTGCGTCCCGCGGATCTCGAGGACAAAATCCTGACCGCCTGCGCCGAACTGGAAAAAAATTGTGATTTCATCGTCATCGAAGGCTCCGGCCACCCTGGAGTAGGCTCAGTTCTGGGGCTCTCCAACGCACGCATTGCCCGCCTGCTGGACGCCCCGGTGCTCATGGTCACCGGCGGCGGGATCGGCAATGTGGTGGACTCCGTCAACCTGAACCTCGCCTTGTTCGAGAAGGAAGGCGCCGATATGCGCGCCATCCTGGTCAACAAGATCATCTCGGAGAAGCGCGAAGCCACTCTCGATTACCTGCGCCGTGCCTTTGCCCGGGAGCCCCTGAAGGTGCTCGGCGGCTTCAATTACCAACCGGTGCTGGCCAACCCCACCCTGCGCCGCATCGCGCGGGTACTCAATCTGCCTTTGCACGGCGACCCCGATGCCGGAGCGCGTATCGTACACCATATCCATATCGGAGCGGCCTCAACCCAGCGGGTGGTGGAGTTGCTGCACGATGACACGCTGCTGGTGGTGACCAGCAGTCGCGACGAACTCCTGGTCACCATGGCCAATCTCTATCAGATACCCGAATACCGCAGCCGCATCGTCGGCCTGGTGATCCCCGGCACCGCCCCGCTGAGCAAAATCACCCAGCAGATTCTCGACCGCAGCAACATCCCCTACCTGCGCGACGGCAACACGCATACCACCGCCATGTACCAGATCATCAACGAGGACGTCTCGAAAACCACCGCGGAGGACGTGGAGAAGATCGATCTGATCCGCGCCCTGGCGGAAAAGCGCATTGATTTCGAGGAGTTGGTCACGCTCTACAGCTGAGCATCAGGTAACTGTTCAGCATGCACCGCAGGGTACGTCGGCAGCGCGTGCGGCAAAAACTCACCTGCGGCTCAAACATTTGCCGCAGCACTCAACCGCCGCACCCTGCGGTACTCTCGGACGTTGCCGCTGAATAGTTACNCGCGTGCGGCAAAAACTCACCTGCGGCTCAAACATTTGCCGCAGCACTCAACCGCCGCACCCTGCGGTACTCTCGGACGTTGCCGCTGAATAGTTACAGCATCAGAAACCGTAGCCGCCGGTTTCAATCTGCCGCAGGCGGCCGTTTTCAAAGATCAGATGCAGTAAAAAACGCCGCGGTCCGAAATTGTAGGTCCACTCATCCACGCGAATGGTACTGCGCAGCGCCCGGTGGGGGTCGACTGCGCGCAACAGCTCGTCCTCGCGACTGTCGCTGTAAGCGGGAGCACCGCACTTGCGGATGACCTCGATCTTGGTGTCACCCACACGCAGGGTGCGTCCATCACGACAGGCATCAACTGCCATGGTGGCACGATCTCCAGTCGTAATATCGGTCAGCCGTCCGTTGCGGAAACGCAGCAGGTAAAGCAGGCGGTGGGGACCGAAATCGTAAATCCACTCCTCCACCACCACGCTGCGCCGTTCCAAAGTATCGAAGAAGCGCCGTTCGAAGACATCGTCCTGCCAACGCTCCTGCCACACGGGCTCCCCGCACTTGGCCAGCACTTCAATCTTGTGATCGCCGGTGTTCACCAAACGGCCGTCACAACGCAGGGCCCAAGCCGGAGCGGCAGCCAGTATCAGCAGGGCCACAAATGATGTAAGGAAAAGTTTCGTCATGCCTCAATTCCCTTTTGCCCTGATCTTAGCATGATCCGGCTCAGGTTCGCTGCTGCAGGGTCCGCACCCGCTCGACCACCGGCGGATGGGAATAATAAAAGGCGGCGTACCAGGGATGGGGATGGAGGTTGGCGAGGTTTTCCCGCGACAGCTTGACCAGGCCAGCAGCCAGGGCCTGGGGATCGCCGCTGAGCTCGCAGGCAAAGCGATCAGCCTGGTCTTCATCGCGGCGCGACAGCCAGCTTGAGAATGGCGTGAGGGGAAAACCCACCAGGGTCGCCAGCAACGACAGAATCATCAATTGAGCGAAAAATGAAACCTCTTCCAGCCCCAGAAGTCCGGGCAGAACACCGGCCGTGATAAGGTGATGGGCGAGAAACAGGCCGACCAGGGCGATCAATTGAGCCGTTGCCAGCCGCTTGAACACATGGTGCTTTTTCCAGTGGCCGACCTCGTGGGCGAGAACGGCGAGGATTTCGTCGTGGGTCATCTGTTCGAGCAGAGTGTCGAACAGCACGATGCGTTTGACCCGCCCGATACCGGTGAAATAGGCGTTGGAATGACGGCTGCGGCGCGAGGCATCGACCTGAAACACCCGGCTGACCTTAAGGCCGGCCTTCTCCATCAGGCTGCGGATGCGCTCCTCCAGGCCTTCTTCACGGATCGGTTCGAATTTGAAAAACAGCGGTTCGATCACATAGGGAGAGAGGTACAGGAGAAACAGACTGAACAGGGCAAAGAATCCCCACACCCACAACCACCACCAGTCCGGACTCGCCGCGACCAGCCACAACGCCCCACCCAGCAACAAGCCTGTCAGCACCAGGGAGAGAAGCGCGCCCTTGAGCAGGTCGGACAGCCACAGGCGCCAAGTCAGGGTATTAAAACCATAACGCTCCTCGATCACGAAATGGCGATAGAGACTGAAGGGCAGATCAAGCAATGCCCGCACCAGACCCAGGCCGAGAAAAAACAGCAAACCGCTGAGGATGAAAGATTCGGCGACTCCACCAATCCAGCCATCATAGATTGCCAGCAATCCGCCGAAGAGAAACAGCGCCAACAGAAGATTACCCAAGAGCGACTCGATCAGCGCAACGCGGTTTCTGTCTCGGGTGTAAGCCGAGGTACGCGCGAGCAGATCGGCGTCGATCCCACCTGAAAATTCAGGTGGGATTCTATGCCCATGGCGCCGAAGGTGGCGAATATTGAGCCATGACAACAGGTATTCAATACTCAGAACGGCGACAAAGGCCGCCAGCAAAATCCATTTCATCGCAAACATCCTAGGGCAGATCCGGCCACGGGGTCATTGGCCGAGGCTCAGGACATAAAGGGTCACCGCTTCGAGTTCTTCGTCGGACAAAGCATGATGAAAAAACGGCATGCCGCCGGGCCGTCCGTCACGGATGCTCATTTTGACCGCTTCAGGAGTACGTCCATAATCAAAATCTGCGCGCTGCAGGGAAGGCCCCGGCCGGGTGCCGCGCCCACTGCCCCGGGTACCGTGGCAAACCGCGCACATGCGATTGAACACCTCCTCGCCAATTTTGAGAAGATCCGCGTCTTGCGTCGCATCAACCTCCCCGACCACCTCGGCTTGCCGGTTCTGCGTCGGGACTCTCTCGGTGAGTTCGGGGCGTTCCTGACATCCCCCCAGGACCAACAACACCCCCAAAACCAGGGACAGGAGAGAGCCTGTTTTTAAAAGGGATCTGAACCTAAATATTTTCCACATCACATTCCTCCAGATAGTACGGATCGGGATCCGGCCTGATTGGTTAGGGTAATATTTTTTCAAGGTTACCATTTGAAACCCGTTGGGAACCAGTCATAGAAATTTTTTTTTGCACTTTTTTATACGCACAACTTGCTGTGCCTGAACTCCTTGGACCGGCAACCTTCCCCACCCAACCCGACATAGCCAAGCTTTGCCCTTCTTTTGTGCATACCTGGGCTTGACAGGCGCTTTTTTATGCGCCTCAGGGTCAGAAACCACCAAGTCCGCCCGGTGTCGATACGATCCTTTCACCGCCAGGACCTCTCAAACAGAACGGGACCACTGCTCAGGCAACGAACTGAAAATATGATAAAATGCCCCATTAAAAGGATTAAGTTTCGGCAGCGCTCGGCACGCCGGCATCACCCCTAGTTGATCAATGTGAAAGACAGAGAATAGGCCCTGCGGGGACAGGGCTCCCTTTTTGCACTGTTTGATGATTCAATGCTGCTTCGATTCTATTTCTAAAATGGCAGGGAGGGCGGGCGATGCGTTTTGCAGATTACGATACGGGTGGTTTTTTCGACGAAATGTTCGATGCCGATGGGCGACCGCGACCCGGCAACGAGGCGGTGGTCAACCGTTTCAGCGAACTCTCTCTTGAGGAACTCAAAACGCGCCAGGAGGCGGCGGAAAAAGCCCTGCTGAAGATGGGCATCACCTTCAGCGTCTATGGCGACGAGCAGGGCACGGAACGGATCTTTCCCTTCGACATTGTCCCGCGCATCATTCCCAACGCCGAATGGGTGAGCATGGAGGCCGGCCTCAAGCAGCGGATTCAAGCCCTCAACCTGTTCATCGACGATGTTTACCACGAGCAGAAAATCATCAAAGAGGGGCTTATCCCCGAAGATATGATCCGCTCGGCGAGCGGGTTTCGCCAAGAATGCATGGGGCTCAATCCCCCCGGCGGCGTATGGTGCCACATCACCGGCACCGATCTGGTGCGCGGCGGTGACGGACAGTTTTACGTGCTGGAGGACAACCTGCGCTGTCCTTCAGGGGTATCCTATGTACTGGAAAACCGCGTGGTGATGAAGCGCAGCTTCCCGCGCGCGTTCGACGCGGCCCGTGTCATCCCGGTTTCCGACTACCCGAACCGTCTGCTGGAGCTATTGCAGGGCCTCGCGCCACAGCGCGGCGCCAAGCCGGTGGTCGCGGTCTGGACTCCCGGCATCTATAACTCAGCCTACTTTGAACACTCGTTTCTTGCCCAGCAGATGGGTATCGAGCTGGTTGAAGGGCGCGATCTGGTCACGATCGACGACCGGGTGATGATGCGCACCACCAGCGGCCTCAAGCCCATCGATGTCCTCTACCGGCGGATCGACGACGACTTCATCGATCCGCAGGTGTTTCGCTCAGATTCCATGCTGGGAGTCCCCGGGCTGATGCGCGCCTATCGCGCCGGCCGCCTGGCGCTGGCCAACGCCCCCGGCACCGGGGTGGCCGACGACAAGGCCATCTACGCCTACGTCCCGCAGATGATCCGCTTTTATCTCGACCAGGATCCGATTCTCAACAACGTGGAAACCTATCTGTGCCGGCGCGAAAAAGATCTGCAGCATGTGCTGACCAATCTTGACAAGCTGGTCGTCAAAAAGGTTGGCGAATCGGGTGGCTACGGCATGTTGGTCGGCCCCCACGCCAGCCTTCGCGAACGGACCGCGTACGCCGAACAGATTCGCGCCAATCCGCGCAACTTCATTGCCCAGCCGACTCTGTCCCTGTCGCGGGTGCCGACCCTCATCGACGATCATTTCGAGGGACGCCATGTGGATCTGCGCCCCTACATCCTTTACGGAAAGGAGATTTACATCATGCCCGGCGGTCTGACCCGGGTGGCCCTCAAGAAGGGCTCGCTGGTGGTCAATTCCAGCCAGGGTGGAGGAAGCAAAGACACCTGGGTGCTGGCGGGAGATGTCCAGGGACAAAGGGGGAGCGCATGCTGAGCCGGGTAGGTGAATCGATATACTGGATGGCGCGCTACATCGAGCGGGCCGAGAATGTGGCGCGAATTGTGGACGCCAACTACCACATGATTCTCGATCTGCCGTCGAATGTTGATGAGCAATGGGAGCCGCTGGTCGTGACGACCGGCGACGACGACTTGTTCAAAAAGTATCACGATGGATTCACCCGCGAAAATGTTGTGCATTTTCTCACCTTCGATCCGCGCAATCCCAACTCGATCCTTTCCTGCCTGCAAGCCGCGCGCGAGAATGCCAAGTCGGTGCGCGAGTGGATCAGCTCCGACATGTGGCAGCAGGTCAACAGCTTTTATCTGATGCTCAAGGACGCTTCGCGGCGCAACGGCTCCATCGAATTGCCCCACGAGTTTTTCGTTGAGACCATGTTGGCCAGCCATCTGTTTACCGGCCTCTCGGAAAATACCATGACGCACGGCGAGGGCTGGGAATTCGCCCGACTCGGCCGCATGCTCGAGCGTGCCGACAAGACGGCGCGCATTATCGATGTCAAGTACTTCATCCTGTTGCCTTCCGTTGAATATGTCGGCATGCCCTACGACCACATCATGTGGGCGGCTCTTCTGCGTTCGGCCAGCGCTTTTGAAATGTACCGCAAACGCTATGGCCAGATCGCCCCCGACCAGATCATCGAATTCATGCTCCTCGACGCGGCCTTTCCGCGGGCCATTCACCACTGCCTGATTACGGCCGAACAGGCGCTGCGCAACATTTCCGGCACCAAGCGCGGCCTCTTCACCAACCCGGCGGAGAAAGCCCTGGGCCGGCTGCTGGCGGATTTCGACTATACTCAACTTGAAGAGATCAAGATCTTTGGCCTGCATGAGTTCATCGACAGCCTGCAGACTCGGCTCAACCAGATCGGCAGCGCAATCCACGAGAGTTTTTTCGCCATCCCCGTGGCCCCCGCGGCCATTCAATCCCAGAGCAGGGAGTAGCGGTAACTGCCATGTCCATTCGCGTCTGCTGCAGCCATGTCACACACTACCTGTTTGATCGCCCCGTTAATTTGTCTCCGCACGTTCTGCGCCTGCGACCGGCACCGCATTCGCGCACGCCGGTTCGCGCTTATGCCCTGCGCATATCGCCGCAGGAGCATTTTCTTAACTGGCAGCAGGATCCCTTCGGCAACTACCTCGCGCGCCTGGTCTTTCCAAACCCCTGTCGCGAACTGAAGATCGAGGTCGAGGTGACGGCGGATCTGACCGTCATCAATCCCTTCGATTTTTTCATCGAGGAGTACGCCGACAACTTTCCCTTTACCTATGAGTCACGGCTGCGTAAGGAGCTGGCCCCCTACTTCGAAGTCGACGAGAACGGGCCGCTGCTACAGGCATGGCTCAACGATGTCTCCCGCGACAAGGAGCCCATGGTCGATTTTCTGGTGGCCCTCAATCGCCGGGTGCAGGAGACCGTCAAGTATTCAGTGCGCATGGAGCCCGGGGTGCAGACCTGCGAGGAGACTCTTCGGATGGCCGTCGGTTCATGCCGCGATTCGGCTTGGCTGCTGGTGCAGATTCTGCGTCACCTGGGACTGGCCGCCCGCTTTGTCTCCGGCTACCTGATCCAGTTAACTGCCGACGAAAAATCCCTCGACGGCCCCTCCGGACCGGAGGCCGATTTCACCGACCTGCACGCCTGGGCCGAAGTCTATATTCCCGGTGCCGGCTGGATCGGCCTCGATCCGACCTCGGGGCTTTTTGCCGGCGAAGGGCACATTCCCCTGGCCTGCACGCCGCATCCCGCCAGCGCCGCCCCGGTGACCGGTGCCAGCGACCCCTGCGAGGTGAGCTTCGCGTTTTCCAACCAGGTAACGCGCATTCACGAGGATCCACGGGTCACCAAGCCCTACAGCGACGCGCAGTGGGCGCGTATCGACGCCCTGGGCGAACAGGTCGACACGGAGCTGCTCTCCAAGGATGTACGACTGACCATGGGCGGCGAGCCGACCTTTGTGTCCATCGACGACATGGAGGGTCCCGAGTGGAACACGCAGGCCGATGGGCCGCATAAACGACAATTGGCCAATGAGCTGCTGTGCCGCCTGCGCGAAGCCTTCGGTCCCGGCGGGCTGCTGCACTTCGGTCAAGGCAAGTGGTATCCGGGAGAGCCTCTGCCGCGCTGGTCCTACGGCTGTTTCTGGCGCAAGGACGGAGTGCCGGTGTGGCGCAATCCCAAACTCCTCGCCGATATCGATGGGGATTATGGCATGACCCTCAAAGACGCCGGGCGCTTCATCCACCACCTGGCCAATGCCTTGCGCGTCGATACCAGATATGTGGTGGCCGGCTTCGAGGACAGCTTCTATTACCTGTGGAGAGAAGGCACGCTGCCGAGCAACATCGATCCGCTCCAGGCCGACCTTAAAGACTCCCTGGAGCGCCGTTACCTGGCGCAACTCCTCGAACGGGGCCTCGAGGTACCAAGCGGCTTTGTTCTGCCGCTCCGGTGGGATTCCAGTGAACAGAGCTGGCATAGCGGTCCTTGGGAATTCCGGCGCGGCCGTATGTATCTGGTCCCCGGGGGTTCCGCCATGGGGCTGCGGCTGCCCCTGGATTCCCTGCCCTGGAAGGCGCCGGACAAGCGCGAGAATCTTGCGCACCAGGATCAGTTCAGCCCCCTGCCGCCTCTTGCCGACTACCACGGAGAGATCGCGCAGCGTTTTCATCGCGTCGAGCCCCCTCAGCAGCAAGACGCTCCGCCTTGTGCCGATGAGCCGGACGCGCCGTTGGTAGATGTACCGCATACCGCTCTGTGCGTCGAGGTACGCGACGGGCGGCTGTATGTTTTCATGCCCCCAATCACTATCCTTGAGCACTATCTCGACGTCGTCGCGGCGGTCGAAACGACCGCCGCCGAGTTGTCCCTGCCGGTGGTCGTCGAAGGCTATGAGCCACCCCGCGACTATCGCCTGGAGCGGCTGCTGGTCACCCCCGACCCCGGTGTCATCGAAGTCAACATCCACCCGGCCGCCACCTGGCGCGATCTGGTCAAGAACACCACGATTCTCTACGAGCAAGCCCGCCAGAGCCGTCTGGGCACCGAAAAATTCATGCTCGACGGTCGTCATACGGGCACCGGCGGCGGCAATCACATCACCATCGGCGGACCCACTCCGGGTGACAGCCCGGTGCTGCGTCGCCCTGATCTGCTGCGCAGCCTGATCACCTACTGGCAGCATCATCCGGGGCTCTCCTACCTGTTCTCAGGAATGTTCATCGGCCCGACCAGCCAGGCGCCACGAGTCGATGAAGCGCGCAACGATGCTCTTTACGAACTCGAGATCGCCTTTCAGCAGATGCCGCAGGGCGAAGTACCCGCGCCCTGGCTGGTTGACCGCCTGCTGCGCAACCTGCTCATCGACATGACCGGCAACACCCACCGTGCCGAGTTCTGCATCGACAAACTCTACTCGCCCGACAGCCCGTCGGGCCGACTGGGGCTGGTGGAAATGCGCGCTTTTGAAATGCCCCCGCACGCGCGCATGAGCCTGGTGCAGAACCTGCTGCTGCGCACCCTCATCGCCTGGTTCTGGAAACAGCCTTACACCCACGACCTGGTGCGCTGGGGGACCGAACTGCACGATCGCTTTCTGCTACCGCACTTTGTCCGTGAAGACATGCGACAGGTTGTCGCCGATCTCAAGCGCGCGGGCTATCCGTTTGACCTGCAATGGTTTGAGCCTTTCCTCGAATTTCGTTTTCCGCACTTCGGCTCCGTCCAGATCGACGACATGGAACTCGAACTGCGCTTTGCCATTGAACCCTGGCATGTGCTCGGCGAGGAAATGGGCAGCCAGGGAACGGCGCGCTTCGTCGATTCCTCGGTGGAGCGTCTGCAACTGCGCATCACCGGCCTCACCGAGCCACGTCACGCGGTGGTGTGCAACGGTCGGCGCTTGGCTTTGCGCGGCACCGGGCGCCAGGGCGAGTACGTGGTCGGGGTGCGCTACCGCGCCTGGCAGCCCCCTTCGGCCCTGCATCCGACCATCAAACCCCATTCGCCCCTGGTCTTCAAAGTCATCGACACCTGGAGTGGCCTCTCCATCGGCGGTTGCACCTATCACGTCTCCCATCCGGGCGGCCGCAGCTATGATGTCTTCCCCGTCAATGCCTTTGAGGCCGAAGCCCGGCGCATCACCCGGTTCTGGGATCTCGGCGCGACCTCGGGCGTGGTTGTGGCGCCGCCTGATTTCGTCGGCAGCGGCAGCGGCATTTTTACGCCTGAAGCCGGTCCGGTTCAGGCCATGACGCCACCGGCGGAAGAGCCGAACAGCGAATTTCCCTATACGGTGGATTTGCGCCGCAGCCCTGCCGTATAATCGGCCGCCTCATGACTCCAGCCCAAGGAAACTAACGTGTTGCGGCCAGACAAAACAACCTCGGCATCCATTGCCCAGCATTATGCGACGCGCCTCGACGGCTATGACGAAATGCATAGCGGCGCGGGGCGGCTGCTGCCGCACTGGAAAACCCTCATGCGTGAAATCGAGCAACTCGGTCGAGAGGGGTTGACTCTGCGTCACCGCGAAGCGCAACGGCTGCTGCGCGAAAACGGCGTCACCTTCAACGTCATCAACGGGCCGCTCGGCACGTCCCGCCCCTGGCAGCTCGACCCGCTGCCGCTGCTCATCAGCACCGACGAATGGACAGCCATCGAATCCGGCATGGTGCAGCGCGCCGAACTGCTCAATCTGATTCTCGCCGATCTCTATGGCCCGCAGAAACTGCTGCATGAGGGGCTGCTGCCACCCGAGCTGATTTTCGGCCATAGTGGTTTCCAGCGCTGCTGCGCCGGGCTTCCGGCATTCGCCCAGCGCCCCCTGGTTTTTTGCGCCATCAATCTGGTGCGCGGTCCAGACGGACGCATGTGGGTCCTTGACGACCGTGCCCAGTCCCCCTCCGGTGCCGGCTATGCCCTTGAAAACCGCATGGTGATGACGCGCATTGCCCCGGCGCTTTTCCGCAAAAGCCATGTCAAGCGTTTGGCCGGTTTCTTTCAGCTTTTTCGCGAACGCCTCGCCGCTCTCGCGCCGCAGAACCGTGAAAACCCCCGTGTCGTTCTACTGACTCCCGGCCCCTTCAGCCAGACCTATTTCGAGCACGCCTATCTGGCCGATTATCTCGGCTACACCCTGGTTCAGGGGGATGATCTGAGTGTGCGCGACGGGCGCGTCTGGCTCAAAACTTTGGAGGGTCTGCACCAGGTCGATGTCATCCTGCGCCGCCTCGATGATGCCTATTGCGATCCTCTGGAGTTGCGCGAGGATTCACGCCTCGGCATTACCGGTCTGGTTCAGGCCTCGCGCCTCGGTCAGGTTGCAGTCGCCAATCCGCTGGGCAGCGCCATCCTCGAAAATCCCGGGTTGATGCCCTTTCTCCCAGGGATCGCCCGATATTTCTTCAATGAAGACCTCCAACTCCCTGCGGTGGCTACCTGGTGGTGCGGCCAGGAACCTGAGCGCCGTTTTGTTCTGGATAACCTCGACAAGCTGGTCATTAAGCCGATCCATCGCTCGCGCGGCTATCGCGCTATTTTCGGCGCCCAGCTGAGTACTGCCGAGCGGTCAGCTCTGCGCGAACGCATCCTGCACAAGCCACACCTTTATATCGGCCAGGAAATGATCAGTTTTTCCACGGCGCCCTCGCTGGCCGCGGGTGCGGTCGAACCCCGCCACGCCATATTGCGCGCTTTTCTGGTCGGCGGCGAGGGGGGTTACGTCGCCATGCCGGGCGGCCTGACGCGCATCGCCGCGACAGCGGGCGAGCTGGTGGTGTCAAATAAAACGGGCGGCGGCAGCAAAGACACCTGGGTCCTATCCAAAGAGCCGGTCCGCTATGTCAGTCTCTGGCAGCAACCGAAAAACGACCAGGTATTGCCGTTTTGCGCCGAACCGCTGCCGAGCCGTACAGCCGACAACCTTTTCTGGGCAGGGCGCTACGTGGAGCGTGCCGAGGGCACGGCCCGCTTATTGCGAGCGATTTTGGCGCTGCGCCGCGAGCAGCGTGACGCCGACCGCGACCTGATGCAACCCTATCTCCACAGCTTGCTGCGGGCGTTGACTCAGGTGACCGGAACCTATCCGGGGTTTGTCGGCGAAGGGGCCAAGGAACTCTTGAAAAACCCCCGCGCAGAACTCAGTGCCCTGATGCTGGATACCGGGCGGGCGGGGAGTCTGGCTGCGGTGCTTCATTCTTTCAGCCAGGTGGCATCGACCGTTCGCGACCACTGGCCGGTTGAGATCTGGCGGATCATCGATGCGATTCTCTCGGACTGGTTCGATGACGAGCAGCCGGGGCCGTTGAACTATCGCATGCAGGACCGCCTCGATCATCTGATCATGCAACTTATGGCCTTCAGCGGCCTGGTCGCCGAGAGCATGCCCCGCGAATCGGGCTGGCTGCTCCTCGACTTGGGCCGGCGATTGGAGCGTGGTCTGGGCCTCATTTCCCTGCTGCGCGCAACCCTGGTGCCTCATCTGGATGAAGCCGTGCAGCGCCAGCTCATGGAAACCCTTCTCGGCATCTGTGACAGCCTCAACACCTTTCGCCGACGCTATCGCTCCTACATGCATCTGCCCACGGTGCTTGAACTCCTGCTCATGGACGAAGAGCATCCCCGCTCGCTGGCTTACCAGTTCGCTCAACTGCGACAACACGTTGCCGACCTGCCCCGCGACCGCCGCCGAGAATGTTTCGGCGAAGATAAGCGTTGCCTGCTGGAAGCCTATAGCCGGTTGCGCCTGGCCGAAGTCGCCCAGCTCACCCGGGCAGATGAAAACACTGACGACCTTGAGGTTCTTGCTGAATTGCTCGACAACCAGGCTGCCGGCTTGTGGCGCCTCTCCGAAATCATCACCAGCACCTATTTCAGCCATGCGCAGCCGTCCCAGCAATTGGCTCCGCAACTGCAGGACGAAGATGTATGAAATACCGTGTGACTCACATCACTGAGTTCATCTACGAGGCGCGCGTCGGGCTCTGCTACAATTTAGCGCGCCTGGTGCCGCGCCAACTCCCCCATCAGCAGGTCCGCGACGCCAGTTTGCACATCGACCCATACCCGCAGGACCATGACCGGGAAATCGATTTTTTCGGCAACCAGACCGACTATTTTTCCATCCAACACCCTCATGACAGCTTACGGGTGACGGCAGTCAGCGAAGTCGAAGTGCAGGGGGCGAAACCGGAACCGCGCGGCCGGACAGAAAACCTGTCCTGGGAAGAGGCATGCGAGCGGCTGCGCAACGACCACTCCCCGGAAAGCATCGACGCCCTGCAGTTCACCCTGGATTCTCCCATGATCGCCGTGGAAGATATTCTGGCAGACTATGCCCGCCCCTCCTTCCGGCCGGGGCGTCTCCTCGATGAGGCGGTGCATGACCTGATGTGCAGAATTTTCAAAGACTTCAAATATGATCCCGAATTCTCCAGCATCGCCACGCCGCTCAAGGAGGTCATGGAACACCGCAGCGGGGTTTGTCAGGATTTCGCCCATCTGGCCATCGGCTGTCTGCGCTCCCAGGGTCTGGCGGCGCGCTATGTGAGCGGCTACCTCGAGACCGATGCGCCGCCGGGCAAAGAGCGTCTGATCGGTGCCGACGCCTCGCACGCCTGGTTCTCCGTCTATCACCCCGCAAGCGGATGGCGCGATTTCGACCCGACCAACAACCAGCGGCCGGGAGAGCGCTATATTACCCTCGCCTGGGGTCGCGATTTTGCCGATGCCACGCCTTTAAAGGGCGTGGCTTATGGAGGCGGAGAGCATCAGTTGAAGGTGTCGGTGGATGTCGCGAGGATCGACCGGTCTGGCCGCAAATCCCTTGCCGAAAGATAAGGTCGAGACTAGGGGGGCGCTAACGATATGCCGAGACAAGGCGGTGAATAAAAGCGAGCTTCTCCATCACCGCCGGGACAATGACAAAAGGATAGGCAAGAGCATGCCCCATGCTCCGGTTGAGGCTGTTCAGGGCAAAGGTCAGAGGCAGCCAGTCCGTGATGAGCTCATCAAAAGAGATGGGCTGATAGGGATCAAGCGTCTCAAGCCCGACGGCCAGCTTCGGGTCCTGGCCCGCCGAGGGAGCGATCCGAAGCCCGAACTGCGATGCGGTTTCCAGAGTGTCGGCGATGTGCAGGTAGTGCGCCCAGGTTTCCGCCCAATCTTCCCAGGGATGGGTGCTTGCATAGGAACTGACAAATGATTCCTGCCAGTTCGCAGCAGGTCCCTGGGCATAGTACCTTTCCAGCGAAGCGCCATAATCGGCGGTCTCGTCGCCGAAAAGTTGTCTGAACGGTTCATGCCAGGAGGTTCCGGCCACGAGCCTGCCCCAATAATAGTGCCCGGCCTCATGGCGAAAATGCCCGAGAAGAGTCCGATAAGGCTCGGCCATATCGTTGCGCATCTTTTCGCGTAAAACAGGGTCGGCTTCGGCAATGTTGAGGGTAATCAGTCCCGCCGCATGACCGGTTAAGACGCGTTTGCGCTCGCTAAACAGATTGGCGTTGTCAGCTAGAAAATCAAACTCCAGCCCATCCTGCCTTTGTGAGCGTGGTGCCAACGGCAGACCCATCCGCAGCAGGGAATAAACCAGCCGGTGTTTTTCAATTTCAAGGGTATGCCACAAGCGGATATTGTCGCCGATACTCAAATCGGGGATTGTCCGGTTTAAACGGCACGCCGGGCAAAACGACTCCTGACTCTGCTGCGCAACCATCCAATTGCAGACCTGATGGACCGCGTAATTTTCACACATTTTATAGCGACGCTGGTTGTGCTGCGCCAGCCAGAGGTTGTCCGTCCCAGTGGGTGTCATCGCACCGAGGATCATATCGTCTGGAAAAAATCCGAGTGCGGCGCCACAGCTGGTGCACGCAGTATTTTCAAAATACAGAAGATTTCCGCAATTAAAGCAGGTGAAAAGTTTCACGGCAGCCCCCTCCTAATTAGTCATGGTCGACAAACAACAACTTGCTGGTATCAAAACCAGACTCTGCTGCCTTTGCTACGAGGCTCTCCCTTAAATCCTTTTCCATCTCCGGAGTTCTGGACAAAATCCATAAATAAGTTTTTTTCGGACCGGAGACGAGTGCATATTGATAGCCCTCATGGTCAAGCTCAAACACGATATACGAGCCATAAAAGGGGCCAAAGAAAGAAACTTTCAAAAACCCCAGGTCAGGCCCTTTAACAAAGTAGGCCCGACCTTCGGCTTCTTTCCAGGTCTTGTTTTTTTCGTCATAACCCCGGTTTAATACTCTTATACCGCCATCATCACGCAATCGATAATCAGCGGTTACGTGAGTCAACCCTCGTTCAAAAGAATGATCAAGTCTTGCAATTTCGTACCAGGTTCCCAGGTATGCATTTAAATTGAAATTATCAACCGGTTTCACATGTTCCGGGATTCTGACGCATCCTGCTAGCGACACAATAAACACCATAAGCAGAAATTTCATCCAGCCTCTCCTCTGCTATGAAAAATAATCTGTTCAGCGACGCGAGCAGATCCGTCCCCAGACACCGCGACTTACTTTTTAAACCGCTCCGCCAGCGCCGCAAAGGGTGAGTGTACCAGCGAGGGGCGGGTTGTCTCGCCCGAGGAGCTGTCTGCGTCGCGTTGCTCCTGTACGCCGCGAGTATGCTCGTGGTCGTGGCAGTAGATGCACAAAAGCTCCCAATTGCTGCCGTCGGGGGGATTGTTATCGTGATTGTGGTCTCTGTGGTGAACGGTCAATTCGCGCAGCTTTTTGCCTTCGAATTCGCGCGTGCAGCGACCGCACACGTGGGGAAAGAGCTTTAGGGCCTTCTCCCGATAACCGGCCTGGCGCTGCTCCTCTTCCTTGCGCATTTCGGCCACAAGGCGTTCACGTTGTTCATCCTTAGAATTTTTGGACACGGTCTCCTCTTTTCATCAAAAAATGTGAATTTGCGCAGTTCCTGCCGGGGTAAGCTCCCCCCTGGTCATCTCCGCTGGAAACGACCAAGCGGGGCCGGACCACGGAAAGCACCCGCCCTATAACAGCAATCCCCTCAAGGATAGCATTGATGGCGTCGCAAAAAGTCCGCCCTACGGCGTTACGGCGTTTTTTCAGGACCTCGACATACCTGATGTATGCCTTCGCCCCTGAAAAACCACCNGATGGCGTCGCAAAAAGTCCGCCCTACGGCGTTACGGCGTTTTTTCAGGACCTCGACATACCTGATGTATGCCTTCGCCCCTGAAAAACCACCAGGCCTTGTAGGACGAAATTTTTGCTTAGCCATCCTCTGAGTTTTTGCGAGTGCATCATAGCATTGATTCGGGCGGCGAAATTGGATGTCTACAAATCCCCCGTCAACTCCTGCAACTTGAAAATCTTCGGATTGAGATCGCGCACCACGCCGATGATCTCACGCAGGGTCGCCTCGTCGACACTTTCTTCCTCGTCGCGTCCCTGAAACCAAGCATAACCACGAGGCAGGGGGGAGTAGCCGCCGTCACGCAGCAGAGCCACATCGACCATATCGTTGACACGGCCGGCGGCTTCCCAGGGATCGCGGTAGTTGTATTGGCGGGCGACGACCTGCAAGCCCAAACCGTTTGGGAACAGGGCGCGCACTTCAAAGGAGAATTCACGCGGCGCACCATAGTTGTTGGAGCGTCCGCCGCGCGAACCGACCCGCGCACCGGCTTCTTCGAGCAGCGTGCGCACGGATTCTTCGGTCATGGGGGATAAAGTCTGGTCCTTGGTCATTTGTCCTTTGTCCTTTGGAGAAGCTCAGTCGCTGTTGCTGATCTCATCACCCGTCATTCATCCAGCCGCAGCTCAACGCCCCACTCAACGGGTTTTTGGCCGTCTTTGGTCAGCGCCCAGAGGGTGGGGAATTCCATGTGTTCGGGGGCTTCGCCGTAGCCGTCGGTGAGGTAGATGACGGCTGCGGGGCGCGGCTGCAGGGTGCGGGCGTAGTCGAAGACCGGGCGCAGATCGGTGAAGCCGCCGCCCTGATAGACTTCGGCGACGGCTTCGTTGCCGCGAAAACTCGCGATCTTCTGAATGCGGCTGCCGGCGTAGAGCACCGTCAGCAGAGTATCGCGACTGCGGGCGATGCGCAGCAGTTCGGCAGCGAAGGCTTCGCGCAGGGCGTGAATGTTGGTGGAATCGCTGACGTCGACGCCGATCAGCAGGTTCAGACGGCGGCGTTTGCGCTGGCCCGGGGTGGCGTGGGCGAAGCGCCGGTGTTCGCGCTTCCAGGTGCTCCGGCGCCCGACCCGCCCGGCGGTGGCGACGAATTGCTGCAGCACCTGCCGCCAGGCAATGGGCGCCGGGGCGAGCATGGCCGCAACCAGCGCCCGGAGATCGCCCGGCACTTCGCCGTCGCTTTTGCGCCAGGCATCCTGCACCAGCGCGCGCACCCTCTGTTCCGCCAGGCGCCGGGGTACGGCATCGGCTTCAGCCCAGAGGCTGTGATCATCCAGGGGCGAGGTGTCGTGGGCGACATCGAGGGTGCTGCTGCCCGCGCCGCTGTCGCCGCTGCTTTCCTGCGTAGCGTCACCCAACCCCTGCCCTTCGAGATTGCCGGTGTCGAATGGACGCGACAGCAGACGGTAATATTCCTCGGCAGCAAGTCCCGCATCAAGTTTGAAGCGCGCGGGTCCCGGCGCCTCGACCGGCATCCCGGCGATGCCGGGATTGATGGCGAGATCGCAGGCCACATCCCAGGTCAAGCCGTGGCGCTCCTTGCGCCGCGTCATGTGCAGATGCAGCACATGCTTGATAACATGCTCGAGCAGCGCCTCCTGCTCTTGGGCCGGATAGGCGGCAAAACGCTCCGGATTGACCTCCAGCAGCGGCGCCCCCCCAACCAGCGTCACGCCCAGAGGATAAGCCCCCGCCCCCAGCCGCCGACGAAAGTTCAACAGCAGATGGCCGTAAAAGGGCCGGCGCTTGAGCAAGCGGATGATCGCATCTTCAAGAAGCTGCGTGTCCCTTGTCCCTTGTCCTTTATCCTTTGCTGAAAGGCGCTGGTTGCTCATCCTAACCCCATTGCTCGCTCAATCCTGTCTTCGCCCTCAACAAAGAACAAAGGAAATGCTCAGGGACAGCTTTTTTAACTTGCCTCCCGGCTGATCTGCTCGATGGCATCGAATACCACCGCATCATGCTGATCCTTGCTCAGCACCGCCGCCACGGCGGGGATCTTGAGCAGAGACTTGACCAGACCGAAGCGCAGATCGCGGGGCAGCACGTCGATATAGGCAACGAGATTTTCTTCCTGAGCGGTGGTGAGGCGCGCATTGTTCTGCAGGCGCGTGACCAGCAGGTTGAGAGTGGCGGCCTGCAGATCGTCGCGCTGGGCGCGCACCCGCGCGGCGCTCTCAGCCCAACCGTCGAGCACCTCTTCGGCCGTCACCGGGCGCTCGCGGTTTTCCAGACACCATTGCAGAAACAGGCCGGCCGCCTCGTTGCCGACGATGCCGGCGTAGATTTCCATCTCCAGATCCTGGGGAAAGCGGCACTTGCGGCGCAGGGTGCTGACCATCTCCCAGGCGCGCTCACTGGGCTCCATCTGCATATCCAGCGGACTGCCCTGGCAGGCGAGCATCTGGTTGTGGGCGGCGAGAAACTGGCGTACGTCGCGGTCGAAATTTCTGCTCTCGGCATAACGCGCCCAGCAGCGGTAGTCGGTTTCGACGTAGATCATGACCATGCGGTCGAGCAGCGCGCGGTCGAGCGTGGCGACCTGATAGGTGCCGTCGGGGGGATTGATGGTGACCACCACCTTGTGCCGCGGGTCGAGCTGATGGGTGTGCAGGGCGCGGTGCTGGCCCTCGGCGGGTGGTTCGACAAACTGGAAGATGGCCTGCAGGGTGTCTTCCTGCTGGGCCCGGTTGAGCTCGTCGCAGTGCACGATGGTGGGCGGATCGGTCTCCATGGGCCACCAGGAGGGACGCGACCAGCGCATGATGTCGCCCTCGCGATAGGGGATGCCGACGAGATCGCCGACTTCCATCTGCCCGAGGCGCAGGGGCACGTAACGCAGGCCGGCCTCGCGGCACACCTGAATGATGCCGGCGGTCTTGCCCACGCCGCGATGGCCGACTACGCAGGGGGTAAGATCGGTGCGGGTGAGAATCTCGCGCACCACGTGTTTCATCTGCTCGACGTTCATGGTTTTTTTGGCCTTCTTGCGGGTCAGCCGAGTATCCCGAGACACCGGCGGTCAATGGATTGTTCCTTACGCTTTTTTGTTTTGATGAAAATGTCCGACGTTTCACGATAAATCAAGCGCTGCCGGCAATGCAAGTTGCGGCGCGGGAAAACCTTGTCTTTGCCAGGTGCCTCGGGCTATGATCGGAGTCAATTCAGTCGTTCTGGAGTTTTCCTCATGTTTGGTTTTGGTTTCCTGGAAATCGGCCTGCTGATTCTGCTGCTAGTGGTGCTGTTCGGCGCCCGCCGCGCCGGTGACATGCTGCGCCGCGGCATGGAGATTCACGGCCAGGTCAACCGCGCGCGCAGCGACCTGCGCAGCTTCTTCTCCATCGACACCCTCCTCGGCCGCAACCGCGATCGCAAGCCCTGAAACGCAGCAAAGCCCCCGACCGCGTGGCCGAGGGCTTATTGCCTGAAAAAATCACTGGGACGCAGATTTTGCGGATCAAGTCTTTATCCGCCTTGATCCCGCCTCTTCCGCGTGCATCTGCATCCCCTGCCCTTGCCTGTCTCAGGCCAACTTTTTCACCGCTTCCAGCGCCGCGTTGTAATCGGGCTCCTCAGTCACTTCCTTAACGATCTCGCGGTAAGCCACCTTGCCCTGCGCATCGATGACGAATACCGCACGCGCCAGGAGTTTCAATTCCTTGATGAGCATGCCGTAATTCAGACCGAAGGAGCGATCCTGATAGTCGGAGAGGGTCTGGACCTTATCGATGCCGGCGGCTGCGCACCAGCGCTTCTGGGCAAAGGGCAGATCCATGCTGATGGTGTAAACCGCGACGCTGTCGGGGAGTCCGGCGGCATCCTGGTTGAACTTGCGGGTCATGCTGTCGCAGACCGGGGTATCGATGGAAGGCACCACGGTGATCAAGCGCACCTTGCCTCCCGAGTCGGCCAGAGTCACGGGTGCCAGCCCATTGTCGACCACGCGAAAGTCAGGAGCCTTGTCGCCGACTTTGACGTCGGGGCCGAGCAAAGTCATGGGGTTGCCTTTAAAGGTGATGATGCCGGTTCTTTCCTGAGCCATGGGGAATCCTCCTTGAGCAGGGATAGAAAGATAATCGAATCGGTCATCATTCTACCTGGCGGCGGCCCTCTGTCAAGCCGACCTCTGGTGTTTTTTTCTGTTCCGCCGACCATTTGAGCCCGGCGATGCCGATAACGATCAGGGCGATGAAGAACAGCCGTGACCAGGTGCGCGGTTCGCCGAGAAACAGCATCCCGATGATGGCGATGCCCACCGCGCCGATGCCGGTCCACACCGCATAGGCGGTGCCCACGGGCAGGGTGCGCAGCGCCTGAGTGAGAAACCAGAAACTGGCGGCCATGGCGACGAGGGTAAAAATGCTCGGGCCGAGGCGGGTAAAGCCGTGGGTGAACTTGAGGCCCAACGCCCACAGCACCTCAAAAAACCCCGCGATAAACAACTGAATCCACGCCATGCTTTTTTGTCCTTTGTCCTTTGTCCTTTGTCCTTTGTCCTTTGTCCGTCCGCCCTCAGACCTCAGCTTCCATCTGCCTTCTACCCACAGACCCCGCAGCGCCGACATCCAGGGGCGCAGCGCGGCGTTATCTGCCCCTGCCGGGCGCGTTGATATTCCTGCCACAGGTAATCGCGACGCACCCCGTTATCGATGACTTCCCAGGGAAACATCTCAGCTTCGCCGCGCGGGCGCGTGACGTAGAAATCCGGATCGAGGCCGAGTTCGCGGCACGCCGCCTTGAGATTGCGTCCGGCGGCCAACAGCGGCAGCGCTTCACCGACGCGCCGATCGCCGCGGGCGAAAAAAGCTTGCAGGGTCGCCGCGCGCAGAGATTCGCAGATCATTTCGGTGTTGGCCAAACGCGCCACCCCAGAGCGGATGCGCCGCAGGGTTTTCTGCAGAGTCTTCTCCGATGCCATAGGCGCCCACTGCAGGGGTGTAAAAGGCTTGGGCACAAAGGGGTTAAGCGACAAGGTCAGATGGCCGAGGCGTCCGCGCTTGCGCCCGGCCTCCAACCACAGCCCGCGGATCGCACCGACCAGGCGCAGGAGTTCATCCACATCCGCCTCGTTCTCGCTCGGCAGACCGATGAGAAAATAGAGCTTGAGGTTTGGAATCCCGGCCTCGGCGAGCAACTCAACGGCTCTGAGAATAGCCTCTTCGGTCAACCCCTTGTTGACCAGATCGCGCAGGCGCTGGCTGCCCGCCTCGGGAGCGATGGCCACGGTGCGATGTCCGGCGGCGGCCAGCGCGGTGACTTCTTCTTCGCGCAGGGCATCGATGCGCAGACTCGACACCGACACTCCGCCACCCTGGGCGACGATGTGATCCTGCAGGGCCGCGGCATCCGGATGGTCGGCCACCGCCGCGCCCACCAGGCCGATGCGGCGGCGGCTGCACAAACCTTCGTCAGCCTGCGCGGCGAGATTTTTCAGGCTGCGTTCGCGCGGCGGCAGATAGAGAAATCCGGCGGCACAGAACCGGCAACCGCGCGAACAACCCCGCGATATCTCGCTGAGATACATGTCGCCGAATTCCGTCTCCTCGGTGAGCACGAAAGAGACGCTCGGCGAGGCATCCAGATCGGCAAGCCATTGGCGGCGCACGCGCGCCGGGGCACCGTTTTTGGCCCGCCGTGCAGCCAGGCTGCCGTCCGGGTTGTAATCCAGTTCGTAAAGACGCGGGACATAAATGCCCGCCAAACCCGCCAGCCGTTCAAGGAGCGCCTGCCGCGAGAAGGCTTCGTGTTTAAGCGCATCTATCAAGCCGGGAAGAAGCGGCTCGGCCTCGCCCACGGCAAACAGATCCATGACCTCAGCCAGGGGTTCGGGATTAAGAAAGGCGCACACCCCGCCGGCCAGCAGCAGCGGATGCCGGGCATCGCGTTCGGCCGCGCGCCAGGGCAGGCGCGCCAACTCGAAAATGACCGGCAGGTTGAGATAATCGTTTTCAAAGGAGATGGAGAATGCAACCAGATCGAATTCGTCGAGAAAACGCCCTGACTCCAGGGAAAAGAGCGAATAGCCGGTGGCGCGATGTTCGACGAGATCCTCCTCGTCGGGCAGAAAAAAGCGCTCGCACAGGACATCCTCACGGCTGTTGAGCATATGGTAAACGGTGAGAAAACCGAGGTTGCTCATAGCGTGACGGTAGGTGTTGGGATACACCAGCGCCACTGCCATCCGCCCCCCCCAGGGGTTGGACCGGCAACCGCTTTCCGCTGCCAGGCGGCGATGGGCTTTATCCAGAAGTCGATGGCTCACGAGGTTGTCCGTTGTCCGTTGTCCGTTGTCCGTTGTCCGTTGTCCGTTGTCCGTTGTCCGTTGTCCGTTGTCCGTTGTCCGTTGTCCGTTGTCCGTTGTCCGTTGTCCGTTGTCCGTTGTCCGTTGTCTCGATCATAACGAAAGGTTTTACAAATGACCAATGGCAAAGCAAAAAATAAAGGGACCGCACGCAGCAGTCCCTTGGGGGGGGAGGATTTATACACACAACATTGCATACACTCTTCCCCTCAAGCGCCGGGCGGAGAACCGGCTCGGGGATGTGAGAAGAAACCCGTCTTTTCAACAACCTGCCCTGACGGGGAATGCCTTTGTAACGCGCTTGCGCCCTGCCTCAGTCGACCCGCTTGCGCAGGAAGGTGGGGATGTCGTATTCATCGTCCGTCCCGGCGATATTGGGGCCGAGGTTACTGCGCATGCTGCGGATGCTTTCGCGCTGGCGCTCGCGGATGAAGGCCGGAATATCGCGATTTTCCTTGCCGCTCAGGGCCAGGGCCGCCTGGGCCTTGAGTTCTTCGGTGGCGCCGCGAGTCTGCTCGAAGGATTCGCCGAAACCAGTGGCGATCGCAGTGATTTTGATATTCTCGCCCATCTCTTCGTTGACCACCAGACCGATGATGATGTTGGCGTCTTCGTGAACCTTGTCGTGGATAATGCGTGAAGCCTCGTCGAACTCCTCCATGGTCATGCTGCTTGAGCCGCAGATGTTGACCAACACGCCCTTGGCGCCGGAGATGTCGATTTCTTCGAGCAAGGGGCTGCTGATGGCTTTTTGTGCCGCTTCAGCAGCGCGCTTTTCCCCGGAAGCCAGACCGATGCCCATCATTGCCATGCCGCGCACGCTCATGATGGCCTTGACGTCGGCGAAGTCGACGTTGATCAGGCCGCTGGTGGTGATGAGGTCGCTGATCCCCTGTACGGCCTGACGCAGCACGTCGTCGGATGGCTTGAAAGCATCAAGGATGCTCATGTTTTTGCCGGCCAGCCCGAGCAGCCGATCGTTGGGAATCACGATCAGCGAGTCGACCACCTTTTTCAGACAATCCACACCCTGGGTGGCCTTCTTGGCCCGCTGCTTGCCTTCGCGGGTAAAGGGCTTGGTCACAACCCCGACGGTGAGAGCGCCCAGTTCTTTGGCGACCTCGGCAATAATCGGCGCGGCCCCGGTACCCGTTCCGCCACCGAGTCCCGCTGCGATAAACACCATGTCGGTGCCTTCGAGAAACTCGGCGATACGGGCGCGATCCTCCTGCGCAGCTTCACGGCCGATTTCGGGGTTGGCGCCGGCCCCCAGGCCCTTGGTGAGCTTGTTGCCAAGTTGCACCTTCATCGCCGCCTTGCTGTTTTTCAGCGCCTGAGCGTCCGTGTTGGCCGTCAGGAACTCGACGCCCTCAAGGTTACAGTCGATCATGGTATTGACCGCGTTACCACCGCCGCCGCCGACTCCGATGACCTTGATTTTCGCCGGGCGATCCAAACTCTCGTCAAATTCAAACATATATCCCTCCCCGTTAGCTGTTCCGGGTATCTCCGCGACCCCGGAAGGTTTGTCTTCCGAACCTGATCAGAAAAATTCTCCGAACCATTCCTTCATGCGACGAACGATCTTTTCGAAGGTATTTTCCTGGCCGATACTGAAATTTTTCGTTTCCAGGTTTTTGCATCCATATTTGACCAGGCCGACCCCGGTCGCGTATACGGGAGAATTGACCACGTCGGTCAATCCGCCAATGTCGCGCGGTACTCCACGGCGCACCTGCATGCCGAAAATCTGCTCGGCCAGTTCGGGCATGCCGGGAAGAATCGAGGTTCCCCCCGTAATGACGACGCCCGAAGCGATGAGATCCTCGTAACCGCTGCGAATGATCTCGCGGTTGACCAAGGTGAAAATCTCTTCGACCCGCGGCTCAAGAATTTCCGCCAGAAGCTGGCGCGACAGGATTCGTGGTTCGCGGCCGCCCACCGACGGCACCTCGATGGTGGCATCCTTATCGACCATGGAGGTCAGGCAGCAGCCGTAGGCGTGCTTGATTTTTTCGGCCTCGTTCATAGGGGTGCGCAATCCGACCGCGATATCATTGGTCAGATGATTGCCACCCAGGGACAGCACCGAGGTGTGCTTGATGGCGCCGTCGATGTAGATGGCAATATCAGTGGTCCCACCGCCGATATCGACCATGGCTACGCCCAGTTCCTTTTCATCGCTGGAGAGTACCGCTTCGGCCGAGGCGAGCTGTTCGAGCACAATGTCGGCCACGTCGACGCCGGCACGGTTGCAGCTCTTAATGATGTTCTGGGCGCTGGCCACGGCACCGGTCACGATATGCACCTTGGCTTCCAGGCGCACGCCGCTCATGCCCAGGGGCTCCTTGATGCCGTCCTGATCGTCGATGATGAATTCCTGCGGCAGAATGTGGATCACCTCGCGGTCCATGGGAATGGCCACCGCTTTGGCAGCGTCGATGACGCGGCGCACATCTTCGCCGGTCACTTCGCGGTTCTTGATAGCGATCACGCCCTGGGAATTGAAGCCCTTGATATGGCCGCCGGCGATGCCCGCGAACACCGACTTTATTTCGCAGCCGGCCATCAACTCGGCTTCCTGCAGAGCTTTGCGGATAGCCGCCACGGTACTCTCGATGTTGATTACCACGCCTTTGCGCAGTCCCTTTGAAGGGCTGACGCCGATACCGACGATGTCAAGACCATCTGCGGTCAGATTACCGACAATGGCGCAGATTTTGGTGGTTCCTATATCCACCCCGACGACCAGATTTTCTCTCCTGTTGCTCATAACATTTTCCTTTCCTCGGCGGCTGCTATCCTCTGCCTCGCTGCGGTCTGTTTTCAATCTTGACGATCACACGGCCGGGCACCTTGAGATCGATATACTCCAGGGCGGTCAAGCGCGGCTCCAGTTCTTTGTAAATATGCTCCAGGCGATCGAGCTTGCGCCCGTAATCTCCTTCACCGAGCCGCACCGGGATACCGCCCATGTAGGTGTAAAGGGCAATCCCTTCGTCGGGGTGCAGGTTGATCTCGGAGACCGATTCCAGATTGAATCGGCGCCGCTCTCTCAATTCATCAAGCACCGCCAGGGCTGTCCGCAAGCGCTCTTGCGTCTTCTCGGGCTGCTCCAGCATGTCCTTGCGGGCGATACCGGTAATCACGGGATAATCCAGGCGATCACCGGCATTGAGCATTTTGAACACCTCGCCCCCGGCATCGAGGTAATAGAGATAGCCGAGATTGACGATGGCCCGCGGTTCGCGCTCTTCAATACGGATCACCACCTCGCGCGGGAAAATCCGATCGATACGCGCGGTTCTGATCCAGGGATTCTCCTCGATCTTGCGCCCGATCATCTCCAGGTTGAGGTCGAAAATCGAGCTTCCGACAGCGATATCGGAAAGGCCGAGAACCTCATCCACGCCAACCCGCACGGCGTTTTCCACCCGCACCGTTTCGATGCGAAAATAATCAGAGGCAACCAGCATGCGCGCGGCGATGAGCGCGCCGCCGACAATGAGAGCCGAGCTGACCACCGTGACCGTACAACGCAAGATCTTCTGAAAAAGCGCGCGCCAGTCTCGCTGGCGGCGCTCGCGCCGCACTTTGTTCTTTTTGACCTTTGGCGGGGTCGATGCCTTATAGTCTCGCATACGCGCTCGCCCGAAAAGGCTCCTGAAAGAACATGCCCAGCCTATTTACCGAGGGCGGCGCCTTCAAGAATCCTCATGACCAGTTCACCGAAATCCATCCCGGCGGCCTGCGCCGCTTTGGGCAGCAGGCTCGTTTCCGTCATGCCCGGAATGGTGTTGACTTCCAGACAGTAAAACTCGCGCTCCTTGGCGCGAAAATCAACACGCGCCGCGCCTGAACATCCCAATACCGCACAGGCCGCGACGGCGGCTTCCTGCATGCGATGATAAAGCACCGGCTCCAGGGGAGCAGGCAGCAGATAGCGGGTCTGGCCACTGGTATATTTAGCGCCGAAATCGTAAAACCCGCCCTCGGCTTCGATCTGAATGATCGGCAGGGCCGTGCCGTCGAGAACCGCGACCGTGAGTTCGCGCCCGGCAATGTACTCCTCAACCAGCAGCTGATCATCGAAACGCAGCGCTTCGGCGAGACCCCGCCGCAGTTCGTCCTCATTGCCGGCAATGGTGATGCCGAGGGTCGAACCCTCGCGCGCCGGTTTGACCACCAAGGGGAAGTGGCGGCAGCGCACCAGCAGCGCCTCCATATCCTCACCTCGCCGGAAGGTCTCGAATCCCGGAGTGGGCAACTCATGGTAGAGCAGCATTTTCTTGGTGGCGATCTTATCCATGGCCAGGCTGGAGGCCAGAACCCCGCTCCCCGTATAAGGAATTCCCATGAGTTCAAGCAGCCCCTGCACCGTGCCGTCCTCGCCGAAACGCCCATGCAGAGCGATAAACGCGACTTCGGTGCCGGTCTGGCGTAATTGCATCGCCAGATCGCGGCCCGCATCGATGGCCGTGCAGCGATAGCCCTTTTGCTGCAGGGCATTGAGAACCGCCTGCCCGGTACGCAGGGACACTTCCCGTTCACCGGAAAGGCCGCCCATGAGGACGCCGATCTGTTTGGATTTCAATTCATCACGATGCATAATTTGCCCATTCCGAAGGCAGCGGAGACCAAATGACGTATTTTGTCACACCCCTGCCTCATCATGCTTTTACCGCAGCCGGCCCGTTGTGCTCGCGCAAATAGCGAATCAGATCTTCGCCGACCTGCCAGATATTGCCCGCCCCCAGGGTGATGACCATATCTCCCGCGCGCAGCAAGGGGGCAAGGTGCGGCACCACGGCACTGCGATCAGCCACATAGTGGACATTTTTGTGTCCATGCCGACTGATGCTCTGCACCAGATGTGCGCTGTCGGCTCCCGCGACGGGTTCTTCACCGGCAGCATAGACATCGGTAACCACCAGATGGTCGGCCTGGTAAAAAGCGGTCACAAAGTCATCGAACAGCGCCTGGGTGCGGCTGAAACGATGTGGCTGAAATACCGCGATCACGCGACGATCCCAGCCGGACCGCGCGGCCGCTAGAGTCGCCTTGATTTCGGCGGGATGATGGCCGTAATCATCGACCACCATGATCCCCTGGGCATCGTGTTTGATCTGGAAGCGACGCTGCACCCCCCCGAACTCTTTGAAGCCTTCGGCGATCACTGAAAAGGCCACACCGATTTCCATGGCCACCGCGATGGCCGCCAAGGCATTGAGCACGTTGTGGCGCCCAGGCATGCCGAAGGAGATTTTGCCGAGTTCGCGACCATGCAGATGGGCCTTGAAGGATGTCCTCCCGGACTCGTGCACGATGTCGGTGGCAAACAGATCCGCCTGACCGGCCAGCCCATAGGTCAGAAAGCGCTTTTTGACCCGGGGGATGATGGCCTGAATATTGGGATCGTCGAGGCACAGCACTGCCACCCCATAGAAAGGGACCTTGTTGATGAAGTCGACGAAAGTTTCCTTGATCTCTTCCAGATCCTGATAAAAGTCGAGATGGTCGGCGTCAATATTGGTTACCGTGGCGATGGTCGGCGAAAGCAGCATGAAAGAGCCGTCCGATTCGTCGGCCTCGGCCACCAGAAACTTACCCTGACCGAGTTTGGCATTGGAACCGAGGGCATCAACTCGCCCCCCGATAACCGAGGTCGGATCGATCCCGGCATGATAAAGCAGGGTCGCCACCATGCTGGTCGTGGTCGTCTTGCCATGGGTGCCGGCCACGGCGATGCCGTATTTCATGCGCATCAACTCGGCGAGCATTTCCGCGCGCGGAATCACGGGAATCAGCCGCTTGTGGGCGTCGATCACCTCGGCGTTGTCCTTTTTAACCGCTGTGGAAATCACCACCACATCGGCTTCACGTACATTTTCGGCCCGATGCCCGTAGGAAATCTCGCCGCCAAGCTCGGCCAGGCGCCGGGTAATTTCGCTTTCGCGCAAATCGGACCCGGAGACCTGATATCCCAGATTGAGCAGCACCTCGGCAATGCCGCTCATGCCGATGCCGCCGATGCCGACAAAATGAATTTTTCGAATCTTTCCGTACATAATTTCTCCAGAGGCGGTGAGAAGTGATCACCCATCACGCATCACCGGCTTTTGCCGGCAATCACCCGGCACTCCTGCAGGATGGCTTTGGCCGCATCTCTTTTCCCAAGGGCATGCGCCGCGCCGGCCATGGAGGTAAGCAGGCCGGGATCGGCCAGCATCTCGCGCAGCAACTGTCCGAGGCGCGTCGCATTCAATTGGTCCTGAGGCAGCAGCATGGCCGCGCCCTTCTCCGCCAAGGCCTGGGCATTGGCCGTCTGGTGGTCGGCGGCGGCATGCGGATAGGGCACCAGGATCGCGGCGCGCCCGCAGGCGGTCAGCTCCGCCAGAGTGGTGGCCCCCGCCCGGCACAAGACCAGATGGGCCGCGCCGTAGGCTGCCGCCATGTCGTCGATAAACGGCACCACCCACTGTGGGTTCCAGCCGGCATCACGGTACCCGGAACGCACCCGTTCCAGATCGTCTTCCCCCGTCTGGTGCAACAGAGTCATTCTGCCTTTGAGATCCGCCAGCTCGGGCAGCGTGGCGAGCAGCGCGTCGTTGATGGCGCGCGCCCCGAGAGATCCGCCGAAGACCAGCAGATGCGGCGGCCCATCCGGCAGCGAGGGGCAATCGGCGAGGCCCAGCCGCACCGGGTTACCGGTCACCACTTTGCGGGCACGGCGCATAAAATCTCCACTTTCCGGAAAAGACAGGCACACGCGCTGCACCCAGGGGGCAAGCAGGCGATTGGTCAAGCCGGGCCAGGCATTCTGCTCGTGGATCAGAACCGGGTACCCCATCATGCGGGCCGCGGCCAGAACCGGCCCCGAGGCATAGCCGCCCACCCCGACCACCACGTCGGGCGAAAAGTCCCGCAAAATCACGCGGGATTGCCGAAAGCTTCTCTCCAGTTGCGGGATCAGGGCGACCTTGCGTCGCCAGCCCTTGCCGACAAAACCACTGATGTCGATTTTGCGCAGGTTAAAGCCAAGGCGTGGCACGATGCGATTTTCCAGCCCACGTTCAGTGCCGACGAACAACACTTCAGCGGCGGGATCTTCGCGCAGCAACTGTTCCGCGAGTGCGACTGCCGGAAACAGATGCCCGCCGGTTCCGCCTCCCGCCAGAAGCAGCTTCATACCTTGGCCTCCCCGCTTTGGCGTGAAATGTTGAGCAATACCCCGACGGCAAACAGCGTCGTCAACAGGCTTGTGCCACCATAGGACAGCAGGGGCAGCGCCAACCCCTTGGTCGGTAACAGGCCGAGCACCACGCCCATATTGATGAAGGCTCCCAGGCTGATGAGAAAAGTCAGCCCAAAAGCCAGATGGCGACCATAATCATCGGGCGCCTGCTCGGCGACCCGGATGCCGCGCAGACAGAACACCAGAAACATGGCGGTAACCACCAGCACCCCGATAAAGCCCAGCTCTTCTCCAACCACCGAAAAAATGAAATCCGTATGGGCCTCGGGCAGATAGAACAGTTTCTGCTGTCCCTCCCCCAGTCCCTTACCGAGCAGGCCGCCGAGTCCAAAGGCCGTCCAGCTTTGCAGGATCTGAAACCCCGTATTGAACGGATCGTCCCAGGGGTCGAGAAACGCCAGGATGCGGCGGCGTCGATAATCAACCTGCATGATCGCCAGATACAGCACCGGCAGGGCAATCAGCGCCACGGAAAAAAGATAGCTCAAGCGTGCTCCGGCAACCAGCAGCATGGCCAGCGCCACCCCGGCGATGACGATGGCGCTGCCCAGATCCGGCTGCAACAACAGCAGTCCGAGAAAACATCCCACCACCAGCATGTAAGGCAGAAAGCCGAGCTTGAAGCTCATGAGCTTGTCCTTTTTCCGCGCCATGCTATGGGCCAGGTAAAACACCAACGCAAGTTTGGCCAGCTCCGCCGGCTGCACGGAGAAACCCGGAAAACGCAGCCAGCGCGAGGCGCCGCCGACATTGGCACCGACACCTGGGATCAGAACCGCGATTAGGAAAATCACTGCTGCCGCAAGCCCCAACCATGTTAAGCGGCGCCAGAACCGGTAATCGATATGCATGGCGGCTGCCATGAGCAAAAATCCCACCACGGCATACAAACCTTGCCGCTTGAGAAAGTAGAAGCCATCGCCGAAGCGCTTGGCCGCCATGATCGATGACGACGAATAGACCATGACCACGCCAAAGCAGGTCAGGACCACCACGAGAAGCAGAATCGTCGTATCGAATTCGCGTTGCGCCGTCATAATCAGACGACCTTCGCCGTCTGTTCAGGCAATTTTGCGACCAGGTCGGCGAAAACTTCGCCGCGCTCCTCAAAATCGCGAAACATGTCGAAACTCGAACAGGCCGGCGAAAGCAGAACTGTCCCGCCCGATGGAGTCAGTTCGCGCGCCCTGTGTACCGCGTCTTCCATGTCCGCCGCGTGCAGGGTGTGTGTGCAATCCCCCAAGGTTTCGGCAATGCGTCCAGCCGCTTCACCTATCAGGATCAGATGCGCCACGCGTTCGCGCACCAGGGGAATCAGGGGCGCATAATCCCCACCCTTGTCTTTGCCGCCGGCGATAAGAGTGACGGGCGCGTTCAGCCCGGCAATGCTTTTGACGACACTGCCGACATTGGTTGCCTTGGAATCGTTGTACCAGTTCACCCCATCAAGACAACGAACCGGTACCATGCGATGGGGCAACCCGGAAAAAGCGCAGACTGCCTGCCAGGCAACCGGCGCGGGACAGCCGGCGAGCAGAGGCGGAATCAGCGCGGCCATGGCGTTTTCGATGTTATGCAGGCCACGCAACTGCATGTCAGCTGCAGCAAATCGTTCTTCGTGGCCATCCATACGCCACACCAGGTGCCGCCCATCGAATCCCATCCCCTCGTCGAGCAGTCGCGCCGAAGAGAAAAACACCTTGCGCGCCAGGGTATCGGTAGCGGCTTTGAGTACCAAAGGATCTTCCCGGTTAAGCACGGCCACGTCGGTTCTGGTCTGACGGGCAAAGATTCGCGCCTTGGCCCCCAGATAAGTGTCCATATCCGGATAGCGGTCAAGATGATCCTCGCTGATGTTGAGCAACAGCGCAAAGCGCGGACGAAAATCCACCACCGCTTCCAACTGGAAGGAAGACAGCTCGGCCACCAGCCAATCCCAATCAGTTTCGCGCGTCGCCTCAATCAGAGGCAGGCCGAGATTGCCGCCGACGAAGGTTTTCTTGCCCCAGGCGTGAAAAATTTCACCGAGAAGGGTGGTGGTCGTCGACTTGCCATTGGTACCGGTCACCGCCGCAAGCGGCGCGCGCAGCGCGCGCCAGGCGATTTCTATCTCGCCCAGCACCGGTATACCCTGGGCAGCGGCTGCGGCCAGCGCGGGCTGATCGAGAGGCACGCCGGGACTGACCGCCACCAGATCGGCTTGCCGCATGACCTCTGCGCTGTGCCCACCCAGGTCGAGGCGAATTCCGGCCTGAGACAGTTTATCGATTCCGGCGATACGCTCGGCTTCACGCCGGTCGGATACGGTGAGACGTGCGCCCTGGCGGAGAAAGAATCCGACCAGCGCCAGGCCCGTGCGACCCGCACCGACGATGACCACGTTTTTTCCAGCGTAAACTTTCACCTTGGCTACCTCAGCTTAAGCGTCGAGAGCGCGACCAGGGCCAGAATGATACTGATAATCCAGAAGCGCACAATAATCTTGGGCTCCGGCCAGCCTTTGAGTTCAAAATGATGGTGAATCGGCGCCATTTTGAAAATCCGCTTGCCGTACAGGCGAAAAGAAATCACCTGAAAGATTACAGAGAGGGCTTCAACCACGAAAATTCCGCCGACAATCACCAGGACGATCTCCTGCTTGGTGATGACGGCAATCGTTCCCAATGCCCCGCCCAACGACAGGCTGCCCACATCGCCCATAAAAACCTGCGCGGGATAACTGTTGAACCAGAGAAACCCCAATCCGGCCCCGACCATGGCCCCGCACAAAATCGACAGTTCGCCCGCGCCCGGCACCGGATTAATCTGTAAATACTCGGAAAGCTGCGCATTGCCGGCCAGGTAGGCAAAGAGCAGATAGGTTCCCGAAGCAATGATCATCGGCCCGATAGCCAAGCCGTCGAGACCGTCCGTGAGATTGACGGCATTGCCCGCGCCCACGATGACCAGCAGCACGAAAGGAATGTAAAAGATTCCCAGCTCCGGCCGCACATTTTTGAAAAACGGCACGCCCACCGTCGTCTGAAAGGGTGGGTACTGATAGAGGATGGCCGCCGCCACTAGAGAAATGACCAGCAGCCAGAACATCTTGTGCCGGGCGGAGAGCCCATCGCTGTTGCGCCGCTTGACTTTGAGATAATCATCGCTGAAACCGACAATGCCGAAGCCCACCGTCACCAGCAGGGTCACCCATACATAGAGGTTGGTCAGGTCGGCCCACAATAAAGTCGGCAGTACGATGGCGCAAAGAATCAGGGTGCCGCCCATGGTCGGCGTTCCCTCTTTTTTGAAATGCGACTCCGGGCCCACCTTGCGGATCGATTGCCCGATCTGCAAGGACTGCAACTTTTGGATCAGCCAGGGCCCAATGAGAAACGAAATCGCCAGAGCGGTAATCGTCGCATAAATGGTCCGGAAAGTGATGAACCGGAACACATAGAACGCCGAGTACTCGGTATGCAGCGGATAGAGCAAGTGGTAGAGCATATCGGTCCTCAGATCACGACTGCCAGCCGGAAATCCTGGCGTTCCTGCAGCAACGTGCAGATTTTCTCCATTTTCATTCCTCGCGAGCCCTTGACCAAAAGCCGATCACCGCGCGTCAGCACATTGCGCAGGCGCGTGGCGATTTCCTGATGGTCGCGCGCAACCCAGACACGGCCCTCGGCCATGCCGGCGGCGCGGGCGCCCTCGGCAATTTCCTGCGCCATACGCCCCAATGCGATGAGCAGATCGCAGCGACGGGCCGCCTCGGCACCGATTTCCCGATGCAGGCGGGCCGCCTCCTGGCCAAGTTCGAGCATGTCGCCGAGAACGGCTATACGTCGGCCGCCTCCCGGCATCTCATCCAGCGTGGCAAGAGCCGCCTTAACGGACAGCGGGTTGGCATTGTAACTGTCGTCGATAAGCAGCGCACCGCCGGGCAGGTTGGCCAAATTGAGACGCCCGGCAATGGGTCGATAGCGGCCCAGGCCGCGAGCGATGGTGGCCGGATCGACGCCCAGGCTCGAAGCCGCGGCGGCCGCGGCCAGCGCGTTGTGTACATTGTGGCGCCCTGGAACGCGCAGGCGCACAAGAATTTCCTGTTCCCCGAGGCAGAGCTTGAATACGGCTTCATGCCCATGAATGCGAATGTCGCGGGCACGCACCTGGGCGCGTTCGCATTCACCGAACAGCAGGCGCTTCACACCGTTGGCCACGGGCAGTTCACGCGTGCGCGGATCATCGGCGTTAACAATGGCGGTGCCGCCGGCCGGCAGGGAGGCAAAGAGTTCGCCCTTGGCCCGCGCAACGCCTTCGACACCCTGCAAGGTTTCCAGGTGCGCCGGACCGATGTTGGTGATGACACCAATCCTGGGCCGGGCGATCTCGCTCAGGCGGGCGATTTCCCCGCGTGCGCTCATGCCCATCTCGATCACTGCCCAGCGATGCTGGGGTTCGAGCTTGAAGAGTGTCAGGGGCACACCAATGAGATTGTTGAAATTCCCCTCGGTTTTGAGACCCACGCCGGTCTGCTCAAGAATGCAGGCCAGCATTTCCTTGGTGGTGGTCTTACCCGAAGAACCGGTCACCGCCACCAGCGGCCCCTCAAAACCCTGCCGCCAGGCAGCCGCCAGATCGCCGAGGGCACGCAGGGTGTCGCCCACATGCACCACCGGAATGGGAAATCCGGCAACGATTTCTTCGGACAAACACGCCGCGGCACCACGCCGCGCCGCCTGCACGAGAAAATCGTGCCCGTCGAAGCGATCGCCGCGCAGGGGCACGAAAAGTGTGCCCGGGTCGATGGATCGACTGTCGGTGGACACACCTTCAGCTTCCCCACGTGCGCCTGCTGGGCTCAATGTTCCACCGGTAATACGAGCAATAGTCGCCAGATCGAACTTCATCAGGAAACCTCCTGTTCCCCAAGCGCGCGCTTCACCTCTTCGCAATCATCGAAATGAAATCGCTCGCCGCCGACAATCTGATAATCTTCATGGCCCTTGCCCGCTACCAGCAGCAGATCGCCGGGAGCAAGCAGGGAAACAGCCAGGTCGATGGCGCGGCGGCGGTCGAGCTCAATTGTGTAGCCGCGACCATCGGTGTGCCGCAACTCAGCAACAGACAGCTCCGGCACTCCCGCCAGTCGCAGGCCGGGGATGATTGCCGCGATGATCTCGCGAGGTTCTTCGCTGCGTGGATTGTCGCTGGTGACAACGACCAGATCGGAAAGACGCGCCGCCACCTCGCCCATGACCGGGCGCTTAGCGCGGTCACGGTCGCCACCACAACCAAAAACCGTAATAATGCGTCGCGGCCGCAGGCGACGCACCGCATCCAATGCCTTTTCCAGGGCGTCGCCGGTGTGGGCATAATCGATCAGAATCACCGCACCGCGTGTGTTGGCCACCCGCTCCAATCGCCCAGGCACTTGCGGCGCACGGCGAATTCCCTCTTCAATGGCCGGAATCGGCAATTCGAGTGCCGTAGCCGCCGCCACGGCACAAAGCAGATTTTCCAGGTTGAACTGCCCGAGCAATGCAGACTCCAATTCAAGGATACCACCTGGGGTATGGACCCTGCCTCTGATTCCTTCCAGGGAAAGATCCATGGACAGCGGCCTTACATCCGCCGTCTCGCCGCAACCGCAGGTCAAGGCACCGGATATTTCCCGTGCGAGGCGCCGGCCATAGGGATCGCCCACATGAATGACCGCCCGTCCGCCGTCGCGCGGCAGCAATTCCGTAAACAAGCGCTTTTTGCCGGCGAAATAGGTTTCCATATCGCCGTGATAATCGAGATGCTCAGGTGTGAGGTTGGTAAAAACCCCCACGCCGAAATGAATTCCGTCGGCACGGCGCTGCTCAAGGGCATGAGAAGAAACTTCCAGAACCAGGCTGTCAGCCCCCTTATCACGAAACTCGCGCACAATCTTTAGCATTTCCAACGCCTCAGGCGTCGTGTGCGGCGCCTTCAACCGTTGGTTGCCGAAACGGTAATTGACCGTACCGATCACCGCAGGGTGGTGTCCGGCTACCGACAGAATGGATTCAAGCAACCAGGTGGTGGTGGTTTTTCCGTTGGTGCCCGTCACCGCCACCACGCTCATTCCCGTACTGGGATCCGCAAAAAACACTCTGGCCGCCTCCGCCAGCGCCGCACGGCTGTCAGGCACCACCAACCCCACCACCGGAGCGGGAAGATCCTGCGCCTCCTCCATAACAACCGCCACCGCGCCACGCCCGATAGCCTGGGAGATGAAGCTGTGCCCATCCGCCTGTCCCCCGCGCAACGCAAAAAAAACGCTGCCCGGCTCCACCTTGCGGCTGTCATGGCACAGGGCCTTGACCGGCACATCGGGTAGACCTGGCTGCGCCGCCGCGAAGAGGCCGGGAAACAGACGAGAAAGTTTTACGGAATCGGGCATTTTGCTATTCCAGTCGGAAAAAGTCAAAGCCTTCAGGTGGAGGCCGCCAAGCGCACCCGCACCTCGGAATCATAACGAATGGTTTCCCCGGAACGGGGAACCTGTTCAACCACTTTGCCCGATCCTTCCAGGCGAATGTTGAGCCCCGTGCGCTCCATGACCTGGAGCACCTGTCGATAGCTCATACCCGAGAGATCCGGCATACGCCCCGGACCCTCAGTGTTCGGTTCGGCGTCAACGAGCGGAGCCAGGGGCGCCAGGTTTCGCGCCTCGATCACCGGAGGCAAGGGATCCGCTCCTCTGGGCAGCGTCGGCGACACACCCAACTGGCGCAGCGCCTGCCCGGCGATTCGTGAAAAAACCGGTGCCGCGACCAAACCGCCATACGTCTGCTCCTCAGGCTCATCGAGCACGACCACCATGACCAGGCGCGGATCTTCCGCGGGGACAAAACCGATGAAGGACGCAATTCGCTTGTCCGCTGAATAGCCTCCGGCCACCGGATCAACCTTTTGCGCGGTCCCCGTTTTGCCGGCCACCCGGAAACCCGGCACCGCCGCCAGGGTACCGGTGCCCCCCGATTCGGTAACCGCAACCATCATATCGCGCACCAGGGCGGCGGTTTCCCGCGAGACGACGCGACGCACCACAGTCGGCGTCTGTTCGCGCACCACCTGACCCTGACCATCGATAATCCGCTCCACCAGATAGGGACGCATGAGTCGACCGCCGTTGGCGATGGCGGCCGTCGCCGTCGCCAACTGCAGAGGAGTGACACTGATGCCCTGCCCAAAAGAAATGGCGGCAAGATCGATTTCGAACCATTGCGCCGGACTGCGCACCATTCCCGTCACTTCACCGCGCAGATCAATACCGGTACGCGCACCGAAACCAAAGCCTTCGATAAATTGATGAAAGCGTTCCCGCTCCAGCGCCTTGGCGATTTTTGCGGTGCCGATATTGGAACTGACCTGGAGAATTTCGGCGACCGTAAGATTCTTGTAGGGCCGATGGTCATGAATGGTCCGCCCTCCGATTCGATAACGGCCATTTTCGCAATAAAAGGATTGACCGGGCTTGACCACGCCCTGCTCGAGAGCCGCAGCCATGAGAAATATCTTGAAAGTCGACCCAGGTTCGAAACTGTCGCAGATCGCACGATTGCGCCAGTGATCGGGCTTGTGCCGCCAGAAAACATTGGGATTGAAATCCGGCTGACCTGCCATGGCCAGAATACGTCCCGAGTCCGGCTCCAAAACCACCACGGTCCCCGAGCGCGCACGCATGGCGCGCACCTGGGCGGCCAATTCTTTTTCCACCACATATTGAAGATTGCGATCAATGGTCAAATACAGGCTGTGACTGAGCTCCCCGTCGCGCACGATATCGTTGCCCGCGGTCATGCGACGACCCAAGGCATCCTGCTCCATCAACAGATAACCACCAGCGCCCAGCAATTCAGCATCATAGGACAGCTCCACTCCTTCGAGACCCTGGGGGTCGAGACCGGTGAAGCCGATCACCTGGGCGCCGATTTCCGAATTGGGATAGTAGCGCTTATGCTCCTTGATAAAACCGATGCCGGCCAGGCCCAAAGCTCTCACCCGATCACTCTCGGCAGGCGTCACGCGACGCTTGATCCACACGAAGCCGCGCTTGCCGGTCAGTTTTTCCTGCACATCCGCCACAGGCAAATTGAGCGCCTGCGCCAGTTTTCGCGCCGCGGCCCCCGGGTCACGCAACCGCGGAGGCTCGGCATAAATGGAGTCATTTTCCAGGCTGACGGCCATTTCTGCGCCGTTGCGGTCATAGATGTTGCCGCGCTGCGGCGCCAGGGGAATGGCCCGTTGAAATTGCTGCTCCGCGCGCTTTTGCCACATTTCACCGCTGACGACCTGGAGATAGTAAGCGCGCCCCACGACCAGGGCAAAGGCCGCCGCAAAGACAATGCCGACCAGGCGCAACCGCACACGGAACCAGCGGTCGGCCTTATCGGAAGAATTTTGTGTCGGTCGCGCGGCCACGGCGAATAGTGGTCCTTTCCCTCAGCGTTCAGCGTACATTGATGATCTGTTCGAGCGACGGCTCCCGCAGCCCCAGTCGTGTGCGGGCAATGTTTTCGATTCGCGAGGGGCTGCGCAGACTTGCCGCCTCCAGCCGCAACTGGCTGTTTTCTTGCCGTCCTTCGCGAAGGGCGGTTTCCAGGGAAGAGATCTCGTATTTGAGCTGAAAAACTTCAATACGCGACCAGACGAAAAGAAGGGACACAGCCAGCACCACGCCGAGGAAAAACAGTACCGGAAACAGCCGCGGCCGCCCCAGGCTGAGGCGTGAAAAGATGGGAAATCGGTTGGCAACGGAATGGGCCATGACGTTCTCCTGCAGATCCAATCAGGGCAGCGCCAGGCGGCGAGCCGCCCGCAGTACGGCACTGCGCGCCCTGGAGTTTTCCTCGACTTCATCCGCCGCGGGGCGCACCCCCTTGCGGGTCAGCAGTTCGACGCGCGGCTGGTGATTACAGACACAGCCAGGAAGGCGCGGCGGGCAAATGCAGCCGCGCGCTTCCTGACGAAAGAAATGCTTGACGATACGATCCTCGAGGGAATGAAAACTGATAACCACCAGCCGCCCTCCCGGCAACAGCAGATCAACGGCCTGGTCCAACCCCGCCTCGATATGCCGCAACTCGTCGTTGACAAAAATTCTGAGCGCCTGAAATACCCGTGTCGCCGGATGAATCCTGCTCGGCACCTTGCCGCCCGGCACCGTATCACGCACCAGATCGGCCAGCTGCTGAGTGGTGAGGATGGGAGCGGATTGCCGGATCTCGACGATTTTGCGAGCTATGCGCCGAGCGAAGCGCTCTTCTCCGAAGTCGCGAAAAATCCGCGCCAGCTCATGGTCTTCCATGGAACCAAGAACCTCGGCGGCGGTCATGCCGATGGTCGGGTCCATGCGCATATCCAGAGGAGCATCGCTGCGAAAGGAAAAACCCCGTTGCGCTTCATCGAGCTGATAAGATGAAACACCCAGGTCGAGAAGGATGCCGTCAAACCCGGCCACTCCCAGATCCCGCGCGACGCCCGCCATCTCGGCAAAATTGCGATGAAAGAGCCTGACCCGCGAACCGAACCGCGCCAAGCTCTGCCGGGCCCGCTGCAGGGCCTCAGGGTCACGGTCAAGCCCGACCACGCGGCCATCGGGAGCTGAAGCCTCGAGAATCAATCGGGCATGCCCGGCACCTCCCAGAGTGCCGTCGAGATAGGTCTCTCCGGAAGCGGGCTGCAAATGCGCCAGCACCTCGGCAGACATGACCGGCACATGTCCCGGCGCGACCCCAGACATGGTCTAGAGCCCCAAGTCGGCGACGAATTGCGGATCGGCGCGCAGCAGTTCTTGAGACTCGCGATTGACTTCGGCGTAACGCGCCTGGCTGAAAATGTCGATTTTTTCGAAACCGCCGACCACCACCACATCCTGCTCCAGGCCGGCATGAGCGCGCAGCGCCTGAGAAAGCTGTATGCGGCCCTGCTTATCAAAGGAGCAGCTTTCCGCCGGATTGAGAACCAAGCGGTTGAGGGCGGTGCGGCGAGGACCGGCGGGGATTGCAGCAATGCCTTTTTCGATATCCTGCCAGTGCGCGCTCGGGTAAGCGGAAAGGCCTCCATCCATATTCTTGGTCAGGGTGAGGCTTTCGTCGCCGAGTTGACGCAGAGCTTCCCGAAACCTTGCCGGAATGCTGATGCGCCCCTTGGCGTCGATGCTGTTGTGAAATTCCCCCGTAAAACTCAATCCGTCCCCCGCATGGCCGCAAATGACACTTTTCCCCACATTTTGGGAAAATATAGCTGCCGCCTTGCGGAGTGTCAAGGAGATTGTCTTAAATTTTTTTAGATTTTCTGAGAGGTTGCCGATATCAGCGGCAAAAAAAAAGGCCCTCACAGGGAGGGCCGAAATACAGCAGGAGAACTCAATCAATGAATATTACTTAAGTATGTGGCTCTTCTTCCGGAAGAACCATCTCGATCTCCTCAATGCGTCGCTCGACCACGCGCCGCACGGTAAAAACGAGGCCGTCGGATTCCCAGACCGCGCCCTTCTCGGGGATGACCCCCAATTTATGCATGAGAAAACCGGCCAGGGTGTTGGCGTGCTCTTCAGAAAGCTGCAAGTGAAAGCGACGGTTGAGAATACGCAGGGAAGCACTTCCATCGACCAGATAGCGGCGCGGCCCAAGCTCGCGGATTTCCACCTCTTCGGCATCATATTCATCCTGAATTTCGCCGACGATCTCCTCAACGATATCTTCCAGGGTCACAATTCCTTCCATGCCGCCATGTTCGTCAACGACGATGGCCAAGTGCACGCGTTTTTTACGAAAAGCCTGCAACAGCGTACCGACACGCTTGGATTCCGGCACGAAATAGGGGGGGCGACAGCTCTCGCGCAGCGAGAATTCATCGGTGCAGCCGACGAAACGCAGAATATCCTTGGAATGGATGATGCCGACCACCTGATCGAGACTGCCCTCATACACCGGAAAGCGCGAATGCCGCGCTTCTTGAGCCAGCAACAGCGCCTCGTCAAACGAAGTGTTGGCCTCGATGGCCACCACCTCGGTACGCGGAATCATGATATCGCGCGCACGAATGGCGGACAGATCAAAAATGCCGTGGAGCATGCGCCGATTTTCCTTGGGCAGCACTCCGGCCTCTTCGCCCACCGAAATAATGTTGCGGATTTCGTCTTCGGAGAGAATCGGCGAGGGCTTGTCGTCGCCCTGCATCCACTGGGTCAGCAAACGCGAAACGCGGGTCACCACCCAGATCACCGGAGCGAGCAACCACATGACTGCAAGAATCGGCCGTAACACCCAGAAGGAAACTCTTTCGGGATTTCTGGCCGAATAGGTTTTGGGGCAGATTTCAGCGAAGATGAGCAGTATCGGGGTCAGGACCAGGATGGTGAGCAGTTCTCCGCGCTCACCGTAGAGATGCACGAATAGACCGGTGGCAAACACCGACGCGGCGATATTGACCAGATTGTTGCCGACCAGGATCGCGCCCAGCAGGCGATCCGGTTGGTCGAGCATGCGCTCCAGGCGTTCGGCATGCTTCTTTTTTTTCTTGACCAGGTACTTGACGCGCAGCTTGTCCAACGCCATCAAGGCGGTTTCCGAGCCGGAAAAAAACGCTGAAAGAACGAACAACACACCAAGCAGGGCAAGGCGCAGCCAAATATCTTCAAACATTCCCTTCTCCAGTGCGACAAAACAGACATTGAATTCCGTGGAATTCTACCTGATGTGAAGACACATGACAATCAACAAGCCGGGCCTCGGGCAAGATTGAAGGAGAATCCACGCTGTGCTATAAAACCTGCACCGCAAGGCAAACGTAACTATTCAGCGGCAACGTCCGAGAGTACCGCAGGGTGCGGCGGTTGAGTGCTGCGGCAAATGTTTGAGCCGCAGGTGAGTTTTTGCCGCACNGTAACTATTCAGCGGCAACGTCCGAGAGTACCGCAGGGTGCGGCGGTTGAGTGCTGCGGCAAATGTTTGAGCCGCAGGTGAGTTTTTGCCGCACACGATGCTGCCGTACCCTGCGGTGCATGCTGAACAGTTACAGGCAAACAATGGAGATCCCCATGAACCGCAGTGACGCGCAGACCCGCCACCGGCAGTTGTGTCGACAGATCGAGCACCATAACTATTTGTATTACGTCCTCGATCAGCCGGAGGTTTCCGACGCCGAGTACGACCGGCTGATGCGTGAGCTGCTTGATCTGGAACGGGATTTTCCCGACTTGGCGACGCCGGAATCACCCACGCAGCGGGTCGGAGCACAACCGCTCGACAAGTTCGAACCGGCCCCGCACTCTCTACCCATGCTATCCCTGGAGAACGCTTTGGGCGAAGCTGAATGGCGAGAATTCGACGCTCGTGTGCGACGCTTTCTCGCCGACGAGGCCGAGGTTGAATACGTCTGTGAAATGAAGCTCGACGGGGTTGCCGTAGAGCTGGTTTATCACCAAGGGCGGCTGATCTCGGGCAGCACCCGTGGCGACGGCATCACCGGAGAAAACATCACGGAAAACCTCAAGACCCTGCCCACGATTCCTCTGCGCCTGCGCCCGCCCTACCCCGATGTTCTCGAGGTTCGCGGTGAAGTCTACATAGACCTGGCTGATTTCCGCGCCCTCAATCGCGAGCGGGAAGAAGAAGGCGCCATGGTCTTCGCCAACCCGCGCAATGCCGCCGCGGGCAGCTTGCGCCAGCTCGACCCGCGCATCACTGCACGACGCCCCCTGAAAATCTTCTGTTACGGGGTCGGCTTGCTCAAAGGAAAGAACAGCGAGACAGACACGCACTTCGAGCTTCTGGAGCAGTTGCGCGCCTGGGGATTGCGCGTCAACCTTGAACAAACCCAGGTGGTGCGGGGGGCGAGCGAGGCCTGGACGCACTACCAGAAGTTGCTCGACCTGCGCGAGGAGATACCCTATGAGATCGACGGCGTGGTGGTTAAGGTCAATAGCCGCGCTCTGCAGGAAGAACTCGGCGCCAAATCGCGCTCTCCGCGCTGGGCCGTGGCGCTTAAGTTTCCGCCGCGCCAGGCACACACCCGGGTTGAGGATATCGTTCTGCAAGTCGGCCGCACCGGCGCCATCACACCCGTGGCCCAGTTGCAACCGGTGCAGGTCAGCGGCGTCACCGTGTCGCGCGCCAGCCTGCACAACTGGGACGAAATCGCCCGCCTTGATGTACGCATTGGCGACCAGGTTGTGGTGGAACGCGCCGGCGACGTCATCCCCGACGTGGTACGGGTCCGCGTTGACCAACGCACCGGTGATGAGCGCCCGGTGCCGCCGCCGCACCATTGCCCGGTGTGCGCTTCGCCTGCGGTGCGCCTGGAAGGTGAAGTGGCTTACCGTTGCCGCAACCTGAGTTGCCCGGCGCAACTCAAGGAAACGATCCGCCACTTCGCCACGCGCGGCGCCATGGATATCGAAGGACTGGGTGAGCGCACCATCGATCAGTTGCTGCGCCTGGAACTGATCCGCAATGTGGCCGATCTCTACGCGCTGCGCAAGGAGGACCTGCTGCGCTGTGAGCGCATGGGCGACAAGTCGGCCGAAAACCTGCTCTCGGCCATCGCCGCAAGCCGCCGCAGGCCCTTGGCGCGCTTTATCTTCGCCCTGGGGATGCGCCACATCGGAGAGCACGTGGCCAAGGTTCTGGCGCGTCGTTTCGGCACTCTGGAGGCGCTGCGGCAGGCTCAACGCGAGGACCTGCTGGCCGTTCACGAAGTCGGCCCGCAAGTCGCCGACAGCGTCCTGGGCTTTTTTGCCGATCCGCACAACCAGGCGATGCTGAACCGCCTGCGCGATCTTGGGGTCGAGCCTGTCGAGGAGGAGGAAAGGCAGGAAACGAGTCTGCAAGGCCAAACCTTTGTCTTTACCGGCGCCCTGACGCGCATGACACGCAAAGAGGCCGAAGAGCTGGTGGAACGGCACGGGGGACGTGCCTCGGGTTCTGTGAGCGGCAAGACCTCATTCGTGGTGTCCGGCGAAGAAGCCGGCAGCAAACTCGACAAAGCGCGCAGGCTCGGCGTTCCCATTTTGAGCGAGGAAGGGTTTCTGGAAATGCTCGACAAGGAGGCGAAGAAATGAAAAAACTTTGCGCACAGCTTCGCATTGAAGGGCAGGTGCAGGGCGTGAGCTTTCGCTACCATACCCGTGAAACGGCGCGGCGCCTCAACCTGTCGGGTTGGGTCAAAAACCTGCCCGACGGGGCGGTGGCCGCAGCGTTTGAAGGCGATGAAGCGGGGGTGCGGCAGATGATCGACTGGTGCCGCCAGGGACCGGCTGCGGCCCGCGTCGATAAGGTTGATGTCTCCTTGGCGGACAGCTGCGGCCAGTTCTCGTCTTTTGAGATTGTTTTTTAGGGATTTATGGGAACGGAAGACCTCAGCGCTTACTCTGCCCGGTTATTTTTCCACCTGAGGTATTCCTGGTAGACTTCGCTGCGCGGCACCCCTGTCGCCTTGGCCGCGCGGCGGACCAATTCACTGGGGGGCAGGCTCTCTTCACCACAAAGCCGCGCCAGGGCTGTCGGCACGTCCTCAATATCCGCTGCGGATTTCTCCGCCGGGGCGATCAGCAGCACAATTTCGCCACGCACCGCGCCGTCGGCAAAATGGGCGATGGCCTCCTCGGCACTGCCAGTGAATAATTCCTCGTGTTTTTTCGTCAATTCGCGGGCCACCGCCACCTGGCGTTGACGACCGAAAATCCGCGCCACGGCCTCCAGTGTTACTTGCAGCCGGTGTGGAGCCTCATAAAAGACCAGGGTGCGCGGCTCGTCCCTGAGGGTCAGTAAAAAATCCTCGCGCGCCTTTTTCTTCGGCGGCAAAAATCCCTCGAACGCGAACCTGTGACAGGGCAGACCGGCCACCGAAAGAGCGGCCGTCAAGGCAGAAGGCCCGGGCACCGCCACGACCTCCACCCCGGCCGCGCGACATCGACGCACCAGAAGAAAACCCGGGTCGGAAATGGCCGGGGTTCCCGCATCGCTGATCAAAGCCACGGATTCGCCGCCCTGCAACCGCGCCAGGAGCTGAGCGCTGCGAGCCTCCTCATTGTGCTCATGGCAGGCGACCAGCGGCGTACCTATACCGTAATGGCTGAGCAGCTTGCGGCTGTGGCGGGTGTCCTCGGCGGCAATCACCGCAACCTCTTTGAGCACCCGCAGGGCGCGCAAGGTCATATCTTCGAGATTGCCGATGGGCGTGGCGACAATGTAGAGAGTAGCGGCCATGGTTCGAACTCAGTCGGAGGATTTTTCCAGAAGCTCAAGTTCAGCGACCCACAGAGCGGCGCAGGCATCGCTCGGCATGCGCCAGTCGCCGCGGGGCGAAAGCGCGAGGCTGCCGATTTTGGGTCCATCGGGCAGGCAAGAGCGCTTGAACTGCTGAGAGAAGAAACGCCGGTAAAAATTCTTCAGCCAGCCCAGAAGTTCGGCACGGCTGAACTGATCGGCAAACACCTGCTCGGCAAGAAACAGAATACGCGCCGGCGCAAACTGCATGCGCACCGCTTGAAACAGGAAAAAATCGTGCAGCAGATAAGGGCCGATGTGCTCTTCGGTCTTCTGGCGGATCGCACCCTCGGCATCGGGCGGCAGCAATTCGGGCGACACCGGAGTCGCGCAGATATCGTGCAGCACTTCTGCCGCCGCGCCGGTGAATTCCGTCTGCGCGCACCATTCCACCAGATGACGCACCAGGGTCTTGGGCACGCCGGCATTGACGCCGTACATGGACATATGATCGGCGTTGTAGGTGCACCAGCCCAAGGCCAGCTCCGAAAGATCCCCGGTCCCGACAACCAGGCCGCCGGCAGCGTTGGCGACATCCATGAGAATCTGGGTGCGCTCACGCGCCTGAGCGTTCTCATAGGTGATGTCGTGGGTCTCGCCGTCGTGGCCGATATCCTCAAAATGCTGAAGCACCGCAGCATCGATGGAAATAGTTTTCAAGCTAACCCCGAGCAGTTCCGCCAGTTTTTCGGCATTGCCCCGCGTCCGGGTGGTGGTGCCGAAGCCCGGCAGGGTCAGAGCCAGAATACCCTGGCGATCAAGGCCGAGCTTGTCGAAGGTACCCACGGCGACCAGCAACGCCAGGGTCGAATCAAGCCCACCGGAGATCCCGATCACCACCTGCTTGCTGCCCGTATGGCGCAACCGTTTGGCCAGGGCCGTGGTCTGAAGGGCAAAGATCTCGCGACAGCGAGCGCTGCGTTCCTGTTCGCCACTCGGCACAAAAGGCCGCGCCGCGACGTCCCGGCGCAGAGCGGTCAGGGGTGCATCGGCGCACTCAAAATCAATCATCCGCCAGGAATTGCGGGGCGCCTGCGCGGAAAACGCGTTGTTACGCAGGCGTTCCTGCTGCAAGCGCAACAGATCGACATCAGTCACCGCCCAGCGGGAATCAAAGCAGAAGCGTTCGCTTTCGGCAAGAAGCTGCCCGTTTTCCGCAATCAAGCTGTGTCCGGCATAGACCAGATCGGTACTCGACTCGCCGGGGCCGGCCGAAGCATAGGCATAGGCGGCAAGGCAACGCGCCGACTGCGACTGCACCAGGGCGCGGCGATAGTCCTGCTTGCCGAGAATTTCCGGACTGGCCGAGGGATTGACCAGCACGGTGGCGCCCGCCAGAGCCTGGGTGGAACTTGGTGGACAGACCGCCCAAAGATCCTCGCAGATTTCGATACCAACAATGCAGTCTGGCCGTTTGGCCCAGCGGAACAGCAGGTCGGTGCCGAAGGGCAGCGTTGCCGCACCCAGCCGCACCTCATCGCCAAACGCCTCGCGCGACGAGGCGAACCAGCGCTCCTCGTAAAACTCGTTGGTGTTGGGCAGGTAGGTTTTGGGCACCAGGCCCAGAGTGCGACCTTGCGCGAGAAAAGCCGCACAGTTGAACAGGGCGCCTGCCTGACGAACCGGCAAGCCGACCACCACCGCGATGCCGAGCCTTTCGGCATGGGCGGCAATCCGCGGCAAGGCTTCGGCGGCAGCCTTCAGCAACAGATCCTGGTAGAACAGATCAGCGCAGGAATAACCGGTCAGGCACAATTCGGGAAACACCGCAAGCTGCACATCTTCTTCGCGCAAACCGTCGAGGACGCGCAAAATCTCTCCGGTGTTAAAGGCGACATCGGCGACGCGCAGAGCCGGCGTCGCCACGCCGAGGCGCAGATAACCCAGGGTAGCGAAGCTGTTGTTCATGACTCGTCCTTGATGCGGCTTAGAGGGTGAAAGCATTGGCAATATGCTCGATTTGCGGTTCCGCGGTCGCAGCCAGCACCGCGATCACATCAAAGCGCGGCTGTAGCCCCGAGTGACGGCCCTGCCCCAAGTACCACTGGGCGGCGCGGATGATTTGACGCTGCTTGCGCGGGGTAACGGCATCCTGGGGCACGCCGAAGGCCGTGGAGCGCCGGGTTTTGACCTCCACGAACACCAGGGTACGGCCCTGGCGGGCAATCAGATCGATCTCCCCCAAGGGCGTGCGCAGATTGCGCTCAACAATCTGAAACCCCTGCCGTTGCAGAAAGTCACCGGCACGTTCCTCGCCCCAGCGCCCCAGACTTTGGCGCGCGACACTCACAGCGACTCCAGGTGCTCACGTACGCCGCGAAAGCTGCGACGGTGCTGCGGACAAGGACGCAGACGGGCAATCGCCTCCAGGTGACTGCGACTGCCGTATCCCTTGTGCGCGGCAAAACCATAGCCCGGATAGGCCCGATCGAAAGCCTCCATGATATGGTCGCGCACCACCTTGGCGACTACCGAGGCCGCCGCGATCGACAGTGAGCGTGAATCGCCCTGCTTCAGGGTGCGTTGCGCAATGGACGTGGGAACCGGAGTGATGCCGTCCACCAACAGATAATCGGCCGGCAGGGCTAGCCGTCCGATGGCGCGCTGCATAGCCTGTAAGGTTGCCTGGAGAATATTGAACCGATCAATGTCGACCACCGAAGCCACCCCCACACCGACGGCAAGAGCCTGCTCGCGAATGCGCGGATAGAAATCCAGACGTTGTTTTTCGCTGAGCTTTTTCGAATCGGTCAGGCCCTCCAGGGCAAATTTGTCCGGCAGGATAACCGCCGCGGCCACCACCGGACCGGCCAGGGGTCCGCGTCCGGCTTCATCGATTCCGGCCACCGCGCGATAACCGCGTCGGCGGGCCAGCATTTCAAAATGCCAGGGGGAAGATTCCTGCTCGGGAAAAAGGCTCAACTCTTTCATGGGCCCGGTCCTTGCGCGTGCTATTGAAGGGATTATACTCTGGATTCAGCTTACGGGCTGGTGTAGTATACGTGCGTTGGGCTGCAACACCAACACTTTCCCGCACTGTTTTTTGTATCGATTGTTTTACCAACCTGCCCTAGGAGGAGAGAGAAGATGACTGCCATTCTTATCGTTCTCACCGTGGTCGCCTACTTGGCGCTGCTGGTCGACTGGAAAGACTTGATCGGGGTTCTCGGTCAGGGCGGCTGGGTGTCCATTGTTCTTTATGTGGTGCTCACCGCATTTATTGTTGTCATCCTCACCAACCCCGACATCCCCCACATCGTTCCTCACTGATCTTGCCGCACATCGGTGAATGAGCAACAAAAAAGCCCCGGTTGCCCGGGGCTTTTTTGTTGTCCCTGATCAGGAGTAGCGCTTTTCGCGGATACGCGCCGCCTTGCCGCGCAGATTCCGCAGGTAGTAAAGCTTGGCCCGACGAACCCGACCGATGCTGACCACCTCGATTTTATCAACCGCAGGCGAATGCAGGGAAAAAACCCTCTCAACGCCGAAGCCGTCGGAAATTTTGCGCACCGTGAACGTGGAGCCCACGCCGCGGTTCATCCGTGAGATGCAGACCCCTTGATAGATCTGGATGCGCTGCTTGTCACCCTCGGTGATCTTCACGTGAACCCGCAGAGTATCCCCTGCCTTGAAGACCGGGATGTTCTTTTTGATATGTTCCATGCCAAGGCGATCGACGACGTTCATGTTGTCCTCCTGTATGTGGGTCGAAACGTTGATTGTCAGATACTCTATTTCTTATTTAATTCGGCCCCTGGGCCGGACTGCAGCGAAGCCAGAAAGCAACGGTCCTCCTTACTCAAAGGAGCCGCGTCCAAAAGATCGGGGCGGCGCTGGGCTGTGCGCTCCAGTTGCCGGCGCCGTCTCCAGCGGGCGATTTCTCCATGGTTGCCCGAGAGCAGCACTTCGGGCACCTTCATGCCCTCGAACTCGGCCGGCCGGGTGTACTGAGGATACTCAAGCAAACCGTCGGAAAAAGAATCTCCGGCGGCGCTGCCTTCGCACCCGAGAACCCCGGGGACCAACCGCGCGATGGCATCAATCATGACCATGGCGGCCAACTCGCCCCCGGTCAGGATAAAATCGCCAATCGAGTATTCAACATCGACGAAAGCACGAATGCGCTCGTCGAAACCTTCGTAGCGGCCGCAGATAAAAACCAGCCCTTGCTCGGCGGCCAGAGCCGCGGCGTCCTGCTGCGAAAAAGTCCGCCCCTGGGGGGTGAGCAGAACCACCTTTGCGCCCGGCACCGCAGCGCGCAGATCGCGCAGCGCGCCGACTACCGGATCGACCTTCATGACCATGCCGTCGCCGCCGCCGTATGGCGCATCGTCGGTGACCTGATGACGCCCGGCAGCCCAGTTACGCAGGTTGTGCGCTCTGACCTGGATCAGTCCGCGATCCACCGCTTTGCCGAGAATGCTCTCACCCATGGGCGAAGCAAACATCGCGGGAAACAGGGTCAGGATGTCAAAGGTCATGCCGGCCGTTTTCGAACTCAATCTTCCCTGCCCTCATCGACCAGCCCAAGGGGCAGATCGACCCGCAGGCAGGCGTTTTGCGCGTCGAATTCAAGGATGAACTCATCGACGGCGGGAATCATCACCTCGCCGTAGCGTCCCTGAACCACATACACGTCGTGAGCCGGGGTGGTGAAAACATCCTCCAGCGTACCGATCGAACCGAGACGCCGGTCAACGACCTCGGCTCCTTGCAACTCGTACCAATAGGATTCATCCACTTCGGCTTCGGGCAGATCAGCCAAGGGCATGAAAACCTCGGCCCCTTTGAGGGGCGCGACGGCATCGATGCTTTCCAATCCCTCCAGCCGCAGAAGAATAATTCCCTTATGAACACTCGCCTTTTTCAGACGATAAGACGCATATTCCTCGCCCCCGGCCTGACGCAGGCTGAGGCTGCGAGCCTCCAGCAGGGACGCGGACCCCTGGGTGAGCGGCCGCACCTTGAGATCACCACGCAACCCATGGGTGCCGATTACGGTCCCTACCTGAAACAGTTCTTCCCGCGCAACACCCATCATTCCACAATCTGCAGCGTCGCCCGCAGATTCTCGCGGGTGGCCTTTGCGTTGAGCAGGGTGCGCATCGCCTTGGCGGTTCGCCCCTGCTTGCCGATGATGCGGCCCATGTCGTCCTGCGCGGCCACCAACTTGACGAGGACCGTGCCGTCTTCGCCCTGTTCCTCAACGACGGAAACGGCTTCAGGATGTTCAACCAGCGACTTAGCGATGAATTCGATAAGCTCTTTCATGGGGTCCTACCTTTGGGAAAAGGCTGTCGCCGCTCAGCTATCGCTCACCGCGCAGATCGGTCAAGCCGGTTGCTTGAACTTGGTCCAGATCCCCAGGGTACGCAGAATCTGCCGTACGGTATCCGTCGGCTCGGCGCCCTGCTGCAGCCACGCCATCGTGCGATCTTCATTGAGGCTGATCATGGGCGGGTCCTGCTTGGGGTCGTACTGACCCAATCGCTCAATAAACCGGCCGTCACGCGGATTACGCTCATCAGTTACAACCACCTGATAAAAAGGCTTCTTTTTCGCGCCGCCACGGGCCAGCCTGATTTTTACCGACATGCTCTGTTCCTCCTGGATTGACTCTGGGTTCTTTAACTTCTGCTTTTAATTATAGCCCGAATTGCACTGTCGGGCGAATCGCCCCCGGGCACGCCCTGTTCACATAAAGGGCCCGCCGCCGCGCATCAGGTTCTTCATCCCCTTGGGACCAAGTTTTTGCATTTTTTTCATCATCTTCTGCGCCTCGCTGAAGCGCTTGATCAGCACATTGATGTCGTGCACGGTCGTGCCGCTGCCCTTGGCGATGCGCATGCGTCGCGATCCGTTGAGAATGCGATGATCGCGGCGCTCCTGCGGCGTCATGGAGCTGATGATCGCTTCGATCTTCTTGAGTTCCTTGTCCGGCAGCTGCATGTCCTTGACCTGCTTCATCTGCTTTCCGGCGCCCGGAATCATCTTGAGAATCGACTCCATGGAGCCCATCTTCTTGATGGACTGGAGCTGGTCGCGAAAATTCTCGAGAGTGAAGCCCTCCTTGCGCAGGCGCTTCTCCATCTCGGCAGCGTTTTCCTTGTCGATGGCCGCCTCGGCCTTCTCGATCAGGGTCAGCACATCACCCATGCCGAGAATGCGTTGCGCCATGCGGTCGGCATGGAAAACATCCAGGGCATCAAGCTTTTCGCCCATACCCACAAATTTGATGGGCTTACCGGTGACTGCGCGAATGGACAGCGCGGCGCCGCCGCGGGCATCGCCATCAAGCTTGGTCAGAATGATACCGGTGACATCAAGACGCTCGTTGAAGCTCTGGGCGACATTGACGGCGTCCTGCCCGGTCATGGCATCGGCGACAAAGAGGATTTCGCGCGGCTTGAGTGAAGCCTTGATGCGGTCGAGCTCACCCATCAGCTCATCGTCGATGTGCAGACGGCCGGCGGTATCGAGAATCAGCGTATCAAAACCATTGAGTTCCGCATAGCGGCGCGCGTCCTCACAGATGCGCACCGGATCCTGCCCCGGCATCGATTCGTACACCGTTACCCCGAGCTGCCGGCCCAGGGTTTTGAGCTGATCGATGGCCGCGGGCCGATAAACGTCCGCAGGCACCAGCAGCGGGTTGCGCTTGTCGCGCCGCAGACTCAGGGCGAGCTTGCCACAGGTGGTGGTCTTACCCGAACCCTGCAGGCCGCACAGCATGATGGGCACCGGCGGGCGCGCCGTCAGATCGAGACGATTGTCGACCCCTTCGCCCATGAGCCGCGCCAACTCATCGCGCACAATCTTGATGACCTGCTGAGCGGGGGTGAGGCTTTTGAGGACTTCCTGACCCAGGGCGCGTTCACGCACCGCCGCCACGAAGTCCTTGACCACCTTGAAGTTGACATCGGCTTCAAGCAGAACAAGGCGCACCTCGCGCAGGGCCTCGCTGACATCTTCTTCCGTCAGGCGACCTTGCCCGCGCAACTTGCGGAAAACCGACTCAAGTTTATCGCTCAGGTTGTCAAACATGGACCAATCCGCTCACACAGAAAACAGGACAAAGCTGGAACTATAGAGAAGGCCCCATACCTTGTCAAGGAAAAAGCCGGAAGGCCGGACACTTGTTCCGGCCGGACGCCGCGGGGGAAGTTTTCAGCCGGGATTTCCGGCCGACGACAAGAGAAGTTCGTAGTCCCGGCCGCTGCGCCGATAGAGTTCCACCGGGTTCAGATCGGCCTCGGCGAGCACTTTCAGCACTCGCTCCCGCTCGGCGGGCACAAAGCGAATCGCCAGGCCGCAATCCGAACTCAGCTCGCGCGGGGTGGGGATCAACAGAATCTCGGCCCCAGCCTCTTTGAGTATCTTCTCGGCTTTCATTACCCGATGAATGCCATGAAAAATCGCCACGATGTCGTTGTCACGAACCATTTGCGCCACCTTCAGCATTCAGCCTTTTGCCACCAATACAGAATCGGGCGGCATGATGCCACTTTTAACCGGCGGATGCAAGGACGCAACGCGTTCAACGGTTGACTCCGCGCATCAAGTGAGAGTATTTTAGTCAGAAATATTCCGTCAAGCCGATTCATCCTTGGTCGCTTATCGTCTTTTCCATAGGATACGTGCCACCGTGATTTACGCTCAGACGCTTCCCCTTTCCACCCTGCTTATTTTTGCCCTGGGCGTCAATGTTCCCCTTGGCTATCTGCGTCAGGGCGCGCGCAAGTACTCCCTGGCCTGGTTTACCTACATCCACCTCTCCATCCCATTCATCATCATCTGGCGCCTGGCCGAAGGCCTGGGCTGGGAGATCGTGCCCTTCACTCTAGGCTGCGCATTGCTCGGCCAGTTTCTCGGCGGCATGCTGCGCCGCGGCAATCTCCGTCCATGACAAAAAGCGATCGCGGCCGCATGTTCCGGGCCCTGCCCTTGGGAGAGATCCTTGAGCAGGTGCTCAAGGAGCGCGGCCTGAGCGACCGGCTGCACAAATACCGCGCTTTTTCCTGCTGGGCACGGGCGGTCGGCCCCCAGGTCGCGGCCCAGACTCAACCCCTGCGCATTCGCGACGGCATCCTCGAAGTTCGCGTCGCCCACCCCGTGTGGATGCAACAACTGCAATTGCTCAAACCGCGCATTCTCGCACGCCTTGCCGAATATCTCGGACCCGGAGTCATCAACGATCTCTATCTGCGCCAGGGGCGCATCGAAAAGAATCCGTCCACCACCGGCGCGCCGACTCCTCTTGCATGGAAAAGCATCAAGCTCGGCCCTGCGGAAGAAGAGTATATCGCCGCCACCCTGGCAACCGTCACCGACCCCGATCTGCGCCGCAACATGGAGCGGGTCATGCGCCGCCAGGCCCAGGTCGAAAAAGCGCGACGCGAGGCTCAAAAGTCGTCAGCCGGTTCCTCTTCGTCGTAAATCGCCCGCACCTCGGCAGTGTAACCCTCTTCCGCAAAAACCACCAGCGGCGCCTCCAGCGCCAGTCCGGGGCGTCCGCCGCGTCGGCCCTCCACCAGCACCAGGCGCGCCGGCTCCCCGCCGCGCCCATGCACGCAGCGCAGCCGTTTGGGCTCCAGCCCGACGCGGCGCATGCCTTCGAGCAGATCGACCAAGCGCTCGGCCAGATAAACCACATAGAAGCGCCCGCCTGTGGCAAGCAAGGCCGCCGCCGCGCGCAAAAAATCCGCCAACCCACCCGCCAGCTCGTGACGCGCCGCCGCGCGCTCGCCCACCGGAGCCAGCCGGCCACTGCCCGGAGCACGAAATGGCGGATTGCTCACGACCACCGAAAACGAATGCGGTTCGAGCACCTCATCAACATGGCGCACATCGGCGGTGAGAATGCGAACGCGCGCCTCCAGCCCGTTGAGCACCACGCTGCGCCGTGCCCGCTCGGCCAACTGCGCCTGCACTTCAATCCCAACGATATGCTCAGCCGCCGTGCGGCGCGCCAGCACCAGGGCAATCACCCCTGAGCCCGTCCCCAGATCCACCACCCTCTCCCCCACCCCCACCCGCGCAAAGGCACAAAGCAAAATAGGGTCGAGGGAAAAGCGGTAGCCGTTTTTCTGCTGGAGAATTTTTAAGCCGCCGACGCGCAGTTCGTCGAGGGTTTCTTCGGAAAAGCTGTCCTTTGTCATTGGTCAGAAATCGTCAGTTGTCAGTTGTCAGTTGTCAGTTGTCAGTTGTCAGTTGTCAGTTGTCAGTTGTCAGTTGTCAGTTAAGAGATTAACGCTTTTCCTTTGCTTTTCACAACGGACAACGGACCACGGACTACTGACAAAAAAAATCCGGGTCTAAGCCCGGATTTTTCAGAACGTCTTCCTCGCCCGCATTTCCCAGCGGTGTTCCTTTCGCTCTGGGACAATTGCACCTTCGTCGCGGGTGCCGTAGGAGTAGTCGAGGGCGATTTGGAGTTTTTCCCAATTGATGCCGGCGGTGAGGTAGGTGGTGTAGATGGTGGTGTCCTCGGGCTCGAGGTAGCGGTAGCGCAGGCGCAGACCGAGCAGGGTGCGGATGCTGGGGAAGAATTCTCCCGACAAGGTCAGAGTGCGGGCCATGCGGGTATCGGCGAGGGGCGAATCAAGGCGCTCCCAGATGAATTCCTCGCCGAGCGCGTAGAGCTTGCGGCCCATGCCGCCGCGTTGAAAGTAATTGTAGCGCAACCGCTGCTCGACCAGATACTGATGGGAATCGCCGGCGTTGAGGGTCCGCCAGTCGTGATCGATGCGCAGGGAAGTTTCCACCGAGCGCACGGGAAAGTAGGCCATGTGCAGACGGGTTTCCAGGGTGCGCTTGGCTTCACCAGGCGAACTCGCGGCAAGAGCAGAGCCCGATCCGACCCCACCGGTGACCCGATGACTACCCATCACCAGGCGGTTTTGCAGGGTCGCGAGAAAGCGGCGCTGATCGTAGCGCAGGCGATGGCTGAGCATGGTGACTCCGTCCTCGCCGCTCTCATCCGAGAGAAAATCGTAGACCAACTCAAGGCGGCTGGTCAGACGCCGGCTGCTGCGATATTCGCCAAACCAGGTGGAGGTCGAGCGCAACACCGTACCGTCGCGCCGCTGTACGCCTTCGCCCGAAAGCAGCAGGCCGAGGTCGCTGCGCGGCAGGATGTATTCCGCCACGTTGCGATCCAGGTTACCGGTGCCGTAGAGGAATTCCTGCGTCAGTCCGGTGCGGTAATTGGGTGCAAGATCGGTTTCGATACGCCCGGTCAAAGTCTGCTCCCAGAAATCGACCCCGTCCCCGCTCACCCCTTCGCCGCCGAAATAAGCCAGAGAGTAGGCACTGAAGATATCGTACTGGGGCCGATGGGCGCGGTTGGTGAACAATTCGGCCAGGGCGCGTAACGCGACTCCCTCACCGCGATCGCCGGTCTTGCGTTCGGCGTCGAACTGGCCGGTGAGGCTCCAGGGCTGGCGTTGCAGGGCCTCAATGCGGTTGCTGAGAAACACCACCTCGCGCGTCGATTCCTCATCTGAGGCAAACAGCAGGCGATCCTCGCGGGCACCGATAAAACGCGTCCGCAGAGTGGTTTCCGGATCAAGGTTCTTGCTCACGTAAATTGGCACCGTGAGATCGCGCTGGAGGCTGGTTGCCGTGCTGTCGCGGCGAAAGGTGGTGAAGTTGGCGACCTCCCAGCCTTTGCGCCGCGCCACAGTGAAAGCATTGAGATCGTAACGGCGGTCGGGTTCACGTCCGCCGGCCGACATGCTACTTGTGGAATAAGTGCCGTCGACGGAAAATTCGATCCAGTTGGTCAACCGCACCCAGCGACGCTGCAAGGTATGGTCGATGGTGCCGATGATATAGGCCTTTTCGATGAAATCGTTGTTGGGGTTGATGAAATCCTTGTGGTCGAAGACCCGATAGTGAAACCAGTTGTCCTTTTTGTTCAAGGAGACGAAGGCCAGGTTGCGATCACGGTAATGCTGGGGGGTAAATCCCTTGAGGTCACGTACATAGTGCTGCCGATAGTCGATGAGCAGGCGTGGCGCATGGGCGAGAACATCGCGATACATGCCCTCATAGTCGCCACTGGCCGAGCCGAGCATGAGAGTGAGGCCGGTCGTGTTTTGCTGACCGTTGTGAATACCGACCACCGCATTTTGCGCCCCCAGACCCTCGGAGCCGAGACTCTCAAACAGGCCTCCAGGAGATGCGGTGGAAAAGGTCGAACGATGCAGGTCGTGGGAATAGAGATGCAGATGCAGGGGCAGGCCGCCGGGGGCAATGAGGATATCGCCCTGGTAGAGGATCTTATCGAGACTGACATCGGTGCTTTCGCCGTTGATGGAGCCATCAAGCGCTGTCCACTCGTAACCCAGGGCCAGGTTGTAATTACCGGCGCGGCCGCGGGCAAGATCACCGGCCGTGCGGTACAACAGGGAGTACTGCTGCGCAAACCAGGACGCATCGAGGACTTTTTCGCCCCGCTCTTTGGCTGAGTGGGCGCCATAACGCCATTCCAGCGAACCGTCCAGTTCGCCGCGCACGGCATGGGTCGTCAGCGGCGCAAAGCCGACACAGACCAAAATCAAAAGGATGACACGCAGCCAAAGGATCATCGTCTCGTGGTACCTGCCTCAGGTATGCAAAAAAAAGAAAGTCCTTAGCCGTATTTGCAACAATCATTCCGAAAAAAACAATCCTTAATCAGATGTTTTTCAAAAACAGAATCCAATCTTATTTCTTCAATCTCTGCGTTTTGGCGGGGCCCTTACGCTGTTGCGCGGCATTCACTCTTCCGGCCGGCGAAACCCAAAAAGCTTCCCCCAGGGCAGGGCGGCGCCACAATCACCTTCATTAAATGTCAATTCCTATTTGCGGCACTTGCAACATAAAAAAAGCGGAGGCCATGGCCTCCGCTTTGAAAAGCTCGATTCAGGTGCAAGTCATTTGTCGTGACAGGCGAGACAGAGGCTTGACCCGCTGTTGTCCATGGCAAGAAATGGCTGATGGGTGTTGCTGTGCACATCATGGCAGGAGGCACACCACATGACCCCGTCGAAGAACCGTATACCCGCCGGTGCAGCGCGCAAACCCGCATCGTCTCCTTGCGCGGCGGCGTAATTCATGCCGATGGGGTGGTCATTGGTCAACATATTCGTCGCGTCGAACAAATTAGCAGCGCCGGAAACGGTGTCGACGCCGTTCAAAAAAGTCGGCTGCACCCCGCCTGGGGGATTGACCAGACCGCTGGCCATGCTTGACCCGTCGTGGCAGGACAGACAGAGCCGCGCATCGGAACCGTTGATCTCGGCAAGCACGGCAGCCGGTTTCGAGGCATCGGTCAGCGAGGGGCTGTCGTAAAGATCCGCCACGTCAAGCGCGCCCCCAATTCCCCTATTCCATAGCGGCGCATTATCCACGGATGTCGAGGCGGCGTGCGGCGTGTGGCAGAACACGCACAGATCGTCGACATTGTCCGACCTGATCGTGGCAGAACTGCTCGAGGACAAGTCATGCGGCGTATCCCTGATACTTGCCGCAGCCGGGGTGGCGAACAGAGCCAGAGCCACCGCTAAAGAAAAAACCCTCTTCATTTGTCAACCTCCTTGTTGTTGGTGTCGGCGCTTTCAAAAAGCCCGACAGTTTATGTTCCCTGACCTGGCTAGACCCCTGTCGCTAAGCGCAACTGCGACCAAGATGCTTGAAAAAGATTCAAATTCCCGTTACTGAAAACTCCTATTAAGCAAAATTAATGCCAGCCTTACGTCTGCGGCTTTTCGGCCTATGTGCCCCTGATTCAAAAATTCATTCCGCAAAATCACCCTGGGCATTTACGTGTTTTGGCAACCCTCTTTCGAGCTTTGACGTTATCGCTCCCCCGGCGAAGCTCCTGAAGACTCGCCGAAGGGGTTAGAGCGCAAATATTCTTCAGAGAAATATCGCCAATGCACGAAGCGCCGGTTAAGGCTGTCCGTAATGTAAATTTGGTCGTTCCCGTCAATGGCGAGGGACACCGGCATGCTGAAACCTACCGGACTGATGGTGGGCTTGCCGCCCGTGAACAGCAGCAAATCGCCCTCGGGCCTGTAGGTGATCAGCGCCGCTTTTCGCGTATCAACCACATGCAGGTTGCCGTCACTGTCGAAGGCGAGGTCTTTGGGCATCTCGAAATTCCATTGGCGATTGCCGCGCTCGCCGAAAGCATAAAGAAACTGACCCTCGGCATCGAACACTTGAATGCGCGCATTGAACTGATCGGCGACAAACAGGCGATCCTTATCGTCGATAGCCATCCCTTGGGGGGAGTAAAACTCTCCATGCCCGCTCCCATGATGGCCAAAGCTGAATAAGTGCTCTCCCTGCATATCAAAAACCGCAATGCGGTGACCCGCCCCATCGGACACGTAAATTCGTTCCAGTCGTTCGTTGATGGCAAGCTTTACCGGTCTCTCGAAGATCTCTTCATCTCCAAAGGCGAACAAAGGGCGGTGAGACGCCGAGAAAACCAGAACCTTGCGCGTGCCTCCCTCGGCGATGTAGACGTTTCCGGAGCTGTCCACTTCCACCCCCAGCACCCCTTGAAAGCGGCGGCCATCAGCGAAAGGACGAACGATGCGCCGGTTGAAATCAAAAACCCTGACTATGCGCTTATCGGCATCGGAGACATAAACCAGCCCTTTTCCATCGGTCGCAATACCCAAGGGGCGTCCGAAATAATCCAGGCCCGCGTTGCCCATGGCGCTTTGCACCAGGGATTCCCCCCTCGATCTGGGAAAGTCCGCTTCGGAATAATAGACCCCAAGCCACTCAAGGCGCGGCGTATCTGGCAATGGCGGCCAGAGTACGCGAGGCGGTTCCGGCTTGGCGCAACCGCTCATGAAGCCCACCGCGACCATTAAAAAAATCACTTTCCACAGCCGACGTTTCATCTTTTTTCTCCCTGGAATAAATGCCGACGAATCAGACTCCGTCATTTCTGGTGACACAGGTTGCACAGACCGAATTTGGTTTGCGCTCCACCCTGGAACAAAAACTGCGTGTCGCCCCCATGGGGGTCGTGACAGCTGACGCAGGAAAACTCCTTGCGCTCATCCAAGGGGTTCACCGGCCCGCTCAGGGGATGGGGCTTGCCGCCGATGCCGCGCACCACATGCGTGCCCTGATCGAGCCCTTCGTGGCAGGCCAGACACACTTCGTTGGGTTTGGCGCGCAAAAATCCGGAATGATCCGATGAATGGGGATCATGGCAGATGGTGCACAGCCCCACGCCAACGGGCCCATGGGCGAAGCGCCGCTGTTCGAACTCCTCGACTTTTCCGATATGGCAGCTGTTGCACAGCTCGGCTTCACTCGCCACCAGGCGGTGGCGGTTGGGTTCGCTGTCTTCGAGATGGCAAACGCTGCACTCCCAGACCCCGGCCGGACCGTGGACGTGCTTCTTGTCGAGTAACCCCTGATGGCAGTCGCCGCAGGCGTTGGTGGCGGCGGTATCGCCGCGCCGCACAGCCGGAACCGGCTGCATGAGGTGGCAAGGCGCACACAGGGCCTCGCCTTCAGGGGTGTGCATGACAAAGGGCTCGAAGCCCTTGGGCGGAATGGCGCTGAGATCGCGCAGATAGACGATGTTGGCCGCCTCGCGCGCCAACCGTCGCCCTTCGCGAAAACCGGCCACCACGATCTGGTTGTTGCCGGGGCGCCAGTTGGGCAGCAGGATGATGATGTCGCCAAACGCATTGCGATACACCTCGTCGCTGATGTCGATGAGGTCGCTCTCGGTGCCGTTCAGAGTGACCGTCACCCCGGTGATCTGAGGATCGCCGGTCTTGAGAATCAGGTAGTTGGACTTGGTCACATAGGTGCGATCCGCCGGGTAGACGATCTGCAACGCCATGGCCGGCGCGGCAAGCAGCAACAGCCCCAGAAGCAGGGCGGTGCAGAAGATGTTTGTTGCGAATCGTCTGTTCACGTTAACTCCCAAAGTCCTTTTCACCGCAGAGGACGCTGAGTCCGCGGAGTAAAAACAAGAGCAGGGCAAGACTTCTCTTGCTGGTCTCCGCGCCCTTTGTGTCTCCGCGGTGAACCCGTTCGATTTATTTCGCCGCTGCCTCGCCCGGCCTGATGGGATGCGCGGCGAGCCATTCATCGTTGATGTATTGAAAGCGGTGCACCATGCGATTCAGACCGTCGACGACGTAGATGCCGCCCGCTGGGTCGGCGTCGATGCCGCCAGGCAGCAGAAAGCCCCCCGGCGCCACACCGTCTGCCGCCGAGTGCTTGGCGCCGAGAGTAAGCAGGTGGCGCCCTTCAAGGTCAAAGACCACAAAGCGGTGGGCGCGCGCGTCGGTGACGTAAACATGACCTTCAGGGTCGACGGCCAACGCCTTGGGAATCTGAAACGAACCCAGGGCCGTGCCGCGCTCGCCGAACAGGCGCAGAAACTTGCCCTCGCCGTCGAAGACCTGCACACGCGCGTTGAGAGAGTCGAGCACATAGAGATTGCCCTGCGCATCCAGATCCACGTCCAGAGGGTAGTTGAAACCGCCCGGTCGGTTGCCCCGCCGCCCCAGGCGCTGCACCAGGTTTCCATCGGCGTCGAGGCGGGTCAAGCGGTGCTGCTGGGGCTCGGCCGTCCAGATACGCGCCCCGTCAGGGGAAACGGCGAGCCCGGCGGGATTTTCCAGATGTCCCTGCCCGAGACTGCGCAGTTTGCGGCCATCGGGTCCAAACACGAAAATCTGGTGGGCGTGGATGTCGCTCACGTAAACCAATCCCTGGGCGTCCACCGCCAGGCCGTGAGGCAGGCGAAAGCCAAAAGGTTGACCGTTCTCATCCTGCAGAACGCGGGTCTCGAAGCGATTCAGATCAAAGACATGCACGCGGCGACTTTCGGCATCGGAGACGTAGAAGCGTCCCTTACCATCGGAGGCCACATCCACGGGCCGAGAAAACAGCGGTCGCGGCCTCTCGCGACCCAGAATCGCCTCACTGATGCGCGCCGGCGCGCCGCGCCGCACATCTTCGGCCTTTTCGTAAAAGTCAAGATATTCGATGCGCGCTTCACTGGTGTCCGGCGGCCAGAAAAAGCGCTGACGATCCGGCTGCGCCGGCGCGCAGGCACCCAGCAGCGCCAGCGCGGCAAAAACCACCATCCAGCGCCAAACAGCCATTCCCTTCCGCCCTTTTGGTCGGTCCGTGTAAATCCGGGCAGGTTCGTTTCTGTCCCTGTACCCTCTCACGGCCAATACCTCACCGGCTTCACCCGGTCATAAGTCTTGGGCTTGTGGCAGCCGACAAAGCAGGTGGCACCGGTGTCGTGCTGCTCAAAACGAATGGGTATCTCCCAGGCGCCGAAACCGGGAATGCGGCTTTTGATAAGCTTGGGCTGGTCGGCGCCGTGTATCCCGTGGCAGCTTTTACAGGTGCGGCTTTTCACCGGTCGATTGACATGCAAATAGTGCAGGTTCGCGTCGCCGTTGCGAAATCCCGTCAGATCGGCAGTGCGCTCATAAATAAAAGCCTGATGATCGTGGCAGGCAAAGCACAAATCGTAATTGCCGAGATGGAAGTCGGTGTAGAACTCTTCCGGGTAGTAAATATTGAGCAGCGGTTCATAAGGGGCGCCATGAGGATTGTGACAGATCCAGCATTCTCCGATATCCACCGGGCCATGCCCGAAAGCGGCGTCGTTGACCGTCTGAGCCATGGGCGTATGGCAATCGAAGCAGAGCTGAGCGCCGGGTTCGTGGAGCAGTTTGTGATGCCCGGTGCCATGGGGGTCATGGCAAACGGCACACCCCTCATCGGCGACCACGCTATGGTGCGACTTGGCCTCGGCCACCTGGCGTCCGATATCGCCGTGACAACTGATGCACAGGTCGTCGCCCACGGCGGGCAGCATGGCCGCCGCCTGGTCGCCGTGCGGATCGTGACATTCAACGCAACCCTGCACCAACACGGGGTGCAGATTGTCCATATCGCGCAAGGATTCCATGTCGGCATGGCAATAAAGGCACAGCTCATTGCCCGCGGCGGGCAGCGAAAAAGCATGAGCCGATCCATGCACGTCGTGGCAGGCGGTGCAATCGCCCTCGCGTACCGGGGTGTGCTGCACCGGCGCGCCCTGCTGGCCACTGTGGCATTGCGCACAGAATTGCGCGCCGCGCGACGGCAGCATTCCTTTTTCCTTGCCACCGTGCGCGCCATGACAAGCCGTGCACTCGCCCTGCCCCACGGGGGTGTGCAAATGCTGCTTGTCGCGCGTGACGCCACTGTGGCAGCGCAAGCACAGGTCGCCGCCGGGGGCGATGAGCAGGGCTTCGCCATAACCGGAATGAGGCCGGTGGCACAGGGTGCAGGTGCCAGCCTTGACCGGCCGATGGGGAGCCGCGAAGGCATCTGCCGGATTGTCGTGGCAGCTCAGGCAGAGCCGCGACGCAGGCTGGGCAAGCATGCCGGCATTGGACCCGCCATGGGGATCGTGGCAACTTGTGCAGCCCATGGCCAAGGCTGAATGTGCATTCTCATGGCGGCCACGCGGATCGGCATGGCAAAGCAGACAAAGGTCATCGCCCTCGGCCGCCAGACCCATCCTTGCGCCACCCTGGGGGTGCTTGCCCGCGCTCGGCTGGTGACAACTCAGACACTCGCCGATGGCCACCGGACCGTGCAGATGCCGCGATTTGCCCAGATCACCATGGCATTCGGCGGTTAGGCAACCACCGGCAAAAGCCGCGGCCTCAACCGCTGGGACCAGAGCCGGGAGCAACACCAACCCCAACAAAAATAGCGACGGCAGCAGGAAGATGCGCCGTGCCCTGGCAAAACCGCGCCGAACTGCAAGCACCGGGAAATCGTTCATTAACCAAAATTCCTGTCAATTATCTGATTAACATTCGACAATCTCTCTCATGGCCATACAAAATACATGCCGTTGCAGATGGGTCATTCCGACAAATGCTTTTTCACCGCCGAGAGCGCGAAGCACGCAGAGTAAGGCTCGAGACGGCCTAAAAACCAAGGTTCTCGCACTGATTTTCTCAGCGATCTTCGCGCTCTCGTCGGTAAATTTTTTTCGGTCTGTCAAAAATCAGGCAGGCACAACAAAAAACCGACGCGCCGGAAGACCGGGCGTCGGTTTGGGGATGGGCAGAATGAGCGAGGAATCAGCGGATATGACAGTCCGTGCAGGCGGTGCTGATACCTTCCTCACGGTGGCAGCCTTTACACTGCATGTGAAAGGCATCGGTTTTTTTGCGCGCGTCTTCCAGCACCCCATGACAGGAGCTGCACTTGGGAAAGTCACCGGTGTGATGACAGGCGGTGCAATCCGGCACCCAGTGGGCGTGGTCGACGTGACTGAAATGCACCTCGCCGAGTCGCGCCGGGAAAATCACCTCATCGGGAACTTCGCCCTGCGCCTGTTCGGCGAAAACCGGCGCTGCGGCAAACAACAACAGTATCAACGCGACAGGCCAAAGAATTTTCATGGTACAGACCCTCCTGAGCTGGAAACCAATCCGTTTCAAAAACATTAAGGCCCATACACCTTTTTGTCAAGTAAAACACTCGGCCTTTCAACCGATTCGTCGCATAAGGCTGCGCGCAGCGGCTTCTCAGTTGTCGCGATTCAGAGCCTTCCGGCCAATATCGCTACGGTACTGTGCCCCTTCCCAGGAGATAACCTTCACGCCCTGGTAGGCCTTGTCGATGGCCTGCGCGACGGTCTTGCCCAGGCCGGTAACACCCAGCACGCGGCCGCCCTTGTTGATGACCTGGCCGTCCTTCGAAGCGGTGCCGGCATGGAAGACGATAAGGTCATCGATTTTTTCCGCATCGTCCAGGCCGGAAATGGGAAAGCCGGTCTGCGTATCGCCGGGATAGCCGCCCGAAGCCATGACCACACAGACCGCCGCTTTATCATGCCACTCAAGTTCACTCTGGCGCATTTCACCGCGCGCGCAGCCCAGCAGCACCGGAACGATGTCGGATTTGAGGCGTACCAGCAGCGGTTGGGCTTCAGGATCGCCGAAGCGGGCATTGTACTCGATAACTTTCGGTTTACCTTTGACAATCATCAGACCGATGTAAATGATTCCGGCATAAGGACAACCCTCGCGCTCCATGCCACTGATGGTGGGGCGCACAATTTTATTGACGATTTTCTCATAGAGTTCCGGCGTGACCACCGGCGCCGGTGAATAGGCGCCCATGCCACCGGTGTTGGGCCCCTGGTCGCCGTCGAAAATCTGTTTGTGGTCCTGCGCCGAAGCCAAGGGCAGGATATTTTTACCATCGGTAAACACAAAGAAAGAGGCCTCTTCACCTTCCATGAATTCTTCGATGACAACTTCGGCACCGGCTTCACCAAAGGCCCCGGCAATCATCATGTTGTCCACCGCCGCAACGGCCTCATCAATGCTTGCCGCCACCACCACGCCTTTGCCGGCGGCCAGGCCGTCGGCCTTGACCACGATGGGCGCACCCTGGTTGCGAATGTAAGCCACGGCTTCGTCGCGATCGGTGAAGCGCCGATAGGCGGCTGTAGGTATGCCGTATTTGGCCATGAGATCCTTGGAAAAACCTTTGCTCCCCTCCAGACGCGCAGCCGCGCGGGAAGGGCCGAAAATAGTCAGGCCGGCGGAGCGGAAGCGATCGACGATGCCCAGGGTAAGAGGCGCTTCGGGGCCGACCACCGTCAGATCGACATCCTGCTCCAGAGCAAATTCGAGCAAGGCATCGATATCGGTTGCGGCAATAGGTACGCATTCGGCATGGCGGGCGATTCCGGGGTTACCCGGTGCGCACCAGACATGCGACACCCGAGACGATTGAGCGATCTTCCACACCAGCGCATGTTCACGACCACCGCCACCGACAACCAGAATCTTCATTGACCTTGCCTCCTGAGATAAATTCTTCGTAGGGGCGCAGCATGTGCGCCCTTGGACAAATACCACCACCGCCGACACCGGGCGCAGCATGCTGCGCCCCTACGCCACCATCAATGCCGGAAATGCCGCATGGCGGTGAACACCATGGCCATGCCGTGTTCGTCGGCGGCGGCGATGACCTCCTCGTCGCGAATGGATCCTCCGGGCTGGATGACCGCAGCGATACCGGCCGCGGCGGCATTGTCGATGCCGTCGCGGAAAGGGAAGAAGGCATCGGAAGCCATGACCGAGCCCTTGACATCAAGCTTCGCATGCTCGGCCTTGATGGCGGCGATGCGAGCCGAATTGACGCGACTCATCTGTCCCGCGCCGACGCCGATGGTCCTGCCGGCCCTGCCGTAGACAATGGCGTTGGATTTGACGAACTTGGCCACCCGCCAGGTGAAGAGCAGATCCTCCATCTCCTGGTCGCTGGGCTGGCGTCTGGTCACAACCTTGATCTCGTCGAGCAGGGCGAGATCCGTATCCTGCACCAGCAGCCCGCCGTTGACCCGCTTGAAATCCAGACGATCCATCGACTGTTCGGACCAGAACCCGCATTCAAGCAGGCGCACGTTCTTCTTGGCGGCCACCACCTGCGAGGCCTCGGCGCTGACCCGCGGAGCAATGATGACCTCGACGAACTGCTTGTCGACGATCGCCTTGGCGGTGGCGGCATCGAGTTCGCGGTTGAAGGCGATGATGCCGCCGAAGGCCGATTCGGGATCGGTGGCAAAGGCCCGCTCATAGGCTTCGAGAAGATTCGCGCCCAGGGCGACGCCACAGGGGTTGGCGTGTTTGACGATGACACAGGCCGGCCCCTCACTGAACTGCTTGACGCATTCGAGGGCGGCATCGGTGTCGCCGATATTGTTGTAGGACAGCTCCTTGCCCTGCAACTGGTGGGCGGTGGAAATGCAGGCCTCGCGGATTTCCTTTTCCACATAAAAGGCGGCTTTCTGGTGGGGATTTTCCCCATAACGCATGCCCTGCGCCTTGTGAAACTGCAGACTCAGGGTCGGAGGGAAATCCCTGGTCTCCTCGCCGAGTTTTTTACCCAGCCAATTGGAGATGGCCCCGTCGTAGGCCGCGGTGTGCTGATAGACTTTGACCGCCAGGCGGAAATTGGTGTCTCGGGAAACCGCGCCCTGACTGGCCTTCATTTCCGCAAGAACGCCGGAGTAGTCGCCGTGGTCGACGATAACCGTAACGTCGCGATTATTCTTGGCGGCGCTGCGCAGCATGGTGGGGCCGCCGATGTCGATGTTCTCGATGGCATCTTCAAGAGTGCAACTCTCTCTGGCGACGGTGGCTTCGAAGGGGTAGAGATTGACCACCACCATATCGATGGGCTCGATGCCATGTTCGGCCATGGTCGCGACATGTTCGGGATTGTCGCGCAGACCGAGCAGCCCTCCGTGGACCTTGGGATGCAGAGTTTTGACCCGTCCGTCGAGCATTTCGGGGAACTTGGTGAAATCGGAAACGTCCTTGACGACCAGACCGCTGTCGCGCAGCAATTTGGCGGTACCACCGGTGGAGAGGATCTCCACCCCGAAACTGGCGAGTTCGCGAGCGAATTCGACAATGCCGGTTTTGTCCGAGAGACTGATGAGAGCACGCTTGATGGCGGCCATGAAGCAATCCTTTCCCATAGGTTTAGAATGCCGAAAAAACAAAAAAAACCGACGGTGACGGCGGTTTTCAGAAATTGAGCGCTGCGATAAAAGCCTTTTCGAAGGCAGGGGTGCCGGACAGGGGATAAGGGCGCAGGGCCGCGGCCAATTGCGCCACTCGCGACTCAGCTCCGGCGGTGGTCAGAAAACGCTCGACGCCTTGCAGGGCTCCATCCACCTCAAATCGCACTTTTTCTATCACGGATTCCGGCAGCATGGCAACTTTTTTCAGGGTTTTTCGCCCCAGGGAGGTGCCGAACGCGCCCGTGACCACCACCTCGCGCAAGGCTTCGGGATGCGCCCCGGCACGCTCCAGCAGACAGGCGACTCCAGCATGCACCGCCCCCTTGGCGAGCTGAAAGGCGCGAATGTCTTCCTGGGTAAGATAGAGGTCGGTTGCGGCATCGCGATAAAGGCGCAGCACCCGTTGCCCATCCTTTTCGCCAAGATAGCGTGCCAGGTTGGTCGCCACCTGCTCCGGTGCGCGCAGGGTTCCGGCCTCATCAATCAGTTCACCCGCCAACCCTGCGGCCACCGCCGCCACCAGGCCGCTGCCGCAGATACCGCGCGGGACGCCCTGACCCACCACCTCAAGCACCAGGCGATCTTCGACCAACCGCACCCCCTCGACCGCCCCCGCGCAGCGCTGCATGCCGCAGGTGATATCGCCTCCCTCGAAGGCTGGTCCCGCAGCGACCGAACTGACCAGCCAGTTTCCCCCGGCATAGAGCGCGAGTTCGGCATTGGTGCCGATGTCGACCAGCAGGGTGGCCTCGGCAGGCTCGCCGCGACCAAACAGAAAGGCCGTCAGGTCACCCCCCACATAGCCGGAGACCAGGGGAAAGAGATAAACCGGACAGGGGAAATCAAGCCCGAAGCGGGTGGCCGGGAAAAATGCGCCGCCGCGAAAGGAAGGACGATGGGGAGGAAACAACAGACTCTCGACCGGCTCGGCGGCCAGCAAATGCGCAATGCCCGGATTCGCGGCAATCGCCACCACCGCAAGTTCCTCGCGGCCCGCGCCAGCCTGGCGCAATAGCTCGCCACTCAAGGTGCGCACACCACCCGCCAACTGCTCTTGCAGCTCAAGGGCCCGCCCGTCCCGCGCCGCCTCCAGGCGCCGAATAATATCACCGGCTACCACGCCCTGGGGATTCGAACAACGCCCCGCGGCCCGCACCGCCCCGGACGCACCGAGCAACCGCCCGACCAGTGTGGTCGTACCGAGGTCCAGGGCCAAGCAAAGGCTGTCCTTTGACAAAGGCTTTCCGTAGTCCGCAGTCCGTGGTCCGTGGTGTTTCAAAACCTCTCTAATCCCCCTGACAACTGACAGCTGACCAAAAGTTTTAGCTTTTGAAAATTCTCGGCACCCGCTTGCTCACCTGGCAGAACACCTCGTAGGGAATGGTGCCGATCTTTTCCGCCCAGTCCTCGGCGCGGATCCATTGGCCGTCGGCCTGTCCCAAGAGGGTCACTTCGTCGCCGACCTGCACGCCGGGCACGTCGGTGACGTCGATCATGGTCCAGTCCATGCAAACAGTCCCGGCCACCGGGACGCGGCGGCCGCGCACCAGCACCTCGCCGCAATTGGTCAGGCGCCGATTGTAGCCGTCGGCGTAACCCACCGGCAGGGTCGCTACCAGGGTCGGTCGCGTGGCGATGAATCGATGCCCGTAACTCACGCCGCTGCCCGTCGGCAGGGTCTTGAGGAGGGCGATGCTGGTGCGCCAGTGCATGACCGGCCGCAGATCGAGGCGGCCCGCGAAATGGCCCGACGGCAGGGCCCCGTAGAGTACGATACCGGGCCGCACCAGGTTACATTCAGGGATGTCGTGAGCAAAGAGCGCGGCGCTGTTGTCGATATGCAGAAAACGCGGACGATGGCTGGCCTCGCGCACTCTGGCCAAAGCACGGCGAAATCGTTCAACTTGCTCGGCCGTGAAGGGATGCCGGGGCTCGTCGGCCACAGCCAGATGCGACATGACCCCGTCGATGCGCAGGTTGGCGAGCTTATTCAATTCAGGCAACATATCCTGCAGTTCGCCGTTGAAAAAGCCCACCCGCCCCATGCCCGTATCGATTTTTATATGACAACCGAGGATGCGCCCCGCGCTTTTTGCGGCGGCATTGAGGCGCCGGGCCGTAGTCAGATCAAAAATGCAGGGGATCAGGTCGGGCTCGAAGAAGCCGGCCTCCTGCCCGGGATAGATGCCGCCAAGGATTAATATCGGCGCACGAATGCCGGCGGCACGAAGCTCCCTGGCTTCTTCCAGCAGAGCCACGCCGAACAGATCGGCCCCTTCGGATTCCAGCGCACGCGCCACGCCCTTGGCGCCATGCCCATAGGCATCGGCCTTGACAACGGCCAGCACCTGCCGACCGGCGCCGGCCTGACGGCGCACCAGACGAAAATTGTGGCGCAAAGCAGCGAGATCGATGTCAACATGGGTGGGGCGAGCAACGGGCATGACGATGGAATTTCCCCCGAGACGTTTGTGGGCAAGACTTCTTATTTACCATGGCCACCAAGGCATGTAAAGCGCGCAGATTCACGCTCTTCGGATCAAATCTGTTGACACCCCCGCGCGATTGCTTTAGCTTCGGAGGGCAGGACTTACAGGAGGTTTGCCATGTGTTTAGATCCCGGCCATTTTCATCTCGTTCTCGGCGACGAAGAACGCACCTTGCAGCATGTCACCTCGATCCTTGCAGGCAAAGAGGGCTTGCGCCTGATTGACGCCTTCGGCAAGATCGAAAACATTACCGGCGCCATCGAAGAGATCGATCTGCTCAACCGCCGCATCGTCATTGCCGCCTGAGATCCACACGACGGGTCTTCGACCGCCACCCCGACTCGTTTAATTTATCGCCGCAGCGGTCCCGCGACCGGTCGCGGCGATTTTCGTTTTGCCCCAAACTCCAGAGGCTTGCATGTTTCACGGACTTTATCTGATCAGCGACGCCGCCGATGTCCAGGCCGAAAAAATCATCGCGCAAGCCCTGCGCGGCGGCGCGCGCATTCTGCAATATCGCGACAAACAGCGCCCGCCGGAACAGCGGCTGGAAGTCGCTGCGCGCCTGCGGCGCCTGTGTCGCGAGACCGGAGCCCTATTCATCGTCAATGATTCGCCGCAACTGGCTCGCGATTGCAATGCCGACGGTGTGCACCTTGGGCAGAGCGACGCCGGGGTGAGCGAAGCGCGCCTGCTTCTGGGCACTGACAAACTCATCGGAGTCTCGACCCGCACCGTCGAACAGGCCTTGAAGGCCCAGAGTCAGGGTGCCGACTACATCGGCCTGGGCAGCATGTACCCCACCGCCAGTAAGGACGACGCGGTGGTGGTCGGAGTTGACACCCTGCGGCGGGTGCGCAAAGCCGTGCAGATCCCCATCGTCGCCATCGGCGGCATCGATAGGGAGGGAACCGCCGAATTGATTGCCGCTGGAGCCGACGCGGTCGCGGTGATCTCTGCTGTCACTCAGGCGCCCGAGCCGGCCCTGGCAGCCCGGGAAATCGCCCTGCAGTTCAATTCCCGCCACACCTTCCCCCGCGGCCGAGTGTTGACCGTTGCGGGTTCCGACTCAGGCGGCGGTGCCGGCATTCAAGCCGACCTCAAAACCATTACCCTACTGGGCAGTTACGGCACCAGCGCGATAACCGCACTCACCGCCCAGAACACCCTCGGCGTGCGCAGCATCCATCCTGCCCCGGCGGATTTCGTCGCCGCGCAACTTGCGGCCATCCTTGAGGACATCGGCAGCGACACCCTGAAAACCGGCATGCTGTTTAATGCCGACATCGTCGCCGTGGTCAGCCGCGCTATTCATCGCCACAGTCTGATTTCCGTCGTCGACCCGGTGATGGTGGCCAAGGGCGGAGCGCCCCTGCTGGAGCAGGAAGCGGTCCGCGCGGTGCGTGACCTGCTGCTGCCCGAAACCTACCTGCTTACCCCCAATCTGCCCGAAGCCGAAGCCCTCTGCGGGATGGCAGTGCGCAACCTCGACGAAATGGAAGCCGCGGCGCGCAAACTTCAGGAGATGGGCGCGCGCAATGTGCTGATCAAAGGCGGGCACCTGGCCGGCGAAGCCGTGGATCTGCTGCTGGAGGGTGAGCGCCTGCATCGCTTCAGCGCCCCGCGCATCGCCACGACCAACACCCACGGCACCGGTTGCACCTTTTCTGCGGCCATCGCCACCTATCTCGCCCAGGGCCGGCCGCTGGTGCAGGCGGTCGCCGCCGCGAAAACTTTTATCAGCACTGCCATTGCCGGCGCCCGCCCTCTGGGAGGCGGTCACGGCCCGGTCAACCACTGGCAGGCGGCGCACAAAGGGCAAGAAGGGTAAGCACTTGCAGATTCTGCCATTTTTTCCGTGCCGTTTTTTTCTACCCGACCTATAATGTATACCCTTTTCAAAACCCAAAACCTTTGCTCACGGAGCAAATTTATCCGCCCTGATCAGATTTGATCCGTGTCCGAATTACACGTTTTCCAGGGTTTTGACATCTTTAAAGATCTGCGAGGTTTAGTCCATGACGCAACTTGAAGCCGCCCGCCAGGGCATCGTGACCGATCTCATGCGCCAGGCCGCGGCCGCCGAAGGCATCGACGCCGAAATCCTGCGCGCGCGCATGGCTGAAGGCACAGCCATCATCTGCCATAACGTCAAGCGCAAAAACGGCAGTCCCCTGGCCGTGGGCAAGGGCCTGCGCACCAAGATCAACGCCAATATCGGCACCAGCAAGGACGACACCAGCATCGACAAGGAGCTGGAAAAAGCACGTGTTGCGGTGCGCGCCGGCGCCGACGCCATCATGGATCTCTCCACCGGCGGGCCGGTAGACGAGATTCGTGCCGCCATTATCGCCGAAACCGGGGTGTGCATCGGCAGCGTGCCTCTTTACCAGGCCGCCGTCGACAAGGTGCTGCGCCAGAAAAAAGCTCTCGTCGACATGACCGTCGATGACATCTTCAATGGCGTCATTAAACACCTCGATGACGGTGTCGATTTCATCACCGTGCACTGCGGCGTGACCCGTGCCGTGGTAGAGCGCATGAAGAACGAGGGACGGCTCATGGATGTGGTGTCCCGCGGCGGATCCTTCACCGTCGAATGGATGGCCCACAACAACGCCGAAAATCCTCTTTACGAGTACTTCGACCGGCTGCTGGAAATCGTCAAGCCTTACGATGCCACTCTTTCCCTGGGAGACGGCTTCCGTCCCGGTTGCCTGGCCGATGCCACCGACCGCGCGCAGATTCACGAGCTGATCGTCCTCGGTGAACTGACCCAGCGCGCCCAGGAGGCTGGGGTGCAGGTCATGATCGAGGGTCCGGGCCATGTGCCCCTCAACCAGATCGAGGCCAACATCACTCTGCAGAAGCGCCTCTGCCACGGCGCGCCCTTTTACGTGCTCGGCCCTCTGGTGACGGATATCGCGCCGGGCTACGACCACATCACCTGCGCCATCGGCGGCACCCTGGCAGCGGCCGCCGGTGCCGACTTTCTCTGCTACGTGACACCCAGCGAGCATCTGCGTCTGCCCACCGTGGAGGACGTGCATGAAGGGGTCATGGCGTGCCGCATCGCCGCGCATGCCGCCGACATCGTCAAGGGGGTGCCCGGCGCCATCGACAAAGATATCGCCATGGCCCGCTGCCGGAAAAACCTCGACTGGGAAGGCCAGTTCAACCTGGCCATCGACCCCGATAAGGCCCGTCGTCTGCGCGCCGAGTCCGGTGTCGACGAAGAGCATGGCGCCTGCACCATGTGCGGAGAATTCTGCGCTTACCAGGTGATGAGCGACGGCAGCCGCCGGCGCAAAGCAGCCGCCGGCTGAGCCCTTGAACCCAAAAGCCCCGGAGCCACATGCTTCCGGGGCTTTTTTTTCGGCCCGCATCGGCCCTTCTTGACAGCAGGGCAGTCTGCGAAATAATTAAGCAGCTATAGTCCAGGCCTTGCCCGAAGCCGTCCGCCGAAAGGAAGTCTCCTCGATGCCCGCTCTTTTCGCACTGCTGCTGATTCTGCTCGCGCCTCTCAGCCTCCACGCCCAACCCCGCCCCGGCGGCGGTCCACCAGCCGCTCTCGTCGTCACCGCGCCGGTGGAGGAAGGGCAACCGCGCATTCCTACATCCCTGGTCGGCATCAGCGAGGCCCGCTACAGCACCGCGGTCGCCGCCGAGGTTGAAGGACTGGTGGAATCCCTGACCGCCCGGCGCGGCCGCCAGGTTGAGCAAGGCGCAGTGCTTGCGCAGCTGCGCACTTACCGGACCGAGCTGGCACTGGAGGAAGCCCGTGCCGCCCTGGGCGAGGTTCAGTCACGCATTGTCAAAGCGCAGGCCGATCGGCGCCGGGCGCGGGAACTTTTTGATCAGAACTTCATTTCCGAAGAGGAGTTGCAGAGCCGCGAGACCGAGCATGACGCCCTGCAGCAATCCGCCCAAAGCCGACGCGCCGCGCTGCGCAGCCTGGAGGACCGTCTGGCGCGCATGACCATCCGCGCCCCCTTCGCCGGGCGCATCGCCTTCGAGGCCACCGAGGTCGGCCAATGGGTGCGCGAGGGCGACGAGGTGGTGCACCTCGACGATCTGTCCGTGGTTCACGTCATGGTGCCGGTTCCCGAGCAGCATCTGTCACTGATCAGCCTCGGAAGCCATGCGCGGGTTCGCTTCGACGCCTTGCCCGGCCGCGACTTTTCCGGAAAGGTCAGCGCCATCATCCCGCGCGCCGATGCGGCGGCGCGCACCTTTCCGGTGCAGGTCGAGGTGGCCAATCCGCACAGCGAAATTCTCGGCGGCATGTTGGCACGGGTCAGCTTTACCCATGAACTGCAACAATCCGCCCTGCTGGTACCCAAAGACGCCTATGTGCTGCGCCCTGACGACGAGGGCTTCGTGGTGCGAGTGGTCGAGGGCAAAGCGGAAATCGTCGAGGTGCGAATTCTCGCCGCCGTAGCCGACACTTTTGCCGTGCAGGTGCGCAACGGGCGACTTGAAGCCGGCGACCGCGTGGTGATCCGCGGCAACGAGCGATTGCGCAGCGGTCAGGCCGTCCGCGAGGCGGCCACCAACGCCGGAGATTCCGGATCATGAGCCTCATCACTCTCTCGGTCAAACGCCAGGTCGGCGTCACCGTCGGGGTTCTGCTGGTGGTGCTGTTCGGCATGATCTCGCTGCTGCGTACGCCGATTCAGCTCACGCCGGAAGTCTCACGCCCGGAAATCACCGTCAGTACCCTCTGGCCCGGGGCCGCGCCTGAAGAGGTGGAAAAGGAGATCGTTCAGCGCCAGGAGGATGAACTCAAGGGCGTTGAAGGCGTCGTAGAAATGAAATCCGAGTCTCGGGACAGCCAGGGGCGCATCGTGCTGACCTTCGTTCCCGGCACCGACATGGATTCGGCCCTGCTCAAAGTCAGCAACCGCCTCAATCAGGTGCGCAACATCCCCCTGGATGCCGAACGGCCAGTCATCTCCACCGTCAACACCGACGATCAGCCCATCGCCTGGTTCGCCCTCAAGCCCGGCCCCGGCAACCCTAATCCCGTCTATACTTACAAAACCTTTGCCGAGGATTACATCAAGGCGCGCTTCGAACGTGTGCCCGGCGTGGCCCGCAGCAACCTGTTCGGAGGTCGCGAGCGGGAAATGCAGGTGATCGTCGACCCGGAAAAGCTTGCCGCCGTCGGCCTGACCCTGGGCGAATTCATCCGCGCTCTCGACGCCGAAAACGTCAATATATCCGCGGGGAGTTTCGACGAGGGCAAGCGCCGCTACCTGGTGCGCACTCTTGCCGAGTTGACCACTCCCGAGGACGTGGGGAATATCGCCCTGCGCACTGCGTCGGGGGAACGTGTTTTTGTGCGGGATCTGGCCGAAACCCGCCTTGGCTACGAGCAGCCGACAGTGTCGGTGCGCCAGATCGGCGAGCCGGCCATCGCCATCAATGTGCAGCGCGAATCAGGCACCAACGTCCTTGAGGTCATGGAGGGACTCAGGGAAGCACTGCGCGAACTCAACGCCGGCATCATCCCCGAGGAAAATCTCACCCTCGATCAAGTCTATGACGAAACGGAATACATCGATTCGGCCATCACCCTGGTCATGAACAACCTGTGGATCGGCGGCAGCCTGGCGATTTTGATTCTGCTGCTGTTTCTGCGCTCTGTCGCGCCGACTTTCATCGTCGCCACGGCCATTCCCGTTTCGGTGGTGGGCACCTTCATCGTCATGACCCTGTTCGGGCGCACCATCAACGTCATTTCCCTGGCCGGGTTGGCCTTTGCCGTGGGCATGGTGGTGGATAACGCTATCGTCGTGCTCGAAAACATCTATCGCCACCGGCAGATGGGCAAAGGCCGCCAGGAAGCCGCCATCGACGGCACCCGCGAGGTTTGGGGCGCGATCCTGTCCTCGACCCTGACCACCATCGCCGTGTTCCTGCCGATCTTTTTCATTGTCGAGGAAACCGGGCAATTGTTTCGCGACATCGCCATCGCCATTTGCGCCGCCGTCGCCCTCTCCCTGATCATTTCCGTTTCGGTGATTCCCTCCGCCGCCGCGCGCCTGCTTACGGACCGCGCCGTGGTGCGCGCAACCGACTCCGGCACCAAGCGCCGCGACCTGCGGGAATTGTTCGGTCTGGTCGCGCTCGCCGAGCGCTTTACCAACCATGTGGCCCGCGTCGTTTATTGGGTCAGTCGCCGGGTTTGGGTCTGTCTGGGCGTGGTTGTGCTGTTCACCGTCGGCGCCCTGGGCACGGCCTGGCTCCTCGCCCCCGAGGCCGAGTATCTGCCCACAGGCAACCGCAATCTGCTCATCGCAGTGCTGCTGCCCCCGCCGGGCTACAATGTCGAGGAATTCATCCGCATCGCCGAAGACCTTGAAGCCGACATCGCTCACTTATGGGATCCTGATTACGACGACCGCGGTCGCACCCCGGCCATGGGCCATTTTTTCTATGTCGCCTCGGGTCGCCAGATTTTCATGGGCACGCGCACCCGCGACCCGGCGCGGGTGCGCGAACTCATCCCCTACCTGCAGGAGCGCCTGGCGCAAACCCCGGGCATGATCGCCATCGTCGCGCAGACCTCGCTGTTTGAGCGCGGTCTCACGGCGGGGCGCTCCATCGAGGTCGAATTCAGCGGCGTCGACCTTACCCGCCTGGTCGACATCGGCAGCAAGGCCTTCGGCGCCCTTCGCGAGGAACTTCCCGGCGCCCAGGTCCGCCCGGTGCCAAGCCTTGATCTGGGCAATCCCGAGATCCGCGTGTTGCCCGACCGGGTGCGCCTGGCCGATCTCGGTCTGAGCGCCCGCGACCTGGGGATCATCGTCGATGCACTGCTCGACGGCCACCGCGCGAGCACTGTCAATGTCGACGGCAGCGAGATCGACCTGGTCGTCATGGGCGCCGAAGCTTTTGCCGGACGCACCCAGGATCTGCCCAATCTGCTGCTACGCGCACCGGGCGGGCAAAAGGTGCCTCTGGGGGCGGTCGCCGAAGTGCGACTGGTGGCCGGGCCGGAGCAGATCAATCGCTCCGAGGGAATCCGCACCATTGCCCTTGAGGTGCGTCCCCCCGAGGACATTCCCTTGGAAACCGCCATCGAAATCATTCAGACGCAGGTCATCGAACCCCTGCGTGCCGACGGTGTCCTGGGCAGCGATGTCCGCGTCCGCCTTGCCGGCACCGCCGATAAGCTGGAGGTGACCTTCGACGTTCTCAAGTGGAATTTTGTTCTCGCCCTGATCATCACTTACCTGCTCATGGCCGCATTGTTCGAGAGCTTCTTCTATCCCCTGGTCATCATGTTTTCCGTGCCCCTGGCCATGGCCGGCGGCTTTCTCGGCCTGTGGCTGGTGAGCAATCTGCTCACCTATCAACCCCTGGATGTTCTCACCATGCTCGGCTTCATCATCCTGGTGGGCACCGTGGTCAACAACGCCATACTCATCGTGCACCAATCGCTGAACTTCATGCGGGATCAGGCCATGGAGGCGCGTGAGGCCCTGCGCGAAGCGGTGCGCACCCGCATCCGCCCGATTTTCATGTCGGTGGGCACTTCGACCTTCGGGATGCTGCCCCTGGTGCTGTTTCCCGGCGCGGGCAGCGAGCTTTATCGCGGGTTGGGCAGCGTGGTCATTGGCGGGCTGGTGGTTTCAACCCTGTTCACTCTGCTGTTGGTGCCCGCCCTGTTCAGCCTGCTGCTCAGTTTGCGCACTCTGCTGACCGGGCGCGCCGCCAAGGGGGTGGAAGAAAGCCGAGGTTGAAGTGCCGTCGCTGCCGACCAGGGAAAAAAATTCAAAGGCGAGAAATGCAGGGTGGACAGAATGGACTGGGTGGACAAGGTGGACAGGATGAAGAGCGCTTTAAGCCCAAGCCTTGGTTTATTATCCTCTGTTCATCCTGTGCATCCCTGTTGATTGCCCTTGGGTGCTCAGATCTGTGGTCAGGGCTCTTGAGGTTTGTTATGATCCGCAATCCCCATAACTTGTTCAAGGAGTGTGCTCCATGCGTCTGTTCCCCCTTTTTTTGCTTCTCGCTCTGGTGGCGCTCATGAGCGCCTGCGCCCCCACCCTCACCGCGCCCCTCGGCGACCCACAGCGACCCTACGAACCCGAGCGGCCGCCGCAGGTCGGCGACATCCTGCACAATCCCACGGGTTTTTACGTCGACGAAGAGGCCATGCTCAACGCCGCCGCTGATGCCCGCATCGTCTATGTCGGCGAAACCCATGACAATCCCGCCGCTCACCGCGTCCAGCTCCAGGTTATTCAAGCCCTCGCCGCGCGTCATCCCGGGCAGGTCGCCATCGGCATGGAGATGTTCGTTCCGGCACAACAAGAGGTTCTGGATCGCTGGGTGGCTGGGGAATTATCGGAAAAGGAATTTCTCAGGGAATCCAGGTGGCACGAGGTCTGGCGCATGGATTTCGCCCTCTACCGCGACATCCTGCTGCTGGCCCGCGACCAGGGCATTGCGGTCATCGGCCTGAACGCCGAGCGCAGCCTGGTGCGCCAACTCAGCCTCCATGCGCCCGACGCCCTGCCGGACGAGGTGCGTGCCGCCCTGCCGGAGATGGATATGGACGATCCCTACCAGCGCGCGCTGATCGAGGCCATTTTCGCCGGCCATGAGGCGGGCCGCGGCGGTCTGGAAGGTTTTGTGCGCGTACAGACCCTGTGGGATGAGACCATGGCGGACAATATCGTCCGTTACCTCGCCGACCCCGCCAACGCGCGGCACCGCATGGTGGTGCTGGCAGGGGGCAACCACGTGCGCTTCGGCTTCGGCATTCCGCGACGCGTATTCCGCCGTCTGCCGACCTCCTATCTGATCATCGGCAGCAAGGAAATCCACATTCCGCCAGACAAGCAGGATCGCCTCATGGATGTGGACATCCCCCACTTCCCCATGCCGCCCTATGATTTCACGGTGTTCACGGAATACGAGGATCTGCCCGCGCCGCCGGTCAAACTGGGCGTTCTGCTCGAAAACGCCCCGACCGGCGTCGGCGTGGCCGGCGTCATGCCCGACTCTCCGGCGGCGCGCGCGGGTATTGAAAAAGGAGATGTGCTGCTGGAAATGGATGGAACAGAGTTGCAGGAAAGTTTCGACGTCATCTACCTGGTCCGCCGGAAACAACCCGGCGACACCGCCCACCTGCGCATTTTGCGCGACGGCACGGAGGTGGAGGCAAAAGTGGACTTCTTCATCCCGGAAGAAAATGAACAACCAATGACCAGGGACAAATAACCAAGAACAGCGTCACGGGGAAGAAGGCTTTGCCCCATCCCCGTGGCGCTTCTCACAAAACCTTATGAAACAGGTTGGCGGCCTGATCGCCGAACATCACTTCAAGCGCCAGGTGCAGCTTCTCGTAGGATGCGTAATAGTGCCAGCGGAAATCGCCGCTGATCCAGAACAGATCCCACTCGTCACGGCGCTCATCGAAAATCAACCGGCCAGCCGGCTCGTCAACGGCGCAAGCCTCGAAGTGGCTGATGTGGTTGAAGAAGACGACGTAACCGTTTCTCACGCTGGTCACGTGAACGTCGACGTTACGGGCGCTGAAAAATCTTTCAACAATGCGGCGGCTGAATTCGTTCGGATGCTTAACCATACTCTTGACTCCTCGATGCCGCTCGGAGGTGCGGCGCTGGTCCCCTCCCGACAGAAACCGGATCTTCATAAATAAACTCAAATCATCTTCTTGTTTTCTTATCGGATAAGAGCGATGAATATTTAATTTCTTTCGCTCTATATTTACTATTCTATCACCAGATGCAGTGCTCGTGCCGTATACGCGACCATTTTAGTAATATTTCGTTTTGGATAAAAAAAGAGGCCGCATTTCCCAAGAAATACGACCCCTTTTTCACCGCGGTTAAAACGAGCTTTTTTTTCTTGCAATTTTTTCCCACGCGATTTTGTTCAAATTTTAGTCAGAAATCGCGAAGGCAGTCAAAAATTCCGCGGCCAAACCACCTTCCGTGTCAAAAATGGTCAGCCGACAAGTCAAAAAGTGCCACTTTTGTCTCAGGCCTTACCGGCGCTGCCAAGGACGGTCTCGTTCTTATGCTTGATCAGCTTGATCAGCTCCTTGCGCGCGGCACCGAGATATTTGCGTGGGTCGAATTCGCCGGGATTGTTGGCCAGAAATTCGCGCACCCGCGCGGTCACCGCCAGGCGCCCGTCCGAATCGATATTGATCTTGCATACGGCACTGGCCGCAGCCCTGCGTAACTGCTCCTCGGAGACGCCGACCGCCCCTTCCAGCTTGCCGCCGTAAGCGTTGATCAACTCAACGTATTCGGGAACGACGCTCGATGCGCCGTGCAGCACGATGGGAAAACCGGGAATGCGCCGCTCGATCTCTGCCAAAATATCAAACCGTAGCGGCGGCGGCTCTTCACCCTCCTTGACCTTGAATTTGAAGGCGCCATGGCTGGTGCCGATGGAAATGGCCAGGGAATCCACGCCGGTCTTCTGCACGAAATCCTCAACCTCTTCCGGCCGAGTGTAGGTGGAATGCTCGGCCTGCACCTCATCCTCGATCCCGGCCAGTACGCCGAGTTCGCCCTCCACGGTCACATCATGGGCATGAGCGTACTCCACGACCTGACGGGTCAGCGCAACATTTTCCTCATAAGAATGGTGCGATCCGTCAATCATCACCGAAGAAAAACCCGAGTCGACGCAAGACTTGCACAACTCCAGGGTATCGCCGTGGTCGAGATGCAGGGCAATGGGGATCTGCGCGCCCATCTCGCGCACCATTTCCACGGCCCCCATGGCCATGTAACGCAGCATGGTCTGGTTGGCATAGTCGCGCGCCCCTTTGCTGACCTGCACGATGACCGGCGAAGACGTCTCGGCACAGGCAGTCACAATGGCCTGGAGCTGCTCAAGGTTATTGAAATTGTAGGCGGGAATGGCATAGCCGCCGTTGACCGCTTTTTTAAACATCTCCCGGGTATTGGCCAGACCCAGTTCCTTGTAACTGACTTTTACTCCCATCGGAATACGCCCTCCTTGAGGCAGGTGTGATTAACAAACTGTTTATTATACGCCACTGCTTATTTTACATGGCGGCGCCCGAAGGGCAAGCCTGAGGTTAAAAACATTGCTTGCCGAATCAATGCGCCAAAGCTTAACTTTCTCTCACCCCTAGTGACAAATTTGTGGTAAATACCTTTCCCATCTGGCAAAATGCAATTCTTTTTATTTTCACTTTTGGATGCGGTAATGCCATTTTTTCTGAAACGCTTTGCCTTTCCTGCGCTGCTGATCGTTCTCCTTTTGATCCCTCGCGCCTGGGCCGCACATAAATCTCTGACGGAATTCTCCCTCGAAGAGCTCATGGAGATCGAGGTCACCTCGGTATCCAAGAAATCCCAGCCTCTCTCTCAGGCCGCGGCTGCGGTTTTCGTCATCAGCGCTGAAGATATCCACCGCTCTGGCGCCACGACCATTCCCGATCTGCTGCGCCTGGTGCCGGGCATGCAGGTGGCTAAGCTCGATGCCAACAAATGGGCGGTCAGTGCGCGCGGTTTCAACGGCCGCTTCGCCAACAAGCTGCTGGTCATGATCGATGGGCGCAGTATTTACCTCCCGGTGTTTTCCGGTGTTTTCTGGGAAATGCACGATCTGGTTCTCGAGGACATCGAGCGCATCGAGGTGATCCGCGGGCCCGGTGGCAGCCTGTGGGGCGCCAATGCCGTCAACGGCGTCATCAATATCATCACCCGCCATGCCGCCGACACCCGGGGCACCCTGGTGAGCGCCGCCGCCGGCACCCAGGAGTACGTCTCCGTTGCCCTGCGCCAGGGGCTGCGGTTGGACGACGACTCTCATCTGCGCCTCTACGCCAAATATCGTGGCCACGGCGAGAACGATGCCGCAACCCATGACCCCGCCGATGATTTCTACAATCTGCATGCGGGGCTACGCTGGGACCGGGAGATCGATGCGCAAACCTCCATGATGCTCTCAGGCGAGATTTCTCAAGGCAAAAGCGGCCAGACAATTGTCGAGCATTCGCTGAGCGAACCTTTTTTCCGCCAGGTGGACGATGATACCGAGCATGGCGGCGGATTCCTCCTGGGGCGCTGGGAGCGGCGGTTGCGCGACAGCGACGAAATCCGGGTTCAGGGCTACGTTGATCGTTCTCGCTATGAGGATCTGGGTTTTGACTATCGCCTGCATACCTACGACCTGGAATTTCAACATCGCTTTGTGCCCCTCGCCCGCCACGAAGTGACCTGGGGCCTGGGTTATCGGCGCACGGCTGATCGCCTGGTGGACACGCCCCTGACTTTTTTTCCTCCGCGAAAGCGCACCGACCACCTGTACAGCGCTTTCGCTCAGGATCGCATAACTATTGTTGCCGATCTCCTGGAGGCAACCGTCGGCGCGAAATGGGAGCATCACGACAGCTCCGGCCTGCAATTCCAACCGACTCTGCGCCTGCTCTACACCCCCGGGCCCCAGCACACCCTCTGGGCTGCCGCATCCAGGGCCGTGCGCACCCCCTCGCGCGGCGAAGATGACATTCGCATCAATATGGGTTTTTTCCCTCCTGACACGGCCCATAATCCGGCCGCGCCCCTGCCCACGCGGGTCGCAGTCAGCGGCCGGCGCGATCTGCAGGCAGAAACCGTGGATGCCTATGAGGCGGGCTACCGCTCACAGTTGCACCCCAGTCTTTTTGTCGACCTGGCGCTGTTCTATAATCGCTACAAAAACCTCCTCGGCGGCCGTATCGCCGGGTTTTCCCTGGCGGAAGAGCCCTTCGTCCACGGGGTCCTGGCCGTTGAAACCACGGATCGGATTGAAGGACGCAGTCACGGCGCCGAGGTTGCCGCAAGCTGGCGGGTGCTGGACAATCTGAAGCTGCAACTTGCCTATACCTTTTTGAAGCTCAAGATCAAAACACCGGACATCCCCGAACCAACCCTGAGCCAATTTGAAGACACCGAAGCTCCCAAACACCAAATTTCCCTGCGCTCGGCCTTCGCTGTCTCAGACAATCTTGATCTCGACCTCTGGCTCCGCTACGTAGACTCCCTGTCAAATGTAGCCGCCGACGTCAATGTTGAGAAAATCAGCGTACCCAGCTATATTACTCTCGATGCCCGCATCGCCTGGCGTCATCCTCATAAAAAGCTGGAATTCGCCCTTGTCGGACAAAATCTCCTGGAGCGCCGTCACGCCGAATTCGGCGGACACGATTTTTTTGAGGTGCTCGCCACCGAAGTCCCGCGCGGCATTTACGGCAAGGTGACATGGCACTTCTGACCCGCCTCACAGCGATACTCCTGCTCATCCTCGATTGCCTGGGGATCGACAGCAAGATTCGCCCCCGGCGAAATCGGGCATTTTTGTATCTGGTCGGCGTGTGCCTGTGCCTGGGGCTGCTCGGGGCAGTCGCGCCGCAGGTCAATGCAAGCCCATCTTCCACCAGCCTTGAAGAATACGAAGCCAAGGCCGCCTTCCTTTTCAACTTCGCAAAATTCGTTTATTGGCCTGAAACCGAAATATCCGCCGCGCCCACCAACGCGCCCTTCTGCATCGGGGTCATCGGGGAAAATCCCTTCGGGCCACACATCCAACGCCTGGAGGGCAGCACCATCGAAGGACGACCGGTGCGCATCAGCTTTCCGGACACGACAGCCGCCATCCGCGAATGCCAGGTGCTGTTCATCGCCGAGTCGGAAAGCGCGCGGCTTGAGGATGTGCTGGCGAGGCTGGAACTGTTTCCAACTCTCACCATCGGGGATATGGAGGATTTCGCGGCGCGCGGCGGCATGATCGAAATGTTCTTGCACGACAACCGCATCCGCTTTCGCATCAACCTGGACGCGGCGCACGCCGCGGGACTTGTTATCAGCTCGCGCCTGCTGCAACTGGCCGCCAACGCCGAAGAACTCATGCGGGGGCAGCATCCATGAAAGCTTTTTTCAGCCGCCTGCCTATTCGCCGCAAGCTCACGGCCATGACCCTGGTCACCAGCACCGTGGTTCTGCTCTTGACGGCCACGGCGTTTATCGCAATCGAAGTGGTCAGCTTTCGCGACAACGCCATCGACAAACTTGCTTCCCTGGCGCGCATTGTCGCCAACAACAGCCAGGCACCGCTGCTGTTTAATGATCCCGGGGCCGCCGATGACCTTCTGGGCACCTTGCGCGTGCAAAAAAACCTGATTGAGGCCGGCATCTACGACGCTCAGGGCAATCCGTTTTCGCTCCTGCAGATCACCCCGCCAGAGGGGCAGATTTCCTGTTGCTGCGAAACCAGCATTTCTCGGATTGAACCGCAGGAATCCGGGCATCATCAAATCAGGGCCCGTTCCCTGTGTTATTTTCAGCCGATTTATTTCGACACCGAATATCTCGGCCTCGTTCACCTCAAGACCGACATGGACGAACTCTTTTGGCGTCTGGCCTGGTTCGGGGCAGGCAGTCTCGCCGTTCTTGCCCTGTCTCTGGGCATCGCCTATCTGCTCGCATCGCGCCTGCAATCCATCATTTCCCAGCCGATTCTGAAACTGGCCGACGCCATGGAGGAAGTTTCACGCCACCGCAACTACGCCCTGCGGGTCGGGCGCGAGAGCAACGACGAAATCGGCACTCTGATGGACGGTTTCAACCACATGCTTGAGCAAGTCCAACAACGCGATCGCCAACTCGACGAACATCGCCAGGGGCTGGAGGAGCAGGTTTCTCACCGAACCGAGGAATTGTCCCAAGCCAATGCCACCCTGGCCGAAACCATCCAGAATCTGCGCCGCACCAAAGAGGCGGCCGAGGCCGCAAACCGCGCCAAGTCAACGTTCCTGGCAAATCTCAGCCATGAACTCCGCACCCCCATGGTCGGCGTCCTCGGCATGTCGGACCTGCTGCTTTCCTCCCCCCTCGACGAGCGGCAAAAACAGCTGACCGAAACCGTGCGCGGCTCGGGCGAGGCGTTGCTGGGGATTCTCGATGATTTGCTTGACATCGCAAAAATCGAGGCAGGGCGGCTGACGCTGGTCTCATCGGCATTTGATCCACACCAAATCATCGAAGATGCGGTGCGTCTGCTTGAAGTGACGAGCCGTAACAAAGGTCTGCGTCTCGGTTGTCACATCGACCCCGGCGTTCCCCATCATCTTCTCGGTGACGGCGGGCGCCTGCGCCAAATCATTATCAACCTGGTGGGCAACGCGGTGAAATTCACTCCCGCAGGCGCGGTACAAGTGGAGATGCGGCCCCTGAATATCGCGTCCGAAACTGCGCTGCTGCGCCTTGAGGTTCAGGATACGGGGATCGGCATCGAGAAAGAAGTACAGGAAAAGATCTTCGAAGCCTTTGCCCAGGGCGACAACTCAACCAGCCGCCAATACGGCGGATCGGGCCTGGGGTTGGCCATCGTGCGCGAATTGGTTCATTTGATGGGCGGCACGGTTGCGCTGCACAGCACCCCTGGGCAGGGAACGACCGTCACCTGTGAAATACCCTTTGCCGTCCCCAGGGAAGAGCCTGAGACATCCCTTGCTGAACAAGCCGGGTCAGGTGTCGCGCCTGCACATTCCCTTGGTACGAACGGACGCAAACGCATACTGCTGGCCGAAGACAACCCCACCACGCAGAAACTTATCGGCCTGCTTCTTGAGCCCCACAACCTGGCGCTAAAAGTGGCGCAGGATGGTGTTGAGGCCTTGGCGGCCGTTGCAGCCGAACGCTTCGACCTCATTCTTATGGATTGCCAGATGCCCGGCATTGACGGCTTTGAGGTGACTCGGCGTTTGCGCGCGGCGGGCGATCACACCCCCATCATCGCACTGACGGCCAACCTGCAGCGCAGCTTCCGCGAAACCTGCCTGCAAACCGGCATGAACGACTTCCTTGGCAAACCCTTCCGCCAAGCCGAATTACTCGCCCTCATCGAGCGCTGGCTGAGCCTCCCGGGAGAATAGATGAATTACCCTCTGATTGTTTTTCGTGGACTGAATTTACTCGTCGTGCTCCTCTGCGCGTCCCTGGCGTTGGGCGCCGGAAAACCTCTGACCGATTTTTCCCTCGAAGAACTGATGGCCATGGAAGTCACCACCCAGGCCAAAACACCTCAGCGCCTCTCTCAGACGCCGGCTGCCGTCTTTGTCATCACCGCCGATGACATCAGACGCTCGGGCGCCGTCACCATTCCTGATGTGTTACGCATGGTACCCGGCATGCATGTCGCGCACATCGACGGCAACAAGTGGGCGGTCAGTGCACGCGGCTTCAATGGTCGTTTCGCCAACAAACTTTTGGTGCTCATCGATGGACGCAGCGTCTACACCCCGACCTTCTCCGGGGTCTACTGGGACATCCAGGACACCCTGATGGAGGACATCGAGCGCATCGAGGTCATCCGTGGCCCCGGCGGCAGCCTGTGGGGCGCCAATGCGGTCAACGGTATCGTCAACATCATCACCAAAAGCGCCCGCGACACCCAGGGCGGCCTGGCCACGGCGCGCGCGGGAAATCTCGAGCGCGGCAGCGGGGCGCTACGCTACGGCGGCAAAACGGGCGACAATTTCTACTGGCGCGGGTTTGTGAAGTACTTCGACCGTACTCGCCATCATGGATTGCCGGGTGAAACGGCAGAGGGCGATTGGGACAGCCTGCGCGGCGGATTTCGCAGCGACTGGTACCCGGCGGCCGGTGAGCAGTTCACCCTGCAGGGCGAGGCGCACCAGACCCGCGCCGGAGCCCTGCGCACCGAGCCTCTTTTTACAGCGCCTTTCGCGCGACTCAACGACGAACCGACCGAAACCGATGGCGGATTTCTGCTGGCACGGCGCTCCTGGGAAACTGATGATTCCACGCGTTACCGCCTCCAGGCTTATGTCGATCACTTCCAACGCCGCCGCAACCTGCTCGACGAGGATGAAAGACGCACCACCCTGGACCTCGATTTTCAGCACGAATTCGCGCCGAATGCGTTGCTGGACATCACCTGGGGCCTGGGTTACCGCGTCAGCCGCGACGCCATTGACAGCGGGCAGGTCATCACCTACCGTCCTTCAAAAAAAACCGACCACCTGCTGAGCGCCTTTGCCCAGGCCGAACTGCCCCTGGTCGCCGAGCGACTGACCCTGTATGCCGGAGCCAAAGCCGAGCATTTTGAGTCCGTAGGGCTTGAAGTGCAACCCAGTCTGCGCCTGCTGTGGACTCCCTCCACCCGCCATTCCCTGTGGCTGTCGGCCTCGCGGGCAGTGCGCACTCCAAGCCGCACCGAAGAGGACGCCCTGATCGTTCTGTCCGTACGGCCCTTTGATCCTCCCTTGCCCCTGACTTCGGCCGGCAACACCAACATCGCTACCGAAAAGGTCACGGCCTTCGAACTCGGCTATCGCGGTCTGCTGAACGACAGGGTCTCCTTGGATCTTGCCACCTTTTTCAATTTTTACGATGATCTGCGAAATTTTGAAGGGGTTCCGGCCGCGTTTGTCTTGCCGCCGCCCCTGCCGCCACTCGACGCCCTCTTCACCACCCGCAACAGCGAGACCAAGGCTCGCTCCCACGGTTTAGAGGCGGCCCTGTCCTGGCAGGCGCATGAACGTTTGCGTCTCATGGGTGCATATTCCTATATTCTGCTGCATGTCGAGCCGCGCCTAGGCGAGGAGGACTTTGATTTCAGCGAGGAAAAAACTCCGCGGCACCAGGCCTCTCTGCGTGCCTGGCTGGACTTGCCCCATAACCTGGAGTTGAATACCTGGCTGCGCTATGTCGACGCCCTGGAACGCGGTCCCGTTCCTTCCTATCTCGAACTCGACACCAAGCTGGCCTGGGCGGTACGCGACAATCTGTCTTTTGCCCTTGTGGGCCGCAATCTTCTGGATAGTCGGCACCAGGAGTTCCCCGTCGAAAGCTTCCTGAAAAATTCCGTCACCGAGGTCCGCCGGCAGATCTTTGCCGAGGCGATCTGGAAATTCTGAGGCGTCCTCAGTCTGCGCGGCCGTTGTCCTTCCGGCCCCGGCGTTCAATGGCCCGCAGATGCAGTCGGGCCTGGTCCTTGACGGCGTCGCTGCGCGCCACATCCAGTGCCTGAAGAAAATACTGATAGGCGCTGGTGATGTGCCGAGGATGGCGCTCCAAGGCCTGGCCGGCTCCGAGAAAGGCGCGGTCAAGGCCGGCAGCGCCCGGCCGCTCGGCAATGAAACGACGAAAAACCGGCAGCGCCAGGTCATCGCGCCCCTGCGCCAGAAGATGGTCGCCGATGGCCAGAACATCGTCGGCATCAACACCAAGGCGCTCAGGGCGCTGCTTCAGGCGCAGGTAAAGATCGGCCGCCTGCCGCGGATGCCCGTTGATGAGGTGATGATGAATAAGAGCCGCAGGAGATAACCGCGTGTCGTTTTCGGCGGACGCTTCGACCCTCTCCTTGCGGTAGCGCTGTTCACTGCGCCAGAGATTGAGGCCCGGCACTTTTTCCAGCCCCCAGGCCAATCCCAACCCCACGAGAAACCCGCCGATATGCGCCCCGTAGGCCACACCCGACTCAGCCCCGCCGCGCGTCAGCAGAAACGGCAAGATATTGTCGAGGACCAGATAAAAACCCAGCACCAGGCGGGCCGGCACCATCACCGTGGTAACGATAAAGGGAAAGAGGAAAATAAACACCCGCACCAGGTTGCGCGGAAACCACAGGAAATAAAAGCCGAGCACCCCGGAAATCGCGCCGGAGGCACCGATGAGCGGCGTTGTGGAATCGGGGACAAACAGGGCGAAGAACAGGGTGGCTGCCACCCCTGCCCCCAGATAGCAGCCCAGATAGCCCAAGGACCCCAGACGGTGTTCGACATTGTTGCCGAAAATCCACAGAAAAAGCATGTTGCCGAACAGGTGCATCCATCCCCCGTGGAGAAACAACGAGCTGAAAAGGGTCAGCAGTGAAGGATCCGCCGGTCGGAAACCATACTGGTAGACAAACAGATCATAGGCACTGATCTGATCGAAAATGGCCTGGGCCGGCACCGCGCCCCGCACCCCGAGATCATAGAGAAATTCGAGCAGCACCGGATCATTGAGTTCGGGGGGCACATTGCTCATCGGCAGTGCAATCAGCAGCCACACAGCCAGGTTGATTCCGAGCAGGAGGTAATTGACCCAGGGAGTCGAGCGGGGATTGGGATGGTCACCGATGGGCAGAAACATGCCGCATCCTTTCAGGGTATGGGGAAAGGTCACGCATCTTCAGAGGTCTGCGAGCGCTCTTGTCAGAGTTTACCACAGCGGAGCACGGCACCGCCGCGGCGGGAAGCTGCCTTGCAACCCTCGATCCTTATGCTATATCTGAACAGAGGATACTCTTATTTTCTTGAGAATTTTCCACAAAGGATGACTTCTTATGATCACTGTGCGTCTTCAGGAGAGCAACCGCAATTTTTCCATCGGCAAGATCATCTGCCTGGGACGAAACTATGCCGCGCATATCCAGGAACTCGGCAACGAAGTTCCCGAAGAACCCGTGGTCTTCATGAAACCGGCGACCAGCATTATCCGCGCCGGTGAAAAAATCGTCATCCCTCCCTACTCCCGCCAATGCCAGCACGAGGTGGAACTGGCGCTGCTCATCGGCCGTTACGGAAAGAACATTCCCGCAAATGAGGCCTTGAACCACATTGCCGGCTACGGCGTGGCCCTCGACATGACCCTGCGTGATGTGCAGAACCGCCTGAAAAAGAAAGGGCTGCCCTGGGAAATCGCCAAGGGTTTCGACACCTCCTGTCCGATTTCCGATTTCGCGCCGCGGGCCTGGGTTTCGGACCCGCACAATCTGGCTGTCCGCCTGTGGGTCAATGGAGAGCTGCGCCAGGATGGCCATACCAGTCAGATGCTTCATCGCATTCCGAACATCCTCGCCTATCTGTCGCGAATTTTCACTCTGGAAGAGGGGGATCTGATTTTGACCGGCACCCCCGCGGGAGTCGGTGAGGTGGTCGCTGGAGACAGGCTGCGGGCCGAAATTGAGCAGGTCGGCAGCCTTGAGGTCAGCGTACTCTGAGGGGAAAGTCAGGAAGGCAAATCCGCGGCGGCGCGCCGCAGTTCATTGCTCAAGAGGTGGGCACTGCGCGTGGGTTCGGGCTGGCGATAACGGCGGCAACAGGCGAGAGTGATTTCCACCGCCCGGCGTTGATCAATCAAGTGGCCGGGTGAGACGTACAGCGGACGCGTGCCCGTGCGTGTGGTCAGCACCGTACCGAGGGTGTCCTCGCCGTCGCGCAAGGGAACCGCATCGCCTTTATCCTTCCCCGGCGCCGGATGCTCGCCGCACAGCCGGCTCTTGGCGCAGCCGATGGTCGGCACCCCCAACCACAAACCGAGGTGGCTCGCCAACCCCAGGCGGCGTGGGTGAGCGATGCCCTGCCCATCCACCAGGATCACGTCAGGGGCCTGCGGCAACCGCCGAAAGGCCTCCAGAACAATGGGGAGTTCGCGAAACGACAGCAGGCCCGGAATGTAGGGAAACTCCGACAGTCCCTGCGCGGTTGCGCGGCTCAGCGGTTCAAGATCGGGGAACGACAACACCGAGACGGCCGCAAAAAACATTTTGCCGTGTTTTTTATACGAGACATCGACCCCGGCCACCTGGCGGACCTCAGGCGGCAAATGATCCTTGACCACCACCTGCGCGGCAAGTTGCCGCTGCAAAGCCGCCGCATCTCGCGGCGCCAGATTCCATGGATGGAGATCAGAAATTATCACGGGACGAAAAGCCTTTTGGGTCCGGCCGCAGGCATTGTCGGAACCTTTTGCCGCAAGGGATGCCGCCGCGATCTGCGCTGCGGACTGAACAGCCCCGTGGGATCAAAGGCGACAGCGTAATGTCTTACGTCCCTGCTCGAACAACACTTCCATCTTATTGGGCTTGATGGTGGCCGTGACCACCCCGAGACCGAACATGGGGTGACGAATCAGTTCATCGGCGCGAAAAACGTCATCCATGCCGTAGGCACGCGCCTCACCCTGGTCCTTGTCCGCCACCGCCCTGTTCCATTGTTCATGATCGGCGCTGCGCGAGGCCGCTGCGGGCTTGTCGGTAACCCGGCGCGGCACGGCAGCGCGGGCCTTGGGCGCGGCCTTGGGGGCACGGTAGCCATGCAGGCCGCCGCAGGTATTGCATTGCACTTTGACCGGGCGATCAGCGACCATGGCCACCACGGTATGGTTGGTCAGCATGCGGCAACGGGTGCATTGGGAATCGATGTGACCGCCGACGGTTGGTGTATTCCTGGAACTCATGGGACTCCGATAGAAAAAAACGGTTGGGGAGCTTCCCCCCCGCAGCATTGCGGAGCGGATGCAAAGGGACATCTTTTACCATTGTGCCTGGCGCGCCGTCAAGGATCAGGACGAAATGAAAAGGCCGCCCTGAACGGGGCGGCCTTTTGCGGTGAGACGAGAAAGGAACTCTACTTTCCGGATTTAAGCGCGGCATGGGCCGCGGCTAGACGCGCCACGGGAACCCGGTAGGGCGAACAGGACACATAATCCAGTCCGATGTCGTGACAGAAGGTCACGCTCTGCGGATCGCCGCCATGCTCGCCGCAGATGCCCAACTTGATATCGGGCCGCGCGCTGCGGCCTTTTTCACAGCCCATACGAACCAGTTCGCCGACTCCCTTTTGATCGAGGGTGACGAAGGGATCGTTGGGCAGGATATCTTTTTCAACATAAAAGGGCAGAAACTTTCCGGCATCGTCGCGCGACAGGCCGAAGGTGGTCTGAGTCAGATCGTTGGTGCCGAAGGAGAAGAAATCAGCCTGGGTCGCCACCTCATCCGCGGTCAACGCCGCGCGCGGCAACTCGATCATGGTGCCAATGAGGTAAGTGACCGCCACACCGTAGCGCTCGATGACCTCGTCAGCCACGCGTACGGCGTTGGCGCGCATGATTTCGAGTTCCTTGACGTGCCCGACCAGAGGAATCATGATTTCCGGCACGATCTCGAACCCTTCTTCTTTGATCAACTCACAGGCCGCTTCCATGATGGCCTGCACCTGCATGTCGTAGATTTCGGGATAGGTGATGCCGAGACGGCAACCACGATGACCGAGCATCGGATTGAACTCATGCAGGCTTTCCACCTTGGCCTTGAGCGTCGCGGCATGGACCCCCATGACCTGGGAAATTTCCTCGATCTCCTCATCCTTCTGCGGCAGGAATTCGTGCAACGGCGGATCAAGGAGGCGGATGGTGACCGGCAACCCCTTCATCTCGCGGAAAATGCCCTTGAAATCACCTTTTTGCATGGGCAGAATCTTGGCCAGGGCCTTGCGCCGTCCGTCCACATCATCGGCCAGAATCATCTCGCGCACCGCCATGATGCGCTCGGCGTCAAAGAACATGTGCTCGGTGCGGCACAGGCCGATGCCCTCGGCGCCGAATTCGCGCGCCACTTTGGAATCCTGCGGCGTATCGGCATTGGTGCGCACCCGCAAGCGGCGAAATTTATCGACCCACTTCATGAGCCGCGCAAAGTCTCCGGTCAGTTGCGGGGTCACCGTGGGCACCGCGCCCTGCATGACTTCGCCGGTCGCGCCGTCAAGTGTAATGACGTCGCCCTTTTTAAAGACCTTGCCGTCGCGCGTCGTGAACTGTTGCTTAGCGTAGTCGATCTTGATGTCGCCGCAACCGGCCACGCAGCATTTTCCCATGCCGCGAGCGACCACCGCGGCGTGCGAGGTCATGCCGCCACGGGCGGTAAGGATGCCCTGAGCGGCGTGCATGCCGTGGATATCTTCGGGACTGGTCTCGATGCGCACCAGGATGACCTTGAGACCGATCCGCGCGGCTTCCTCGGCATCGTCGGCACTGAACACCACCTCACCGTTGACCGCCCCCGGCGATGCCGGCAGCCCCTTGGCGACCACCGTGCGGGGGGCCTTGGGATCGAGGGAGGGATGCAGCAACTGATCAAGCTGCGTCGGTTCGACGCGCAGCACAGCGATTTTTTCGTCGATGAGCCCTTCCTGCACCATATCGACGGCAATCTTCACCGCGGCACCCGCGGTGCGCTTGCCGTTGCGGGTCTGCAGCATGTAGAGCTTGCCCTTTTCAATGGTGAATTCGATATCCTGCATATCCTGGTAATGGGTTTCCAGGGTCTGCTGGATCTTCATCAACTGAGCATAGCTCTCGGGCATGACCTCTTCCATGGAAGGGAGAGTGCCATCGCCCTGACTTTTTTTGATGGGCTGCGGCGTGCGGGTTCCGGCGACCACGTCTTCGCCCTGGGCGTTGACGAGAAATTCACCGTAGAACACGTGCTCCCCGGTGGAGGGATTGCGGGTAAAGGCAACGCCGGTGGCGCAATCATCACCCATATTGCCGAACACCATGGACTGCACGTTGACGGCAGTGCCCCACTCGGCAGGGATGTTGTTGAGCTTGCGGTAGGTGATGGCGCGCTGGTTCATCCACGACCCGAACACCGCGCCGATTGCACCCCACAACTGCTCATGGGGATCGTTGGGGAAATCGCGACCGAGGGTTTCCTTGACCTTGTCCTTGAACAACGCCACCAGCTTTTTGAGATCTTCGGCGGAGAGCTCGGTATCCTCATGAACGCCCTTCTCCTCCTTCATCTCTTCGAGGATGTCCTCGAGCAACTCGCCCTTCATGCCCATGACCACATTGGCGTACATCTGAATGAAGCGCCGATAGGAATCGTAGGCGAAGCGCTTGTCGCCGCTCTGGGCGATGACGCCCTGAATGGTGTCGTCGTTGAGGCCGAGATTGAGCACCGTATCCATCATGCCCGGCATGGAGGCGCGCGCCCCCGAGCGCACCGACACCAGCAGAGGGTTTTGCGCATCGCCGAACTTCTTGTTCATGAGACTTTCGACCTGAGCGAGGGCCTCTTCGACCTGCCCCTTGAGCTCGGACGGATACTGGCGATTGTTTTTGTAAAATTCGGTACAGACTTCAGTGGTGAGAGTAAACCCGGGCGGCACGGGCAGCCCGATGGATGTCATGTCCGCCAGGTTGGCCCCCTTGCCGCCCAGCAGATTCTTCATGTCCCCACGCCCTTCGGCTTTCCCCTCGCCGAAGAAATACACATACTTCGCTGTCATCAACCTACTCCTCCTCGTTCAGTGATGATATGCCGGGCCACCATGACCCACTTCTACGCCTACGATCTCTGGAATTAATCAGAAATCCGTGAAAAGTCGGCAATCCCCTCAAATAGACGAGCCACCGCGGTGAGCAACGCCAGGCGATTGGTGCGTAGCGCCGCATCCTCCGCCATGACCATGACCCCGTCGAAAAAAGCATCCACCGGAGGGCGCAAGGCCGCAACGGCTTGCAGCGCTGCGGCATAGTCCCCTTGCCCAACCAGAGCGCGAACCTCCTCGGCGGCACGCTGCACCGCCGCCGCCAGCTGCTTTTCACAATCGGCCTGCAACAACTCCGGGCGCACGGCCTCGGGCACTCCACCCTTGATGATATTGACCACGCGCTTGAAAGCAACCGCGAGAGCTTCGAAATCTTCGCGCTGTTTCATTTCGGCCAGTGCCCTGACCCGCTGCAGGGCATCGACGGGCTCGGCAAAACCTGCCGCCAAGACCGCGTCGACCACATCCTGGGGATAACCCTGCCCGGTGAGCATGTTGAAGAACCGCAGGCGAATGAATTCCACCACGTCGCCACGCACCTCATCAAAGGGGCGGGTGAGCTTCTCGCGCAGCAATTCCAGACTCTGCTCAATCAGTTCGGGGATCGACAGGCGGAATTTGCGGTCGAGGATGATATTGAGAATGCCGATGGCATTGCGCCGCAGGGCATAGGGGTCGGCGGTGCCGGTGGGAATCAGACCGACGCCGAAGCAGCCACACAGGGTATCGATCTTGTCGGCGATGGAGATAAACGCGCCGATGCTGTCAGCGGGCAGCTCACCCCCGGCATGCAGGGGCAGGTAATGTTCGTAGATGGCGGTGCAGACACGCGCGTCCTCGCCTTCGAGGCGCGCGTACTCGCGGCCCATGACACCCTGCAGTTCGGGAAACTCGTAGACCATGCCCGTTTCCAGATCGCATTTGGCCAACAGGGCGGCGCGCGCGGTCAGGTCTCTGGCCTGGGGCTCAAATTTTTCCGCGAGAGATTCGGCAATGACCTTAAAGCGCATGACCTTCTCATAGCTGGTGCCCAGCTTGGCTTGGTAGACCACGCTCTTGAGAGCCTCCAGGCGGGCTTCCAGTTTGCTTTTCTGATCCTCTTGCCAGAAGAACATGGCATCGTCAAGACGTGCCCGCAGAACCCGCTGGTTGCCTTTCACGACTACCTCCGGATCCAGAGGCTCGGTGTTGGCGATGGTGATGAATCGCGGCAGCAGCCGGTCGTCCGCGCCGGCCAGGGTGAAATAGCGTTGATGCTCGCGCATGGTGGTGATGAGCAGTTCACGGGGCAATTGCAGGTATTTTTCTTCGAAAGAGCCGCACAGGGGCACGGGAAACTCAACCAGATAGGAGACTTCTTCGAGCAACGCCGGATCGGGATTGATGCGCCCGCCTGCGGCGGCCGCGACCCGCTCGATCTCGCGAGCGATAATGTCCTGGCGGCGCTGGGGATCGGGCATCACGAAATGCCGCTCGCATTCGGCCAGCCAGTTCTGCTCGCCGCTCACGGCAAAGGTGCCGGGCGCCATAAAGCGATGCCCGCGGGAAATGTTTCCGCTGTGCAGATTTCCAAAGGCAAAGGGCACCACCTGGCCTTCGAACAAAGCCACGATCCAGTGCACCGGGCGCGCGAAGCGAATATCGAGATCCTTCCAGCGCATGGATTTCTTGAAGGGAATGGCGGTCAGCAGACGCGGCAGCATCTCCGGCAGCAGCTCGGCGGTCGGGCGCCCCTCAATGACCTTGGCGATGAACAGGTATTCGCCCTTGTCCGTTTGCGCACGAGACAACGCGTCAACCTCAACGCCGTTGGCGCGGGCGAATCCCATAGCCGCCTTGGTCGGATTGCCTTCGGCGTCAAAGGCCACCTTGACCGAGGGCCCCATGAGACTCAGTTCCTGGCGCTCCTGGGTTGCAGCCACGCCGCTGACGACCAGAGCCAGGCGCCGGGGCGTGGCGTAGGTGCGCAGCGTATCGAAGCTGATACGCGCCCCCTCGAATTCCTTGCGGATCAGCCGTTGCAGATCGGCCATGGCCTGGGGCAAAAAACCGGCGGGGATTTCCTCGGTTCCTATTTCAAGAAAGAGTTCGGCAGACATGAAAACTCCGAAAGGTGGATAACAGGTTCCAGGTAGCGGACATCAGGCACAATCGGAAACAAGCAGGGACTCACCCCTGCTTCAACAGCGGGTAGCCCAGTTTTTCGCGCTGGGCGACATAGCCCTGGGCGCAAAGTTTCGCCAGGTTGCGCACCCGTCCGATGTAGTTGGCGCGCTCCGTGACGGAAATGGCGCCGCGGGCATCGAGCAGGTTGAACGTATGGGAACACTTGAGCACAAAATCATAGGCGGGAAACACCAGCTCTTTTTCCGCCAGGCGGATGCATTCCTTCTCGTACATGCCGAACAAGGCGAAGAGCATGGTCGTATCGGCGACTTCGAAGTTATAGGTGGAAAATTCCACCTCGGTCTGGTGATGCACATCGCCGTAACGAATCCCCTTGATCCATTCGAGGTCATAGACATTGTCGACCCCTTGCAGGTACATGGCGATGCGCTCGATGCCATAGGTGATTTCCCCGGAGACCGGCTTGAGATCGATGCCGCCGGCCTGCTGAAAATAGGTGAACTGGGTAATTTCCATGCCGTCGAGCCACACTTCCCAGCCCAGTCCCCAGGCGCCCAGAGTCGGAGATTCCCAGTCGTCCTCGACGAAGCGGATGTCGTGCTTCGCCGGGTCGATACCGAAACTGCGCAGGGAATCAAGATACAGATCCTGGATATTCATGGGCGAGGGCTTGAGGATGACCTGGAACTGATAGTAATGCTGCAGGCGGTTGGGATTTTCGCCGTAGCGCCCATCGGTCGGCCGGCGCGAGGGTTCGACGTAAGCGACGTTCCAGGGTTCCGGCCCGAGAACGCGCAGAAAAGTGGCGGGATTGAAGGTGCCGGCGCCCTTCTCCAGGTCATAGGGCTGCTGGATGATGCAACCCTGCTCGGCCCAGTAGTTCTGCAGAGCCAGGATCAATTCTTGAAAAGTCACGCTGCCTCCAGGAAAAATCAAGATGTTTGCGTCCGCTCCGACGCAAAAATTCGTATACTGTATACAAAAAGAACAGGTGGAAAAGGGTAGCCCACAAAAATGGAGCTGTCAAGGACGAAAACCTCGGCAAAATCCCATTTTACCTGACTTCGCGCGGCGCGCAGAACGCCGTGAAACGCTCCAGAAACCTCTGGCTGCGCAACGGCCGGACAAGATGCAGACGCAGAGCATCGGCCAGCAACGCCGCGCCCTCGTCCAGAGTCTGCGCGCCAAAACGAAATCCGGTGAACAGCTCATCCGGGGTCTTCAGGCAGCGCGCCAGCGTACCCAGGGTCAAGGGCGAAAGCCGCAGGACCGCCTCGCCACCGCAATCCAGACACAGGCGCCCACCCCGCGCGGCCGCAAACAGTACCGCCTCGCCGCCGGCACAACCACATTCAGAACAATGCAGCAGATGAGGCACATACCCTGCCGCCCGCAACAACCGCAACTCCAACAGCAGCTTCAAGACAGCCGGGCCTCCACCATCGCCCGCCAGCGCGTCAAGAAAGGCGCGCAACAGATCGAACACCTCAGGATGCGGCGCGCCGCCGCCAAACAACTCTTCCACCAGCTCACAGCCATAAGCCGCCAGGGCCAGAGCCTCCAAACGGGTGCGCAAAGCGGCGCGCAGATCCTCCAGCTCAACCTCTTGCAGACTCACCAGCCCCTCGCCGCGGGCCTTCTTCCATTGCACCCGGACCTCGGCAAAAGGCTCAAGCGCCGCGCCGAACCGTCGTCGGCTGCTGCGTGCGTTACGCGCAAAACCCTTGAGCAGACCGACGTCGCGCGCATAGAAGGTCACGATGCGATCGGCTTCGCCGTAGTCGACATGACGTAAGACAATGGCTTCGGAGGTATGAGTCTGCATGGGTTGGGGGTGCAAGCACCTTATAATCAAACCTGAAAAAAACGCCGTGCCATACCGCGATCAAGGCAGAGCTGAAGACAGATCAAGCCAATGTAAAAGGCCCTCGGTGAGAATGCCAGAACTTTTTAAGACTTCGTTGAACCCCGAGCTTAAAATTTCGAAAGGTTACAGACAAAATAAGTCTTTTAACCTTTCTCAAGAACCTTACCGCCTGCGGCTTTCTTCAAAAAAAAACCGATTTGACAAGCCCTTACGCTCTGCTATACAGATGAGAGCCAATCACGGCCCAAACAAACCTGCTGGAGATATTTATGAAAGAAAAATTACTTCTCATCCTGTCCACTGTTTTACTCCTCGGTTTTCTTTCCCCAACCCTGGGGCTTGCAACCGAGTGCTTAACCCTCAGGGGCCAGGCATACACCAACAGCCTCAGCGAGGTCACGACAATGGGCTCAGCCCGCCTCAAAGGAATCAAGGGAGTGGATTTGCGCTGCGGACTTCAGGGCGCCTTGCAGGGAATAAACCAGGACGACGGATCGCTTTATTTCAAACATACCGTTGTCTGCGATGACCACACGGTGTTTATCCTCGATTCGCATACCGTGATGCAGGTCGAAGGGGATTGTCAGGCTCAGGGCCGTCCCGGAATCATCGCCGGCTTTGAGGAATCCTCATCCATGGTGGGCGTGGACGGCCCCTTTGCAGGCTGGGCGGGAACCGCCTGGATTTCGGGGCGAGCTGAATGCGGCTGGAACCGGATGGAAGTAAAAGCAGAAATCTGCGGCGCGGCGCGGGCTCCCGGCGACTATGCGAAACCGCGCATTCCGGCGCGGTAGTGGCGTCCCAGGCGTAACAACACCAATCCCCCTTCTCGGAGGGGGATGCTTTTTCGCCATCTCCTGACGGGGGAAGGCGTGGAGAGCTAACGCAGATATTGCAAAAATATCGTCGCCGTTCCGAAATAGATGAGAATACCGGTGATGTCGTTGGCGGTCTGCACGAAGGGGCTCGAGGCGATGGCGGGATCAACCCCGATTTTCTTGAAGAAACTGGGCGCAAGCACGCCGGTTGAAGCCGCGACACTCATGGCGGAAACCATGGCCAGGCCGACCACCAGCCCAAGGTAGGGGTTGCCGTGCCAGATCAGCGCCACCACCCCGACCACCAGCCCGCACACCGCGCCCATGATCACCCCCACCCGCAATTCCTTGAAAAACACCTGGCGTAGAGTGCCGAAATCGATGCGACCGGTGGCGAAACCGCGCACCACGATGGTCGCCGACTGCCCGCCGACGTTGCCGCCCATGCCGGTGATTACCGGCACGAAGGTCACCAGAGCGATGATCTGCTCCAGGGTCGCCTTGAACATCCACATAAGATAACCGGTGATGACCCCGCCGAAGAGGTTGGTGATGAGCCAGGGCAGGCGCAGGCGCGCGATTTTGAAAGCCTGGAAGCCGTAAAGAAGTTCCTCTTCGCGGGTACCCGCCATTTTGAAGATGTCGTCGGTGGCCTCTTCGCGAAGAACGTCGATGACGTCGTCGACCGTGACGATACCCATGAGCTTGTTGTGCTCGTCGACGACGGGAATCGCCAGAATGTTGTAGCGTGCCACCAGATGCGCCACCTCTTCCTGATCGGTGTCCGTCGCCACCCGGATCACGTCGCGCGTCATGATGTCCTTGAGGTGGGTGTCCGGTGCCACGGTCAGCAACTGGCGCAGCGACAACACCCCCACCAGGTGTCCATAGTCGTCGGTGACGTAGACATAGAAAACCATTTCCGCGTCTTGCGCCTGCTGCAGCGCTTCAATGGCCTCGCGCACGCGCATGTCCTCGCGCAGCGAAAAGATTTCCGTGGCCATGATCCCGCCGGCGGTATCCTCGTCGTACTGCAGCAGTTGCTCAATCTCGGTGGAATCCTCATCCTGCATGATGTTGAGGATTTCCTCGGCCAGCTCTTCAGGCATGTTGCGAATGATGTCGACGGCATCATCGTAGGGCATTTCCTGAAGAACCTCGGTAATGGTCTCCTTATCAATCTGTTCAAGCAGCAGGGCGCCCACGGCATGATCGAGTTCGGAGAGTACATAGGCCGAAGTCTCCGCATCCTCGAGAAGATTGAAGAGGATGCGCTGCTCCTTGAGATCGAGATAGCGAAAGAGATGGGCGATGTCGGCGGGATGAATCTTACCGAGCAGTTTGGAGAGGTGGGGATAAGCGCCGCGGCGGATAAGGCGGCGTGCCGTGTCAAGGAGAATCTGGTGCTTTTGTTCCATGGCGGATCTCCTCGGGCGCGGTGATAGGTCACTGGCGGACGAGGCATTCTAAGAACCTGCCCCCCCGACTGTCAACCACCATAGGTGGGCAGCCCTACCCCCTTCAGTCTTTTCCGCCGAGCTGCGCCGCGAGTCGTTCAAGGGCGCCCGCGCCGCCTTCGCCGTGAAAACCGCGCAAGGCCGTCAGATGCAGGACACCGTCGCGCTCGGCCACGCCCACCACTTGGTAAGGCAGCAGAAAGGCCAGCAGCAGGCCAAGCAGCAGCGTAATCGAGCCCACCCACACCAGCGGCTTGCCCGGATCGCGGGTGAACTGGAACCCGGCATACCAGAAGCCGTACGCGTCCCGATCGAAGGAGGTCTGGTAGATGGCCACGCCCTCATGGACCAAGGGGCGATTGATGTAGATGTCGCCCTCCGCCACCACCCGGCCCTCCTCAAGGATACTCACGGTGCTGCGTGTCTGCTTGAGAATCGGATCGCGGAATCCGGTCGGCATGAAGACCACACCGACATCCACACCCTCCCAGAAAGTCTTGGCGCCCGCCGAGGCGCGGTATTCGCCCAGGTTCCGCCCACCGGCAAAAAGATCGAGGGTGAGGATTGCGAGATGCGGGTCAAAACCTCGCACCCGCGCACTCACGCCGGCCTCGGCGAACTCGATGGTTTGCCCCTCGGCGGTAGTCCAGACGCTGAGGACTTGGCGGGTGTCCGGCGCATAGGCGGTAATCTCGACATCGATGGGATAATATTCGGCGTCGAAATCCTCAAGGCGAAAGGTGAAGCCCAGGTCGCGGTCGGCCTGCGCTTTCCAGTCGAAATATGTCGCCGATTCGTGATCGACGTAAATATTGAGGGTACCGACAAACCCCAGGCTCGCGGCCAACGCCCCGGCCATGATCACCAGCACCGAAACATGCACCACCGTCGAACCCCAGCGTCCGACCCGCCCTTTTTCGCCAAGCAGTGCCTGCCCGCGCTGTCGCACCCGGTAGCCCGATTTGCGCAGAACCCGGTCCAATCCCTCAAGATCGCTCCCGCGGTGAAGATCGCACCCCAAAGCCGCGCCGCCCAGCAAAAGACGGGAAAACAGGTTATCCCGATCATGCCTGTTGCGGCGGATGGTTTTGAGGGTGCAGGCCGCCATGTTCAGGGCGAGCAGCGCCAGAGCCAGGCGGAACCAGAAGCTCTGGAAATAGACCTCATAGCGGCCCGGCGAGGGCACGTTGAAGGTGCCGAACACCGCTGCCAGAGCCAGGCCGAGCAGTAAAAACAAGGTCAGGCGGACCGAAGTGAGAAGGTCGAAAATTTTCATGGGACTCCCGCAAGTCTTGCCCCGCTAAGGGCGGGTTTTCTCCTGGATTATTTCTGGCTCTTTATTTATAATATTTTTTTAATATTTTGAACAGAGGTTTTTTATGTCGAAACTTATTCCCCTCGTCCTTTTTTTGGTTCTGACCCTTGTCGCCGGATGCGACCCTTCGCCACCGACTGCACCCGCGGACAATCACTCCGCGCCGCAGTCGCCACCCGACCAGGACGTACAGCCCCCGACACCACCTCTTCATGAAACATTCGACGACGTGCCGCAACTCTCTCTGTTCCCGCGTCTCGGCGACTATCGTCCCGCCGACGACGACCCCGAGAACCTGGCGTTGTGGCTGACCTTCGTCGAGCATCTGGTCAAGACCTCGGGCGTGGTTTACACCGAAATGAATGGCGGCAACCGCGCCTGGAGCTTTCGCGGAATGCGCGACATCGACTCGACGGGCTTCTTTTCGCCCCTTTCAGTGGAGCCCCTGACCCCCTACAGGGTCAGCTTCCGCCTCAAGGCCGATCTGCCCGAAGGCGGCAGCACCGGAGTCGGCATACTGGAGTACGATGAGTTTCTGTGGATCGGCGAGCAATTCACGGCGGAACTCGACGCGCGCCACCGCAGCGGCACGCAAAATGGCCTGCGCCTTGAGGGCGACCATGACTGGAGCGAACATGTCTTCACCTTCACTACCGGCCCGCGCACCCGCATGATTCATCTGATCCTGTTTCGCGAAGGCACCGCCGACCGCCGTCCGGTGGGGTTCGATGAAATTCTTATCGAGCCACTTTAATCCTTGAACAAACCCTCTTGAACAGCCGAAGGCCCGGAGCGATCCGGGCCTTCGGCGTTTAGGGTGAATATCCACGGTTCCGACCACCCTGGGCTTGATGTACGGCCTTCTTTCTCAATAACCGCTCAGCATGCACCTCAGGCCGGGACGCGAGAGGGCGTTGCCGCTGAACAGCGACCCTTCCCCATTAATTGTTGTTATACCAGGTCGAGGTTTCCTCCCAGGGTGTGATGCGGTTCCACCCCGGCTCCTCCACCACGCCGTTGACCTCGACGTAGCGGTGACAGTTCTGCGCGCTGGTGGCGTAGGCAAACTGCTTGTTGCGCGGCTTGCCGCTGACGTCGTCGCCAGTATAAGGCATGACCTCGGCCCTGGTCCCCGAGCCGACCCCCGACCAGCGCACCGGATCCGAAACATTGTCGCGCCCCTCATCCCAATCGGGATCGTCGGCAAAAAGGTCGTCCCACTTGTTGTGGCTGACGTCCAGGCAGTTGGTGATCATCAAGCGCGGCAGGCGCGAAGCGTGAGGGTTGTGACACTTGGAGCAACTGAAGCGATGATACATGGGCTCGGATACGTCTGTCTCCAGACTCACGCCCCAGGCGAACTCTTCGTAGGCATAGCGATTTTCTCGCTCGGTGGTACTCCAGGCATAGGGATAAACGCCGCGGCCGCCACTTTGGGTGCGATGTCCATCATTGATGTAGGTACTGCTGCTGTCGTTGTTGCGCAGGCCGTACATGCGGATGATGTCGGAGCCGCTCTTCATTCCGTCGGTGTCTTGATAACCAATCCCCGGCTTACGCGAGACACTGCCTTCTTTGCGCACGTTCGGGTTGTAAACGTTGAAGCGGTTTACCCCACTCCCGCCAATCACCGCGTTGGAATGGCCATTGTCACCGACCCAGGCGTTGTCGGCATTACCCTGCTCATCCACATCGAATTTGTTCATGTTGTTGACGTCGGTGCCGTGGCACAGGGTGCACAGTCCCGCCGAATTCTGCAGAGTCCAGGTCACGGTGGGATAGTCGCTGTTCTGATCGATCCAGTAGCCACCCATCTTATTCATGGAGGCAGAGGCGCGCGGCACCATGCCATAGTCGTCCCGTTCGCCGGTGTAGTAATACTCGGCCTTGCGCCGGTTCGTGGAGAGATCGGCGAACCCCGCAAAACGTCCCGGGGCGCCGTCCTCGAAATAGGGATTGCCCTGCCAGCTGCCGCGCAGATAGGGCCGGCCGCTGGATTCATCCCCCGGCGCCAGGTTGAGGTCGTGGACGTCGTGACAGTAGCTGCAACGCAGTTGCGCGACCTCGTCCAGGCCCGGGCGGATCACATCGGGATTGACCGAGTGGGTTGATTGCACCACCCCGGTTTTATACGGGAAATAGGCACTGTCCCAGGTGCCCGCCACCCAGTTGGAACTCGGTGTGCGGTCGCCCCAACTGCCGCTGCCGTCGTGCAACAGGCCGTAATCAAAGCTTGTAGCCAGCTTCCAGCGCGCCCCTGTGGAACTAAAGCTGCCGCTCTGGCTGTTGCTATCTAGGCTGCTGGTATCAGTGTTATCCAGGGTAAAAGTATTTGCACCGGTGCGGGTGATGGTGCCCGCCCATCCATTGAGCACGGTAACGCCGTTGGGCATGAAGATCACCACCCGGTCGCCGGTCTGCAATCCGTGACTGCTGCTGGTAATGGTGGTGGTCGAGCCCTGACTCACACCAGTGATCGAGCCTTCGATATTTTTGCTTGAAGACAGCCCGGCGTAGCCCCATTCGGAGATGCGCGGTGTCTGGGCGTCGTGGCAGCCCCAGCAGATTTCGGCTTCGGTGTTGAAGGGGCCTCGGCCGCCGATTTCCTTGCGCAGGTGAATGCCGCCGGAGCTGTAGTCGATGCCGACCATGGGGAAGTTGGGGATGAAGACCGTCTCTTCGCCTTCGGGGTTGCGCCCCTCGGCAGTTTCGTCGCCCTGGGGATGACCCTCGACATGGCACCAGGTACAGTCGCGCACGAACCCGCCATCGCTGGTATGGGGGATGTGCTCGGTGGGCAGCACTTCGCCGTCGGCAAAATCAATCCCAACCGGAATCGGTCGATGTAAAGTCAGCGTCGTACCTGCCTTGGCGACGACTTTGAAGAAGGTCTCGTCCTTTTTGAAACGATCGCCAACCTGCAAGTTGTTGCCGGTACTTGAAACGGTCAAAGTCGTTTCGATCCCGTCGCCGCCCTGGCTGCCGCTCACCGTCGAGGAACGCCCGGCGGCAGCCTCGACCAGGGTAGCTCCAGGCCAGAAGACATTGGACGTGTGACCGTGGCATTCGTTGCAATTCACCAGCTTGGGGCCGTCAGGCTCTGCGGCACGCGGCATCCATTGGGGCGGCTCGGCATTGTCGCCGTGGCAGCGCATCTGCGAGGTTCCCATGCAGGTGCCGGGATCGCCCCCCTGAGGCGGCACCCATGCGGCGTTGTTGCCGGCGGCCGGATGCAGGCGCACATCCACCGTGCCGTCGGCATGATCGGCGCCCAGATGGCACAGCGAACACTGGTCGCCGGTGAACCTATAGGAGAAGTTGAGATGGCGCAGATGCTGGCCAACGGCGAAATCGTTGCTGTTGCCCAGCAGGCTGATGGGCGGCGCCGCCATGTAGATAGGCTTGTTGCCGCCATAGCGGGTATCGGTGGTCAGATCCTCCCAGGTCCGGCCGTAGTAATCCTTATCCGAGCGCTCAGGATCGCCGTGGCACAGGGCGCAGGACACCGAATCGCGCTCGCCCCACACGGGCGAGCCACTGCCGTGGCAGCCGGTGACTCCGGTGGCGTTGAAGCCGAAGCAGCTGCCACTGTCGACATTCTGCATTTCGATGGAGAGGTCGTTGAAACCGCCCGGACCCGTCGTGTCACGATAGATCAGCACCCCGTCATCGTGATACTCCACCAGGTTGGAACTCAAGGTCGTATGGGGGGATGCCTCGTTGACAATGCCCTTTTTCGGGTTGTTCCACCCCAGCTTGATGTTTCCTTCATTATGCTTAAGATCGTAGTTAATCGCCTCCTCGCCGTGGCACTTGGCGCAATCCGTCTGGGTGTAGCCATGCATCTGGTGACTGCCCTTGGTGGCATAATCATCGGGAGGGTTGCCGTGGCAGACGCCGCAGCGCAAGCCCCCCTTGGCCGAAGGCGAGTTGGACAGCCCCGACCAGTTGCCCGCTGCGTCGGCGGTCTTGACCGCAAAGAAATAATCCTTGCCAGGATTCAGGCCCAACACCTCGAAACCCTGGCTGCTGCCCGGCTCGGCGGGAAGAGGCGGAGCGCCGACGACGGGGGTTGCCGCCGTCCATTTGGCCTCGCTGTCGATGGCGTCGGCGGGATTGTAGGGCACCGACTCCTGATAACGGATGTCATACTGATGGGCGCGCCCCTCCATGCCGTCGTCACCGGGCGCATGCCAATAAAGCCACACGGTGCCCGCCTTGGGCCGGTGCTCGGCCATCAGATCGGTAATGGCGGCAGGCGGCGTGACATCCACCGAGTTGTCGACGCTGAAGGTGCCGGTCAGGGCGTAGCGCCTGTCGTGGAAGCTGCCGACTTCAAGCCCTCCGGGATCAACGTCCAGAATGCGGTGCATCAGACCGTCGCCGGCCCCCACCCGCACCCGCACGTTGTTGAGTGGCGCGGTCAGTGCCAGACCATCCTTTTTGGTATCCCACAGCGCGCTGGTGCCTTCCTCGTCCAGAGCGATGATATAAGGCCAGCTCTGTCCGCCGTCCACCGAACCATAGACATCGTAGCGCACCTCATCGCCTTCAGGGTCCGTGGCCGCATTCCAGGTGATGGGCACGACCCCGCTCGCCGGCGAACCCGGCGTCGTGACGCTGAAGGGATCGGGCAGCAGATTCTGCTCCTGTTCGTAGACAATCAGCATGCTGGTGCCGCGCTTGGAGCCGAACCAGATCTCCATCTCGCGCGTGCCGTCCTTGCGCACTCTAAGAGCCAGGCGCTTGCCCTCGGGCACGGTCACGACCTTACCGTCTTCGGACGGGAAATACGCCTTGACGCTGCCGCGATGGCGACGCGGCAACACCCGCGTGTAGCTGTCAAGTTGCACAAAGCCATTATCCCAGTAACCCAGGTCGAAATGCACGGTGATGGTGTTGCTGTCCTCGCGATTGCGCATATACAGCGTGAAGGAGCCGCCGTGAATGTTGGTATTGGTAGTATAGGCGCTGTCCAGCACCCAGGTGACGATATTGCCGCTGCTTTGGATATTGCGAAGGCGGTTGCGGTCGCGGTCGCGGCTGCATTTGTAACCGCCCGGCTGCATAAGCGAGATGAGAGGGGAGCTAAAGTCCGTGGAACTGTCGCAGCTCAAGCTCAGGTTGGTGCTAGTGCCACCGATGTTGGTGCCGCTGTCGGCCACCGCAAAGTACATGCGCCCGAAGATGTCATTTTCACTGGGCGACTGCGGGATGGCGATGCGGATCACCGCGTTGGCATCCACGTTCTGCGCCGGTGAGGCATCGCGCGCGCGCACCGCGAACAGATAATCGAGCCCGTTCTGCAGTCCGGTGACGTGAAAGGCCGTCGCCGTGGTGGTGGCCTGGGGATTGTTCCAGTCGATGGTCTGGCTTGACGGAACCCAGTACACCAGATAGGTGAGGGGCTCGGTGTCGTCAGTCGCCGGGCTCCACTGCAAATCCACNGCCGTCGATGTAGGCCGGACGTGCCGACTCCAGCCCCTGGAAGCGCGGCGCGAAGGTATCCACCAGCGCCTGGGCGCTCTGGCTGTTGGACACCGGCGAATGATTGATCATGGTTTCATCAAAAGCCTTGACCCCGAAGTAATAGATGGTGCCGGGCTGCAGTCCGTGCACCCACATGGTCTGGGTACGCGGGTCGTCCTCGTAGTTGCGGATGGCCGAGGGCGGCCCCGCGGCAACGGTCGAAGTGGCCCAGTTGTCATCGGTCACCGGCCCGTCGGTGCGGTAGCGGATCTCATACCCATAGACCCCCGGGCCCTTGGGACCCAGGTAATCGGGCGGCAGATCGCCGTCGTTGTCCGGCGGCGTCCAGGAGAGCTTGACCGTGCCCACCAGATTGCCGGTGGCAGCCGCGAGATCTTCGATCTTGCCCGGTGCGATCTTGTCCTCGTACCAGGTCCAGGTGTAGTCGCCGTTGCTGTGACAGGCGATGTTGGAGCAGCGCTGAATCACCGGATTGTAGAAGCCGGTCACATCGACATTGCCNTCGTACCAGGTCCAGGTGTAGTCGCCGTTGCTGTGACAGGCGATGTTGGAGCAGCGCTGAATCACCGGATTGTAGAAGCCGGTCACATCGACATTGCCGAAAAGATCTGTAAAGTTGGTGTCGTTCCAGACATCGCCGTGGACATCGGCAACCAGATCGCTCCGTCCCCCGATGGGTTCGGAGTGCGGCCCGCCCTCGGCGTTGCGCCCGCCCGGATCGGGATGGCAGTGGCTGCAGGTCGCGTTCTGGTAGCCGAGTTTGTTGCTGTAAGCCGCCCAGGCACCGTCGTCCAGTCCGGACAGCGCCTGGCCGATGGCATTGACATGAGTGAGGTGCGCCCCCCCGCGATCGGCGATGGTGTAGCCGTCACGCAACTGCCCGTCGGGCCAGAAGTTATCCGTAGGCGGCTCGTTGTTGCCGCCGCCGTGGCAACCGTTGCAGCCGGTGGGCGCAAAAGCCATCTCTTCGCCGTCATGCATGTGGCAGCTGATGCACAGACCCGCAAAGTGTGTCGGCGCTTCGACACTGCGATTAAAATAATTGACCGCGCTTGATTCATGACAGACCTGGCAGATGCCGTACTGATTGCTACCGCCGTCGTTGGGCAACTCCAGGTAGTAGCTTGCGCGCTCGTTGCGGTCGGCAAAACCCACCACCTGGCGGCCATCGATTTCGGCGCGCACCATGGCGTCAAGGCTCGCGCTCTGACCGTGGGGATCATGGCAGGCGATGCAGGCCGAGGCGTCGTGGCTTGTGCCGCCGGTGGCGTAGTGAACCTGAGCCGCAAAGCTGTGACAGGCGCTGCAGAAACCGCTGGGATCACTGCTGAAATCCTTGCCATCGAGGGTGCGCAGACGCGTGGTGCTGGTCGCGCCCATGTGCGCGGCATCGAAAGCGTCGCTATGGCAATCGCCGCACACCTGACCAAAGGAAATGGCGCCATGCCCGGCGGAAAAATACACGCTCTTGGCAGAGGCTGTGCGCTCCTGGCCGCTGGCGTCTACATACACGGTCGTTTGTGCGCCGGTGTGGCAGGTCAGGCAATCGGCGCTCTCGGAGCTGCCCCACACCAGGATGATCTCGGGCGACTCCACTCCGTGGCAGCTATTGCAGGCGCTCTCCATCACCGTGAGCGCGCCGTCGACGTGTCCGGAATGGCCGCCCACATCAGCTCCTTCGCCGTGACAGGCCGCGCAACCGATATTGGCGCCTGCGGGATTGACGTGCACGGCATGGCTGCCGCCCAAACCTGGAGCATCGGTTGCGTGACAACTGCCGCAAGCACCGCTTGCGGCATCGCCCCATTCAGGCGTGGCGTAGTTGCCCTGGCCGTCGGAATGGCAGAATACCGCGCAGCTGCCGTCCACACTGCTGTAGGTCGCCGCGCCGAGCAGCGCGTTGCCGAGGTTGTAGTTGCCGTCAAAGACTACATCCACCACCCCGTCGACGTGGGTAGTGCCGCGTGCCCCAGGCGTGAGTTGTGTGGCACTGCTCGCAGTCTCCACGTGACAGACGTTGCAGGCGTAACCGGCGGCCAAGTGCTTGAGATGCGTGTTTGAATTTCGCCCGTCCATGCTCGCCGCATCGTTGCCGTGACAGGCGGTGCAGGTGGTGATGGCGCCCTTGCCGTTTGCCCAGGAAACGCTTTGGGTGGTGAAGTCGCTCAGCGTTTTGCCCGAAGAATTGTGCTTGCCGCCGCTGCTGTGGCAGTAGAGATTGCTGCAGGTGCCGCTGCCGGCCGGATCATAAGATGGATTCAGGATACCGCCGCCGGTGACCAGGGGATCAAGCGTGTTGCCCGCGAGAAACACATCCTGAAAAGTTCCCTGGCTGTGCGTGGCAGCGAAATCATCGGCGTTGTGGCAGAGGTTGCAGGCAAAGGCGTAGCCGCTGGACGCGCCGGCATGGGAGGTGTGCGGGGCGAGAGCTTCGTTCTTGTAGAAATTGTCATCGGCATAATTGTGTCCACCTTCGACGGAAGCATAACCGTCGGGGCCGCCCGCGACATTCACCGCAGGCGGAAAACCATGACAATCCGTGCAGTTGGCGGCGAAAGAATAGGCCATGTCGGGAGCATTATGGCTATGACAGTCGAGGCAATTTTCGCCTTCGATGTGGGCACGCGAACTGTTGGGCATGGTGGTCAATTCACCGTGGCAGCGTTCGCAGAAGCCATCCGCCGCGCCGGACTGGCCTGCCCACTGGGCGGCGACGGTGGAAGTGCCGCCATGCACGTCGGGCAGAGCTGTGTAGCGTAAACCGCCGACCTCTCCGAAAACCCCCGTCTGCGCCTGATTGCGCAGCACGAAATAATTAATCTCGCCGGCGTTGTAGGAATGGCCGCTGTGACACACCAGGCAACCCACCGTTTCCGTGGGACTGCCGTGGGCCTTGTAAGTATGACAGGCTTGGCAGAGTACCGAAGCGTCCTCGGCCAACAGCCCGTCGGAACGCAAGAGTTTGCCGTCCCCATAGCCCGCCGCGCCGGGCTCAATCGGAGTCGCCGAACGAGAATCGGCAAAATGCACTCCGTGGCAGGAGGTGCACACCACCCCGCCATCCACCAATTTCACCTCGCCGGGCGCGTCCGCCACTTCATCAGCCAGGCGGAAGCGGTCCTGTTTGTCCGCCACCGCCGCCGTGTAATCCGGCACGATGGGGTGCGACAGCAGGCCGCGGTCCGGTGTGCCGACCACCCAGGGCACATGGCACTCGACACACATCTGCTCGACGCTGCCGGCTCCCAGGCGCAGAAGTTTGGTGTTTTCCGGGTCACGGCTGTGAGGATCGTGGCAGCGCTGGCATGTGACTTTTCCGGTGGAAATTCCGTAGCGCCCGTAAAACATGCGGTCGCTCGGTGCCTGGGCACCGGCCGCGCTGTTGACATCCGGCGACGCCCACATGTGCGAGGTCTGCGAACCAGGGGTCATGCCTTCGGGATAGGAACCCAGGGCATTGCTGGCATCGCCCGGCGCGAACAGGCCGATGGGTGTTTTGCTGGAACCGTCGAGCATGGTCCAGGAGCTGGGGTTGTCCTTATGGCACTGCAGGCAGATATTGGTGTGAGCCTGACCCAGGTCGGTGAAACTCACACCGACCTTGTGGCAGTTCTTGCAGTCGAAATTATGGACGACCGTAGCACCGGAAGGAAACGCCGTCACAATTAGAAAAAAACACGAAAACATCCATTTTTTCCAGCACTGCATAACACACCTCGCAAAACACTGTTCTACAATTTATGAAATCACGTAAAAACACCAGCAAGTTCAGCCATTGCACGGCATGCTTGCGGCACTTCATCGACCTGTGATCTTGTTTCCCTGCACAACGGCCCGGGAAAACGGCGACTTATGCTATTTTCGGCAAATCATTTGTGAAACCTAATGCAAGACCGGGGCCAGGCGGGAAATTCTTTGTCAGCGGATGCTGGAGGAAGCAAAGCCAGGCATCCCGTTCAGGGGTATTCATCTGAACGGGATGCCTGCGCAAGTCAAAGAACCAGGGGGGGGGCAGTTCAGCAGGGATGGACGTTTGCGCTGCCGCTCCCTTTTGGTTTGATGTGGATTTTCAAAGGCTTATCCGTTGCACCCCTAGTTGTTGTTGTACCAGGTCGAATTTTCCTCCCAGGGCGTGACGCGGTTCCAACCCGGCTCCTGGATGGTGGTGCCCACCTTGACGAAGCGGTGGCAGTTGACGGCGCTGGTGGCGTAGGCGAACTGGCGGTTGCGCGCCTTGCCGCTGACGTCGTTGCCGGTGTAGGGCATGACGTTGGAGGTCGACCAGTTGATATTGGTGCCGTCATAGCGCCCCGAGGTCCAGTCGCCATCGACCGAATAAAGATCGTCCCACTTGTTGTGGCTCACGTCCAGACAGTTGGTGATCATCAGACGCGGCAAACGCGAGGCATGGGGGTTGTGACACTTGGAGCAACTGAAGCGGTGATACATGGGCTCCGCCGCGTCCACCCCGGATTCCATGCTGACCCCCCAGGCAAACTCTTCGTAGGCATAGATATTTTTCTGCGCAGTCGGACTCCAGGCATAGGGATAAACCCCCACGCTGTTGGTCGAGGTGCGATGGGTATCCGAGATGAAGGTACTGCTCTCATCCTCGTTGCGCAATCCCCACATGCGCTCGGGGCGATCAACACGGTAGCCGACCGTATCCTGGTAGCCCATGCCCGGCTTGTTGAAGGCATTGCCTTCCTTGCGCACGGCCGGGTCGTAGACGTTGGCGCGGTGAATGCCGCTGCCGCCGATGACGGCGTTGGAATGTCCATTCACACCCAGCCAGGCATTGTCAGGGTTGCCCTGCTCGTCGACCGCGAACTTGTTCATGTTGTTGACGTCTGTGCCGTGGCACAGGGTACACAGACCAGCGGAATCCTGCAGGGTCCAGGTGACGGTGGGATAATCGCTGTTCTGATCGATCCAGTAACCGCCCATCTTGTTCATGGTGGTGGCGCCGCGCGGCACCATGCCGAAGTCGTCGCGTTCGCCCGTGAAATAGTACTGAGCCTTGAGGGCATCGGTGGAGAGGTCCATAAAACCCTTGAAACGGCCAGGCGCGCCGTCCTCGAAGTAGGGGTTGCCTTTCCAACTGCCGCGCAGGTAGGGTCGCCCGTTGTACACGTCGCCCGGAGCATGGTTCATATCATGGACATCATGACAATAGCTGCAACGGATCTGCGCTACGTCGTCGACACCGGGGCGGGTCACGTCGGGATTGGCGGCGTGCGTCGACTTGACGGTGCCGGTCTTGTAGGGGAAATAGGGGCTGTCCCAGGTCCCCGTGACCCAGTTGGAGGTTGGTGTGCGGTTGCCCCAGCTTCCGGAGTTCGTATGAAGGATTCCATAGTCATAGTGGGTGGCGAATTTCCATGACCCGGAGCTGGTTGAGGTGGTGATGGAATAGCTTTCCGTATCAAGCAGCGTAAAGGTGTTGGTGCCGGTCCGGGTGATGGTTCCGGCCCAGCCGTTGAGCTGCCTGCTCCCCGTGGGCATGGAAATGACGATCCGATCTCCTGTCACCAGGCCATGTCCGTTGCTGGTGATGCTGATGGGCTGGCCTAGGGATTTGGAGACACTGCCGATGGCAGCACCGACATTCCTGCCCCTTTCCACGCCTGCGTAACCCCACTCGGAAATGCGCGTCGCTTGCGCATCATGACAGCCCCAGCAGATCTCGGCCTCGGTGTGGAAGGGGCCGCGCCCGTTGATGGTCTTGCGCAGGTGAATGCCGCCCGAGCTGTAATCGAGGCCCACCATGGGAAAGTTGGGGATGAACACCGTCTCCTCGCCCAGGGGATTGCGGCCCTCGGCAGTCTCATCGCCCTGGGGATGACCCTCCACATGGCACCAGGTGCAGTCGCGTACCACACCGCCGTCATAGACGTGGGGGATGTGCTCGGTGCGCACGAGTTCACCGTTGGTAAAATTAACGCCGACGGGAATGGGTTGATGCAGGGTCAGGGTGGTACCATCCTTGACCAGGATCTTGAAGAAGGTCTCGCCCTTTTTGATGCGATCGCCCACCTGCAGATTGTTGGCGGTGCTCGACACCGTGAGGGTGGTCTTGATGCCGTCGCCGTTCTGATTGCCGCTCACCGTGGAGGCGCGCCCTACCGTGGCTGCGGCCACCGTGGCGCCCGGCCAGAATACGTTGCTTTCGTGGCCGTGGCATTCGTTGCAGGTGATGAGCTTGGGCCCGTCGGGCTCGGATGCGCGCGGCCGCCATTCCGGCGGATCGGCATTGTCGCCGTGGCAGCGCATCTGCGAAGTGCCGATGCAGGTGCCGGGGTTGCCGCCCTGGGGCGGAATCCACTGGGCGTCGTCGCCCGCGGCCGGAGACAGGATGACGTTCACCGTGCCGTCGGCGTGATCGGCACCCAGATGGCACAGGGAGCACTGATCGCCGGTGAAGCGATAGGAGAAGTTGAGGTGGCGCAGATGCTGGCCCACCGAGAAGTCATTGCTGTTACCCAGCAGGTTGATGGGCGGGGCCGCCTTGTAGATGGGCTTGTTGCCGCCGTAACGGCTGTCGGTGGTCTGATCCTCCCAGTCGCGCCCGTAATAGTCTTTTGCGGAGCGGTTAGGATCGCCGTGGCACAGCGCGCAGGACACTGAGTCGCGCTCGCCCCACACGGGCGCGCCGCTGCCGTGGCAGCCGGTGACGCCGGTGGCGTTGAAGCCGAAGCAGCTCCCGCTGTCGACATTCTGTTTCTCGATGCTCAGGTCGTTAAAGCCACCCGGGCCCGTGCTGTCGCGATAGATGAGATGGGCGCCGTCGTGATACTCGACCAGACTGGCGCTCAGGGTTGTGTGCGTGGTCGCTGCGTTGAAATAGCCCTTCTTGGGATTGTTCCAGGCCAGGCGGATGCTGCCCACATCGTGTTTGAGATCATAATGCTGGGACTGCTCGCCGTGGCACTTGGCGCAATCCACCTGGGTATAGCCGTGCATCTCATGGCTGCCCTTGGTGGCGAAGTCATCGGGCGGGTTGCCGTGGCACACGCCGCAGCGCAGGCCGCCCTTGGCCGAGGGCGAGTTGGACAGGCCCGACCAGTTGCCCGCCTTATCGGCGGTTCTGACGGCGAAGAAATAATCCTTGCCGGGGTTGAGACCCAGCACTTCGTACCCCTGGCTGCGGCCGGGGTCGGCCGGCAGGGGCGGCGCACCCATCACGGGGGTCGCGGCGCTCCACTTGGCCTCGCTGTTGATGGCATCGGCCGCGTTGTAAGGCACCGATTCCTTATAACGAATGTCGTACTGATGGGCGCGCCCTTCCTTGCCGTCGTCGCCGGGCGCGTGCCAGTAGAGCCACACGGTGCCGGCCTTGGGCCGGTGCTCGGCGACCAGGTCGGTGATGGCCGCGGGCGGCGTCGTATCCACCGAGTTGTTCACTGTGAACGTGTTGGTCACGGCATAGCGACGATCATGAAAAGTGCCCGCCGCCAACCCGCCGGGGTCGCTGCCGATGATGCGGTGCAGCATCCCGTCGCCCGCGCCCACCCGCACCCGCACGTTGTTGAGGGGCGCGTTGAGGGCCAGACCATCGTTCTTTGTCCGCCACACCGCGCTGGTGCCGGGCACGTCCAGGGCGATGACATAGGGCCAGGTCACGCCGCCGTCCACGGATCCGTAAACATCGTAGAAGATCTGATCGCCTTCGGGGTCGGTGGACGCCGTCCAGGTAATAGGCACATCGCCACTTACCGTTGCCCCCGGAGAAGTGACGCTGAAGGGGCCCGGCAGCTTGTTTTCCTCCTGCTCGTAGACGGTGAGCAGGCTTGCGCCGCGTTTGGAGCCGAACCAGACCTCCATTTCGCGGGTTCCTTCCTTGCGCAGGCGAATGGCCAGACGTTTGCCGGCCGGCACCGTATAGACCATTCCGTCCACCGACGGGAAATAAGCCTTGACACTACCGCGGTGGCGGCGCGACAAGACACGGCGATAGCTGTCCAACTGCTGGAAGCCGTTGTCCCAGTAGCCCAGGTCGAAGTGCACGACGATGGTGTTGCTGTCTTCGCGGTTGCGCAGATACAGCGACATGGATCCGCCATGAATGTTGGTATCCACGGCATAGGCCGTATCGAGTACCCAGGTGACGATATCGCCGCTGCTGTTGATGCTTTGAATACGGTTGCGGGTTCGATCGCCGCACACATAACCAGAGGCGCGCATCAACGAAATACGGTGGGACGTAAAGCTTAGGGAGCTTCCACACCCCAAACTCAGGTTGGTCGTTGTTCCCCCGAGATTGGTGCCGCTGTTGGCGATACCGTAGTACATGCGACCGAAGATGTCGTTCTCGTTCGCCACCTGGGGAATGGCGATCTTGATCACCGTGTTGGCATCCACGTTCTGCGCCGGGGAGGCATCCCGCGCGCGCACCGCGAACAGATAATCGAGACCGTTCTGCAGTCCGGTGACGTGGAAGGTGGTGGCGGTGGTGGTCGCCTGGGGGTTATTCCAGTCGATGGTCTGGCTTGACGGAACCCAGTACACCAGATAGGTGAGGGGGCCGGTGTCGTCGCGCGCCGGGCTCCAGTGCAGGTCCACGGAGCCGTCGATGTAGGCGGGCTGGGCCGACTCAAGCCCCTGGAAGCGCGGTGCGAAGCTATCCAGCAGCGCCTGGGCGCCCTGGCTGTTGGAGACCGGCGAGTGGTTGATCATGGTCTCGTCGAAGGCCTTGACGCCGAAGTAATAGGTGGTGCCGGGTTGCAGGCCGTAAACCGTCATGGTCTGGATGCGCGGGTCGTCCTCGTAGTTGCGCACGGCCGAGGGCGGCCCGGCAGCGATGGTCGAAGAGGTCCAGTTGGCATCCGTCACCGCACCGCCGGTGCGGTAGCGAATCTCGTAACCGTACACGCCCGGCCCCTTGGGTCCAAGATATTCCGGCCCCAGGTCGCCGTCGTTGTAAGGCGGCGTCCAGGCGAGGTTGACCGTGCCGACCGCGCTGCCGGTGACGGCGACCAGATCGGTGATCTTGCTCGGGGCGATCTGGTCCTCGTACCAGGTCCAGGTGAAGTCGCCGTTGCTGTGGCAGGCGATGTTGGAGCAGCGCTTGATCACCGGGTTGTAGAAACCGGTGGGATCGACATTGCCGTACAGGTCGCGGAACTGGGTGCTGTTCCACACATCGCCATGCACGTCGGCGGTGGTGTCGGCGCGCCCGGTCACGGGGCTCGAATGCGGGCCGCCCGAGGCGTTGCTGCCGCCCGGATCGGGGTGGCAGGAGGCGCAGGCCAGATTCTGGTAGCTCAGCTTGTCGCTGTAGGCCGCCCAGGCACCGTCGCTGAGCCCTGAAAGGGCCTGCCCGATGGCATCCACGTGGACGAAGTGAGAACCGGCGCGATCGGCGATATTGTAGCCGTCGCGCAATTCGCCGTCGGGCCAGAAGTTGTCGGCGGGCGTGGCGTTGTTGCCGCCACCGTGGCAGCCGTTGCAGCCGCTGGGAGTAAAAGCGGTGGTCTCGTGGTCGTGCTCATGGCAGCTGAGGCACTGACCGGCGAAATGGGCGGGAGCATCGACCGTGCGATTGAAATAATTGACCGCGCCCGCGTCATGACACACCTGGCAGATGCCGTACTGGTTGTTGCCGGAGGCGTTGGGGGTGGCAAGGAAGTAGCTTTCGCGAACGCCGCGGTCGGCAAAACCCACCACCTGGCGGCCGCCGATTTCGGTGCGCACCATGGCGTCGGAACTCTCACTCTGACCGTGGGGGTCGTGACAGGCGACGCAGCTTGAAGCATCCTCGCTTGCGCCGCTTGAGGCAAAGTGGCTCGGGGTGGAAGCACTGTGGCAGAAACGGCAGAAGCCGTTCGGGTCAGTGCTGAAATCCCTGCCGAAGAGGACGCGTAAACGCGTCGTGTCGGCCGCGCCCATGTGCGCGGAGTCAAAGTCAAGGCTGTGGCAGGAACTGCATGCCTGATCAAAGGGACTGGCGCCGTGGCCGGCGGAGAAATAGACGCTCTTGGCCGATGCCGTACGCTCCCGGCCGTCGGCATCAACATAGACGGTGGTCTGCGCACCGGTATGACAGGTGATGCAGTCGGCGCTTGCGGGGTTGCCCCACACCAGGAGGATCTCCGGCGACTCCACCCCGTGGCAGGCGTTGCAGGCATCCCCATCCACCGTCAGCGCGCCATCGACATGCCCGGCATGAGATCCCGCATGGGCGCCCGCTCCGTGACAGGTGCCGCAACCTATATTCGCGCCGGTGGCATCGACATGCACGGCATGACTGCCGCTCAAGTTTTCACCCGCCACGGCATGGCAACTGCCGCAGGCGCCGCTGGCCGCATCGCCCCAGGCGGGTGAGGCGAAGTTGCCCTGTCCATCGGAGTGACAGAACACCGCGCAGCTTCCGTCGCCGCTGTTAAAGCTGCCCGCGCCGAGCAGGGCGTTGCCGAGATTATAGCCCGTGGCGAACGCCACATCGACCGCGCCGTTGACATGGGTGGTGCCGCGCGCGCCGGGCTGCAGGGCTGTGGCGCTTCCCGCGGTATCCACATGGCAGACATTGCAGGCATAGCCCGCCGCCAGATGCTTGAGGTGGGCGCTTGAATTACGCCCGTCCATGCTGTCCGCATCGTTGCCGTGGCAGGCGTTGCAGGTGGTGATGGCGCCCTTACCGCCGCCCCAGGAGACATTCACCGTAGTGAAATCGCTCAGGGTCTTTCCGGAAGGGTTGTGTTTGCCGCCGCTGCTGTGACAGTAAAGATTGCTGCAGGTGCCGTTTCCTGCTGCATTGTAGGAGGGATTCAGGATGCCGCCGCCGGTGGTCAGAGAATTAAAGGAATTGCCCCCGAGAAAAATATCCTGGAAGCTTCCCTGATTATGCGTGGCGGCGAAATCGTCGGCATTGTGGCACAGGTTGCAGGCGAAACCATAACCGCTGCCCGCACCGGAATGTGAGGTGTGCGGGGTGAAATCCTCGTTCTTAGGATTGGAGCTGGCGGCATAATTGTGGCCGCCTTCCACATAGGCATAGCCACCGGGACCGCCGGCGACGTTGGCCGACGGCGGAAACCCGTGGCAGTCGGCACAGTTGGCGGCAAAAGAATACTCCATACCCGCGCCACTGTGGTTGTGGCAGTCCAGGCAGTTCTCACCTTCAATGTGCGCACGGGCACTGTTGGGCATGCTGGTGAGTTCGCCGTGGCAGCGCTCGCAGAATCCGTCGGCCGCGCCGGGACTGCCCGCCCACTGAGCGGCGGTGGTGGAGGAGCCACCGTGGAACGCGGGCAGCGCGGCATAGCGCAAGCCGCCCACGGCACCGTAAGTCAGAGTCTGGGCCTGGCTGCGCAGGACAAAGTAGTTGACCTCGCCATTATTGTAGGAATGGCCGCTGTGACACACCAGGCAGCCCACTTCTTCCACCGCGCTGCCGTGGGCCTTGTAGGTATGGCAGGCCTGACACAGCGGATAGGTTCCCGCCGACTGAGGGCCGTCACCGCGCAGCAGCTTGCCGTCGCCGGTGCCGGCCTGACCCGGCGCGGTCGGGGTATCCGAACGCGAGTCGGCGAAATGCACCCCGTGGCACGAGGAACAGCCAACCCCGCCGTTGCTGAGCAATTGGATGTCTCCGGGCCAGGCCTCGACCTCGGCGCTGGAGCGGTACTTCTCGGGCTGGGCGGCAACCACCGCCGCGTAGCTTTCGACGGTGGGGTGGGTCAGCAGGCCGCGATCTTCGCTGCCGACCACCCAGGGCGCATGACACTGGATGCACATCTGGTCGCGGCTGCCCGCGCCCAGGCGCAGGATCTTGGTATTTTGCGGGTCGCGGCTGTGCGGATCGTGACAGCGCTGGCAGGTGATCTTGCCGGTGGAAATATTGTAGCGCCCGTAAAAACGTCGATCGCTGGGGGCCTGGGCGCCGGCGGCGGCGTTGACATCCTTGGCCGCCCACATGTGCGAAACCTGATCGCCCTCATTCAGCCCCGCCGGATAAGAGCCCATGGCGTTGCTCGCATCACCCGGGGCGAACCGCCCTCCCGGTGAGCGAAAGGTGCCGTCGAGCATAAGGATCGAACCGGCGCCTTCCTTGTGGCACTGCAAACAGAGATTGGTTGTGCCCTGACCCAGATCGGTGAAGCTGACCCCGACCTTGTGGCAATTTTTGCAATCGAAATTGTGTACCACTGTGGCTTCGGCCGACAATGCGCCCAAAGCCACAAACACCAGAGAAAAGACCCACTGCCGCCACCACCACCGCATACATCGCCCCCAAATGCTCTTCCCGCACGGTTGATTTTTCGCATTATCACGACCAGAACAGTCAAATCGCGGCTTGTGCCGAGGCACCCCACCGACCTTGGACTTCGCTGCCGGGCTTGGCAAACCCTGCAGAACGGGAGCTTACAGTCAAATAGGCCTGATCAGTTAGATCTTACCAATGCAAAAAAGGCGCCACAAAGGCACCCTTTTGGATCAACGAAAAAGAAGGCTGAAAAACTCAGGGAAGCGCGAGAGACAGGGGGGCCGCGAGCGGCTCCGGGGCGTGCACCCGACCGAGATGCGCATCGAAGTCGTGGTCGAAGAACAGACGGCGCATTTCCACAGGATCTGCGCTACCCCACCAGTTGCGCGGCAGGGTTAGGTCGCCCGCCTGGTCGAAGCCGAGTTTAACGTGATACTGGCCGGCAGCGGTGATGTTGTTGTATTCGATGAGGCTGTTATCGTCGGAGCGGGTGACGACGAAGATGTTGATGTCGTTGTCGCGGATTTCGTTGTGATGCACATGGGCGCGCCCGCGCCGCTCCTCGAAGCGCAGACCGTGCGTGTTGTCGTGAATCAGGTTGCCGGAGACTTCGAGGTTGACGGTGGAAAAACGCACCCCGTCGACGTTGTGGCGAAACACCGAGTTTTTCACCGAAGCCTGGCAGAAATGCACCTGAATGCCGCTGAAAGCGTATTCGCTGATGATGTGCTCGATGACACCCTCGCGCGCGAAGTTGAGATAGAGAAATTTCCAGTCGGATTTTTGCGGATTCTCGGCCGCGCTGGTGAACAGGATGGGCTGCTCGGGGGTGCCGCGCGCGACGATGCCGCCCTCGACCAGCAACTCCGAATCGCCGATGCCGTCGCCGTCAATGTCGATGGGCGTGAACAAGACCCGCGTCCCGGGCAGAATGGTCAGGTGGCCGTTTTTCTTCACCACCACCACGCCGGTAATGCGCACCTCGCCGCTCCACACCGCCTCACCCTCGATCACCGCATCGGTCAGATGCAGTACCGGCGGCGCAACGGGCGGCCGCGCGCAACCGACCAGCAGCAACAGGCACAACCCCAGGATAATCCGTAGGGGCGACGCATGCGTCGCCCTTGGCGGGGTGCGGGACAATCCGGACGACGCATGCGTCGCCCCTACGTCAACAAAACCAATTTCCATGGATTCACCCTGGGCGCACGTCGGCGCGCCCCTTCGATTCACAGCTCAAACCCCAACGTCACCGGCTCGACCTCGATATCGATCCCCTCAAGAGTCTCTCCGGGCAGAATGGTCAGGCTGTGATCGGCGGTTTCGTCATACATGCCGAACAACTCGCCAGGCCGTGGCGAATCGCCGTATTTCTGCCGCGAGCCAACGAAATAGACGCCTGGTTCCCGCACGTAGACCACATAGCGACCGTCGACGCCGGTGGGCGGAGAAAGGGCCGCCGGGCGCTGATGGCCGATCACGCGATCCGTATAGGCGAAGACGTGCACCCCGGCCACAGGCTGTCCCTGGGGATTGGTAACGCGCCCTGAAAAGGCCATGCCCGTGGCGCGGACGAAGGTTTCGCTGCGGTTTTCCTCCTGCACCTTGCGCACCACCGGCAGGCTGATCTGTTGCGTCTGTCCGGCTTGAAGATACAGGGGATTGCCGGCATAAACCCCGAACAGATCGCCTTCGCGCACCGGACCCACCTGCCCGCCTCCGGCTCGCTTGCGGGCGACGAGGAAATAGCCGGTTTCGGGCAGGGTATCGAAGGCGAAACGCCCATCGACACCGGTCGGCGGCGACAGGCGATAACCCTGCCCCTTGAGGTCCTCCTCGGCGTCGAGATAGAGATAAACCCGGGCGTCGGCAACGGGTACGCCGTCAAGGAGCACCACCCCTTCAACCGCAGCGTTGAAGTCATCGTCATAGGGCAGCGCCTTAGCCGGAGCCGTCACCACCCCTTGCAGTCCCGCCCACACCGTCTCGTCGGCCAAAGCCACGGGGTTGCGCCCGCAAAAAGCGAACAGGCCGCGCTCTTCGTCGCGGGCGAAAAGAGCATAGAGGCCCACCGGCAGATTCAGCCGGTAGAAACCAAATTCATCGCTGGGGGCTGACACCGCCAGTGGCTCGCCGGAAAAATCCAGGTTCGTGTGAGCCTCGACGCGCATCCCGGCCAGGGGTTCTCCGTCAAGCACCACCCGGCCTTCGATGGTTGCGCCGAAAGCCGTCGTGCATATCAGCAGCATTGCGAAAAAAAGCAGAAATGTTTTTTTCATGGCACCTCCCGCGGTCCGGCATCGCTCACCGCCTCGTTCAGCCAGGGAGCAAACACCACCTGGTCGATAAGATAGGATTCCTCTCCCCAGCCTGCGTAACTGACCCGTCCCAGTTCGTGGCGGTCGCGAAAGAAGGATAACGCGCCTGCGTTGTCCGCCGCCTCCAGAGCCGAGGTGTCCGGCCCCCACCAGTTATCGCGCACATCCACCTCGTCGCGAAATTCCGTAGGCGCACGCGCCAGCAAAGGATTCTGACTCTGGCGCGCCTGCGCCTGGTTCATGACCTGCCCCCGGGAGCCCACACGGGTTTCAAAGTCAGCGCTCTGGAAACGCCCCAGCTCCACCGCCATGGCGTTGCCGATGAAGTTATTGCGGCGTACCCGCGGATAAGAGGAATAGTCGCAATACAGCACGCGTCGATTGGCGCGGAATTCGTTTTTTTCAACCACGGGATCGGACTTGCGGTTGTTCCACAGGGCGGTATCGTTTTCGGCGAATAGATTGTGGCGCACCTGAGCCGAGGCGAACTGATCGTTACGCATGGCCGTGCCGTTGCCGACGAAGCGGTTGTCTTCAACCTGCGGAAAAGAAAAGGACAAATTGGCCAAGGCGACTTCGCCGCCACTGAATTCGTTGTTGCGGATATGTGGGGAGCGCTGAGTCTGATTGCAGAAGATGGCGATTGCGTTGTCGATGAAACGGTTGCCGCCGATGGTTCCGTCAAAGCGGCTCTTGAGACCGATGGCCTGGCGGTTGTCCTCGAAACGGCAGTCGTCGATATCGCCGCCGCTGCCGTGACCGGCGATAAAAGCGCTGCCGCGATGGTTGCGGAACAGACTGCGCCGGATCTGGATGTGCGATTTCATCTGGGCCTCGATACCGATCTCGTTGTCCGTGAACAGGCAATCCTCGATCACCGCCTGGGATTCGCGCACCAGGTCGATGCCGTGCCCGCCGTCGCGAAACTCGCTGTGCGAAACCCGCAGACGGGCGCCCAGAACCCGCAGGGCGACTTCGACCCCCGCAAAGCGGGCGTAGCGAACCTCCACAGGCGCGGCCGGCTCCATCAATTCGATGCCCTGCCAACCGGGCGCAGAGGCAAACACCACCGGCGCATCCGCGGTACCGGCGATCTCCAACCGTCCCCGCACCAGAATGCGCGTCGCCGCCTCGGTCGCCTCGACCCGCGTGCCTGCCGCGATAAACAGCCTGGCATCCGTCGGGACCTCCAGGGGCTGCTTCAGTTCGACCACACCGCTCCAGCGGGTCTCGCCCGCCGGCAGACGCTCCGGCGATGAGGCCAGGGCACCTCCGGGCAGAATCAGCGCTGCCGCAAACAGCAGTCTAAAGAGATTTTTTCTCGACACGGATACGTACCTCGCTAACGCTGCCCTCGGCGCTCAGGGTCAATCCCGCAGCGCCTGCTTCATAGCGCCCGTACCATTCGCCCTCCCCGACCGGCCCACCGAAAGACTGGCGCGCCAGAAGATGCCAGGGGCCGTCGGCGCCCAGGGGCAGCTCAAAATGCCCGGCGGCGTCCGTCGCCGCGGAAAACACCTCGGGATGACCGGTCATCTCCGGGTTGCGGTAGGCAAACACCCGCACCCCCGCCAGGGGTTCGTCCTGCGGCCCCGTCACGACCCCGCGCACCCCGCGAAAGGCCGGCGCCTCGCCCTCTTCGAGCAAAGCCAGGCGGGTAATGGTTTCAATATCCACCCGGTGCATCTCGCCCGCGGCGATGCGCACCGGATTGCCGTAGTAGTAGTTGAAGTAGTCGCCGATTTCGATGGGGCCGAACATCCCGCCCTGGGCGCGTTTGCGCGCCAGCACCCAGTATTCTCCAGGCGGCAGGCGCAGGCGGAAATGACCCGATTCCACCGGCTGGATGGTATAGCCCGGCCCTTTGAACCCCCGCGCGGAATCGGTGTAGACGTAGAGATAAACGCGCTCCAGCAACTCTTCCTCAAAGGTGATTTCGCCCTCGATCCCGCTCATTTCACCCGGTTGCGGCGGCGGGGTTTCGCCCAGGCGAATGAGATTAAACCCCACGTTGGTGTAGTGCTCCGCGCTGACCCGCACCGGCGCACCGCTGTAATAACAGAAATGGTTGCCGGGCCCCGGCTCGCCCTCGAAATCGCGCGCCACCAGGTAGTAGTCTCCCGGCGGCAAATCCAGCCGATAGCTGCCGTCGACATCCACCGGCGGCGACACCGCCAGGACACGTCCGGCGGGGATGTCGGCAATGGCGCCATAGGCATGGACCTGGACCCCTTCGACCAGTTCGCCACGCCAGGCGACCCGCCCCTGCACTCCCGAAGCGGCCCAGGCCGGCACGGCAAGCGCAAGCAACACCAGCGAAATAATTATCGGTCGCATCAGGCCCACAGGTCCCATAGATCCCAAATAGAATTTTTTTCTGGTTTTCATCATTGCGTATTCCTTGCTGCCGGATTTAAAGGCGCCGCCCGCCAGGGTGCGAATTCAACCATATCCAGCGGATATTTTTTGCCCTCATCCTCAAAATACGGCTCATCACGGCCGTCGTGGATAAATGGGGGATTGCCGCGCCCGGCGCTGCGCGTCAATTCAGCGGTTTCGGCCGCGCCCCACCAGTTGTGCTTTGCATCCACCGTGCCGGTGAGCGCCCGAGGACGCCGCGCCTCGGCATCAGCGGGCTGGCGCGCCGTCTGGCCGAAGGCGCCGCGCCCGCTGCTCTCGGCGGCGCGGGCGGCCTCGCCGTTGGCGCGTTCCCAGGCCGAGGACTGATGGCTCAAGACCAGCGCCATGGCGTTGCCGGCCAGGTCGTTCTCGCGAATCACCGGATAGCTGGAATATTCCACTTGGACGCCGATGCGATTGCCGCTGATGCGGTTGTGGCGTATCCGGGCGTCGGCACGGCGCGACAGCAGAATCCCGGTGCCGCCGTCGACAAGGACATTGCTCACGAGAACCGGACGCGCCGCGCGGTCGACCTGAATGCCGACCTCGTTGCCCTCGAAGCGGTTGCCGCCGATCTCGGGATCGGTGCCGTAATAGGCGATCATCAAACCCACGGGATTGGCGCGCAGCAGATTGTCGCGAAACACCTGGGGATTAGAGCGATAGACATAGACGCCGAAGCGGGCGTTGCCCTGGATCAGGCAATCCTGAATGCGCGGCCGGGCCTCGTCCTTAAGAAACAGTCCCACGCCGTGATTGTCAAGAATGCGGCACCGCTGCACCTCCGCGCTGGTCTGACGGCGCAGCTCGATTCCCGTGCCATTTCCCGACACCTCTAAATTCGTGAGTCTGGGCGCGCCGCCGAGCACCAGCAGCCCGATGCGCGCACCGCTGATACGACAGTCGTCCAGCAGATGCTCACCGCCGTGCAACTGAATGCCCTCCCAGTCGCCGCCGGAAAAGAGCGCACCGCGCGCTTCCAGGTGTCCCAGGACTTCCAGGCCGCCGCCGCTGAAATGAATCTCGGTGCCCGGTTCCACACGCAGGGTCACGCCGCGCTCGACGCGGACCGTTTCTGAAAACTCCAGAGCCCCGCGCCACACCGTATCCGAGGAAAGGGAAAGGGCCTGCGCCGCCGTCGGCAAGAGTCCGAGAAAAATCAACAACAAGAATGCCTTCACCACACCTCCCGAACCTGCAAATCGTCCAGCAAGACCTGCGCGCCGCGCTCGATGTCGGCGCCGTGGTCGGCGCGGCCGCCGTAGGTACCGACTCGCTCGCCGGGTTCCAGGGGTCCGCCGAAACGGCTGCGCGCGCCGATGTAATAAGTGCCGCCGCTGCTCAGATAAAGAGTAAAAGAGCCGTCCTCGCTGCTCGGCTCGGAGATATAGGTCGGTTTTCCGACCATGCGCCGGTCGAGATAGGCGAACACGAAGATTCCTGCCTGGGGCGTACCGCGCCCATCCACCACCCGGCCGGTAAACGCGGTTTCCGTGGCGACAAACTTGCCTTCGTTGCGGCGCTGCGCGCGGGTTTCAGGCTCAACGACGCTGACCCGGATATCCTCCAGGTCAATTTCCTGACCCCGGATCACGACCACCGGATTGCCCGCATGAACCCCGTTGAGGTCGCCCGGCGCCGGCTCACCCAGGCGCGACCCGTCGCCGCGCCGGCGCGCCGCAAGATAATAGCTGCCGGCGGGCAGAGGAATGCGGTAACGGCCCACCTCGTCCGTACGTACCGCCTCGGCGTAGGAGGGACCCATGAGTCCCGAAGCCTGGTTCGTATACACATAGACCCAGGCCCCCTCGACCGGCCCGCCGTCGCTCACCACCCGCCCCTGCACTGCGGTGCCGGGTTCGGGCACCAACCCCGCGCCGCGCCCCATCTCGCGCAGGCTGAAAGGAGGCACCCGCACCCGCCCCCTCACCTCGACGGGGTTGGTCGGACATTCGGCCATAAGCATGCGATCACGGCCGTCGTCGCCCTCTTCGCGCTTCTTGCCGATGAGGTAATAGCGCCCCGGCGGCAGATCCAGGCGATAGCGCCCGCGCTCATCCGTGGTCGCCACGGCAAAAGGCGCAACGCTGCGGTCCTTGCCGCTCTTGAGATATATCTCGAGCTGTGCCCCGGCCAGGGGCCGCTCACCCACCAGCAGGGTGCCATCCACACCGCTGTCGCTCGGCGTGCAGGCCCAACAAAGAAAAACCGCAGAAAGAACAAACCAAAATCGCACCCAGTCCACTTTGTCCACTCCGTCGACCTTGTCCACCAAGCTCTTCCTCACACCGGCCGGAACCACCAGACCGCCGCCAACGCCACCAGATACACCCCGACCCCCGCCAGCAGGGTGAACGTAAAGCCGAAGTTCATGCTCAGCACCGCGGCGAAGATGGCACCAAATACGCTGGTGGCGCTGTTGATGCCCCAACTCCAGGGCACCGCCGCCGGCGTCGGATGAAAGGCACGCATGCCCAAAGGCAGGGGCATACCCAGGACAAGACCCAGGGGTGCCAGCAGCACCACCGCGAACAGACAGCGCAGCACCAGAGGCAAAGTCAGCCAACTGGTCAGTAGGGGCGGCAGAATAGCCGCATACACCAATGACAGCAAAACCAATGCCACCAGCAGCTTCAGCAAAACACCGCGCTCCTGCCCCGGGCGACAGCGTGCGGCAAGCAACGAACCGATGCCGGCAAACACCAACAGGGCGAAGAGCACCACCGCCAGAGCGTAGATAGGCGGCCCGAGAAAGACGGTAAAGCGGCGCAGCAAGCCGATTTCAATGAGCATGAACCCCAGCCCCAGACTGGCGAAATACGCCAGGCGCGGTGCCGTACCCGGCGTGCGCAACTCGCGTCCGCGCAGCACCGCCAGGGGCAGCAGCAAGCACACCAGAACCAGCCCCGTCACCACCACCAGCAGGTTGCGCAGGGTCAGAATGGCGCGGTCTTCAAACGGACTCTGCTCGGGAAAGGAGAGCAGGCGCACGAAATCCGCGGGCTTGAGCATGTAATAGAAAAAGGGGCGATCATCGCTCACCGGACGGATATCGAAGGGAAAGTCCCGATAAAAGGCGTCGCTGCCCCGAGAGGCGATAAGACGGTGATAATGACTGTCGCCGTCGCGGGCGTCGGGCATGAACACCAGGTCGTATTCACGCGCCCGGGCCTCTTCGCGCAGAAAGGCGAGTTCCTCGGCGGTGAAGGGGCTGCGCTTGAGCATGAAATTGGCCAGGCCGCGTTCGCGGATGACGGCAAGGTGGGCGGCCGGATCGGCCACGCCCTTTTCCTTGAGCAATTCCAGACCCAGGGACACCAGACGCAGGGTTTCACGCTCGAAGATGAAACGCGAAATGGACAGAATGCCATCGTCGCTGAGACGCTCCCAGTAGTCGCCAAAAGCCTCCACCGTGTAGAGATTGTTCTCCGCGAGGGTGAAGGCGCCCGCCGCAGGCGCCATGCGCCCAAACACCGCCGAGGCCTGGATGACGTCGTAAGTCTCCTTGGAACGCCGCACGAAACTGCGCCCCTCGTCCACCGCCAGGCGCACGCGCGGATCACGGTAGAGTTCGCCGGTGAAGGCGCCGAAGCGCTCATTGACCGCTTCGGCGATGAGGGAATTGAGTTCGACCGCCGTCACTTTTTCGGCGTCCATGGCCAGGGCGGCCAGCACGTCCTTGCCGCCGCCGGGGCCGATGGCCAGGGCATTGGCCCGCGGACGCAGGGCATAGGCCAGACTGATGACATTGGCGCGGAAAAACTCGCGGAAGCGCTCGTCATCGCGCCGAAACAGCGTGGTGTAGCCGCTGTCGTCGATGACCATGCCCAGTTGTTCGGGAATGGGTCCGCGGTAGCTGCGCGACAGGCCCCAGGCCCGCTCCTGTTCCTGCCCCTGGGAGGGATAAACCGCCACGCGCGAGAAAGAATTCCAGCCGCTCCAGATCATGCCCGGCTCGTAGCGGCCGCGGGCAAAGCGTATTTCGGCGTAGCTGTTGATGAAATTGCCGACGCCCGCCGCCGCCAGCACGGTCAGCACCAGCCACAGCCCCAGGCGCTGCCTGCGCAAACCGCCGTTTGGCAGAAGCAGGGCTGCTGCCCCCAGGCCCAGGGCGGCAATGACCAGGATGGCAGTAATCCCGCCCACCAGGTTGAGCACCGCGATAATGGCCAGACAACCGGCGCCGGCACCGAGCAGATCCCAGCAGTAGAGGCGGTTGATGTCGCGCAGGTGACGGGTCAGCAACAGGGTTACGGCCAGGCCGCTGCAATAGAAGGGAAAGGCGGTGACCAGATAGAGCACGGCCAGAGCCGGCAGCATGCCGGCGGGCACCGAAGTGCCGCCGGGACCCTGCTGAAAGGGCTGGTAATGAGGTTGATGAAAAAAGGACAGAACCGTAAAGCCGAACTGGGGATAAAGCCGGAACAGGACGAACAGACCGAAAAACAGCGCGACCCCCAGAGCGAACAAAGCGCTCCAGCGCGCCGCGATGAGCTCGCTGCGTTCCAGGGGAAACCAGCGCGGCTTCAGGGCGATGGTCAGAGCCGCCGCCCCCAGACCGAACAGCGCCAGCGAGATGGCCATGGAGGCGAAATGGTACCACATGAGCACCGAGAAGATCCGCGTCAGGATCAACTCGTACATGAGGGTGGCCATGCACAGCAGGAACATGCCCCAGCAGGTGCGGCGATGAAGTTTGATTGGATTATTCATGAAGTATTGACAATAGCAAGTGGTGTACCGAAAACGAAAGGGCGCGACATGCCGCGCCCTTTGCATTTCAAAAATCGTAGGGGCGAGGCATGCCTCGCCCTATTCCGTAATTCCCCGCAGAACCAGGGCGAGGCATGCCTCGCCCCTACAATCCCGTCATTGCGGTTCAACAATCTCCAGCACCTGCCCCGTTTTCACACCGTTTTTACGCACTTCGACGCCGCTCGGGAAACGCACCAACAGATCGTAACCGCGTCGTCCGTCGAGGCCGAAATGGGCGAGATTGGGCTCCTGGGCGCAAAAGCCGGTGGCGGAGCGCATTTCGCGCATGGCAATCAATTGACCCGAATCCGGGTCCAGAATTTTGACACGGGCACCATAGGCATCACGATTGGACTGGGTACCGGTGAGCTTGACCTTGAGCCAGTCGGCATTTTTCATCTGGTTTTCGAACAGGCGGTTGGGTGCGCCCCAGTTGACCACGTAGAGATCGAGAGCCCCGTTGTTGTTGACGTCGGCGAAAGCGGTGCCCTTGGTGCGCACGGTTTCGCACTTGACCACCGGCAGATCCTCGGCCACGTTGACCAGGTGACCCGCGCCGTCGTTGAGATAGAGCTGATTGGCCAACTTGCAGTCGCCCTCGTAGAGGTCGAGCAGGCCGTTGTGATTCACGTCGCCGAAAGTCGGCCCCTTGCCCCAGCCCTCGCCGCTACCTGTGAGTTGCGCGGAGGCATCGCGGAAAGTGCCGTCGCCGTTGTTCAAGTAGAGGCGGTTGCCGCCGACGTAGTTCGACACGAACAGATCGAGGGAGCCGTTATTGTTAATATCGGCAAAGGCCGCGCCCAGGCCCCAGTGAGGATCGGCGACCCCGGCCTCGCGCGAGCGCTCGGTGAAAGTACCGTCGCCGTTGTTGATATACAGGCGATTGGGCTCCCCCGCCGGATAACGGCCATTGACCACGTAGAGATCCTGCAGGCCGTTGTTGTTGACGTCGCCCCAGATGGCCATCCAACTCCAGCCGCGATCACCGACGCCGGCCTGATCCGTGACCTCGGTGAAGGTGCCGTCGCCGTTGTTGCGAAACAGCACATTCCTGGCACCTACGCCGTAATTGGCGCAGTAAATGTCGAGGAAACCGTCGTTGTCGAAATCGACAAAGGACGCCCCGTAGGTAAAAGCCCTGAGGCCGACACCGGCCTGCTCGGTGACATCGCTGAAGGTGCCGTCGCAGTTGCCCTTGAACAGGCGGTTGGCCTCGATATCGTGGCGCCCGCCGGTGGCCAGGTAGAGATCGACGCAGCCGTCGTTGTCGAAATCGCCGAACACGCTGCCCATGGTGAAACCGGGATGGTCGATGCCGGGTCCGGCCTGGGCGGTAAAGTCGGTGAAGGTGCCGTCGCCGTTGTTGAGATAAAGCTTGTTGGCACCGCCCTTGTTGGACACATAGAGGTCCATGTAGCCGTTATTGTTGACATCGGCAAAGGCCACGCCCTTGCCCAGACCCTCGTCGGCGACCCCGGCGAATTCGGAGACATCGGCAAAATCAGCCGCCCCCGCCGTTCCCAAGCCGCCCATGAGCAGAATCCCGACCATTGCCGCCTGTTTCAATCCTTTGAACATGATCACTCCTCTTAAAACGAGAAATCCCGTGAAATCACCACATGCGGCGGAAAAGTCCGGCCTTTTTGCCGGGCGGCAAAATCGCCCGCGCGCCGCATCAACCGTCCCAACCGTCCAGAGACCGGCAACGCCGGATCGTCCACCGCCAAGCGATTGGCCTGCAATCATGAAAATCATGCAATATCTGCACCCATTTCTGCGCGTGCTTCAGAAAAGATAACCGCCGCCTTGAGGTCAAAATACCGACACGCGCCGTAACGAAACCCGGAGCCTACCCCGCAACCGGGCATGGTACGTTCTTTGCTTTTCCAGGCTATTCGGAAAGAGAAGTCGAATTTTCCCTTAGACAGGACAAGACCTTGACCCGATGCATGTGGATAGCGGCGGCATTCCTGCTGATTGCGACGGCTTTGAACGGCTGCCGCGAGATTCCCGCCGATCGCCTCTACGCCCTCAAACTGGCGCAGCCGCCGTCGGACGCCGATTGGCAGCGCGCCCTGCCGCGCCAGGTGCAGGTCAAGGGCGGGCGCCTGCATGAACTGCGCGGCCAGATGAACCTCGACGAGGATACGGTGCATGCCTCCACGCCTTCGTGCCATCACGGCGCTTTGCCGCCGGCGCCGATCAGCGTCGACATGCGCGCCTTCTACACCGAAACCGACCTCTACCTGCGCCTGTCCTGGCCCGACGCCACCCGCGACGATCGTCTCATGCAATGGCGCTTCGACGGCGAAATCTGGCACAACGAAGGCGGTCAGGAGGACGGTCTGGGCCTGCTGTGGGCCGAGCGCCAAGATTTTCCGCGCTTTACCTGCGCCCAGGCCTGTCACCTCGCCGACTTCGCCGTTAGCGGCGCGGCCTTTCACGCCAGAAATCTCATGCGCCTGCGGGAAGAAGGCCCCTGGCTCGATCTCTGGCGCTGGCGCGCCGATCTCAGCGCGCGCCACGGCTTCGCTGATGATCTATGGCTCGATGCCCAGGGCATGCATCCCGATATTCCGGGCGAACTCTATCGGGAAAATTCCCGCGCCGCCCAGTCTCCGGCTGCGGGTCTGGAGCCCTTTGCCCCGGGAGATCAACCCCTGCGCGACGGCGACGGAAGACCGGCCTCGGGATTTCGCCCGCCCGGCAGCACCGCTCCCGGTTATCTGACCGAACGCCCGCGCGGCGGCCGCGCCGATGTCAGCGCCCGGAGCTCTCACGAAGGGGGACGCTGGACGCTGATTCTACGGCGCGCCCTGGATACGGGCGATCCCCGCGACATCGTTTTTCGCCCCGGCGACCCCCTGGGCACGGCTTTCGGCCTGGCCATCATGGATCACACCCCCGTCGATCATTATGCATCGACCTTGGAGGAGATCCTGGTGCTGCTGCCGGGGGAGTGAAAGTCGAGCCGCCATTTTTTCACCGCAGAGAACGCCGAGAGCGCAAAGAAATGCCATTGAGAAAGACTATATTTGCAATTATTCAGCAGTCGCCGCCGACCGTACCGCAGGGTGCGGCGGTTGAGTGCTGCGGCAAATGTTTGAGCCACAGGCGAGTTTTTGCCGCACACGATGCCGCCGCACCCTGCGGTGCAAGCTAAACAGTTACATATATTTTTGACTTTTTCACGCACCCCTAACCATGGATTGACGACATGTCCAGACTTCTGATTCTGATGGTCCTGCTTTTCGTTCTGCCCCTCGGCGGTTGCTCCGAAACCTCCACACCGGCCGGGGAAGATGGCCTGACGCGCATCGAAGGTCAGGTGGTCGCGCCCCTGGAGGGCGCCTATCTCTACGTTTATCGCCAGGGCATGGATCTGCACGGTCCGGCGTTTGCCGTCTCGCGGGCCACGGCCGAGGACGGTCGCTTCGAGTTGAGTCTGCCCGAGGGCGATTACATGGCGGTGGTGCGCAAGCGCCAGAACGGCGAGACCTCCGGCCCGGTGGTGGCCGGCGACTATCGCAGTGAAATGATGCCCCTCAAGGTGCGTGGCGGCCATTTGAGCCTCAACGTCGAGGCGCCCGTCAAAAGCGGCGATGAACGGCTTTTGACGCAGGATCAAATTCTTGCCCGCACCGGCCTGAGCGGAGCCGTTCTCGACAGCGAGGGACGGCCCGTGGAGGGTGCGCGGGTGCATGTCTATGACCATGTGCAGATGTCCGAGCGCCCCAAGTACGTGTCGGAGAAAACCGGCCCGGACGGCCGCTACTTGATCCACCTGCCCGAGGGCGGCACCTATTATCTCGCCGCCCGCGATAAATTCGGCGGCCCGCCGCAACTCGGCGATCTCTACGGGCGCTACGACCAGGGCACCATCGAGCCTTCAGCGGTGGTTCTCGAGGACGGCCGGCTTCTGGAAAACATCGACATTCGAGTGACCAAGGTCTGGTGATGAACAGCTTGCGAACAGGATTTTACCTGCTGACCCTGCTCCTCGTGCTAGGTTGCGGTCCGAGCGGCCCCATCGATCTTCCCGATCTCGAAGGGCGGGCACGCGGCGGCGATGCGGCAGCCATTGAACGCCTGGTCGGCCTGCTTGGCGATCCGGCCCTGGCCGACCGCGTCTACCCGGTGCTCATCGAAATCGGCGCCCCGGCGGCGTCGGCCCTGCTCGCCCAAGTCGACACCCGCGATGCCCGGCGCCGCGAGTATGTCATCGCCGCCTTGGGCACCCTGCGCGTCACCCAAGCCACGGCGCCCATCGCCGCGGTGCTTGCCGACCGGGCTTTGGAGCGACGTTACGTCGCCGCCCGCGCCCTGGGAGAAATCGGCGAACGGGCGGGAATTGCACCCCTTATCGCCGCCCTGGACGATCCCAACGACGAGGTCCGCCGCAACGCGGTGCGCGCCCTGATCCGTTTTCACCGAAATGCCGTCATGCCCCTGGTCCAAGCCCTGCCCGATGCCTCGCCGCAGGCCGCAGGCGGCATGATCCGCGCGCTGGGCGACATCGGCGACGAGCGCGCCTTCGCGGCTCTCAAAACCCAGGCCGAAGGGCCCAACCGCGCCGATGCCCTGCTCGCCCTCGGTCGCTTGCGCGATGCGCGGGCCGAAGATATTTTGCTGGCCGGACTCGTGGATTCCGACTGGCAGGTGCGCCTGAGCGCCGCCACGGCTCTGGGGCCTGTCGGAAGTCCCGCTGCCGCCGAAGCCCTGCGCAAAAACCTGGACGATGAGGTGGTTGCAGTACGGGTTTGGGCGGCGCGCAGCTTGGAAATGATTACCGGCACCCCGCAGCTTTACCGCAACGCGCGCGGCGAGATGGTGCCGCCGGAAAATCTGTACCGGTGAGCAGGAGAGTGGCTTTTGTCAACCTTATGAACGGTAGTTGGGACGGATGCTGAAGAACGTTTTTCATATACCGCTGCTCGGGCGGGTGCTGCGCTCGGCCTGGTTTTGGCGGATGCTGCGTTTGCTGTGCCTGGTCGTGCTGCTGGTGATGATCGCAGCGGGATGGCACCATCGCGACATCCCCGGCGTGAGCGTTCCCGACCCGCTCATGTACACCAATCTGGCCTCTCACCTGTTCTGGGTGTGGTGGATCATGGGCGTGGTCTTCGTGGCGCTGCTGTTCGGGCGGCTGTGGTGCGCCGTCTGCCCCCTGGGCTGGCTCAACGGACTGGCGACCCGCTTCGGCTTTTATCGCACCCTGCCCGCCTGGCTCAACAACTTCATCCCCGTCACCCTGGCGTTGCTGGGTGTGCAGTTGGCGGTGTATTTTCTTGCCGTTCATCGTTTTCCCGACTTGACCGCGCGCCTGCTGGCCCTGATGCTGATCCTGGCGGTGGCTTGCGGTCTGGTGTTTCGCGGCCATGCCTTCTGTCGTCTGCTGTGCCCGGCCGGAGCGGTGTTCGGTCTCTACGCGCGCATCGCTCCCTGGCAACTGCGCGTGGGCGATCAGAGCGCCTGTGCCGCCTGCACGGATCAGAACTGTATCTCCGACGGCCGCGTCTGGCGGCGCCTGGCCCTGGGACCGGCGGTACTCTACTGGCACGGACGGCGCAAGGGCTGCCCCGTCGATCTGGTGCCGGCGCAAATGACCGACAGCGCATCCTGCACCCTGTGTCTGCATTGCGCGCACAATTGCGGCAACGACAACCTGGTCATGGGCCGCCGCCCCTGGCCGGGCGATCTTGGCCGCGGCCGCCTGTCACCCTCGGAGACTCTGTTTTTCCTGGTGCTGCTCGGCCTGCTGACGGTCAATTTCACCAAGGTCTATCCCGACCTGCGGCACCTTTTGTGGGCCGCGCCCGAACAGGCCGCAGCGCTGCTCGGCTGGCAGAGCGCCGGCTTTTACCTGCTTGCCGCGCCCTGGGCGGCGTTGCTGCTGCCCCTGCTGCTACTGCTGCCGGGGTATCTCGTGTGGCACCTCGCCGAACTGCGGGTGGCGGCCGCGCCGCCTCCGCAAACCGGCGAGGCCCTGCCCGAGCCACCGACCGGGCCCGGTTTCTGGAACCGCCTCGGGCATCTCGCCTTGCCTCTAGTGCCGCTGCTGCTCACCGTGCACCTGATTCTGGCGGTGGTCAAAATCAACGCCAAGGGCGCCTTTTTGCCCCTCGCCCTGCGCGACCCAAGCGGGGTAAAAAGCTATCTCGCCATGAATACGATGCATACGGTGCCGACACCCGGCCTCTTCATCTCCCTCGACGTCCTCAAATGGCTGGTGGCCGTGCTGCTCGCCCTCGGCGCAGCGGTGAGCGTCCTGAGCATCCGTCCCTGCCTCGCCGCCCTGCCCGCCGCCCTGTCGCGCCGCGGCTTTGCGGCAGGTGTCCTGACCACCCTGGCGCTGCTGGCGGGCCTTTACGGCACGACCATCCTGCGCTGGCTTTTTATTCGGTGACTCTCATGCGAACACTCATGGTCCTCTTCATCGCCCTTGCTCTGACAACCTTCGGGTGTCAGCGGGACAACGAATCAACGCCCCCGCCGGTCGCCACTTCCGCCGTGCCGGACACCGCGCATCCGGAGCCGCCACCCACCGCGCCCGAGGTTACCGATCCGTCCGCGCTGCTGGAGTTCGCCAGCCTGGCCATACCCCAATGGCGTGCCCTCAACAACGAGCAGCCGACCCTGGTGCTGATCTCCCAAGATCCCTTTCTGCAACTGATTCCAGAATCCAGGCACGAGGCGGCCGCGACCCTGGTACGCAACGGCTCTGCCGAGGAGTTGCGCCGCCATGCCGCGCCGGATCGGCCCGACCCGCATCTGCTGCCGAGCCAAGTCCTGCGGGCGGCCCTTGATGCCGGTTTTTTCTCGCGGGTGATCTGGATTTTGCCGACCAAGGAATCGCCCCAAACCCTCGATGTCGAGATTTTTCGCCGGCAGCTTTTCGATAGCGGACTCCTTGATGAACAGGAAGTACAAACCCTGGCCGCCGACCCACGCGGATTTCGCCTGACCCTCGCGGGCATCCCCTTAGAGGCCGTCGTTCCCGGGCATTTTCCGGAAATCTCCGGTCCCGTGGCGCTGCATGTGGACCTCGGTTTTTTTCAGGCGCTCTACCGCAACGAGGTTAAAAGCCCGGTGTTCGAGCTGATGCGCGAGACCCTCAGCGAATTGCCCATGGAAGACTTGGATCTGCGCGCCGCCACTCTCTCGATGGGGCAAGGCGAGGGGCGGGTGAGTGTCGACATGCGCTTTCTCGGCCATCGCCTGGCGCGCATATTCACCGAGCCAGGCATGCTCACGCGCCCGCAGCCGCGCGCCTGGCACGAACACGGCGACATTCTCTATCTGGCCACCTTCCTGGAAATGGACCGGGTTCTCGAAACGGCGCGTGAGGCGGCTGCGCGCTGGACGGACGATGCGCCCCTGCAATTCGAACTCTACCGCGCCCTGCGCACGCGCCGCGCCGGCAGCGAAGCTCTCGAGGCCCTGGCCCGCACCGTGGCTCTCGACCCCGGCTACGCCGTGGAATATCTCAACCTGGCGGCCCTGGCCCGTACGCGGGAGTTGCCCGATCAGGAACTGCGCATGCTGGAAATGGCCGCCGCCGAGGATTCGCGCAATCCCTTCCTGCCTCTGCGCATGGCCGAAGTTTATCTGGAACTGGGCAAAGCGCTTGAGGCTGCGGAGCTTCTTCGGGAGTTGGCTGACCTTCCCTGGTCGGAAGTGCACTATCCCTGGATTCCTCAATACATTGCGTCCCTAATGGAAGACTAACCATTTCGCATTAAGGAGTATCCCATGATTCGCCCTCTGTTTTTGCTTTGCACCCTGTTGGTCTTTCTCGTCGCCTGTAGCCGCGAGGAGCCCGCACCGCCGGCACCCAAAGAGGAGCCGTCCGCGGTAAAGGCACCGGAAGCGCGGCCGACACCCTCGGGTCCCATCGTGACCAACAATCCTCAGGACTTGGCCGAAATGGGCGCACGCTATTATCACCGCGCCTGCGCTCAATGCCACAACGACGGCGAGGGCGGCGCGCCGCGCCTGGGCGATGTACCCGCCTGGCAACCGCGCCTGGACAAGGGCATGCACAAGCTGGTGGAAAATGCCATCCAAGGCTACCAGGGCGAAAGCGGCCTGATGCCGGCGCGCGGCGGCAACCCGCAACTGCGCGCCGAAGCCGTGTCCCTGGCGGTGCGTTTCATGGTCGAAATGGCCCAACCGGATGAGGACGACATGGAAGATCTGGAAGAAGACGGCTGGGACGAAAATTCCGAAGAGGAATAGGCCCTGAGGGAAAAGTCCCGCAAACAATGGGATATCACCCCAACAAAAGGATTTTTTATTTTTGGGCAGATTCCGGCGTTCATTTTGCAGAGTTTCCGAGGATATTTCGGGTAATCCCGCGCGCAGTGCCTCTTAAACACCCCCGGAGCCCTCATGGAGCCGCGCCCCTGCCAAAAGTTCGTCGTCTACCTGCTCTTCGCCCTGTCGGGATTTTGTGCCCTGATCTACGAGGTGCTGTGGAGCAAATACCTCGCCCTGACCTTTGGCACCACCATCGGGGCGGTGAGTATCGTCACCGCGACCTTCATGGCGGGCCTGGCGTTGGGCAGCTATGTGTTCGGCCGCTATACCGTCGACCACGACACCAACCTGCTGCGGGTCTATGCCTGGCTTGAAGTGGCCATCGCCGGAGCTGCTCTTACCTTTGCTCCCTTGCTGATGATGGTCGAGCGGGTTTACATTTTCTGGACCCACATGCTGCCCCAGGCGCCCTGGCTCACCACCAGCGTCAATATTCTGTTCTGCGCCCTGTTGTTGTTGCCGCCGGCGATCTTCATGGGCGGCACCCTGCCGGTCATGTGCCGGCTCTTCGCCCGCAGGAAATGCGGCGGTCAGATCGGACGCCTCTACGCTCTCAACACCCTGGGGGCGACCCTGGGCACCTTCTGCGCCGCCTTTGTCCTGATTCCGGCCCTGGGACTGTCACGCACCGGCTACCTCGCCGTGGCTCTCAACCTGGCGGTGGCCGCCGCGGCGTTCGCCCTGTCGCGCCAATTCAGCACCCCGCCCAGCGCCGAATCGTCCCCGCCCCGCCATCGCGACTGGAGCCTCGACCGCAAAATCCACCGGCCGCTACTCATCGCGGTGGGCCTGGTGGGCTTTTTTACCCTCGCCTACCAGATTCTCTGGACGCGGGTGCTCATGCTGTTCCTCGGCAATACGGTCTATGCCTTTGCCCTGATGCTGTCCACCTACCTGGTCGGCGTCGCCCTGGGCGCCGCACTTTATGCCCGTCTGGTCCATCCAAACATCAATGAAAAGCGCCTGTTCTGTCTACTGACCCTGCTCATGGGCCTGGCGGTGCTGGCGAGCGCCCCCTTCTATGATCAGCTCGCCCAGGCCTTCCAGTTCGCCCATGACGTATCAGGGGATCGCTGGTGGCACCTCTCCCTGCTTTCCTATCTCATCGTCTTTGCCGTGCTGGGCCTGCCCACCCTGCTGTCCGGCGCGCTGCTGCCCGCGGCGGTGGCGATTCTCGATCCCGGCCGGCGCCACACTGGCGAGGGCGTCGGTCTGGTGGTGCTGCACGACACCCTGGGCAGCGTGTTCGGCGCCCTGGCGGCAGGCTTTGTCCTTCTGCCCCTGCTCGGTCCACTCGACAGCTTCCGCCTGCTGGCACTGGCCAATCTGGTGCTCGGCCTGTGGCTGGTGTTTCACTTCCGACTCGGCCGTCCGCTGTTGCGGATCATACCCGTCACCGCCGCGGTCCTCGCGGCAGTGCTGTTTCTGCCCCTGGAATGGGACGCCAAGCTGATGAACAGCGGAGTCTACATCTATGCGCCCAAATACCGCGCCCTGGGTGGCATGCAGGGTGCTCTGGCCGATGAAACCATCCTGGAAGTCATCAAGGGACGCGACACCACCGTGGCGGTATTCGAAAGCGCCGACGGCGGGGTGCGCTTTTTCACCGTCAACGGCAAGACCGACGGTGGCACCGGACGCGACCGTTACACCCAGACTCTCATCGGGCAGTTGCCGCTTTTCGCCCATCCCGCGCCCCGAGAAGTGCTGGTTATCGGCCTGGGTACCGGCATCACCCTGCGCGGCCTGAGCGCCCATCCCACGGAGCGCATCGACTGCGTGGAGATCTCTCCCGAGGTGGTACGGGCCGAAAAATATTTCCGCGAAGCCAACGGTCAGGTTCTGGACGATCCCAAGATCCGCCTGTTCGTTCAGGATGGCCGCAACCTCTTGCTGACGCGCGACCAGAGCTATGATGTCATCGTCTCCCAGCCTTCCAACCCCTGGCAAAGCGGCAACGCCAACCTGTTTACCCTGGACTTCTATCGCCTCGCCGCCGCGCACCTCAATGAAGGCGGCATCTTCGGCCAATGGCTGGGGCTCTACGACATGACGCCCGACAATCTGCGATTGGCGGTGCGCACCCTCATGGAAGTGTTTCCCGAGGTACAGGTCTTTCACTCGGGCGCCGACCTGATCCTCATCGCCTCGCAAACGCCCGTAGAGTTTGATTACCAGGGCATGGCGCGGCGCTTCGCCCATCCCACCCTGGCCGCCGTCATGCGAACCATCGATTTAGGCTCGCCGGGCGATCTCATCGCCGGCCACTATCTCTACGGCAGTCAATCCCTGCGCTCCTTTGCCGGCAGCGGCGCGCCCTTCAACACCGACGACCGCCCGGTGCTGGAACATGCGGCACGCTACAATCTGGGACAAAACACCCTGGGCGAATTTCAGCAGGCCAACATGCAAGGCCTGCTCGCCGCGCGCGGCAGCAATTTGCTGCCTCTCACCAACTTCGGCACCACCCCGCAAGAATTCGCCGCAGCCCTGCATGACCTGGGCGACGGCTATGCACGGGTCGGCATGACGGCGGAAGCCGAACATTTCCATCGGCGCGCCGTGGAAATTCAACGGGAGCCACCTACCAATGGGCGCGGCGGCTGACCACATTTTTTTCCTTTCATTGCCAAATCTTAACCACACCCTTCAGGGCCCGTAAAATCGCGCTAATCCTTCAACTTAGCAGACAATCCCCAGCTTTTTCGCCTTGACAAGGCGTGCCAAAACACATTAAAAAGGAGCTTGGCACATTTTCCGTGAGGCGCGCTCCCTGCCCAGGCGTTTTTTTCTGCGCGCGCCTTACGGATCACCTTTCGCACCCTCCTGTCACGCCCAACAGACATCCGTGGGAGGTTGCATGCATTGCATTCAAGGGTCGGACACCAGGGAGTTCCTCGTCGTTTCAGAAAGAAGGGAGAGTCATCGTTATGGGGGTCGTTCAGCGGGATTTCGCGCGCCTTGCGCCGGTCTTTTTCATTTGTTGTCTGGTTGCCGCACTTTTGTGCCTGCCCACTGCAAGCTGGGCATCAAGCAACGGGGGAACATCACCCATAAATTGCTCCGATTGCCACGGTCAGGACGTGGCCGAGCGCCATCATGAAACATCCTGGTTCTTTGCCGGCGAATGCTTTCGCTGCCATGAAGGCTTCGATACCGAAGGCGACTGTTCCAGTTGTCACGGCTTCGGGCTGCAGAATGTTCACCACGAAACCCCCGACGCACTGGTCGGCAACTGCATTTCCTGTCACAGCGGCGTCGGCGATCTCGGTGACTGCCTGAGCTGCCATCAGGGCAAAACCCAGAACCGCCATCATGAAATTGCCGCCGCCGGCGTGTCCTGCGTGTCCTGCCATACCACCATGTCCGCCGATACCTCCTGCCAGAGCTGCCATGCCGGCTCGGTACGCGTGCGCCATCATGATCTGGTCGACAGCCAGGGCCTCTCCTGTGCCTCCTGCCACACCAATATCGTTGTCACCACCAGCTGCCAGAGCTGCCACCAGCCGGGCACGGCGCAAGACGCTCATCACGACTATGCGGCAACACAAAATGTCAGCTGCACCAGCTGCCACACTTCGCTGCAGCCCGAGACCGGCTGCCAGAGCTGTCATGGCGCCGAATCGAATCGCGACCAGCACCATCTGCTCGCCGACACCGGGGGCTTTGATTGCGTCAGCTGCCATACCCAGATGACATCGACCAGCGGCTGCGCGAGCTGCCACAGCTTCCCGACCTTTGAAGGCAACCGCCACCATGACGACGCCATTTTGGCGGAGTGGGGCCTGGGTTGCATGGATTGCCATGAATATCAATGGACCCCTGTCTTCGCCTTGACCATGCCCACGCCTGATGACTGTGTCGCCTGCCACACGACCCTGGTCGGCACCGGCGACATCGTTGAGGCGCACCACACCACCGACGCCTTTTTCGCCGACAATTGCACCCTGTGTCACGCCGGAGCCGATGTAGGCATCCAGTCATGCAACGATTGCCACGACTCGGCAAACGGCAGCGTCGGCGATCGCCACCACGCCTTTGATCTGGCCTTGCAAGGTCAGTGCACGGTCTGCCATGTCGGCGCCGATTACACCTTCCTGGATTGCCAGGGCTGCCACACCGGCGACGGGCAACCCGCCATCAACGACCTGCACCACATGACCATCCCCGCACAGATGGATGATTGCACCTCCTGTCATGTCGGCGCCGATGTCGATGGGCTGGATTGTTCGGCCTGCCATTTCGAGTCCGGCTCACCCCTGGCCAGTGAGCGCCACCACTCGACCCAGGCGTTTCTCATGGGTCAGTGCCTCTTCTGTCACACCGGCGCCGAGCCGGTCAATATAAGCTGTGCGGCCTGCCACAGCAGCCCCAATCACCACGGCCAGCCCGCGGCGATTAGCGGCGACTGCACCGCCTGCCACAGCACCATCAAGACTTCGGGCGACAGCTGCCAGGCCTGCCACACGGCGCCCATCCCCGAAATCCATCACGGTGATCCGCTCATGCAGGTCGGCGGCGATTGCAGCGTGTGCCACACCGCGGCCAGTTCGTCAACCTCCTGCGCGGATTGCCACATGTCCGATCCACACCACACGACCATGCAGTCCCAGACAGGCAATTGCGCCTTCTGCCACAGCGTTCCGCCCGAGGTTATGGATCGCCCGCATCAGGCCGCCTGCCGGGAATGTCATGGACAATACATGCATGACAAAGGCGGCCCCATCCAGAATTACGGCGCCTGCGCGGCCTGCCATGACACCAAGCCCTACCACGCCGCTCCCGCCAGCATTCCCGGCTACACCGGCTACGGCGCGGGCAAGGGCAAATTCAACCTGTTCTGGTCCATGTTCGCCATCAAGGAAGGTCCGGGGGAGGATATCCGCCCCAACGGCGAAGACATGAAGGACAAGGGCGGCTTCAAGATCGCCGCGACAACCATGCCTTTCAACGTCGCCACGATCGAATACGGCGGCAGAGCCTACCTGGTGCCGCATTTCGATGATGCTCAAAACCTGGGCGATCTTTCGAAATGTACCAGCTGCCATAGTTCGCGCGCCGACAAGGTCAAGTGCGATAGTAGCAGATGGCGCGATCATCTCAGCCGCAATCGCGTCGATCTGGCCACCTATCGCCTGGCCGAGGCGGTCTACCTCGGTTCGCTGTGCGATTCCGACGCCGGAATCATCGCACCCGTGCCTGACGGGCCGAACCTTGCTCTCAACAAAACGGCCAAAGCCTCGCGCCAGGAAAGCGGCTATCACGCCTCCAACGCGGTCGACGGCAATATCGACACCCGTTGGTGGACAAGAAGCACCAGCGACACGACATTTGAAGTTGACCTGGGTGCCACCTACCCTGTCGCCGCCTTCGCGTTTGATTGGTACAGCAACCTGCATGCGGAAGAATATCGGATTTACGTCTCTTCCAACGGCAGCAGCTGGGATCGCGTTCTGGAATTCAAGAACGGCACGGGCGGCTACGAGGTGCGCACGATCCCCACGCGCAACGCGCGCTATGTGCGCCTTGAAATGCGCCAGGCACGCTCGCGGGACGGCTACTCTTTGAGTGAATTCGAAGTTTACGCCGAAAGCGCTTTTTCCTCGCCCTCGGCGCCCGAGCCCGAAGGTGACAACCTGGCGCTGAACAAATCAACCAGCGCCACGCGTTCGGAGAGAGGCTACAGTCACCGCAACGCTGTCGACGGCAAGCTCGATACCCGTTGGTGGGCGAGAAGCACCAGCACTGAACGATTGGACGTTGATCTGGGCAGCCGCCAGAGCGTCAGCCGTGTGGTAATTCGCTGGCATGATGATTACGCACGCGAATTCCGGGTGCGGGTATCACGCGACGGCAGCAGTTGGTCGACGGTGCGTGAAATCAAGGACTTCAGCGGCGGCACTTCTGAGATCACCTTCAGCAGCCGCAGCGAGCGCTATGTGCGGATCGAGTGCAACAGGGCCAGAAGCTCCAACGGTTATTCCATCAACGAACTTGAGGTTTACGCACAGTAATTCGCGAAACACATCGAGGCAGAAAAAATCGGGTATCCCATCGGGGTACCCGATTTTTTTTGTTCTGCGGTATCGCGTTAGGCCACTGGGCGGATCAATGAAGAGGTCGCCGCCGCGCCCCCCCATGGATACTTGGGAAGCCCAGCACCAGACCGAGCCTGTCCAGATCATTGCGTAAAGGTTTTTACATTACGCTGACGCCGTTGTGACTGCGAGTGTTCCATATGATTAGTCGTGTCAGACAGTTCTGAGGCATTTTGGTGGTTCAGGCACAGCTAAAGCCAAGGCGAAGAGACACAAGACGAGAGCGCTGATGCGCAAGAGGCAGGACCATGGATACACCAAGGCCCGGATCTCTCCGGGCCTTGGTTTTCATCCTTTATTTAGTTGTTGTTATACCAGGTCGAGTTTTCTTCCCAGGGCGTGATGCGATTCCAGCCCGGTTCCTGCACGACGCCGTTGACCTGGACGAAGCGATGGCAGTTGATGGCGCTGGTGGCGTAGGCATACTGCCTGTTACGCGGTTTGCCGCTGACGTCGTTGCCGGTGTAGGGCATGACGTTGGAGGTCGACCAGTTGATGTTGTTGCCGTCATATCTGCCGGAGGTCCAGTCCGGATCATCCGCGTAGAGATCGTCCCACTTGTTGTGGCTGACGTCCAGACAGTTGGTGATCATCAATCGCGGCAGGCGCGAGGCATGGGGGTTGTGGCACTTGGAGCAACTGAAGCGATGATACATGGGCTCGGCAGCGCCGGGACCGGTTTCTCGACCCACCCCCCACGAAAACTCTTCGTAGGCGTACCGGTTTCTTCCGTCGGTGGTGCTCCAGGCATAGGGATAGACCCCGTAGCGATTGGCTGTCCCCGTGCGGTGAGTGTCGCTGATGTAGGTACTTCCTTCATCCTGGTTGCGCAGACCCCAGAGGCGTTCAGGCCGGTCGGAGCGGTAACCGTCGGTGTCCTGATAACCCATGCCGGGTTTATTGAAAGTATTGCCCTCCTTGCGCAGATCGGGGTCATAGACGTTGGCGCGATGGATGCCGCTGCCGCCGATGACGGCGTTGGAATGTCCGTTGACACCCAGCCAGGCGTTATCGGGATTGCCCTGCTCGTCCACGTCGAACTTGTTCATGTTGTTGACATCGGTGCCGTGACACAGGGTGCACAGGCCCGCCGAATCCTGCAGCGTCCAGGTCACCGTGGGATAATCGCTGTTCTGGTCGATCCAGTAGCCGCCCATCTTGTTCATACCGGTGGAGCCGCGCGGCACCATGCCGAAGTCGTCGCGCTCGCCGGTATAGTAATACTCGGCGCGATAGGTGTTGTTGGGCAGATCCATATAACCGGAGAATCGTCCCGGCGCGCCGTCCTCGAAGTAGGGGTTGCCCTTCCAACTGCCGCGCAGGTAAGGGCGGCCGCTGAATTCATCACCCGGCGCCAGGTTCAAATCGTGAACGTCGTGGCAGTAGCTGCAACGGATCTGAGCCACCTCGTCCACACCGGGGCGCATGACATCGGGATTCGCTGAATGGGTCGACTGCACTCCGCCTGTCTTGTAGGGGAAATAGGGGCTGTCCCAGGTGCCCGTGATCCAGTTGGATGTCGGCGTACGGTTCCCCCAGCTTCCGGAACCATTGTGCAGCAGACCGTAATCATAACTGCTCGCCAGCTTCCAGCGCGCGCCCGTGGAATTGAAGTTACCGGTTTGGCTGTTGCTGTCGATGCTGGCGGTATTGGTGTTGTCCAGCCTGAACGTATTGGCTCCGGTACGCGTGATGGTCCCGGCCCAGCCGTTGAGAATGGTGCGCCCTCTGGGCATGAAAATCACCACACTATCGCCGGTTTGCAGACCGTGATTGCTGCTGGTCACGGTCGTGGTGGTACCGAGGGAGACACCGCTGATGGCACCTTCGGTCTTTTTGTTTTTCGGCAGAGCGGAATAGCCCCACTCGGAAATACGCGGAGTCTGGGCGTCATGGCAGCCCCAGCAGATCTCGGCTTCGGTGTGGAAAGGACCACGCCCGTTGATCTCTTTGCGCAGATGAATGCCGCCCGAGCTGTAATCGATGCCGACCATGGGGAAGTTGGGGATGAAGACCGTCTCTTCGCCCTCGGGATTGCGCCCCTCGGCGGTCTCATCGCCTTGGGGATGGCCCTCGACATGACACCAGGTGCACTCGCGCACCACCCCGCCGTCGCTGGTATGCGGAATATGGCGGGTTTCGATGACATCGCCCGCGTAAAAGGTCATGCCGCCGGGGATAGGCCGGCTCAGGGTGAGCGACGTCGCGGTGGTCTGGGTGATGTAAAAAGCCCGACCGTTCTTGCTGAAACGATCGCCGGCCTGCATGCTGTGGCCGCTGTGCACGGGAACGACCGTCTGTGTGCCCGAGCCGTTGGTCGTGCTGCTTACCGTGGCTGAGTGCTCAGGAACGGGCGTCGCGGCGCCCACGCGGAAAACATTGCCCTCATGGCCGTGACATTCGTTGCAATTGACCAGCTTGGGTCCGTGGGGCTCGGGACTGCGCGGCGCCCATACGGGGTCGATGGGGCTGTCGCCATGACAGCGCATTTGCGAGGTGCCTAGGCAGGTGCCGGGATTGCCTCCCTGGGGCGGCACCCATTCGGCCTGACTGCCCGCCGCCGGATGCAGGCGCACATCCACTGTGCCATCGGCGTGATCGGCGTTCATGTGACACAGGGAACACTGATCACCGGTGAAACGATAAGAGAAATTGAGGTGGCGCAGGTGCTGGCCGACGGAATGGTCGTCGCTGTTGCCCAGCAGATTAATGGGCGGCGCCGCCTTGTAGATGGGCTCATTGTTGCCGTAGCGGGTATCGGTGGTCTGATCCTCCCAGGCGCGCCCATAGTAGTCCAGATTGGAGCGGTCCGGGTCGCCGTGGCACAGTGCGCAGGACACCGATTCGCGCTCACCCCATACCGGCGCGCCGCTGCCGTGGCAACCTGTCACACCCGTTTCATTAAACCCGAAACAGGTGCCGCTGTCGACGTTCTTCATTTCGATGGTCAGATCGTTGAAGCCGCCCGGACCCGTGGCGTCGCGATAGATCAGCACCCCGTCATCGTGATACTCCACCAGGTCGGTTGACAAAGTGGTGTGGGTGACGGCCTCATTGAAATAGCCTTTTTTGGGATTGTTCCAGGCGAGCTTGATACCACCGCCCGGATGTTGCAGGTCATAATGCTCGGCTGCGGCGCCGTGGCACTTGGCACAATCCGTCTGGGTATAGCCGTGCATCTCGTGGCTGCCCATGGTGGCGTAATCATCAGGTGGATTGCCGTGACAGACGCCGCAGCGCAAGCCCCCCTTGGCCGAGGGCGAGTTGGACAGACCCGACCAGTTGCCCGCTGCGTCGGCGGTCTTGACGGCGAAGAAATAGTCCTTACCGGGGTTCAGGCCCAGCACCTCGAAACCCTGACTGCTGCCCGGCTCGGCAGGAAGGGGCGGAGCGCCGACGACAGGGGTTGCCGCCATCCATTTGGCCTCGCTGTCGATGGCATCGGCAGAATTGTAGGGCACCGACTCCTGGTAGCGGATGTCGTACTGATGGGCGCGGCCCTCCATGCCGTCATCACCCGGCGCATGCCAGTAGAGCCACACCGTGCCGACCTTGGGCCGGTGCTCGGCCACCAGATCGGTGATGGGGGCGGGCGGGGTGACATCCACCGAGTTGTCCACGCTGAAGGTACCGGTCAGGGCGTAGCGCCGATCGTGGAAGCTGCCGACTTCAAGACCTCCGGGGTCGGTTTCCAGAATGCGGTGCATCAGACCGTCGCCGGCCCCCACCCGCACCCGCACGCTGTTGAGTGGCGCGGTCAGTGCCAGACCATCCTTTCTGGTATCCCACTGGGCGCTGGTGCCTTCCTCGTCCAGAGCGATGATATAAGGCCAGCTCTGTCCGCCGTCCACCGAACCATAGACGTCGTAGCGCACCTCATCGCCTTCAGGGTCCGTGGCCGCATTCCAGGTGATGGGCACAACCCCGCTCGCCGGCGAGCCCGGCGTCGTGACGCTGAAGGGATCGGGCAGCAGATTCTGCTCCTGCTCGTAGACAATGAGCATGCTGGTGCCGCGCTTGGAGCCGAACCAGATCTCCATCTCGCGCGAGCCGTCCTTGCGCACCCTGAGAGCCAGGCGCTTGCCTTCGGGCACGGTCACGACCTTGCCGTCCTCGGAGGGAAAATACGCCTTGACGCTGCCACGATGGCGACGCGGCAACACCCGCGTGTAGCTGTCGAGTTGCACAAAGCCGTTGTCCCAGTAACCCAGGTCGAAATAGACCCTGATGGTATTGGAGCTTTCACGATTGCGCATATACAGCGTGAAGGAGCCGCCGTGAATGTTGGTGTTGGTGGTATAGGCGCTGTCCAGCACCCAGGTGACGATATTGCCGCTGCTTTTGATATTGCGAAGGCGGTTGCGGTCGCGGTCGCGGCTGCATTTGTAGCCGCCCGGCTGCATGAGCGAGATACGGTGAGAGGTGAAATCCGTGGAACTGTCGCAGCTCAAGCTCAGGTTGGTGCTGGTGCCGCCGATGTTGGTGCCGCTGTCGGCCACCGCATAGTACATGCGCCCAAAGATGTCATTTTCACTGGGTGACTGCGGGATGGCGATGCGGATCACTGCATTGGTGTCGATGTTCTGCGCCGGTGAGGCATCGCGCGCGCGCACCGCGAACAGATAATCGAGCCCGTTCTGCAGTCCGGTGACATGAAAGGCCGTCGCCGTGGTGGTGGCCTGGGGATTGTTCCAGTCGATGGTCTGGCTTGACGGAACCCAGTACACCAGATAGGTGAGGGGCTCGGTGTCGTCAGTCGCCGGGCTCCACTGCAAATCCACNGCCGTCGATGTAGGCCGGACGTGCCGACTCCAGCCCCTGGAAGCGCGGCGCGAAGGTATCCACCAGCGCCTGGGCGCTCTGGCTGTTGGACACCGGCGAATGATTGATCATGGTTTCATCGAAGGCCTTGACCCCGAAATAGTAGGTGGTGCCGGGCTGCAGACCATGCACGGTCATGCTCTGGGTACGCGGGTCGTCCTCATAGTTGCGCACGGCCGAGGGCGGCCCCGCGGCAATGGTCGAGGAGGCCCAGTTGGCATCGGTCACCGGCCCGCCGGTGCGGTAGCGGATTTCGTAGCCGTAGACGCCCGGGCCCTTGGGGCCCAGGTAATCGGGCGGTAGATCGCCGTCGTTGTCCGGCGGCGTCCAGGAGAGCTTGACCGTGCCCACCAGATTGCCGGTGGCGGCCGCGAGATCCTCGATCTTGCCCGGGGCGATTTTGTCTTCGTACCAGGTCCAGGTGTAGTCGCCGTTGCTGTGACAGGCGATGTTGGAGCAGCGCTGAATCACCGGATTGTAGAAGCCGGTCACATCGACATTGCCGNTCGTACCAGGTCCAGGTGTAGTCGCCGTTGCTGTGACAGGCGATGTTGGAGCAGCGCTGAATCACCGGATTGTAGAAGCCGGTCACATCGACATTGCCGTACAGGTCGGTGAACTGGGAGTTGTTCCACACGTCGCCATGCACGTCGGCCACGCCGTCGGTGCGGCCCTCGACAGGCTCTGAGTGGGCACCGCCCGAGGCGTTGCGCCCGCCCGGATCGGGATGGCAGGTGATGCAGGCGGCGTTCTGGTAGGTCAGTTTGTTGCCATAGGCGGCCCAGGCCTCGTCGCTGAGCCCTGAAAGAGCCTGTCCGATAGCGTTGATATGGGGGGCGTGGGAGCCTGCGCGATCTGCGACATTGTAGCCGTCGCGCAGCTCGCCGTCGGGCCAGAAATTGTCCGTGGGCGGATCGTTGTTGCCGCCGCCGTGACAGCCATTGCAGCCCGTGGGTGCAAAGGCGAATTCCTCGCCGTCGTGCATGTGACAGCTGAGACATTCTCCGGCAAAGTGCGCCGGCGCCTCCACCGTGCGGTTGAAATAATTGACGCTGCCTGCGTCATGACAAACCTGACAAATGCCGTATTGATTGTTGCCGTCCTGGTTGGGCAACTCCAGATAGTAACTTGACCGCTCGTAGCGGTCGGCAAAACCCACCACCTGACGCCCGCCGATCTCGGCGCGCACCATGGCGTCAAGGCTTGCGCTCTGACCGTGAGGATCATGGCAGGCGATGCAGCTCGACGCGTCGTGGCTGGCGCCGCTGGTGGCGTAATGGACCTGCGCTTCGAAGGTGTGACAAACGCCGCAGAAACCGCTCGGGTCGCTGCTGAAGTCCTTGCCGTCGAGAGTAAGCAGGCGCGCGGTGTCGGCCGCGCCCATGTGGGCGGGGTCGAATTCGAAGCTGTGGCAGTCGTTGCACACCTGAGCGAAGGCGGCGGCGCCGTGGCCCGCGGAAAAATACACGCCCTTGGCCGAAGCGGTGCGTTGCACACCGTCGCGGTCGGTATATACGGTGGTCTGCGCACCGGTGTGGCAGGTGAGGCAGTCGGCACTTTCGGCATTGCCCCACACCAGAATGATCTCCGGCGATTCCACGCCGTGGCAGCTGTTGCAGGTTTCATGATCGACCGTGAGCGCCCCGTCGACGTGCCCGGCGTGGGCGCCCGTGTCGGCGCCTGCACCGTGACAGGCCGCGCAGCCGATGTTGGCGCCTTCCGCATTCACGTGCACAGCATGGCTGCCGCTCAAATCTTCCCCGGCCACGGCATGACAGCTGCCGCAAGCACCGCTTTCGGCATTGCCCCATTCCGGCGTGGCGTAGTTGCCCTGGCCGTCGGAATGGCAGAATACCGCGCAGCTGCCATCGACACTGTTATAGGTCGCCGCGCCGAGCAGCGCGTTGCCCAGGTTATAACCGCCGTCAAACACCACATCCACCACCCCGTCGACGTGGGTGGCGCCTTTGGCGCCATCCACCAGACCGATGGCGCTCGCGGCGGTGGCTACATGACAGACGTTGCAGGCATAGCCCGCGGCCAGATGCTTGAGATGGGCGCTCGAATTGCGCCCGTCCATGCTCGCCGCGTCGTTGCCGTGGCAGGCGTTGCAGCTGGTGATGGTGCCCTTGCCGCCGCCCCAGGAGACGCTGACCGTGGTGAAATCACTGAGAGTCTTGCCCGCTGGGTTGTGCTTGCCGCCGCTGCTGTGGCAGTAGAGGTTGCTGCAGGTACCCGCTCCGGAGGGGTCATAGGATGGGCTCAGAATGCCGCCTGCGGTGACCAGGGAGTCAAAGGAATTACCCGTCAGAAACACATCCTGAAAGCTGCCCTGATTGTGGGTGGCGGCGAAATCGTCGGCGTTGTGGCACAGATTGCAGGTGAAACCATAACCACTTGAAGAACCGGCGTGAGAGGTGTGGGCACTGAGGCTTTCATCCTTGTAATAGGGGTCGGCGGCGTAGTCGTGCCCGCCCTCCACGAAGGCATAGCCGTCGGGGCCGCCCGCAACATTGACTGACGGCGGAAAACCATGGCAGTCGGCGCAGTTGGCGCCGAAGGAAAACTCCATACCCGCCGCATTGTGGTTGTGGCAGGCCAGGCAGTTTTCCCCTTCGATATGCCCGCGCGCACTGTTGGGCATGGTGGTCAATTCACCGTGGCAGCGCTCGCAGAAACCGTCTGCCGCCCCGGGAGTGCCCGCCCACTGCGCGGCGATGGTCGAGGAGCCGCTGTGTACGTCGGGCAGCGTTGCGTAGCGCAGGCCGCCCACCGGCCCGTAGGTCAGGGTTTCCGTCTGGCTACGCAGCACGAAATAATTGACTTCGCCCGCGTTGTAGGAATGGCCGCTGTGACACACCAGGCAACTGATTTCTTCTGCGGCGCTGCCGTGAGGCTTGTAAGTATGGCAGGCCTGGCACAGGGGATAGGTCCCCGCCGACTGGGGTCCGTCGCCGCGCAGCAGCTTGCCATCGCCGACACCGGCCTGTCCCGGCGCGGTGGGCGTCTCGGAGCTGGAATCGGCGAAATGCACGCCGTGGCAGGACGCGCAGCCCACGCCGCCGTTATCGAGCAGCTGGATGTCGCCGGGCCAGGCCTCGACATCTTCCACGGACCGGTATTTGTCGGGCTGGGCGGCCGCCACCACCGCATAGCTCTCCACGGTGGGATGGGTGAGCAGGCCCCGGTCCTCGCTGCCCACCACCCAGGGCGCGTGGCACTCGATGCACATCTGGTCGCGGCTGCCCGCGCCGAGGCGTAGAATCTTGGTGTTTTCCGGATCGCGGCTGTGGGGGTCGTGGCAACGCTGACAAGTGAGTTTGCCGGTGGAGATGCCGTAGCGCCCATAAAAGCGTCGATCACTGGGCGCCTGGGCACCGGCGGCGGCGTTGACGTCGGGGCTCGCCCAAATATGCGAGGTCTGGGCGCCTTCGGCCAGTCCGTCCGGATAAGAACCCATGGCATTGCTGGCATCGCCTGGAGCAAAGCGGCCGCCGGGTGATTTGTAGCTGCCGTCGAGCATGAGGATGGAGCCGGCGCCTTCCTTGTGGCATTGCAGGCAGAGATTCGTGCTACCCTGGCCCAGATCGGTGAAGCTCACCCCGACTTTATGGCAGTTCTTGCAATCGAAATTATGCACCACCGTCGCCTGACCCGGCGACGCCAACAAGCAAAGTCCGAGCAACAGTCCCCAAAAAAGTTTTCCGTGAGCCAAATTCATTTTTTCTGACCTCCTGCCGGCCGAACCGATCACCGGATCCAGGCGCCGCCCTCTTGAGAAACAATTTCGGCCATATGGCCAAGGTGTCGGCAATTTCACGGTATCGCTTCCGTGCATTCGCGCAGGGCGAAAAATCGCCTGGTTTTCCTGCCTTGCATGCTCTGGAGCGACCCGCCGGGATTAAAATCATCAAACCTGCATGACTTCAATGCAAAAGACAATCCTAAGCCGATCAAATGTTCTCATTTTAATCTTTTTTCCAACTTGTTTCTTGATTTCAGCTTCGCCGCCGATTACCATCGAATTTTTCCATGGAGACTCGCCCATGAGCCTGCTTTACCTCCTCGATCTCATCGGTACCGCCGCCTTTGCCGCCTCGGGAGCCTGGGCCGGTGTGCGCCGGCGCATGGATCTGCTCGGCGTCCTGGTCCTGGGGGTGGTCACCGCCACCGGCGGCGGCACCCTGCGCGATATCCTGCTCGGTGACTTCCCGCCTTTTTCCTTTAAAGACGAAACCTACCTTTACATTTCCATTGTTGTGGCGCTGGTGGTGTTTTTCTGCCATCGACGCATGGAATTCATCCAGCATCCCCTGCTATATTTCGATGCGGTGGGACTGGGAACCTTTGTGGTCATCGGCACCAGCAAGGCGCTTGCCTTTGAGACAGGTTTTCTCGGGGCGGTGGTTCTGGGGGTGATGACCGCGACGGCGGGGGGCGTGGTCCGTGACGTGCTGTGCAACCAGGTACCGCTGATTCTGCGCAAGGAGGTCTATGCCTCGGCGTGCATCGCCGGGGCGGTGCTACTGGTGCTGCTGCACCGTTTCGAGGTTGCACCGACCTTTGCCGCACTGAGTTCGGCTTCGGTGGTGATTGTTGTCCGCCTGCTGGCGATCCGCTTCAATTGGGCGCTACCACGCGCCAAAGAATAAAATCCGGGTAACTGCTCAGCTTGCGCCGCAGACCGCGGCGGCATCGCTTGCGGTGAAAACTCGCCTGCGGCGCAAGCTGAACAGTTACGACCGTTTTTGGTTTTTCCATTGCGGAAATATTAGAACAATGTTACAAAATAGGACATTCTTCAACCAAAGGATGTCGCCTATGTCCATCGCTCCGCCTTCTGCAGACCTTCTCGACCAACCCGCCCTGGAGCTGATGGATCTTTTCGGCCGCATGCGCTCCCTGGCCGACAGGCACGGCTTCAGCGGCACCCTGCCGGCGGTGTGGCAGTGCTCCGATGAAACCCAGATGATCAAGAAAGCCCTGTTCGGCTATTTTTTCGACTGTCCGGTGTTCAATCTCGGCCGGGTCGGGGCCCTGCTCGACCCCTCTAAAGTAAGACCGGCGTCCGAACACGGGCGCGACCTGGTCATCCTCGGCGGCAGCCACCTCGGCGCTCACGAACACAACGGAATCGGCGTCGTGCAGCGCGTTCACGGCAAGATGGCGCATTGCTGCGGCAAACTGCTCCAGGTTCTCGACGGCTATCTGCGCGCCTACCGGCGTGCGGAGGACCTGATCACCCTGGAGCGCCGTGCGGGAGAACTGGTGCTGGACATCCCCTACAAATACCTGCTGCCCAAAGCCGCCGGAACCACGGCGCGTATCATGCTGCACCTGCCTGCCCTGGTCTCCGGCGAGCCCCTGGGCGAGAGCGGCCATGGTCATTTCTTTCGCCTCAACCCGGCCTTTGCCGCGCGCCACGCCGAATCTCTGGCCGGCTGGCCCGACACCCGCACGGCTATCGGCAACCTCCTCGATGCGCAAACCTTCAGTTTCCGCAAACTTCTCGATACCGGCAGCCGCGATCCCCTGACAATGCTCGAATTGTCCTTATTCCCACATCTGCCCGATGCGGTCAGCTCCCCCTACCCCCACCGCCGCATCGCCGACCTCAACACCTGGTGTCAGTTTCACCAACTGGCCGCTTATCTGACAGATCTTTTCAATGGCAGTGACCGCAACATTTTCGTGGTGGCGGGTCTGACCCTGGATCAAACCATCAAACACAACACCTTCATCCCCCAATTCGGCTTTAAACTGCTGCGCGGAAGGGCTCTCGACACCCGCTATTACGGACCGCGGGAAATCGCGGCGCTGCTGGCGGAGCAATCGGTCTACATCCCACCCCAGAGTTTTCTCGAATATGCCGGCATCGCCCCGTCAACCACCAACAGCTGACGGCGTTCCTTACGCCCCCCAGCTCCCAGGTTCTCCCGACAACGCCCTTTCAAACATCCCCTGACAAGGGGGGATCGCGGGGGGTTAGATCCTGGGCCGCACACCCTGGTGCGACTTTTGCATTAACCTTTTCACATTCCCTCTTTTTTCGTCCAGCGTCAACTTTTCGACTGGACGGCGGACGAGGTGCGTCCACCAAACAGGCTGAATGCGAGGTATCCATGGAGCAAAACCTGACACTGACATTCATGGACGGCGGCGAAACCGCGGCGCGGCTCGCCCGTCCTTTTCAACCGCGCGAAAATGAAATCGAAATCACGCTGCCCGATCAGGATCTGCGCCTGGCCTATCCATTGTATGATCTGTGCTGCATCAAATTGCACGGTAAGGCCGCATCAGCATCCGACGCCGGAGCGCACCCCGCCGAGGAGGTGGAAACCGCCACGGGAGAAAAATTCCGTGTTCAGGTCATGGGCCGGGAAAAATATCCCCTGGGCTTTTACGGCTTGCCCATTGACCGCGACAGCCCCTTCAAAAGCATTTTTTTCACTTTTCACGGCGTTCGCACCCAGCCCCAGGAACGGCCCATCGGCAATATCCTGCGCGACCAGGGTCTCATCGACGAACAGACCATGAACCTGACCCTGCTCGAACAGCAGAAACTGCGCACCCGTCGGGTCGGAGAGATTATCGCGGAGCAGCAGCACATCCCCCAGAGCACCATCGACCGCGAAGTCGATACAGTGCGCGGCGACATGGGTCGAGTCCCGAAGAATATACGGGTCGGCGACATCCTTGTCGCCGCCGGCCTGGTGACCCGCGAGCAGGTCGAAGAAGCCTTGTCCACCCAGGAAAAGGGCAAGAAAAAGCGCATCGGCACCCTGCTCATTGAAAAAGGCCTGATTACCGAAACGCAGTTGCTTTCGGCCCTCGCGACCAAATTCGGCCTGCGTTTCATCGATCTCGAAAACCTCGAGCCGAGCCCCGATGCCCTGGAGGCTCTGCCCCGCGAAGTGGCGGTGCGCATGCGGGTGCTGCCCGTCGAGGTGCGCGGTCGGGTACTGACGGTGGCGACCTCCCAGCCCACGGATCCCACCATCGGCGACAATCTGCGTTTCACCAGCGATCTGCAGATCGAGTTGGTGGTCGCGTGCAGCGAACAGATCACCCAGGCTCTGGAGAGTTTCTACGTCAAGACCGAAAGCCAGGTGCGTGACCTGATCGGCGAACTTTCCGAGGCCGCGGAAGTCGAGAATGAAGAGGGCGAGGATTCGCAGTTCAATGAGTCCGATTCGCAGATCATCAATCTGGTCAATAAGATTCTCATCGACGGGTACAAAAAGGGCGTCTCCGACATTCATTTCGAGCCGGGCCTGGGCAAGCAGCCTCTGGGAGTGCGCTACCGTATCGACGGCGTCTGCCAGGTGGTGCACAAGATTTCCCCGGCCTATCGTCACGCGGTCATCGCCCGCGTCAAGATCATGTCGCGGCTCGACATCGCGGAACATCGCCGTCCGCAAAGCGGAAAAATCCTGCTGCGCTATGAAGGTAAAAAAATCGAATACCGCGTCGAAATCACCCCCACGGTAGGCGGCAACGAAGACGCGGTGCTGCGCATCCTCGCCTCATCCAAACCCCTGCCTCTGAATCAGATGGGCTTCAGCGACAGCAACATCGAAGAGTTCGAGCGCATTCTAACCAAGCCCTACGGGATCATCCTGTGCGTCGGTCCCACCGGTTCGGGCAAGACCACCAGCCTGCACTCGGCCCTGGGTCATATAAACAAACCCGACCGCAAGATCTGGACGGCGGAAGACCCGGTGGAAATCACCCAGAGCGGACTGCGCCAGGTGCAGGTACACGCGAAAATCGGTTTCGGTTTCAAGGAGGCGCTGCGTTCCTTCCTGCGCGCCGACCCCGATGTCATCATGATCGGCGAAATGCGCGACGCGGAAACCGCGAAGACCGCCATTGAAGCATCCCTGACCGGCCATCTGGTATTCAGTACCCTGCACACCAACAGCGCCCCTGAGACCGTGGTGCGCCTCATCGAGATGGGCATGGACCCCTACAACTTCGCCGACGCCATGCTCGGCATTCTCGCCCAGCGTCTGGCGCGGCGCCTGTGCGTGCAGTGCCGCGCGCCCTATACCCCGAACCGCGCGGAATACGACAATCTGGTGCATGCCTACGGTGAAGAATGGTTCGCGGCCCGCGGGATGCCCGCCTACAGTGAAGACCTCACCCTGATGCGCGCCGTGGGTTGCCGCGACTGCCACCAGACCGGCTACAGCGGCCGCATCGCCATTCACGAACTGCTCACGACCAGCGAGGCGATCCGCGCCGGCATCAAAAAAGGCGTGATGGCCGAGGAGCTGCGCGACCAGGCCATCCGCGACGGCATGACGACTCTGCGCATGGACGGCATCCATAAGGTGTTCCAGGGAATCACCGATCTCAACCAAGTGCTGCGGGTGTGTCTCTAACGACAAAGGGGCGGCCGTCATCGGCCGCCCCTTTGCTTATGTTCTCTTTCCCCCTTTAGCCTCCCCCCAACTCCCGGGAGCGGCGGGTGGCGCGGCGCACCGCATCGAACAGGGCGGCGCGCAAGCCGCCTTCTTCCAGGGCCGCGACCCCGGCGATGGTGGTCCCACCGGGACTGCACACACGGTCACGCAACTGAGCGGGATGCTCGCCCGTTTCGAGGACCATGCGCGCGGCGCCGTGCACGGTCTGCGCGGCCAGCGCCAGGGCCGCTTCACGCGACAGGCCCTGCTCGACGCCGGCGTCGGCCAGCGCCTCGATGAAAGTATAGACATAAGCGGGCCCCGAACCCGAGAGTCCCGTGACGGCATCCATTTCTTTTTCGGAAACGACCCGCACCATGCCGACACATTCCAGTAAACGCTCGCTGAGCAAAAGATCATCCGGGGTGGCATAACGTCCCGCGCACAGCGCCGCCGCCCCTATCCCGACCAGCGCGGGGGTATTGGGCATGGCCCGCACCACCCGCGGCGAACCATCGAAGCAGGCCTCAAGGGCGGCCGTCGTAACACCGGCAAGAATGCTCAGCAGCAGCGTCTTGCTGCCCACGGCCATGGCCAGGGGCGGCAGAACCTCATCAAGCAGTTGCGGTTTGACAGCGAGGATCAGAACATCGCACGTCCGGGCAACCTCAAGGTTGTCGTCGCTCACCCGGACCCCGTATTTTTTTTCCAGGGCGCGGCGCTGCGATTCGCGCGGCTCCGCTACCAGGATGCGCTCCGCGGGGAAGGTGCCCGCCGTCAGCCCCTTGAGCAGGGCTTCGGCCATATTGCCGCCGCCGATAAAGCCGATCCTGTCCGGTTGCATAGGGTTTTTTCCTTTCTGGGTTGAATCGAGAAGTGAGGGGTGTATGGTTTTTGAGTAAAACCGCGATGGTCAGCGAAGTCAAGTCCTTGCACGTCGATCCAAGACGGCCGCCATTTTCTGTTGACTTCCGCGGGCCGTCGTCGTAGAAAGTCTGGTTCTGCCGCCCTTGCAACCCCAGTCTGTTCCCAGAAGGAGCCGACCCTATGTTCACTACGCCGAACCTTCACTTTTTCACCTGTGGTTCCGCCGAAGCCCCCACCCGGCTCAATTCCCTGGACGCTGCCCTGCTGACGGCCGGCCTCGGCCACGCCAACCTGCTTAAAATCAGCTCCGTTCTGCCTCCGGCCTGCCGTTTTTCCGCGCCCGCCGTGCTGCCCTCCGGGGCGCTGGTGCCGGCGGCCTACGCCGCCATCACCTCGGAGATGCCCGGCGAGGTGATTTCCGCAGCCGTGGCGGTCGCCTATCCCGCCGATGCCGCGCAGCCCGGGGTGATCATGGAATATTCCGCGCGCGGCCACAAGGAAGACATCGAAGCCATCGTGCGCCGCATGGCCGAAGAAGCCATGCGCCTGCGCGGGCTGGATATTCGCGAAATCCGCTCCCTTGCCGTTCAGCACCGCGTGGAAAAAATCGGCAGCGCCTTTGCCGCCGTGGTGCTATGGAACGCATAAATTTCTCATTCTCTTAACGGGCAACTCCCGCCGGAGGATTCGTCTTCGACGGTCAGGTTTTCCCAAAGCTTCCAGGAGAAAATGGAATGGAATTTTCGACGGATAAACTCATCGAACTGGTCCAGGCATGGGGTCTGATGGCCCTCATGGCCATCGTGATCTTCATCATCGGTCGCATTCTGGCGCGTGTGTTGCGCAATTCCCTGCGCGCCGGCATGCGGCGGGCCAAGGTTGAAGAGACCCTGGTGTCCTTCGCCGGCAACATGACCTACGCTCTGCTCATGGTGATGGTGATCATCGCCTCTCTCAATCAACTCGGCATCCAAACCACCTCATTCATCGCCATTCTCGGTGCCGCGGGTCTGGCCATCGGCCTGGCCTTGCAGGGTTCGCTGGCCAACTTTGCCGCCGGCATCCTGATGATCATCTTCAAACCTTTCAAAGTCGGTGACTTCATCGACGCCGGCGGGACCATGGGAACCGTTGAGGATATTGAGATCTTCACCACCAGGATGCGTACCCCCGACAACAAACAAATCATCATCCCCAACAACCAGATCACCAACGGCAGCATCACCAACTTTTCGGCCAAAGAAACCCGGCGCGTCGATCTGGTGGTGGGAGTCAGCTACAATGACGACCTGAACAAGGTCAAGGCCGTTCTCAAAGACATTTTGAGCCAGGACGAGCGCGTGCTCGAAGAGCCGGCGCCAACCATCGAGGTCTTGGCCCTGGGCGAAAGCAGTATCGATTTCGCGGTACGCCCCTGGGTGAAATCGGGCGATTACTGGCCCCTGTTTTTCCATCTCAACAAAACCATCAAGGAGCGCTTCGACGCGGAAGATATCTCCATTCCCTTCCCGCAGCGCGACGTCCATCTCTATCAGGTCAAAGGCGGCGACGCCGCCGCTTAATCCATAGTATCCGGCAATGCGGGCCGGCCCGCGCCGAAGGAGAGCTTTGCCCATGACCCCCAAAACCGCCCCTTCCTGGACCCATGAAGATTCCGCGCGGCTGTACCGCATCCATGATTGGAGCGCCGGCTATTTCGATGTGACGGAAAAGGGTGATGTCGCCGTCAAGGTGGCTTTTCCCTCCGGCGATGTTCGCGTGTCGCTCATGGATATTGTCGCCGGCGTCAACCAGCGCGACTTGCAGATGCCCGTGCTGCTGCGTATCGAAAACCTGCTCGACAGCCAGATCGCCCTGCTCAACGAATCCTTTCGCGCCGCCATCGCGCAACAGGGATACCGCGGCATCTACCAGGGGGTCTTTCCCATCAAGGTCAACCAGCAGCGCAACGTCATCGAGGAAATCGCCCGCTTCGGCGCGCGTTACAACCACGGGCTGGAAGCGGGCAGTAAAGCTGAACTCATCGTCGCGCTTTCGGCCCTCGCCGGCAGCGAAGGGCTGATCGTGTGCAACGGCTACAAGGATCCCGAATTTATCGATCTCGGCCTGCGCGCGCGCAAGCTCGGCTACCGCTGCGTGTTCGTCATCGAAACTCCGACGGAGTTGCCCATCATCCTTGAGCGCAGCCACGCCCTGGGCATCCGCCCGTTGATCGGTGTGCGCGCCAAGCTGGCCACCACCGTCGGCGGTCACTGGAACAAGACCAGCGGCGATCGCAGCATTTTCGGCTTAAGTACCAGCCAGCTCATCGAGATCGTCGATGCCCTCAAGGAACACAACCTCCTCGACTGCCTGCAACTGCTGCACTGCCATCTGGGCTCGCAGATTCCCAACATCCGCGATATCCGCCAGGCGGTCATGGAAGCCTGCCGTTATTACATCAACCTGGTGCAGGAAGGCGCGCCCATGGGCTTTCTCGACCTCGGGGGCGGTCTCGCGGTCGACTATCTTGGCTCAAAAACCAACAACGTACTGTCCATGAACTACAGCATGGATGAATACTGCGCCGACGTCGTCGAGGTCATCATGCAGAGTCTCGACGCCCAGGAAGTCGCCCACCCGACCATCGTCACCGAGTCGGGGCGTTCCACGGTCGCCTATTATTCGCTGTTGTTGTTCAACATTTTCGATGTCACCTACTTCGAACCCGCACCTCTGGAACAGGCCCCGGCAGAAGAAGAGCACACCCTGGTCCACAGCCTGTACAGCGTGCTGGAGCGCTTCAAACCCGCCAAAATCCAGCAAAGCTACAACAACACGGTTTTTTATCGCGATGAAATTCGCGAACTGTTCAAGCGCGGCCAGATTTCTCTGCGGTCGCGCGCCCTGGCGGAAAACCTGGTGCTGGAAATCTTCCGGCGCATCGTGGTCTCCCTCGAAGATGCCGACGAAATGCCGCCGGAACTCGAAGGCCTGCGTGAGCAGTTGGCCGATATCTATTACGGCAACCTGAGCATCTTCCAGTCGCTGCCCGACGCCTGGGCCATCGATCAGGTGTTTCCCGTGATGCCCATTCACCGCCTCAACGAACGACCGACGCGCGAAGCCATCATCGCCGATATCACCTGCGACAGCGACGGGCGCATCGACCATTTCATCGACCTTCACGGCACCCGCAACACCCTGCCCCTGCACCCCATCAAGGCTGATGAAGATTACTATCTCGGCGCTTTTCTGGTCGGCGCTTACCAGGAAACCCTGGGCGATCTGCACAACCTCTTCGGCGACACCAACGTCGTGAGCATTCGTGTCAATGAGGACGGCAGCTTCGATGTCACCCGCGAAATCCAGGGGGACAGCATCGCCGATATTCTCGGCTACGTGCAGTACAATCCCAAAGACATCTTCGAGCGTTTTCGCGATACCGCGGAAAAGGCGGTGCGCCGTGGCGCCATCAGCGTGCGCGAGCGCCAGGAGATTCTCGAACGCTTCTCTGCCAGCCTGCGCGGCTACACCTATTACGAAACCGACGCCTGAGCCGCTCTGTGCCGGCAATTCTCAGGGCCCGCCTCTATAGAGAGGCGGGCTTTTTTTATCGGCGGACCGGAAATTGTTGACAGGAACGGTATCCATTCACCATACTGACTGACCAGTCACTCAGTCCAAGAGGCCCCTCATGTCACGCAAAAGCGCCATCCTCCTCGCAGCGACCGATCTCTTTGCCGAAAAAGGTTTCAACGAAACCTGCACCGCCGAAATAGCCGCGCGCGCCGGCGTCGCTCAGGGCACCCTGTTCTATCACTTCAAATCCAAAGAGGGGGTACTGCTGGAAGTTTTCACGGACATCATGACTCCCTATCTGGCGGGACTGGAAAAGGCCCTGGACGCTGCCGAAAGCGGTCGGATCACCCTTGAGAAGATGCTGCGCTTTCACTTTCGTTTTCTCGGCGACAACACCCAACAACTGCTGGTGCTGATCCGCGATTTTCCCTGCCATCTGCTGCGGGACGACTGCCCGCAACGCATCCTGGTCAGAGAGCAAATATTGCGCATGATTGCGCTCTTGCAGGACTGTCTGGCCCGCGGCGCCCGCGATGGCTCCTTGCAGGTCGGCGACCCCGGGGCCACTGCCTTGCTGCTGCGCGGACTGCTCTCCGGATTGACCCGCCAGCAACTGCTCAGTCCCCTCGACGTACCCGATCTCAGCGAGGCGGCGGTGGCTTTTTGCCTGCGTGCCCTCGATCCGACCGGCTGAAGGCGGGCGGTTTTGACCTTTTCATCACACAGGGATTTTGGTTCATGCTGCGAATACTCACGATTCTGTTGATCCTGCTGGGCAGCCCGAGCCTGGCCGCGACCGCTGAGGTCACCGCGGAGCACCTGTCTTTGCAGGAGGCTTTGACGCGCGGCCTGGAGCGCAACTTCAACCTGCTCATGGAGCAGCTCAACATCCCCATCGGCGAACAGGACGTCATCACCGAGGATGCGCGCTTTGACCCCGTGACCCAGGCACGGCTCAGCACCAGTTCGCAGCGCACCCCCAACGCCTCGGCTCTGGCCGGCGACGACTATGCACGGCGCCGCGATCACGGCGCCGCAGCCTCGCTGAGCAAGGAATTCCATAGCGGCCTGGATGCACGCCTGAGCCTGGAGACTGCGCGCCTGAGCACCAATTCAACGGTGGAAGGCCTCAATCCCCAGTACCGCTCCTTTCTCTTTCTCGACCTCAACCAACCGCTGTTGCGCGATTTCGGCACCAAGGTGAACACGACCGACCTGCGTCTCGCCGACAACCGTCTGCGCCAGGCACGTCTCGACTATCTCGATCAGGCCCAGCGGCTGGTTGAGCAGATTGAGCTTGCCTACTTCGACCTGAGCCGCACTCTGGAGATTCTGCAACTGCGCATCGAAGCCCGCGAACTTGCACGCGAGCTGCTTGAGGCCAACCGGGAGCGATTCGAAGCGGGCATTGTCCCGGTCACCGAGGTGCAGGAAGCCGAAACAGCCATTGCCGGGCGCGATGAGCAGGTGGTGTTTGCCCGCCAGCAGGCTGAAGCGGCGGCCCATCGGCTCAGACAGCTTCTGGCCATTGGTCGCGGCGATCCTCTGGCCATGATCGAGCCCGCCACCGACCCCCTGGAGGCCATCGACCATGACTGGCCCGAGGCCGATGAAGCACTGGCCACGGCCCTGGCGGCACGACCGGATTTCAAGCGCCAACAACTCGAGGTCACCGACCGCAACATCCGCCTGGAATTTTTTGCCAACCAGAAACTGCCGCGCCTTGATTTGGAGGCGACCTTCGGCATCAATGGCCTCTCGGGTGAAGAACGCGCCGTCGCCTTTACCGACGGCAACCAAGGCAATCCCAATCGCGGCGACTACTGGCAATCCCTCGACCGCATGAGCCGGGGCGACGGCTATGAATGGTTCACCGGAGTGCGTCTGATCTACCCCCTGGGCAACCGCGCCGCCGAAGCACGGCATCGGCGCGCCGGCCATGAACAGCGGCAGGCCATCTACGGCCTGAAGGACCTGGAGAACACCATGGAGGCCGAAATCCGCAATGCGCTCACCGCCGTGGTACGCAGCTTTGAACGGGTGCAGGTAGCCGATCGCTTCCAGCAACTGGCCGACACCACGCTATCCCAGGAAACGGAGCGGCTGCGAGAAGGGCTCTCGGACACCTTCCGCATTCTTGATTTTCAAGACAATGTCATCGAAGCGCGGGTGCGCAAGACCAATGCGCGGATCGACTATCACCAGGGGCTGGCCGGTCTCTACCGCGCCATGGGGACCAACCTCGAACGTCACGGCATTCTGCACGACCCTGCGTTGAAGGAGATGGTTCATGTTCAAAACTGATCGAATCCGGCTGCCCCTGTTGCTCCTCGTCGCTGTGGCAGTTCTGTCGACCGGCTGCAGCGACAGTGACACCCAGGACGTGCGGCAAGAATCACCTGCGGTGCCGGTGATACTCGGCGAAGCGCAGACCCGCAGGGTTGAACTGATCCTGGAGCAGGTCGGTACCCTGGCGGCAAACCAGGACGTGACTCTGCGCGCTGAGAGCGAAGGGCGCGTGGTCAACATCGCATTTCAGGAAGGCCGCGAGGTGGCACGCGGCGATTTGCTGGTGCAACTCGACAGCGAGCGTATCGAAGCCGCCATCCTCAGCCTGCAGGCGCGCATGGCCGAACTCAACGCACGCCTGCACAACCAGCTTCGCACCCTGGAGCGCAATCGCCCCCTGGTTGAGCGCAACCTGATTTCGCAACTGCAATTCGACAACCTCGAAACGGAAATCCTCGAAACGCGCTCACAGATCGACGGCGTGCAGGCCAATCTCGCCCAGGAACGCACCCGCTTGGCCGACACTCGTATTCGCGCACCCTTTGCCGGGGTGGTCGGCGCGCGCACCCTGGGGGTCGGCGACTACCTGCGCCCCGGCGATGCGGTGGTGAGCGTGGTCGATCTCGACCCTCTGGAGATCTCCTTCCAGGTGCCCGAGGCACTCAAACCCAAACTCTCCCTCGGCCAGGGGGTCAGTCTGCGCGTCGCCGCCTATCCGCAGCAAGTGTTTGAAGGTGTTATCAGCTTTATCGCCCCGCGGATCGACATCAGCACACGCACCTTTCAGGTCAAAGCCCAGATCGACAACGCCGAGCGCCTGCTCAGTCCCGGCATGTTCGCGCGGGTCGAAGTGATCACCGACGTCTTCGAGCAGGCTCTTACTGTGCCCTGGGAGAGCGTCATCCGCACCGAGGAAGACACCTACGTATATACCGTAGAGGACAACCTGGCGCGACGTGTTCCGATTCGCCTGGGGCGCATCACCGCCAATTGGGCACAGGTGCTTGAAGGCGATCTGGCGCCTGGCGCGCCGGTGATCCTCGAAGGCAAGTTCGCGGCGCGCGACGGCATGCGCGTCGCTCCACAAACCGTGACACCCCGGCAGTAAAAGGATCGTTTATGTTCCTGTCCCACATCTCCATCAAGCGGCCGGTGACCGCGACCATGCTGGTCGCCGCCCTGGTGATTTTCGGCCTCATCGGCCTCTCGCGGCTCGGCGTGTCTCTGTTTCCCGATGTCGACTATCCCATGGTCACCGTGACCACGGTGTGGGACAACGCGCGCCCCGAGGAAGTCGACAATGAAATAACCGATCAGCTCGAAGACGCCATCGCCGGCGTGAGCGGCATCAAGCACATTATCTCGCAGAGCATGGAAGGCCGTTCACGGATTACCGTGGAATTCGAGTTGCACAAGGATCTCGATATCGCCGCCCAGGAGGTGCGCGACAAGGTCTCCGCGCGCCTGCGGCGCCTGCCGAGCGATGCCGACGTGCCGGTGGTGGACAAGCTCGACATCAACGCCCAGCCCATCATGTGGCTGGCGGTAACGGGCCAGCGCGCCATCGAGGATCTGACCCTGTTGGCCAACGAGCAGGTACGCCCGATCCTGCAGAAAATCGACGGCGTGGGCGAGGTGCGCCTTGGCGGCGCCCGCGAAAAACAGGTTCATGTCCGCCTTCTGCGCGAGCGATTGGCGGCTTACGGCATCGGCGTCGACGAAGTGATCGATGCCATTCGCCGCCAGCATGTGGAAGTGCCGGGCGGCAAGATCGAATCGGCCGAAAAAGAATTTTTGATTCGCACCGTCGGCGAATTCGAAACGCCCGAGGAATTCAACAACGTCATTGTCGCTCATCGCGGCGGCACCCCGGTGCGTCTCGGCCAACTCGGCTACGCCGAAGCAGGCCGCACCGAAGACCGTCCAGCGGGACGCTTCACCAATCGTGATGGCGTCGAGCGTACCGCAGCCCTGGGCATCACCCCGCGCTCGGGCGCCAACGAGGTGGCCATCGCCCGCGAGGTGCGCGCCCTGCTGCCCGAAATCCGCGCCGGACTGCCCGAGGGCATGGCCATTCATGTGGCCACCGACACCACGCGCTTCATCGAGCAATCCATCGACGAGATTAAATTTCAACTGGTGCTCGGCGGACTCGCCGCGGCGTTTGTCATCCTACTGTTTTTGCAGAACATCCGCACCACCATCATCAGCGCCATCGCCATACCGACCTCTATCATTGCCACCTTCGCCTGCATGTACGCCATGGGCTTTACCATGAACAACATGAGCATGCTCGCCCTGGTGCTTGCGGTGGGTCTGGTCATCGACGACGCCATTGTCATGGTGGAAAACATCTTCCGCCACCGCACGGCCTTGGACAAAGGGCCGATGCTCGCCGCATACGATGGCTCAAAGGAGATCGGCTTCGCCATCATCTCCACGACCCTGGCCATGGCCGGCGTTTTTCTTCCAGTCGCCTTCATGGGCGGAATGATCGGCCGCTTCTTCTTTGAATTCTCCGTCACCGTGGCCTTTGCCATCGCCTGCTCGACCTTTGTCGCCCTGACCCTGGTGCCCATGCTCAGTTCGCGTTTCCTCAAGCGCGGGTCGCCCAACCTGCAGGTTTTCCGTGTATTCGATCGCGTCATGGCCTGGGCGGCGGATTTTTACCGGCGCTGGATGCGCCGCTTTCTCGCCCATCGGGTGCTGGTGATGCTGATGGCCCTGGTCGCCCTGGTCGCCGGTGGCTGGATGTTCAACATCCTCGGCAAGGAATTCATCACCGAAGAGGATCAGAGCCGCTTCGTGGTGCGCCTGCAAACGCCCCTGTCCTACGCCGTCGACAAGACCGACGAGGTCATGCAGCGGGCCGAAGAGCGCATGCGCGAAATTCCCGAGATCAGCCATTTCTTTAGCTTCACCGGTTGGGGCGGTGCCAACCGCGCCACCGCCTTCGTCACCCTGGTGCCGAAAAGCGAACGTGAGCGCACGCAGCGCGAGATTCAGACCGAAGTACGCCAGATCCTGCGCCAGATGCCCGATGTGCGCGGCAGCGCCACGCCCATCTCGCCCCTGGGCGGCGGTCAGCGCAACGAGGACATCCAGTTCGTCATCCAAGGCCCTGATCTCGGCGAGATTGACCGCATATCGCGCGAGGTCATGAATCGTCTCGAAGAAACCGCAGGGTATTCGGGCATCACCCGCGACCTGGAAATCGGAAAACCCGAAGTGCGGGTGCGCATCGACCGGGAAAAGGCCGCTGAAGCCGGTATCAGCGCGCGCGACATTGCCACCGCCGTCGGTGCGCTGCTCGGCGGCGTCGACGTCGCGACCTATCGCGAAGGCGGTCGCAGTTACGACGTACGTCTGCGCCTGCTGGCCGAACAACGCGTGCTGCCCACCGACATCGAACGCATTTTCCTTCGCGGCGGCGACGGCACGCTGCGCGACATCAGCAATTTCGCCAGCATCGAGGAAGGTGTCGGCCCCAGCGTTATCAACCGCCTCGACCGCCAGCGCTCAGCCACCGTCTATGCCAACCTCGAAGGCGGCAAAGTCCTTGGCGCCGCCATGCCCGAGGTCATGGCCATCGCCGGCGAAATTCTCCCCGAAGGCTACACCACCAAATTCTCCGGCGCCGCCGAAACCTTTCAGGAAACCGGCCAGTACATCCTGTTCGCCTTTCTGCTGGCAATCCTGCTCACCTACATGGTGCTGGCCGCTCAATTCGAAAGTTTCTCTCAGCCCTTTGCCATCATGATGGGCCTGCCCCTGTCCTTCCTCGGCGCTTTCGGGCTGCTCTGGATCATGGGCAACACCTTCAACCTGTTTTCCATGATCGGTCTGGTGCTGCTCATTGGTCTGGTCACCAAAAACGGCATCCTGCTCATCGACTACACCAACCAGTTGCGGCGTAAAGGCATGGACGTTCACGACGCCCTGGTCGAAGCCGGCGCCACGCGCCTGAGGCCGATTCTCATGACCGCCATCTCCACCATTGCCGGGGTGCTGCCCGTCGCCATCGGCTTTGGCGAAGGCAGCGAAAGCCGCCAACCCATGGCCGTCGCCATTACCGGCGGGCTGCTTTCCTCCACCTTTCTCACCCTGGCGGTGCTGCCGGTGATGTACTCCTATCTGGATCAGGCGGGACGCTGGTCACTGCTGGAGAAGTTTAAGGGATGGCTGATTGCGCGGGATGAAGGGGAAAAAGATAAGCCTGCCGAAAAAGGGCACGGGAAAAGGATTTAACCGTCATATAGCCAAACCGCCTCTGACTGAAACGCGAGCGCCTCCCACAGAGCCTCGGTTTTCTCCCAAGACTTCAAGAGCCTGCCCAATTGCGCAGGCTCTTTTTTTATGGTGCGAGTATTGCAGATCAACGCTGCAATTCACTGATGACAAGGAGACGACCCATGATGCGCTTCGCTTATTCCACGCTCGCCTTGAGCCTGGTCTTGCTGTTGGCGGCAATCCCCGCTACGGCCGATGAATTAATTTCCGTCAAAGGCGGCTACCTGGTCCTGAGTCCCAGCGGACAGTTCGCCGGAAACACCGGCGGTACCGGCACCCGCATCGACATGGAAAAGGATCTCAATCTCGACGACAGCAAAAACATCACCCTTGAAGCGGCCCTGCAACTGGGCAACTTTCGCCTGTCGGCCGGCTATATGCCCTTGAGATTCAGCGGCGATGGCGTTTTACAGCGCGACATCGTCTTCAATAACACGCTCTTTGAAGAAAACGTCCAAGCACGCAGTGACGTGGACATCGATTTTTATGATGTCGGATTGACCTGGTACCTGATCAATTTCGACAACCTGCCGGTGCGCATCCAACTCGGTCCGGAAATCGCCGTCAAGGTTGTGGACGCCGACCTGTCCCTGACCTCTCCGCAGGCCGGACAAAGCGAGAGAGTTTCCGTCACGGCGCCACTGCCGACCATTGGCGCTCGCGCGCGCATCGCGCTGGCCGACTTTCTTGGCGTAGCCGCCAGAATCGGCTATATCGAATACGCCGACAACAGCTTTCTTGATGCCGATGTCCAGGTCGAATTTTCACCGGTGCCCTTTTTCGGTGCATTCGCCGGCTATCGCCACTTCGAACTGCAGATCGACGAAAACGACGTCTATCTCGACACCCAACTCGTCGGACCCTACGCAGGCCTGTTTCTCAGATTCTGAACCAACAATCGCCTCCGCCAATCAGGCCCGAGGCGATTACCCGACGATCCCGGGGACGTTGTTTACCCGTCAACTAATCCCAAGAGACCCAAATTTTTCCGCACAACCTCGGCGCCCCGTACCGCCGCGCGACTCACCCCGGCCCGTCCCAGGTTGACTTGCTCACCAACCCGGACGCCACTGTGCCCCGCCTCACGGACGGCAAGAAAACAAACGACGCTGCGCGCTTTGGCGATCTGCGTTGTCCGGATGTTTTTCCCAATATCCGCTGGATCGACACCGTAATACTCACAGACCCGCCGCACAATGTCCTCGACAGGTGCGCGCGCGACCGGTTGAACGGCAAAAGCCTTTTGTTCACGCAGCTTTTCCAGAAATTTCTCATCGCCAAGGATTCGTTGATCCTTGAGGACGTCGCCTTCCGCGCGCTCATCACCGCCAGCCCGTTTGCCGACCAACTCCGCGCGCCGCCCCATGTCGAGCCCATCGGCGACAAACTCACGATACTTCTCGCGCCCCCGCGACCGTTCCTCGGCAAACAACCCCAGCACTTCATCAACCACCTGACCGGCGAATTCGCCCTGCCCCATCAGAATCCTGTGCCCCGTCCAAGGATAGAGATCCAAGGCTTCCAGATCATTGACCACTGCCGCACGCAGAGGGTTGAGATGAATATAGCGGATGAGTTCAAGCAGGTAGGCGTTTTCGTCGCAGACGATAGACTGGTAGCGATTCTGGAACAAATGCCCCGAACGCTCATGCCGACGATTAAAATAGATGGCGTAACCGGTCAAAAGCCGCCGCATGAGATGCGAAAGACCGCGCGCGCCCGGACGCAGCAACAGGTGAAGATGGTTGGGCATAAGCGCCCAGGCAAAACACACCGTCTGCGTCTCCACCAGCAATTGCGAAAGACGGTTGAGGAATTTTCGCCGGTCATCATCGTCGACGAAAATATCGCCGCGATTGACACCGCGCACCATGACGTGCTGGAGGATATCTGGAATATCTAATCGCGCAGTTCTCGGCATGCGGATACAGTTAGCACAAATATGTTTTAAGCGCAACAGATAAACAACGTCCCTGGAGATGCCTTGACAAAGGGAGCGCTGCTGACTTAAATTTGTTCAACATTCGAACAACTTTCGTTATGTCAACAGGCCTCCCCTATGCTCGAAAAAAATATCCGAAGACAGGTTCTGGTCCCCCTCACCCTCACTTTCATCATTCTCATCAGTGCATTTCTCTATACCAGCTACCGCATCCGCGCGCAGGACTACGCCAGCGGGTTAGCCCACCGCCATCAACGGGTGCAAAATCTTCTGGACGGCCTTGTAGCCTCGCGTGCTCAGGCGATGACGTCCACGGCGGGATTCATCGCCGAGCAACGACGGTTTCAAGACGCGATGTTCGCCAGGGATCGCCAGCGCCTTCTAGAGCATGGCGCGGCGCTTCTCCCGCGCCTCCATAACCAACAGCAGATCACGCATTTTTATTTCCATGATGTGCAGGGACAAAACTTTTTACGCGTCTACCAGCCCGACAACATCGCGGACACCCCCCAGCGCTTTACCTTGCGACGTGCCATGGAGCAAGGGACACCTGAGGCGGGTCTGGAGCTGGGCGGCAACGGGACGTTTACCCTGCGTCTGGTTTTCCCCTGGCTGGTCGAGAACGAATTGCTCGGCTACATCGAGCTTGGCCAGGAAATCGACCCCATCCTCCAGGAGCTTAAGGATATTACCGAAATCGACTTCATCCTCGCCCTCGATAAACAATATCTGGACCGCACGTCCTGGGAGGAAGGCATGGCACTGTTGGGCCGGCGCGCCGACTGGGATCTGCTCGCCGACAGAGTCCTCATCGACCAAACGGTTCCAGTGACTCCGGCGGTCGCAGCCGAGATGCTGTCCGGCGATGCGATCTACCAGGCGCAAGGCGCACAAATCAACGCCAACGGCCGCATCTTTCGCGGGCGCGCCTTTCCCCTGGCCGATGCGGCGCAGCACACCGTCGGCGACTTTATCCTGCTTAAGGACATGACCGGAGAAATCGCCGCCTTTCGCACCTTCGTCGCGCAGATCACCTCCTTCAGCCTGCTGTTGAGCATCGCCCTGTTTGCCTTTTCCTACCGGGTGCTGGGGCGCGTTGATGTGCGCTTGACGGAATCGCGTCGCAGGCTGCGCGAAGAGTTCGACAACCAGACGCGCACCAACGCGCAACTGGAGAAGGAAGTGGCCGAGCGACGCCGCGCCGAGGCGGACTTGACACGCCTGAACGAACACCTGGAACACCGCGTAAACGAGCGCACCAGCGAACTGCGCGCCATGAATCTCGAACTCGAAACCGGCCGCAAAGCCCTCGAGGACGCCTACAAGAACCTTCAGGCGCAACAGGCGACTATTCTGCAGCAGGACAAAATGGCCAGCATCGGCCAGCTTGCAGCCGGCGTCGCCCATGACATCAACAACCCCATCGGCTTTGTTGCGGGAAACATCGAGGTGCTTGCCGACTTCTGGCAAAAAGTTTCCGCGTATCTCGCCATTCTGGATCGCGCCCTGCGCGAGGCGGCCACGCCCGAAGAGCTTGGGCGGGTCGCGGCCGAACGTGAGTCGCTCAAAGTCGACTACGTGTTCGAGGAATTGCCTGCGGTCCTGGCCGAGTGCCGGGAAGGCACCGAGCGCGTCAATAAAATCGTTCTCAACCTCAAGGGCTTCTCACGCCACGATGCGCCCGAGGGACGCCTTGCCGACCTTCACGAATGTCTGGACAGCACCCTCGGCATCATCCGCAATGAATTGCGCTACAAGGCCGATGTCACAAAGGAGTACGGCGACATCCCTGAAATCTTCTGCTATCCCCAGCAACTCAACCAGGTTTTCATGAATCTGCTCATCAACGCCGCCCAGTCCATCGAGCACTGGGGCGAAATCACCATCCGCACCTGGGCCGACGACGCTCAGGTCTGCGTTGCCATCGGCGATACGGGCGCCGGCATCCCCAAGGAACAATTAAGCAAGGTCTTCGAGCCGTTTTTCACCACCAAGGAGGTCGGCGTCGGCACCGGTCTGGGTCTGAGCATCGTCTACGACATCGTTAAGCACCACGGAGGCGATATTTCCGTGGAGAGCGAACCCGGCAAGGGCAGCGTCTTCACCATCCGTCTGCCGCGCCGCGCACAGAGGCCCGCGCATGCCTGAGACGCTGCGCCTGCTCTGCGTGGATGATGAGGCCAACATCCTCAATGTCCTCAAGCGGCAACTCTTCGCGTCGGACATGGAGATCCACACCGCGCTGAGCGCAAGCGAGGGGCTTGAACTCTTGCGCAGTCTGCCGCCCGTCCACATCATCCTGTCGGACGAGCGCATGCCCGGCATGGGCGGCACTGAATTCCTGCGCGAAGCGCGGCGCATTCGCCCTGATGCCGTGCGCATCATGCTGTCGGGATTCGCCGATGCCGCAAGGGTCCGGCAGTCCCTAGAAGACAACCACCTGCACCTGTTTTTGCGCAAGCCCTGGCGCGCCGAGGAACTTCACCAGGCCCTGACCCAAGCGAGAAAACTTTTGGCCGATGGCCGGAAGCACCCCTCCCTGAAAGGCGACTCATGAGCGACAAGAAGGCCACTGAGCCACATCCCGACAAAACCCACATTCTTTACGTGGATGATGAACCGGCCTACTGTCGCCTATTTCGCCGCGCCCTGAGCGACGACACCCGCTTTCTCGTCACCACCGCGGAAAGCGGCGAGGAAGCCTTGCGACTGCTGCACGAAACAACCGCCGACATCGTCATCACCGATCTTCTCATGCCGCGCATGGACGGGATGGAGTTGCTGCGCCGCATCCGCAAAAGCAGCCCCGAGACATTCGTGCTGATCCTCACCGGGGTCGATTCGACAAGCGAGGCGGTCAAAGCCATCAAGGCCGGCGCCTACGACTACATCCTCAAGCCGCTGGACATGACCATGCTGCGGCGCCAACTGGACAAAATCCTTCAGCACAAACAGCTGCTGCGTGAATCGTCCCTGGTGCCCGACAAGAAATTTCGCTTCGAAAACCTGGTCGGCCGCGATGCGGCCATGTACGAGATTTTCGAAAAGATCGGTCACCTGGCGCAAACCGACACCACGGTTTTGATCCACGGTGAAAGCGGCACCGGCAAGGAACTGATCGCCGAGGCCATTCACGCCCGCGGCGTGCGCCGTGACAAGCCCTTCATTCGCGTCAACTGCGCCGCCCTCACCGAAACCCTCATCAACAGCGCCCTGTTCGGGCATGAAAAAGGCGCCTTTACCGGAGCCACCGCACGCAAATCGGGCTTTTTCGAAGCCGCTTCAGGCGGCACCATCTTTCTCGACGAAATCGGCGACATTCCCATCCAAACGCAGGTCGCGCTACTGCGCGTGTTGGAACTGGGCAACTTTCAACGCGTCGGCGGCACGGACACCATCCAGGTCGACACGCGTATCATCTGCGCCACCAACCGCGACCTGAGTTCGGCCATCAAGGACAAATCCTTCCGCGAGGATCTCTACTACCGCATCAATGTCGTCTCACTGACCGCGCCCCCGCTGCGCGCCCGCAAGTCCGACATTCCCCTGCTGGCTAATTTCTTTCTCGACAAGTACCGCCGCGAAACCGGCAAAAACGTCACCGGCATCTCCAAGGCCGCCCTGGCGCTGCTCTGCGACCACGACTGGCCGGGCAACGTGCGCGAGCTCGCCAACACCCTGGAGCATGCCGTGGTGTTCTGCCAGGGTCGTCAAATCCTGCCCGCGCACCTGCCCGAAAGCATCCGAATCGCCGACCAGGGCCAATTCAGCCTGACCCTTCACGACAGCTCCCTGGCCGGCGCCGAGGCCGCCCTGATTCGCCGCGTCCTCGAATCAAAGGATTGGCACCTCTCCCACGCCGCGCAAGCTCTGGGTATCGCGCGCGGCACCCTGTACAGCAAAATGGAAAAGCTCGGCATCCGCAAACCGCACTAAGGAATCAGAAGGAAGGGGATACAGAACGCCACGCACAGAAAATCAGCAATTAAACAACGTCCCTTTTTCTCATGCCATCTTCGGTTCCAGAAAATCCGCCACGCGTAGGTTCCCCCCTACGCTTCCCCATCCCGATAAGAGAAACGATCAGCCAAAAACCTGAAAGTTTTCTGCAACTCGGGGAAATATTGGCGGATATGCGCGTAGATGCGACGTGCCGCAGCCTCATCATATAGATGCGAGGTTCCATTTCGATCGCGCAGCATTTGCAGCCAAGCGGTCTCGTCATTGATCCAGTGCGCAGCGAAGGCCTTTTGCAAAGCCTCGCGTGGTGTATTGGCGGTTATCCCATCAACAGCCAAAAGCCGCTTCAGTGTTTTCCAGTAGAGTTCGATGACAAATTCAAAGCGCTGGATGGTACCGTCGACAACCAAGGAGTTGGTGTCCGGTTCACGCAAGGCTTCGTCAAGCCGCTTGAGCGCCTTCTCAAGATTTGCCAGTCCCTGAATCGCTTTCTGATCGTTCATAGAGAACCTTTCCCTCCTTGCGAATTTGCGCTTGCAAACCCTCTCCGGCCTCATCCAGCCTGACCAGGTCAATTGACAGGAGTGATTCAGCCTCTTCCATCAGATCAACGATCTCAAGCCATCGGCGGCGAGTCATCGTGGGCGCGCTAATGGCCAGATCGATATCGGAGCGGCTTTGCGCATCACCGCGCGCCCGCGATCCGAAAAGGATAATACGTTCAACTTCCGGCACCTGCGCAATCCGGGCGACCCGTTCCGTTAAAGCTTTCGGCAAGACTGGGGGTATGCTCTGCGGCATAGATGATCCTTAACCAGCGCAACGCGTTTCAACAATTAAACACCGTGCCGATTTCGGCACGATTCACAGTGGTTTTCCTGTCACCGTAGTACAGAGTCCCGGGACTGCCCTTGCCCTATTTCTGGTTAAAGCGAACAGTAGCGTTGTTATTTTTGCCGCACTTCTTACCCCTTTTGACGAATTCGTAGCCATTCATACTTTAAGTTTTCGGACAAAACAGTTGGAATGTCAAACGATAGAATTATCAGTGCATCCAATCTGTGAGATTAACGCAAAACGCCCCTCTTGTCATTTACTGAAGGGAAGGGAAAGTCAACAGTTTAACAACGTCCTTAGCTTCTCCAGGGGGGGCCAGGTCTCCTGCCGTCGCCGGATCTTGAACAATCCTAACTTCTTCGCGTCATGCGTTTGTGCGCACCTGGATGGTGTGCACAAACGCTGTCGGATTCTGAACAAAAGCCCAAAAGCCGCCTGACACGGAAAGGTTAAGGTTTTTTCCTGAATTTGCAATAATGCGCTCGCCTCTCCCGCCCATTTCTGAACATTCTAATCAGCCATCCCTGCCCAAATGTCTCTAAACTACTGGTTTTGTGGGGTTTTTTCTTTGGCACCCCACTTGCTTTTCTAATTTTAGTTCTATCATAAACGCTATTTACCTGACCGCTGGCTTAAAGGTAAACAACCTGACTGTCAAACAAAAGGAGGTGAGTCGCGACTGCTTTTCCCCCAACCACCCCGCGTGTTCGGACCATTCTCACAACTGCGCGGGTTGCACGCTGATTTGTCAGCTTTTGAAGAGGACAAAAAGAGATTCAACCCACACATGGAGGCAAGTGCATGAAGAAGTATTGGACATTGAATCGCTATTTGCTGATCCCGTTTTTCGCGCTCAGCCTGGCGTTGGCCGGCTGCTCGGGCGATGATGGGTCCATGGGGCCGCAAGGACCGCAGGGTGAACCCGGCGAAGATGCGACCACCATTCTCCCCGGGCCTGGCATCCCGCAAGCATTTGACGTACCCGCGCACGCTCTTAGCATCACCGCGCCCATTCCTGCAACCGTTGAAGAAATCACAATTAACAACGGTGAATTCACCCTTGACTTCACAGTCGATGGCTTGGCGGATCCCAGCCGCGTGCAGGCCGAATTCACCATTGCAAAATGGGTTGAAGCTGAGAATTCCTGGATCAGCATGCTGCAGCGCAATCGGATTTATGCCACCGGCGATACGAATGTGGTTCGCGCCGGCAATCTGCGGGTGGAAGGTGCCAATTTTATTTCTGCAAACCCTGATGGGTCGTTCAGCTATACCTTCGTCCATGGTGGCAACAACATAGACTTTACCGCTGGCGCCTACTGGACCCACAATCCTCCCCCCACAGACACTCCTGACACTGCCTACAACGCGTTTGTTCAGGGAATTCTAACTAGCATCGCCACCAATGGTGACTGGGATGAAGACGCCGTCTATCGCGTCGGCGTCACCAGCCGCCAAGGCGAACGATTCACCGCCATTGCTTATGTAACCGGTGACGGCACACCGATAGCAGTTGAAGATGCCCCCCAACAGATCAGCGCAGATACGCTTCTTTCATGCCTGGACTGCCACGGTGATCGCGGCAATGACCAGACAACATTCAGTGCGCACAGCAACCGTCGCCACGATCCGCAACTGTGCACCAGCTGCCACAACGCCTACACCTATGACAGCCACAACTCTGAATCCGTGGTCAATGGCTGGGCCCATGCCGACATGATGAGCATCGTCCACAAGATCCATGCCGGAATCGATGGCTACATGATCGCCGTCACCGATTACAGCGGCGCAAACTTTCCCGACTGGCTTTTCGGCCGCTCCGGGAGTGGCGTCAATGGCACACAAAACTGCACCGCCTGCCATAAGGGCGCTGTGCCTGCGGATGGCCAGGAGTGGAACATAACGCATTCGGTGTTCACATGCGCATCGTGTCATGTTGGTGACACTCTGGCGGAAGCTTACCCGAGTTTGGTCGGCAGCGGCCCCCATGGCGACGATGACGTCCATAACTGTGCCGACTGCCATAGCACATGGACGGCCGACACATATCATGGCATTTCGCCGCGCATTGATGCTTTGGATACGGCCCGCAGCTATCTCATGGAAATTGTCAGCGTGGAAAACGCCGTCGCCGGCCAAGCCGCTCAGGTAACCTGGCGCGTACAAAAAGACGGTGACTACCAAAACCTTTTCACTGGCGGCGACACCTATCTCCAAGACGCCGTTCGCCTCGGTATCGGCTGGGGCTATGGCGACGACTGGACCAATGATGGGTCCGGGGCCATCAGCAACGGCGATGCGGGCCGTCCCTTCCAGGCCACTGCGAACGCTACGAATACCGCCCAGGGTACCGACAACACCTATGCGGTCACAACCTTTCCTGCACTTCCAGCGGCAGCATCCGAAGGACGCAACGGCTTTGCCGTGGTGGAACGTGGGCCGTCAGGCATCAACGCCAGCAGCGCCGTGAAAACCTTCATCCTAGGCGCGGGCGATGCGGAACTTGGCAACCGCCGCGAAATCGTATCCACCGAAAGCTGCTTGGCCTGCCACGCCACCATTGGCCGACACGGCACCTACGCCGATGTCGCCTCTGGCGTCACCTCATGCGTCACCTGCCACAACGCCGGCTCTCTCAGCCGCGACGCCAGTGTGGAACAGGGCACGGTTGATTTCATGTACATCGTGCATGCCATCCACGGCGTCGGGGAAAAGCGCAGCAAGTTCGACCGCCGCAGAGACCATGGCTACGATTATGTCACCTACCCCAGCACGGTGACCGACTGCACAGCGTGCCATGTCGGCGACAGCCATAAAGAGGTTGATTATGCTAAACGTCTTGGCGTCATTGCCAACGAAGGCAAAGACCTCTTCCTGGATGGCCAGGGTGTTAATTCACCCTATGCATCCGTATGCTACTCTTGCCACCAGGATGACAACGAAACCTACCGTGCGCACTTCCTGAGTATGTCGGCAAATATGCTCGGCAACGCAAATCACGCCGAGTACTTCGAAGGCCAGCGTGCCGAAACCTGTAGCCTTTGCCACTGGTAAGCTGACACCTAAAAACCGCGAGCCCGCATCGAAGGGGCAGCGAGACCAGTGCAGTAAAAAGCCCCGCTTCCTAGGAAGTGGGGCTTTTATTTTCCAGCCATATACCGAGGGGCAATCGATTGCCTACAATTGAAAACGCGCATCTCATCGTTTGGCTGCATACCAGACCCATTTGGCCGCATTCACCACTGGGTATCGCCTTGGCTAAGCTGCAGTGAATTGGCGGAGAACGGTGTAGGGTTGATAAGCATTCCGGTCATAAGAAGTGGTTTTCATTCAATATGGCGAAACAACTCTACCGAATGTTAGCAATCTCGGCATTGCTGAAAGGCAAAGCAGGTTATATTACGCAATGAGAAGGACACTTCTTGCTGCGCCCTTCAGACCCTGCCGTTGCCTGTAACAACTTGCGGTTCAGATTGCATTCCCCCTGGTCGAGGTGAAAAAAGACGCGTGCCCAAAAGTTCTTCCCTTGTATGCTCAGGTCGTATCAGGGCATAACTGGCAAACGCCCTGACAATATATACAACTCTCTTGCCCAGCAAAAAATTATTTGTATACGAAAGAGTTCCGGCAAGAAGCACTTCTCTTTTGATTTCACCATTCCCCGGCGCACAAAAAAACCCGCCTATAAAGCGGGTTGATTTTGCAATCTTTCATTTCAGGAGGAGGGAGGCTCCCTCCTCCTGAAATTCCTAACAATTATTAAGTTTAGCTTGTTTTTTCTTTAATTGATCGGTTCAGGCCTGTCCAAGCTTGTCCAACTTGAGAAACTGCCGAGGTTAAATCCGGGTGGGTCTTGATACTCAACCCCCAGACTTTCAATGGCATCGCGGAACATCTGATAGGCAAAGTTGCGGTTGTGCGCCCAGGAAGCCCTATCTTCATAGTAAAAAACCTTCCAGGTGGTTACCGCGTGCGCCAGTTCCCTGGTCGGCCAACCGCCCGCAATGGTGCGCTCTTTGATGCGGCTTTTGACCATGTCCTTACCGACAACCTCATCGAGTTCCGCATGAAGGGCGTCCAGGAACGCTGTCAAATTGGCATTGAACCCTGCGTTGACGGTGGCCATCAGCTCGTCATAAACCACGTCAATCAGCAGATCTGCCAAGGCCGTCACATTGCCTTTGGCGGCACGCTGGTTCCAGTCCTCGCCATGACAGGTCACGCAGGTGATGCCGTTGCGAATGTTCGGATTGCTCTCGCGGATGCTGTTGGTATGCACGTCATGGCAATCAAGACAGGTCGCACCGCCTTCAACTCCATAGGTAAACCCGCCGCCTACATCATTCGCCGGGTTGGCGCTGTGGGTGGTGCTCTTACCGCGGTAGGTCACACCTTCGAGAATGCCCTCATAGGTGGCCACCATCCCCGACTCATCCCCATAATATGTCGCAAAAATGGGGCTGTAGTGCAGATAAGAAATGTTGAAGTGGTTGGTCGGGCCTTCGGGCAGTGACGACACATCCACGCCAGGTGTGCGCCCTTTGTGACATTCGAAGCAAACCTGGTTTCTACCAAGTTCTTCAACCGGAACAACCTCACCGCTGTTGAACGCGAACTCATAGTTGGCGACAAATTCGCGTGGTGCGGTATCAGCAACGGTTGCCGGCCCCTCAATCTCAGTCATCGGGTGACAGGTCACGCAGCCTAGAGGATTCCAGCGTACACTGCCTAGGTCAGCTCTGCTGAGCCCGTTAACCACATTCGGCAATTGACGGCCTGTGTGGCAAGGAGTACAGCTATTTGCCGACTGCTCACGTGAGAAAGAGTCAGAAATATAATTGCCGTGGGTTTCTCCAACACCCTGAGCATAGGCAACAGCCTGGAAAAAGCTGTCTGCGTCTGTCAGAAAATTCTCGCCGAACTTGCTCGCGCTGTGCGGGTCATGGCAAGCAGTACAGGCATTTTCACTGGCGGGGTTGATATTGTAACCGGGGACAACGTAATTCAGGCCGTCCTCATCCTCTTCGTACATCGCAAACAAAGGCAGGTCGGCAGCGTTAGTGAAAATCTCTTTGTTGAGCAGTCCCTGGAAATGGGTGTCGACAATTGAGCGCTGCACCCTGACCGCACCGCCTGCGTGAAAGTTGTTGGCATCGGCATCATAAGTCTCACCGGCGTGATAGGTGTCGGCCAAGGTGTAGACATACATGCCGCCCTCGTTGTAACCAATGCCTGGGACGAACTCAAAATCAAGATTCACCTGATGGCATGCGGTGCAAAGATTGAATTCAGCAGAAAAAACAGTGCGTTGTGCTGGACCAGTGCCGCTAGTGGCCCCAGCCGGTGTGGCAATGACCTCGCCCAGGCCCAACAATTCACCGCTATGGGCATCATGGCAGGAGGTACAGGTCTTTACGCTAAGGTCAGTTGCAGTTCCTAGAGCGGTAAGCCGGCTTTCCAACCCCAGAACACCACTCCGTACCATCAGGTCGCGGGAGCCATCCTGTGCGATAGCATTCAAATAAAGCACAGCGCCTTCATGGCTATGGCAGGCGGCGCAGCTATTGGCCCGAGTCTGGGTATTGACGTTCGTTCCCGCATGGCGACTATCCAGAAACCGCTCAGAAATCAGGTTCGAAAATGGATTGTTCGCAAGATGACCTGCCAAACGCGGTGACAGTTCGGTGTGACACTGCGCGCACTGAGCCACGCCCGGCTCCGGAAAGGGCAAAGGCCCTAAGCCGCGATGAGCGCTGCCACCACCGTGACAGGCTTCGCAACCTACGACATTGGTTCCGGCAAGGCCAAATGCCTGCATGACTTCGGCGCCATCACCATCGGGATCATGGCAAGCCAGGCAGGCTCCGGTGGAACCTCCATAGCTGCCCGCCGCATGCTTGCTATCCAGCCACTTGGCAACCTGCGGCCCGCCGGCATGGCAGGTCGAACAGTTGAAAATACCAACTGTCTGCACATCCGCCGGATCAATAGGCTGAACATCCGTCCCCCCCGACCCGCTGCTGCCGCAGCCCCAGAGCATTGCCGCGCTGAGCAGCAATGCGGTGAGAAAAGCGAGTTTCCTTGTTTGCATTGTGTTACCTCCTCTGTGTGTGTGGCGGGAAAATCCCTCTAGTGGCAAATTCTGCAGGTTTTGCCGTTGCTTGCTCTATCGAGTCGGTTCTTGCGATCATCCCAATCCTTGCCGTGGGGGTTGAAGCCCACCGCGCCGCCCTTGGCGCTGTGGCAGCTGATACAGACATCGCCGCTGGGGTGGCAGGCCTGGCAGGTGGCGAGATTTCTGCGCGCCTCGCGCGCGTGATCCACCGACCAGTCGTGGAAACTGGAGGCCACCGAGCCCTGCAGGTGGCAGGCGTCGCAGTTGGTTCCGGCGGTCATGCCGGCGTGGATGGCGTCGATGTCGCCGTTGAAGCCCAGGCCGAAGGTACGCGCGTGGGAAGGCCCACCGGCGCGTCCCGAACGGCCGCGGAAATCCCCGTGGCAGTCGCTGCAAAAGCTCGGCTCATGGCAGCTGGCGCACAACTGCTGGTTGGTGCGCGCGGCGATGGGATGGGTGATGTGGAAATCGCTGCTGTGCACGTTGATCAGGTNGAAGCTCGGCTCATGGCAGCTGGCGCACAACTGCTGGTTGGTGCGCGCGGCGATGGGATGGGTGATGTGGAAATCGCTGCTGTGCACGTTGATCAGGTTGTTGCCGAAATCGCCCTGCTCGTCGGCAAAGCCCGAGACGTGACACTCCAGACAGTAGTCCTGAGCGTGACAGGCGGCGCAGTCCATGGCGCCGCTCTTGGCCTCGGAGCGGTGGTTGAGGGCCCACACCGGGCCGTGGGTCTTGATACGCCCCAGACTCGTCATATCGGCATAATCCTGGTCGTGACAATCCAGACATACGGCCTTATCCGGGATGATGCTCGGGGCGTCGGGCAGATGGCAGGCATCGCAGGAGATGCCCGGCAGATAATCCTCGAGATGGGCGCGATGGTCGAAACGCATGCCCCAGGCAAGNTAGTCCTGAGCGTGACAGGCGGCGCAGTCCATGGCGCCGCTCTTGGCCTCGGAGCGGTGGTTGAGGGCCCACACCGGGCCGTGGGTCTTGATACGCCCCAGACTCGTCATATCGGCATAATCCTGGTCGTGACAATCCAGACATACGGCCTTATCCGGGACGATGCTCGGGGCGTCGGGCAGATGGCAGGCATCGCAGGAGATGCCCGGCAGATAATCCTCGAGATGGGCGCGATGGTCGAAACGCATGCCCCAGGCAAGCGTCGTTCCCACCAGCAGCAGCACGAGGCTCAAAAGTACTTTACGCGTCATATCGAAACTCCTTGCCTTTAAAAGAGGACGTTCAGGCGNCCAGGCAAGCGTCGTTCCCACCAGCAGCAGCACGAGGCTCAAAAGTACTTTACGCGTCATATCGAAACTCCTTGCCTTTAAAAGAGGACGTTCAGGCGAATGCGACCGCGGTTGTAGTAATCCCACAGATCGCTCTCGATGCGCTCCACCTTGGCCTGCACGTTGACGGCGCGCGTGATGAACACGGTGCCGTCGACCCAGAAGCGCTTGGCGGTGGTCTCATCCTTGGTGGAGTCGATGTCGAAGAAGTTGATCTGGCGATCGAACACATCGACCTCAACGCCGGCACCGGCCAGCAACTGCTTGGTGAACAGATAGGAGCCGCGCGCCTTGAAGCCGCGCAGATCCTGCCCGTCGCTGTCGCTGCGGTAGACCCCGGAGAGATAGCCGGCCCAACGATCGGTGCGCAGCTTCTCGATGCCTGCCTCAAACACATTGGCGTTGGAGAATTCCTGGTAGATCTCGTGGGTGTAGCGACCAAAAGCGCGCCANGATCGGTGCGCAGCTTCTCGATGCCTGCCTCAAACACATTGGCGTTGGAGAATTCCTGGTAGATCTCGTGGGTGTAGCGACCAAAAGCGCGCCAGCCCGGCGCGATGTTGTAGGACAGCTCGGCAAGGATTTCTTCGTACTCATCCACCGCGAATACCGAGTAAATCGATTGCGCGGAGAACACCGGCAGCGAGTAGAGATATTCGAGCCGCGCGTTCCATTCGGCGAACTGATAGTACTTGGCGCCGATCAGAAAGTAGCTCACGCGATCGGAGAGATAGTCGTATTGGGTTTCGTTGTAGAGGTAGAGGGCATTGAACAGGTCGAGTTCGGCATCAAAGCCGAAGAGTTCCTGGGCGAGATTGCCGCCCTCCCATTTGGAAACATAGGAGAGACCCAGGTTNGAGGGCATTGAACAGGTCGAGTTCGGCATCAAAGCCGAAGAGTTCCTGGGCGAGATTGCCGCCCTCCCATTTGGAAACATAGGAGAGACCCAGGTTAAGATTGCGGTCAAGGAAGGCGCCTGCGATCTCGCCGCCGACGATGGCGTCCTTGGCGTTGTAGCCCTCGTAATAGGTGACATCACCGCCGCCGAACAGCGTGAAGCGGTAGTTGTCGAGAAAGCCGTAGTCGNCCGCCGACGATGGCGTCCTTGGCGTTGTAGCCCTCGTAATAGGTGACATCACCGCCGCCGAACAGCGTGAAGCGGTAGTTGTCGAGAAAGCCGTAGTCGAGCCGCAGACCGTCCATGAGCGAGGCGCCCGCGGTGGTGGTGATGAACTGACGTCCCAAGCGCGCATCCAGGTTGTCGAGGAAAAAGCCGCGCTTCTCGACGTAGGCGAAATAGAGCCGGCTTTTGGCCGATGCGCTGCGCTCGCCGGCCAGGTCATCGCCCAGGCGACCGTACATGCGAAAGTCATAGCCCTGATCGGCGATGTCGAGCACGTTGAGCTGCAAATACTGAAAGACCGGAACGATGGTGTGCTCGTTGGCGCTGTCAAACCATTCGACGACCGTACTGGCGCGGCCTGAAACCTTGGCCCCCAGGGCATCGCCTACCGGCCACAGGGCCAGGGTGGCCAATGCCAGACCGCATGTGAGCCCTTGCCAAATTTTCATGGTGCCTCCTTCCCTCTCGTGCAAAATTAGTAAACGCCGGGCCGGTCCAAGGGCTGATCGTTGCGAAGCCAAACATCAAATCGCCGGGCTTCCCAGGCGAAACACCTTCAGTCCGGCGCAGCAACTCCCTTCAACGGTGGCAGAGAAAGAGAGCCGCTTAAACCAGGATTTATTAACTCACATTTTAGAGAGAAGGCTAATTTCATCTCCAGATAAATAAAACTTACAAATTAAATTGATGTTGTGAATTTTTTTTCACACTTTGGGCAGAAAGATATCGGGGGAGGGGCGGGGGGTGGGCAGGGAAAGCTCAGGAACCCAGACGGCGCATGAGGAATTGCACGCATTCCAGAATCTGTCGGCCGCGTGCGGTGAGTTGGTAGAGTTTCTCATCCTGCTCGATAAAACCGGCCTCGCGCAGAATTTTGAGGTGAAAATTGACTTTGGTGTGGTCGGCGATGTTCAAGTGACGGCAGATTTCCATGAACCGCAAGGGGCCGCAGGTTTTAAGGCCGAAAAGAATCTGCCGGCGCAGGGTATTGGCCAGACAGTTCAGGGCGGATTCGGCATCCAAAGCGGCGCCACACGCTTCAAACCTGGCCTCTTCAAGCACGCGCTTGCTTGCAGCGAGCAACTCCTCGTTGCGAAAGGGCTTGACCAGGTAGTCGCTGGCACCCTGGCGCATGGCGGCGACGGCGTTTTCCGTCGTGGAGAAGGCGGTGACCATGATGACCTTGGTTGCCGGGGCCAGCGCGCGGATGCGCGAAAGCGCCTCCATGCCGCCCATGCCCGGCATGACCAGATCGAGCAGCACCAGAGCGAAAGAATCGGATTCCAGCAGCACCAAGGCCTTGTCGGCCCTTTCACACCCCGTCACCGCGAGCCCCGCGTCCTGCAGAATTTCCACCATGCTTTCGCGCAAGTCCTGATCGTCATCCACCACCAATATCTTCTGCACGCTAATCTCCTTGTCGGAATACGGGAAAATACAGGGTCACCTCGGTGCCGGCGGCGGTGGCGGCCAATTCCATGCGGCCGCCGTGCAGTTCCATGATGCCGTAGCAGATGGAGAGCCCGAGCCCGGTACCCTGGCCGACCTCTTTGGTGGTAAAAAAGGGCTCCATGACGCGTCCGAGGTTTTCCGGCGGAATGCCCTTTCCCTGGTCAGTAACCTTAACAATTACCTCATTATGCACCACCAAACTCTCTGTGGCAATGACGGCGCCGGGCGCGGAGGCGTCCATGGCATTGATGAAAAGGTTGAGAAACACCTCTTCGATCTTCCAGGGCACACCCCACACCGGCTGCAAGGATCCCCTGGCCACCCGAAAATCGAAGTCCAGGCGCCGTGAGCCGAGCAGGGTCAGGCTCGTGTCAATCAGTTCGTTAATGTCGACCTGCTCGAACTGATCTTCCTTTTCGCGCGAAAAACTCAGCAATTCTCGCGCAATGTTTGAGGCGCGCTCGATGTTGCGTTCGATAAACGCAAACCGCTTGTGCAACTTGGGCGAGCTATCGTCATTTAATACCTCACTCTTGAGCATCTCCACGTTGAGGACGATGTTAGTCAAGGGATTGTTGATCTCATGGACGATGCCCGCGGCCAATTTGCCGATGGCATTGAGTTTTTCCGCTTGGGCGAGACGATGCAGACGCTCTTCCAGAAGGGCGGTCTGCTCAAGGTCGAAAATGTGCAGGGCCGACATGAGAAAGTGCAGGATGACAAAGGCGGAGAGGCCACGCAACAGCTCGATGGGAATGGAGAGGGGCTGAAGAACCGTGCCTGAGGGGATCAGCCCGGTCAGGATGGCATAGGCGACGAGGGCAAGGCCGGCGCCGCGAAATCCTCGGGCGGCGCGCGCACTGGTCGAGGTTGTGGAACGGGCAAAGACAAACAACCCCACCCCCGCCGCAACCGCGCCGGGAAACCCGACCAGATTGCGACCACGCACGTCGCTATAGTGAAGGAACTCGGCAACAGAACCTACATCGTGCAACCACAGAGAAACCAGCATACCCGCCAAAAGCACCAGGGGCACGGCAAACAGCGCGGAACGCAGGCGCGGACGATACGACGCCAGAAGACTCAGGCCGAAAGCCATCAGAAAGAGATAAGAGGTTAGCTTGACCACCAGCTTGAGGCCGCTGAAAAAAACCAGGGTGGCCCTCGAAAGTTCAGTGGCCTCAAGAATCAGAAACAGTTCAAGCCATTCGTTGCCGGCGTGCAGAAAGGCAAACACTGCGAACAGCCACAGCAGGCGCGCGACCTCAAGACGGCTGGACCGCGTTTTGACGGAAATGACGGCCACGCCCATGCTGTAGAAGGCCAAGCCGTAGAAAAGGTAGAGAAGAAAATAGTAAAGATCGTCGCCCATGGCTGGATGTCGCTTTGCGATGCAGGCTTTTGGCCCTGCCCCGAAACGATTCGCCTTTCCGGTGGATGGTTACGGACGGGTAATAAATCCGCCTTCATGCATCATAACGGAAAGGTCCGGCTTGCGTCCAGCACTGTGACCTGGCGCCGACGACTACATCTGCAGACCTTTCAGCCCGCGCGAGGTCGTGGCGCGGGTCAAGGCGGTGCTGCGCCGCGCCGGTGCGCCTTCCGTTCAGGCCGCCGGGCTGGTGCTCGACGAGGGACGCTCCATAGCAACCTTGCACGGTCGCGACCTCGATTTGACGGCGGTGGAATTCAAGCTGCTGAGTTTTCTCACGGCCAATCCGGGACGTATTTACTCCCGCACCCAACTCATGGATCGCATCTACCCCGCCCAGCGCACCGTCGGCGATCGCACCATCGACAGCCATATCAAGAAATTACGCAAAAAAATTGCCCTTGCGGCGCCCGATGAAGACCTCATTCATTCGGTGTACGGCGTCGGCTATAAGTTCGAAGCCGAGACGATGATTTGACTTTTAGGATTCTTGATAATTTTAGTTTGACAACGACCCCGGTTTGCCTTAGTGTTTGACGAGGCTTACTTAAGTCGAACTTGTTTATTCTTCGGAAAATCAGCGTCTATCATCGAGAGTGGCGGAGGGACAGGCCCTGCGAAGCCACAGCAACCGATCCGTCGAAGCCGACAGGCAAAGGGGGATGTCAGGTGCTAATTCCTGCTCGTCGGAAAACGATCTTCGGCGGGAAAGATGAGGACGGAGCCCGCATCGCTATCAGGTATCCTGTATTTTGCGCGCGGCCCCTTCCCCATCTTGCGGGAAGGGGCCGTTTTCGTCACCGCAGGCAACAGGAGACCGCCATGAGCAAACCCATTCCGCACACCCTGGAAACCCGCCTGGTACAGGTCGGGGTCGGCAAGGACGAGCAGACCGGCGCCATCAGCTTTCCTATCTACCCCAGCGCCACCTATCGTCACCCCGGCGTGGGGGAATCCACCGGTTTTGACTACACCCGTTCGGGCAACCCCACGCGCAAGGTGCTTGAGGAGGCCCTGGCCGAACTTGAGGGGGGTAGCCGTGCCTGTGTCTTCGGCTCGGGCATGGCGGCCCTGACCACGCTTTTCCTGCATTTTTCCGCCGGCGACCACCTGCTGGTTTCGCAGGACCTCTACGGCGGCACCTACCGAGTGTTGGACCAGGTCTTCGACAAGCTGGGGCTGAGTGCCAGCTATGTGGATACCACCGACACGGCGGCGGTAGCCGCCGCCATCGGCCCACGGAGCCGCGCCCTGCTGGTGGAAACCCCCGGCAACCCGCTGCTCGGCGTCGCGGACCTGGCGGCCCTCGGCGCCTTGTGCCGCAAACACCAACTGCTCTATATTGTCGACAACACCTTTCTCACCCCGGTACTGCAACGGCCCTTCGACTTCGGCGCCGACGTGGTGGTCCATTCGGCCACCAAGTACCTGGGCGGACACAATGATCTGTGTGCCGGAATCCTGGTGGCCAAAGACGCGGAGCTGGGCGAGCGCCTCTATTTCCTGCAAAATTCCACCGGCGCCATCCTGCCCCCTCAGGACTGCTGGTTGCTGCTGCGCTCCCTCAAGACCCTGGCCTTGCGCCTGGAACGTCACAACGCCAACGCGCAGCAGGTGGCCGAATGGTTGTGCGGACATCCGCGCGTCACTGCGGTTTACTATCCGGGCCTCAAGGACCACCCCGGACACGAGCTGTCACGGCGCCAGACCCAAGGCTTCGGCGGTATGCTCTCCTTTCGCGTCGACAGCCCCGAAACAGCCCGCCAGGTACTCAAGCGCCTTCGGCTGATTTCTTTCGCCGAGAGCCTTGGCGGTGTGGAATCACTCATGACCCTGCCGGCGGTGCAGACTCACGGCGACATCCCCGAAGCCGAGCGCCTGCGCCTGGGCATCTGCGAGAGCTTGCTGCGGCTGTCGGTAGGGGTTGAAAGCGCAGAAGACATCATCGGAGATCTGGAACAGGCCCTCGGGTAAGCATCGGTCCCATAAGTCCCATAAGTCCCATAAGTCCCATAAGTCCCATAAGTCCCATAAGTCCCATAAGTCCCATAAGTCCCAGAAGTCCAATAGGACCCTTGGGCCCTGTTGGACCTATATGACCAATAAAAGCAAAGGATAAAAACCATGAGCAAATCTCTGCGGCCGGCGACTTTGCTGGTGCATCAGGGGCGCGACCGCGACCCGGCGACCGGCGCCGCCAACATCCCCGTGTATTTGGCCTCGACCTATCATCACTTCGGTGGCCGGCCCGGCGAATACGACTACGCGCGCAGCGGCAATCCGAGCCGCGATCAGGTTGAGGAGGCCATCGCCCTGCTCGAAAATGGGGTACGCGGCTTTGCCTATGCCTCGGGGATGGCCGCCGTGGGCGGCGCCCTGGCCCTGCTCAAAAGCGGCGACCATGTGATCGCGCCCGACGACCTCTATGGTGGCACCTACCGCTACCTGACCCTGGTTCTGCCGCAGCAGGGCATCAGCGTCAGCCTGGTGAACATGACCGACCCGCAAACGGTGGAAAACGCCATCCGCCCCGAAACGCGTGCGCTGTTTCTTGAAACCCCGTCCAATCCCCTGTTCAAAATCAGCGACCTGCGCGCCCTGGTCGAAATTGCGCGACGGCGCGGCCTACTGACTCTGCTCGACAACACCTTCATGACGCCGCTGCTGCAACCGGCGCTGGAATTGGGCATTGACGTAGCGATTCACAGCGCCACTAAATTTCTCGGCGGCCACTCGGACCTGCTGGCCGGCCTGGTGACCACCGCCGATCCGGAACTGGCGGCGCAGCTCAAGCGTTTTCAAAATGCCATGGGCGCCACCCTGGCACCCTTTGACTGCTTTCTGCTGGCGCGCGGCATCAAAACCCTCAAGGTCCGCCTGGAGGCCGCCCAGACCGGGGCGCAGATTCTGGCTGAGCGCCTCGTTGCGCACCCGGCGGTGGCGCGGGTCTACTATCCCGGACTGGCCGAGCACCCGGGACGCGCCGTCCATTTCTCCCAGGCAGCGGGCCCCGGCGCCGTGCTGTCCTTCGAGCTCAAGGATCGGGCAGGGGTGACGCGGGTTCTTGAGCAGGTCAAGCTGCCCATCATTGCGCCAAGCCTGGGTGGGGTGGAAACCATCCTCACCCATTGCTGGAGCATGTCCCACGCGGCGATTCCCGCTCCGGTGAAAGAGCAGCTCGGCATCCGCGAGAGCCTGCTGCGCATCTCAACAGGCATTGAGGATCCCGAGGATCTGTGGGAAGACCTGGCGAACGCGCTGGGTGATTGAGGTCGCCTCGGCAGTGATTGACAAGCGCCGGGCATTCCGCTAGAGTTCCTCACTGCAACAAAAAAACAGCGCGTCGTCTTTATCAAGAGTGGTGGAGGGAAAGGCCCTTTGAAGCCACAGCAACCGGTCATCCGTCGCCAAGGCGACGGGCGGTGTCAGGTGCTAACTCCTGCTCGCCGAGGCCCATCGCCGAAGCGGGGAAGATGAGGACGGAGCCCGACGATACCTGCTTGCACGTATTCCGACGGCCCCTTCTCATCCTCCATGGGAAGGGGCCTTTGGTTTTTCGCCAGCAAAGGGTTGGACATTGACCTCATCCGTCGGCATCGTCACAACACAGCAGATCACCTTCGACACCGAACTGCAGCTCGAAAGCGGCCGGGTGCTCGGCCCCATCACCCTCGCCTACGAAACCTACGGCAGCCTCAACGCCGCGCGCGACAACGCGATTCTGGTCTGCCATGCCTGGACCGGCGATGCCCATGCCGCCGGCCGCCATCATCCCGATGACCGCAAGCCCGGCTGGTGGGACGACATGATCGGCCCCGGCAAGGTCCTCGACACCGACCGCTATTTCATCCTCTGCTCCAACGTCATCGGCTCGTGCAAGGGATCCACCGGCCCCGCCAGCATCAACCCGCGTACCGGCAAGCCCTATCGCCTGAGCTTTCCGGTGCTCATGGTGCGCGACATGGTGCGTGCGCAGAAATTGCTCATCGACCATCTCGGCCTGCCGTCTCTGCTTTGCGCCCTCGGCGGCAGCATGGGTGCCATGCAGGCGGTGGAATGGAGCATCCTCTACCCGGACAGGGTGCGCTCCATCGTGCCTATCGCTGGAACCGCGCGCACTTCGCCCATGGCCATCGCCCTCAATGCCGTGGCGCGCCAAGCCGTCTTCAATGACCCGCTGTGGAAGAAAGGCAACTACCGAGCGGAACATCCGCCCGCCGACGGGCTCGCCCTGGCGCGCGCCGTGGGGCACATATCCTTTCTCTCCGACGCCTCCATGCACATGAAGTTCGGGCGCCGCTTTTCGGCGCGCGATGGGCAGTTCGACTTTTTCGGCAAATTCGAGATCGAGCGCTATCTCGAATACAACGGCTACAATTTTCCCGCGCGCTTCGACACCAACAGTTTTCTTTACCTGGCCAAGGCCCTGGATCTCTACGACACCGCGTGGAACTTCGATTCTCTGGACGAGGCCCTGAATCTCATGCAGTGCCCGTCCCTGTGGTTCGCCTTCACCTCGGACTGGCTCTACCCGCCCTACCAGACCGAGGAAGCCGTGCGCACCCTGGAAAAGCTGGGCAAACCGGTAGGCTATCACCTCATCGACTCGGATTACGGCCACGACTCCTTTCTCGTCGAGCCGGAAAAATTTACCCACCTGATCGCGGATTTTCTCGCGCAACAGCATTCCTGACGCAAAAAAGCGAACCCCTTGAGGTTCGCTTTTTTGTTTGCCCAATCGCTCTGCCCTGCGGTGCATACGGGCCTGTTACTTCCACTCAAATAACCGAATCTATTTCTTGCCGAAAAGCTCCATCTGCTTGCCGGGCGGCTTTTCGACCTTGAAGGGCCGCGCCACAAAGCGTGGGCAGTCCAGCAACAGCACTTTCTCGCTCTGCCGACAGGTGCGCACACAACGCCGGCACAGGGTGTTGGGCTGTTCTTCCTGAGCTGTTTTTCCTTTGCAATCCTTGGCCATGCCGCCATTCTTGGACAAACCCCGGCGAAAGTAAAGAGGGGAAAAATTAAAGGGATTGCCCGCGACATTAATAAATGCTAGGATTTCACCATTTCCTTCATCATCTTAAATTTGAGGCGGGTTGGCCCATGATAAAAAATCTTAAGCTGCGGACGAAAATCCTCATCGCCCTGATCGGTCTCTCGGTTATTCCACTGGCGCTGGCCCTGATGATCGTGTCTTCCTCCATGGAAAAACTCATCGATCGCAACCTGCAGACCCGCCTCAATGAGTCGGCACGCTTCATCCAGGAAAGCATGGAGGACAGTCGTCGCGAAACGGGCAATTATATCCACATGCTCGCACGCGACGTGGATCTGATCAACTCCATCCTCTACGCCCCATCCCCAGAGGAAATGTTTGAACTGGGCACCGCCCTGGAAGACGCCATCAATCTCTTTCAGCTCGACCTGGTGCAGGTGGTGAGCCTGGAGGGCCAGGTTATGCGCCGCCTCGCCGCGGAGCATTTCGCTCATCTGCCCATATCTCCAGCCACCGATCTGCCGCTATTGCTGCAAGCCCAGGAGCACGGCGAGGCCAGCGGGATCGCGACGCTGGAAGACCAGCTGGCCGTGATCGCCATCGTGCCCATCCGTTACCATCGCCGCCCTCTCGCCTATCTGGTCGGCGCGGTGTTTCTCGACCAGCGCTATGCCGAACACATGCAGACCCTCAGCGGTGCCGAGGTCAGCTTCTATCAGCACACGGACAGCACCCGCGCCTGGTCGTCCGCCGCAAGCTTTCGCGACCTGCCTTTCGAGGAAATGCGCGAGCAGGATATCTGGCACCTGGAGCGCGGCGAGACGCCCTACATCGCCAGCCACATTCGCTTCCCCGCTGAGGATGGCCACGCAGAAGGCATGGTCATCGCCATCGACCGCTCGGAGATGATCGCGGCCCGTCAGAATCTCCAACATCTGGTGCTCGCCACCATGGGCGGGGTCGGCATTATCGCCATTCTAGTCGGCGTCGCCATCAGCCGCGGCATCGTTCGCCCCCTGGCCCTGGTGGTCGGCAACCTGCGCGAAATCGCAGAGGGCGAAGCCGATCTGACGCGCAGCCTGGAGGTGCGCAGCGGCGACGAAGTGGGACTGCTGGCTGAGAACTTCAATCGTTTTCTCGCGCGCCTGCGCGAAACCGTGCGGCGCACCCTCAGGGTGCGTGATGAGTTGGGCGGCGCCACCGAGAAAATCCGCATGACCTCGCAGGCCGTCAACAAGGGTACGCTCCAGCAGTCGCAATCCCTGGAAGAGTCGCACCAGGCCCTGCAGAACATTGATGCCACCGTGGCCGGCATCGCCGAAAATCTCTCCAGCCTGCTGCTGGCCGCCGAAGGCAGTTCCTCGGCCACTTTGCAGGTTAGCTCCACCACCGAGGAAATTGCCGGACAGATGGAGTCGGTGTTCGCCAAAGTGGAGGATCTGATCAGCGCGCTCAATGAAATGTCAACCTCCAGCCAGCAGATCACCGACAGCCTGACCAACCTCTCGGGCTCGACTCAGGAGACGGCCGCCTCGGTCACCGAACTTGATGCCGCCATCAAGGAAATCGAGCAGGCCGCCGAACGCACCAACAGCTTCTCGCAGGAGGCGGTGCAGGAAACGGGGCGCGGCAAGCAGGCGGTGGATGACAGTATCGCCGGCATTCAGGCACTGTGCGAAACCATCGAGCGGGCAACGGCGGTGATTCAGGATCTGGGCAACCAGTCCAACGCCATCGGCAAGATCCTTACGGTCATCGACGAGGTCGCCGACCAGACCGGACTGCTTGCCCTCAATGCCGCGATCATCGCCGCCCAGGCCGGTCAGCACGGCCGCGGCTTTGCCGTAGTGGCCGACGAAATCGGCGAACTCGCCGAGCGCACTGCCGTGTCGACCCGCGAAATCGCCGCCATCATCAACAACCTGCAGGCCGGCACCCGCGAGGCGGTGGAGACCATGACCACCGGCAACGAAAAGGTGCGCCAGGAAGCGGAGCGCGCCCAGGTGGCCGGCGAGGCTCTGGAAAAAATCCGCCTCAGCACCCTCAAATCTTCCGAGGAGGTGCGAGGCATCGTGCGGGCCACCCAGGAACAGGCGCGCGGCAGCCAGCAGATCACCAAGGCGGTCAACATCAACACTGACACCCTCATGCAGATTGCCGCCGCCATCAAGCAGCACAGCCACGGCATCCGCCACCTCAACACCACCGCCGAGGACATGCGCGAGATCGCGGCGCGGGTCAAGGCCGGCACCAGCGAACAAACCGTGGGCAGCCGTCAGATTTCGCAGAACATGGAAAAAATTCGCGGCATGATTGAAAATATCAACGACGCAACGCGCGCCCAGAGCGAACGCAGCCACCAGGTGGTGCAGGCCGTGGTAAGCATGCGCGAAATCGCCGAGAGCAATGTGGCCCGCACCCAGGAACTCGACCAGGTCGTCGAAAGCCTCTCCAGCCACGCCGCCACCCTCAAGGAAGAAATCGGCGCGTTTAAAGTCTGAAAGTGAACAACGGGCAACGGACAACCCCATCCGTGAATACCAGGCATCTTGACATCATCGTTCTCGGCTCGGGCACCTCGACAGGGGTGCCGACCCTGGGGTGCTCCTGCGCGGTGTGCACCTCAAACATCGCCGAAAACCAACGCACCCGCTGCAGCCTGCTGCTGCGCACCGGTGATTGCAACATTCTCATCGACAGCGCCACGGATCTGCGCCAGCAGGCCCTGCGCGAGGGCATAGATCACCTCGACGCGGTCCTCTATACCCACACCCACGCCGACCATGTCAACGGCATCGACGACTTGCGCGCCTTCAACATGAAGGGCGGCCCGGCAATCCCGATTTTCGGCGACGCGGAGACCATCGCCGGCATTCAGCGCGTGTTCGCCTACATTTTCGACGACAATCTCGCGCCCGGCTATCGCCCGCGCCTCAACCCACAGGTTATCAGCGGCCCCGTCAGTCTGTGCGGGCTGCCCATTGCCCCCGTTCCCCTCCAGCACGGCGAAGGCAGGTCCCTGGGGTTCCGTGTCGGCCCCTTCGCCTATCTGACGGATTGCAGCGCCATTCCCGAAACATCGCGCCCGCTGCTCGCAGGCGTACATACGGCCATTATCGACGGGTTGCGTTTCCGCCCGCACAATACCCACTTCAACATTCCCCAGGCCGTGGCCGCCATGAAGGAGATGCAGGTCAAACGCATCATCCTCACCCATCTGAGCCACGATATCGACCATCATCGCGATTCGCAAAACCTGCCCTCCGGGGTCGAATTCGCCTTCGATGGGCAACGCATTTCCTTTGCCTTCTAACCTCAGTATTCCGGATAGCTTGCCGAACCCGCAGGTTTCGCTATAATCAAGCAAATCTCCTGAGCATCATTGCAGTTTTTGCTTTTTTGAGGCGTCCATGAAGGCACCGGAACTCTCGCGCATCCGCAACCTCGGCATCATCTCGCACATCGATGCGGGAAAAACCACCGTTTCCGAACGCATCCTGTTCTACACCGGCGAAACCCACAAGCTCGGCGAAGTTCACGAGGGAACCGCGGTGATGGACTGGATGCCCCAGGAGCAGGAGCGCGGGATTACCATTACCGCCACCAGCACGGCCTGTCGTTGGCGCGACCACTGGCTCAATCTCATCGATACTCCCGGGCACATCGACTTCACCATTGAGGTCGAACGCTCATTGCGCGTACTGGACGGAGCGGTGGCGATTTTCAGTGCTGTGGAAGGGGTGCAGCCGCAAAGTGAATCCGTATGGCGCCAGGCGGATCGCTACAGGGTGCCGCGCATCTGCCTCATCAACAAGCTCGACCGGGTCGGCGCCGATGTCGACGCGGTTGTGCGGCAAATCGGTGACAAGCTGGCGGCGCGGGCGATACTCCTGCAATTGCCCTGGGGGGTGGAAGGAGCCTTTCGCGGGGTCATCGATGTTCTTGCGCAGGAGGCGCTGAGCTTTTCCGAAGACGATCAAGGAGCCGAAGTTACACGCCGGCCCATTCCTGATGAATTGGCCGCCGCCGCCCGGGCGGCGCGTGACAGGGCTATCGAGGCCGCCGCCGATTTCGACGACGAGGTCATGGCGGACTTTGTTGAGGGACGTGCGCCCTCCCTGGAGCGGGTTCGCACCGCGTTGCGCCGCGGCACCCTCGCCTGTCGCCTGTACCCGACCTTTCTCGGCTCAGCCCTGCGCAATAAAGGCATTCAGCCCTTGCTCGACGGCGTAATCGAATATCTGCCCTCGCCCCTGGAAACACCTCCCGTCGAAGCCCGGGAACCAGACACGGAGAACAGGATCGAACTGCCCTGCGACCCCCTGGGTCCGTTGTGCGCCCTGGCCTTCAAAGTCCTCTCCGACGAGGGACGCAAGCTGACTTATCTGCGCCTCTACTCGGGACGCATCGTCTCAGGCGATGTCCTGCTCAACAGCACCCGCGGCGGCGAGGACCGCCTGGCCCGGCTGTTTCTCATGCATGCCCATAAGCGCGAGCGCATCGACGAGGCGCGCGCCGGCGACATCGTCGCCGCCACCGGTCTCAAAGATGTGCTCACCGGCGACACCCTGTGCCGCCCTGAGCGCCCACTGCTGCTCGCCGGACTGACCCTGCCCGAACCGGTTGTTTCGGTGGCGGTGGAGGCACGCGCCGTGGACGACCGCGAGCGCCTGATTCCGGCCCTGGAAAAGCTGCAATGGGAAGATCCGACCTTTCGCGTGCGCGAAGACGCCGAAACGGGCCAGACCATCCTTACCGGCATGGGTGAATTGCACCTGGAGGTGGTCGTCGATCGCCTGGCACGCGACTTCGGGGTAGAGGTCAAGACCGGACGCCCCCAGGTGGTCTTCCGCGAGACCCTCACCCGCAGCCGCCGTCATCACGAAATCTTTGATCGCGAGATCGACGGCCGCCGCCATCAGGGCGAGGTGCTGCTGCTTCTGGAACCCCTGGCGCGCAACAGCGGGCTGGAAATCGCCTTTGCTCCCGGCGTGGCCGAGGCCCTGCCCGCCCCTTGGCGCACCCTGGTTGAGGACAGCTTGCGGCAAGCCTGCCGTGGGGGAGTGCGAACGGGCTATCCCCTCACGGATGTGCGCATCCTTGTCGAAGAGGCGCCCCTGGTGGCCGGACACACGACCGAACTGGGTCTGCGCGCCGCCGCTCAGCGCGGCTTCTCCCGCGCCGCCCGTGAAGCCGCCCCGACCCTTCTAGAGCCGGTCATGGCCCTGGAATTGACGGCACCCGCCGATTACACCGGCAAGGTTCTTGGCGCCTTGCCGCAGAAACGCGGCCAGGTGGAGGGGATGCTGTCACGCGGCGACACCGATGTCATCCGCGCCAAGGTTCCCCTGGTCGAGATGTTCGGCTACATGACCGAACTGCGCAGCGCAACCAAGGGAAGGGGCAGCTACTCCCTGGAGTTTTCTCACTTTGATCAGGCACCAGCTGAAACACTGCGCCGCTTCGGTCTCTAACCCCGGATCATTTCTTTTTTTTCTTCTTTTCCTTGTCTGACCCTTTGATCTTTTTGGCGTCGCACAAGTGTTTATCCTTTTCCGACACTGCACCACATTTCTTGCATTTGTAGGCGCCCGGATGGGGATCGGTTTCGGACTTGCCTTTCTGGCAGCTTCCCATCTCAATACCTCCGCACTGACAATTTGGGGAACATTTGATGTCACTATTCAGCGGCAACGTCCGAGAGTACCCCAGGGTGCGGCGGTTGAGTGCTGCGGCAAATGTTTGAGCCGCAGGTGCGTTTTTGCCGCACGCGATGCCGCCGTACCCTGCGGTGCATGCTGAACGGTTACCATTTGAATTTCGATCCTGTCAAATATAGCACAACCGTGATTTGCCGTTGACAGCAACAGGCCAAACACCTACTTTTATTTTGTTTGTTGGTAACTATTCAGATATAACGTCGGACAGTGCCACCGCGGCCTGCGCTACCTGCTGAAACAGTTACTGTGTGTCCACAATCAACCCGCAGATGGAGGCTTCTTTGAGACAGCGCGTTTTTACCGCATCCCTGATCCTGGCCCTGGCACTCATCGCCACACCGGCCCTGGCCCAGACCGGTTTTTACCTCGGCGCCTTTGCCGGCACCCAGTATCTGGAAGATTCCGCCCTGCGCTCCACGCAAGGTGACCGCCGCCTCATCGTTGAGTTCGACTGGGGGGGCCATGCAGGTCTCGCCCTGGGCTACAACACCGGACACTATTTCAGCAAATATGACAACATCACCGGGCGCATTGAACTCGAGGTGGCGGCGCGCCAAAACGATGTGGACATGGTTGAGCAAGGCGCGGGTTTTCGCTCAGCCGGCGGAGAGATGAAGGTCACCAGCCTGATGGCCAACACTTGGATCGACATCCAGACCGACAGCATCTTCGTGCCCTTTTTCGGCGGGGGCCTGGGCGCCGCGCGCCTGGTGTTCGACAACCCCAGTTTCAGCGACGACAGCGACACCCGCTTTGCCTATCAAGTCGGAGGCGGGGTGGGTCTGCCCGTGGGCCGACACCTGAGCCTGGATCTCGGGTATCGCTATTTCGCCACCCTGGATGCAACCTTTACCGACGTGGCAGGGGTGCGTAACGAGATGGATTATGCCACGCACAATCTCACTTTCGGCTTGCGCCTGAACTTCTGAGCATTTCCCGCCGCCTGCCCGCGCGCAGGCGGCGCTTCTGCGTTTTTTCCCGCCCGGCCCTCACAGGTTCCCAACAAAATGTTATTATCCTAGAAAGAAAAGCCGAAACGCCATTGGGTATCGATTGCGGAGGTGTTTTCATGCAGCTGTTTCTCGTCCGGCATGCCAAGGCCGTGGAAAGATCATTCGACATCCCCGAGGAGAATCGCTATCTGACCCCCGAAGGCCGCGAGCGCTTCCGCAGCGCGGCCGCAAGCCTGAGAAAAAAAGGCATGGCTCCGGAAGTCATCGTCTCAAGCCCCTTGGTGCGCGCGGTGCAAACTGCGGAAATCCTTGCCGATGCGCTGAGCTTTAAAGGGCTGCTGCCCGTTGATGAATTGCTCGCTCCCGGCTTTAGCCTCGCGCAGTTGCGCAAGCTGCTCGCCCGCCATCCCGGGGTCAACTCCCTGGCCTGCGTCGGCCATGAACCTGATTTGGGCGAAATCGGCGGTGCGCTGCTGAAAGTGTCCGAAGCCTTTTCCTTGAGCAAGGGCGGCGTTCTGGCCCTCGAATGGGAACCCCAAGCCGAGGAACAGGGCGCACGTTTTCTGTGGCTGCTGGCCAAAGGGGAATTCTACACCGACCCGGCAACCCTGACCTCTCACTGAGCCTGAGCCGCTAAGGATATCCATGTCAGCATTGAGACCCATTGCCATAAAAAAGACCAAACAAGCGTTGCAGGACGGCGACGCCCAGGACGCTGCGACCGCACCCCAGTCCGAGAACCGGCGCCTGGCCGCCATCGATATTGGTACCAACTCGATTCGCTCCATCGTGGTGGAGGCGCGCCCCGGTGGCGAATTCCAGGTTCTCGATGATGAAAAAGCCACGGTGCGCCTCGGCGAAGGGCTTACACAGAGCGGCGAGATATCCCCCGCGGCCTGGGCGCGCGCCTGCGAAGCCTTGGCGCGCATGAGCAAAATTCAGCAAGGCTATGGGGTTGCGGCCGTGGAAGCGGTAGCCACCAGTGCGGTGCGCCAGGCACACAACGGGCGGGCCTTCGTCGCAGCTGTCAAACAGGATCTGGGTCTGGACATCGAAATCATTTCCGGCGAGGAAGAGGCCGAGCTGGCCTTTCTCAGCGCGCGTAGCAGTTTTGAGATGGAAAACCTGCGCTACGCTCTGGTCGACATCGGCGGAGGCAGCGCGGAAATCGTCTCCACCATGGGAGCCCACATCGAGGATATCTTTTCCCTGGAACTGGGCGCCGTGGTCCTCACCGAAAAGTTTCTGCCCAAGGACCCCATCAGCCCAGAGCAACATAAGCGCTTGCGCAAATATATCCGCGCTGCCTTAAAAAAGAGTCTCTCCGACCAAGATGGGGGTATCCAGTGCCTGATCGGCTCGGGGGGGGCGATGACAACCATCGCCGCCATGGTCATGGCGCAGCGGCGCGAACAGTTCAGCAGCGTTCAGGGCTACGACGTGCTGCGCTCGGAAGTCGTCCATCTGCTCGCCATGCTGGCGCGCAAGCCTCTAAGCGAACGCCGCGCCGTGCCGGGCCTGGCTCCGGAGCGGGCCGACATCATCGTCGCCGGCATGACAGTGGTGGATGAAATCATGCGCCGCTTCGGCACCAACATTCTCAAGATAAACGAACGCGGGATCCGCCACGGCCTGATTCTGCGCAGTCTGGAAAAGCACGGCCTGGCCTCACGCGAGACGCCCGCCGCCGATTGGCGCTCAACGGTTTTGAAATTCGCCCGCTCCTGCCATTTCAATGAAGACCACGCTGACCAGGTGGCGCAACTGGCGTTGAACATTTTCGACGCCCTCGCTCCCGATTTCCATCTGCTGCCGCGCCACCGCCACCTGCTCGAAGCCGCCGCCCTGCTGCACGACATCGGCTATTTCATCAACTACGCCCGCCACCATAAGCATAGCTACCATCTCATCCGCCATGCCAGCCTGTTCGGCTTCAGTCCCCGCGAGCAGGAAATCATCGCCAACGTGGCACGCTACCACCGGCGCGCCCTCCCCAAGAAAAGCCATGACAATCTTCAGGGCCTCACGGCGGAGGATCAACGGACCATTAAACGTCTGGGTGGTATTCTGCGCCTGGCCGACGGCCTTGATCGCCGCCGCAACCGGATGGTTAAAAGCATCGAATGCGGGCTCGACGCACGCGAACTGCGCATCCGCCTGAGCGGCGCCGAGGATCTGTCTGTGGAAGTCTACGGCGGCGAGAGCAAAAGCGACTTGTTCGAGGCGGCCTTCGACCGCAAGCTCAAGATTCTGATCAATTAAACTGAATCCATATTTTTCCCAAACAATCCCATAACATCTCTCCGGCACTCTTGCGCAAGTTCAACAGTGAATTTCGGAGGATTAAAAATGCTTGCCCTCAGTCTCAACGACCCGGCCCCCCTTGAAGTAAGCCTAAGCCCTGACTGCCCCTTCCTGTGCGATGTGACATGCACTTGCAAGGCGTCCTTTTCAACCCTGCCCCTCGATGCGCGCAAATGCCGCGACCTGTGTCGCTCCGAGGATTTCGACGACTGCGCCCTGTTTCTCTCGCGACTGCTGCGCCGCAATCGCCCCAGTTGCGGCCTCGACCCCTGGACCATGCACGACAAATAGCAGCGACGTGAAACACTCATCAAAATCTCAAAGAGCCCTAACCCCAGCCCAACATCAGGCGGATTAAATCCGCTCTGTTTTGCCGACGCCGCATAGCGGCTTTATTTCAGCAAGTCAACAGGAGGACCACCCATGAAGAAGACGTTTGTCGCGGCCCTGATCGCGGCCACCACCCTGAGCTTCGGCCTGCCCGCCGAGGCCAAAACCCTGGAGGAAATTCTCAGAGACAAAGGCATCATCTCCGCCGAGGACTACCAGGAAGCGGTCAAGAAAAACGATTTGGCTTACTATCGCCCGGGCCGCGGTATCACGGTCGAGAGCCGCGACGGCAATTACACCGCCCACCTCGGCGGCCGCCTGCAGGTGCGCTACACCTACACCGACAAGGATGAACCGGGTGCCGAAAACAGCAGCAACTTCAACATCCAGCGTATGCGCGTCTCCATGCGCGGTAACGTCTACAATCCCAACCTCTATTACCAGTGGCAGCACGATTTCGGCGGCGGGGGCGGCTCTTCCCTCAAGGACGCCGTGCTCGGCTACAAGTTCATGGACGAGCTGAGCCTACAGGCCGGTCAGTTCAAGGCCCCCACCAGCCGCCAGCAGCTCACCTCCTCGGGCAGCCAGATGTTCGTCGACCGCTCCCTGGCCGACGGGTTCTTCAACCTCGGCCGCGACCGCGGCATCCTGGCCAAGGGCGCCTTTTCCGACAACCTGGTCGAGTACATGGCCGGGGTGTTCAACGGCAACGGCGAGAACCGCTCCAATCCCGAGAACAACCACCTCTGGGCCCTGCGCGTCGACATCAACCCCTTGGGCCGCTTCGCCATGGACGAACCGAGCTTCAACGAAACCAAGCCCCTGCTCAACCTCGGCGCCTCCATCGCGACCACGTCCTTGAGTGCTGCGGACAGAAACAGCGTCAATAGTGGCCTGTTGTCCAACGGTGTCAATGTGAACAACATCTATCGTATGGACGACGATGGCAATTTAATTAATTTTACAAATTCCAACGATGTCGATGTGTGGACCGCCACCCTCAATGCCCACTTCAAGTGGATGGGACTCTCGACCGCAGCCGAATACTACTTCGCCAACATCGATCCCGACGGAGCCTCCGACTGGGACGCCGACGGCTACTACCTCCAAGCCGGCTACCAGATCGTCCCCGAGACCTTCGAACTCGCCCTGCGCTACTCGGCCGTCGACTCCACCGACGCCCAGGCCCTGACCAAGTTCGACCAGAACCAGTTCCAGATCGCCGCCGGCTATTATTACAAAAAGCACCGCGCCAAGATCCAGGCCGACTACACCATCCACAAGGACGATCTGCGCGACAACCGCGACGACAACATCTTGCGCCTCCAAGCCCAGGTCATCTTCTAAACGTCTCGACATCCCCCCGCACGACCTCTGCCTCCACATCCTGTGGGCCGGCCCGGAAACGGGCCGGCATTTTTTTTGAGGGGGCTGAAACGGATGTTTAAACAGCGCGGTGGTTGAGAATTTTCAGGGATGATGCTAGAAAGGTTGGAATTCAGCGAGCGATTCACACGGAAAATCCATCATGTATCTAAGAACCTTCGGCATCCTGGGGCTGCTGCTGAGCCTGCTCATCACCGGTTGCACGAGTACGCGCGCGCCGCAACCCGATGCCCTCGCCGATTTGATCCCGGTCCAGACCGGCGTGCCGCAGGCCCTGCATGAGATGGGGTATGCCGTGCAGGTGGGCGCCTTTGCCTCCATCGACAATGCCGCACGCCTCGAAGCCGGCCTCAACCGCCGGGGCATCGACGCTTTTTACTTTCTCGAAGACGGTCTCTACAAGGTGCGCTTCGGCAACCACGCCAGCTACCAGGCGGCCCGCGAACAGGCCCGGCAGATGCAGGTCCAGGGACTGGTCGAGGATTTTTTCATCGTCCTGCCGAGCGATTACTCCGCGGCGCAGATTCGTCGCAGCGGCCAAGGGGATCTGCGCGCCGAACTGGTGCGCACCGCCCACCAGTTCATCGGCGTGCCCTATCGTTGGGGCGGCACTTCCGCGCAGGGCGGTTTTGATTGCAGTGGCCTGACTCTGGTGTGTTATCGCCTCAACGGCCTGGATCTGCCGCGCGTCTCCGCCAACCAGTTCGCCGCCGGCCGCCCCGTCCCCCGCAGTCGCCTGCAAAAAGGCGATCTGGTGTTTTTTGCCACCAATCGTCCCAATCAGGTCTCCCACGTCGGTATCTACATCGGCGACGACCGTTTCATCCATGCGCCGCGCAGCGGCCAGCACGTGCGCGTGGAGCGCCTTTCCAACAGTTATTTCCAGCGCACCTTCATGGGTGCCCGCACCTACCTGTAACCAATCGACGACAGCCGCCCAATCCCCTCCTGAGCCGCGCCCCGTCCTCCTATGCGCTGCACCTCGGCCGCACACGCCCGGCCCGATGACGTCTCAGGGTGACAGATGCGCCCAGGGGGAAAGTATCTCCAGCCGCCCCGCATCGGCTATCTTGTTGTCTCAAGGCCGTTTTTCTTCTCTGGCGCGGGTCTTGCTGAGCCCTTGCTCAACGCATCCAGACAAGGAGGAGCACAAATGATCGTCGAAATCGACGCACGGGAACAGGAGCTGATCCATTATTTTCGGGGACTTACGTCTTTCAACCAGCAACGCTTGATGAGCATCGCCGGCACGGCTTACGAGAACCGCCAACGCGCCTTGGCCGTACAGGAAGGCTCAACGCCTATTCAATGCCGACAAAAAGCTTGATGTACTGCAGGCGTTCATGGTCTTCGGGCTGGTCGCTGCGCTTTTGGCTGAGACGACCGCGAAAATCGTCCAAGCGCTCGAACCCGCGCTCCTGCATCCAGGCGCTGATTTCGCGCAGGATCTCGTCGATGCGACCCAGGCCGTTGCTATAGAGTGTCGAGCAGAGTTGCAGCACATCGGCCCCGGCGAGCAGTTGCTTGACGGCGTCCCTGCCGTCGTGGATACCCGTGGTGGCGGCGAGATGAGCGTCGACCCGCCCGGCGAGCAGGGACATCCAGCGCAGGGGGGTGTGCAGTTCGGCCGAGGTGCTGTAGGGGTTGCCTGCGGTTGTGCTCATTTTTTCAATATCGATATCGAACTGATAATACCGATTGAACAGCACCAGGGCATCGGCTCCACGCCAGCGAGTGTTTTTCGTGGTGCTGCCGGGCCCGCACCAGCCTACACTGAATTCGCGGCCTTCCATCACATCGCTGCACAGCTTCCTGGCGAAATGCGCCAAGGATGAAAAATAAGGGCCGATTTTAACCGCCACGGGAATCCGGACCCGCGACTTGACGTCGTGGACAATACGCAGATAAAGCTCCTCCACGGCACTGGCCGGTTGACTAACGGTAGCGGGCAGGAGTGCGATGTTGAGTTCGAGGGCATCGGCACCGGCTGCTTCAAGCTTGCGGGCATAATCCGCCCAGCCCTTGTCCGTGTGGCAGTTGAGGCTGGCGATAACCGGCACCGGCACCGCCCGCTTGGCATCTTCGACCAAGCGGAGATATTCCTGCGGCCCCAACTCGGCGCCATAGCCTTGCAGATATTCACTGGCCTCGGTATGCCCGGCATAGTCGGCATAACCGCTCAGGGCGGCGGTTTCGGCTTCAATCTGCTCTTCAAACAGGGACTTGAGCACCACAGCGCCCGCGCCCGCGTTCGCGCAGCGCTTGACCCCGTCGACACTGCCCGTCAGGCTGCTGCTGGCGACAATCAGGGGGTTGGACAGGGCCAAACCCATATAGGTGGTGGATAAATCAGGCATTTTCGCCCTCCTCTCGGTATAACCTGGATGCGTGAGATCCGGGTAAAATAAAAGCAACGATGCAACGCTAAAATCCCACTGAAAATCTCTCGTAACGATTCAGATGCAGCGTCCGACAGTAGCGCGGGGAGCGGCGGTTGAGTGCTGCGGCAAATGTTTGAGCCGTAGGCGAGTTTTTGCCCCGCGATGCCGCCGTACCCTGCGATGCAGGCCGAACAGTTGCAATCGCTCTAAAACATATCCTGGCGAATGGCTTGGGCGAGTTGGCGGGCGGGAGCGAAATCGCTCTTGAAACTCAACGCTTTTTCGCAATCGGCCAGCGCCCGCGTCAACAGCCCCATCTCGTAGCAGGTCTGGGCACGCCCCCAGTAGCCGTCGAGCCCCGCCGGCGCGAGCCTCACGGCTTGCTCATAATCTTTGAGGGACTGCTCCAGACGCCCCAGCAGGCGGTTGCACAGACCGCGGTTGAAAAAGGTGCGGGGATTTCCCGCGTCGAATCGCAGCGACTGAGAAAAATCCTGCAACGCCTGGCGATAGTCGCCGACCACAAAACGCGCCATACCGCGATGGTTATAAACCAGAGCACGAATCTTGGGGGCGAGTTTCATCTCCAGAATCTGGCCGTAAAGCCCAATGGCTTGATTCAGCTCGCCTCGGCTGTGAGCATCGAGAGCACTCAGCATGGCTTTTTCCAGACGCCCCCCGGCGGCGCCGACAACGCTGGCCAAGGGCAGCGCAGGATCATCTCCCGCCCCGTGCGCTTCATCCGCGCCTTGCCGCGGGCACAGCCACCCTGGTGCGTTCAAGGGTATCTCCAGGGTGGTGCGGCGCAGCTCGTCGCGCTTGCGAATCTCTTTTTGAAAATCGCGAATTTCCTGAAACATCAGATCCGAGAGCGTGAGAATGGCATTGAGGGCGGCGAGCTTGCGCTTGACGGATTCCTTGGGCAAGGCGATGGGCGACTTGTAAACCAGTTCGTGTTCGACCTCGGCCCAGGCGTCCTGCAAGGTGGTGCGTAACTGAATTTCGCAGACGTTGCGGGCGCCGGACAGTTGGAGACGCTCCTGCCCTTCGAGGCGAATGAGCAGGTGCACCGAATCGTAGCCGAACTCGCGAAAGGAGTGCTGGGCGCCTTTGCGCTCGACTTCGACGATGGGAAAGTTATCCGCGATCAAGCGCTCTATAGCCTCGATGTCCTCAAGAAAGGGGCAGATGATGCGCAGCCCCAACAGATCGGAAATGGGGGGCAAATTGCTGCTGTTGCCGACACGCTCGGCGCGATGGAGCTTTTCGTAGAAATTCTCGAAGCGCTTGAGCCGGTATTTGATGGTCGGATTGTAGCCGTGGCGTTCAAGCAGCGCGCGGACTCGGCGATAGATGCTCAGCAGCGTCTCTTCCCAGCGGCTGCAATGAATCTCATACTGTGCCCGCAGCTGCGCAGAAGACAAAGGCGCGCAGAACGCTGCCGCGCTTTTTGGGGGAGAATTAAGCCCAGTGTCTTTGTCAGACATCACGCCGCCATTGCTTGCAGAGTTCAATCAGGGCGCTGGTTGAGCTGTCGTGCGCGCCGGGGACGCTCGCTCCCTGTAATTCGGGTAGAATCGCGCGCGCCAGTTGCTTGCCCAGCTCAACACCCCATTGATCGAAGGAATTAATGTCCCAGATGGCGCCCTGCACAAACACCTTGTGTTCGTAGAGAGCGATAAGCATGCCGAGGGTGCGGGGAGTAAGCTTGCGGTACAGCAGGGAATTGCTCGGACGGTTACCGGGAAACACCTTGTGCGGCACCAGACTTTCAATGGCTTCGGGCGATTTGCCCTCCGCAGCCAGTTCTTCACGAACCTCCGCCGCGCTTTTGCCGCGCATCAGCGCTTCGGTCTGGGCCAGGAAGTTGGACAGCAGGATGGGGTGATGCTCGCCCAGAGGGTTGTGACTGAGCGCCCCGGCAAGAAAATCGCAGGGAATAAGCCGGGTGCCCTGATGAATCAACTGGTAAAAGGCGTGCTGGCCGTTGGTGCCGGGCTCACCCCAGATAACGGGGCCGGTGGCGTAATCAACCGTTTCGCCGGCGAGGGTCACACGTTTGCCGTTGCTTTCCATGTCGCCCTGCTGGAAATAGGCGGGGAAGCGGTGCAGGTACTGCTCGTAGGGAAGAATGGCATGGGACTCGGCGCCGAAGAAATCCGTGTACCAGATTCCCAGCAGGCCCATGAGCACCGGAATATTGGCGGCAAAAGGCGCGCAGCGGAAGTGCTCATCCACCGCAAAGGCACCCTCCAGAAGTTCTTCAAAGCGTTCAAATCCCACCGCCAGGGCGATGGATGTGCCGATGGCGGACCACAGAGAATAACGCCCCCCGACCCAGTCCCAGAATTCAAACATGTTCTCCGCATCGATACCGAACTCCACGACCTTGGCGGTATTGGTGGAGAGGGCGACGAAATGCCGCGCCACCGCCTGTTCATCGCCCAGGGCGGCAAGCAGCCAGGCACGCGCCGAAGTGGCGTTGGCCAGGGTTTCCTGAGTGGTGAAGGTTTTTGAAGCGACGATAAACAGCGTGGTCTCGGCATCAAGCCCCCTGAGGGTTTCGGCCAAATGTGTGGCATCGACGTTGGAGACGAAATGCACGGCCAGGCCGGGATCGGAGTAATGTTTGAGGGCCTCGCACACCATGAGCGGCCCGAGATCGGATCCGCCGATGCCGATGTTGACCACCGCGCGGATCGGTTTGCCGGTGAAGCCGCGCCACGCCTGGGTTCGCACTTGTCGGGAGAAGTCGCGCATTTTCTCCAACACGGCTTTGATACCCGGCATCACGTCTTCGCCGTCCACATGAATGGGCCGGTCGGCGCGATTGCGCAGGGCCGTGTGCAGCACGGCACGATCCTCGGTGCGGTTGATCTTCTCGCCGGCGAACATCGCATCGATTTTCTCACGCAGTCCGGTCTCCTCGGCCAGGCGCAGAAGCAGTTGCAGGGTTTGTCCGGTCATGCGGTTCTTGGAATAGTCGAAGAGCAGTTCATCTTCGAAAAGCACAGAGAAGCGGTGAAAGCGTTGGGAGTCCTGCGCAAAAAGATCTCGCAAATGCAGCCGGCACACCTCATCGTAGTGGGCGCTCAGTGCCTTCCAGGCCGGCAGTTGAGTGGGACGCGGCATAATATCCTCCTTTTTTCATGGCAATTTATCCATCTATTATACCCGAACCGACCGAATTAACCGAACCTCCGGGCACGAAGCTCTCGGCCGTCCTTCCTTTTTGCCCGACCCTCCCCTATAATACGGCTTTCTCGCGGAGACTTCGAACCTTTATGGAACAATTTTTTACGTCAGGCGCCCAGGCTCTCATGCGCCGGGCCATCGCCGAGGCGCACGGCAACGAGGTGTTTTTCCTCGGGCACACCGACGAGGCGCGACGCGTGGTGCATGTCGAAGTGCTGGCGCGCGGCAACGCGCAGGCCGTTCCTGCCATTCTCGCCGCCTGCAGCTTCGGCGACGTGGTCATCCACAATCATCCCTCCGGCAGACTGCAACCCTCGGCGGCCGACATCGACATCGCCTCGCATCTCGGCGGACTTGGCGTGGGTTTCTATATCGTCGACAACCCGGTGACCGATCTCTATCGGGTGGTGGAGGCCTTCGCCGCGCCGCGCCGCCAACATCTCGATCCGGCACGCATTGCCGCGATCCTCGGCACCGACGGCGTGGTGGCGCGCACCCTGGCGGGCTGGGAGGAACGGCCCGAACAGTTGCGCATGGCCTTTGCCGTGGGCGAAGCCTTCAACCAGGACCAGATCGCCCTCATCGAAGCGGGCACCGGAACGGGCAAAAGCCTGGCCTATCTGGTACCGGCGATCCTCTGGGCGCTAGCCAACGAGGAACGGGTGGTCATTTCGACCAACACCATCAATCTGCAGGAACAGCTGATCCGCAAGGACATCCCTTTTCTGCAACGAGCCACCGGCCTGGAGATTCGCGCGGTGCTGGTCAAAGGGCGCGGCAACTATCTGTGCCTGCGCCGCACCGAAGGCGCCGTGGCCGAGCCGGGTCTTTTCGACGATGCGGAAGGCGGCGAATTACAGGCCATTCTGACCTGGGCGCAGACCACGCGCGACGGCTCGCGCGAAGAGTTGTCCTTCATTCCTCGTGACACCGTCTGGGATGAAGTGCGCTGCGAGCTTGACCAGTGCGCCCGGGTGCGCTGTCCCCATTACGGCCGCTGCTTTTTTCACCGCGCGCGCCGCGCGGCTGCGGCGGCTGACCTGCTGGTGGTCAACCACGCCCTGCTGCTCTCCGATCTGGCCCTGCGCCGCCAGACCGACAATTACAGCGCCGCTGCGGTGTTGCCCCCTTTTGAACGCATCATCCTCGATGAAGCCCATCATCTGGAGGATGTCGCCACCCAGCATTTTTCCTCACAGATTACTCGCTTCACCTTTTCGCGCCTGCTCGGGCGCCTGCAGCATCCGCGCAAACCCGACAAGGGATTGCTGTCGCGCTTTGTCGCAATGCTCGCCCGTGAGCTGCCCGACACGGAAGATGTACTCTACCGCGATCTGTATGGCCGCGTCGAGAATCTACTGGCCGGGCGCCAGGCGCTGCTCGACGAGGCAATCGCGACCCTGGATGAAGCGGGCCGCGCCCTGGCCGCGGATGCCGGCCGAGAAATCCGCAGCGGCGAAGAGTTCAAGGTGCGCCTCATCGAAACCTTTACCCAAGGTGCGCTCTGGGCGGATCTGGCGCGCGACATTCGCACCCTGGCGCGCAACAGCGCCGCCCTGGCCGGGCAACTCCGCGCCCTGCTCAAGGCCTGCGGCGCACTTTCCGAAGAGGTGGCCGATAAGCTGCTCGCCCCCCTGGTCGACCTGCGCGGCTGCACCGCGCGGCTGGAAGCCGTCGCCGCCGACCTCGCCCTGTTTACCGACGAAGACCCACAGAGCTGCGCCTGGTTTGAAGTGACCCGGCGGCGCATCGGCTTCGGCGAAGCCATCGTCACCCGCCTCTGCCGCTCCCCCCTGGAGGTCGCCGAAAGCCTCAAGGAAGCCGTTTATGAGCGCTTTCGTACGCTGGTCATGACCAGTGCGACCCTGGCGGTTGGCGATTCCTTTGCTTACTTCCGCACCCGCACCGGCCTTGATGCGGTGGCTGAGCAGCGCCGCCGCGAACTGCTGCTGCCCTCCCCCTTTGATTATTCTCGACAGACCCTGGTGGCGGTGCCCACGGATCTGCCCGAGCCCGGACGCCCCGGATTTGCCGAGGAGGTGCGCGACATGGTGGAACGCTGCGTGCTCGCCGCCGACGGCCGCACCTTCGTGCTGTTCACCGCCTACAGCCTGCTGCGTCGGGTGCATGGCGAACTTGCGCCGATACTCGGGGCGCGCGGCTACCAATGCCTGCGCCAGGGCGAGGTCAATCGTCACAAGCTGCTCAAGCAATTCGCCGCCGACCCCACCAGCGTGCTTTTTGCGACCGATTCCTTCTGGGAGGGGGTCGATGTGCCCGGGCGCGCCCTGGAACAGGTGATCATCACCCGTCTGCCTTTTCGCGTGCCCACCGAACCGGTTCTCGAAGCGCGCGCCGAGGCCATCGCCGCGCGCGGTGGCGATCCCTTCATGACCTACACCGTGCCCCAGGCAGTGATCCGCTTCAAGCAGGGCTTCGGCCGCCTCATCCGCCATCGCGAGGATCGCGGGGTGGTGTTGATTCTCGACAGTCGCGTGGTAAAAAAAGGTTATGGTCGCATCTTTCTGCGCTCGCTGCCGGAAGCGCGACTGCTGACCGCACCGCGGACCGAAGTGGCGGCGGAAATAGCGCAGTTCTTCAACCCCGTGAGCAGCATTGAACCGGCAACCTGATGAAACAGGCAAAACCTCCACTGCGCGCCGCGCCGCGCCGCACCTGGACGCTGCGGATCCTCATGCGCTACGCGGTCCTGCAGATCCCGGCGCTGGCTCTGTTGACGGCGGGAATGCTGCTGGTCGGCCACTGGTGGGATCTGCCGGCGGTGCTGCCGTGGCTGATCATCGGCGGCTGGCTGCTTAAGGATGTTCTACTGTTTCCCCTGGTATGGCGCTCCTATGATCCCGATCCACAGCCACACGGCAACACCCTGATCGGATGTGAGGGCGAGGTGGTGCGCGCTTTAACGCCCCAAGGCATGGTCCGGGTTCACGACGAACTGTGGCAAGCGCGCCTTAAGGACCAGGGAGACTGCCTGCCCAGCGGTCGGCGCGTGCTGGTCAGCGCCATGGAAGGGCTCACCCTGATCGTGGACGAAGCACCCGGCGAGAAGCCCTCATGACCACCGCCATGGTGCTCGCCCTAGCGATTCTGGCCGTCACCCTGGTGTTGCTCATCAGCGGGCGCGTCCCCGCGGAAGTGGTCGCCCTGCTGGTATTGGGCACCCTTCCGGTGGTCGGCCTGATCACTCCAACCGAGGCCATCGCCGGGTTCAGCAGCCCGGCGGTCGTCACCCTGGGAGCCATCTTTATCCTGAGCGGCGGCCTCACCCGCACCGGCGTCGGCGACCTGCTCGGCGCTCAGATGCTGCGCGTCGCCGGACATGGCGAAGCCGCCCTGGTCGCGGTGATTATGACCACCGCCGCCCTTCTCTCGGCGATCATGAACAATGTCGCCGTCGCGGCTCTGATGCTGCCGGTGGTCATGGACATTGCACGCAAAAGCGGCAATGCCCCTTCGCGCCTGCTCATGCCCTTGGCCTACGGCGCCTTGCTCGGGGGCCTAATGACCCAGATCGGCACCCCGCCCAACATTCTCATCAGCGTCGCCATGGAGGAGCACGGTCGCCCCGGCTTCGGCATGTTCGACTTCACCCCGGTGGGCGGCGCAATCTTGCTTGCCGGCATCGCCTTTATGACTCTCATCGGGCGCCACCTGCTGCCTCGCCGTGATCCGGCCGGGGCGTCGCGAACAACCGAGGTCAATTTGCGCGACCGCTATGATCTGCGCGAACGCATGTTTCTCATGCGCATCCCCCCCTTCTCGGACATCTCCGGCAAAAGCCTCGCCCAGTGTCGCTTCGGTCCGGCGCTGGGCCTCTCAGTGCTGGAAATTCTGCGCGACGGCCGCACTCTCATGGCGCCGGGACCCGACACCGTCGTCCACAGCGGCGACCGGCTGGTGGTGCAGGGGCGCCTGGAACGCATGGAAGAGTTGCGCGGCTGGCGCAACCTGGCCGTGGAGCAGGAGGGCTGCGGGGCCGACCAGTTGATTTCCGAGGATATCGGCATTGCCCGGATGATACTTGCGGAGAACGCCGACCTGATCGGCATGAGCCTGCGCGAGGCGCGATTTTTTCATCGTTTCGGCGTCAACCTTCTCAGTGCCCTGCGCGGGACTTCCGCTCAGCCGCAAAGCCTGGGGGATTACTGCTTTGCCGCCGAGGACACCCTGCTTGTGCAAGGACCCCGACAAACCCTCAAGGAACTGGCGCAGAATCCCATTTTCACCCAGTTCGCGGTTCTGGAACGAAGCGAGCTTGCCGGCCACCGAGAACTACAGCACAACCTTCTCACTCTCAGGCTCAGCGCTTCGGGCGGCCTTGCAGGGCGCACCCTGCACGATTGCGCCCTGGGCGATGCCCTGGGCCTGCGGGTCGTCGGGATCCTGCGCGACCAGCAACACATTTTGCTGCCCTCTCCCGAAGCAACCCTGGAGGTCGACGACCGCCTCGCCGTGACCGGCCGACGTGCCGACCTGCTGCTGCTCCAGGGCCTTGAAGGCCTTGACGTGCAACATCAACTCGCGCCCGAGGAAACCGACCTGGAGACCACCGATGTAGGCCTTATGGAAGTGGTGCTTTCCCCGCATTCGCGGCTGGCGGGCAAAACCCTGCGCGACCTTCATTTTCGTGAAAAATTCGGTCTTAGCGTCATCGCTTTGTGGCGTACTGGTCGCGCTTATCGCTCGGGCCTGCGCGACCTGCCACTGAATTTCGGAGACGCCCTGCTCGTTTACGGCTCGCGCGACCGCTTCTCCCAGTTGGCCCGCGACAGCGATTTTCTAGTGCTGACCCAAGACGTTCAGGAGCCTCCCCGGCGCGACCGCCTCGGCAGATCCCTGGCGATTCTGGCGGCGGTGCTGATCCCGGTTCTTCTCGGCTGGCTACCCATCTATATTGCCGCGCTGCTGGGCGCTTCGGCCATGATCCTCAGCGGCTGCCTGACCATGAACGAGGCTTACCGCGCCATTGAATGGAGGGCCATTCTTCTCATTGCCGGGTTGCTGCCTTTGGGCACGGCTCTCGAGCAGAGCGGAGCGGCACACCTTCTCGCCGAAATCCTGACGGCAGGCACCGCACCCTTTGGCCCTAAAGCGCTGCTTGCGGCCCTGATTTTTTTTACCGCCGTCGGCACCTGTTTTCTGCCGCCCGCGGCCCTGGTGGTGTTGCTGGTTCCCATCGTTTTCAGCATCGCCGCGCCCACCGGCACATCCCCCGAAGCTCTGACCATGGGCGTCGCCATGGCATCGGCGAGCCTCATGTCACCCTTTTCCCACGCGGCCAACATATTAATCATGGGCCCCGGCGGCTACCGCTTCAGCGACTATCTCAAAGTCGGCATTCCCTTGACCCTGGTGGTCTTGGCGACCATCCTGCTGATTCTGCCGCTGGTGTGGCCCTTGCGGGCATAAGGGTGGGTCTGCGTCGCTGACGCGCAAAGACAACAATAAAGTTGACGGATAAGGTGGATTTAATTACATTCAACAAAGACACTATCCTGAGAGCAGAGGAGCATCCCATGACCCAGAATAGCGCGGATAAGCGTTCCCAAAAACGCCGCAACACCATCTATTATCTGGAAGTCTATGATCTGGAGTCAGGACGGCTGTTGGGGCGACTGGTCGACATTACCGTTGAAGGCATGATGCTGATCAGCGAAACGCCCATCGCTCCCGATCGGACCTATAAATGCCGCATGTCGCTGCCCGCCGAGATTCTCGGTCGCAGCAATATTCTCTTCGATGCGACCTGCATGTGGAGCCGCAAAGCCCGCAACGACGACTTTTTCGAGGCCGGCTTTCGCTCACTGATCGCCGATCCCGGCGATATCGATGCCATTGAAATGCTCATCCAGCGCTTTGCCTTCAACGATATGTGAGCGCTGCTGGAACCTTCCCTGACATTTTATCCGTCGGGCCGGGACAAACCGGCCTCTGCCTGGTAACATATTTTCCGGCACCGTATTCGTTGATTCCTTTTGTCGGATTTTCCATGACCTCATCCGTAACTACCAGCGGCCGCCGCGCGCTCTTTGATCACATCGCCCCTTTTGTCGCCTGGCTGGTGCTCATGGAGCTGCTGCCACGCACGGCTTGGGCCTACGCGGTGCGCGCCGCGGTATGTCTGTCCCTGGTTCTGTGGTGTCGCCCCTGGCGCTACTATCCACGCCCCGACCCACGCCACCTGCCCCTGGCCGCGGCGGTCGGCGCACTGGTCTGCGTGCTCTGGATTCTTCCGGAACTGGCTCTGTGGCAATCCTGGCCCGCCGTCGAGCAATTCTACCGGCAATGGGGCATCATGCCGCCCTGGTCGGCCCACCCGCCCGTGGCGGACAGCCCCTACGCCCCTTCGGCGGCGGGCTGGCCCCTGACTCTGGCACGCCTGCTCGGCTCGGCGCTGGTGATTGCCGCCATCGAGGAATTTTTTTGGCGCGGCTTTCTCTATCGCTGGCTCATCGAGCGCGAGTTCCTCAAGGTCGATCCAGGACGCTACCTGGCCTGGGCCTTCTGGCTTACCGTTGTGCTCTTCGGCCTTGAGCACGATCGCTGGCTGGTGGGCATGATGGCAGGCGCCGCCTACGGCTGGCTCTATCTTCGCACCCGCGACCTGTGGGCGCCAATTTGCGCCCATGTGGTCACCAATCTGCTACTGGGCCTTTATGTCCTTTCCGCCGGGGCCTGGGATTTCTGGTGAGGGGGAAAATCGCGACCGGTCCGCCTCCGGCGATCTTGCATTTTTGACTTTTCCCTGACTTTTGCCGGCGCCCCCTTGCTCAAAATGCTCCGCCTGTGGTTAAATTATCCATGCACGCCGCTGCGCCGCAGCCGGCGCTTCATCCCCACCGGGGCGTCGCGGCTCTGATCCGTGGCCGTCCCCTCTAAAGGTTGCCGAGTCTTATGCCTATTCTCAAAAAACTGCTAATTCCTCTGCTGGTTCTGCTTCTTCTCTCCCCCGGCCTGGCTACCGCGGTTCCCGCCGATCCCGGCGACTACGATCTAAACCGGGCGCGCCTGCTGAGCTTCGTGCTGCGCCAGCAATTGGTGTCTCAACACTACAGCCATAAGGGCCTGGATGACGAGCTATCCGTGGCGGCCTTCGGTCTCTACCTCAAGCAGCTCGATTTCCAGAAACGCTTCCTGCTCAAAGAGGACGTGACGCGGCTTCGTGCCTATGAAAAGAAAATCGATGACGAAATCGCCACCAGTCGCCTTGAGCTGCCGCTGCTGGCGGCGGAACTCATGGACAAGCGAGTACGCCAGGCACAGCGCATGCTGCCCGAAATTCTTGAGGCCGGGTTCGATTTCACGCGCGAAGAAACCATCGAAACCGACCCGGAAAATCTTGACTTCTCAAAAAACACCGAAGAGTTGCGCGAGCGCTGGCGTAAAATTCTCAAGCACCAGGTTCTCAACCGCCTGTTGATCATGGAAGAAGACGAGCTGGCTAAACCCGAAGGAGATGAGCGAAAAAACACTGAAGCATTGATCCAGGCCGCGGTTGAGCGCGTCGGCAAAAGTCAGGAGCAGATGTTCAACCGCATGCTCGAAGATAGTCGACAGGACCATATCGATCGTTATTTCAATGCCGTGGCCCGTGCCTTTGACCCACACTCCAACTATTTGCCGCCGACCAGCAAGGAAGATTTCGACATCAGCATGCGCGGCTCGCTCGAAGGCATCGGCGCAACCCTGCGCGAAGAAGACGGTTTCATCAAGGTGGTGCGCATTATTCCCGGCAGCGCCGCCTACCGCCAAGGCCAGCTTGAAGCCGAAGACACCATTCTGGCAGTGGCCGAGGGCGCCAACGAACCTGTCGACGTCGTCGACCTGCGGTTGCGCGACGCGGTCAGCCTGATCCGCGGCCAAAAGGGCACCGAGGTGCGCCTGACGGTGCGCAAGCCCGACGGCCGCCAAATGATCGTTGCCATCACCCGCGATGTGGTTCAGATCGAGGAAACGTTTGTGCGCTCGGCACTGCTGCCGCCGGAAGAAGACGGCCGGCACTTCGGCTACATAAAGATTCCCACATTTTATCGCGACTTTGAAGGAGGCCCTAAAGGCACCGGGCGCAACTCCACCGACGACATGCGCCAGGAACTGATCCGCCTCAATGAAAAAGGTATCAGCGGCTTGGTTCTGGATCTGCGCAACAACGGCGGCGGTGCGCTGACGGATGCGGTTTCCATCGCCGGATTGTTTATCAAGGAAGGCCCCATTGTGCAGGTTCGCGCCGGCGACGGCCGCATGGAAACCCTCTCTGATCGCAGCCGCGACATCGTCTACGACGGTCCGCTGGTGGTTCTGGTCAACAAGTTCAGCGCTTCGGCCTCGGAAATTCTCGCCGGGGCACTCCAGGATTACGGCCGTGCGGTGGTGATCGGCAGCAAGTATACCCACGGCAAAGGCACGGTGCAGGCGGTCGTCGACCTTGACCGCAGCCTGCCCTTTCCCAACATGGACCGCTACCGCCCCCTGGGAGCCATCAAGGTCACCATTCAGAAGTTCTACCGGATCAGCGGCGAATCGACCCAATACCGCGGCGTGGTTCCCGACATCATTCTACCCGACCGCCTGCAGCACATCGAAAGCGGCGAGAAATATCTGGATTATTCCCTGCCTTGGGACCAGGTTGACGCCACCCGCTTCGATCCTTGGCCCGAGATACCACCCATCGACAAACTACGCCGTGCCAGCCTCGAGCGTGTTGCCGGCAATGAGGATTTTATGTCCATTGCCGAGGACGCTGAGCGTGCCGAAGCACGGATGAAGCAGAGCGCCATGCCGCTCAACCTTGCCGAAGCGCGTCAAGCCCGCCGGGAACTGATCCAGGCGCGCGAGGAAAACGCCGCGCACGATCATGCCATGGGTATCGAGGAACCGGCAGAGCCGGGACTCAGCAGCGAAGAGCGCCATCAGCGCTGGGCAAAAAATGCCGCCGAAGATCCTTATGTCGGCGAGGCCCAGGCCATCTTGCGTGACCTGATTCGGGTGCTGACCCCGACGGCGACCACGGCAGGTCAGGTACCGGCAAAGTTTTTGCCCAACTGATCTTTGTCCGGCACCAGAGCTATGAGATAAATTTTTTTCCTGTATAGAATCCTTATACACGCGCAGGAAGCATTTTTACCTAATAATTACGGCGCAGTACCCGGGGCAGACAGCATTTTAAGTGCGTCTGCCCCGCTCCTTTCTGTATTAAAAAAATATTTTTCTTTTCGCCCATCCACCCCCCCCAGGGCACACAAAAAAATTTTCAGCTGTTTTTTCGATGCCTTAGGCGCAAGAGGCAGCGATCTTACGCATTTGGCACGCCCCATGCTAAAGCATTAAACCAAAGGGTCGCGGCTCCCGAAAGTAAATCGAGGGGGGCCGGATCAACCAACCACCGACGCTTGCTTCAAACAGCGCGCAGCAACAAGGAGGTCAGCATGAACGGACTCAGAACCCTTACGGCAACCCTCGCAATCTTTCTGACCAGCGCAGCTCCCGCGTTCGCCGCCGGCACCCGCGCCGACCACAGCGGCTTGGTGGTCTGGACATTTCTCGGGTTCTGCGGACTGATTCTGGTGGCGCAACTGATCCCCGCCTTGCTGCTCGTTCTCGGCCTGGTCCGCGGAACGGTCGCGTATCGCCCAAGCCCAGAGACAAACAGCAACAACTGACCCCCCGCTTTTTTATGGCAACGGCCCGGTCGCCCGATCGGGCCATTTTTTTACCTCGGGAAATTTGGACACTTGAATTCCCTCCTGTAATCCTGTATCAATATGCACCGCCATCCGCACCCAATCCCTTTCGGGGAGCGCTATCATGCAGCCGACCAAAATCCTGCTCGCCGCACCAGCACCCCAACTGACCCATTGGCGAACAAGCCTGTTGCCGTCTTCGAGTCTCTCCTTTCTGACTGCGGGCGACAGTGATGAAGCCCTGGTCTTGGCACGCTCCGAGCAGCCGCGCCTGGCGGTGATCGATTACCGGCTTGAACCTGAGAATGGACCATCCCTTTGTCGTCGCCTTCGCTCTTATCACTGGCTGAAAGACCTTCCGGTCATCATGCTGATGCCTGACAGCATTGAGGGCCCTGAGGGCCCACAGGATCCGCTCCGGCAGCGGGAATGTCAGAAGACTCTACCCAGCTCGGCAACCAGCGCCATGCTGCTCGACGTAATTCTTGAAATCCTCGCTCTTCGTCCCCTCATTTCGCGGGCGCCGCGCGTGCCGCAGCGCTTGCCGCTACGTTTTGCCCGTACGGAAAAGCTCAATCACCGAGGCTTTACCCTTGATCTGAGCACAGGCGGCCTTTACCTGCAAACCGATACGCTCTACACTACCGGGACCCATATGCATATAGAATTCATCCTTCCCGGGACCCTTCAGCCACTTCGCGGACGCGCCCGGGTGGCATGGACCAACCGCATTCACGCAGTGTCCAAACCCCTCTATCCGCAGGGGATGGGCCTTCAATTTACCGACCTGGACGCACACTGGTCCCAGGCGATCGCGGCATTTGTTCGCGAATCGGTCTAAGAGAGCGCCCTGGAAGATTGGCGAAAAGAACCTTGACAAGCCAAAAAGGCTTATGTTAGCTATTGCCTGTTTCGCTCCACCCCGGTTTAACGCTCAGGCCACACTTTGTATACTGTATGCAGTTCCGCAGGTTAACGGATTCCGAATAAAAGCTTTGAAAAACGAGGTATCTCGGTGATTGATTTCGATTGGACGTTCTTCTTACAGCTTGCGAACTTTCTCCTTCTCATTTTCATCTTGAATGTTCTCCTGTTCAAGCCCTTGTCGCGCATCATGAATGAGCGTAAACAGGCCACTGAAGGAGGACACCAGCGCGCGCGCGACTTGGAAGAGCAGATTCAAGCCAAGATGGCCGCCTACCGGGAGCAGCTCCAAGCGGCCAAAGCCAAGGCCGCCGAGGAGCGCGCGTCCTTGCGCGCCGCCGCCGGCGAAGAAGAGGCTCGCATTCTCGGCGAGGCTCACGAAAAGGCGGCGAATCAACTTAAAACTATTCGCAACCAGGTTGATCAGGAAGCTGCGTCCGCCCGCAAGAATCTGCGCGACGGCGCCGGGAAACTGGCCCAGCAGGTGGCCTCCAAAGTTCTAGGCAGGAGTCTGTAATTCCATGGCTAAACGATTTTTCCGCACCACGGCCACCGCAATTCCGGCACTGGTCATTCTCCTTATGACCACGACCCTGGCGTTTGCGGCCGGCGACTACCACCACGACGCCGCTACTTTGCTCAAGGACTTTCTTTATCGGGTTCTGAACTTTGCAGTGCTGATCGCCATTCTAGCCTTTTTCATCACCCGGCCCCTGAAAAAGGCGCTGGCCGGGCGTCGGGAAACCCTCGCCAAGGAGTTGGAGGAGGCACAGAAGGCCCGCGATACCGCCGAGGCAAAATTTGCCGAGTATGATCGCAAGCTGCAGGACGCTACTGCGGAAATTGAGCAACTCCAAGCGGAGATTCGCCGCGAGGGGGAGCTGGAGCGCGATAAAATCCTCGCCAATGCGCGCAATATGGCTGAGAAAATGGCGCAGGACGCTGAAAACGCCGCAGCGCAGGAAGTTGCCAAGGCGCGTCGCCAGTTGCGCCAGGAAGCCGCTGCCCTCGCCATTTCTCTGGCTCGGGATCTGTTGAAGAAGAACTTCAACGAAGCTGACCAAAAGCGGCTGGTCGATGAATACATGGAGAAAATGCAGAAGGTGGGAGAATTAAGTTGAGCCTCAGCGCGATTTCAAAAAGATACGCCCGTGCCCTCGTTCAGTTGGGCACCGAGCAGAACAAGGTAGAGGAATTTGCCGGCGAACTGGACAAGGTTCTGGCCGCATTCGCGGCCGAAAAGAACCTGCGAATGGTTCTCGAAAGCCCCTCCTTTCCCTACCGCAAACGCTCGGCGATCCTTGCCGCCCTCGGCGAAAAGCTCGGCTTGTCCCAGGGCATGAAAAACTTTCTCGGCCTGCTTCTGGAGAAACACCGCCTGCGGTATATCTCCCAGATTGCGGAGCACTACCAGCAACTCGCCGATGAACTTTCGGGAACCCTGCGAGCCCAACTGACGTCTGCCGTCAAGCTCGACGCGGCGCAGACCTTGGTCATCCGCACCGGTCTGCAACAGCAGACGGGGAAAAAGATCATCTTGGATACCCGGGTCGATCCTGCCCTGCTCGGCGGTCTCAAAGCCGAATTTGGTGGTCGGATCTTCGATGGCAGCCTCAGCACGCAGTTGAAACGATTTGAAGATAAATTAACGAAGGGGTGAGAAGGGCTTATGCAAATCAAAGCGGAAGAAATCAGCGCGATCATCAAAAAGCAGATTGAGAATTTCGGTCGCGAGGTCGAAGTCAGCGAAACCGGCACCGTCATCAGCATTGGCGACGGCATCGCCCGCATTCACGGGCTGGACAAAGCCATGGCCGGCGAACTTCTGGTCTTTCCCGGTGATACCATGGGCATGGTTCTCAACCTCGAGGAAGACAACGTCGGTGCGGCGATCTTTGGTGATTTTGAGCACATCAAGGAAGGCTCAACGGTTAAGCGCACCGAAAAAATCGTGCAGGTACCTGTCGGCGAAGCGCTCATCGGGCGCGTGGTCAACGGCATCGGGATTCCCATCGATGGCAAAGGCGACATCAGCACCGACCAGTTTCGCAAGGTCGAGGTCAAGGCGCCCGGCATTGTCGCACGTAAGTCCGTTCATGAGCCGCTACAGACCGGACTCAAAGCTATCGACTCGATGGTCCCCATCGGTCGCGGCCAGCGCGAACTGATCATTGGCGACCGCCAGACCGGCAAAACCGCTGTTGCTGTCGACACCATCATCAATCAGAAGGGCCAGGATTGCGTCTGTATTTATGTCGCTATCGGCCAGAAACGCTCCACCGTAGCCCAGGTTGTGGATAAGCTCAACCAGCACGGTGCCATGGACTACACCATCGTTGTCGCCGCGACGGCTTCCGAACCCGCACCGCTGCAGTTCATCGCGCCCTATACCGGTGTCACCATCGGCGAGTATTTCCGCGACAACGCCAAGCACGCCCTGATCATCTACGATGATCTTTCCAAACAAGCCACTGCTTATCGCCAGNCTCTCTGCTGCTGCGCCGTCCGCCAGGACGTGAGGCATACCCCGGCGACGTTTTCTATCTCCATAGCCGCTTGCTGGAACGCGCCGCGAAGCTCAACGATGACCTCGGGGCCGGTTCACTCACCGCTCTGCCCATTATTGAGACCCAGGCCGGCGATGTATCAGCGTATATCCCGACCAACGTTATCTCCATCACCGACGGCCAGATTTTTCTTGAAACCGACCTGTTCTACTCCGGGGTGCGTCCGGCGATCAACGTCGGTCTCTCGGTATCGCGCGTCGGCGGTTCGGCCCAGATCAAAGCGATGAAGCAGGTTGCCGGCACTCTGCGCCTGGCCCTGGCTCAGTATCGCGAAATGGCCGCCTTTGCTCAGTTCGGCTCGGACCTTGACGCCGCGACCCAGCGTCAGCTCAACCGAGGTGCGCGCCTCGTCGAGGTTCTCAAACAAGGCCAGTATAAGCCGATGCCGGTAGAAAAACAGGTTCTCATCATCTTCGCTGCGAATAACGGCTATCTCGATGAGCAACCGGTCTCCGAGATTCTGCGCTATGAATCCGAGCTCACGACATTCATCGAGTCCAAGCATGCCCAGATTCTTGAGGATATCCGCACCAAAAAGGCCATCGATGCCGATCTGGAAGCACGCATCAAGTCTGCCCTCGATGAGTTCAAGGGACACTTTGTCGTTGCGTAATTCCGCAGGGAAGGTAATTTGACAGATGGCTAACCTTAAAGTAATCAAAAAGCGCATCACTTCGGTCAAGAACACGCGCCAGATCACCAAGGCCATGAAAATGGTCTCCGCGGCAAAACTGCGCCGTGCTCAGGATGCCGTTGTTTCTGCCCGACCTTATGCCGAGAAGATGTCACAGGTTCTCGCCAGCCTGGCTCTCCGGGAAGATCCCGAATCTCACCCCCTGCTGCAACAGCGCGAGAAGCACCGTGCTCTGGTCGTGCTGATGACCGGCGATCGCGGCCTGTGCGGCGGCTTCAACGTCAACATCAGCAAAATGGCCGAACGCTTTATCCGCAACAACGATGAAGGGTTCGAGCAAATCGATCTGATGATTATCGGGCGCAAGGGCAACGACTATCTCAAGCGGCGTTCCGGGCTGAACATCTACAAGGTCTACGAGAACCTCAGCGGGTCCATTTCCTACAACACTGCGGCTTTGCTCGGCCAGGAAATTATCACCCTCTACCAGGAAGAAAAATACGATCAGGTTTATCTGGTCTATAACGCTTTCCACAGCGCCATCAGCCAGGTACCGACCCTGGTGCAGGTTCTTCCCATCGTTCCGCGTGAAGCTCAGGAAGACGAGATTCTTGTCGACTACATCTTCGAACCTTCGCGCAGCGAGGTGCTCGAGCAGATTCTTCCCAAGAACGTGGAAGTACAAATTTTTCGTTCGCTGCTCGAATCGGTCGCCTCGGAGCATGGTGCCCGCATGAGCGCCATGGACAGTGCCAGCAAGAATGCCAACGAGATGATCGGTCGGCTGACTCTGGAGTACAACCGTGCGTGCCAGGCCGCAATCACCAAAGAACTCATGGAAATCATTTCCGGGGCCGAGGCCATCAAGTAAACTAGATCAGTCTTTCACCTCAGCGGTGATATAAGGAGGAACGGTTCATCATGAATAAGGGAAAAATCAATCAGGTCATCGGTCCCGTCGTCGACGTTGAATTCGCGCCGGGCAAGCTGCCTGAAATTTACCACGCAATCAAAGTCAGCAACCCCTCGATTTCCGACCAGGAATGGAATCTCGTACTGGAGGTTTCCCAGCATCTTGGCGAGAATACCGTGCGCACCATCGCCATGGATTCAACTGAGGGTTTGGTGCGCGGACAGGAGGTCATTGACACCGGCAAGCAGATCCTCATGCCCGTCGGCGGCAAAACCCTCGGACGCATTCTCAACGTGGTCGGTGAGCCCATTGACGAAATGGGACCCGTAGGCGCCGAGCTGGAGTGGGAAATCCATCGTCCCGCGCCTGACTTTGTCAGCCAGTCGACCAAGGTTGAAGCCTTTGAGACCGGTATCAAGGTGGTTGACTTGCTGGCCCCTTATTCGCGTGGTGGAAAAATTGGTCTGTTCGGCGGCGCCGGTGTCGGCAAAACCGTTCTTATCATGGAGCTTATTCACAACATCGCCAAGCAGCACGGCGGCTTTTCCGTTTTCGCCGGGGTCGGCGAGCGTACCCGCGAGGGCAACGACCTCTGGCATGAGATGAAGGATTCCGGCGTTCTGAGCAAGGCCGCTCTGATTTACGGGCAGATGAATGAGCCCCCTGGAGCGCGCGCACGTGTCGCCCTTTCCGCCTTGACCGTAGCCGAATACTTCCGTGACGAGGAGCAGCAGGACGTTCTGCTGTTCGTCGACAATATCTTCCGCTTCACTCAGGCCGGCTCCGAAGTCTCCGCCCTTCTCGGCCGCATCCCTTCGGCGGTCGGCTACCAGCCGACCCTGGGAACGGAAATGGGTGAATTGCAGGAGCGAATCACCACCACCGACAAGGGATCGATCACTTCGGTTCAGGCTATTTACGTTCCTGCCGACGACTTGACCGACCCGGCGCCGGCAACTGCTTTTGCCCACCTGGACGCCACCACGGTGCTTTCGCGCCAGATTGCGGAACTCGGGATTTATCCGGCCGTCGACCCCCTTGACTCCACCAGCCGGATTCTCGACCCTCAGGTGATCGGTGATGAACACTACAAAGTAGCCCGTGATGTCCAGTACGTCCTGCAGCGCTACAAGGATCTGCAGGACATCATCGCCATTCTCGGTATGGACGAGTTGTCAGAGGACGACAAATTGACGGTGGCCCGGGCACGCAAAATTCAACGCTTTCTCTCCCAGCCCTTCCATGTCGCCGAGATTTTCACCGGGGCTCCCGGGAAATACGTTGAGCTTAAAGACACCATCAAGGGCTTTCAGGAAATCGTTGCGGGCATGCATGATGAGCTTCCCGAGCAGGCATTCTACCTGGTCGGCACCATCGAAGAAGCTATTGAAAAAGCCAAGAAACTGGCTGCCTGATTTTCAGCAATGTGAAGCAGGTGGGGGACACGTTCTCCCGCCTTTCTCCAAAAGGTCAATTAGTCCATGGCAGAGAAGTTGAAGCTTGACCTGGTCACTCCCTATCGCCTTGTTCTGTCCGAAGAGGTGGATGAAATAACCGCTCCGGGATTGATGGGCGAATTCGGCATCCTTCCGGCCCACACCCCGCTGCTGACGACCCTGCAGATTGGCGAGTTCAGCTATCGCAAAGGTAACGAACTCTTTCACGTTGCCGTCAACTGGGGTTTTGTCGAAGTGGAAAACGATCGGGTCACGGTCTTGGTGGAAACCGCCGAGCCGGCCGACGAGATCGATCTGGAGCGCGCCAAAGCAGCCTTGGGACGCGCCGAAGAAGCTCTCAAGAAATTATCCGCGGAAGAGAAAGATTTTCTCATCATGAAATCCGCCCTCGACCGGGCCCTGGTGCGCATCAAGGTTGCAGGCCGCGAGTCGAAATAAGCCCCTATGCGTTTCAACAAAAAAAGCAGCCTTCGCGGCTGCTTTTTTTGTTGCTTCGTAACTATTCAGACGCAGCGCCCGACAGTACCGCAGTGTGGGGCGGTTGAGTGCTGCGACAAATGTTTGAGCCGCAGGTGAGTTTTTGCCGCACGCGATGCCGCCGCACCCTGCGGTGCATGCAGACCAGATACCCCGCCCCGAAATAAACTCACTCGCCCCGCTGAAGCTCTGACATTTTTTCTTCGACCAGGGTCAGGTGCCGGTACATGGCCTCGCGGGCTTTTTCCGGATTTCTTTCGGCAATCCCCGAATAAATGGCCTGATGCTGGGCGAGCAACAGCTCAACCATGCCGTCGCGCCGATAAAACTCCGTCAGCGCAACTTGAATGGTTTTATGAAACAGCGAATGAATTGTATTGAGCACGTGCATTTGCAGGGTATTGTGGGTCGCTGCGGTTATGGCATAGTGAAACTCGGCATCCACATCGGCATCCCAGCCACCCTGCGCGGCCTGTTTTTGCATGATGCCGAGAAGTTCCCGCAGGCGTTCGATTTCAGCGTCCGTGGCGCGGGAGGCGGCGAGATAGGCCGACCAGGTTTCCAACCCCATGCGCACTTCGACCAGCGCATAATGCATGGCAGGATTTTCTTCGACCAGGGTCGTCAACGGATCGTGCAGTGAAACTGCGGTCAGAGAGCGCACATAGGTTCCGCCGCCCTGCCGCGCCTCGACTAGGCCCATGGCATCCAAAACCATAATTGCCTCGCGCACCGAGGGACGACTCACGCCGAGCATAACCGCCAGATCCCGCTCGGAAGGGATTTTTTCACCGGGTTTTAGCTGTCCGGCAGAAATCAGAGCCTTGATCTGCTCGACAATTTCCTCGGAGATTTTTTTGGGTCGGATCGGTCTGAAAACATTGGCCATGCCATTACTCCTTGCGGCTTATTGGTAAGACCGGATCAATAGCACTTATTTTACGGGAAATCAATCCTATCTCTACCGGCATCCCAGCATGAAGAATATTGAGCGCTGCATTATCCATCTTGACCTCGATGCGTTCTTCGCCTCGGTGGAACAACGCGACCGTCCCGAGTTGCGTGGCCGGCCCGTCCTCGTCGGTGGCAGTTCGCAACGCGGGGTGGTGTGGGCGGCCTCCTATGAAGCGCGCCCCTTTGGCGTGCACTCGGCCATGCCCATAGCCCAGGCTCTGCGCCTGTGTCCGGAAGCCGTCGTCCTTCCGGTACGCATGAATGAATATCGCAAAGCATCCAGGGCTGTTTTCACTATTTTTTCACGCTTTACCGACTGTATCGAGCCGCTGTCCATCGACGAGGCGTTTTTGGATGTCAGCGCAAGCCTGCGCCTGTTTGGGTCGGGGCAGGCCATTGCCTGCCAGATCCGCGAGGCGGTCAGGCGTGAAACGAATTTGACACTCAGCGCCGGCATTGCGCCCAACAAGTTTCTCGCCAAGCTCGCCTCGGAGGCTGCCAAGCCGGATGGCCTAAAAGAGATTTTTCCTGAGGAGATCGATGCGTTTCTCTTGACCTTGCCGGTTAAGGCACTCTGGGGAGTCGGTGCGGTTACCGCGCAGAAACTTGCGACCCTGGGCGTCAGCCGCGTGGCTGAACTGCGCCGCCTCAAACGAGAGTTTCTGCTACGAACTTTTGGAGCATCCGGCGGGCTGCTCTACGATCTGGCGCGCGGCATTGATGCGCGACCGGTTGAGAGCGACTCGAGCATCAAGTCGGTGGGGCATGAAGATACCTACGCCACCGATCTCAGCGATCCGGTTGTCATCCAGCGCGAACTGCTTGGACTCAGTGAGCGGGTAGCCCAGCGCCTGCGAAGCAAAAACCTCCAGGGGCGCCGCGTTACGGTGAAGGTCAAGTATGCGGATTTTTCGGTGGTCACACGCAGCCGCACCCTCGCCGCCGGACTGAGCAATGGCGGTGAAATCTTCGGTATAGCCACAGAATTGCTCAGCCAGACCGAGGCCGGCCGTCGTCCCCTGCGCCTGCTGGGGGTGAGCCTTGCGACACTGGAAGTATTGGGGACGGGGCAGAGCGAGCTGTTTGCCGCGCCCCGGCGCGCCCGTCTGAGTCGCCTCGACCAGGCCGTGGATCAGTTAAGAGAGCGCTTCGGCGACCAGCGGGTGGTCAAAGGGTCGCTCCTCGCCGGTCGTAAAGAACCCTCAGACGCCGAACAGGGAACGGACGGTGACTAAGGCGGGAGACAGCTTCTCGGGATCGTGTACTTCCAGGGCCAGGGTGGCGCGCGGCGCGAATTCCTCCACCAGGCCGCGCAGTTCGTCAAATGGAATCAGCCCCTCGCCGGGAGGCAGATGGTCATCGCCGTCGCCGCGATTGTCATGCAGATGCAGATGCACCATGCGGTGCCCCAGGCGGCCAAACCACTCGGCCAGGGAAATCTTGTCGCGGCAGAACAGGTGCCAATGACCGACATCGAAACAGTGGCCGAACGCCGCTGAATCGATTCCCTCCAGTAGTCTTTCCAAACTGCCGGGGGCTTCCTCAAATACATTTTCCAGGGCCAGAACAATTCCGGCATCCTGAGCCCGCCGCACCAGGGGCGCCCAGAACTCCAGGGAAGGCTCCAGCCAGAGATCTTCGTTGCCACCATAACGCCAGCGCTCGTAGCCGGGATGCACCACGACGCAACGCGCGCCAAGCCGCGCGGCGGCATCCAGCGTCTGGCTGAGGCGCTGCAAGGTTGCCGCGCGCACCAGGGGTTCGAGAGCGCCGGGATTGAGATCCATGAAAGGGGCATGGACCGATACCCCAAGGCCGGCGGCGCGAAACTCCCGCGCCCAGCGCTTGAGTACCCCAGCCAGCGCCCTGTCGTCGAAATCAGGCCCCTTGATAGCGATCTCCGGCTGCAGCCGGCGGGAGAGGAAATGGGGCCCCTGCTCCTCAAGCATGCGCAAGGGCAAGGAAACATACAAGCGGGACTCCTCGGTCATAGTTTCACCAAACGTCCTTTCTCCAGAGGGTTCAGATCCGCATCATGGCAGGCCACTCCACCGCGTCGAGCATAATCCGCCCGGCGCTGAAAAACAAGGGTCGGCAGGAAATGCCCGGTACCGCGAAAAAGAAGGTTGACTTTGACTGTATACTGTATACAATTGGCCCAATCCAATTTGGAGCCACTCCGGTGAAAAAAAAACCCATTGAACGCCATCAAACCCTGCGGGAAAAAATCCTCGAAACCATTCGCGACGCAATTCTGCGCGGTGTCCTGAAACCTGGGGAAAAAGTGGCCGAACCGGAACTGGCCGAACGCTTCGGCATCAGCCGCACGCCTATTCGTGAAGCCTTCCGCCAGCTTGAATCCGAAGGCTATCTGACCGTGATCCCGCGCAAGGGCGCAGTGGTCACCGCCCTTTCGGAGCGCGACGTCAAGGAGTTTTATGCCATCAAGGCAATTCTTGAAGGCTATGCGGCGCGAATCGCCGCCAAAAACCTGTCCGACAGGGAAATCGAGCGGCTCGAGTCCATCAATGAGCGCTTGCAGCAACTCGCCGATGAGGGCGATGTCAAAGCCTTCTACCGCACCCACAATGAATTTCACGAACTTTTCATTCGCGCCGCCGGCAACCACAAGCTTGCCGAACTCATCCATCAACTGGTCATCAAATTCAACCGCCCGCGCATGGCATCCCTGTCCCTGCCCGGTCGCATGCAGATTTCCGTCAACGAACATACGCGCCTGCTCGGAGCTTTCAAATCGCGCAATGGCGAACAGGCCGACAATCTGGTGCGCAAGACGGCAAGCCTCGGCGGCCAGTTGCTTATTCAAAGCATGGCCCAGGAGGAAGGACGAGACGTTGATCCCGCGGTCCTCGAACAGATCGTCGATGTTTGAAACAGACTCTTTCCCACAGCGTCTGCGGCCCGCCCCCACAGGGGTGGGCTTTTCTTTATCCGCGCCCGGCCCTTCGAGACCTTAACACGATGTGGCTGGCCTTAGCGCTGCTCACCGCCCTCTTTGAGTCAGGCAAGGATGTTTTCGGAAAAAAGGGCCTGATGGCAGGGGCCGATGCCTACGTCATGGCTTGGGCCTGGCGCCTGCTGGCCCTGCCCTTCCTGCTGCCATTGCTGCTCCTGCCGCAAACCCTTCCGGTGGAACTTGGGCCGGGCTTCTGGCCGGCCCTGCTGACCGGCGGCGCCCTCAACATTCTGGCCGCGATCCTCTACATGAAAGCCATCAGCCAGAGCGACCTGTCCCTGAGCGTTCCGCTAATCACTTTTACCCCGCTGTTCCTGCTGCTCACCTCACCGCTGCTGTTGAGCGAAACTCCCTCGGCGGGCGGCATGGCCGGAGTTGTCCTCATCGTCACCGGCGCTTATCTGCTCAATGTGAGTCGCCTGAGCACCGGGTGGCTTGAACCGATACGCACCCTGCTGCATGCGCCCGGAGCGCGGTTGATGCTCGGTGTCGCGCTGATCTGGAGCCTGACCGCCAACATTGACAAAATCGGCCTGCAAAACTCATCGCCCTTGGTCTGGGCCGTCGCCATCAACGCCGCCATTGCCCTAGGCATGCTGCCCCTGATGGTGCTGCGGCGGCAACCTCCGCAAGTATCCCGGGCGCTGCCCTGGAAATGGCTTTTGCTGGTGGGCTTTTGCGGAGGGCTCACCACTCTGTGTCAGATGCTGGCCATCAGTCTCACCCAAGTCCCCTACGTAATCGCCGTCAAACGCCTGAGCATTCTCTTTACCGCCCTGGCCGGGCTTCTGCTCCTGCGCGAGCAGGGTCTGGGCGAACGCCTGGCCGGCACCCTGGTGATGCTTGCCGGGGTCATCCTGCTCGCCCTATCCTGAATGCAACGATTCAGCTGCCATGCCCTATCGCGGCACAGGCTGGACAGTTACTCCGGAACAATCCTTTTCAGGTTGCCCACCCCCGCTTCTTATGGCATATTCACTTGCGTTCAATAAATGTAACTATTCAGGGGCAACGTCCGAGAGTACCGCAGGATGCGGCGGTTGAGTGCTGCGGCAAATGTTTGAGCCGTAGGTGAGTTTTTGGCGCACGCGATGCCGCCGTACCCTGCGGTGCATGCTGAACAGTTACCAATAAATTTCATTTATCGGAAAATTAAATAGCGATAGCCAAGGAGTTTTGTCATGACCCTACGTATTTTCCTGGCCTTGGCCCTGTGCCTGACGGCCACCGCCGCCGCCGCCGACTCCATCGACATCGGCTTCAACGACGACAGCTTTCAACTCATCTACGAACGCCCCCTGAGCCGCGATGATTACGGCACCGCTTTGGCCAGTGGACGGTTTCTCCACAACGGCGACGAGAAAACCACGCTCGGCAGCATTGGTGCTGATTTCGTCGGCGAACCCGGAAATGTTCCCGGGCTGGAACTGGGCGTCGGCACCAAATTTTACGCCGGCACCACCGATCGCAGCACCGATTTCATCAATCTCGCCATCGGCCTGCGCGGCGCCTTCGCGCCTCCGCAATTCTGGGGCCTGGGCGTTGCCGGTCGACTCTACTACGCTCCCAAGGTCTTTTCCTTCCGCGATTCGGAGCGCTTGCTCGAAAGCGAGCTGCGCCTCACTTACGCCGTGCTGCCCAAGGTCAAAGTCTACGTCGGCTACCAGAACATGCGGCTCAAGGAAGACCGCAGAAACGAAAACTGGACCATCGACGATGCCGTGCGCATCGGCTTCGTCGGCACCTTTTAATCCGATATTGTTTCACCTTCGCAAAACGCCCTTGCGCCCGCCGCGCGAGGGCGTTTTGCGTTTCAGCTTCAGTTGCGCAATTTGTAACCACGCCCGATAAGTATCGCGGCCCAGGTGAAAAGGACCAGGGACATGCCCAGTGCAGCGGCAAAGGCGGTGAGGAGACTGGTGTCGCCGACCCCAAGCAGAGCATGGCGAAAACCATCGATCAGGTAGAAAAGTGGATTGAGGCGCGAGAGTCCTTCCCACAAAGGCGGAAGAATGGAGATGGGATAGAAGACGCCGCCCAGATAGATCAGCGGCAGGATCAAAAAGTTGTTGAACATGGACAGGGAATCGAAGGTATTGGCATAAAGCGCGGCAATGATGCCGAACTGGGCAAACAGAAAGCTGGCCAGAACAGCCATGGCCGCCCCCGCCAGAGGCGAGGCCCAGGGCAATTCGGCGAAAAAGGTGGAGATGGAGAGAACCGCCACGCCCACCAGCAGCCCCCGCAACATGGAGGCCAAGGTATAGGCGAGAATGAATTGAGCCGGTGAAATGGGCGTCACCAGAAGATCGAGAATGTTGCCGATGTAGCGCGCGACGAACAGCGATGAGGACGAATTGGCAAAAGCGTTGTTTATCACCCCCATGAGAATCAGACCCGGCACCACGAACTGCGCATAGCTGAAGCCCTCCAGCACCTGAATCCGCTCCCCGAGAGTCGCGCCGAACACGAACAGGTAAAGAGAGGCGGTAATGATGGGGGTGAGCAGAGTCTGGCCGGCAACCTTGAGAAATCTCAGCACCTCACGGCGCAGCAGGGTCACAAAGGATCGCCAGGGTGCCCAGGAGGGCGGGGCAATAGACTCCCTCATGGCGCCAACCCTCCATGGGAATCGTTGGCCATCCCGGTCAATTCCAGAAAAACCTCCTCCAGGCCGGCGCGCTTCAATTCAAGGTCTCTGACCGGCAACCGGTAGCGCTGCAGACGCAGCAACAGATCGGTCGCCGCCATGCCCGGCGCCAATGGCAGGGTCAGAGTGGCGCTGCCCGCATCCCACTGGGCGCCGAGGGCCCTGAGATCTTCGCCAAGAGGGCGGGGGTCGCGCTCGAGGTGCAGCACCACGCGCCGCCCGTCGAGACGCGCGAGCAGGGCGCTGGTTTGTTCCAGAGCAATAAGCCGGCCGTGGTTGAGGATGGCGATGCGCTCGCACATGGCTTCGGCTTCCTCGAGATAATGGGTGGTGAGCAGGACCGTGGTGCCCTGCCGATTAATCTCGCGCACGAACTCCCAGAGGCTGCGCCGCAACTCCACATCAACACCGGCGGTAGGCTCATCAAGGATCAACAAACGCGGCTTGTGAATCAGCGCCTTGGCCACCATGAAGCGCCGCTTAAGCCCGCCGGAAAGCTTGTTCATGGACTTTTTCAGGTGCGGGCCCAATCCCAGACGCTCGATGAGCACCCGCCGCCAGGCCGGGTCATCGGCTACTCCGTAATAGCCGGAATGAATCTTGAGCGCCTCATCGATGGTGAAAAAGTTGTCGATGACGATCTCTTGATGCATGACCCCGGTCAGTCGCCGGGTTAGCCGGTACTCGCTTCGATTGTCATGCCCGAAGATGCGCACCTGCCCCTCATCCGCGCGCGTCACACCGGCGACGATGTTGATGGTTGTGCTTTTGCCCGCGCCGTTGGGGCCCAACAGGCCAAAAATTTCGCCCTGCGCGATCTCCAGGGAGAGATCGCGCACCACCGGTGTACCGGCGTAACTTTTATGCAAATGGGAAACTGTCAGGGCGAATTCAGTCATGATCGGCGGAAACCGGCGCGACGACAGCCGACGAAAAAACCCGGCGCGGCGCAACGCCAACAACCGGGTCAGCCGGCTGGCTGGTTAGTCGCCTGCGGCAGGTTCTTCCTCAGCCTCCTCCTCAGCCTGCGGGCGCCGTTTTCCGGTAAAGCGCACGATCCAGATGCTCAATTCATAGAGCACGGCAAAAGGCAGGGCGATGGCCGTTTGGGAGATAAGGTCGGGCGGGGTCAGCATAGCGCCCAGGACAAAGGCGAGCAGCAGAGCGTATTTGCGGTTTTTTTTCAGCCACAGGTGGTCAATTATGCCCATGCGTCCGAAGAAAAACATAATGATCGGCAACTCGAAAACCATGCCGAAGGCGAACAGCAACTTGATGGAGATACTCAGATAGGCACCCATGGACAGCATGGCGTCGATATCGCCCGTTCCCGTGCCGAACTTGATGAGAAATGTGAAGACATTGGGAAAAACGAAGAAGAAACCAAAATAGGTTCCGCCTAGAAAGCACAGAAAACTGGCCAGCACGAAAGGGATGGCGAAGCGTTTTTCATGGGCATACAGACCAGGCGCGATAAACCCCCAGATCTGCCACAAAATCACCGGCAGGGCAAGCAAGAGCCCGGCCATGGCTCCCACCTTGAGATAGGTGAAAAAGGGCTCGGTAGCGGTGATGAATACCAGGGAGCTGCCTTCCGGCAAGGCCTGCTTAACCGGCACGGCAATAAAATCGTAGATTTTGGTGGCAAACCCGTAACAGGCCAGAAAGCCCACCAGCCAAGCGCCGGCGGCGATCATCAGGCGCTTGCGCAGTTCTTCCAGATGGGCGGTGAAGGGTTGCTCATCGCGAGCCAAGTCCTTAGCCGCCATGGGTGGCATCCTTTTGCGACGCGTCGGCAGGCTTTTTCGGCTCTTCCCCAGGCTCTTGCGCCTCCTCGGCAGGGTACGGCGGCAGGTCGATACTGCCGGGCTCCGGACGCTGCGGCGCAGCGTCGGCCTCCTTTTGGGCGTCCGGCGCTTGCTCGTCGGCAGGCTCCTTACCCTGCCCCTCAGCGTCGCCGGGCACTTTGATTTTACCCTCGCGCAGCAAGCGCTCGCGGGTTTCGCTGACCTGAGATTCGGTGTTGATGGTGTTCTTCAGATCGTCGGTGGCGCGCCGGAATTCGGCCAGGCCCCGCCCGAGCGAACGCGCGATGTCAGGCAGTTTTTTCGGCCCGATGACGATCAGGGCGACAGCGAGAATGAGCAACAACTCGGGCATGCCGATTCCGAACATGATTTGAGAACCTCTCAAGAGGGAAAAGAAAAATGTAACTATTCAGCGGCAACGTCCGAGAGTACCGCAGGGTGCGGCGGTTGAGTGCTGCGGCAAATGTTTGAGCCGTAGGTGAGTTTTTGCCGCACGCGATGCCGCCGTACCCTGCGGTNGGCGGTTGAGTGCTGCGGCAAATGTTTGAGCCGTAGGTGAGTTTTTGCCGCACGCGATGCCGCCGTACCCTGCGGTGCATGCTGAACAGTTACAGAAAAATTACCAACAACCTTCAAAAAAAGCCGAGAATAGCCCTAAAGGCCGAGTCTGTCAAGCTGGAAATCCTTGATAAAGGTTTGACATATCAAGGTTTTTACTCTAGTATACCGCATCATTTTCTCGAATCGGAAGAGTTGACCATGAACCAGGAAGAAATCAAAGCAGAGATTCGCCGCCTCGCCCGCGAGCGCAACGCGCTGATCCTGGCGCACAATTACCAGCGCGACGAGATTCAGGACATCGCCGACATCACCGGCGACTCCCTGGGGCTGTCCATGGAGGCCGCGCGCACCGACCGTGACGTGATTGTGTTCTGCGGTGTGCACTTTATGGCCGAGAGCGCAGCGATTCTCGCTCCCGACAAGATTGTGCTGCTGCCGCGTCCCGATGCCGGCTGCCCCATGGCCGACATGGTCACCGCCGAGGGACTGCGGGCCATGAAGGCGCGCCATCCCGGAGCCGTGGTGGTGACTTACGTCAACTCCAGCGCCGCGGTCAAAGCCGAGAGCGACATCTGCTGCACCAGTTCCAACGCCGTCAACGTGGTGCGTTCCCTCGACGCCGAAGAAGTGTTGCTGGTTCCCGACCGCAACCTCGGCCACTATATCGCCCGGCACGTCGACAAGGTCTGCCATCTCTGGGAAGGTTACTGCCCCACCCATGAGCGCTTGAAGGTGGAGGAGATCCAGCAGGCGCTGACCGAGCATCCCGATGCCCTGTTCATGGCTCACCCCGAATGTCCCCCGGAAATTCTGGAGCTGGCTCACCACATCTGCTCCACCAGCGGCATGTACGAATTCGCGCGCTCCAACCCGGCCAGAAAATTCATCGTCGGCACGGAAATGGGAATTCTCTACCGTCTTCGCAAAGAGAACCCCGATAAAGAATTCATCCTGCCCAGCGCCACACTGATCTGTCCCAACATGAAACTGACCTCCCTTGAATCTCTGCTGCGCGCCTTGCAGACCATGAGCCCGGAGATCACCGTGCCCGCGGATGTCGCCGAGGGCGCCAAAAGGGCCCTCGACCGCATGCTCGCCGTACCGCGCGACTGATTCGCCGATTTCAGCAATCTCACCGGAGGGGCGTGCCGCGGCACGCCCCCTTTCTCTTTTGTGCGCCATGGACCCGTCTCAGGACACCACTGACATCGCTCACGCCACCACCCGCTCTCTGATCCAGCAGATCCAGAGCGGCACGCGCCGCCTGGAGGTTCACGGCCTGGTGGGCTCGGCCGGCGCCTACCTGCTCAGCACCCTGCTGCGTGAAAGCACGACGCCGCTTTTCATTCTCACCCCCGACCAGAAGAGCGCCGAGCAACTGGCCGACGATCTGGCTTTTTACTGGGGCGAGCCTGAGCAGATCTGCATGTTCCCCCAGTGGGAGGTGCCGCCCTTTGAACCCCTCTCTCCTCATCCCGAGGTCGAGGCGCGCCGCATCGCCACCCTGTTCGCCCTCCTTGAAGGGCGCGCCCGCGCGGTGGTATTGCCGGTGCGTGCCGCCATGCAGCGCCTCATCGCGCGCCCGATCCTCGCCGATCTGAGCCTGCGCCTGATCGCCGAGGACGAGTATGAACGCGCGGCGTTGCTTGAACGGCTCAGCGAACTCGGATATCAGGCCACCCCCCTGTGCGAAGATCGCGGCACCTTCAGCGTGCGCGGCGACATCCTCGACCTGTTTCCACCAACCTGCAGCGAGCCGGTCCGCGTGGAATTTTTCGGGGACTACATCGAACGCATGCGCCCCTTCGACCCGGCAACCCAGCGTTCACGCGAACAACAACTCAACGAACTGATGGTTCTTCCGGCCCGCGAACTGGTCCTCGCAGGGAGCCACTGGGAAACCTTCGCGCGCGCCTTTAAGGAACGCTGCGACGCCCTCGACATTCCCCGGTCGCGCCGCGAGCAGTTGCTTGAAGCCCTGCGCGAGGGGCTGCTGCCGCCGGGCAGCCACTTTCTGCTGCCCTTCAATTATCCGGGACTGGAAACCTTTTTCGACTATGCCGGCCAAGGCACCTGGGTGCTGGCCGATCCGGCGGCGGTGGAACAGGAAGCCGACACCTTTGCCGCCGAAGCTCTGACCGGCGCGGCGCGCGCCGCGGCCAAGGCCGACCCCTATCCTGAATGGCAGTCCCTCTACCTCTCCGCCGCGGACCTGGAAAAGAATTTGCGCCCCCATCCCCGCATCGACTTTTGCGGTCTGCAACTCTATCGTCTGCAGGAAGATCGCGTCCGCTGCCGCTTCAATGCCGTCGCCAACGCCGACCTGCGCGCGGCGCTGCGCCAGGAGGGCGGCACCCTGCGCCCCCTGGTCGAGCACCTGCAAGAGTGGCGCGCGCAGGGCTGGAAAGTGTTGCTGGCCTGTCATCAGCGCGGCCAGGCCGAACGCTTGCGCGACCTGCTCGCCGAGCACCAAATCGCCCTGCCCTTTGATCCCGCGGCGGGATTCGCCCACGCCCGGCGCGGCGAAATTCTGCTGGTTCTCGGCGAACTCTCCGCCGGCCTGCGGCTGCCCGATGAGCGGCTCGCGGTGGTCACCGAAGAAGAGGTGTTCGGAGCGCGCGTACGCCGCCGCGGGCGCTCTGAAGCACGCGCTCGCGCCATGCTCTCGACCCTGGCCGAGCTGCGCGAAGGCGACTACATCGTGCATACCGATCACGGCATCGGTATCTATCGGGGGCTGCGCCATCTTGAACTCAACCAGATGCAAGGTGACTTCCTGCACCTTGAATACGCCGGCGGCGACAAACTCTACCTGCCCGTCGACCGCATCGAAAAGGTGCAGAAGTATGTAGCCGGCGAAGGGCACACGCCACGCCTTGACAAGATGGGCGGCCAGGGCTGGGAAAAAGCCCGGTTGCGCGCCCGCGCCGCCGCCGAGGAACTGGCCCGCGAACTGCTGCATATCTACGCCCGGCGCGAAATGGCGGAAGCCTTCCAATTCTCCGCGCCCGACCGCCTGTATCGTGAGTTCGAAGCCGCCTTCCCCTTTGAGGAAACGCCCGACCAGCAACAGGCCATCGATGAGGTTTTGAGCGACATGGCCCAGCAGCGTCCCATGGATCGCATCGTGTGCGGCGATGTCGGTTACGGCAAGACCGAAGTGGCGATTCGCGCCGCATTCAAGGCTGTGGAGGATGGCAAACAGGTGGCCCTACTGGTCCCCACCACGGTCCTCGCCCGCCAGCATTGGCAGACCTTTCGTGAGCGTCTTGCCGATTATCCCCTGACCGTGGAAATGATTTCGCGGTTTCGCAGCCCCGCCGAAGTGCGCGAGATCCTGGAGCGCGCCGCCGCGGGCCGGGTCGACATCCTCATCGGCACCCACCGCCTCATCCAACGCGACGTCAAATTCAAGGACCTGGGCCTGCTGATTATCGACGAAGAGCAGCGCTTCGGCGTCAGCCACAAAGAAAAACTCAAGAAAATGCGTGCCGCAGTGGATGTACTGACCCTCACCGCCACGCCCATTCCGCGCACCCTGCACATGAGCCTTGCCGGGCTGCGCGACCTCTCGGTCATCGACACCCCGCCCGTCGACCGCTTGGCGGTCCGCACCTATGTCACGCGCTTTGACGACGACGTGATTCGCGACGCCATTCTGCGCGAGCTGCGCCGCGGCGGACAGGTATTCTTCGTGCACAACCGGGTGCAGTCCATCGGCGCCATGGCCGAATTCGTCCAGACTCTGGTGCCGGAGGCCAAAGTAAGCGTGGGCCACGGACAGATGGGCGAAAAACAGCTCGAAGAGGTCATGGTCGAATTCATCGAAGGACGCAGCAACGTGCTGGTGTGCAGCACCATCATCGAGAACGGCCTCGACATACCGCGCGCCAACACCATCATCATCAATCGCGCCGACTGCTTCGGACTCGCTCAGCTCTACCAGCTGCGCGGCCGGGTCGGACGCTCGCGCCATCGCGCCTATGCCTATCTGCTGATTCCCGGCGAAGCGACCCTGACCCGCGATGCGCGCGAACGGCTGCGCATTCTGCAAGAACTCTCGGATCTCGGCGCGGGCTTTCGTATCGCCAGCCATGACCTTGAATTGCGCGGCGCCGGAGATCTGCTCGGCGGCAACCAGTCGGGACAGATCGCGGCCATCGGCTTCGAGATGTATACCGAACTGCTTGAAGAAACCATCGCAGAACTCAAAGGATTTGCCCGCGAAGAAAAGATCGACCCCGAAATCCGCCTGGGACTGAGTGCCTTTCTTCCGGAAAAATACATGCCCGATCCCAACCAGCGCCTGGTGTTCTATAAGAAGTTGGCGGCTGCCGAGGACGAGGACACCATCTACACCCTGGCCGATGAACTACGCGACCGCTACGGCGAACTGCCCGAGCCGGCGCTGCTGCTGCTTGAAGTGATGAAGCTGCGGGTGCTGATGAAGCGCCTGCGCGTCGAGCTGGCCGAATACACCGGACGCCACCTGCTGTTGGGCTTTCAACCCGACACTCCGGTGCCACCGGAACAGATCCTGGCCCGCTTGCAGGATCCCCGCGGCGGATGCAGCTTCACACCCGACTACCGCCTGAGCATCGACATCGGCCGCATGGACCGTGGCGAGGTTCTCCGCTTGGCCAAAAAAGAATTGCAGGGATTTTGCCGGCTATGATAATTTGTTACCTCATGCCTATGAAAAACGGGTCTTTCCTCCAGATCTCCCGGCTTCTCGCCCTGGCCCTCGCCATGTCTCTGGCGCTTGCCGCCGGCGGGTGCCGCGAACGCTCCCACGACCCGGAGTCGGCGCCGGTATTGCTCCAGATTAACGGTCGCGCCGTTACCCTGGAGTCCTTCACCCGCCAGTTCGAGCAGACGCTTCCCCCCAATCACACCCTCGGCCAAGATGAAAAGGACGAACTCAAGCGCGCCTTCCTGCGCCAGCTCATCGATCGCGAGCTCGCCCTGTCCGAGGCCCGGCGACGCGGCCTGAGCGTGTCCACCGAGGAACTCGACGAGGCTCTTGCCGATTACCGTCGTGATTATCCCGAGGGTGAATTTGAAAGCCTGCTGCGCGCCCAGGGCACTAGCCTCCAGCAGTGGCGCAGCGACCTCGAAGAGCGCTTGCTCATCGACAAAGCCCTTGCCCAGGCGGTTTACGCGCGCGTCGAGGTGTCTGCGGAAGAGATCGAGACCTATTACCAGCAACACCTTGACAAGTTCGACCGCCCCCAGCAAGTACGCGCGCGCCAGATCGTCCTCGACAATGAAGAACAGGGCGAGAACATCCTGGAGCAGCTCCACACAGGGGCCGATTTTGCCGAAATGGCCGAACTTTTTTCTCTCTCCCCGGAGGGTGAAAGCGGCGGCGACCTCGGTTTTTTCCCCGAGGGCGAAATGCCTTCCGAATTCGATGAGGTCGTTTTCAGTCTGCCCGCGGGCACTCTCAGCGAGCTGGTCAGAAGCGATTACGGCTTCCACATTTTCCTCGTCGAAGACAAACGCCCCGCCCGCCACCTGTCCCTTGAGGAAGCCACCCCGGAAATCGTCGACTCTCTGCGCCGCGCCAAAGAGGAACAGGCCTACCAGGAGTGGCTCATGGAACTGGGCGCCAACGCCTACATTGACGTCAACTGGCAGCTGCTCTAACCGCGCGCGATACGCCGGGATGGCAGCCGCGCAACCCTAGACTTGGAATCTAACATGAAGTACGCAATGGTTTTCCTGCTCACCGGCCTGCTGCTATGTGCCGGCAACGCCGCCGCTCAGGTCCTGACAAAAATCGCCGCGGTGGTCAACGAAGACATCATCACCACCTATCAACTTGAAAAAGAGTTGACTTCCTTGCTTGCCGCCGAAGCCCGCGGCCGCAACCTGCCTGCGGAAGAAATCCAGAAACTACGCGCGGAGGTTCTCGACGGGATGATCGATGAAGCCCTGGTCCTTCAGCGCGTAAAACAGACGGGCCTGTCCGTTTCCGATGCCGAACTCGAAGAGGCCATCAGCGATGTGCTGCGGCAGAACCAGATTACCCGGGAGCAATTGCAGCAAGCTCTCCAAGCTCAGGGTCTGAGCCTGGAAGGCTATCGCGAAAGACTGCGGCGGCAGATTCTGCGCTTTAAGCTTATCGGCCACGAGGTCCAAAGCAAAGTCGAGGTCAGCACCCAGGACGTCCGCGATTACTTTCGCGAGAACATCGACAATTATCGCGGCAACCCGACCCTCACTCTCTCTTATATCGCTTTTGCCATCCCCGGCGACGACCGTGTCTCAACCTCTGAGGTCAATGCGATCCGCGATCGCGCGCGGGAAGCGCTGGCCTTGCTGCGCAAAGGCGAAGACTTCACCTCCACCCTGTTTATCTTTGCCGATGACCCGGGGGTGCAGGGCGGGGAGCTGGGCACCTTTACCGAGGACGAACTCAGCGAGGCCTTCGCAAGCGCCGTTGCCGGCCTGGAAGGCGGAGAAGTCGCCGAGCTGATCGAAAACCCCGAAGGCTTCTACATTCTCAAAGTCGATTCGCGCAACCCCGGGCCGATCCGTCAGTTCGACACGGTCAAGGAAGAAATTCGCCAGAAGCTGCTTGAAGAAAACCGCGAGGAGCGCTTTCTCGAGTGGAGCGCCGGTCTGAAAAAGGATGCCTTCATCGACATCCGCATCTGAGCGGCGAGAGCCCGGATTGGACGGATCTCCATGATGCAACCCTTGCTCATTACCCAGGGCGATCCCACCGGGGTCGGCCCTGAAATCATCCTCAAGGCCCTGCTGGCCGGAACCTTCGATGCGTTGCGGCGACCCCTGGTGGTCGCCGGCGATGTCGCGATTCTGCGGCAAGCGGCCGCCATTTACGGCCAATCTTGCGAAATTGCCCCCGGCGAAGGCCTGGCCACCCACCGCCTGCGCCTGGGTGAGCGTGAGCTGGGCGTGGCGGCCCTCTCTAAGCTTGATCCCTTACGCCTGAAATACGGCGCCCCTGACGCAGCCTGCGGCCAGGCCATGCTCGATTACATCGAATGGGCCTGTGCGCGTTGCCTGGCCGGCGAAGCGGCAGGAATAATCACAGCCCCCATTAACAAGGCTGCGATTCGCGCCGCCGGCGGAGATTTTCCCGGCCATACCGAACTGCTCGCGGCACGCTGCGCGGTGGAAAAGGTCGTCATGATGCTTGCAGGCGAACGTCTGCGGGTGGCCCTGGTCACAACTCACCTGGCTCTGCGCGAAGTTCCCAGCGCCCTGACCACCGAGAGCCTTCTACAGACCCTGCGCATCACTCATGCCCACCTGCAACGCTTCTTTGCCCTGCCCAAGCCGCGCCTGGCAGTTCTCGCGCTCAATCCCCACGCTGGAGAATCCGGGCTGTTCGGCGACGAAGAAACGCGCATCATCGCTCCCGCCATCGCTGCGGCCCAAGCCGAGGGCCTTGCCGCCGACGGCCCCCACAGCGCCGACAGCCTGTTTCATTTTGCGAGCCAGGGCAGCCATGACGCGGTGATCTGCATGTACCACGACCAGGGTCTGATTCCTCTTAAGCTGCTGCACTTTGACGATGCCGTCAACCTCACCCTGGGGCTGCCCATCGTGCGTACCTCCGTCGATCACGGTACCGCCTACGACCTGGCCGGCAGCGGTCGTGCCAGCCATGCCAGCCTTGCGGCGGCAGTGCGCCTCGCAGCGCAGATGGCGGATCAGATCTCATGAGTGGCCCCACCTTCGGCACCGACGGCTGGCGTGGCATCATCGCGCGCGATTTCACCTTTGAGCGGGTGGTACAGGTCACCCGGGCCATCATCGCCTACCTTGAAGAGGAAAACCTTGCTGAACGCGGCTTGGTGGTGGGTTTCGACCGGCGGTTTCAATCCCGGGCGTTTGCCCTCGAGGTGGCCGAAACCGCGGCACAACGCGGACTCAAGGTGTGGCTTGCCGATCAGTTTCTGCCGAGTCCGGCCGTTTCCTGGGCGGTTCGCGAAAAACACGCGGGAGCGGGCATCATCATCACCGCCTCGCACAACCCCCCCCAATATAACGGCCTCAAGCTCAAAGAATATTTCGGCGGCAGCGCGCGTCCGGCAGTTACCGCGCGCATCGAAAAGCTGCTGTGCGGCCCCCTTGGCAACCGACGGCCCCTGTCGCCCGGCACCATCGAGACCTTTGACGGCCTCGCCGGGTACCGCCGCCAATTGCAACAGCTTGTCCCTCCCGCAGCGTTGCGCCGCGCACCTCGCAGGCTGGCCCTCGATGTGATGCATGGGGCCGCGGCCGGAGTTCTGGCACCGCTGCTCACCAGCGCCGGTTTTCAGGTTGTGGAATTGCGCGGCGATGAAAACCCGGCCTTCGACGGCCATGCGCCCAACCCCAGCGCCGACCATCTTGGTGAGCTGACGGCCCTGGTTCTCAGCGGCCAAGCGGCCCTCGGCCTGGCCACCGACGGTGACGGCGATCGGCTGGCGGCCGTGGACGAAAGGGGTCGCTATTGCGGCTCCCAGGAGCTTTTTCCCATTTTTCTGCGTCATCTCGTCGAGACACGCAAACAGCGCGGACGGGTGATCAAATCCGCCTCCACGACCCATCTCATCGATCGCATCTGCCACGCGCACAACCTGCCCCTGAGCGAAACAGCCATCGGCTTCAAGCACGCCTGTCAAGCGATTCTCGATGGTCAGGTGCTGATCGCCGGAGAGGAGAGCGGCGCGCCGGGCATTCCCTTTCATCTGCCCGACCGCGACGGCCAACTGGCCACCCTGCTGCTGCTCGAAGCCATGGGCGCGGGGAGCGGCACCCTGAGCGGACTCTGTGACAACCTGCAGGACCAATTCGGACCGCTGCACTATCGCCAGGAGAGCCTGGCGCTGCCCGCCATGAACTGCGCCGGCATGGGCCGGCGCATCACCGAACTCAATCCGCGCACTCTGTGTGGACGGCAGGTGCGCAGCACCAACCGCATCGACGGGATCAAGTGGTTGCTCGAGGGCGATGCCTGGCTGCTGATCCGCGTTTCCGGCACCGAACCCCTGGTGCGCCTCTACGCCGAGGCGCCGCTCGCCCAAACCGCCGAAGACCTCATCGCCCAGGGTAAGGCTCTCATCGAACATGAATAAATTCATCCGCATCCGCGGCGCCCGCGAGCACAATCTCAAAAATCTCGATGTCGACATCCCCCGTGACCAGTTGGTTGTTATCACCGGCGTCTCGGGTTCGGGAAAATCGAGTCTGGCCTTCGACACCATCTATGCCGAGGGACAGCGGCGCTACGTCGAGAGCCTCTCAGCCTACGCCCGCCAGTTTCTCGAACAGATGCAGAAGCCCGATGTCGAATCCATCGAGGGACTTTCTCCGGCTATCTCCATCGAGCAGCGAACGTCTTCGAAAAATCCGCGCTCGACGGTCGGCACGGTCACGGAAATCTATGACTACCTGCGGCTGCTGTTCGCGCGCGCCGGCACCGTACACTGCCCGGACTGCGGACGCGAGATTGCGGCGCAAACCGTGCAGCAGATGGTCGACCAGATTCTTGCCTGGCCCGAAAAAACCCGCTTGCTGCTACTTGCACCCATCGTGCGCGGGCGCAAGGGCGAATACCGCAAGGAACTCAAGCAACTGCTCGCCGAGGGTTTCGTGCGCATCCGCATCGACGGCGAAATGTTCGAGCTGAGCGAACCCATCGTTCTCGACAAGAACAAGCAGCACACCCTGGAAGTGGTGGTTGATCGCCTGGTGATCAAGGACGGCATCGCTTCCCGTCTGGCGGACTCCCTGGAAACCGCTCTGAAGCTGGCCGACGGCCTGGTGCGGGTGGAAATCCCACCTAGCGGGGCGCCGCATGAAGCCTCCCTGCCCGCGCCTCTGCCCCAACAATCCATGCTCTTTTCCGCCCGTCACGCGTGCATCGAGTGCGGGGTCTCGCTGCCCGAAATCACACCGCGCATGTTTTCTTTCAACAATCCCCACGGCGCCTGTTCCGAATGCGCCGGCCTGGGCACACGCAATTACTTCGACCCCGAACTGGTGGTACCCAATCCCGAACTGTCCCTGCGCGAAGGGGCCATCATTCCTTGGGAAACGCGCACCGGGGTCTACTACCAGCAGCTTCTTGAAGCGCTCTCCGAGCACTTTTCCTTCTCCGTCACCACGCCCTTTGCCCAACTGCCCGAGGCTCTGCGCCAGGTGCTGCTGTACGGCTCGGGGGAAGAAAAAGTCCGTTTCTTCTTCGACCAGGGCGGCCGACGCCATTTTTATGAAAAACCCTTCGAGGGCGTCATTCCCCATCTGCAGCGCCGCTATCGGGAATCGGATTCGGAAACCGTGCGCGAGAGCCTTGAGCGCTTCATGAACCGCATGCCCTGCCCGAGCTGCCGGGGCGCGCGGCTGCGCCCCGAAGCCCTGTGCGTGACCATCGGCGGGAAAAACATCCGCGAACTCTGCGCGCTCTCCATCGCCGCGGCTGAACCCTTTTTCGCCGAACTGGAACTGCCGGCGCAAAAAGCAGAAATCGCCCGCCGAGTCCTCAAGGAAATCCGCGCGCGCCTGTCCTTTCTTGCCCATGTGGGCCTTGATTACCTCAGTCTGGATCGCAGCGCCGCCACGCTTTCCGGCGGCGAAGGCCAGCGCATCCGCTTGGCCACTCAGATCGGTTCGTCCCTCACCGGGGTGCTCTACATTCTCGATGAACCGAGCATCGGTTTGCACCAGCGCGACAACCGGCGCCTGCTCGACACCCTCAAGAAGCTGCGCGATCTGGGCAACACGGTGCTGGTCGTGGAGCACGACGAGGAAACCATCCTCGAAGCCGACTACATTCTGGATCTGGGGCCGGGAGCCGGAGTGCATGGCGGCGAGATCGTGGCCAGCGGCAGCCCCCGTGAAATTCTCGCCGATCCCGCCTCACTCACCGGGCGCTATCTCAGCGGCGCGTTGCGGATACCCGTCCCGTCCGGGCGCCGCACCGGCCAGCGTTTTCTCACCATCAAAGGGGCCGCGGCCAACAACCTGCGCGACATCGACGTGCAGATTCCCCTGGGTGTTTTCACTTGCGTCACCGGAGTTTCCGGCTCGGGAAAATCGACCCTGGTTATCGACACCCTGTTTCGCGCCCTCGGCCAGCGCCTCTACCGCAGCAAGGAAAAATCCGGAAAAGTCGCTGAACTTCTCGGGCTCGAACACCTCGACAAGGTCATCGACATCGACCAGTCCCCCATCGGCCGCACGCCGCGCAGCAATCCCGCCACCTACACCGGGGTGTTCAGCGACATCCGCGATCTCTTCGCGCAATTGCCCGAGGCCAAGATGCGCGGCTACAAACCGGGGCGCTTTTCCTTCAATGTCAAGGGCGGACGCTGCGAAGCCTGCCAGGGCGACGGCATCCTCAAGATCGAAATGCATTTTCTGCCCGACGTTTACGTCACCTGCGAGGTGTGCCGCGGCGCGCGCTACAACCGCGAAACCCTGGAAATCAAATACAAAGGCAAAAGCATCGCCGAGGTACTCGACCTGACCGTCAACCAGGCGGCGGCCTTTCTCGAAAACATTCCGCGCATCCGCACCAAGCTCGAGACCCTGCGTGAGGTCGGCATCGGCTACATCAAGCTCGGGCAGAGCGCCACGACCCTCTCGGGCGGCGAAGCGCAGCGCATCAAGCTGGCCAAAGAGTTGAGTCGCCGCGCCACCGGGCGCACCATTTACATTCTCGACGAGCCGACCACCGGCCTGCATTTTGCCGACATACAGAAACTGCTCGACGTTCTGCAACGCCTGGTCGATGCCGGCAACACGGTGGTGGTCATCGAACACAATCTCGATGTCATCAAAACCGCCGACCACGTCATCGACCTCGGCCCCGAAGGCGGCAGCCGCGGCGGCGAGCTGGTCGCCTGCGGCACACCGGAGGAAGTGGCGCGTCATTCGCGTTCGCATACCGGCCGTTACCTGCGCGCCTATCTGAATCTTTAGCCCGCGACTGCAACTGTGGCAACCACAGTACAGCCCCTGCTGGAAGCTGTGGCATATTCGCCGCCATTTTTCCAGGCCCCCCGACCAAATCTTGTCACTCTTCCTCAGCCCGCGGCCATCAAGTTATTTTCTCCACCTTTTTTTCTTTCAGACAACTGCCTGGAATGTCTGAACAACTCAAGATGGCGGCGGTTGTCGCGAAAGTTTTTTCAGTGCCCCATCGCGCTGGGCACAATCCCTGCAGAACTTTCTCACACCCGGCTCAATATGAGCGACTTTGCCTTTTGCCCCATTTCCCCCAGCCGCCCGAGGTTTTGCCTGATGAAGAAATGTATCGCCATCATCTTCCTGGTGCTCTTCACGTCGGCCTGTGCCAAACAGCAGGCGCTGTTTATCTCCGAGCCCGAAGGAGCAGTCGTTTTCATCGACGGACAAAAGATCGGCGTCACGCCTTGTACTTACACCTACAGCCTGAGCGCCGGCCAGCGCCTGGAGGTAAGTCTGGAAAAGGCGGGCTATCAAGAGATAAACTACCGGGTGAAAACCGACGAGGTCGATGGGCGTGAACGCGCCAAATGGATGGCCGCTGGCGTGGTGTGGAGCCCCTTATGGCTGGGCACGTTATTTACCAAAAAGCTCAAGGATTCCTACGAAATCGTCATGCAGGAGGAAACCGCCACCCTCACCGCGGGCGGCAGTCTCCCGGGAGACAGTCCGCGCTTCTGAGCGCCCCATCTCCGTTCAGCTCCCAAGGCAGGCCGTCAAGGCCTGCCTTTTTTGTTCAGAGCGGAATGACCTGATGAATCTGGCGGGAGTTGATAATGTAATGGGTATTGCCCGAGGAGAGGGGAAAAAATGCCGGGGCGCTGTTGAGAAAATCCTTGATGCGGTTCTTGTCTTCAGGCATTTCCAGCGTAATATTCCCCTCCAGGGTTTCGCCGCCGAAGAAAACCAGGCGCGCCCCGACCTCTTCGCCCAGGGGCGCAGACTCCGGTTGGGCCTGAGGAACGTGGCGCACATGGCTGATGGCTTCGCGATTGATCAGCCGCAGCGTTCCGGCGCGATCACGAAAAGGCAGAAACCGCTCGACTTCGCGCAGCAACTCCAACAATGTCTGGCGGCCACTGTGGCCGTAGGCGAAGGCGCTCAGGAACACCACTCCTTCAAGCACCACCCCGTCGACCAGAAACAAGACGACGTCTTTTTCGATTTTTTCCAGACGATATTCGCTCATGCAGGATCTCCCTAGACGGCTGAGTTCGTGGCATCTTCGACAAAAATGATTCTAATCCTTTTCCCTCCATCCGGCAAGCACAGCGCCCACTTAGCGCGAGCACTCGTGCTTTTTTTGCAACGAAAGGGTATAATTACAGCTTTAGGGAGAATGCGGTGAACCTCACTCTGGATGAATTTATCACGCTGCTCAACCGTGATCTGCGGTTGGAATATCTGGCCGTCATTCAATACTCTCAGCACTTCGGCATGCTCCAGCCCCAGGCGCCGAATCTTGGGGAAAGCCTCAAAGACCTGGCCGGCGAGGAGTTGGCACACGCCCTGATCCTCGCAGAACAAATTCGCCGTCTGGGTGGCGTACCCGATGTGCGCACGCCCGGCGCCCGCACCGGCAGCGATGCATGCACCCTGATTTCCCAAGACCAGCGGGGAGAAAAGGACGCCATCAGCCGCTATCGTCAACGCATCGCCCAGGCCGAAAAGTTGGGGCGTGAGCCCCTGGCCCATATCCTGCGCACCATTCTCGCCGCTGAGGAGCGCCACCTCGAAATTCTCGAGGGCTTGAAAAAGAGCGTCGCCGCCCGCTGATTTTTTCCTTGCATCTCCATCCCCGGAAGGGCTAAGGATATGTCGAAACAACCAGCGCGCGCTCCCGCTCTCCATCTTGAATCGCGAACCCGATTATGAAGCTCAGCGCCTTGCGGCGTCGCGAACTCTCTCCCGGCACCGCCCTGATTCTTTACTACCTGACGGCCATTGCCCTGGGCACAGTGTTGCTGGCGCTGCCCGCCGCCTCACGCGGCGCGCCCTTGTCACTGCTTGATGCCCTGTTCACCGCCACCTCGGCCCAATGCGTCACCGGGTTGGTCGTTGTCGACACCGGCAGCGACCTTTCCCTGTTCGGGCAACTGGTGGTGCTGGTGCTGATTCAGATCGGCGGCCTGGGAATCATGACGTTCTCAGTATTACTGTTTATCTACCTCGGCCGGCGCGTCAGTATGCGTGGACGCTGGATCATTCATGAGACCCTGATACATACGCCCGTCGCCTCGCTGCGCGACTTGCTCGGCACGATCCTAATCTTTACCCTGTTCATCGAACTTGCAGGGACCGTGCTGCTCGCCCTGGTCTTCGTGCCCGAGATGGGCTGGGGACAAGGGATCTATCATGCCGTGTTTCATGCCGTATCCGCCTTCTGCAACGCCGGCTTTGCCCTGTTTCCCGACAGCCTTGAAAGCTATGCGGCCCATCCCCTGACCAATCTGACGGTCATGCTCCTGATCACCCTGGGGGGCTTGGGCTTTCTGGTGGTTTGCGAACTTTTTAATTGGGTGCGGAATCGTCGCAGCCGGCGGCGCCTGTCCCTGCACAGCCGCCTGGTGCTGTGGACCAGCGCCATCTTGACCCTGGGCGGCGCTTTGATGATTTTTCTTCTCGAGTCGGGCAACTCGCTGCACGGCCGCACAGCGCTCGAGGGTCTCTGGGTTGCCGTTTTCCAATCGGTAACGGCCCGCACCGCTGGGTTCAATACCTTTGACCTGAGCCTGTTTCATCCAGCGACCCTGATGCTGATGCTGTTTCTCATGCTCATCGGAGCCTCGCCCGGCTCCTGCGGTGGCGGCCTCAAAACCACAAGCATTGCGGTACTGTTCGCCGCTCTCTTAAGTCGACTGCGCGGCTCACCCCATACCAGCATTCTGCATCGCACCATCCCCGAGGAGCAGGTGACCAAAACACTGTCGCTGGTGCTGCTCGCCCTAGTGCTGCTCGGCACCTCGATCTTCTTTCTGCTGGCGGTGCAGATGCCGACTCAGCCTTTAATCGCCCACGAAGAGAGTTTTCTCCTCTATGTCTTCGAGGCGGTCTCGGCGTTTGCCACCGTGGGGCTGTCGCTGGGCGCAACCGCAGAGCTCGGCGATGCGGGCAAATTGATCATTATCGTCCTCATGTTCGTGGGCCGCGTCGGCCTGCTCACCGTTGCCTTCGCCATCGTGCGCCGCAGACGGCAAAAGCCCTTGCGCTACGGCGAGGAGAACATCATGATCGGTTAAAACCAGAAGGAACGATTTATGAAACGCAAACGCTTCGGGGTCATCGGACTCGGCAACTTTGGTCACCATGTGGCCCGCGCTCTCTACGAGGAGGGTCATGAAGTGGTGGCTGTCGACCTCGACCAAGACAGGATTCAACGCATTCAGGAACATTGCACCTTTGCGCTGATGGCCGATGCCGCAGACCGCGAATTTCTGCGCAGCCAGGGATTTGCAGAAATGGATGGCGTGGTGGTATCCACCGGCGAGCGCTCGCACCTGGCCACCCTCATTACCCTCTATCTCAAGGAACTCAAGGTAGGCAACATCCTGGTCAAGGCTATCAGCGAAGACCATGGCCGGATTCTCGAAAAAATTGGGGCCGACGAGATTATCTTTCCAGAAAAAGACATGGCGCGCAAAATCGCCCGCAATCTTTCTATGCCCAACATCCTGGAATTTCTTCCCATGGGCGAGGGCTATTCCATTACCGAAGCGGGGCCGCCGGCCGCCTTTATCGGCAAAACCCTCGCCGAACTTGATCTGCGTCGACGCTTGCAAATCACCGTCATCGGCATTCGCGATGTACTCACCGACAAGTTCACCCTGCTGCCACTTCCCGATCAGGTTATCAAGGACAGTGACCTGCTGGTGTTTATCGGCCGTTCGCAGGACATCGAGAGGATTCTGAAGTAAGCGATGGCGATTGACAAGCGCGCCCCAATGGCTACAATGGGTGCGTTGACGCCGCCTGGCCCCACCACGGCGACCTTAAGACAATAAGACAATTCGCAACGGAAGGATGCATTACCATGGCTGAGCTTGCCGGAAGCAAGACCGAAAAAAATCTAAAGGAAGCCTTTGCCGGGGAATCCCAGGCCAACCGGACCTACCTGGCCTTTGCCAAAAAAGCCGACCAGGAAGGCCATCCCCAGGTCGCCAAGCTCTTTCGCGCCGCCGCGGCCGCCGAAACCGTCCATGCCCACGCTCATCTGCGTGCCCTCAAGGGTATCGGCACCACCGCCGACAATCTGCGTGAAGCAGTCAGCGGAGAAACCCACGAGTTCATGGAAATGTATCCGCAGATGATCACCGAGGCGGAAGAGGAAGGCCTCACCGAAGCCCTGCGCAGCTTCAAGTTCGCCAATACCGTCGAGAAGGTTCACGCCAACCTCTACCAAAAGGCCCTCGACAATCTGGGCAAGAACGCGGCCGTTGATTACTATGTCTGCCAAGTCTGCGGTCACACTCTCGAGGCGGAACCGACCGGACCCTGCGAAGTATGCGGCGCCGGCAAAAACGCTTTTGAGAAAATCGACTGAGCCTTAAACAAAGTACATCCCGAACCGGGTCCCGGTGGGACCCGGTTTTTTTTTCGGGTCTCGGCGACCCCGCAGGTCGAATTGCCTGAGGAAACGACTGTCTCCCACGAGGTGCCTGATCATGGAAAAATGTCCCGTCTGCAAGGAACCGAAAAAAGGCAAATACTGGTGCAGCGCCTGCAAGGCGGTTTTCGTCTGCCCCAACCCCAACTGCGAAGCCAAAATCACCAGTCGCGGCATCGAGACCTGCCCGCTTTGCGGTCTGCTGTTTCTCGATTACATCGACAAGCGCAAGATGTACCGCATTTGCCCCAAATGCAAAAAACGCCAGGGACTTTCAGAAATCCAGTGCAAGCATTGTAAATATTTTTTTCAATGCCCCACCTGCGGTCACCGTGTCCCCTCGACCAGCATGCTGACCTGTCCGCGCTGCGCCACCAACCTGCGACGATAAAAAAAGCGGCTCAGCTGCAACGTCCGAGAGTGCCGCCGCCCCCTGCGGTGCATACTGAGCAGGTTCAAAAAAATAAGTGGACGCAGGCGTTTGCTCTGGTAACATTGAAAAACTTTATTTTAGTGTTTTAACCATCTCTCGACCAAGCCGGGCCCCGCCGATGGGGCCCGGTGAAGTTTCCATACGATAGGGGGCCCGGTGCTGAACACGCTGATCTGGTTCGCGATAACCGCCTTCGGGGTTCTCAGCGCCGGCCACGCCCTACTCAACAAACTCGACCCCCGCGCGGCCCTGGGCTGGATCGTCGCTTGCCTGGCGCTACCTGTCATCGGCCCACTTTCATACTGGTTTTTCGGCGTCAATCGTATCCGCATCCGTGCGCGGGACTGGCAGAACCGTGGCGAGGGCATGCCCTGGGTCGAGCCGGAAGTTTGTTCCTGGTCCGCTGACTTTTCCGCCAGCCTGCCCTTTCGTCAGGAAAATTTCTCCGCGCTGCTGAGCCTCTCCGACCACGTCACCCGCCGCCCCCTGATCCCCGGAAACCGCATCAGAGCACTGCACAACGGCGAGCAGGCCTATCCCGCCATGCTTGAAGCCATTCGCGGGGCGCAGGAAACGGTCCACCTGACCACCTACATTTTTGAATCCAATCAGAGCGGCCGTGAGTTCATCGCCGCCCTCAGTGAAGCCGCCGATCGCGGTGTCGAGGTGCGGGTGTTGGTTGACGCCCTCGGCGAGCTTTATACCTACCCCGCCGCCCGCAGCCTGCTGCGCGGCTCCAAGGTGCGTGTGGCGCGATTTCTGCCACCGTCGCTCTCGGGACGCGGGATCTATTTCAATCTCCGCAACCATCGAAAAATTCTGGTCGTCGATGATCGCCTGGGCTTTACCGGCGGCATGAACATCGGCGATCGATACCTGGCCGCCCGCCAGGAGAATTCGCAGCGCGTGATTGATGTTCATTTCAAGGTCGAGGGGCCGGTGGTCGCCCACCTGCAGGAAGCCTTCATGGAAGACTGGGGGTTCTGTACCAAGGAACGTCTGTTCATGAGAAGCCTGCCGCAGCCCCTCGAAGACGGTGACGCCTTCTCTCGGGGCATCAGTTCGGGCCCCAACGAAGACTACGAAATGCTGCATTGGATCATCGTCGGCGCGCTGAACAGCGCGCGCAAGCGTCTATGCATCATGACTCCCTACTTCATTCCCAATCGCGCCCTCATTTCCGCCATTAACGCCGCCGGGCTGCGTGGAGTGCAGGTCGATATCCTGCTACCGAGCAAAAACAACCTGCCCTTTGTCGCCTGGGCCTCCGAGGCCTATTTCTGGGAACTGGTACGCTACGGGATCAACATCTACCTGATGCCGCCGCCCTTTGTGCATAGCAAGCTGCTGCTGGTCGACGACGAGTACGCCCTGGTCGGCTCGGCCAACATCGACCCGCGCAGCATCCGCCTCAACTTCGAATTCAATCTGGAAATCTACAGCCGCTCCCTGGTCGCCGACCTCGTCGCCCACTGCAACGAGGTCATCCGCCATTCCCACCGCCTGAGCATCGCCGAAGTTGACAGCCGCAGCCTGCCGCGACGCCTGAGCACCTGCTTTTTCAAACTGTTCTCGCCCTATCTATGACAAAGGCGGCCTCCCGGCCGCCCCAATTTTCATTCATCAGATTTTCGTTCTTTTGCCTTCCCCACGGGAGGCTTGCAACTGTCCGCGATTCAGGTCGATACGCCAAGGCGCGGCAGCACCCAGCGGTTCACAACGAACCAGACAGCGACAATAGCCAGGATAATCCACACATCACTCATCGGTTCCCCCTTTCTCTTATCATGCGAATATATCAATACCTACATGATTAGTCAAGGAGCGTACCTCCATGTGCCGCATGGCCCCTGTCACACCAGCAGCACCGGGCACTTGACGCGGTGCACCACATAGTTGGCCACGGCGCCGAAGAGCACATCGCGGATCTCCCCCATGTGGCTGCGACCGATGACCAGCAGCTGGAAATTCTCGCCGTCGGCGATGCGCGGAATCACTTCGCGCGGGTTGCCGACTTCAAGACGCGGCGTCACCCTGAGGCCGGCGGCGAGGAAAGGCTCCATCAATTTATGCAGCAGCTGCTCACCGGCGGCCTGCGCGCGCTCCTTGACCATGCTCATCTGGAAATCGGGAATCATGCGGTAGGCCAGCTTGTCGATATTGACCACGTGCAACAGGGTCAGAGGCACGGAGAAACGTTCGCGGTTGGCCAGCACGAATTCAACGGTGCGGCGCGAGGTTTCGCCATCGTCGAGGGGCAGAAGAATTTTAATTTCCATCGATATCCTCCCGTGACACATGCAAAAAAACCGCCTTCACCGCAGAGGTCGCGAAGAACGATGAGAAAATCCGTAAAAAAACCCTCAGCGGACTCGGCGTTCTCTGCGGTGAAAAAAGCTAGCCGCCGTGGCCGTAGAACAGGCGCGGCAGAAACAACGCCAGGTCGGGCCAGAAGGTCAGCAGCAACAGAATCGCAATTTGAATCAGGATAAAAGGCAGCACCGCCCGCGAGACGTAAAGCACGCCCTTGTCGACCATGGCCCCGGAGATATACAAGCTCACCCCCAGGGGCGGCGTGCAGTAGCCGATGCCCAGGTTGATGGTCATGATCAGACCGAAATGCAGGGTGTCGACCTCGAACTGCGACAGCAGGGGCAGAAAAATAGGAGTAAGAATCAAAGTGGCGGAAATGATGTCCATAAACATGCCGATGACCAGCAGCAGGATGTTTACCGCCAGCAGAAACACCCACTGGGATTGGATGTTGGACACCACCGCGTCGGCGATCTGGCCGGGAATCTGCTCAAAGGCCAGGTACTCCCCGAACACCGAGGCGCCGGCGACAATGATCAGCAGGGTCGACGAGGTCACGGCCGAGGACACCACGACTTTCTTGACGTCGCGCACTTTCATGTCGCGATGAATCACCAGTTCGACGAAAAAAGCGTAGAAGCAAGCGACCACCGCCGCTTCGTTGGCGGTGAAAAAACCTGAGTAGATGCCGCCGAAAATCAGCACCGGCAGCAGCAGCGCCCAGATGCTCTCGCGCAGCACCGCGGCGACCTCGCGCAGCGTAGGTCGCGGCTGACAGGGCACCCCCTGCTTGCGACACACGAAATAAGCATAGAGCGACATGGCGGCCATGATCAGAATGCCGGGGATGAAGCCGGTGAGAAACAGCGCCTCCAGGGAATCGTTGGTCACCATGGCGTAGAGGATCATGGCGATGGAGGGCGGGATGATCACCCCGAGAATCGGGGCGGTGGTCATGACCCCGACGCTGAAGCGCTCCTGGTAGCCGTGCTGGACCAGAGCCGGAATCATGAAACCGCCGATGGCGACCACGGTGGCGACGGTTGAACCGGAGATGGCGCCGAAAAAACCGCAGGCGAGAATGCCGGCCATGGCCAGCCCGCCGGGCAGAAATCCAACCAGAACATTGGCGGTCTTGACCAGCTTTTGCACGATGGTGCCGGTGGTCATGATGTTGCCGCACAGCACGAAGAACAACACGACGATCAGGGCGAACTTGTCCATGCTGCGATAGAGCACTTCGACCACGATCAGCGGGTCGATGCCGGCCACCACGCTTAAACCGAAAAGGCCCGTAAAAAACAGAGCCATGAACACGGGGACGGTCGCGGCCAGGGAGCCGAGCAGCAGAGCGAGAATAATGAGATGAGAAGCTTCCATGCGCGCTTATTCCCTCGCGGGGCCTCCCTGCCAGTCCTCAACCATGACGATGAGGCTGCGCACGAATATCATGACCCCGACCACGGGTAGCACGGCGTAGAATTTCCATTCGGCGATCTGCAGGGTGGAGGTGCGGGCGAAGGTGTCATGGTAGGCCATAAGAGTCATCTGCCAGCCGAGCCATACCATGATGCCGGCGAAAAACAGCGCAGCCAGGTGGCTGAGCAGTGTCAAACCACGCTTGAGCACCGGGAACAGCTGCGGCAGAGCGTCGACACGTATCAGGGAGCGACTGCGAATCGCTGCGGCAGCGCCGACGTAGGTGGTGAAAAAAATGACCTTACGCACCACCTCGTCGGACCAGTAAAGACTTATGGGAGTAAATTTGCGTAGGAACACGTTGGCGAGGGCAACGATCAAGGCCGTCATGACGGCGATGAACAAGCTCCACTCCTCGATGAAGGCCAGGGTCTTGTCAATAGCTCGGGCGGATTTCTTCCACATGATTTTCGCAAAAAAGGGCCGGTCGCCGCAAGCGGCCGGCCTGGGTTGATTAAGAGGTCAAAATGCACAGACGCGCGATCAGGGCTCCAGGGTAGCGCGGACCTTGTCCAGATAATCGGGGCCGATGCGCGCCCCCCAGCGCTCGAAAACCGGAGCGGCCATCTCGATCAACTTTTCACGCTCTTCGTCGGACAATGAATAAAACGCGACCCCCGCGGCCTTGGCCGCGGCGATTTGCTCATCGTGCTGGCGGCGGGTGGCGACGCGAGATTTTGCGCTCTCCTCGGCGATGGTGTCCAGAAGGATTTCCTGCAGATCGGCGGGCAGGCGATCGAACCAGCGCTTGTTGACGAGATGCACAAACAGGCCTTGCGCATAGTTGATCTCGGTGAAGGATTTGGCGATATCGAACTTTTTCGTCAGGTTGCAGACGATGGGGGTATGGTCCAGGCCGTTGATTACACCGGTCTGCAGGGCCTGGGGCACATCGGGCCAGGGCATGACCGTGAATCTCAGCCCCCAGGCGCGATAAATGTCGGTATTGACCGGCGCTTCGGCGATACGAAAGTTGACTCGCGCCGCCTCTTCGAGATTGCGCACCGGGGTGGTGGTCGCCCAGCCGTAGGGACCGTAGCCGGTGATGTCGGCCACCATGATGCCCTGGCGCAGGGCGCTGTCGCGGAACGGCTCCCAAAGTTCGGGCGTCTCGCGAAACCTATCGAGCTTGTCGAAGGTATCGACCACAAAGGGCAGATTGACCACTCCGAGCTGATCGGAGAGATTGGCCGCGGCCACCGATGAACTCATCATACCCTGCACGGCGCCCAGGCGCAGTTTCTGCAGCACGTCGCGTTCGCCGCCGAGTTGCGCCAGGGGGCGAAAATCAACATACAGGCGCCCTTCGGAGCGCTCCCACACCTTGTCACGAATGCGATAGCCGACACCGATGCCGTCGATACCGGGATGCGACACATTGGAAAGGATGTAGGTGTATTGCGCCCCCGAGGGATCAAAAGCCGGACGCCAGGCCGAAAGCGGATCACTGGTTTCTTGCGCCGAAACCGTCGCCGCCCCCGTGACCATTATCAAAAAAACCAAAATTGCTGACGAAATCTTTTTCACCGCGAAACTCCTTCCCAAGGGTTGTTTACCTGCCGCGGCAGGACGCCAACAGCATAAAACAAACCCCGTTTTAAAAAAAGCCTTTTCTTGAGATTTACTCGTCGGCAAGCTGGGTGCGCACCCGGTGCAGATACTCAGGACCGATACGCTCGGCCCAGCGCTCATAGACCGGCTCAGCCAGTGTGCGCAGCCGCTCGCGGTCCGCGGCGGGCAGTTCGAGAAAGGTGACGCCGGCCGCGCGCGCCTTGGCGATTTCCGCTTCGTGCTGGGTACGCCCGCGCTCGCGGGCCACAGCGCTTTCCTCCTCGATGGTGGTCAGGAGAATCTCGCGCAAATCGGCGGGCAGGCGCTCGAGCCAGCGCCGGTTGATCATGTGGATATACAGTCCCTGAGCATAGTCCAGGGGAGTGAAATAGCGTGCCACGTCGAACTTGCGGGTGATGCTGCAAACAATAGGGGTATGATCGAGGCCGCTGATCACCCCGGTTTGCAGGGCCTGGTGCACATCGGGCCAGGGCATGACCGTGAATCTCAGGCCCCAGGCACGGTACAGGTCGGTGTTCACGGGGGCTTCGGCAATGCGGAAGTTGATGCGTGCTGCGTCCTCAAGACTGGCAACGGGCGTGGTCGTGGCCCAGCCGTAACCGCCGTAGGTGGTAAAATCCACCACGGTCACTCCCTGGGCGTGGGGCGCGGCGGCGAACGCGTCGAACAACTCGGGCGTGTTGCGGAAAGTTTCGAGCTTTTCGAAAGAATCGACGACAAAGGGCAGATTGACGATGCCGAGGCGCGGGCTGAGATTGGCCGCGGCCACCGAGGAGCACATCATGCCGTGGATGGCGCCGAGGCGCAATTTCTGCAGCACGTCACGCTCCCCACCGAGCTGGGCCAGGGGGCGAAAATCCACGTAGAGGCGTCCCTCGGAGCGCTCCCACACCTTGTCGCGAATACGGTAGCCGACGGCAATCCCTTCGATGGCGGGATGATCGATGTTAGACAGCAGGTAAGTGAATTGTGCGCCGCTGGGATCAAAAGCGGGTCGCCAGGATTCGAGGGGATCGTCCTGCGCGTGAACGCTGGCAGCCAGAAAAATGAGCAGGGACGCCAACAGGGCCAGGCCCAAGGCCGCGGATTTTTTCGCCATGATCAGCTCCTTTGCCGGATGGTTGCATGACAGGAGTGGTGAGGACAGGGGAATCGTCGGAATTTCAAGAAAAAAACATAATCCTGAACGCAGGCGGGGTCAAGGCAATTCGCACGTCGGGCCCTTGCCGGGGAGAAGACATAAAGATATGTTGTTTTTTGAATGTTGCTCAGGAGGAGTCTATGACCATCAATCGTTTCTTGCGGCTCATCGCCGGTTTTTTTGTGATGCTCAGCGTCGAAAATCCTCGGCCAGATCCCGTAAATCATCCGTCAGACGCTCCATTTCGGCGACGTCACGGATGATTTCTTCGGCCTTTTCGGCGTTGGTGCGCAGGCGTTTCTCCGATTTGGCGAAATGGTTCGAGACCCGCTTGGACGCGTCCATCTGAAAGCGCGTCGCCTCGGTGACGGCGCGTACCTGGGTCTCGCGCTCGTTGAGGCTGCGGTCGAATTCATGGTTGGCGCGCACCTGTTCCTCCATGCCCCTGACCATCTGGTCTGAACCGCTCTTCATCTGCGCGACCCCTTCCTGGATGCGCGACAGATCCTTTTGCTGCGCCTGCATTGCGCCGGTAATCGACTTCACCGCATTGAGACTTCCGCCGGCTTGCTCGAGCAAGCTTTGCGCCCGGCCACTCTGCTCACCGGTCAGGCGCGCGATCTGCTCCGAGGCATCGGCGGCCTCCACGGCGCTGGCCACAATCTTGTGCAGCGCCTCGCCGGTTGACAGAGAGAGTTTCTTGCCGGTTGCTATGCGCTTGGCGGTGGCTTCGACGGCGCCAGTCACCTCGCGGGTATCCACGGAGATCTTCTTGACGATGTGATGGATGTCTTGGGCGCTGGCGGTGGTGCGGTCGGCCAGATCGCGGATTTCCTCAGCGACAACCGAAAAACCCTTGCCCTCTTCGCCCGCCTTGGCGGCGATGATGGCGGCATTGAAGGCGAGAAGCTCCGTATCGCCGACCAACTCCCTAATCACCTCGATGATCTTGGTAACTTCGCCGGTCTGCGCCGACAACCGCTTCATGGCCTCGGTGGCCCGATGGCTTTCTTCCTCAATGCGCTCCATCTCGTCGATGGAGCTTTTTACCACCTCGAGGCCGTTAGTTGCATCGCGCTTAACGCGCTCTGAAGCTTCGGCGCTGGATGAAGCTCCCCAGCGGATTTTCTCCAAGGAGTCCCCAATGGTGTCGAGGTCGCGGGTTGTGCCTTCCACCGCCTGAATCACTTCATCGGCCTGGCGACGCACTTTTTCGACGCTTGCGGTCATCTGCTCGGCGATGCGCGAGGTTTCCAGGAATTTGCCGCGGGTGCGACTCATGGCACCGGCCATCTCTTCCAGGGATGCGGACAGCTCACGAGAAATCGAGGCTTCTTCCTGCGAACGGAAACTGAGACTTTCGAGTTGCTCCATGACTTCGCGCTGTTTCTCCTCCATGGCTGCGACATCCTTGCCGGTGACCAGCGCCGCCGCCAGACCCTCGCGCGCCCGGTCGGCCAGATAACGGATGGCGTCGGAAAAGGAATGAAATTTCGGCAATAAATCGTCGATGGCGCCATAGGTGCCGTCAACCAACTCCCGCACCCGCCCCACGGCAGCTTCCATTGCCTGCATGAGCCCCTCGACGCTCTCCTCCGAGACATCCATCTTTCCCGAAAGCCCTTGCAGCAACTGCAACTGAATCCGCAACTGCTTTTTCAGAGTGGCGCGCACATAAAAAAAGCTCAAGGCGCCGACGGCATAGCCCATGGCCAGACAAATCAGCCAGAAATTCAGGCTTAACACCTGCGCACCCAGCAGAGGCCACACCAGGGGGGGGAAAATCAGACCGGCACCCAAGCCGGTCAGATGGGTGAAAAGAAAAACCTTTTTGAGATAACTGAGATCCTGCGGCGTACTGGCGGTCATGGGAGTATCCCTGGAGATCAGTGGTTGGCTTGAATTAATTATCAAGTTTTTTTAACATATTTGCCTAGTCTGCGCAAGGACCAAGTGTGCCGAGGCCGCTTTCCAGCGCCTGAACAAGCGTGCTAGGATGAGAGCCATGAAAAAACTGGACCCGTACCTGTTCGATACCCATGTCCACCTCGACCGGGCACCCCTTTCGGAGCGATTGAAACCTGAAATCGAAGCCGCCCGGGCCGCGGGCGTCGGTCAGTTTCTGGTTCCCGGTGTCGCCCCGACGGCATGGGCGGGGCTTATGGAGACGGTCGCGACAATCCCTGGAGCCCTGGCCGCGCCAGGCGTCCATCCCCAGGCAGCCGCAAACTGGAATGCACAAACCCAAAGCGCCCTGGAGGCACTGCTGCACAAACCCGCAGTGGTCGCGGTGGGAGAAATCGGCCTGGACTCTCTGCTGCCCGCCCCCGGTGCGCAAGTACAGGAAGCAGCGCTGCGTGGGCAATTGCGCCTGGCGCGCGAAGCCGAGCTGCCGGTCCTGATCCATTGCCGCAAGGCCATGGGCCGCTTGCTGGAAATTCTGCGTGAAGAACAGGCGCACCAGGTGGGCGGCATTCTGCACGCCTATGCAGGCAGTATCGAATCTGCCTTGCAGGCCGTGGATCTCGGNAATTCCACCATCAGGCGATTCTGAGCGTCTTCCAACTGCCGCGAAGTGCGCCCGAGGTCCTCAAGGCGCTGCCGGCCGAATGGATCGTGCTTGAAACCGACGCCCCGGACATCGCTCCCCATCCCCATCGCGGAGAAAGCAACCGGCCCGAATGGCTGAGCCTGATCGCCGCAGAAGTCGCCCGTATCCGCAACTGGAGCCTCGCAGAAACCGCCCGCATCACCACACAAAACGCCCAGCGGATCCTGCACCGGCCCGAAAAAACTGACAACTGAAAAGGGACAAAGCGATAAGGGACAAAGGACAATTTACCCCATGGACAACAAACTCGATCAGCACCGCTTCTCACGCATGCAGCTTCTCGTCGGTCGCGACGGTCTTTCGCGCCTTAGCGAGGCCTCGGTGGCAGTCTTCGGCATCGGCGGAGTCGGCGGTTATGCCGCCGAAGCGTTGGCGCGCTCCGGCGTCGGCCGCCTGACCCTCATCGATTTCGACGAGATCTGCCTGACCAACGTCAATCGCCAGATTCATGCCCTCGACGGCACCATCGGCAAACCCAAGGTGCAGGTTATGGCCGAACGCTGCCGCGCGATCAATCCGCACATCGCCGTCGAGCCCCTGCAGGCATTCTATGAAGCCGGCGCAAGCGAAGATCTGCTCGCCCGCGGCTACGATCATGTACTCGACTGCATCGATCACATCACCGCCAAACTGCACCTCATCCAGCGTTGCCACGAATTGGGCCTGCCGATTATCGCCTCCATGGGTGCCGCCAACAAACTCGACCCGACACAGATCAAGGTTGCCGACCTCTTTCACACACAAAAATGCCGCCTCGCGCGTATTTTACGTAAGAACCTGCGCAAGCGCGGCATTTCCAAGGGCGTCAAAGTGGTCTACTCGACGGAAGAGTACCGTCCACTGAGCCAGGAAACCGTGGTGTGCGCGCAAAACTGTATCTGCCCCAACCAGCAAGATCAGCGTTGGAGCTGCACCGACCGCCGCGTAATCCTCGGTAGTTCTTCCTACATTCCACCCATCTTCGGCCTGACCATGGCCGGCGAGGTCATCCGCACGCTGCTCGGCGACTAAAAAGGGGACAGGCTGGTTTTTTAAAGGGAAAAACCGGCCTGTCCCCTTTTATTGCCTACTTTAGCTCGAAGGAGACCTTGATGACCACTTGATATTCGGCGACCTTGCCTTCGGGCCCCACATGGCCGCGCACTTCCTGAACCTCGAACCAGGAGATGCCCTCCAGGGACTGACTGGCGCGACTCACTGCGGCCTGAACCGCACCCTCGATGCTTTGGGACGAAATTCCGATGACTTCGATCTTTTTGTAGATGCGGTCCTCTCCGTAGGTCATGACGGCCTCCTTGCGGTTGGTTGTCTTCCCAAAGCTTAACAACCCCGACGATTCTGTAAAGCAAATCACTCACTTAAAAGGACGGGTTGATTGACAGCCACCCTCAGCATCAGTTAAGATCGCACTGTATACGGTGTCTGAAGATGGGCACCGCAATCTATTCTGGAGGAGGGCACCACCGATGCCGCAGGAATTCAACATGAAAGAAGCGATCAAGACCGCTGTTCAAACCGAAAAGGACGTGATGGATTTTTACAGCCGTGCCGCTCAAATCACCCAAAACGAGCGCGGCCGCAAAGTCTTTGAACAGCTCGCTAAAGAAGAAAAAGAACACTGCAGCCACTTTTTCAAAATTTATCCCGGCAACGACCTTGGGAGCTTCGAGCAATATATTCAGAGCCCGCCGCGCAAAGAATCGGCCATGCTCCGCAACCTGGAGAAGGCCCTCGACGAAAACGTGCATGAGCGTCGTGCCATGGAAATCGCCCTCAAGGAAGAGGAAGATCTCGCCCGCGTCCTTGAAGGCACAGCCACCAACATCATTGACCCGGCGGTGCGCACCGTTTTTGACCGCATGGCCAAGGAAACCCGCGATCATTTCGCCGTGATCGAATCCGAGTACGCTCGCCTCATGGGCATGGTTCACGAAACCGACATCGACACCTACGTGCGCGAATAGACGATATTTCCAGACCTTCGCCTTATAGGCTCAGAAAAAGACCGGCTGCGTGCAGCCGGTCTTTTTTTTGTACCTATCCAGATGCCACGCCCTGCGGTGCATGCTCGACACCTATCTTTTTCTTCAGGATTCTTGACGGATGACCCCGTCTCCTCTTTAATGAGCCTTTCCCCTTCAGGGGGTTTATCATGCCATGCACCACAGGAGGGAGACATCATGTCCGACACCAACCGCCGCATCAAAGATTGGCCCGAGGCCGAGCGCCCCAGGGAAAAGCTGCTCGATCGCGGCGCGGAGGCCTTGAGCGACGCGGAACTTCTCGCGCTGATTCTACGCACCGGCGATGCCGCCACCCGCACCAGCGCCCTGGATCACGCGCGCCTGCTACTTGCGCGCTTCGGCGGCCTGCGGCAACTGGCTGCGGCAACCATCGCCGAACTCTGTCAGATCAAGGGCATTGGTCCGGCCAAAGCTGCCGAATTGCAGGCGGTTTTTCAGATCGCGCGACGCTTTGCCGATGCGCGCCTGCGCCCCGGTGACCGCTTCACCAACTCCGAGGAGATTTTCCGCTCCTATCATGAGCGGCTGCGCGACCACAAACGCGAAGTCTTCTACACCCTGCTCCTCGACAGCAAAAACCGCCTGATCCGCGAAGTCCCCATTTCCGAAGGCAGCCTGAACGCCAGCATCGTGCATCCCCGTGAAGTCTTCTCTCCGGTCATCCGTGAATCGGCTTCAGCAGTGCTCTTCGTCCACAACCATCCTTCGGGAGATCCCACCCCCAGCCGTGAAGACCTGGACATCACCCGCCGCCTCAAGGAGGTCGGCGAGCTGGTCGGCGTGCGTGTTCTTGACCACATCGTGATCGGAAACGGCCGCTACGTCTCCTTCGCCGACCGCGGTTTGCTGTAACCCCTTAGTGCCCCGTGCGGCGAATCCTCACACCTTTTTAAATTGCCAGGGTCAGGGCGTCGGACCCGGGAGAATATCTATTCAGCCCAGGGTGTCTCGCGACATCCATGACGAAGGGGTTCGGTGCCCGGATCACTGGACAGGCGCGGCTTCTCAGGTAAAGTTGATAGCCCGAAAGGAAAAGAACAACTCGATAGAGCGAGTGAAATTTATGGGCCATCGCCTGTGAAAAAAACACCTCAGGCAGGCGCACGGATTTTCGAGGATGAGAATGGCGCAAAACAATCAACATCCGCATACAAATATCGCATGGCATGCACGCAGCCCTGATGAGGTTCTGCAGGAGCTGGAGGCCCAAAAAGCCGGGCTCAGTGCCGAAGAGGCGGCCAAGCGCCTGGAGAAGTACGGGCCCAACAGCCTTGCGCGCGGGAAAAAGGAAAGTGCCCTGTCACGCTTTCTGCGCCAATTTAAAAATATCCTGATCTATATCCTCGTCGCCGCGGCAGTGATTTCCGGGCTGCTGGGAGAATTCCTGGATATGTGGGTCATCTTCGCGGTGGTGCTGATCATCGGTGTGATTGGATTTATTCAGGAAGGCAAGGCGGCACAGGCTCTTGAATCCATTCGCGACATGCTCTCCCTGGATGCCCGGGTGCGGCGGGGGGGAAAGGTGGAGGTCATTCCCGCGGAAGAGGTGGTGCCGGGGGACATCGTCTTGCTCAAGGGCGGAGACAAGGTGCCGGCGGATCTGCGTCTGATCTTGGTCAAGGACGCGCAAATTCAGGAAGCGGCTCTGACGGGCGAATCTGAACCGGTCATGAAATCCACGAATGCGGTCGCCGAGGATTCGCCGACGGGTGATCGCGAGTGCATGGCCTATTCGAGCACCCTCGTGTCCAGCGGAAGCCTTGAGGGCGTGGTCGTCGCCACGGGACAGCAGTCGGAGATCGGACGGATCGGCCAGTTGGTTTCGGAAGTCGAGGAACTCACCACCCCCTTGATGCGTAAAGTCGAAAAATTCGGCCGCTGGCTCTCCGTGGCCATTCTGGGCCTGAGTGCTTCAGTTTTCGCTTTTGGCCTGGTGTTCAGGGATTATCAGGTCGGCGAGCTGCTTATGATCGCGGTGAGTATCGCCGTAGCAGCCATCCCCGAAGGCCTGCCTGCGGTCATGACCATTACCCTTGCCCTGGGAGTGCAAAGCATGGCCAGGCGCCATGCCATTATCCGCCGCCTGCCAGCCGTGGAAACGCTTGGTTCGGTCACCGTTATCTGTTCAGACAAAACCGGTACGCTGACGCGCAACGAGATGACCGTCAAACGCATCCTTATGGTTCAAAAAGCCTATGCGGTCGAAGGCACCGGCTACACACCCGAGGGAAAGATCCTGCACGATGACCAGGCGGTGGATCTTTCGCAAGCCCCCGATCTCAAGGAACTGGTGCGTGCCGGATTTCTCTGCAACGACGCCAAGCTGAAAAAGAATAAGGACGACGGACAGTGGCGCGTGCAGGGAGAGCCCACCGACGGTGGTGTTTATGTCCTCGGCCGCAAAACGGGATTGGAGCACGACGCTGCGGAAAAAGAATTTCCCCGCGTCGATGAGATTCCTTTCAGGTCGGAAAATCGTTATATGGCCACCCTGCACCACACCCCGGAAGAATCGTCGGTGATTTATCTCAAGGGAGCTCCTGAAAAAGTTCTGGAGCTCTGTGACAAGCAGCGCAGTGAAGAAAAGGATGACTCTCTCGACCAAGGGCTCTGGGAAAAAAAGATGGATGAGATCGCCAGTGAAGGGCACCGGGTGCTGGCCATTGCGGTCAAAAATATCGATGGGAAAAAAGCGGCCCTGGACCCAAAAGACACTGAAAGCGGATTCACGTTACTGGGCCTTCTGGGGCTGATCGATCCCCCGCGCGATGAGGCGATCAGAGCGATCGACAAGTGTCGCGAGGCGGGAATCCGGGTCAAAATGATCACCGGCGACCATGTCCTGACAGCGCGCAGCATAGGCGCCCAGATGGGAATTGGTGATGGGGAGCACTCCATTTCCGGTCGGGAAATCGAAAAAATGAGTGACGCAGAACTCCATGACCTGGTGGGGAAGACGGATATCTTCGCTCGCTCAAGCCCTGAGCACAAAATTCGCCTGGTCAAAGCTTTGCAGTCCCTCAAAGAAATCGTTGCAATGACCGGCGACGGCGTCAACGACGCACCAGCCCTGAAACGCGCCGACATCGGCATCGCCATGGGCATTAAAGGCTCCGAGGCGGCCAAGGACGCTTCGGAAATGGTCCTCACCGATGACAATTTCGCTTCCATCGAAAAAGCCGTCGAAGAAGGGCGGGCGGTCTACGACAATCTGCAGAAGACCATCCTTTTCATCCTGCCTGCCAGCGGCGCCCAGTCTTTTGCGGTGCTCGCCGCCGTGCTCTTCGCCTTCGCCCTCATGCCGGTGACGCCCCTGCAGATCCTGTGGGTCAATATGGTGGTCGCCGTCACCCTCGGCATGTCCCTGGCCTTCGAGCCGGCCGAAGCNGCCCTCCCCGGCGGCATGATGAGCCGATTCTCTCCCGACATCTGCTGTGGCGCATCTTTTTTGTCTCCCTGCTCATAGCCGGGTTGACTCTGTGGGCTTTCCTCGGCGCCCTCGACAACGGCATGTCGCCCGAAAGATCGCGTACCCTGGCCGTCAACGTGCTCATGGCGGGACAGTTTTTCTACCTGTTCAACAGCCGCTTTTTCTTTGATTCATCCTTTAACGTAAAGGGCTTTATCGGCAATGCCTATGCGCTGATCGCCGCCGGCGCTCTCATCGTGCTGCAACTGGCGCTGACCTATGCACCGCCCCTGCAGGTGTGGTTCGGTACTGAAGACATAGGCTTGGGCGAATGGGGACTGGTGATTGCCTCCGGGATCGTGGTATTTGTCCTGGTGGAAGTTGAAAAGGCGGTTATCCGCTACATAGACGCAAAAAAGCTCGCAAGTCAAAGTGACAGGGGTTGAGAAATGGCGGCGCGCAGCGGTCACACTTCAGCCTCTTTCCGGCCGCTCCCGTTCCAGCGAGGCAGGGTTCTTGGCGAAAATTGCGAAAGCTGGTATGCTTGCCCCTGATGTCGCGTTAACCTCGGTGGGCGTACAGCCCCAGACAATTCGCTCCAGGAGAGCCCTTCATGAAAAAACCAATGATTCCCCTGTTGATCCTGCTGTTGACCCTGATCACGCTGCAGAGTCCCGCGTTTGCTGCCAAGCAGGACGAAAGCGGCGTCTCCGGCGCCACGGCGACCCTCAAGATGACTTTTCCCCGCCTTGAATTTGATTCCGTCCACGCCACTCCCGTCGAAGGGGTTTACGAGGTGGTCAGCGGCGACCGTATCATTTATTTCGTGCCCCGCTCTCAACACCTGATCTACGGAGAAATCTGGGATGCCCAGGGCCAGAGCCTGACCCGCACGCGTCAAGCGCAGATGATGGCCGACCGCATCAAGGATCTGCCCCTTGAAAAAGCGCTGAAAATCGGCGACGGTAAAAATGTGGTCATCGAAATCACCGATCCCGACTGCCCGTTTTGCCGCAAGGCCAGCGAATTTCTCAGCGAACGAGACGACGTCACCCGCTACATCTACTTCTACCCCCTGACCCGCATTCACCCCGAAGCCGAGGCCAAGGTGCGCTACATCCTCTCCGCAAAAAATCCCGCGGAGGCCTACGAGGATGTCATGCGCGGTCGCTACGACGGCCGCGCCCTGCCGCAATTCGAGGATAACCGGCAGCTGGAAATTCACCAGGAAATCGTCACAAACCTGGGCGTACGCGGCACTCCCAAATTCTGGGTCAACGGCACCTATCTCTCCGGCGCCGATCTGCAGGCCATGGAGAAACTCATGAACGGATCAGGCCAAGGGCGCTGAACACCGGACTCACTGGACAGGCCTGGCCGGAAGGGTGATAACCACCCTTCCGGCTTTTTCGTTGCATTATCTTGATGCACTCGCAAAAACTCAGAGGATGGCTAAGCAAAAATTTCCTCCTACAAGGCCTGGTGGTTTTTCAGGGGCGAAGGCATACATCAGGTATGTCGAGGTCCTGAAAAAACGCCGTAACGCCGTAGGGCGGACTTTTTGCGACGCCATCNTGGTGGTTTTTCAGGGGCGAAGGCATACATCAGGTATGTCGAGGTCCTGAAAAAACGCCGTAACGCCGTAGGGCGGACTTTTTGCGACGCCATCTACCTTGACTTCGTGCAGGAACTCATGAATCAATCCGTCAAACCCGAACTCCTCGCCCCGGCCGGCAGTCTCGAAGCTTTCTTCGCCGCCATGGAAAACGGCGCCGATGCCGTCTATTGCGGCCTGCGCGATTTCTCGGCGCGCGCTAAAGCGAAAAACTTCACACCCGCCGATCTGGAGCGCATGCTTAACTACGCTCATGCCCGCGAGCGCCGCATCTACGTCACCCTCAACACCCTGGTCAAAGAGCGCGAACTGCCGCAGCTGGTGGAGACCCTTGCAACCCTCGAAGCCCTGCGCATCGATGGGGTGATTCTTCAGGATCTGGCAGTTTGGCGCCTGGCACGCCGGCATTTCCCCGGCCTGGAGCTGCACGCCTCAACGCAGATGACGGTACACAATGCCGCCGGCGTGCGGCAGCTTGAACGCATGGGGTTTACCCGTGGCGTGCTGGCGCGCGAGCTGTCCCTGGCGGAAATCACCGCAATCCGCAAGAAGACGCACCTTGAGTTGGAGCATTTCATTCACGGCGCGCTGTGCTTCAGTTTTTCCGGCCAATGTTACTTCTCCTCCTGGCTCGGCGGCAAAAGCGGCAATCGCGGCCGTTGCGCCCAGCCCTGCCGGCGCCGCTATCGTTACCACCAGCAGGAAGGTTATTTTTTTTCACCCAACGACCTCTCGGCTATCGATCTGCTCCCCGAGCTGGCTGCGGCCGGGGTTTGCAGCTTCAAGATCGAAGGTCGGATGAAAAGCGCCGAGTACGTGGCCTCGGTGGTCGGGGCCTACCGGCAGGTGCTCGATGCACCTCCCGCACAGCGCAAGGCCGCTTTGAGCACGGCCAAAGATCGCCTTAAGCTCTCCTTTGGCCGCCTGCCGACGCGCGGCTTTCTCACCGGCCCCAATCCCACCGATATCGCAGCGCCCTCCGTGAAAGGGTCCACCGGCCGCTTTCTCGGCGAGATCAGTGCGGTGCGCGGCGGCGACATCAGCTTCAAAACCCGCGACCGGCTGCATGTGGGAGATCGCCTGCGCGTGCAACCCAAAACCGACCAGGCCGGCACCGCATTTACCGTTAAAACCCTGCAACTGGGGCACAAGGCCGCCAAAGTGGCTTCGCCGGACACCCTGGTCACCGTGCCGAGCCCCTTTGCCAATCGCTTCCGCAAGGGCGACGCGGTGTTCAAAGTCTCATCCGATCAAGCCTTCACCCTGAGCGATGCGGCCTGCCGGCGCCGCCTGGAAGCGGCTGCACCGCGTGCCGAGACCATCACCCTGGCGGTGAGTCTCAGGGATGATCAGCTGCACCTGCGCGCCCAATGGCACAGCCTGGTTGTGGAACGCACCTTCGCCGTTACCACCTACGCCGCCGAAAACAATCCCCTGTCCCTGGATATTCTGCGCGAGGTCTTCAGCCGCAGCGGCGATGCCGCCCTGATCCTTGGCGAGCTTACCGCCGAAACCCTGCCGCCGGTGGTCATTCCACCCAAACGCCTCAAGGAAATCCGCCGCGCCTTTTACCAGGAGCTGGCTCAGGCAATTTCCGGCGGCCGCAGCGCACCGCGCCGCGAGCATCAGCGCGCGGCCATGGAGGCGCTCCTGCCCGCCGACGCGCCAAGGCCCGAGGCAACAGCTCAGCTCAGCGTGCTGGTCGGCGACCCGCGGGACGCGCACCTGCTCAACGACCCGTCCATCGCGCGACTGCTGATCCCCCTCACACCGCGCCTGGCGCGCCATGTGGCGCTGAGCGCACGTAAGCTGCGCAATCGCAAAGACAAGATCATCTGGGATCTCCCCTTCATCCTCTTTGAAGAGGATTGGCAGATAGTCAAACAGGCCGTCGAAATTCTCGTCGAAGCCGGATTCCGCGCCTTTCGCCTCAACAACCTCGGTCACTTTGAACTCTTTGATGGACTTGAGGAGCCGCAACTGAGCAGCGGCTTTCGCCTCTTCTCCCTCAACTCCCAAGCGCTGCTGGCCTGGCGCGAACTCGGCATCAGCGAAGCCGGCCTCTACCTTGAGGACGACCGCGACAACCTCGGCGAACTTCTCGCGCGCGATGTCGGGATTCCCCTGACCCTTACGGTCCACGCCCAGGTCCCCCTGATCACCTCGCGCATCCGCATCAAGGGCGCACGCTCGGATCGCTCCCTGGTTTCGGACCGTGGCGAGAAGTACAGCGTGGATGATCGCAGCGGCCTGACGGTACTCACTTCGGATACCGATTTTTCGCTCATCGGCCACCTGCGGGAGCTGCAAAACCTCGGCGCCGAGCGCTTCCTGGTGGAACTTGACCAGTGCGGTGCCTTTTCCGAGCGCGGCAAGCAGGTGCTGGCCGCCGCCAAGGATGACCGGCCCCTGGCGGGAACCTCCAAGTTCAATTATGAAATGGGCATGGAATAAAGTGGATTGTTAGCCGGCGGCAATTCCCAATCGCACCGCAGGACGTGGCGGTTGAGTGCCGCGGCAAATGTCTGAGCCGCAGGCGGATTTTTGCCGCCAGCGATGCCGCCGCGGCGTGCGGTGCATGCTGAACAGTGACGAGGGCGAGAGCTTCCCCCTGAGGCGGGGGATCGCGGGGGGAGCGGCTTGCGGGCCTAGCGAAAACCCAGAATCAGCAGATTGGCCAGACCAATGAAAAAGCCCAGCAGGGCACCGAAAAGATTGATGTACTTGAACTGCTCCTTCATGATGCCCATGAGCAGCCCTTCGACCTTGAGCAGATCCAGGGAATTGACCTTCTCCTCCACCATGCGCTGCACATTGAGGGTTTCCACCAGGGGCGGCACCTCCTTTTTCAGCAACTCACCCAACTGACGGCACAAGCCCTCATTGAGTTCTTCGCGCACATCGGCCGGCACCCGCGCCGAGAGCCGCCCGAGGGATTTGCGAAACAACCATTCCTCAAGCCTTTCCTCCAGCACTTTGGACAGCACCTCGCGCGCCGCCGGCGAGCGCAGCGCCGCCAGGATGCGCTCGCAGAGTTCCTCGCGACCGCGCTCAAGCCCCCCTTCCGGCAAGGTCTTATCCAGCAGCGAGGCAAAGCTGCGATCCTTGAGCCGGTCGATGCCGCGCTCGGTGAGATTCAGCGCGGCATCGCAAGCACGGCGGCTCTGCACGTACTCGACCGCCTTGCCGCGCACGAAACGACGCACCCCGGCGACTTTTTCGTAGGGCACTTTTTCCAGATAGCTCGCCAGGGAGCGATCCAGCAGCGCATCAATGCGCTCGCGCAGCATCTGCGCTACCTGCGCCTGGGTCTTCTCCTCCTTGAGCCAGCGCGCAATTTCGTCGCCGGCCTTATCCAGGAATTCCGGAATTCGCTCGTAGAGCTTGTCCAGATTGATGAAACCGCTCAGAAGACCCGACAGCCCCCCCAGGGAATCAAGAAAGCCTTCGATAGCCTGGCGACCTTTGATGACCAGGCGCGCACGAAAGTCGGGGTCGTAGAGCATGCCGCCGAACTTTTCCAGCAAGGGCGGCACCTCTTTCTCCGCCTGCGCCAGCAGAACCTCAATGAGATCGGCCGGCAGCAACTCGCGCAGGGTGCGCTCCGAACCGACCCACTCATCGGTTTTGGCGTCGATGAACTGCTCCACGGCCCGCGCCACGCCCGGTGAGTGGAGAAATCCGCTGATACGATCATCCAGATGTCCCCGCAGGCGCGTGTAACGCTCGGGAGTGAGAAAGCTCTCCAGGTCGCGGGCCAGCCACTCGTTGCCCTTGCGCCGCACGAAATCCCGCAGTCTGGTCTCGAATGCATCACTGTCGAGATAGGCGAACACCGCCTTGACCAGCTTCCAACGCAGCAGCTCGACCAGTTCGCGGAAACGTCCGCGAAAATCTGCGGGCACCAGTTGTGCGAGGGGCCCCAGCTCACGGTCGAGAAAGCGTCCGAGTTTGTCGGCCACCGCGCCCTTGATTTCACGGCGAAAGCTGTCTTTTTCCAGCGCCCGCCCCACATCCTCGGCGGTCAGAAGATGGCTGCCGACCATTTCGCCCATGCGCGCGGCCAGTTCATGGCGCTTGCCGGGGATGATCCCGGGCGTCATGGGGATACGCACGCCCAGCACGCGCCAGGCGCGCAGCGGTCGAAACAGCATGCGAATGGCGACATAGTTGGTCACATAACCGATAATTGCACCCAGCAAGGGGGGCAGAAAATAGGGCAGGTAAGATTCAAAACCACTGGTCATCGGAAAAAAATCCTCAAGGGACGGGTCGCAGAAAAAAGGTGCGGCATCATAGCGCCCTTGCCCATGGAGCGCAAGACCGGGAAGATTCTGGATTATCTGCTAGAATTGTACCCATTCAGCTGCAACGTCCGACGCACCCTGCGGTGCCTGCTGAACGGTTACAAATGTTAAAAAAGTCGCTGCGGAAAGGAAAGGCCTCATGCCCGAAGAACAGGATCTGCCCAAGGAAAAACGTCTACGCATCCGCGAGATGAACATCGACGATTTTTCCACTGTCTTTCATTTGGGCGAAGACATTTTTACCGCCGAATATTCTCCCAGCCTCTATCGCACCTGGGACGAATATGAAATCACCACCCTGTTCAACAGCGACAGCGAGCTGTGCCTGGTCGCGGAAGCCGAAGGTCAAATCGTCGGCTTTGCCTTGGGAACCACCGTGGAAAAGCATCACTCCGCCTGGAAATACGGCTATCTGGTGTGGCTCGGCGTTCGTCCCTTCATGCAGAAGCTGCGTATCGGCGCGCGCCTGTTTCGCGAAATCAAGCGCCGCATGCGTGAACAGGGCGTGCGCATGATCATCATCGATACCGATGCCGAAAACGAGGCAGCCATTCGCTTTTTCACCAAGCAGGGCTTCAACAACATCCAAAAGCACGTCTACATGACCCTTAACTTAGGGCGTAAACGGAAAGGGAAAAAGCGCGATGCCGCAGCAGAACCTGGAAAAAATCTGGAAAGCCGTTGACGCCGAGCGCCTGCGCCGCCTGCTGGTCGAGATGGTCGACATCTACTCGCCCTCAGGCAAGGAGGAGGACATCCAGCTCTACCTTGAGGAGCACCTGCACGGCGCCGGCTTTGCCATCCGCCGCCAGGAGGTGGATGAAGACCGCTATAATCTTGTGGTGCCCCTGGGCTGGCAGGAACCGCGCCTGTATCTGGTCGGCCATGTCGACACCATCGGCGCCTGGGATCTGGAGGATTACGGCGCACGCGATGCGGACGGGCTGATTCACGGCCTGGGCAGCGCCGACATGAAAGGCGGTTGCGCCGCAATGGTCGAGGCCTTTCTGGCCCTGGCGGAGGTGCTGCCGCCCGATCAGCGCCCCCCTGTGGGACTGCTGCTGGTGGTGGGCGAAGAAGAAAACGGCGACGGCAGCGCGGCCTTCCTCGAAAGCTTCCACCCGCCCTGGGTCGTGATCGGCGAGCCCACCGGCATGATGCCCTGCTTCGCCCATTACGGCTACCTGGAAGCCGGGTTCGTCACCCGCGGGCGGCGCACCCACTCATCCCTGCCCGAACTCGGGCACAACGCGGTGGAATCCATGCTGCGCGTCCTGCTGCACCTGGGGCGCGACCCTTTGTTCGAGCGCGGCAATTCGGACATCGCCTATTCCATTCGCGAACTGACCTCGTCGCGCGCCGGCTTCGTCGTGCCCGACCGCTGCGAGGCCTGGATCGATCTGCACCTGCCGCCGCAGGGCGATCCCGCCGAGGTGGAAGCCGCCCTGCGCGACCGCGCGGAAACCGCCGGCCGACTCATCCCCGACCTCGACCTCGAATTGGAGTTCAACTTCGCCGCGCGCGGTTATAACCTGGAACCGGACAATCCCCTCGCCCGCGCCCTCGCCGACATCTATCCAAGCCTCGGTCTCAAGGGCGGCTTTGACGCATTCCGCTCCCACTCGGACGGAAACCTGTTTTTCGAAGCCGGCGTCAAGCCCCTGATTCTCGGCCCCGGAGCCCTCGAAGTCGCCCATACCCCCGACGAGCACACCCCCTTTGCCCAGGTGCTGGCGGCCGCGAAGGTTTATGCGGCCCTGTGCATGATGGCATCCGTGTAGGGGCGCACAGCCGTGCGCCCCGGGCCGGAACGACGCATGCCTTGCACAGGGCGACGCATGCGTCGCCCCTACGACATCTCGACCAGGGAGTGATCGCCGATATTCATGCGCCGCGCAGCGCCGATCAGACGTGCCGATTCACCGATGATGGAGCCATCGAGAATCATCGAGCGCACCTCGCTGTCGGCATTGATGATGCTGTCGCGCACGATGCTGTCGGCGATCACGCTGCCGGCGGCGACGCTGACATTGGGACCGAGGATGGCATTTTGTACCACCGCCCCCTTTTCGATGTGCACCGGATCAATAAGCACCGAATCGCGCACTTCCCCATGGGCGTGGTGACGGCCGGCCAGAAGATAACGGTTGGTCTCCAGCAGGGTTTCGGGTTTGCCGCAATCAAGCCAGGCGTCAATGGTCGGGGCCTTGAGCTTGAGGCCGGCGCGGATCATGTTCATGAACACCGCCGGCAGGTAATACTCGCCTTTGACGGTTTCACCGGCCTGAATGGTGCGCTCAAGAAAATCCATGAAGCCGCGCCCGTCCTTGAGATAGTAAAGTCCCACCTGCGCCAGGCGCGAGATCGGAGTGTCGGGTTTTTCCACCATATCGACGATAAAGCCCGCCTCGTCGACCACATTGACGCCGAAGCGCTGATAATCCTCGACCTCCTTGGAATAGATGAGACCATCGCAGTCGGAGCAGAGTTGCGCAATGCGGTCGAGATCGGCAACGAAAATGGTATCGTTGAACACGACCAGCACGTCGTCGCCGGAATTGATGCGCGGCGCGGCAAGGGACACGGCGTGGGCGGGGCCGAGGCGCTCCTTCTGCAGGGTAGCCCAGCAGTTGAGCTGAGGAAAGGTCTCGGCCATGAAGTCCATGACTTGGGGGCCGTTGTCCTCATCGTTGATAAAGATGTATTCTTCGGCGTTGAGCGGCGCCAGACGTGAAACGATGTGTTCAAGCACCGTCTTGCCGGCCACATGCACCAGGGATTTGGCCTTGGTGTTGGTGTGAGGGCGCAGGCGCGTGCCTTTGCCGGCGGTGGGCAAAACAATCTTCATGACTGCAATCCTCCTTTGGGTCTTGCCACAAGTAGAAGAAATCCGCTAATCTTCGCCCTCAGGCGTGGATCAACGATTCTGTCAGGATACCACAAGCAGGCGCCAAGGCAAGCCCGCGCCCGGCCATAACTCACGTCATTTCGAGGAGTTGTAATGAAAGATCAGCTCATACGCGTTCTCACGCGCGACGGCAGCCTGCGCGGCCTGGCGGCGGTCACCACCAGCCTGGCGGAAGAAAGCCGGCGGCGGCAAAATGCCGACCCCACGGCAGCGCTCGCGCTGGGACGCCTGGTGACCGGCGCCGCCCTCATGGGCGGATTGCTCAAGGGCGACCAGCGCCTCAACCTGACAATCGAGGGCAACGGTCCGCTGATGCGCATGAGCGCCGAGACCGATGCCCAGGGCCGGGTGCGCGCCACCGTTAAAAATCCTCACCCGAACCTGCCCCTCAAGGATGGCCGTCTCGACGTCGTGGGCGCGGTGGGCAAGGCCGGCTTTCTCCATGTCACCAAAGATCTGGGCCTGCGCGAGCCCTACCGCGGCACCGTGCACCTGGTGAGCAGCGAGATCGGCGAAGACCTCGCCTATTACCTCACAACCTCTGAGCAAGTACCCTCGGCGGTGTCCCTCGGCGCCTATGTGGAAACCGACGGCAGCGTGGGCGCGGCAGGCGGCTTCATCATCCAGGCGATGCCGGGGGGCGACGAGTCACGCATCGCTCTGCTCGAAGAACGCCTGCGCAATATGCCGGCAGTGACCAGCCTGCTCAGGGAGGGCCTGGATGCGAATGCCATTCTCGAGCGCTTACTGATCGACATTCCCTTCGATGTCAAGCAAACCAGCGATCTCATCTTTCGCTGCACCTGCAATCGCCGCCAGGTCGGCAGGATGCTGGCCGGGCTCGACACGCAAGAGGTTGACGAACTGGTGGAAGAAAAAGAGCCGATCCAGGTCACCTGCGAATTCTGCAAGGAAGTCTACACCTTCACTCCCGACGAAATCCGCGCCATCCGGCCGTAGAGAGACTCTGGCGCGCCCTGCGCAACGCCTTAGGACCTCCCCCCCGACAAGGGGGGATCGAGGGAGAGCACCTCCAGCGGCGCACCCGCGCCCGCCTCAATCTGCCAGTCGAGTTGTCCGGGCGCCACTCCGCGGCGCAGCAGATAGCGTTTCAGGAGTTCAGCGCGCCCCTCGGCCAGGCGCTGGTCATATTCCTCGCCGAACTCGGTTTCGGCCCGCACTTTCAGAGCCCAGCGATTTCCCGGATAATCAACAAGAAACCTTGCCAGGGGATCGAGCAGACCCACCCCTCCGGGTAAGGGCAACACCGCTCCGGACGAGAACAGCACCTCACCGGGATAGCGGATGCCGATCTCATCGGTGTCCAGGAGTTCGGCACCGGGCAGGGCCGCCAGAGCCGACGTCAGCGCCGCGGGCGAGGCGGCCGGCGGCGCAACCACGGGTGCGTCCGGCAGCGGCGCCGCACAAGCGGTGAGCAGGCTGAGCAATAAGATGAGGATTGGTTTCATGGGGCCACCACTTTCAAGAAAAAAAGAAACTGCGGGACGTCAGGGGCAATTTTACCCCGTGAAGTCCTCCCTGTCCCTCAAAATCCTTGTTTCATCGTAACTGCTCAGCATGCACCGCAGGACCCGGCGGCATCGCGTGCGGCAAAAACTCACCTGCGGCTCAAACATTTGCCGCAGCGCTCAACCGCCGCATCCTGCGGTACTGTNCGGCGGCATCGCGTGCGGCAAAAACTCACCTGCGGCTCAAACATTTGCCGCAGCGCTCAACCGCCGCATCCTGCGGTACTGTGGGACGTGGCAGCTGAATCGTTACGTTTCATAGTTATTCTCCAAGGCCTGCAATCGCCACAACCTGGCATACAGCCCCCCGGCCCTTAGCAATTCGCGGTGCGTGCCATCTTCGACAACGCGGCCGCGGCGCAGCACGACGATGCGTTCGGCATGCACGATGGAGCGCAGACGGTGAGCGATGAGCAGCGCGCCGCGCCCCTGGCGCGCGGCATCCATGCCGGCGCGCACCTGTTCTTCGGTTTCAGCGTCCAGGCGGCTGGTGGCCTCGTCGAGAATCAACCATTGCGGATCGGGCACCAGGGCGCGCGCCAGGCACAGAAGTTGCCGCTCCCCGGCGGAGAGGTTGCGGCCACGCTCACTGATGTGAGCCTCAAGCCCTCCCAGGCGCGCCACCACCTCAGCGGCCCCGGTGCGGTCCAGAATCTCATTCAATTCGGTGGCGCTGCGGCGACGCTCGCCGTCGAGGTTGTCATGGACGCTGCCGTCGAACAGAAAAGGCTCTTGGGAGATCCAGCCGATACGACGACGCACCTCGGCCGGATCCATTGCGGCCAGATCCTGGTCGTCGAGCAGAATGCGCCCCGCCGTCGGCTCATAAAAGCGCAACAACAGGCGGGCGAGAGTGGTCTTGCCGCTGCCCGTGTCGCCGACCAGGGCCAGAGTTTCGCCGGGACGCAGCGCCAGGTCGATGCCGCGCAGCACTGGGGCCTGATCATCGTAGGCAAAGCTGAGGTTTTCCAAGCGAATCGCGCCCGCACCTTTGCGAGGGACCTCAACTCCTGAGGGCTCGGGAGCGCGGTCGAGCAGATCGAAGGTGCGCTCCAGGGAGGCGTTGCTCGACTGGATGACGGAATATTTCGCCGAAAGATCGCGCAAGGGGGCAAAAAATTTCTGTACGTATTCGATAAAGGCCACCAACACGCCGAAGCTCGTCACCCCGGCGATCACCTCGCCGCCGCCCTTCCACAGAATGGCAGCGATGGCCACCGCGCCCAGGGCCTCGACCCCGGCATAGAGGCAGGCATCCCAGTTGATGACGCGCAGCGAGGCGCGCTGATAACCATCCTGTAACTGGTCGAATTCCTTGAGGGTGCGCTCTTCCTGCACGAACAGGCGCACCTCGTCGGTTCCGGCGATGCGCTCGGCGACAAAGCCGTTGATCCCGGCCAGACGCGAACGGACCTGACGATTGGCGTGGCGTATGTAATGGCGAAACAACAGGCCGAGAATCAGCAGGAACGGGATCACCGCAAAAGCGACCAGGGAGAGACTGGGATTGATCCACAGCATGATGACGACGATGGCGGCCAGGGTCAGCAGATCGCCCAGGGCCGAAACCACTCCGGCGCCGAAAAGCTCGCCGACGTTTTCCACATCGGAGGTCAGGCGCGTCACCAGCCGTCCCGAGGGCTGATGATCGAAAAAAGACACCGGCAGGCGCAGCAGCCGCGCGAAACCCTCGCGACGCAGATCGGCCATGATGCGCTGACCGACCCACTGCACGGCATAGGCCTGCGCATAGGTGAGCAGGCTCTCGGCGGCCAGGGCGAGCAGAAACAGCAGAGCGATTAGCCAGAGTCCTGCGATGTTGCCGGGAAGGATGTACTCGTCGATGGCCACCATCAGCAGATAAGGCTGAATCAACTTGGCCGCAGCCACCGCCGGCAGCAGCACCAGCGCCGCCAGGGCGGCGCCGCGATAGGCGAGCAGATAGCCGACAAACCGGCGCAGCAGCGCCCAGTCCAAATGGCGTCCGGTGATTTCGTCGCTGTCGTGGTGATGTCCGTGGGGCATGAAAGGCCGTCAGTTGTTGGTGGTCAGTTGTTGGTGGTCAGTTGTTCGTGGTCAGTTGTTCGCGGCGTGTCGTGGGTGGTTTCAAGATCCGCCTGCAATTGTTCGCGGTGATAGAGGCGGGCGTAGAGACCCCCAGCCTTAAGCAATTCGTCGTGGGTGCCTTGCTGCGCGATGCGCCCGCCGGCGAGGACGAGGATGAGGTCTGCACCGGCAAGCAGCGATACCCTTCCGGACACCAGGAACACCGTACGGCCGCGCAGCAGGGGACGCAGCTCGTCCCACAGGGCACGGGCGGTCGATGCGTCGAGATGACTGAAGGGATCATCCAGCAACCAGAGTCCCGCGTCGCGTGCCAGGGCGCGACCGATGGTGACGCGCTGGCGCTGACCGCCGGACAGGCTCATGCCGCCCTCGCCCACCCGAGTGGCAAAGCCCTGCGGGAAATCCGCAACCTCGCCCGCAAGTTGCACACGCTCGGCAAGCCGGCTCAGCTGCTCCGCGTCGGCCTGGGGCGCGGCGTACAGCAGGTTTTCCTGCAAGGTTCCGGAAAACAGCCGACCTTCCTGGGGCACCGCCGCCACACGCAGACGGTGGGCGCGGTCATCGAGATCGGTCAAATCCTGCCCGTCCATGAAAACCGTGCCGGGCGGCGGCGGATAGAGCCCAGCCAGCAGCCGCAGCAAAGTGGTCTTGCCGGATCCGGCCGGGCCGGTGAGACCAACCAGGGCACCAGTGGGTACCTCCAGGGACAGATCAGAGAGGACGGGCTTATCCGCATAGGCGAAGCTCAGTCCACGCAAGGACACCTGCGGCGCGGGAGCCTCGCTATCCGGCACTGCCGGGGCCGGCGGCACCACAGGCAGGGCCAGCAACAATTGCAGCCGCTCCATGCTCGCCGAGGCGCGCTGCAGCAGGGTCAACACCCAGCCGAGGAGCAGTGTCGGCCAGGCCAGTTGCACCAGATACGCGTTGAAGGCGACAAACTCCCCCAGGGACAGGGTTCCCGCCGCCACCTGCCGGCCGCCGAAATAAAGCACCAGCAGTGTTCCCAGCGGCCCCACCAGGGTCATGACCGGCATCACCAGAGCGCGCAATCGCGCCAGCACCAGGTTGCGGCGCAAATACTCGTCGTTGATCTCGGCGAAGCGCGCCTCGCGTCCCGCACCCAACCCATAGGCACGGATCACCGCCTGGCCGCTCACGCCCTCCTCCACGGCCTCGCTGAGCCGTCCCATGCCCTCCTGCACCTGCGCGGAATGATAGAGCAGATGGCGGCTGAGCCATTTGACTGCAAGCAGCATCAGCGGATAGGGCAACACCGCGATCAGAGTCAGGGTCGGCGAAAGCACCAGCATTACAGCCAGGGTCAGCAGATAAACCGTTGCCGCATTAACGATGGTCAAGAGGCCGAATCCGGCGAACATGCGCACGTTGGCCAGATCACCGGTAAAGCGCGCGAGCAGATCACCGGTGCGGTGGCGATCGAAAAAAAATCCATCCTGGTGCAGCAGCCGCGCCAGCAGATCGCGGCGCAGATCGATTTCCAGGCGCCGCGCGCTGTGCAGATAATACAGACGCGAGGCGATACGCGTGGCACAGCGCACCAGGGCGGCCAGGGCCAACACCGCAACCGCCGTGAACAGCGCAGCGGAGTTGCCTCCCTCGACGGCCTCGATACCGATCTTGAGCATCCAGGGAATGACCATGGCCAACAGGGTGGTCGCCACCAGCCACAGAGAACCGAGCAACAGAGCCCTGCGGTAGGGAATGAGATAGGGCCGCAGTGCGGCGGCGAATTGCGTCATGGCGGCGCCTCCGGTGCTTCCCCCGCAGGGGAAAAGGCGCGATGGCCGCGCACCACGTCAATCAACGCCGCGGCGGCAAAGCCGTTGATCAGCCCGGTCAGCAGGGAAAACAGCAGAAAAAAAGGCAGCAACAGCCACAGGCCGTCATGACGCACCAGCAGCAGCCAGGCGACCAAAATCTGGCCGAGGGCGTGGCCCACCGCCCCCAGGGCCGAAGCGCCCACCGGGCCGAGGCGCCCACCGGCCAGGGCCCGCGCGCCGGTCATCAAAGCCGTCGCCGCAACCGCCCCGGCGAGGGACAAAAAGAAACCCGGTGCAAACAGATTGCCCAGGACCAGCGAACCGACCACCACCCGGGTCAGGCTGACCGTCCAGGCGGCGCGGCCGTCAAACAGAAACAGAGCACAAAGCGTCAGGATGTTGGCGAAACCGAAACGAAACCAGGGAGCTGGAGCCGGCAGGAGAAATTCCAGAGTGTGCAACGCCACCGCCAGGGCGGTGAACAGGGCGAGAAACACCCGGCGGCGGCAGCGCGCCAGTTCGTCCGGATCAATGGCTGAGGAGGTCATAGGTCGAAGTTCCTTCTTCGCCGTTGCCCTCGATATGCACGATCAGGCGGTTGGGAACGCAGGCGATGAGCGCGCCGCGACGAAAGACCCCGCCCATGCCGATACACACTTTGTGCGGACAGGGGGAATCGAGAATGCGCGCCTGGCCGTCGGCGATTTCCAGCAGGGTATCGCCCAGAGGACCGGGCAGACTCACGCGGCGCGCCTCACTGAGAGGCGCGCTGAACAGCAGGCGCCCATCGCGCTCGACCTGAACCCAGGCCCCGGCCGGGCGCTGCCCGAGCAGGCCGAAAGAGGCGCCCACCGCCACCAGCAGAAGCACCGTGATGATCCTGTCGAGACCGGTCATGCGCCGCCACAAACGCGCCATCATCGCTGCAGCTCCGCCATGCCCGCGGTGGCGTGTACCTGGCCGTCGGCGTCCACGACCAGTGCCTCGGCTTGGGGAAAAGCGGCAAGAAATTCCAGCCCCTGGCGCGGGCCAAGGACAAAAACCGCGGTCGCCAAGGCATCGGCGAGCATGGCGCTGTCGGCGACCAGAGTGACGCTCTGCGTGGCGGTTGACGGAAAACCGGTGCGCGGATCAAAAATATGATGGTAGCGCTGCCCATCCTTCTCGAAAAACCGCTCGTAGTCGCCGGAGGTAACCACCGCCCGGTCGCTGACGTCCAGAATGGTGAGGATCTCCTCGGCATCTCGCGGATGGCGGATGCCGATGCGCCAGGGCCGCTCGCCACGCCGCCCGAGCAGACGCAGATCGCCGCCGGCATTGATGGAGGCATCAGCAATACCAGCCTGCTCAAGCACTGAGGCGGCGCGATCAACGGCGTAACCCTTGGCGATGCCGCCGAGATCCACCGCTAGCGTGGGATGCGCCTTGTACACCCGCGTGCCCTCAAGGCGCAGCGCCTGCGGGCCGATACCCTCCAGCGCCGCAGCCAGCTCCTCGCTCCGGGGAACGCGTGGGTTTTGCGCTTCCAGATCCCAGAGTTCCTTAAGCCGCGCCAGGGTAAGATCAAAGGCCCCATCACTGCGGCGCGCGATATCCAGGCCAAGGGCCAGGACCGCGGCGGTTTCGGGGGCCACTTCAAGGCCTTCCGCGGCGCGGCTCAGACGCGCCACGTCGCTGTCCGGCACATGGGGGCTCATGAGCGCCTCGATGCGCGCCATTTCCGCAAAAGCTGCCTGCACGGCCTCGCGCGCCAAACCCTCGGCATCCTCCCACACGCTGATTTCCACCACCGTGCCCAGCAGGATGCGGCTTTGGCGCAGCTCCTGCGGCGGCCCGCCGCCACGCAGAAAAAACACCAGAGCCGCCGCAACCGCCAGCAGAACCAGGATAAAAGGGCGATTCAGGGGCAAGACGTCAATCCTCGACGATTTCGCCGATCAGATCGTACTCGGACGAATCGGTGATACGCAGAGAAACGATCCGGCCGATATCGGCCTGCCCGGCGGTGATGTAAACCTGGCCGTCGACATCGGGGGCCTGGCGTACCGAGCGGCCGCGCAACAGCAACTCGGTCTCCTCGCTCACGCCCTCGACCAGCACCGGCTCGACGCGCCCCACCAGGGCGCGGTTTTTACGAAAGGAAAGACGCGCCTGGGCCTTCATCAGCTGCTTGTACCGCTCGCTCTTGACCCGCTCGCTGAGCTGCTCGGGCAGGGTGGCGGCCGCCGTGCCTTCCTCGCGCGAATAACGAAACACGCCGAGGCGATCGAAATGGCTTTCCTCGACAAAGCGCAGCAGCTTGCCAAACTGCTCCGGGGTTTCGCCGGGAAAACCGACAATGAACGAGGTGCGCAGGGTCAGTTCGGGAATGCGCGCGCGCAGCCGGGCGATAAGCTCGCGCACCTGTGCCTCGCCCACTCGCCGGTTCATGGCGCCGAGCAGCTGATCGTCGATATGCTGGAGAGGAATATCGAGATAGTTGCAGATTTTCTCCTCAGAGGCGATCAGCTCGATCAACTCATCGCTGACCCCGTCGGGATAGGCATAGAGCAGACGCAACCAGCGCAAACCCTCGATCTTGACCAGACGCCGCAGCAATTCGGGCAGATTGGCGCCGTCATCGCGATCGGCGCCGTAGGCGGTGATGTCCTGGGCGATAAGATTGATTTCAACCACCCCTTGCCCGACCATGCGCTCGGCCTCGGCAACCACCGAATCCATGGCACGCGAACGCAGAGTGCCGCGCAGCTTGGGGATGATGCAGTAAGAGCAGTGATTGGCGCAACCATCGGCGATTTTGATGTAGGTACTGTAAAAGGGTGAAGACTGCACCCGCGGCGTGGTGTGATCGTAGAGAAAATCGGGTTGTCCCACCGCCTGGCGCACATGGCCGCCACCGAGTTTCTCGTCGAGCAGCCCCACCAGACGCGCCGCGTCGCCGGTGCCGAGAAACAGATCGACCTCGGGCAACTCCTTGTCCAACTCGTCGCGGTAGCGCTGCGGCAGGCAGCCGGTGACCACCAGCAACCGGCAGCGACCGGTCTTTTTGTAATCGGCCACTTCGAGAATGGTGTCGACGGACTCTTCTTGCGCATCCTGAATAAATGAGCAGGTGTTGACGATGATGATGTCGGCAGCCGCCTCGTCGGTGACGATCTCATAGCGTTCCGGCGGCAGGTGACCAAGCATGACCTCGGCATCCACCAGATTTTTCGGGCAGCCGAGGCTGACCAGACTGACTTTGTGTTTGTTCAAGACGGATTTCCTTGGAAAATCGAACGAAAGGGTGAAGGGTTTGGGCCTGAATCCTACGCCTGGCCTAATCCTTAAGAACGCATGTTGATATACTGCAATTCGACATCGAGATCAGCGCCCTTGAGGGCCTGGATGACCTCCTGGAGATCGTCGATCTTCTTGCCCGTGACGCGCACCTGATCCTCCATGATCTGCGCCTGGACCTTGAGCTTCGTGTCCTTGATGAGTTTGACGATATCCTTGCCCTTCTCCTTGGGAATCCCCTGCACGATGGCGATACGCTGGCGTACCGCCATGTTGGAGGCGGGCTCCTTCTTGCCGAAATCCAGGCACTTAGGCGACAATCCGCGACGCACCAGCTTGCCCTTGAGAATATCGATGATCGCTTGCAGCTTGTAGTCGTCGGCAGCAACGATCAGGATGGCATCCTTTTCCAGCGTTACTTCATTCTGGCTGCCCTTGAAATCGAAGCGCTGCTCTATCTCTTTAACCGCCTGGTTGACGGCGTTGTCCACTTCCTGCATATCGACTTTGGATACAACGTCAAAACTAGGCATGAAAATCCTCCGTGGATGTAGGGGCGACGCATGCGTCGCCCTGGGCGAGGCGGTGCCTCGCCCCTACAAGAAAACCATTAAAACCCCGGCATGCCGCTGGGGCGCACCACCTCCACGTCCGCCGGGCGGATGAAGTGGAAGAGGCTGTCGGACAGACCGCGGTTGACGCGGATGGCGCTGAACTCAATGACGGTTGAATTGCCGTTGGGATCGGTCACCGTCGATGAAAGGATAGGGAAGACCGTGCTTTGCGCACCGCGCAGTTCGGGACGCAGGTTATTGTCGTACTGCAGCACGGCATTTTTATCGACAACAATCAGCAGGCGCGCGATGAGCTGTGAGGTGCGGCGCGGTTGCAACTCAAGCACGTAGTTGCCGGCCGCATCGCGGTTGGGCGCCGCCCAGCGGATGGAGAAATCGCGCGACAGGTTGCCCAGGCCGGTGAGAAAGGTCACCGGATTGTCGGGTTGCTCGCGCAGGGCGAACTCGATATCCGACTCAATCACCTGATTGTTCTCCGGCAGATAGACCCACAGGGTGCGGCCATCGGACACAATCTCCTGCTCGGTGGGCTGACGATATTCCCAGCGGAATTTGGACTGGGGCACGCGCTCTCCCAAGGTGCGATCAAATTTGAACCACACCTGCCCGCGCCCGCGCTGTGCGCGATCGAGGGAAACAATGCGCGACTCCTGAAAGAATTCGGCCTCGAAATCAGCAATCCCGGTATCGAGGCCGCCCGGCTTGAAAGGCGACTCCAGGGCCTGAATCACATCGGCCAGACCGACCTCGGCCTGGCGCGGCGCGGCACCGGCGGTCAGGGGCCAGAGCAGGCACAGAAGAACGAAAAAACCCAGCTTGCGCATAAGCAATTACTCCTTGTTTGAAAAATGCTTTTGATTTTAAAACGAATTGCTGTGCAAAGACGAGCTTTTTTTGTTGGGAAGAGTGAGGAACAGGCAGGTTTCACGGTTGCATTCCGGTTCGCCGCCGCGGCCGGAAAATTTCAAAGAATCCGGTAACTATTCAGCTGCAATCCCCAATCGCGCCGCAGGCCGTGGCGGTTGAGTGCCGTGGTTGAATGTTTGAGCCGCAGGCGAGTTTTCACCGCAAGCGATGCCGCCGCAGTCTGCAACGCATGCTGAACAGTTACAGAATCCGTAGTTTGTTTTCTCCGCGCACCGACTTGACGCGCACCTCGCCGGTCGCCAGCACCAATTCGGCGGTTCGACCAAAATTGCCGCCGACATCTTCCGCCACCAGGGGAATGCCGAGCGCGGCAAGCAATGCGCGAGCGGTCTGCGCATTGCGCTCGCCGATGAGATCACCGCCGGGCGTCACGAGGTTTTCAAACATATTGGCGCCCCCCACCAGCTTGGCCTGCAAGCGGTCGCGGCCGGCGCCCAGGGCAAGAAGCTCGGACACCAGGCTGTGAACGGCGGTCGCCACGAACTTGCCGGGGCGCGTCTCGCTGCGCCCGGGACGCGGGGTGGGTAGCAGAGTATGCGCCATGCCCCCGCAGCAGGTCAGCGGATCGTAGAGGGTAATGCTCAGGCAGGAGCCCAGACCGTAGGTCACCAGGGTTGCCGGCGCGCGGGCCACATACATTTCGGAAATTCCCACGCGCTGGCGTTCACTCATGAAACTTCTCCCAAACTACGCAGCAGGATCTCCAGGGAGTCAGGATCGGGCAGCAGAAAAAAATGGCCTTTGAGCAGCCGGCCTTCATTCTTGAGACTGTGGAATTCGGTTTCCAGCATCAACGCCGCATCTCCTTCGCGCCCGAGATCGATGAGGATGTGATCGACGACGGCCCCCGCCATATCACAGGCCAGCGCCGGCACCGAGGGCAGCAGGGACAGCCCGAGCATTCCGCCCAGGGCCGAGAGATAGGCCGAAGCCAGAATATTGCCGACCTCTTTGAGGGCGGAGACGGCCAGGGCGTCAAGGGAATCAGCCGCCTCGCGCGGTCCGAGCAGTCCTTCGAGCAATTGCAGGGCGCTGACACAGGGAAAGACCAGCAGAATGCTGCCCTGGGCATCGCCGTGCATGCGCAGGCTGACCCCCGCCACCACCCGCTCGGAGCCGCCTAACACCTCCGGCACCTGGGACAGATCCGTAACACTGACGCGCGGCACCTTGAGCATGATCGTCTCGCGCAGCAACCGCGAAAGGGCATCGGCGGCATGGCCCATGCCGATATTGCTGATTTCCTTGAGGGCGTCGCGCTGCCCGCTGGTCAACTGGTCAAAAGTCATAAGGAAACTCCCACCGGGCTCTCGTTCGGCGAAGGCTGCTCTTGCAGCAACAGTTGCGGGTCGATAATAAACAGCAGTCGCCCGTCACCGAGGATGCTGGCGCCCGTAACACCGGTCATCCGGTTGAGGGGAAAAGCCAGCGCCTTGACGAAGACCTGACGCTGGCCGGCCAGCCCGTCGACCACCAACCCGATGCGCCGACCGTGCACCTCGGCCACCACGACCGGCAGGGTTTTGCCGGGAGTTCCCGCCGGGCGGTGCAGAATTTTGCGCAGCGAGAGCAGCGGCAGCATCTCATCGTCAAGACGCGTCACCAGTCTGCGCCCGCTTGATTGAATCTGTGCGCGCGTCAGGTTGAGCAGACGCACCACCCGGGTCAGGGGAATCCCCAAGCTGCAGCCGTCGCATTCTACCAGAAGAACCTGGATAATGGCCACCGACAAGGGCAGACGAAGGGCCATGCGGGTACCGGCTCCCAAGCGCGACGAAATTTCCAGACTGCCGCCGAGCGTCTCCACTTTATTTTTCACCACATCCATTCCCACCCCGCGCCCGGAGATGGACGTCACCGCCGCCGCGGTGGAAAAGCCTGGACGGCAGACCAGTTGCAAAGCATCGGCATCACGCAAGGCGCGCGCCTGAGAAGCGCTCAGCAGCCCGGCGCTCACCGCCTTGTTGCGCAGGGCTTCGGGATCCATGCCGCGACCATCGTCGATGACTTCGATGAGTGCCATGTCTTTCTCGCGGGCAGCCCGCACCTCGACCCGTCCGCTCTTTTCAATGCCGTGATCGACGGCGTTGCGCAGCATATGCATGAGCGGATCGGTCAGTTCCTCAAGAATCGCCCGATCCAGCTCAAGGTCATCGCCGCTGATGGAAAACGCAACATCTTTGCCGTTCTTACGCGCCAGGTCACGCACCAGGCGCGGCAGGTGGCCGGTAATACTACCCAGAGGCATCATGCGCACCTTGAGCACATGGTGGTGCAGATCGGTCACCAGGCGTGCCATGCCGTCGATGCCGTTACCCAGATCCTGCCAATCGCGGCCGCGATGCGCCGCCTGCAAGCGGTGCCGACCGGTAATCATTTCTCCGGCCAGATTGATGAACTGATCGAGCAGCTCGGTGCGCACCCGCACCGTGCGGCCCTGCTCCTCCTGCCGTTGAGCAGGGGGGCGTGCCTGCGGCCGGGGCCGCTGTACCCGCAGAAGGGCAAAATCACCCAAGCGGCCCAGCAATTCTTCGAGTTCCGGGCCTTCATGCCTGCTGCGCAGTTGCAATTTCAGGGCAGAGCCACCCCGTCCGCCGCGCAGTGCCTCGGCATCGGGGGTACTGGATGCAATTCGTCCCAATCCCGCAATGCGGTTGTAAATCAGCAGGAGCCGCGCGGCCGGGGCCGCCGTGCCGGGCGCCAGCTCGAGATGAATCAGCCAATCACGCAGGGGCACCTCTTCGGCCGTTGAGGGGGTGGGCAGGATCGCGACCGGCGGCGGCTCGTCGGACCTGCTATTCCCTTTAAGAAAAGCGCTGATGTCGCGCTCCGGACGTTGGGCTTCCAGATCCGCGACCAGCCCTTCGAGAAGATCCACTCCAGCCAGCAGCCGATCGACGCCATCGGCCGGCAGTCGCCCGACTTGACGCAAAGAGTCGAGCATATCCTCCAGGACGTGAGAGAGTTCCGCGGTGCGCTCAAAACCCATGGCCGCCGCCATGCCCTTGACCGAGTGGGCTTCGCGGAACAGCGCATCAATGCTCTCAGGATCTTCGCCGTTTTTCTCCAGAGCCACCAGCAACCGCCCCATGGCGGACAGATGCTCGCGAGCTTCGGAAAAAAACAGGGTTCGGTAGCGGGACATATCCATGGGCTTCACCAGGGTCAGACACTCAAACGCTTTTCATCCGAGACAGGAACTCAGCAGGAAAGGTTCCGGGCTCTTCAGCAAAACAGCAATTATCCGCCCATCGCGACCCGCGCGACCACCTCCAGCACCTGGGCATCCTTAAATGGCTTGACGATAAAATCGCGCGCGCCGCCCTGAACCGCCTCCATAACCAATGCGTCCTGGCCGAGGGCACTGCAAATGACCACGCGCGCGGCAGGATCTTCGGCCATGATTTCGCGCAAGGCCTGGATGCCGGTCTTATCGGGCATGACGATATCCATCATGACCAGATCGGGACGCAGATCACGATAGCTCTGCACCGCCGCGGCGCCGTCCCCCGCCTCGCCGACCACCTGATGACCGCCACCTTCGAGAACCCCGCGCAGCAGGTTGCGCATGAACAAAGCATCATCGACAATCAAAATTTTCAAGGACATCCTTACTCTCCTTCAATCAATATTGATTCGTTGCGGGCCGCCGCAATCTGCCGGGACAGCGCCTCAGCCGACGGCCAGACTTTCCAGGCTTGCCGTCAAACGAGCGACGTCAAGAAGGTTGACCACCGCGCCATCCCAATGAAAAACCGCTTGAATGCAGTATTCCGCAGCCTCGGCATCGGCGCAGGAAAAAATTTCATCCGCCGCTGGTGAGACGATGCGGCGAATGTGGTCCACCGCCAGCGCCAGTCGCGCCTGGGCGTCAGCGAGCACAATCACACGCGGATCGCGCGCAGAGCCGGGAAAGCCCAACCAGGCACCCAGATCAAGAACCGGCACCACGCTGCCGTGAAAGTTGATGGCACCCAGCAGCGCTGCCGGAGCTCGCGGGACAGGATGAAGGCGCGAGGCGACAACCACTTCCTGAACACAGCGGATTTCAAGACCGTAGAGTTCGCCGGCGAGGCCGAAAATCAGAATCTGTCCCATGCCCGCTCAGACCTTCCGCGCGGCCTCGTCACCGAGGCGGAAACGGCTGACCAGGGCGATCAGCTCCTCGGACAGAGCAGAAAGATCCTGCGCCGCGTGCGCCATTTCCTCCATGGAAGCCGACTGCTCTTGGGTGGCTGCCGAAACCTCCTCGGTGGAGGCGGCATTGTCTTCGGCGACCTTGGCGATCTCCTCGATGATCTGCACCATGTTGCGCGCGCCCTCGGTCTGGCGACCGGCCATTTCGGCGATGCCGTTGGCCTTGGTCTGGCTGTTGACGGCGGTCTCGATGATTTCCCCAAAGGCGTTGCCCGTGGTGCCGATCGCTTTCTGCCCCGCGTCGATGCGTTCGATGCTCTGCCGCATGGACGCCTGGACCCGCGCCCCTTCCTCGCGAATGGTGGCGATGAGGTCGCTGATTTCCTTGGCCGAAGCGCCGGTGGAATCGGCGAGCTTGCTCACCTCCTCGGCGACCACGGCAAAACCCCGTCCGTACTCACCGGCGCGCGCCGCCTCGATGGTGGCGTTGAGAGCCAGAAGGTTGGTCTTCTCGGCGATGCCGGTGATCACCTCGGTAATATTGCCGATTTTCTGCACCAGGGCGCTGAATCCCAGAATCTGATCACCATTGTGCGCCACTTCGCTCAACACCTGCTGCATGTGGCCGAGGGCGCTGCGACTCATCTCGCCGCCGTGCTGCGCGGTCAGAGAGGTATCGTTGGCCGCCGCCGCGACCTTCTGCGCCGTGGCCGCCACCTCCTCGATGGAGGCGGCCATTTCGCGAATCACCTGGGTCGCTTTTTCCACCATTTCCGCCTGAGTTTCCGCCCCACGGCTGATTTGCTCCGTGGTTCCCGCCACCTGGTGCGCCGTGGCGCTCATCTGCTGGGATGAGGCCGAAAGGCCCTGCGCCGAATCGGACACCTGCAGGGCCGAAGTCCGAATACGTCCGACCAGATCCTGCAGGCTCTGGCTCACCCGGTTGAGGGCGCCGGCAAAGTCCTGGGTTTCATCGGGAAAGAAATGACGCCGCAGTTGCACCGGGCGGCTCAGATCACCCTCGCTGATGCGTTCCGCTGCGGTAGTGATCACACCGATGTTGGTCGTGAACGCCCGTGAAAAAGCCCAGCCCAGAGCCAACCCGAGGGTCAGGGCACCAGCCGTCGAGGTGAGTCGCTGCCATTCGGCGGGCACTCCCAGGACCGGGACCAGATATTCCAGAGCGACGATGGCGCCGACCACGATGATAAAGCCCATGATGAACTTGTTGGCAATTTCGATGCGCATTACCAGGCTCCTTGCAATTGACTCAAAGTGCTTTCAGCCTCGCCGCGGCGCAGAAATATCCGCTCGGCCGGATTAAAAATTGAAAACAGGGTGCGGCTATCGCCGATAAGGGTTTCAGCCCGGCCCAGAACCAGCACCCCGTCCTGCGGCAGAATTTTGGCCAGGCTTTGCAGAACCCGCTCCTGTTCGTTGCGGGAAAAATAAATCAGGACATTGCGGCACAGAACCAGGTCCGCTTCCCCCAGGCTCGCGTCGCCGAGAATGTTGTGCTCCTCAAAGCTCACCAGCGAGCGGATGCGCTCCTGCAGACGCAGGCGTCCTTTTTCGGCGCTGAAATACTTCTCCCGCCAATCAAGAGGCGTCCTGCCGACGCGCGACGGCTCGTACAGACCTTCACGCGCCCGCGCCAGAACCTCAGGGGCGATGTCGCAGGCGCGAATACTGAACTTCATGCGCGGCGGCACCAGCTGATCAAGCAGAATCGCCAGGGAATAGGGTTCCTCGCCGCCTGCGCAGCCCAGGCTCCAGGCCCGCAACTCGCGTCGCCCCTGGCGGCGAATACGGCGAAACAGATCAGGCAGCACCTGCTGATGGAGCAGTTCGAAAGTGCTGGGATTGCGGAAGAACTGCGAAACCTGAATGCTCAGCGCCGCGACCAGGGCATCGACCTCGGCCTCATTGCGCACCAGCAACTCAAGATAGTGCTGCGGCTCCTGGAAGCCACGTGCACGCACCCGTGCCGCGATGCGGCGACGAATGCAGCCGTCCTTGTACATGCCCAGATCAAAACCGCGCCGATGCAGAAGAATCTGGCGCACCTCTTCAAAGGTCGCCGCGTTCACATCTTCGCCGAGAAAATGCGAAGCAGAACGCGACCCCCCGGGATTTTCAAATAATAGACTCATAGGCTCGCTGAAAGTGGATTCGTTAGTAGCAACCCATTTTCAAGCAATATTCAGGCCGAAAAGGCGAGGGACGAGGGACGAGGGACGAGGGACGAGGGACGAGGGGCGAGGGGCGAGGGGCGAGGGGCGAGGGGCGAGGAACAACGGACAACGGACAACGGACAACGGACAACGGACAACGGACAGTTATTTTTCACCCAAAATGATCGAAACCGCTGCGGGGCAGCGGACAGGGATTGCCCTGGGCATCGACGAGCTGCAGTCCGTCGTCTTGCGGGAGGATGTGGCCGATTTGTGTCACCGCTACACCATTGGCGACGAGGGCGGAGACCGCAGCGGCCTGTTCAGGAGGTGAGGTGAAGAGCAGTTCGTAATCTTCGCCGCCGGACAAAGCCAGGTCCATCAAGGAAGGATCTTCCCTCAGGGCGGCACGGAAAAAGGAGCTCACGGGCAGGGCAGCGCGCGCGACCCGGGCGCCGACCGCAGAACTGTCAAGAAGATGACCCAGATCCGCCAAGAGACCGTCGGAGACATCGATCATGGACGTCGCCAATCCCTGTGCGGCAAGAGCGCGCCCCAGGGCCACGCGGGCACAGGGATCGTGGTGGCGCGCCGCGGACTGCACATCGGGACGCCGCCCGGCGAGCAATTCGCGCAGGGCCAGGGCGCTGTCGCCGAGACTGCCCGAAACCCAAAGCAGGTCGCCGGGACGCGCGCCGGCGCGCGAGACCAGTTCGCCCTCGGGGACGCGGCCCTCCACGGTGACACTGATGAACAAAGGCCCCGGCGAGCGGCAGGTATCGCCGCCGGCCAGCACCGCGCCGTAGGCGGCGCAGGCTTCCACCACCCCGTCGGCAAAAGCATCCAACTCCTCCAGGGTCCACCCTGCGGGGATACCCAATCCCAGATACAGGCTGAAAGGACGCCCGCCCATGGCGGCGACGTCGCTGACGTTGACGCTCACGCTCTTGCGCCCCAGAGTTTTCAGATCACTCCAGGCCCGGCGAAAGTGCACGTCTTCGATTAGCAGATCGGTGCTGGTGAGCAACAGCTCGCCGGGTTTCAGGCGGCTCACGGCGCAATCATCGCCGATCCCCAGCACCAGATCGGCGCAGGATCCGGCGCGCTTGCGGATACGGGCGATGAAGCCGAATTCGCCGATGTCGTCCAGGTTCATGTCTTGTCGACCAGCGCCGCCTTGAGCACATCGGCCATGGTGCGCACTGGGACCAGTTTGACCTTTTTGCGCAGATGCGCCGGGATGTCTTCCAGATCCTTTTCGTTGCGCTGCGGCATCAGCACGGTGCCGATATGATGGCGCACCGCCGCCAACACCTTCTCCTTGAGCCCGCCGATGGGCAACACCTTGCCACGCAGGGTCAGCTCGCCGGTCATGGCCACATCCTTGCTCACCGGCCGCTTGGTCAGAGCGGAGATCAGAGCCACGGCCATGGTCACCCCGGCCGAGGGCCCATCCTTGGGAATAGCGCCGGCGGGCACATGCACATGGATGTCGTGGCTCTCGAAAAACGCCGGGTCGATGCCGAGTTCCTCGGCGCGCGAGCGGGCATAGGAAAGAGCCGCCTGGGCGCTTTCCTTCATGACGTCGCCGAGATGGCCGGTCAGGGTCAGAGCGCCCTTGCCCTTCATGGTATTGACCTCGATGTAGAGCACATCCCCCCCCACCTCGGTCCAGGCCAGGCCGGTGGCGACCCCGACTTCGTTCTGGTCACGTTCTTCCTCGGGCAGAAAACGCGGCGCCCCCAAAAAGCGCTCCACCGCCGCCTCTGTCACCCGCACCGCAGATTTCTGGCGGTCTTCGGCAAAACGGCGCGCCACCTTGCGGCAGATGCTGCCGATCTCGCGCTCGAGATTGCGCAGTCCCGCTTCGGCGGTGTACTCGGTGATCAGGCGCAACAGGGCCGGCCTGGAAAAATGGATCTGATTGTCCTTGAGTCCGTTGGCCTCGCGTTGGCGCGGAATCAGGTAGCGCTCGGCGATATGCTGCTTTTCCTCGGCGGTGTAGCCCGACAGGCGGATCACCTCCATGCGGTCCTTGAGCGCCGAGGGCACCGGATCCATGATGTTGGCGGTGGCAATAAACATCACGTTGGACAGGTCGAAGGCCAGATTGATGTAGTGGTCGGAAAAGGCATGATTCTGCTCGGGATCCAGAACTTCGAGCAGGGCCGACGAGGGATCGCCGCGAAAATCCATGCCCAGCTTGTCGATCTCATCGAGCATGAACACCGGATTGTTGGTACCGGCCTGCTTGAGGCCCTGGATGATGCGCCCGGGCAGCGCACCCACATAGGTGCGACGATGGCCGCGGATTTCCGCCTCATCGCGCATGCCGCCCAATGAGATGCGCACGAACTTGCGTCCCAGGGCGCGGGCGATGGATTTACCCAGACTGGTCTTGCCCACACCGGGCGGGCCGACAAAACACAGGATCGGCCCCTTCATCTCTTTTTTGAGCTTGCGCACGGCGAGAAATTCCAGGATGCGCTCTTTGATCTTCTCCAGGTTGTAATGATCCTCATCGAGCACCTGATGGGCTTTGGCAAGGTTGAGATTGTCACGGGTGGTTTTCTTCCAGGGCAACTCCACCAGCCAGTCGAGATAGGTGCGCTGCATGGAATATTCAGCCGACTCGGCGTGCATGGTTTCCAGGCGCCGCAACTGCTTGTCGGCCTCTTCGCGGGCCTCCTTGGGCAGTCCGGCTTTTTCCAGTTTCTCACGCAGTTCGGCGACATCCTGGGCGCGCGGATCGGCATCGCCCAACTCGCCCTGAATGGCCCGCAACTGCTCGCGCAAAAAATACTCGCGCTGGCTCTTGCCCATCTCTTCCTTGGCCTGAGTCTGGATGTCGGCCTGCATGGAGAGCAGTTCAAGTTCGCGCGCCAGGATATCCTTGACGCGCCGCAGTCGTTCCAGAGGATCGAGGATTTCGATGACCTCCTGGGCTTCGGCGACCTTGAGGCCGACATTGCTCGCAATTACATCGGCGAGGGAGCCCGCGTCCTCCATGTTCTCCACCACCACCAGCACCTCGGGCGAGATGCCCTTGCCGAGGCTCACCGCCTGCCCGAGTTGGTTGCGTACGGTGCGCATCAGCGCCTCGACTTCCAGCGCCGGGTCGATCAGCGGTTCGTGCAACCGCTCGACATGGACCTTGAAATAAGGCTCCTCTGCGGCAAAACCGGTAAGGCGTGCCTTGGCCAGCCCCTGCACGAGAATCTTCACGCGCCCGTCGGGCATCTTGAGCATGCGCATGATCATGGCGACGGTGCCCACGGGATAGATATCTTCCGTGCTGGGTTCTTCCTCGCCGAATTCTTTCTGCGCGGCAAGCATGATCAGGCGATCACCAGCCAGGGCCGCCTCCACGGCGGCAACGGATTTGTCGCGCCCGACGAACAGGGGCAGAATCATGTAAGGAAAAACCACCACGTCGCGCACCGGCAACAGGGGCAGGGTCTCGGGAATAATCAGGTCTTGGGGTACAGGGTTGTCCAAAAGTATCCTCCAGGCGGCCCGGAAGCCGCAATAAATCGACAATTTGACGACCCGCTCTCAGAGGCGGATCGTTGTTTAAGTTAATCTCTGTTCGCCCGCTGTCAAGGCGGGCGAAAGTCTCCGCACCATACCCGAGAAACAGCGCAGGTGTCCAGACACCAGGGAGCAACTCAAGACAAATGCCAGGAAAAACCGTGCTCCATCACGACCCTGCCGGCATTGAAGCTGCGCTCGCGAAAATCAAGGAAACCATCCCGATCCAGACGCAGCAACGTCGAACAACGCGTGCCGTAATCGGCGCTGCGTATGAAACGCGATCCAAGGGTGCGTTCCCAGTCAAGTCCAACGCCGGTGTCGGGCAGCTCGTGGTCGGCAGGACGCCGCTCGTCGGCAAGCAATGCGAACAAGTCCACGGCCGCGGGAGGGCGTTGCGCCGCGAGCAGAGCCTCGAGATCCGCGCGCGCTCCTCGAACCTTGGGCCAGGGCGTATCGAGCCGGGCGTTGCTCAGTCCGTAAATCCCCTCTTCCAGGCGGCGCGGTGCACAGCTATTGCGGTTGGAAAAATACCAGGCTTGCGCAGCGCTACCCAGCAGCAGATTGAAGCCGGGAAACGAGGCCGCCTCCGGGGCCAGCTTGCGCAGGAAGCAACCAGGCGCGAGCGTGCCGCGCAAGAAATCGCGCACCAGCCGTCCCCGCGAGCGGCGGCCGGGTTTCATATCCTGGGGATTGCGCACATTGGTCACGGCCGCCCAGCGCCCAGCGCGGGTCACGCCGAGCCAGGTGCCGCCCGCCTGCAGATCGCGGCCGGCGAGAATCTGGGGGTCATCATCCCAGAATTCCGCCGCCGCCGTAGGCCGCCTATAAAATTCATCTCGGTTGGCGGCCAGGATCAGAGGCAGGTCGGGGCGCGAATCGATGGCAAGAACAATCAGGCACATGGGACTGTCAGGGAAGAGGTTTGCGCGCGACGATACCGGCGAGACTGCCGCCCTTGCTCGAGGGCTCGAGCCCTTCCTCGTGCAGCAGCACTTCCCAGCCGGCAAAAATCCGCGGCAATTCGCCCGGTTCCAGAACGAAATCGGCGTTGGGCGCCTCGCCGGGAAAATCACCGGCGCGACTGAAGGTGCGCACCACCCCGACACCGCCGGGGCGCACCGCCGCCTGCAACGCCGGCAACAGCGATCGCTGCAGAAAGAAAAAGTCCAGCACCACGTCGAAGACCTCGCGACCCAGATCCGGCAGGGTTTCGAGATCGCAGTGCCGGACCTCCAGGGCATGGCCGCGCCGCCGCGCCTCGTCGCGCAATTGCATCAGTCCTTCGGCGGCGATATCCACTGCCGTCACCGCATAACCCTTTTCCGCCAGAAACAGGGCGTTGCGCCCGCGGCCACAGGCCACATCGAGCAGCCGCCCGCCGGGCAGCAGGGGCAAAATCCGCAGCAGCCAGGGGTCGGGCACCCAGGGACTTTGGGCGCGCTCCTGCCAGCGCTCATTCCATTTTTCCGCATCTTTGTTCATGATCTTGCCAGTCTCGCAGTCCAGGGGGAAAAAGAGCAACCAAAAAAAGTAACACCTAAAAAAGATCAAAGAACAATCCAAACTTTCACCCAGGCCCGGCTTCTGCTAAGCTGAAAACCTGGCCCCACTTTTTCCGCTCGAGTATCTAACATGGCCGTTTGTCTGAGATTTTTTTACTTCTCCCTGCTTCTGCTTTTCACTGCCTGCGCCCCGCACCCACCAGGCATTGCCGACCTTGAGCGTTATCCGCAAATCGTCGCGGCCCACCTCGATAAAGCAACCAGCGACACACCCCTTCTTTCCGACGCCGTCCGCCAGGATCTGGACGCCGATTTCGACCAGCGCCTCTTCGCCCCCTGGCGGCAGGAGCGGCCGCGACTGTCCGCCGCCGAGGCTTTCTGGGGACTGACCTCCTACGGCAAGCGCCAAGGTTATGCTGAGAACCTCCAGCCCCTCGCACCCGCGCGTTGGCAGGAGTTGGTCGCATCCCTTAATCAGGAAACCTACCCGAGCCTCGCGCAGCCGGCCATCACCGTGCGCAACACCGATTTGCGCGCCTTCCCGACGGCCCGCCCCTTTTTTCTTGATCCCGCCCAAGCCGGTGAAGGCTATCCGTTCGACTATTTTCAGAATTCGGCCCTGTGGGCCGGTACGCCACTGCTGGTGACCCATGTCAGCGCCGACGGCGCCTGGTATTTTGCCGAAGCGGGCCTGGCTTCGGGCTGGCTGCCGGCCCTGGATCTGGCCTGGGCGGATGAGGATTTCCGCCGAAACTATGTAACCGGCCGCCATGCAGCTCTGCTGGCTGACGACCTGAGCCTGCGCGACGCGCAGGGCACCTTTCTCGTGCAGACGCACATCGGAGCCCTATTTCCCCTCATCGGCGAGGACCAGAACGGCCTTTTCCTGCGGGTGCCGGTACGCGACGCCGACGGCCAGGCGCAGGCGCGCACCGCTTTGGTTGCGCCTCAGTTCGCCGCCGCAAAACCCCTGCCCCTGACTCCTCGGCGCATCGCCGCAATCGCCGACGCCATGTCCGGACAGCTCTACGGTTGGGGCGGCATGTACGAAAACCGCGATTGCTCGGCCTTCCTGCGCGACCTGTTCACCCCTTTCGGCGTGTGGTTGCCGCGCAATTCCGGCGCCCAGGCCAAGGCCGGTGAATTTATCGACCTGCAAAACCTCTCGCCCGACGAAAAACGCGCCGCCCTGCTGCGCGAGGGCGTTCCCTTCTACACTCTGATCTGGCTGCGCGGCCACACCGCCCTGTACCTCGGGAGCGATTCGAGCAGCGGCGAGCCGCTGCTGCTGCACAATCTCTGGGGTGTCCCGACGAAAAACCTGTGGGGCAAGGAAGGACGCGCCCTGGTCGGGCGCCTGGCCGTCACCGGTCTGCATCCCGGCGAAGAACGCCGGGATGTTAAGCACAACGGCTTTGTCGAACGGATTCTCGGCCTGACCCTGCTGCCGGGGGCGGGCAAGAAATAAAATGCAAAGGGCGACTCCGCGGAGTCGCCCTTTGCATTTGGAGCCTGTTTTTTTTGGAGATGCCTAAACCTGCGGTCCGGCGGCGGTGAAATCGAAATCGTCGCCGTCCTTGATGTACTTCTTGAAGTTTTCGATGAACATGCCCGCCAGCTTGTGCGCGGTCTTGTCGAATTCCAGAGGATCGGACCAGGCATTGCGCGGGTTGAGCAGTTTGGCATCGACGCCCGGCAAGGTTTTGGGAATGTGCAGGCGGAACCAGCGGGTGCGGTCGAATTCAACCTTCTCGATGCTGCCGTCGAGAATCGCGTTGATACAGGCGCGCGTGGCTTTGATACTCATGCGCTTGCCCTCGTTGTAGCCGCCGCCCGCCCAGCCGGTATTGACCAGATAGGCATTGACGCCGTGCTTCTCCATCTTCTCGCCGAGCAGCTTGGCGTAAACCGTGGGATGCAGGGGCAGAAACGCCTCGCCGAAACAGGCCGAGAAGGTCGCCTGGGGCTCGGTCACGCCGCGCTCGGTGCCGGCCACCTTGGCGGTGTAACCCGAAAGAAAGTAGTACATGGCCTGCTCTTTGGTGAGCTTGGAGACCGGCGGCAGCACGCCAAAGGCATCGCAGGTCAGGAAAATGATGTTTTTGGGATGAGCGGCCTTGAGGCTCGCCTCGTGGTTCTCAATGTGCTCGATGGGATAGGAGACGCGGGTGTTCTCGGTCTTGCTGCGGTCATCGAAATCGATGATGCCGTCGTCATTGGCCATCACGTTTTCCAGCAGCGCATTGCGCTGGATGGCATTGTAGATCTCCGGCTCGTTCTCCGCCGAGAGGTTGATGCACTTGGCATAGCAGCCGCCCTCGAAATTAAAAATCCCGTCATCGTCCCAGCCGTGCTCGTCGTCGCCAATGAGCTTGCGCGCCGCGTCGGTGGACAGGGTCGTCTTGCCTGTTCCGGAGAGGCCGAAGAACAGGCAGACATCGCCGTCCTTGCCGACATTGGCCGAGCAGTGCATGGAGAGGATGCCCTGCAGCGGCAGCCAGTAATTCATCATGGTGAAGATGCCTTTTTTCATCTCACCGCCGTACCAGGTGCCGCCGATGATGGCGACGTTCTTCTCGATATTGAAGACGACGAAGACCTCGGAGTTGAGGCCGTGGCGCTCCCAGTTTTTGTTGGAGAGACTACAGGCATTGTAGACGGTGAAATTGGGCGCAAAATTCTTGAGCGCCTCCGCGTCGGGGCGAATGAACATGTTTTTGACGAAATGCGACTGCCAGGCGAATTCAGTGACGAAGCGTACCGACCTGCGGGTTTTTTCATTGGAACCGCAGAAACCATCGGTGACGTAGAGATCCTTGCCCGAGAGATAATCGATGACCTCGGCATAGAGTTCGTCGAAGACTTCCGGGGCCATGGCCTGATTGACCCTGCCCCAGGTGATATTCTCAAAAGAAGGCTGCTGGTGGACGAAATACTTGTCCTTGGGTGAGCGACCGGTGAACTTACCCGTATCGATCATTACGGTCCCGTTGGCCGAGATACGACCTTCTTGGTTCTGAACCTCCTGCTCGAACAGCTCATCGTAGCTCAGGTTGCGATACACTTTGCCCACGCTGCTTAAGCCCAAATCCTTCGCCTGAATCATAAACATCACCTTTGTCTTGAGAAATGGATTGGTCAGATGGATTGTTGGATTCGTCCCGTGCCACCCAGCGGTCTTCGCGAAAAGCATTCCTTTAGCAGATTTATTCACAATAAAAAAGAAAAAAGAGCCCTTTTGACGGTTTTCTTACCCCTCGGGCACCCGAAAACCAAAAATTTCCGCGTTATAATACAGAGAAAACGAGCGGATCCAGATGACGCGCGACGATTTCGAGCGAAATCCTTTGTACTTTAAAACAGGGTATTTTATTGTATAGTTAAATTTTTAATTGGGAGCAAGGCTTGACCTCGTCCCGCCGCGCCCTTTGGGAGCTTTCACGCGCGACGCAGCAGGGCTTGGAACCCCATCCACCATGCGCACAATGCGAACCATGTTGATGCAACCCTAACGGAGGAGACCAATCGCATGAGCTATGAGGTGCCTAGAAACGAGAAGCTGCTGAAATGGGTGGACGAAATGGCCGCCCTGTGCGAACCCGACCAGATCCACTGGTGCGACGGCTCTCAGGAGGAATACGACAACTTCTGCGATCTGCTGGTCAAGGCCGGCACCTTTCGCAAGCTCAATCAGGAAAAACGCCCCAACAGCTATCTCGCCTGGTCGGACCCCATCGACGTGGCACGGGTGGAAGACCGCACCTTCATCTGCAGCATCTCCAAGAACGACGCCGGCCCAACCAACAACTGGATGCCTCCCAAGGAGATGAAGGAAAAGCTCCACGGCCTGTTCAAGGGCTGCATGAAGGGGCGGACCATGTACATCATCCCCTTCAGCATGGGCCCGCTGGGCTCCCCCATCGCCAAGATCGGCGTGGAAATCTCCGACTCGCCTTATGTGGCCGTCAACATGCGCATCATGGCGCGCATGGGCAAGGCGGTGCTCGACGTACTCGGCAATGGCGATTTCATCCCTTGCATGCACTCCATCGGCGCGCCCCTTGAGCCCGGGCAACCGGACAGCTCCTGGCCCTGCAACCCTGAGAAATACATCGTTCACTTTCCCGAGGAGCGCGCCATCTGGTCCTTCGGCTCGGGCTACGGCGGCAACGCCCTGCTCGGCAAAAAATGCCTGGCCCTGCGCATCGCCTCCAAGATCGGCAAGGACGAGGGCTGGCTGGCCGAGCACATGCTGATTCTCGGGGTGGAATCGCCCGACGGCGAGAAGACTTACGTCGGCGCCGCCTTCCCCAGCGCCTGCGGCAAGACCAACTTCGCCATGCTCATTCCCCCCAAGACCTTCACCGACAAGGGCTGGAAAGTCACCACCATCGGCGACGACATCGCCTGGATCAAACCCGACCCCGACGGCAAAATCTACGCCATCAACCCCGAGTACGGCTACTTCGGCGTGGCTCCCGGCACGAATGTCCAAACCAATCCCAACGCCATGGCCTCCTGCGCCGCCAACACCATCTTCACTAACGTGGCCCTGACCGAGGACGGCGATGTCTGGTGGGAGGGGATGACGGACGAGCCGCCGGCAAAGCTCACCGACTGGCAGGGCAAGGAGTGGACCCCGGGCTGCGGTCGCCCCGCCGCCCATCCCAACGCGCGCTTCACCGCTCCGGCCTCTCAGTGCCCCTCCATCGATCCGGATTGGGAAAATCCCAAAGGCGTACCCATTTCCGCCTTCATCTTCGGCGGACGGCGCAAGAACACCATTCCCCTGGTCTATCAGTCCTTCAACTGGAGCTACGGCGTGTATCTGGCCGCCACCATGGGTTCGGAGACCACAGCAGCCGCCGTCGGCGCCACCGGCAACGTACGCCGCGATCCCTTCGCCATGCTGCCCTTCTGCGGCTACCACATGGCCGACTATTTCAGCCACTGGCTGCAGTTCGGCCGCACCATCCCCCGGCCGCCGCGCATCTTCAGCGTCAACTGGTTCCAGAAGGATGCCGACGGCAAGTTCGTGTGGCCGGGCTACGGCGAGAACATGCGCGTGCTTAAATGGATCGTCGAGCGCGTCACCGGCCGCACCGGCGCGGTGGAGAGCCCTCTGGGCTGGATGCCGCGCTATCAGGACATCGCTTGGGAGGGCCTCGACATCAACCGTGAGCAATTCCACGAAATGATGGCGGTGGACCGCGATCAGTGGAAGGATGAACTGGTGGCCCACGAAGAGCTGTTCATGAAGCTCTTCGACCGCATGCCCAAGGAATTTCTGCACATCCGCGAGCTGATCACCTCGAGCCTGTGGCGCTCGCCCGAACACTGGGAGCAGATCGGCGACGTGCATCCCGAGGGCTGGAACGAATAACGCCCGCAGGGCAATACAATGAAAAGAATTGGGGCGGCACCCGAATGGGGCCGCCCCAATTCTTTTTCAAACCAACCGGGAACCTCCCCACTCAGCCGGCGGCGGGGATGGCGGGATATTCTAGATTATCACACGGTGGCCGGCGATCGGGATAGGACGACTGGCCGTCGGCGCATGAAGCGAAAAGCATAAGCGGGCGTTGAGGCGCCAAAAGAGTGAATCCTCTTTTTTGAGCATTCCTGCAAGGTTCTTGCTATGTTTTGGGCATTCCAGGAGCAGGGGGGCAGGACCAATGTCGCCGCGAAAATAAGATAGCGAAAAAATCAACTCTCAGGCCGTTGAGCTTTTGTGCCAGGCGGTGCCGGGTTTCGAACGTAGTCGTGGATTTCGACCCAGAGTGGGCATAGAAATAGGGGCGCGATGTTCTGCGCCCCATGTCGGTTTATCATAGGATGTTCGGTTATTCCGGAATGACCGGCACGGCGATAAAGGCCCGGTCAATATAGAGGCCACCCACTGCGCCGATATCGCCCTGGCTCATGGCGTAAGCGCGGCTGTTGCCTGCGAGAGGCGTGAAGGAGGGCCCCTCGGTGAGGATCGCGTCGCTGTTGGTCAGCTCCGTGCTGCGAGTATCCCACACCGCCGCGCGCATTTCGCCATCGATCATCGCCGATCCGACAATACGCTCGTTGGCGGCGCTGATGGCCATGGCCGAGGAGTTTTCGCCCAGGGATTCCGCTACTTCATCATGTGCAAACCAGAGCGCTCCATGAACAATATCTGCACCAGTTATAGACTCACCGACAATCCGTCCTAAGCCATCAACACCATAGGCGCTGCTGGCAACGTGGCTGATGTCGAGGTCGAGAATGATAGCATCGCCCTCCAGTCCACCCAGAGGATCTACCATCCACAAAGTTGCACGCAAGTTGTTGCCAACAAGAGATTCCCCGACCACCCAGCCACCATCGTTGATGGCATGCGCTGTCGCATTATCCATCAGCGCGACGGGGTTGGTGTAAATAGTGGAGTCATCGGCATCAGGCTGCCAGAGAACTGCCATGGGACCGTTGTCAGTCATGATTTCGCCAACAATCTGACCTGTGGCATTGACGCCATAAGCGGCACCATTGGTGAACGTTTCTTCCCCTTCACCGATCGTCACAGTGAGACCCAGTTCCGTTGCCTCCTCACTATCGGCAAGCCAGTAAACTGGCACAAATCTCAACGTGCCACCAGCCAGCAATGACGACTCACCCACTGCCAGGCCATCGGCATTCACGCCATAAACCGCACTGTAAGTGTTGCCGGCGATCGGATTCAAGGTTGCCTCAGTCCCAAGCTCAGTTTCCGGATCAAAGGTCAGCCGGTGAGCCAGCAGCGTGTTGCCTTCCAGGTCGTCCTGACCTCCCAGGACGAGAAGGCCGTTTTCAGCCGCCGCCACAACAACACTGAAAGGATCAGCGTCCGTGTCCGACTCGAAGGCCGCAAAGCGCAGCGGGTCATTGGGGAAGGCATCATCCACAGTCGGGATGCCGTCGCCATCGGGGTCTGGATCAACAACAACACCACTGCCGCTGCCGCTGCTTCCGCAGCCCGCAAGGGCAAAGAGGGCGGCGGCGAGGAACAATACGAGGATTCTCGCTATTTTCATGATGAATCTCCTTTATTGGTGAGCTGCTCGCGCCGCCTTAGCGCAGCTGCAGTTCGAGGGTTTCAACATTGCCCAGCGATGATTCCGCATGGATCATGTGCGGGGCGGTACCGGGGGACCCAATGGATTTGCCGCTGTAGCTCCAGCCCCCACCTTCTTGGACTTCGGCAGCGCCCAATGCCGGCCCGTTTTCGCCGGCACGCAGGTTGATGAGGTTGCGTCCAATTTGACCCCGGATTTCACCACCAGGGAAGGCCTCGGTGTGGACATTGACATAGGTGCGGCCATCGCGGATCGCTTGTACGGCTGCGGCGAAATCACCTGCAGCGATATCGCCCACAGCCCTGACGTCAGTTGCGTCCAGCACCGCTGAAAAGCTTTCCATCGTTCCGCAGGGTGGCGTACCTGCTTCACCGCACAAATCAAAGAGTCGCCCGCCATTGGCGCCAACGTCCCCCAAGTGAATGTGCGCGCGGGTAATTGGCGTTACGGGAGCAACATCAACTTCGATTTCGACACTTAACTCCACAGGCACTTCGGGGATAATTACCCAGGAGGCTCCCGATGCCGCACTGGTCACCGGCGGCACTTCCTGCGTCCCGAACAGATCAGTGAAATAGCCGGTCAGCCCATCATTAGTCACGCTTAAATCACGGAAGCTGCTGGTCCCGTTGAGGGTCCACTTGCCGGTGCGGGCGCGGTATTCGGCTTGGCTGAATTGCAGGTCTTCGACAAATACCCAGACTGAAGCCGTATCTGACTCACCAGTAAATGTCTGAACCGTGTAGTCGAAGCCACCAAGGCCAGCTGTGTCCGGGATGAATTGCAACAGAACGTTGTCAAGTTCGCGTACCGGCGTTACGTTGCCGCCGTCCAGATTGGTAATCGCGCCATCTCTTTCCAGCGAGGTCGGGTTGATCGGCACGTCACCCTGCAACAGGTCATTTTCCAGGACATCAATGATGACCGGCTCACCCAGTTTGGTTATTGCCACATCAAAATCGGCAATGGGAGCCAAGTTCTCATCAAAGAAAATCTGCCCCGAGACAACGAAGTGATCGGCAAACACGCCATCTTGAGGAAGGCCGGGTCCCGTCACTCGAACATAGTTGATCCCGAAGGGGCTTCCGAAAATGGTGTGACCTTCTTCCTCTGTCACAGGGTCAACAAAGGTTGGGTCGCCGAGGTAATAGCGGCCCTCGACTTCAATCGGCAACAGGGTGTCGGAATACAGAAAATGCTGGATAGGGCCTTCCAGCGCAATATCAAAAAGCTCTAGAGCATTGCCGACGGGATGCTCGGCAGGTTCAGCATAACTCAGCCGACCACGCTCATCGGCCACAGCAGTTCGAGGTGTAGCAGAAAATGGGTGCACGACGGTGTAGGTGCCACCAGGCTGCAACCCACGCATGTGGATGAGAACTTCGTTGAAGACACCGGCGACAATACCTCCACCCTCTTCCTCTGGCAATTCTTCAATAAACCCTTCGAGAGCAAGGATGAAGCGTGCACGAGCATCATCATCTGCATCTGGGTGAGCAGCGAAGCCGTTTGGTCCTGCCTCAGCGGCCCAATAAATAAATTCGTGCTCAAACAGCGCTGGATCACCATCGCCGTTCTCAACCGCTTCCTCAATCTCCTGCACACACATAGCCGGGTCATCAAGGCACGCCCGGAGCTTCAGAGACTTGGCATCCATGAACCAGAGCGGAAAGGCGTATTCGCCATTTTCAACCAAAAGAGCCTCATCTCCGACAATGTTGTACTGAATTGCCAGATCAGGTTCATAACCCAGCAACTCCGCCGTCGCCGGCTGCACAAAGCCGAACGCCAGCACCATTGCTGCGACAAGCAGCCATAATCTTCGTGATAATTCTTTGATTCCCATGATGTCACCTCACTTTAAAGATTTTTCCCTTGCGCCAGCGGCGCCATCCACTTCGTTTTCTTAATGATCTTTTTGCGTTGGACAAAAGCGCGGTCGTTTCGTTGCTAAAACCATAAGTATCCCCACCCAAGCCATCTCTTTAAGCTTTCCACATCTTTCTTGTCGGGTACAAAAACTAAAAACACAAGCTTGACTACCCTTATAGCAATCAAACCAGGGTCCAGAAAAATCACCATGGGGGACTTCCCCCATTTAATGGTAGGGTTTTCCTACCAACTTCATAGGCTATGCGCAGAATGGGAGCAAAGAGAGGGGAAATATCGGCGTGAAAACAAGATATCGCGCGAAGGCGGGGACGTTGTTGAGCTGTCAATTGATCAGCAAAGAGCCCAAACTAAACGAAGGGATCGTAAAGTTTTAAACCTAGATGCGCATGCATGGCGTGGAAATGCCGATCCTTGCTGAGAACCGGCAAATCGTGGTGGTGAGCGATAAGGGCAATGATCAGGTCAGGGATGCCGACTCCGTTGACACCCTTTTTGCGCAGAAGAAATGCTGCATCCATAATCCGTCGCCACATATCCTGAGGTTCATCTCGATGCGGCAGAGCCCTCTCGTGTCTCTTTTTTGTGCGCGTATAAGCTGTTTTTGCTATGCTTTGTTTATTCCAGGGTGCAAAGAGGGGGAAAATGCCGGCGCGAAAACAAGATATCGAAAAGATTGACTCTTTGGTCGCCGGGTATCTCGACCAGGCGATGCCGGGTTTATTGGCGGTTTATCGTTTCGGCAGCCTTGGCACCTCAGGCGAAAGAAAAGAAAGCGATATCGATCTGGCTTTCTTGCCTGAGGCGCCTGTGTCGAACGTAACGCGCTGGAATCTGGCACAGGAATTAGCTTCAACTTTGGGCATGGATGTGGATCTGGTGGATCTGAGGCAGGCAACAACCGTCATGCGCATGCAGGTCGTAGCCCATGGCACGAGGATCTTCTCTGCCGACGATGTCCGGATCGACACTTTTGAAGACATGGTGTTTTCAGCCTATGCTCGCTTGAATGAAGAGCGCCGCGAAATTTTGAACGACATTCATAGCAGGGGCTGCGTCTATGGCGGATGATGTACTGCTCAACAAGGTGGCGGTCATTGAACGATGCCTTGGTCGCATCAAGGACGAATACCAAGGTCGAGAGACGGAGCTTGAGACAAACTTCACCCGTCAGGATGCCATTATCCTGAACCTGCTGCGCGCCTGCGAGGCTGCCATCGATGCGTCCATGCATACGGTGCGCGTGCGCAAGTTGGGCATTCCGCAGGAAAGCCGTGAAGCCTTTGCCATGCTCGAAAAAGCCGGGCTGCTCGACTCCGGACTCTCCGTGCGTCTTCAAGCCATGGTTGGGTTTCGCAATGTCGCTGTCCACGATTACCAGAAACTCAATCTCGATATCGTCAAATACATTCTCAATGAGCGCTTGAGCGATTTTCAAAACTTCTGCAAAGTTTTGCTGCAAATGGAATAACGTTTACAAATAGGAAGTTGGCAACCAAAAGTAACCTGTCCCCAGAGGCCAGGGACGTTGCTTACCTGTCAAACAAAACGCTCTGAATTTCACTATTAATTTGCCGCATTGCTCCCGGGGAATTTATCGTTCCGCGATGGATTGATTTTCGGGGCCGCACCCCACTCCGGGGGCTGAAAAGCACGACGCGACGAATCACGACCTGTACGCCTCGCAACAACTACAAAAAACTCCGCCGCCAAGACACCAAAAGCCCAAAAAAGTCAACAGCGCAACAACGTCCCCCTTTCCACTTGGTTTTGCGAAGCATGGGTGCATAAAAAGGGGCAGGCTACTTTTCGTTGAAAAGTAGCCTGCCCCTTTTCTTCTTTGACCCGCCCGGGTTCTGGGTTGGGTTGTTGGTTAGTTGACGCGCTTTACAAAACCCTTGCTGCCTTCGCGGCCGACCACCAGGGGCTGGGTGTCGTTGTTGAGGCCGTAGGCTTCGCTGGCAGTGTTAAACAGGGTTGCGGGCGCGGTACCGCTCCACAGGGTGGCCCTGGGGAGGTCTCCGGTCCAGCCGGCAATGCGCCCATTTTCGTTCACCGCCACGGCGCTTCCTGCCGTGCCGAGGGCGACGGGGCCGGAAACCACGCCACCGGTAACGGTCCACATGACCGGTGCACCGACGAGGTCGCTTTCGCCTACCACCAGACCGTTTTCATTCACGGCATAGGCAAGATGATCGGTGCCGAGGTTGATGGCCGTGAAGGTCGCGCCGTTGTTTGTCGAGCGCCAGAGCGCGGCGCGCATGCTCAGATCTCCCGCCTCGGCCTCGCCGACCACTAGGATCTCGCCTGAGCCGACCTTCGCCACGCCACTTGCGGAGCTGAAACGGCTCGCCTCGCCGCCAACCGCAAAAGCGGCGAATGGCAGCACCTGTGCCGCGCCGAAGTTCCCCTGGCCATCAGCAATCCAGAATACGCCACGTGTTCTTACTGTGGCATCCTGCGCTTCGCCGACGATCAAGGTGCCGTCGGCACTGATGCCGTAAGCCTTGCTGGTTGCAGTGGCCGGGGCGTTGGGCAGATTCTGGAGGGTCTGCACTGTCGTACCGCCATTCGTCCAAAGTACCGCGGCAAGGCGATCCCCGTCCGCGGCCTGGCCCACGGCATTGCCGAATTCATCGATGGCAAAAGCCGCGGCATAGCCGCCAAGGGTTTCAAGCGCAACCGGTGCCACGGAGGCTGCGCCATCCGCGTTCACTTCCCACAGAGCCGCGACAAAGGGGCTGTTTGCCGCAAGGGCCGCATAGCCGATAACTTCGAAACTGTCATTGATATCGATGGGCACGGAGAAATCGGCCGTCACCGGGGTGCCGGTGTCATCGACCATCTGGTCGATGGCCAATCCCGCACCGCCGACCTCCAAGGTGCCGACCTGCGTCGTTGTGCCGGACCCGCTGCTGCCGCCGCAACCCGCCAGCAGCGTCAGAACAAAAAAGATACCAAGAGGTTTTATCATCGTTTTCATTTATAGCCTCCTTGCTCAACGCACGTCGAGGGGCAGGTTGTTGAATTCTTCGCCCGTCGAGGAGCCGATGCTGATGCTGGTGACGTTGGCATTGTTGGTGGTTGTTGCACGCAAGCGCCATTTGCCGTTGTTAGCGACCACTACGGTGCCGATGGCCTCCCCGGACGCTTGTACTCCGGGGTAGACGGTCAGCGTCGTGCCCGGCATGTTGCTGCCCCCGGAAATGTCCCAACGCAGCTTGTTCAAGGAAAGGCGCGCCTTGTTGATCGTGACGACTTCTTGCGGGGTCACGGGGATCACCGTCACGGTAACCGATGCAATATTGGAGGTGCCGTTGTCAGCGGTGATGCTGTAGTTGAACTGATCAACGCCGCCCACCAGGGCAAAATCTGCCGAGGGCGTATAGGTAATGGTGCCTGCGTTATTGTCGGAAACTGCAATTCCTTCCAAAGGCGGCGACACGATATTGATCGTCGATTCGCCCTCGACATTGCTGTCTTGGTTAATCACAGTGATGACCGCGGCAGATGCCTCATTGAGGTCCAATGTAACTGGAAAAGATTGCGCCACAGGTGCGCCAACTTCCGCAACAAGGTTGTAAGCCGCGAAGGTTTCCGGGTGATAGATCTTGCCCATGACGGAAAAGTCAGACGTCTTGATCACCTCTTGCCAGGTCCCATTTTCTGGGGTGCCACTTATCAGGCGCTCCACCAGGAAATAATCAACCGGCTCGGTTGACCCAGGAACCACAAAGGTACCACCGACCACCGGCGACAGCTCTGCCGGATCGCCGATGTAGTGAACATCGCGGGCAACAGTTTGCTCAAGGTTGTCAGGGTCGGGAACCTGAATCGTTTTTACAAGGGCCGCGGGGGGATTCTGCAATGTCGGATCAAACTCCGGCCAGGTCAAAAAGGTCGGCCCGATATCGCTGTACAATGTCCCGACAAAAGCGCCATCGGGGTCGGCCGGATCGGCGATGCCGATATCCGAGGTGAAATTGATCGCTCTGCTGTCAACACCGACATTTTCAAAAATCCGCTGACCATAGGGGTGGGTCACCCGGTAGGTGCCTGCAACATCCGTGTCGATGCGGATACGCTCACGACCGAAGGCAATCTGATTGCCATCGACAATTTCGTGGTCGCCACCGAAAGTGGCCTCAACGGCCAGCGTCAAGAGATAGCGAAGGTCGCCGACCCTCTCCTCGGCTACGGCAAGAAACCAGAACTGCTCACCCCCAGTGCCAAACTCGACCTGAGTCGGGTCGCTGGTGTCGATGGGATCACCGATGCACATGGGATCAAAGGGCGGGCAAAGGGTCAGTTGCAGACCACCCTCGGGAATCCCATCATCTTCCTGGTACCAAAGGGGAAGTCCTTTCGGATAAGCGTGCTCAACACCAGTGATCAACCCCTCGGGATGGAGGAATGGATCGGCCACGCTGGTCGCATTGAAAGGTACAGCTCGGTTCACCGGCCCCACGGCGAAGAGATTGGGGTCCGGTACGGGAGGAAATTCATGGACAAGCTCTTCCGCCAGGGGATCAAGTTGATCCAAAGGGATGCTCAGCACCTTGCCCATGAGGAGAAACTGGTTCGTTTCGACCACAATCGGCTGGCCGTTGAATTCGGGGCCCTCAATGCGGAAAACAATCGGCCGATCCGTCCCATCGGTCAGAAGGCTGGGCACGTTGGGGTCACCGATATACTGCTCGAGAACTTCATCGGTCTCTGGATCGCGCACCTGAAGAGCCGGATTGTCAGCATAGCCCGGCCAGGTCAGAAAAGGCCCGATGCCGCCGTCGAGCGTACCGGCATACGCACCGGCCACATCGCGAAAATTGGTGGAGCCGATGTCGGAGGTGTAGTTAATGCCGCGATCATCCGCCGCCACGTCTTCAAAAGTGATTTCGCCATAGGGATGGGTCACGACATAGGTTCCGGCAACGGGTGTGTCGATACGAATGCGCGTCCGGGCAAAAGTGATCTGATTGCCGTTGATGGGATTGTGGTCACCACCGAAAGTCGCCTCCACCGCCAGCGTCAAAAGCGCTTCGCCGCCACCAGGCATGGGCACCGATGCATTTGCCAGCCACCAGAAGCTCTCTCCTGCGACGATCAGGGGATTTTCCACATCGAGGGGATCGAAGACACACAGATCCGGACGGGTCGAATAACCGGCCGGATCAGGAAGACAGAGTTCCAAATTCAAACCGTTGGAATCACCAAAATAGGCCGGATAGCCATGAGGTGCGATGGGTGGCCCAACCTCGGACAGACTTTGCGCCCCGACCGGTGCAGCGACGGCCCAAGCCAGGCCGAGCACCGCAACCAGAAACATCAAGCGTAATTTCTTCAACATCGTGGTTCTCCTTTACGTGCAACGGTTGGTTGACTTACCTGCGTTCGGCCCGTCGCGAGAAGCGGGGCAGGGGAAAATCAATTAAAGACCTTTTTAGTCGCCTATTTAAGTCCCTATCGTTCTTTTGCACTATTGCAAATCATTCTTTAGTGCTTAAGAAAAGTACGGGCGAGGGTGTTTTTCCCTCGCCCTTTAGTTAATTATCGAAGGATCAAGGTTACCTGTTCCGTTTCAATACCGATCGCCGATACGGCCGTCACCGTGCCGCAACCATTCGCGTTCCCCCTTCTCGGCTTACGGCTCCACCGGTACGGCTATTGCCACCTGATTGGCAGCAATACCGACCACTTGGGACGCATCGTTGATGCCGAAAGCCATGCTGAAGGCCGGTGCCAGCACCTTGTTGTCGTTCAGATCTGCGCGATTCCAGATGACGGCGGTTTCCTGTCCGCCGCTCAAAGCCTGCGTATAGCCGACGATGCGATTGTTTTCGGTGGTGTTGATGGACTGGAAAGATGCGCCGGCCAGGGATTCAACAACTGCGCCGTCGGCACCCCACAGTACGCCATGAACCACCTTGGTGCCGTTGTCGTCGACTTCCGCTTCACCGACGACACGCCCGGCAAAGTCGACACCGAAGGCAACACTGGCAATCTGACCAGCAACACTTTCCAGCGCCACCGGCGCTCCATAAGCATTAGGGCCGGTAGGCAGCCACATCACAGCTGTTAGCTGGCCATCAATGACGGACTCACCGACGATAATGCCATTGTCGCCGATGAAATAAGCGGAACTGATGGCCGCATCCGAAAGATGATCCAAGGTCAAGGGGGCGGCGTCGGTGTCCCTCCAATAAACCGCGACCGTGTTGCCGTCGAGATCGCCGGCTTCTCCGACGATTTCATCCGCGCTGTTGACGCTGTACGCCGCACTCGGACCGGCGAGAAGATCGCCATGAGGAAGAAGGCTGGCTGCGCCGTTACCCTGCCAGTAAGCCGCGCGGGTATTGGCGTCCGCCACATCCTCGACAGTGATGCTGGTTTCACCAACGCTGAGTTCGCCGGCGACGCCGTAGGCCGCACTGTAATTGTTGCCCTCTTGCGGCAGCAGCAAAGTCGCCGACGTGGGGTCGGTCACATCCCACTTGACGCCTTTGGTGAGGCCTGTTCCATCATCACCATAACCTACCGCAATCCCCTCGGCGCTGATGGCAATGCCGGCACTGAAAGTGCTGTCGACATCAGGTAGCGCAACCTCTGGGGTCTCAAACTCAATCTCTGCAACCGGGGTTGGCACTTCCGGCGCGGGTCCGCTACTGCTGCTGCCGCCGCAGCCCGCCATGGTCAAAGCGCCCACCGCGACCAGGCCGATTAAGAACAGTCTGAAACGTTTCATGATTTACTCCTTTGCCCTTTTAAAAAGTTGCATGGCTGGTTTCGTTTATGTCCTATCGCAAATAATGAAAAGCGCGATTTTGCTGATGATCGTAATCGTCCGGTGCCAGGAAGGGGCGCAAAGGCTCCGTGCGCCCAGCCGCTCCCACAGCCGGTATGGTCTCCGTATTGTCCGCCAGAATACGGGTGCGCTTGGGGTTGCCGGGCACCACATCCACATGGCCGTCGGGGATTCGCAGCTCCGGGTGATCGAAGGGGGCGCGCGCAAAACGCACCCGCTCGTCGGTCAGGGCGAGCATGAAATCCACCAGCGCCTGCCGGTTCTCAGCCCCTGGCGAACCCGCTGGACCCTGCAAAGCACCCAAAGGATTCATTTCGGGATCGAGATCGGCCAGGTTTTCCTGATGAAAATTTCCGCCGCGCGCGTAGAAATCCACCACCTGCATGAGGGTGGCCATTCCGCCGTCGTGCATGTAGGGGCCGGTCAGCTCGACGTTGCGCAGGCCCGGAGTTTTGAAAGCGCCGTCAACGGCGACCCGGGTGGTATCGACCGAAATCTCGTCGCAGATCGTGGGTGGCTCGTCCTGAAAATCGTTGATGCAGCCGGGCTGTCCCAGAGGCGGAAAACCGAGCACTGCTTCACCGATAAAATAATGATGGCTGAAGGCCAGGGGCATGCGCTCGCCATTTTCCAAGGTGATGCTTGGGGGCGCATTGCCGCCGCGCCCGAGGTCGTCATTGGTCGGCGTCACCCCGATGTTGTAGAAACCGATGTCGTAATTGCCAAATTCGTTGTTGCCCATGCGCATGGTTTCGATGATGCCTTCCTCGCGGGCGAAGCTCACCGAGGCGCCGGTCATCTCCGGGCCGACATGGCAGGCGGTGCAGCCCAGGGTGTCGAAAAAGAGGATGCGGCCGGCTTCTGCACTTTCCGGCAGAGGGTTGTTGTCGGGGTCGAGATTCCACAGGTCAAAAGGGGTGCGGTCGGCGATGAGTGTCGCCTGATAAAGCTGCACGGCCAGCCCGAAGAACAGCGAGAAGTTCTGCTCCATGTGGCTGTAGCCGCCCTCAGGGTCGGGACCGTTCCAGAATTCGGGGTGAAACGTGGCACGGACCAGGTCCCCGTAAGTGGTATCCAGGCCCCGACCGCTGCTGTGCCGCAAATCGCTCAGAGCGCTATCCTGGGGATGGACCTGCTGTTTGGCCAGCGGGCGCAGCGACAGCATCTTTTTGCCCACATCGGGCCAGGTGCGACCGATCCACGACATTTCGCCCGTATCCAGGGGCGGTCCGACCGATTGGGAGGCCAGACTGGCATTGTCGAGGGCATAATCCGAGCTCAGATCATCCACCAGGCTTTGCGCGCGCAGGCTGCCGCCCTCATTGATGTACACCACCGCATCAGGGTTCTGATTAAGCGGCCCGAAGGGGTCGACCCCATTGAAAAAGGGGTGAGCGCGGCCGTCCAAAAAGTTCGCGAAGTTGAACACCGCATTGATGACAGTGGGCGCGGTACGCGGAGTGTTCTGCCGCACGTTGCGCGCGTTGTGCGCAAAGGTGTTGTCGCGCACATGCACGCCCGGCTCTTCCGCCTGCCCCTCGACGATGCCGAGCAGACGGGTGCGGTTCACACCCTGGGTCCCGACGCGATCATCGCGCCGCACGGTGCGCGCGGACAGTTCACTGTCCGGCTCGGCAAACTGCACAAAGGGGAAATCTTCGATGCGCAGCTCCGTGTTGGCCCGCCCGTCCTCAAACTGGCCGTCGACGCCGGGGTGCAGGGTGTTGCGCACCCGGCTGTCGGTGCCGGCATGGTGGTGACAGGTAGCGCAGGCGGTCATGCCGTCGCTGCCCAGCTGCATATCCCAGAACAGCGCCTTGCCCAGCTGGATGGCCGTGGCGCGGTCGGCGACATACATGTCGAGGTTGCGCGGCTCGGGCACCGGCACGTTGAAGGGCGCGAACGCGGTCTGCTGGGCCATGGTTGGAAGGGCTGTAAAGGGGCCTGCCAAGACCAGAGCGGGGAGAAGAAAAATCAAAAACAGGCGTTGCTTCATGGTGCCTCCGGATGGTTAGCCGGTTTGCCCAACTGTGACGGGCAAGATCGCCGTGTGTAAAACCAATTCATAATTCAGCCAATGACGGAATTCCACCAACACCTGGTGCGTGGTGGCGCTGCCCTGGTCAATCAGAATGTCCCAACGCTGCGCCGTCATCAGGGTGAACTGACGATGGCCATCCACCAGGGGCAGATCGGAGAGACGGAATGCCTGGGAGTACTTGCCGAAACGATGCTTGGGGTTGGCCGCGCTATCGCGTCCCAGGGTGCGGGCATCCACGGCCGTCACCCAACCGTCGATGCTGGTCGGAAAACGCCAAACGGTTGTGCAATAGCTGGCGTTGAGAGCACGGATCAGCAGTTTCTCGCCGGGGGCGATGGTGGGGCGGACGAATTCATAGAGCGCGCCCAAAGAGTCGTTTCTGTCCATCTGCGCCTGGGTTGGCTGCTCGATTACTCCGTCTTCGCCGATGGTCACCCCGGTCACCACGAAGAAACTCGGGTTGAAATCGTTCAACCCTCCTACAGGGATATTCTGCCAGCCGCCGGTGAATTCTCCCCCGGGAGCATCCAGCGCCTGAATACCGAAATCTTTGTCGATGTTGTCCCCTTCGACACCATGCCAGCGCAGATCGATATCATCGACTACCCAGAAGGTCTCCTTGTCGTAGCGCGTCGGCGCGTTTTCCAGCAGGGTGTAACCGGGGCCGCCATCCGCGTAAGGAGCAACAAGCTCGGTTTCGCCGGGAGGCTCTAGGGCATCGACAATGAGCGGGCCGTACATACCCAACTCAAAGTGCAGCACCGTATTGCGATGGCAGTGATAGAAATAGGTGCCGGCCTCGGCGGCCTTCCATTGATAGAGATATTCGCCGCCCCCGTCTTCGGCATCATGGGGTCCACCGATTTCCATGGTCAGATGGCCGACGCCGTCATTAACCGGGGTCGGCTCGATGCCGTGATGATGAATGCTGTGGGGCCCGTGGCTGTTACTCATGCGGGTGTGCACGATGTCGCCTTCCCGCACGCGGATCGTGGGAGCCGGCCAGCGATCCGGCAAAAGATCCTCATCGTCCCGAAAACTCCAGACGCGGATGCCGTTGTTGGCGTTGGGATCGTTGGGGGGGAAAATATCCGCATCACGCCGCCGCCCGGAGCGCGACAGGATGACATCGGCCACCACTTCATCGGGCGTTGGGAAGTCGGCATCGTTAGGCAGGTCTTGCAACAACGCAATAAAATTCGGATGGAAAAGTTTGTGCGCCCGCACACTGTTGGCATTGGGGATTGCAGGGGGAGTCTGAACCGCCTGAATCATTGTGCGGGTATTGGGCACATCAGCCGCAAAACCCTCAAACTCGGCACGATCAATGGGGTCATCGGGGTTGAAAGGGCTGCCTAGATCACGTGGAATGGTTGCCATGACTATAATCTCCTTAAAGCGATTTGCTTAAATTCTTAACGCAGGCGCAAAGGAACGCTGCGCGCGGCGTGAATACTATGCCCTTCGCCGTGGTGCATGAGCGTGACGAAACGGCTGCCCATGGCTTTCAAAGCGCGGCCGCGGAAACTGAAGCGTCCGTCCGTTCCAACCCGGATGCGGCCAGTGAGGATTGGCGCGTCATGCCCCCCGCCGTGCGCATGGAGAAAAATCGGATCGCTGTCACTCTGGCTCGGCACACTGAAGCGGCCCTCGATCAACAACTGCCCGGTTTTCACGCGCAACTCGGCACGATCGACGAAAATGACGCCGGTCGCCGGGTTGCTCGGGTCGAAATCCTCATCGATCTGCCAGTGAGTGGCGATGCCCTGAGGATAGTTGCCGCCCGCCGCCGTATTGGTGATCTCATTGTGGTCGTGCATGGGGTAGACCAGCGGGAAGAGTTCGTCTTCCAGCGGCCATTCCGGCACATCGGGCGGAACATTGTAGGGGTGCAGCAGATCGACGATTGCGCCGGGCGGCAGCGCCCAGGTATCGAGCATGGTCAGGTTGTTGAGCAGCCCTCGTTGGCCGGTGAGGAAATTAGCCTGCGCCAGGGAGTAGACATGAGTGCCGTGAATATGCGGCGAATGCCACATATTACCTGCGTTGAGGCTGCGGATAAGCAGGGGCTGCCCCACCGCCCCACGAAAAGAAATGTTGGATTGCAGATCGTGTACGCCGCCGGTCAGGGACAGGATGCCGTCTCCCCCGTTATCATGGTCCGTGTCCACCCCTTCGCTGTGGTGATGATGCTGGGCGGAAAAGAACCCGCTTTTGCCGTTGAGGGTGAAGTAGTCGGGAAGATAACCACTGGTCGGCGTGTATTGGAATTGGCCGGGATCAACGCCGTTGGGGCTGCCGGCAGCCAAGGCAAAGCGACTGCTGTCGATGACGTTGAACACCCAGATCACATTGCGCACCGGATCCCAGGGAGCGCCGGGGAAATGCGCGGTGGTGCCCAGGTCGTCAAACAGCGCTTGAATGTTGGACGTGGGATTGAGATAGGGCGTATTGTTGCCCACCGGGTTCGGCATCACCACCAGCACCCCGTGCAGGCCCATCATGCGGTTGACCGGCGCATTTAAGGGATCGAGATACATATAGGTGCCCGCCTGTGGCGCGGTGAATTCGATATCGACGCTCTCCCCATAAGGGATGGTCACCTGCTGAACATCTTCCCCATCCACGGTCAGGGTCACGCCGGGGATGGCAAAGCTGTGCGCGCCGCCCATGGGGTTGCCGTTGCCATCGTCGATGTGGTTCAAGATGCGCAACCGGATACGGTCGCCCGCCAAGGCGATCATGGCCGGCCCGGGAATGCGCGGGGCGGTGAGGTCGTGCTCCATACCCTCATTCTCATGATCATCACCGGCGATCTTAAAGGCCCACATGGGAACCGGAATGCCATCTACCATCTCGGCATCCACCGCCACCATCTCGAGATTCAAACGGTCAAGGCCGAAGCTCGACGCATGAGCCTGAGAACCGCGCCAAAACATGGGCCACTCGGCCATGGTGCCCAGGGCGACCACCGAGAGGCCGGTCGCGCTGAATTTGATAAACTCTCGTCTTTTCATAGCTGCCCTTCCTTTGCTGAGATTTTTTTGTCGTCAGCTTTGCTCTTTAAATTTTCAATAGACTGCTCAACGCAGCCTGACCGGAATACTGTAAGTTTGAACGCCCGTTGCCGAGCGCACGGTCACGTTGGGCAACAGCCCAGGCAGAACCTGGGTTCTGCCGTTGATTTCCCAAAGACCTTCGTTGATGGAAACATCGCTGCTGATAACCGGGGTTTCCAGGTTGCCGCGCACCTGCGCGCCGGGGTTGCCGCTGTTGACCACGCTGACATAGGTATTGCCGGCGAAAATCGCGTCGATGGCGCCGTCCAGATCAAGCACTCCCAGGGTGCCGGAAAACAACAGGTCGAAATCGGTCAGGTCGCGGCTGATATCCAGGCGACCGTCCGTCACTGCGCAAGTCGGCGGGTTGGGAAAGATAAAGGGGTTGCCGCACAAGCGAAAGATGACCGGTTGGCCCGCACCATCCACATGCAGGTTCACGGAGGTGATGTTGTCCTGTGGGGAGATGCCGTCCAGGACCAGACGATAGTCGATAGCCTGAGCGCCGGCCGACAGCGCCACCTGTCCCGTCATGGCCGTATCGCCTGTGCCGCTCAAACGAGCGCGCGGCCCGGCATAAACGGTCAGGCTGTTGGCGACCTCGCCGATTAAAGGCTGATCGGTGGTACCGCTGACCTGCCATTTGCCGGTCTTGACGCGAAAATCGGCGCGCTCGACTTGAAGATCTTCAATCAGCACATGCACGGCGGCGGGTGCGGATATCAGGCCGCCCGTATCCTGCACAACGTAGTGGAAGGTGTCTCCGCCCGTGGCCGCCTGGGACGGGAGATAACGAAACAGGCTCTGCCCGGACGCCAGGCGGGTGATGCGGCGAATCGTACCCTGATCAAGCGTTTCGACCTGGGTGAGAAACGGCATATTTGTGTCAACTCGGCGATAGACGCCTTCAATTGGATCGGCCAGGGCAATGGCCATGGGATTGATGCCGTGGACGTTAACTTCACTGAATGAATCAAGCGCGTCGAGAGCGACTCCTGCGAACACGTCGATATCCACCACCGAGCGGCCCTTAAGCAGGCCGACGGTGACTTCCGGCGCGACAGGCGCGACATTGAGACCATCGTCGAAAATCTTGCCGACCACCTGAAATAAATCGGTTTCGAGGGTTTGCGTTTGGTTAGCTACGTTGAGGAAGAAGCCGTTGATGTCGCCATCCGGTCCAGGAGTATTGCCTTCCCCGTCCTCAAGAAGCTCTATGCGGAAAAAATTGACGGCATCGGGGCCGGGAGTCACGGGTTGAAAAACATCCCCTGGTGGAACCGCTGCGTCAAACGGCAAACCGATGTACAGATCGCCGTTAGCCGCCATGACTGGGCGGCCCATGAAATCTGCAGGGTTGAATTCCAGGGTCGGCACAAGAAAAGGGCCGACGGTGCGGCCGTCCTGATTGACGATGGCGCCAAAAGGTCCCTCATCTTCATCCGGGGAGAACAGGTCGACGGGACCCGGCATTTGAAAATCAACCCGGTTGTTCATAGCGACCAGAAAATTCTGCACGTCCTCCGCCAGCTTGCCGACATCCTGAGTCTGATTGATGGAACGACGCCCGGGGTCGGTGATTTCGTAGTCAACGGTGCCAAACGGATGCGTCACCCGGTAGGTGCCGGGAATCGGTAAATCAATACGCAGACGAATGCGGCTGGAGACCGCCTGATTGCCTTCGACCAACGCGCCGATGCCGGCGCCCTCACCCGCCAGGCGCAGCACCAGCAGGGCAAAACCGCCCTGCTCCGCTCCGGTTTCCGAATCGGGCGTGCTGAGGTAGTTGAAAGCGGCCGAAGCCTCCCAGTAACTGAGCCGTGAAAGATTGATCAGAGAGGGGGGAAACTGCGGGAAAGTCATGCCGATATTGCAGGGATCAACAACACTCTCGCCATCCGCGAGCAACACCCCCTGGTCAAGACATTGGGCCAATTTAAGACCCATCTCGTCCTCATACCAGATGGGCAGACCGTTAGCGAGACTGACATTGACCAAAGTGGGATCACTTCCATCCCCGGCAGCAGGAATGTCGTCCGACACCGCCTCCAGCGCCGCTATCGCTGGAGCCGAAAGAAAACCAAACACGGCCAGGGCCAAGAGCCCCAGCTTGAATCTGCCCTGAAAATTCATCGCTATCACCTTGACATGCTAAATTAGACCGATTCAAAGATCAGACGACCCGCCAAAGCCGACCTTCGCCGCATTACACAGAAAGGATCGAAAAGTTTTTCCAGGTCACGGCAGTTCGTCACCGACAAAACGGGGAGTCCTCCCCTTGATACTCAGGTTAGCCCAATGAACCCTAAAGGAATATGGGGGCAAACCCCCATTCAAGGGTAGGAGTTCTCCTCTTTGTGCAAACCGCGCCGGGGAAAAGAAAGGATATAGGAAAAGATGAGAGATAAGGTGGGATTATAAGCTGTCGCCCGCGCCGAGCTGGGCCAGACCTCCAGGGGTCAGAGTTTCCAGCTTTCCGGATCGACGATGCCGATACGGACGGCGTATTTCACCAGCTCGATGGGGTTGCTGATGCCGAGCTTGCGACTGATTGCGGTGCGATGCTTTTCGACCGTCTTGGCGCTGACACACAGGACTTTGCCGATCTGGATGGTTGAGTTCCCCTGCACCAGCAAGGCGAAGACTTCCTTTTCGCGCTCGCTGAGTTCGTCATACTCACTCGTCGCGGCGGCAGGTCGCTCCCCGGCGAGATAAGCCTGGATGACCGAGGCGTGAACCCGGCGGCAGAGGTAATAATTTCCGGCAGCGGCGCTGCGGATTGCGGCAAGCAGCTCTTCGCCGGAAGCTGCTTTGAGCACATACCCGTAGGCACCGGCGTTCAATGCCTGGTGAGCATAAAGCTCTTTTTCAAACATAGAGAGAATCACCACCCGCGATCCGGGAACGGCCTCACGCAGCATGCGGGTCGTGTCGATGCCGTTCATGCGCGGCATGGCGACATCGAGCAGAACGATATCAGGCTTGAGTTTTCGCGCCAGCTCAAGAGCCTCAACCCCGTCGCAGGCTTCGCCGACAACCTTAAGATCGGCCTGGGTTTCAAGGAGCAGGCGCACTCCCTCACGCATAATCGTGTGGTCGTCAGCGATGAGTATCCGAATCATTTTCTGCCCTTTCCAACGGGAATCCAGGCCTCGACCAAAGTACCTTGTCCGGGAACACTTTCAATACTCAATTTGCCGTCCACGGCTGCGAGCCGCTCCCGCATGCCGACGAGCCCGACCCCGGCAAACACATCCCGTCGCGTTTGATTATCATTGCAATCGAACCCCGCGCCGTTGTCCTGAATGCGCAGTTGCAATGCGCCCTGGCGGCATAGCAAATCGACAACAATCTCTTCGGAACGGCCGTGGCGAACCGCGTTGCACAAGCCCTCCTGGCAGACCCGGTAAAGCGCCGTTTCGACTTCGAGATCATAACGGCGTCGGCACCCGCTGCTGGAGAAATTGATCCGACTTTGTGGAAACCGCTGTGCACACTGAACGACCAGGGCCTGCAACACACCAACCAGATCCTTTTCGGCCAATTCCGGCGGCCGCAAGCGGATCACGACCTCATGCACCCGTTCGCGAGTCTGATCAATGAGCTGCTCGAGGCGTCGGGTCTGGCCGAGGATTTCCGGATTCTCTGCTCCCGGAGTGCGCTCCAAAGTCGCCACCGCCAACTTGAGGGCGGTCAGGTACTGACCGGCGTCATCGTGCAGATCGCGCGCCAAGCGCTCTCTTTCGCCTTCTATGGCTTGCACGATCTGACGATTGTGCAGACGCGCCCCCTCTGCAACCTCTTGGCGTGCGCGACACAGGGGACGATAAAAAAAGACATAGGCGGAAATGAGAATAAGCATCAGCAAAACAGAAAAATCAACGAAGGGACGCGCCCAGGGAGTCAGGGCCGGCAGAAGATCGAGCAGCAGGTGCACCCCGAGTTGGCCAACCAGCACCGCTGCCGCAAAAACAGCGGCGACTCGACCGGGAGCCAAACCCAACGGCAGGCCGGCAGGCATCCTGGTTTCCCCAGGAGAAACCTCGACTGGAATGCCTCTGGCTATGCTGGCGCGTGCTTTCATGAGCGTCCTAGGACCTTTCAGCCCTCCTGATCTTAATTTTACACAAAAGATGACCTTTTTTGTCACGGGGAACATTAATCGCACTTCATTTTTTAGCAAATTTTCGACAATAATGTCAAGAAGAATTAGCGTTAGTAAATGTTTTTCAATAATTTATAATGCTCATACAGGTGCGCTCTTAATAACAGGCTGCCGAAGAGCAATTTTTACATTCATGTGCTGAATTGAGCGAGGGGGATTATTTTAATCAGACCGAACCGCAGGGGGGGGGTGATTTGCAAACGGGGAAATGAGCCGGGGCGGGTTGAACCCGCCCCGAGATTGCTTTTTTATTGCAGGTCGTAAACGATGACGGCGGCGCGGCCGGTACCGGTCAAAATGGGGCGGCTGAAGGTGACTGTCTGGAGGATTTCTGCGCGTCCGTCGCCGGTCACATCACCCAAGCGAAAGTCGACCAAATAACCGTCTTGCGGCTGGGTATGCCAGACCTCGCGCAGCAAACCACCAACGGAGTGCATGGCCACCAGACGACTGGGGCCGAGCTTGCGGGTACGCGTCGAGACGCGGAGTCCATCGCTGGCGGGTACAAGTATTTCACCGGCGGGGCCGATGCCGAGATTGGGGTGAATCATCACTTCGCGCAGGTCCTGCACGGTACTGGCGGCAGGATCCATGCGCTCGAAGAACACTTCGCTGCCGCCGAAGCGGCTGGAGCTTTCCCACAGCACCTTGCCGTCGGCGTCAAGCACCTGGAGACGATCGCTGTAATTCAGGCGCGCGAACTGGGTGCGGCCGTCGCGGCCGACAAAAGGCACGAAGCCGAACAGGCTGACCTGCCGCGGAGCATCCACGGCAGGGCCTTCGCTCAATTCGCCGGCCGTTTGGCCGACGCGGAAAATCGGGCCGGTAAAATCACTTTCAAGAGTGCCCATGCGCTGCGCCAGCAGGATGCGGCCTTCGTCGAGCCAGTCGACGCTGCGCAGATACCAGGGAATGCCGCTTTGACTGATGCGCAACTGGTTGCCTTCGAGTACCACCACCCGCGAAGCGAGGCGTCCGTCGCGCACGGCGGTAATGTAGAGTTCGGCACGGCCGTTGCCGTCAAGATCCGCGGAAGCAATGGCCAGGCTGCGCTCCATCCCACCAAAATTAAGAGTAGCCAGGGTGTGATAATCGCGTCCCTCCAGGCGTCCGACTTCAAGGCGATCGTAGAACAAGACCGCCACTTCATTACGGCCGTCGCCACTGAGGTCGGCGACTTCCATGCCCACGGGCCTTCCGTCGATCTCAGCGGTCACCCAAACGCCTTCCCATTGCTGCTCCTGAACACGCTGGATACCCCCGGCGACCGGCACGGGAGCGGCAACGATTCCGGGCGCGATGGGTGTCGGCGCACGTAGGACGGGCGCGGGCGTCGGCAATGGCGCAGCGGCCGGGATAGCGGCCTGAACGGCAGTGGACAGGGGATAGGAATGTACGACCTGCCCGCCCGGGCCAACCACATCGAGACTCCCAGGGCGCGCGACGAAAGCCAGATGCGCCTCGTATTTTAGCGGCGCTTCCACGGTCGCCGGACGCTGGGCCTGCGCGGCCTCATACGTGTGCCAGTCGAGAACCGGCAGCGACTCGCGCAGCTGCTGGAAAAAACCCTCGCCCTGCTCCGCGTAATCCCAGAACACAGCACTAAGGTGTTCATAGCGGCGAATGGCGTCACCGCGACTGATGGCCGAAGCGTCACCGACCGGAGCGGCGTAACTGTAGCCCGAGCGTACGCGTGTAACGCGCAGCACCGCCTTGGCATCGTCAAGAGTCCCAATAACTTCGCCGCTCACCGGATGCACGATGCGTTCACCGCTGCGCACCACGGCAAACAGATCGCCGGGTACCACGCCTTTGGCCGCGTCGGCGTCGATAAGAAATTCACCGTCAACCGGCATGATCACCACGCCCGAGACCGGGGCGAAATCGCCCTTGAGTTTGTCAAAGACTTCGGCACCAGCGACCGGAGCCATCAGCGCCAGAAAAGCTAGAATCAGACCCGCAAACCGTAGACGCTTCAAAATTTTTCCTCCAATTAATGATGCACTCGCAGAAACTCAGAGAATGGCTAAGCAAAAATTTCGTCCTACAAGGCTTGGTGTTTTTTCAGGGGCGAAGGCATACATCAGGTATGTCGAGGTCCTGAAAAAACACCGTAACGCCGTAGGGCGACCTTTTTGCGACGCCATCAATTAATCAATACCTGCCGACACAAGGAACAGACCGAGCATGAACCTGGCTAAAGTAACACATTCCCCTTGCACAAGCAATCAGACGGAATCCGCTGAAAAAAAAACGGTCCGGACGAATTTCATCGTCCGGACCCAAATCAAACACGGCAAATTTTTCCGGCCGACAAAAACCGGCCCCCTCCTTCACACGCGAGACCTTCAGGCGCCCCCTCCGACGCCGAGATCGATCAGTTGCCGTGCAACGTTGGAGACAATACTCTTTTTTCCAGCGTCTTGCCTATCAGGAAAAACCTGAATTTGAAGGTGGTTTTTACTGAAATTGCAATAAGGAAATGGATGAGTGATCGTGCAGGCGGAAACCTCACCCGGATAGGTCAACATGTAAACAGCGTCCCCATGGCAGGAGGGCAAAAAAAGGCCGGGCACAGGGCCCGGCCGAAAAGTCGATCAGAATTCAGAAAATCGTTTGACGCTTGGCTGATCCTTAGAAAGGAATACGGGCCATCAGAGCGACAGAGTAGACGTCGTTGGCGTCATTATTGTTATTAAAGCGATCTTCGTCGGCATCATCATAGAAATCGTCAAGGAAGGCATAAGCGCCGCGCAGGCTGACGTCGAACTTGTCGGCGAACACTTTGCCGATGCGCGCTGCGATTTCATAGCCGAGGGTGCGGTTCACGGGACCAAAATCGCCGCCGTCGGGGTTCTTGTCGGACACGAAGAAGGCACCGGCGCCGAGGTTGACGTAGGTGTTCATGGGCAGGTTGCGGAAGTTGCCGCTGGCAACGAGGGCATGCAGACCGTAGCCGGCTTCCACAGCGTCAGTGATGGCGCGGCGGTTTTTGCCTTCGTTGTTGACCCACTTGTCGACGAGGAAGATCATGAGGTTCTCGTCGGTGAACTCATAGTTGCCCTGGGAGAGGTAGAAACGATCGGCATCCGTTTCGCTGTCGTCGGCGCTGAACCAGATGTAGCGCAGGCCGATATCGCCGTTGGGCAGAATCATGGAGGCTTTGGCGCTGGCGGCCCAAGCTTCGCTGTCGACATAGGTGTTGGTGGGGGCATTGTCCAGAACTTCACCGAACTGGTAGAGAGCAAAGCCCTGGAAGGCCAAGTTGGCGAAGCGATAGTCGCCATAGAGACCGGCCCACCACATTTCGGCGTCGAGGTTCAGGCCCTCGCCACCAGCGGGCACGTTATCGACATCAAACATGCTCTTGTTGTCCAGGTAGTACACCGCGACGCCGGCTTTAGCGAAATCGCCGTAGCGATGAGATACGTCGACACCGTAGAAGTCGGTATCTTTGTACTCCGTGCGCAGACCAACGCGATCCCTGCCTGCGTAAGCATTGGTGTCCCACTTGGAGTAGAACAACTGATAGTCGATGTTCATGGGAAGCTTGCCGGTCAGATTGGCGGCAGCCATGTCATCAAAGAACACCACGCCGCTGAAGGAGTCGCGCAGACCCTGCAGACCGAGGCGAAAGTTGCTGTCGATCTGGGGGATCTTGATGTCGGCATAGAGATTCTTGGTCTGGACGTTGTAGCCGTCGGAACCGACGCGGCCGTCGCGACCAGTTGCAAGGGTCTCACCCCACACCGTGTCGACCTCGGCGAAGTAGGTCAGGCTGATCAGATCGTTGACGCGGTAGTCGAGTTTGGGACGGAAACGCTGTTGAATGATGTTGTGGCTGCGGGCATCCTGCTCACCCATATGAGCGGACGTATAGTGGTTCCCCTGCACGCGGAATTCACCGCTGAACTTGAAATCGGCCATGGCGGGTGCGGCAACAGCCAGCATCGCAGCCACGGCTATGAAAGTCTTAACGCTCTTACTCACTTTGGCCTCCTGAATGCAAATAAAACAATCTGTTGGGGTGGATCACTGCGGGCCGCCCTTCAAGTGTGTATGGCGCGGCCGACATGATCGGTTTAGTTGTGGTGCTTGGGGGCTTCGAACTCGTACCCGCAGGCGGGGCACTTGACGCGAACTTGTTCGTCGGTCTTCATCGGGGCGCAGGCCGCGAAGGACACAGCGATCATGGACGCCATGATCAGGGTCATGAGCTTTTTCATCTTGTCACCTCCTTTCCCATCAATTCAGTTCTTGCTCTGAAGTTTTATCCGGATTTGTCGACAAAAATCAACACCTTTTCACCTTACAGCAATTCAGATGCCAACATTCAACCGGAGCCATAAAAATTTTAATCCGACTAACCAGCCGAAAAACTGCCGTTTTTTTTGCCGACCCGGCCCTCCATCCAAACACCGCGAGGCTGCGGCTGTTGAGCATTTGCAACAGGTGTAGACGCTACGCCACAGTCGGCAACAGGCCGTAAAAACCGGGGCGACGGGTGCGTCGGCCCTATTCGCCCGCGGGCAAAGCGGCGACTTCCTTGACCAGACGCCGCAGGTCTTCCTCGAAAAGCTGCCCGCCATCGTGGTAGACGCGGTGATCGCGGTCGAGAATCAGCATGCGCGGGATCAGATAAACATTGTAGGCGCGGTGAGCGCGCCCATTGTCCATGAGCGCCTCGAACGTCATGGGAAAAGTCTTGCCGCGCAGATAGCGCCGCACCATGCGTTCGGAGTCCTGGACAAAGACTTCAAGAACAACCACCTCGTGCTCGGCCAGCAACTCGCCCACGCGCAGGATATCGTCGGTCTGCTGCTTGCAGGTTGGACACCAGGTGGTGGCCAGCTTGAGCAACACAATGCGGCCGCGGTAGTCGGACAGGCTGACTTCGCGGTCGTCGAGATTCTTCAGGGTGAAATCGGGAGCCTGGTCGCCACGCTCAAGCGCCGCGACGGGCAGGACCGAAAACACCAGCAGAGCGAGCAGGAAAACGAGAACGCGCGAAATAACTTTTTTCATGGGAACCTCCGGGATGGGTTTGCGACGGCTGCCTGGCTCCCGGACCCTGGCGTGCATCCGGAGCGCCGACGGTTCATACTCCCTCCCAAACCAAGGATCGTCGCTGCGTTTCGCGCCACCACCCTTGGATCTCACCCGGCAAAACGCGAGTTACCCAATCAAACGAGGAACAGTTTACCGGGCATGACACACATGTCAAGCAACACAAATTTTGGTGTAGCGTTTTAAAAACAGGCCAATCTAGATTCTTTTATTTCGCGACAGGTGTCAACCTAAAAAAACAATTCAGTTCTTTCGGTAGGTTAACCTGCCAGAAACAGTCCTTCCCTGTCAAAAACATTGTTTGTTTTGATTTTTTCTCAGCCTTGCGCGGGCTGGCATAATTCAGTGAGCACCCCGCCGGTGGCCTTGGGGTGCAGAAAAGCGATGGCAGTGCCATGGGCGCCGCGGCGCGGTTCACTGTCGATGAGACGCACTCCCTGAGTCTGAAGCCGGGCAAGGGTGGCTTTTAAATCATCGACTTCGTAGGCGAGATGGTGTACACCTTCGCCGTTTTTTTCAATGAATTTGGCCACGGGCGAGTCGGGGCTGGTCGCTTCAAGCAGCTCGATGCGGCTTTCACCGGAAACAAAGAAGGCGACCTTAACCTTTTGCTCGGCGACGACTTCGGTGCCCTCGAATTCCATGCCGAGCACGTCTCGGTAGAGGGGCACGGCGGCATCGAGGCTTTTGACGGCAATGCCGACATGACTGATTTTTTTGGTGGTCATGGGTAGCTCCTGTAAAAAACATAGGACATAGGGGACACCAGAGACTCAAGGAACCTCTATAAGCCGCAGGCAATCTTCTTCATAGCGGTTCATCGTCCTACTCCACCTTCCAGATGGTGCCCTGGGGACTGTCGAGGAGCTGCACGCCCTGGGCGGCCAGCTCGTCACGAACCTGGTCGGCGCGGACAAAATCCTTGGCGGCGCGGGCTTCAAGGCGTTCAGCGATACGCGCTTCAATCTCGGCGGGGCTGAGGCCCAATTCTTTGAGGCCGTCGAGATTACGGCGACGCAGCCAGGCAGCCGGATCGGACGTGAAGAGCCCGAGAACCGCGCCGAGGCGCAGGAGTGCGTCGTGCAAGTCACGCAAGGCGGCCAATTTTTCCGGGCTCTTACGCAGCTTTTTTTCGCCCAGAAGACGGTTGAGAGAACGCACTGCGTCAAAGAGATGGCCGATGGCCTGGGCGGAGTTGAAATCGTCGTCCATGGCCGCGCGAAAACGCTCTTCAAGCTGGGCGCCTTCATTGGAGGCGGCTTCGCTTGCCAGCAAATCGGCAAGCAGCTCGGCCGCGGCCTGCAGGGCCTCGTAAAAGCGGGTCAGCCCGGCGCGCGCTTCTTTGAGGTTCTGATCGGAAAAATCGATGGGCGAGCGGTAATGGGCGGTGAGGATGAAGAAGCGCACCACCTCGGGGTCGAACTTCTCGAGGATGGTGCGGATGGTAAAGAAATTGCCCAGGGATTTGCTCATCTTCTCTTGGTTGACGTTGACGAAGCCGTTGTGCATCCAGTACTTGGCGAAGGGCTTGCCCGTCGCGGCCTCGCTCTGGGCGATTTCGTTGTCGTGGTGGGGAAAGATCAGATCCTTGCCGCCGCCGTGAATATCGAAGGATTCACCGAGAAAGGCCATGCTCATGGCCGAACATTCGATGTGCCAGCCGGGACGGCCCGGGCCCCAGGGTGAATCCCAGGCCGGCTCGCCGGGCTTGGCGGCCTTCCACAAAGCGAAATCCATGGGATGGCGCTTGTGCTCGCCGGGCGCGATGCGGGCGCCGGCCTGCATTTCATCGAGATTGCGCTTGGAAAGCTTGAGGTAGGTGGGAAATTTCTCAACGCTGAAATACACGTCGCCGCCCGCCGCATAGGCCATGCCGCGCTCGATAAGGCGTTCGACGAGGGCGATGATGTCGCCGATGTGCTCGGTGGCCTTGGGCTGAGATGTTGGCAGATCAAGACCCAGCGCGGCCATGTCTTCGTCGAAGGCGCGGATGAATTGCTCGGCAAGTTCGTGGCTGGGGATGCCGCGCTCGTTGGCGCGCTGGATGATCTTGTCGTCAACGTCGGTGTAGTTGCGCACGTAGGTCACATCGAAGCCGCGATAGCGGAAGTAGCGATAGACGATGTCGAAAACGATATTGGCCCGGGCGTGGCCCATGTGGCAGTAATCGTAGGTGGTGACGCCGCAGACATACATCCTGACCTTGCCGGGATCAAGGGGCTGAAAATCTTCCTTACGGCCGGTGAGGGTGTTGAAGAGGCGGATGCTCATGGAAGTGGGGCTCCTTTGCGCGCTCAGCGGTGAAAAAGCTTATCGTGAATTGTTCTGGGAACTTATCACAAACGCTCGGTGCGGTCCAGAATCCGCGCGAGCATACGGGGGATTTCATCGAGGGGCAGCACCTGCTGGGCGGCGTCGAGATCGATGGCGGCGCGCGGCATGCCAAAGACCACGCAGCTCGCCTCATCCTGAACCAGCGTGGCCGCGCCCGCCAGCCGCAGGGCAGCGAGACCTTCGGCGCCGTCGCGGCCCATCCCGGTGAGCAGCACGGCGGCCACCTCGCGCGGCGTCTGATGGGCGAGAGAAGTGAACAGCAGGTCGACAGAGGGCCGACAACTGTTGACCGGCAGCCCGTCGGTCAGGCGGATGCGATCAGCGCGCACTTCCATGTGACGATCGCTGGGCGCCACCAGGACCAGCCCGGGGCGCAGGGCGTCGCCATCGGCGGCGGTGCGTACCGGAAAAGGCGTTTCGCGTTCGAGCCATTGCGCAAAGCCTTCGGCAAAGCCCTGGGCGATATGCTGAACCACAAGCATTCGTGCGCGGGTGTCGGGCGGCAACTGCCGCAACAGGCTGAGCACTGCCTTGGGACCGCCGGTGGAGGCGCCTATGGCGAGAATTGAGCGCCGCTGCGCCTCAACGGCACGGGAGGGCGCGCGGGAGGAGCTGGAAGCGGGAATGAGGCGCACGGGCAAGCAGGCCAACACTTTGACCTTGTCGATAAGCCGCTGCGCCAGGGGCGCGAACACTTCCTGAACCGCGCCGCGGGGCTTTTCCATGACATCGAGAGCGCCCAGGGTGATGGCATTGAAGGCGCCGCGGGCGTCACCGGGGCGCACGTTGGCCGAGAGGACCAGGATCGGCGTCGGCCGGCGCGCCATGATTTCCTTGACGGCGGCGATGCCGTCCATGACCGGCATGACGACATCCATGATGACCAGATCGGGCTTGAGGCGCAGCACGGCATCCAGAGCCTCGCGCCCGTCGCGCGCCTCGCCCACCACGCGGATGTCGGGATCGCGCTGAAGAATGTCACGCAAAACGACACGGGTCAGTAGGGAGTCGTCGGCGATGAGGATGTTTATTTTGTCTTTCGGCATTCGTCAGTTGTCAGTTGTCAGTTGTCAGTTGTCAGTTGTCAGTTGTCAGTTGTCAGTTGTCAGTTGTCAGTTGTCAGTTGTCAGTTGTCAGTTGTCAGTTGTCAGTTGTCAGTTGTCAGTGACAATTGTGTTCCATATCCCGAAAAAATCAAATGGTTTGCCACCGGACCACGAACCACGGACAGCCTTTAGCCGATCAGTGTCTCCACCGCATCCACCAGCTTGCCCTGGTCAAAGCTGCCTTTGACGATATAGGCCTGGGCGCCGACGTCGATGCCGCGTCGTTTGTCTTCGTCGGTGGCGCGCGAGGTGACGATGATCACGGGTACCTCGCTTTGTTCGTCGCCGGCGCGCAGTTGCCGGGTGAGTTCAAAACCGTCGATACCGGGCATTTCGATGTCGGTGACGATCAGGTCGAAGTTGCGTGCGGCGAGAATGCTCAGGGCTTCTTCGCCGGACACGGCGACCTCGACCTGATAACCCTGGGTTTCGAGGATGTTTTTTTCCATGGTACGGGTGGTGATGGAGTCATCCACCACCAACACCCGGCCACGCCGTTTGCGCGCCCGGGCGGCCTCCAGGTCGGCGCGCACATGCGGGGCGGCGGCCGGCCGGCGGCGCGCGAAAAGGTCGGGCACCGAGAGAATCAGCGCCGGCAATCCGTCGCCGAGCAGCGCGGCCCCCGCATACCCGGGCACGGAGCGCAACTGCGGGCCGAGACTCTTGACCACGACCTCCTGCATGCCGAGGATCTCACTGACGGCCCACACGGCTTGCCGTTCCTGGTGACGCAGTTCCACCGCGGGGATGCGGCGCGCATCGACGAGCTGCCGCGACGCGAGTCCGAGCAGGTCGCGCAGGGCGAAAAGAGGGCGGGTCTGGTCCGCGATGCGCACCAACTCGCGCCCCCCCTGGGTGACGACATCCGTTTCACGCAAATGCAGCACGGCGTTCACATATTGCAGGGGCAGCACATAACGCTCGCCTTCGCAGCGCACGATCAGCCCGGCGAGTCGCGCCAGGGTCAGAGGCATGTCCAGGCGGATTTCGGTGCCGATTCCCGGTTGCGAATGGATCGCCAGATTGCCTTTGATCTGCTCCATACCCGCGCGCACGACATCCATGCCGATACCCCGCCCCGAAACGTCGCTCAGATCGGTCCGCGTGGAAAATCCGGGGCGCAGAACCAGATAAACCGCCTCCTGGTCGCTGAGGGCCGCCGCCTCTTCGGCCTCGATCACGCCCTGGGCCAGCGCTGTGCGACGCACCTCGGCGGGATCGATGCCGCGCCCATCATCGGTAAGGCTGATGCATACCCCGCTGCGCTCGTAATGAGCGCTCAGGGTCACCTCGCCGCCTGCCCTCTTTCCGGCCTTGCGTCTCTCGGAGGGGCTTTCGATGCCGTGATCGACGGCGTTGCGCAACATATGAATCAGCGCCGGGCGCAGGGTTTCCCACAACAGGCGATCGATGGCAACCTCTTCACCGCTGACCCGAAAGCGGAGGTCTTTGCCTTGCTCGCGGGCCAGATCGCGCACCACCCGGCGCAAATCCTCGACCAGAAGTGCCAGGGGCACCATGCGCAGACCCTCGGCCTCCTGGGTAAGCAATTCGCTGCTCAGATGAAAGGCGACAAGGTCTTTTTCCAGTTGCCGCCGCATGTCCTGCATGCGCCCAAGAATGGCGCTGAGTTTGCGATAATTCTCCTCGCGCCGCAGACCTCCGAGAAACGCTTCCAGATCGCGCTCCAGTCCCTGGAGGCGGGTGTCGCACTGCTGCAAATGCCCGGCGGCCAGGGCGCTTTCGCCGACGAGATTGACCAGCCGGTCAAGGTGTGCGACGCCAACCCTGACACTGTCATCGCCGCGTCCGGGCATTTCTTCTTGTGCCGCCTGGGGCCCCGGTAAGCGGTGGGGCGCGGCGGGCACCTCCCCGGCGCGCAGCCCGGCTATCAGGAGGTCGAGATCGAAATCCGCGACGGCACCGCCCACCGCCTGGGCGGCCAGAGCTTCAAGCGCATCGGTAGCCAGCAGCAGCAGGTCGGCCAGGGCGGCGTCGCAGACACGCGTGCCGTCCTCAAGCTCCTTGAGAGTGTCTTCCAGGCTGTGGGCCAGGCGGCTTATGTCGCCAAAACCGAGCATGCGCGCCGCGCCCTTGAGGGTATGGGCGCTGCGCAGCAAGGCATGCACCTGTTCTGGCCGCGCCGCGCCCTCCTCAAGATTGAGGAAGCCCTGGCGCAGCACATTCAGATGCTCCTTAACCTCGCGGGTAAAAATGACGAAATACTTTTTATCCATGGCAGATGATTTCCGCTCAGGGTTCCTCGACCAACTGTTTGAGGCGTTCGGCCAGCTCGTTGAGTTCGGCGACGGAATGGGCGGTTTCCTCGGCGCTGGTCGCCACCTGGGAGGCGACATCACGCACCTCGCTGATGGTTTCCGTCATCTGCTCGCTGGCGGAAAACTGGTGCTGAGTGGACACCTTGATGTCGCGCGCCGCCGTGGTTGTTTCGTCGATGCCGGCAATGATCTTGTCGAGGGACTCAGCGATGCGCGCCACCCGCCTGTTGGCGTTGTCGAGCTTTTTCGTGCCCTCTTCGGTCTGCACGATGGTGGCGTTGGTTGATTTCTGAATCTGCTCGATGAGTCCGTTGATCTGGCGCGTCGCGTCGGCGGTGCGATCGGCAAGCCGCTTTACCTCGCCTGCGACAATGGAAAAGCGCCGCCCGGCTTCGCCGGCGCCGGCAGCCTCAATGGCGGCATTGAGGGCCAGCAGGTTGGTCTGGTCGCTGATTTCGTCGATGAGATCGACGATGCCGCCGATTTTTTGCGAATTTTCACCGAGTTCGAGCATGGCCTCGGCAATCTGTTGGACCTGATCGCGGAGCAGATCCATGCCCTCGCCGGCATCGTCCACCGCCGCCTTGCCCCGATGCCCGGCTTTCACCGCGTCCTCGGCCAAGCCCTCGACACGCTTGGCATTTTCCGCCACCTGGCGGGCGGTGGCGGCGAACTCCTCGGCGGTGGAGGTCGCTTGGTGCACTGCAGCGGCCTGCTGGCTGGCCCCCGAGGATTGCTGCGAAGTGATGGCCATGATTTCGTTGGAGGCCGAGGAGAGTTGCAGAACGGCCTCTTTTACGTTGTGAATCAGGCGCCCGCTGCGCTCGATTTCTCCCTGGAGGTTGTGCAGGATGACTTGCGTCATGTGATTGAACGCCTCGGCGAGACTGCCGATTTCGTCCTGGGAACGGATCGGGATAAGCTCCTGGGCGTGGCCCTGGGAAATGCGCTCGGCGCTCCGGGTCAGAGCCTTGAGCGGCTGAGTCAGGTGGCGCACGAGAAAATAGATGGCCAGCGCGGCGACCACCAACAGCCCCAGCATGAGAAAACTGATCTGGTTGCGCAGTTTCGCGACCTGCTGCTGGGTTTCATCGATGGAAAAGCCCAGTCGAAAAGCGCCCCAGTGATTGCCGCCGACGTAAATCGGCACGCTGATATCCCACAGAACTTCACCCGTGTCGCGCTCATAGACCTGGTGCAGCACACCCTGGCCGTCGCCGCCGTCGTAGCGCGCCGCGCGCAGACCCACGGGATCGTTGAACATCTGCTTGGTGCGGTTGGCTTGCAGATCGCGCTGGGGATCGCCGGTCAGGGGCTGGGCGTAGCGGCGGTTGTGGGTAGGCAGGTAGCCGTTGCGATCAACGGGGATGGCAAAGACCACGCCGGGGTCTTCTTCGAGAAGGGAATCGATAATGGTGGGCAGGCGCGCATCGAGGTAAGCGTCGTAGGCGGTATGATATTTTTCCACCTGGGCACGGGCCAGAGGTCCCTCGGTGATGCGGCGATAATCGGTATCGAAAATCTCCGCGCGGGTGAAACGACCGCTCGCCAGAGCCTCTTCAAGAATCTGCTCGACGGCGCGGGCCCCAACCAGGGCAAAGGTACGGGCCTTGGTCTGCATCTGCTCCTTAAGCACCTGTCCGCGCTGCTGGACGACAATGGCGGTGAACAGGCTTGCCAGAAGCGCCAGCACCACCACCAGCGAGAAGGTGATCTTGAGGGAAATGCTTTTCCTGATCCATGAAAACATATACAACCTCGCATGAAGGGGGGCGCTGCGAACCGCGCCCGTAGCCAACCCGTCAGAGCAACGGCGGCGCAGGAGTCGGGCGCTCCCGGGCCACCAAAAAAGTTCAGGCGCGCGCCCGACTTACGCGCGCGCGCCGCTGAGAATCCAATCCACATTCAGCAGAGTGACCAAACCCTCTTCCTGGGGCACGCGCCCGAGGACAAAAGGCCGCGCGGTCCCCTCGCTTTCGCTCGGCAACTCAACGCAGGCTTCGGCGATGGCGCGAAGGTCGCGGACCTCATCCACCAGCAGGGCCGTGCACAATTCATTGACCCCGACCACCACCAGGCGACCTTGCGCGGCGCCGGCGACGCCCGCCATTCCCAACGTGGCGCGCGGATCGGTGACGGTGAGGATTTCCCCGCGCAGGCTGATGATTCCGGCAATGTGCGCCGCGGCGCCGGGGACCCGCACCAGGGGCGGCACACGCAGCACCTCGCGAACACAGGCTCCGGGCAGGCCGAACCATTCAGCGTTCATACGCACGACCAACACTTCACGCATCGCCTCGGCGTCCACGGCGTCACGCTGCTCCAGGCTGTGCCAGTAATCCTCGCGCACCGCAGCCAGGGCGGCGCGGATATCCTGCAAAGGGTCGGACTTCTCGGCCATGCATCAGGCTCCTCAGGTTGGTGGCAACTGATCGAGATGGTCGCGGCAGACTTCAAGAAAAACCTCGCGGGTCAGCCCTCCCGACAGGGGCACCAGGGTTTCGTTGGGCAGCCGCTCCAGAAGCCGCAGACTGTTGCGGATTTCACGGCGAGCGGCGGCCGCCTGGCCGAGGCGCTCGTAAATTGCGCCCAGATGAAAATGCGGCATGATGAAATCCAGATCGATGAGCAACGCCTTACGATACTCTTCGCGCGCCTCGTGCCAGCATTCTTCAAGTTCCAGCAGCAAGCCCTTGAGGAAATAGGCTTGGGCGCTGAGATCATCAGCCTCGAGGGCCCGCTCGCAGCAGGTGCGCGCCTGGGCAAGGTCGCCGCGATTGGCAAAAACAAAACCGCTTCCGACCAGGGCACCGCAATGCCGCTCATCCGCTGCAAGAATTTGCGCGAAGCAGGCTTCGGCAACGGCGAATTCTTCGCGGTGAAAGGCTTCGAGACCGCGCTGATAGAGTTCGTTCACGTCGAAAGACGCGGGCTGCGGGGCGCTCTCCTGGGCCTGCGTGCACGGGGCCGGGGAGGAATTCGGTTGCAAAACAGCCGGGGTCTCTCCCGGCGCGGGGGTCTCAACCGCCAACTGGGCGGCGGCGGGCAACCGGTAATAAAAATTGCGCTGGTAAGTTTCACGCCTGAACTCCTGGGACAGGTGCACCAGGGTTTCGGCATGGCCGAGAAACAGGCTGCCGGCCGGCGCCAGGGAGCGGGCAAAACCCGCGACGACCTTGCGGCTGGTTGCCTGGCGAAAATAGATCAGCACGTTGCGACAAAAAATAATGTCGAAGTCGGCGATATCTTCGCGCGCATCCGGATAGCATCCGGTCTGCAGGTTGAGATAGCGAAAATCGACCATTTCGCGAATTCTCGGGTCGAGAACAAACTCATGGCCGCGCGGCTCAAACCAGGTGTTGACCAGGGCGGGATCGGTCACCCGCAGAGAGCGCGGCCCATAGACGCCTTGCCGCGCCTGATTGAGGGCGCGGTGATTGATGTCGGTGGCGAGAATTCGCAGATTCCAGTCGCGCAGCTGCGGAAAATGGGTGCGCAGCAGAATCGCCAGAGAATAAGGCTCCTCTCCCGTGGAGCAGCCCGCCGACCACAGCCGCAGGCTGCGCCGCTCGCGGTTGCGCTCAATGAGTTCCGGCAGCAGCTGATGGCGCAGAGCTTCAAAGTGAGCCAGATAGCGAAAGAAATAGGTCTCGCCGACCGTCAGCAGGCTGAGCAGTTTTTTGAGTTCCCGGCGCGACTCGCGGAAGGTTTCCAGATGCGCGAAGTACTCGCGATAGGTCCTGAGCCCCAGGGCGCGCATGCGGCGTGTCAATCCATGCTGCAGAATGCGCAGGTTGCGTTGGTCGAAATGCAGGCCGCTGTGCTGCACGAGAAAATTCTGAAACAAACCCAGATCCAAATCCTCAAGGGGCTGCAATGCCCCCAGCTCGAGGCGGTGCATGCTTCCGGCCCGCCTGATTCCTGCAAGCAGGCGCGGCAGATCGACGGGAGAGTTGAGAAAATCGAAGGCATCGGGCAGCTCATATTCAAGCTCGGGCCGATCGGCGACGACGATGACCGGCACCTGCCGACTGAGGCGGCCGCATTCAAAGCGCCGCAGCCGCTCAAGCCCCTGGGGGCTCGGTAGTTCGATGCCGAGGATCAACACGTCGCAATCCGTGGCCCGCACCGGCGGCAAAGGCGCATCGCCGGCGGCAATGCAGTGCACTTCAAATCCAGCGGCATTCAGGGCCGGCAAAAGATCGCCGCACAGGCCGCTGGGTGTTTCGGCGATCCACACCCGCACGGGCCTGTTGCGGTTCTCAGTCCCTCCCATACTCCCGCCCCCTGCTCCCTCAGCTGCCGCCAAGCTCGAGCTTGGCCCAGGAGTCGCGCAGGGTCGCGGTGCGGTTGAACACGGGGCGGCCGGGCGCGCTGTCGTGGGGATCGACGTAAAAATAGCCGATGCGCTCGAATTGCACCTGGGCGGCGCCGGGGATCTGCGCCAGGCCCGGTTCGATGAGAGCCTCCAGGGTGGTGAGACTCGCGGGATTGAGATCGGCGCGCCAGTCACGGCCCTCGCGCCCGGCGCCGGGAGTGGGAACCGCGAACAGGCGATCATAGAGCCGTACCTCGGCGCGTTCGGCATGACGCGCCGAGACCCAGTGAATAGTGCCTTTGACCTTGCGTCCGTCGGCGGGATTGGCGCCCCGGGTGCTCGGGTCGTGACTGCACCGCAGCTCGACGATTTCACCGCTGGCCGGATCCCTGACCACCTCGTCGCAACGAATGATGTACCCAAAGCGCAGGCGCACCTCGCGCCCTGGAGCAAGGCGGAAAAATTTTTTCGGCGGATCTTCCATGAAGTCATCGCGCTCAATGTAGAATTCGCGACAAAAGGGCACCTGACGGCTGCCGGCCTCGGGTTTTTGCGGATGGTTGGCGGCCTCGAAAAACTCCTCGCGGTCCTCGGGATAGTCCGTGAGGACCACCTTGAGGGGATTGAACACCGCCAGTGCGCGCGAGGCGTGGGCGTTGAGGTCTTCGCGCACGCAATCTTCAAGCACGCTCATGTCGATCCAGCTGTCGCTCTTGCCCACCCCGATGCGCTCGCAGAAGGTGCGGATCGCCGCCGCGGGGAATCCGCGCCGGCGCAGGCCGACCAGCGTCGGCATGCGCGGGTCGTCCCAGCCCGCGACATGTCCCTCGCGCACCAATTCGAGCAAACGGCGCTTGCTCATCAGGGTGTAGCTGAGATTGAGACGCGCGAATTCGATCTGGCGCGGGCGCGCGGGAACGCAGTCGGCGAGTTTTTCCAGAAACCAGTCATAAAGGGGACGGTGATCCTCGAATTCGAGGGTGCACAGGCTGTGGGTGATGCCTTCAATGGCATCGCTCAGGGGATGCGCATAGTCGTACATGGGATAGATACACCAGGCATCCCCCATGCGGTAGTGGTGATGACGCTGAATGCGGTAGATGACCGGATCGCGCAGGTTCATGTTGGGCGCGGCCATATCGATGCGTGCGCGCAGCGTGTAGGCGCCGTCGGGAAATTCGCCGGCACGCATACGCCGAAACAGCGCGAGACTTTCGGCCGCCGGCCGGTTGCGGTCGGGGCTATCCTGGCCGGGCTCGGTGAGGGTGCCGCGATGGGCCCGCATCTCCTCGGCATCCAGGCTGTCGACATAGGCGCATTCGCGGCGGATCAACTCTTCAGCCCACAGATAAAGCTGCTCGTAGTAATCGGAAGCGTAATACAGATGCGCGCCCCACTCAAAACCCAGCCAGCGTACCGCATCCTTGATCGCCTCGGCGTATTCGACGCTTTCCTTTTCCGGGTTGGTGTCGTCCATGCGCAGGTGACAGCGCCCCCGGTAATCGGCGGCCAAGCCAAAATTGAGGCAGATCGCCTTGGCATGTCCGATATGCAGATAGCCGTTGGGTTCGGGGGGAAAGCGGGTGATCACCTCGGAACGCAAACCGGCGGCAAGATCGGCGTCGATGAGGTTGCGGATGAAATTGGTTGGGGCCGGGGTCTTCTCAGGGGTGCTCATATCAGTGAAAACCTGCGCGTCCTTTCAGGGAAAATAGAGGGCTTAACGCCCGCTCAGATATCGAATTCTTCGTTCACGGTGATTTTTTCCAGCAGCACCACGGCCTGGGCGCTGATTCCTTCACCGCGCCCTTCAAAACCGAGTTCCTCGGTCGTCGTGGCCTTGACGTTGATGCGGCTCAAATCGGCGCCGCAGGCCTCGGCGATGGCTTCCACCATCTTGCGGATATGCGGGGCAAGGCGCGGCGCCTGGGCGACCACCGTCGCATCCAGATTGCCGAGGCGGTACCCCTTGGCGGCCGCCAGGCTCATCACCTCACGCAGGAGTTTGAGGCTTGAAATTCCGCGGTAAGCCGGATCGCTGTCGGGAAAATGGCGACCGATGTCGCCCTCGCCCAGGGCACCGAGCACCGCGTCACAGATGGCATGCAGCAGCACATCGGCGTCGGAATGACCGAGCAGCCCGAGTCCATAGGGGATCTCGACACCGCCGAGGACCAGGCGGCGCTCTTTGGTCAGGCGATGCACGTCATAACCCTGCCCGATACGAAACATGATCAATGAGCCTCCTGTTGGGAGAGAAATGCCTGGGCCACCAGCAGGTCTTCCGGCGTGGTGATCTTGATGTTGCGATAGCTGCCCTCGAGCATGGCCACGGGCGCGCCCAGCCGCTCCACCAGCGAAGCGTCGTCGGTGCCGCGAAACCCTTCGGCGAAAGCCTGTTCATGGGCGGTGCGCACCAGGGCGCAGGAGAACGCCTGGGGCGTCTGGGCCAGCCACAGGCGGCTGCGGTCCGGGGTCGCACGAATGCGCCCGTCGACGACCTCCTTCACCGTGTCCTTGACCTGCACCCCCACCACGCAGCCTCCGATCTCAGCCGCCGCGGCGATGACCGGCTGAATCAAACGCGCCGGAAAAAAGGGGCGCACACCGTCATGGATCAGCACCACGCCCTGCTCCGCCTCACCGAGATAGCGCAGACCGTTACGCACCGAATCCTGCCGCTCGGCGCCGCCGGCAATGATCGCCTCGACCTTGCGCAGCCCCAGGCGCACGACGACCTCCCGACGACAATAGTCGATTTCGTCGGCGGGGGAAATAACGATGATGCGATGCACGTGGGGGGATTGGTCGAACAGAGACAGGGTGTGCGCCAGGATCGGGCGTCCCGCCAATTGCAGATACTGCTTGTTGATGTCGGCGCCCATGCGTCGGCCCATGCCGGCGGCGGGAATCAGCACGGTGGCGGTCATGGCTCTCCAGGGACGAACGACATCCGAGGATCGGGCAGGACCGACCTCGGACCAGGGTATCTACAGGAGCTACCGGCGCGGGCAGAGGCAGCGCCGGGGGCTAATCAGTGGAAAATCTTTTCAATGCGCTGATAGACAGTCTGTTCTTCGGCGCCCTGAGCAAAGGCGATTTCTTTGATGAGAAGTTTCTGCGCCTGCTCGAGAACTTTTTTCTCACCGTAGGACAATTCCTTGTCGCAGCGAATCTGGTAGAGATCACGCAACACGGCCGCCACCTCGAACAGGTCGCCGGACTTGATCTTGTCGTGATATTCCCGCTGACGACGGCTCCAGGAGGCAACCGGGCCGCCGGGCGCGGCATTTTCCAAGACTCCATAAATGGAGTCCACCGTATCGCTGTCGACCAGGCAACGCAGCCCCACGGAGTGGCAATTGTTCACCGGAACCATGATGGTCATGTCGCTGTCGACGATACGCAGAATGTAGAATTCGAGCTTCTGGCCCTGAAATTCCTTCGCCTCGATGGACTCAATCACCCCAACACCCTGGGTCGGATAAACCGCCATATCACCGATCTTAAACATGGGCAACGCCTCCCTTTGCGAAGTAATGAAGATACCACAACTGCGCTCTGCGGTCAAGGCCGGGATGCGCTGGCGAAATGTCTAACTGTGCGACGTAGTTAAGGCTTTTTTGCCAGGGAGAAGGAGGAGGGGCAACCGGGTGAATTGGGGACTTGTTCGCCGACCGCCGAGCCGGATAGTATATTCATCCACCGGCACAACCTTTAAACCTGAATCGGGGAGAATTTCTTCATGACCATTGGCATTATCGGCTCCGGGGCCCTCGGCCTCTACTACGGCGCCCTGCTGCAACGCGCCGGTCACGAGGTGCGCTTTCTGCTGCGCCGCGATTTCGATGCCATCACCCGCAAGGGTCTCAGTGTCTCCTCGCCCAAGGGTGACTTTCACCTGGATCGGGTGAAGGGTTTTCGCGACCCGGCCGAGATGGGGACAGTCGATCTGGCCCTGGTCGGGCTGAAAACCTTTGCCAATCAGCACCTGGTCGCACTGCTCGCGCCTCTCATGGGCCCCATGACGCGGGTCCTGACTTTGCAGAACGGTCTCGGCAATGAAGAACTGCTGGCCGAGGCGTTCGGCGCCGAACGGGTGCTGGGCGGCGTGGCTTTTCTCTGCTCCAACCGCGGGCAGCCCGGGTTCGTGCATCATCTCGACCAGGGTCGCATCCGCCTGGGCGAATTCAGCGGTGGACTTTCCCCCTTTGCCGAAAGCCTTGCCGAATCCTTTCGTCAGGCCGCAATTCCCTGTGAAGCGGTGGCTGATCTGCGCAAGGCGCGCTGGGAAAAGCTGGTCTGGAACATCCCCTTCAACGGCCTGTGCGCCCTGACCGGACAGACTACCGAGGGCCTGCTTGCGCACGCGCCGCTGCGCGCGGAGGTGCGCGCGCTCATGGAGGAAGTCATCCGCGCGGCGAATGCGCAGAATCTCTCGACGCCCATTGCGCCGGACTTTGCCGGGCGCATGATCGACGTCACCGCAAGCATGGGTGCCTACCGCCCAAGCATGATGATCGACCGTCAGGAACAGCGCCCCCTGGAACTGGATGCCATCTATGCCCTGCCCCTGGCGCGGGCCGCGGAAAAAGGCGTGGAAATGGTGCGGGTGAGAATGCTGCATGCGCTGCTGGACGCCGGAGAAAAAACCCCCTGAGGGAGTGCGCCCAAAGCCGAGGCGGGAAAAATCATTGCCGATAAGGCCGCACCCGGATGACGCCGAGATCTTGAATTTCGCCTCGGCGCACTTCGCGGCAGGCCTGCTCGCCGCTGCCGAGGGTGCCGTAAAGTTCGCCCTGCACCGGCTGACCGCGGGTCCGGGTGCGCGCCACCAGGCAGTAGCTGCCGGCATCCGGCACATAGAGTGTGAAAACTCCGTCCTCGCCCGTGGCTAGAGCCGTATGATCGGGCATGCGCTGGAAGTCACGGTCACGATAAGCCATGACCACCGCGCCGCTGACCGGCAGGTCCTCGGCGTTACGGATCTGTCCGGAAAATCCGGTATCACCGCTGGTGAGGGTGCCCTGTTTCATGATCAGGGGCTGAGTGATGGCAAGCAGACGGAAATCGGCGCGCGTGGTGGTCTCGGAACGAACCTCCAGAGGGTTGCCGGGATGGGGGGCCCAGGCATCGCCGGGGCGAGGCGGGCCGGCGGGGGCACCCGCAGCCCGCTGCCGGGCGACCAGGAAATACTGCCCTTCGTGCAGATCCAGGAAATAGCGGCCGTCCTCATCGACGACGGCGCCGAAGTCGGCGGGGCCGCGCAATCCGCCGCGGTCACTCAGATAGGCATAGACAAAGGCACCGACGGCGGGATGCCCCAGGCTGTCGTGCACCTCGCCGGCAATTCCGGAGGGACCGGGCACATAGTCCGGCCGGGGTTCGGGCGCACCTGGTTCGGGCGCGGGCGGCTGCAGGGCACAGGCGCCGAGCAACACCAACAATGCCACCGCGATCAGCCGGGACACAGGGCGCCCCCTTCTTGCGCTCAGGGGATCCACAACGGTCGCTCCCCGCTGAGCTGCACAAAGCGTCCATCGCGCACCTGGATAAGAAACAAATCACGCTCCAGCTCGCCGTCGCGGTCAGCGGAGAGGTAGCCCGTCACACCCGGAAAATTTTGCAGGCCGCTGAGGTGGCGGCGCAGATCCTCGCGACCACGGACATCGGGACGACTCAGCAGGTAGAGCAGGATGCCGGCGCTGTCGAAGGCCTGGGCTTCAAGAATGGTGGGATCCTCGTCGAAGGCCTCGCGGTAAAGGGCGACGAACTCGCGGACCATGGGCTGCGGGCTGTCGATAAAAAAGCCGTCGACGAACACCGCGCCTTCGACGAAGCGTCCGCCCAGGCGCAGCAGATCCGGAGAATTCCAGCCGTTGATACCCAGCAGCGGCACCTTTTCCATTCCGTAATAGGCGAGCTGCGGGGCGATGACACCGACGCGATCGGCATAATCGGGAATAAACAGGGCATCAAAGGGCAAAGGCCTCTTTCTGGAGCGATTCGCGGCGGCAGCGGGATCATACCCCAGCAACCCGTGAATCTGGGTACGGAAGTCCGTGGTATCCTCGCCATAACTCTGCTGTTTAACCACCCGCCCGCCAAGCCGCTGGACTTCCTGGGAAAACAGGTTCAGCAGTTCTTCGCCGAGGCGGTTTTCAGGATAAAGCACGCCGAAGGTCTGCTTGCCGGCACGCGTCACGGCATAATGGGCCAGCGCCCGCGCCTGTTGCCGGCTGGTCAGGGAGTTGCGAAAAACCCAGGAACCCTCCTGGGGTAACCCCTCACGGGGGGACAGCGCGAGCAGCGGCGCCGCCTCGCGCTGCGCCCGCCGGGCAGCGCTCTGCGCCGCCGCGCCGGTCAGGGGCCCGGCGATCGCAATAACCCGATCGATGTTGACCAGGGTCGTGACATTGTCGGCACTGGTCTGCGCCTCGGCGCCACTATCACGGTAAATGAAGCGCGCCTGATGACTGCCTTGATTGTGCAGGGACAGCGCCAGATCCATGCCGCGACGCATACGCTCCCCAAAGGGCGCAAAGCGCCCCGACAGGGGCAAAATCGCGCCCAGAGTGGCCGTTTCGGTAGTCGCGCCGCCATGCAATTGCTCGAGCAGCGCGCGCGCCTCACTCCGGTAAGGAAAGGGCGTGGGATCGCCCATCACCTGCCCCACCAGCGCTCCGGCACGCTCGTGTTCACCACGGTTCAGGGCGCGCAAAGCTAATTGCAGCCGCGCGTCCTGGGCAATGGCACTGCCGTGGAACATGAACGCCGCTTCTTCAAGCACCGTTTCCGCAATGGGGCTGCGCAGCAAATCGTGGACCTGCGCCAGCCAGGGTCCCGGCATAGAGCTTGCGACCAGGGCCTGGCGATAGAACAGCAACGCGCGCAGGGGTTCGTCGAGAGCAGCGTAGGCCTGGCCGAGACGCCCGAAAGCCAGACTGCGATCGGACTCTGTAAGGGGCGCGTCCTGCAGGGGCAAAAGGATATCGGCCCCTGCCCGCTTCTCGCCCATGCGGACCAGGCACGAGCCGCGCACCAGTTGCGCTTCCGGGGACTGCTCGCCGGGCGGCAGACGATCCAGATAAAGCAGCGCCGCGGTGCAGTTGTCCTGATCGTGAAAGATTCGCGCCAGATAGAGGTGTGCCTGAGGCAGCAGCGGCGAGTTGGGATTGCGGATGACAAATCCGCGCAGCCGGGTCAGGCCCTCATCGAGGTGGCCGGTGTAATAAAGCTCGACGCCGGCCTGAAAGTCACCGGCCTGTTCCGTCGCGAGTGCGGGATTTGCGCCACAGGGCGCAATCAGGAAGATACAGGCCAATACCAGAGCGAGAAACGCGGCGGACAGTCTTTGCATGCGTGGGCTCCCGCCCTCAGCCGAAGAGTTCTTTGACCTTGTCAAAGAAACCCTTGCCGAGGGGATGAACTTCCTCACCGCTTTCGCGGGCGAATTCCTCAAGCAGCTCGCGCTGCCGGGGGGTAAGGCGCGTCGGCGTTTCCACCCGCACCACCACAAGCTCGTCACCGCGCCCGTAGCCCTGCAATGACGGAATACCCTTGCCGGGCAGGCGCAGAATCTTGCCCGACTGCGTCCCGGCGGGGATTTTGAGCTTGACCTTTCCTTCCAGGGTCGGCACCTCAAGCTCGTGGCCCAGCGCCGCCTGAACGAAGGAGATGGGCACCTCGCAGATGACATCGCGCCCTTCACGCTGGAAGATGGCGTGTTCCTTGACCGTGATGACCACATAGAGATCCCCGGGAGGACCTCCGTGGCTGCCGCTTTCGCCCTCGTTGCTGAGCTTCAGGCGACTTCCGGTTTCCACCCCCGCGGGGATGCGGATGGAAAGGGTGCGCTGCTCGCGCACCCGGCCGCTGCCGCGACACTCCGGGCAGGGGTCGCGCACCACTCGTCCCTCGCCGTTGCAATCGGGGCAGGGGCGGGTCAGGGAAAAGAAGCCCTGCTGATAGCGCACCTGACCGGCGCCGCGGCACGTCCCGCAGGTTTCCGGCTGGGTACCGGCGCGCGCGCCTGAGCCCTGACAGGTTCCACATTGCTGAGTGCGCGGCACCTGAATTTTGGTTTCCGTGCCGAAGGCGGCTTCTTCAAAGGAAATGCTGAGGTTGTAGCGCAGATCGTCACCACGGCGTCCGCGACCGCGGCGCCCGCCCCCGGCGCCAAAGATATCGCCGAAAATATCGCCGAAAATATCCTCGAAGGGGCTGCCGCCGAAACCGCCGTCACTGAAACCGCCGCCGCCCATTCCGGCATGGCCGAACTGGTCGTATTGAGCGCGTTTCTGCGAATCGGAAAGCACCGCGTAGGCCTCGGAGGCCTCTTTGAAATTCTCCTCTGCCTGCTTGTCCCCGGGGTTTTTGTCCGGATGATGTTGCAGGGCCAGCTTACGATAGGCTTTTTTTATCTCGGTTTCGCTGGCATTGCGGTTAACCCCGAGGACCTCGTAATAATCACGCTTGCTGCCATTTGCCAAAATATCGATCCTTCGCAACGCAAAGAGCAGAGGTCGCCCGCGGCGCCCCTGCCCAAGATCATCTGAAAGACACAAACGCCGGGGCAGCGCATTGCGTGCCCCGGCGTTTCACAATCACTTCTTCTTATCGTCGTCGACTTCCTCGAACTCAGCGTCGACCACATCCTCGTCCTTACCCGCCGCCCCGGTCTCCGTAGCACCTTCCCCAGCGGCGCCTTGCTCGGCACCGGCCTGGTTTTGTGCATACATGGCTTCGGCCAGTTTGTGGGAGGCTTGCGCAAGCTCCTGGGTCTTGCTCTGGATTTCCTCGACGTTGTCGCCCTCCATGGCCTTCTTGAGTGCCTCAAGAGCACTTTGAATGGCTTCGCGGGTGGCGGCCTCGACCTTGTCGCCATGCTCCTGGAGCGATTTTTCGGTGGTGTAGACCAGACCGTCCGCCTGGTTGCGCGCCTCGATCAGTTCACGCTTCTTCTTGTCTTCGCCGGCATGCGCCTCGGCATCCTTGACCATTTGCTCGATCTCTTCATCGGAGAGCCCGGAAGAGGCGGTGATGCGGATTGATTGCTCCTTGCCGGTGCCGAGATCCTTGGCACTGACATGCAGAATGCCGTTGGCGTCGAGATCGAAGGTGACTTCGATCTGCGGCACCCCGCGCGGCGCCGGAGGAATGCCGACCAGCTCGAAGCGGCCGATGGTCTTGTTATCGCCGGCCATTTCGCGCTCACCCTGGAGCACGTGCACCGACACCGCCGGTTGATTATCCCCCGCGGTTGAGAATATCTGGCTTTTGCGGCAGGGAATGGTGGTGTTTTTCTCGATGAGCTTGGTCATGACCCCGCCGAGGGTCTCGATGCCCAGGGACAGAGGCGTGACGTCGAGGAGCAACACGTCCTTGACTTCGCCCTTGAGCACGCCGCCCTGGATGGCGGCGCCGATGGCCACGACCTCGTCGGGATTGACCCCCTTGTTCGGAGTCTTGCCGAAGATGTCCTGAACCCGCTTCTGCACCGCCGGCATGCGCGTCATGCCGCCGACCAGAATGACCTCGTCGATGTCCGAGGGGGAGAGGCCGGCGTCCTTGAGGGCGGTCTTGCAGGGCGCGACGAGACTGTTGAGCAGATCGGCGCAGATGCTTTCGAGCTTGGCGCGGGTCAACTTGATGTTGAGATGCTTGGGCCCGTTCTGATCAGCGGTGATGAAAGGCAGGTTGATATCGGTCTCCATGGACCCCGAGAGTTCGCACTTGGCTTTTTCCGAGGCTTCCTTGAGGCGCTGCAGGGCCATCTTGTCGCTACGAAGGTCGATACCCTGCTCTTTTTTGAACTCATCAGCAACATAGTCGATGATGCGCTGGTCGAAGTCTTCGCCGCCAAGGAACGTATCGCCGTTGGTGGATTTGACCTCGAAGACCCCGTCGCCAAGCTCCAGGATCGAAATATCGAAGGTCCCGCCGCCGAGGTCGAACACCGCTATTTTTTCATCTTTTTTCTTGTCCAGGCCGTAGGCGAGCGCCGCTGCGGTGGGCTCGTTGATGATGCGCAGCAGGTTGAGTCCGGCGATCTTGGCGGCGTCCTTGGTTGCCTGGCGCTGGGAATCGTTGAAATAAGCGGGCACAGTGACGACCGCGTCACTGACCGGCTCGCCGAGATAATCTTCGGCGGTCTGCTTCATTTTCTGCAGCACCATGGCCGAGATTTCGGGCGGACTGTACTTTTTGCCGCGCGCTTCGACCCAGGCATCGCCGTTTTCAGCTTGCAGAATCTTGAAGGGGCTGATTTTGATGTCCTTGCGCACCGCATCGGAGTCGAACTTGCGCCCGATCAGACGCTTGATGGCGAACAGGGTGTTCTCGGGGTTGGTGACCGACTGACGCTTGGCCTGCTGACCGACCAGACGCTCACCGCTTTCGGTAAAGGCCACCATTGACGGCGTGGTGCGCGAACCTTCGGAGTTGGCGATTACGATCGGCTCACCGCCCTCCATGACGGCGACGCAGGAATTGGTCGTTCCCAAATCTATCCCTATGACTTTTCCCATGGTCTTGAATCCTCCTTTGAGTTGCTATGCTGAAAATTTCAGGTTCTTTTGTTTCACTCGCCGCTTTGTTCGGCATCCGGCGCCACGACGGGAGTCTTGGTCACCATGACCAGAGCCGGACGCAGCAGCCGCTCATGCAGGACATAGCCCTTCTGCAACTCCTGGGCAACGGTATTCGCCGGGTGTTCGGCGCTTTCCACCTGGCCCATGGCTTCGTGCCGGGCGGGATCGAAGGCCTTGCCGACGCTCTCGATGGGGGCGACGCCGAACTTTTCCAGCACCTTGCCGAACTGATTAAGGGTCATCTCCACACCCTCGAACAACCCCTGGTTGTCGCCGCCTTCCTGGCGGGCATGCCCCACGGCCCGCTCGAGATTGTCCATGACCGGCAGAATTTCGCGCAGAATTTTCTCGTTGGCGAATTTTGCCAGATCCTCGCGCTCACGCTGGGCGCGCTTGCGGAAATTATCAAGATCGGCGGCCATGCGCAGATAGAGATCGTGGTTACGCCGTGCTTCCTGGCGGCACTCGTCAAGGGCGCGCGCCAACTCGACCGCCTCGCCGGACTCTTCAGCGGACGGGGCTTCGGCCTGCAGTTCTTCGGGGGAAGGCTCACCCTGTTCGGGTGATGCGTCCCGCGTTTCTTCTTTCTTTTTGGACACCTTCTCGCTTCTCCTATTCCTTTGCGGATTCGAACAATTGACTCATCAACTGGGCGGTATAATCGACGATGGGGATGACTTGGGAATAAGCCATGCGCGTCGGGCCGATGACCCCCAGAGTTCCGATGGTGCCACCGTCGGCGCTGCTGTAGCTGGCCGTAATCAGGCTGCACCCTTCGATTTCACGATATTCGGTTTCGCTGCCGATAAAAATCCGTACGCCCTGGCTTTCGCGGCACTTGTCGAGAAACTCCACCAGCATGCTTTTCTGCTCGAAAGCCTTGAACAAGCGCTTCATGCGCGACAAGTCGCTGAATTCCGGCTGTTCAAACATGCGGCTGACCCCTTCGATGAACACCTCGCGGTTGTCCTCTTCGGTAAAGGCCGCGTTGAACAGGGTCATGGAACGTCTCAGCAGACGGTCATAGAGCGCCTTGTCCTGGGACATTTCCTGCACCAGACGCTTCTTCAGTTCGGGCAGTGACATCCCGGTATAGGTTCGGTTGAGATAGTTGTTCATCTCCTCGAGGTCGCTGCGGCTCAGATCCTCGTCGCTTTCAATGATCTTGTTCTGCACCAATCCGTTTTCGGCGACGAAAATGGCCAATATGCGCCCCTGGGACAGGCGCACAAACTCGATATGACGAAATACCGAAGCGGTAAACTGGGGCGCCATGACGATTCCGGTATAGTGCGACAGGTTGCTCAGCACCCGGCCGATTTCGCGCAGCAGTTCGTCGGCATGCAGGCCGCGCCGTCGGCAATAACGCCGAATGCGCTCTTTTTGCTGAGCGCTGAGCGCACGTACCTGCAACAGGGAATCGATATAGAATCGATAACCTTTTTCCGTCGGGATGCGTCCCGAGGAGGTGTGCGGAGCCACCAGGTAACCCATCTCCTCAAGATCGGACATGACGTTGCGCACCGTGGCCGGCGACACCCCGAGCCCGTGGCGCCGGGTAATGGTCCGCGATCCCACGGGTTCGGCCGAGGCGATATGATCCTCGATAATGGCTTCGAGGATTTTGCGACTGCGCTCGTTAAGGGTTTCGCTCATGTTTTTCCCGGTCCCCTGAAACCTCGAACCGGACCCTTGCCCGGCCCGGCCGAAACCGTTAGCACTCAAGGTTCGTGAGTGCTAACGGTGAACAACTTAACAACGGGGACCCCCTTTGTCAAGGGCCCGCGGAGGGGAAAGAACCCAAGAGTTTGCTCACAAAAAGGACGTAATAAGATGGTCGTAAAGAAGCCAGCCGGCCACACCGAGACACAGACGGCCGGAGGCAGGGCGCAGGTAAGGCCGGATCTGCTTGAGCGCCTGGGGAAAAGCCTCGTCCGGGCGGCACCCGAAGCGACGGGAAAAGTCGGTATGCGCAACCCCCGCGCGGGTACGCAAACCAAGGTAGAGCGTTTCAGCCATGGCGCTTTGGCGCACAAAGGATTCCACGAGATCGGCGGGCTCTGCGCCCCTGCGCAACCGCTCGCGATAGACGTCGAGGCTGTCGGGTACCGCCCAGCGCTCTCCCCATCCTCGTTCGTGAAAGGAGTGCGCCCCGGCACCGATCCCGAGGCAGGTGCGACGTTGCCAGTAAACCTGATTGTGGCGGCAGGCATGGCCGGGTCGCGCATAGTTGGAAATTTCATAATGCTCGAATCCGGCGTCCTGCAATCGGGCGTGCAACAGGTTGAAGGCGGCGACATAGGTGTCTTCGTCGGGCAGCGTCAACGCGCCACGACTCTGGAGCAAAGAAAAAGGCGTATTCTCTTCAACCGTAAGACCGTAGCAGGACAGGTGGTCGGGGGCCAGGGCCAGAAAGGCGTCGATCTCCCCTTCAAGACAGGCCGGAGTTTGCCCGGGCAAGGCGAAAATCAGATCGAGGGACAGGGATTTGAAACCGGCCGCGTGCGCGGACTCCACAGCCTGTCGCGCTTCGCCGGGGCCGTGCAGACGCCCTAGAGTAAGGAGCGCTGGGGCGCTCAGGGACTGTACACCAAGCGATAGGCGCGTAATCCCGGCGCGGCGATAATCACGCAGCTTATTTGCCGTAAGAGATCCGGGATTGGCTTCAAGGGAAATCTCCGCGTCGGCACTCACCCCGAAAGCCTTGTCGGCGGCCGCGAGGATCTCGCCGACGGCGGTGGGAGAAAGCAGAGACGGTGTACCGCCGCCGAAAAATATGGTGTTCAGGGGACCGTGCAGGAAACCGCTGCTCGCTGACCAGCGCAAATGGTCCGCGAGCAGCGCGGGATAAGCTTGCAGTTGTTCGTCGCCAGCCTCAACGGAGAAGAAATCGCAATAAAGGCATTTGCGGCGACAGAAAGGAACGTGGATGTAAAGTGAACTCACCCCGGATGATAACTCTCAGTCGTCCAGGCGTCGCTTATTCCACAACCCAGACAGTCAGACCCTCGGCGTTCTGCAGAATGGTCGAGGAAATACTACCGAGCAACAGAGACTTGACCTTGGAAAGACCACGGCGACCGACAACAATCGTATCACAGTCAAGGGCGCGCGCTTCATCGAGGATGTCAAGAGCGACCCCACGGCCCAGGGGTTTGATGCGCAACTCCAGGTTGTCTTCGTCCAGACCGCTTTTCAGCAGCAGCGCCTTGATCTCTTCCAGCAGTGACTGCACCTCTTTCATTTCTTGCAGGTGATCCTCGTCGCCGTGCAATTCAGGCTCCGTGGATTCATCGGCCACCACAGGCTGTGACTGCTGGGCGCCATAAGGGATCCCGGAACTGACGACCAGAGCCGTCACGCGGCAGCCCTTCAGATGAGGTGCGACGCGCGCCACATATTCAGCCGCGCGCTGGGAATGAGGCGACAGATCCAACGCCAGCAGAATTTTGAGCATGAGCAACCTCCCCTAGAATATAAAAAACAAAAATGTGACCAGGGACAAAAACACCACGGCCAACAGCACGCTGCCGCCCACCGGATAACTGCCGTGACGGCTGCGTTGGGTGATGATTTCACGCTCGCGGGCCAGGGCCGTTTCATCAAGGCCCTTGGCGCGCAACAGCGGTCGCAACAGCAGCCATTGCAGGTGGCCGCCGGGTTGGGCGAAAAACCGGGTCAGGCTCGAAGGCAGGCGCCGCATGGCGAGATTGTCGCCGGTCTGGTTGAGCCCGTTGAGGCTCTTGTCCACGGCGCGATAGAAAAACTGCCCGCCGCGCCGATAAAACCAGTCCGTATCCACGGCGATGGCCGCCTTGGGTTCGAGCTTTTTCAGCAGCAGGAAAAATCCGAGCATGGTGAACAGCAACAACTGCATCGCCTCAGACAGGTGATAGGAGGTGTAGGGATTGTAGTCCGTTGCATACGGCAGCATGTCGTAGAGATAGGGAGTGTAAACCCCGATGAAGATGCACAGCGCCGAGGTGATGGCCATGGCGGCGTTCATGTTCCATGGCGGATCGGCAGCACGCTCCCAGGTTTCGGGCTTGCAGTTGTTCTTGCCGAACCAGATGAAGTAAGGAACCTTGAGGCCGGTGTGGAGGAAGGTGCCCGCCGAGGCCAGCATGAGCAGAAATGCCGCCCACAACAGGTGCTCGTCGAACCCGGCCTGCACCGTCATGGACTTGCTGACGAAGCCGCTGAACAGAGGGAATGCCGAAATGGACAAACCGCCAATCAGGGTAAAGAGAAAAGTCCAGGGCATCTTGCGGTAGAGGCCGCCGAGCTCGGTGAACTTGCTCTGGCCGGTCATGTGCAGCACCGCGCCGCAACCCATGAACAGCAGCCCCTTGTAAAGAATGTGGGCGAAGGCGTGAGCGCACACCCCGTTGATGGCCAACTGCGTACCTATACCGACGCCGGCCACCATGTAACCCACCTGGCTGATGATGTGATAAGCGAGCAACCTGCGGCTGTCATTTTCCAGAACCGCGTAGACGACACCGTAAAGGGCCATGATGACGCCGAGCCAGATGAGGATCTCCAGTCCGGCGAAGCCGCGCGCCAGGGCATAGACCGCAGTCTTGGTGGTGAACGCGCAGAGAAACACCGCGCCGCTGAAGGTCGCCTCGCCGTAACCGTCGGGCAGCCAGGCATGCAGGGGCGGCACCGCGGCGTTGAGCAGAAAACCGATGAGAATCAGCCATTCGCCGAGCCCGGGGCTCTGCACGTTGAAACCCGCGAAGGCGAGGCTGTCCGCACCCTGGCTGTAAAGCAGGATGCCGGCAAGCAGCGACACCCCGCCTGCGGCATGCACCAAAAGGTAGCGAAAACCGGCTTCGAGGGATTCTTTGCGCCCGCGAAACCAGATGAGAAACACAGAGGAGAACGCCATCATCTCCCAGAACAAAAAGAGCGTAATGAGATCTCCGGCGTAGATGGCTCCCAGGGAACCGGCAACGTAGACCCAGGCTGCGGCGAACTCGCCCTTTTTCTTGACCTTGAGGGCGTAGAGGGTGCCGATGATAGCCATCAGCGCCATGATGTAGCCGAACACCGAAGCCAGAGCGTCGACCCGTCCGAAAGTCAGGGTCCAGGACAAAAAGGGCACTTCGCCGTAGGTGCCCTGCGCCATGGTGTGAACCCGGGCAAAGACCAGGGTCGGCACCAGCAGCAGATAGCCCGCGCGCACCCGCTCAGGAATCAGGGGCAGCAAAGCCGCGCCGAGCAACAGAATCAGCGCGGGATGAATCCACAGATCAGTCATCGTAGAAATCCTCACGGCGCATAATGCCGATATCGCCGAACCACTTGGAGATATAAACAATCAGAACACAGCTGATAAAGCCGTACACCGACCAGAAACCCGGCAGCAACTCCATGGCCGTATGGGCTTTTTCTTTGTCGACCAAGGCCGGGATGGCGTCGATGACGACCAGCAGGGCAAGAACCAGAAGGAACAGCCGCACCAGCAGTTTCCAGCGCCGGTTGAGCGCTTCGATGATTTGCACGAGGGTCATGGCAGCACCAATTGAGCGAGGCTCAAGAAGAAATAGGGATAGAGTCCGATGGCCAGGGAGATGGTCGCGGTGAGGCACAGAGGCACCACCAGGGTCAATGGCGCCTCCTTGATACCGGACACCGCTGCGATTTCAGCCGTAGGCTTGCCGAAAAAACCCTGGTAGACGATGGGCACGAAATAGGCGGCATTGAGCAGGGTGCTGCTTAAGAGCACCGCCAGCAGCGCCAGTTGGTCCGAATCGAGCGCGCCGTTAAGCATCAGCCACTTGGAAACGAAACCCGCAGTCGGCGGCACGCCGATCATGGTCATGGAGGCCAGGGCGAACGCGCCGAAGGTAAAGGGCATGATGCGTCCCAACCCGCTCATGTCGGAGATGTATTTTTTATGCGCGGCCACGTAGATGGCCCCGGCGCAGTAAAACAGGGTAACCTTACCGAAAGCGTGACTGGCGATATGCATGATGCCGCCCATGACCGCCGCCGGCGCGAGCATGGAGATGCCGAGAATGATATAGGAGAGTTGTCCCACGGTGGAGTAGGCCAGGCGGCGCTTGAGATTGTCTTGGGTGAGGGCGATGAGCGAGGCGACGATGATGGTGACACTGACAAAATACGGCAGGATCGCGCCCACAGACAAGGTCCCGAGTACGTCGAGACCGAAAATGTCGAGAAGTACCCGCGCAATGGAGAAAACGCCGACCTTGACCACCGCGACCCCGTGCAGAAAACTGCTGACCGGCGTGGGCGCCACCATGGCGGCGGGCAGCCAGGGGTGAAAGGGCATGATGCCGGCCTTGGCGAAACCGGCCACCAGCATCACCAGCATCAGGCCGAGAACGCCTGGCGAGGCGGTACCGGCAACAATGCCGCCCTGGGTAAAATCAAGGGTTCCGGCCAGGCTGTAGCACAGCAGCATGCCCGGCAGGGCAAAGGCGATGGAGGCGCCGAGCAGAAAAGTCAGATAACGCCGTCCCGAAGCGCGCGCCTCGGCGTTGCGCTCGTGAGCCACCAGGGGATAGGTGGAAAGCGACAGTACCTCGTAGAACAGATAGAGGGTCAGCAGGTTGGCGGAAAAGGCCACGCCGATGGTCGCGCCGATGGCCACCGCGAAGGAGGCGAAATAGCGGGTCTGATCGTGCTCCTGCAGGGAGCGCATGTAGCCGATGGAGTAGATCGAGGTCAGAATCCAGAGAAAGGAGGCGATCAGGGCGAAGAACATGCCCATGGGATCGACCCGTAACTGGATGGGCGCGCCGGGAAAGGCCTCGACCAGGGTGAACACATAACCGCCACCGGACAGCACCATGGGCAGCATGGACGCAACGATGAGAAACTTTCCCACCGCAATGATCAGCGTCCAACCTTCACGCACGTTGGGGTTGCGCCCCGAGAGCATGATGGGGATCGCGCCCAGTATGGAGATCAGAACAGCGGCCAGAGGCCAGAAGGAGGGGTGAAGATCCATGGTCAGACTCAACTCACTTCACGAAAAGAAAAAGCACAGGAAAACGGGATTGACCCGCGCCGACTCAATACAGCCATGACAAGGCCGGAGCTATGACTCCGGAGACCAGGGGCCCGGCCGACAGACCGACGACGATCAGGGCCACCGCGGCCAGGATCAGGGGTTGTACCAGGGCGCCCGGCGCCTCGTTACGAATCACACGGCCCTCGGCATCAAGGGCCTGGTCGGCGCCGTCGAAAAAGGCGATTTCAATAATGCGGAAGAACAAAACAGCGTTGACCAGGCTGCTGAAGATCAGCGCCGCGACATAGATATATTGGCCCGCTTCGATACCGCCGAGGATCAGATACCACTTGCTGAAAAAGCCCGCGGTCGGCGGCACCCCGATCATGGAAAAGGCGCCCACGGTAAATGCCGCCATGGTCCAGGGCATGCGCCGGTAGAGACCGCGAAAATCCTCAAAACGGCAGCTGCCCTGACGATAGACCACGGCCGAAGCCACCAGGAACAGGCACAGGGTCATGAGCGCATCGTTGACGATGTGCAGCACTGCACCGGTCAGCGCTTGCTCGTTGATCAGCCAGACCGCGCCCACCATGTAACCGACCTCGGCGACGATGATGTAGGTGAGCATCTTTTTGAACTCCACCTGCGCCAGGGCCAGGGACGAGGCGATAAAAATGCCGATGGCCGCGGCCCAGACGATGAGGTGCGGTACGGCCGGATGCAGCACGAAGGCATATTCTGGAGAATAGACCGTGTAGATGAGGCGAATCATCAGATACACCGACACCTTGGTCATCAGCGGCGCGATCAGCACGCTGGTCCCGGATGGGGCAAAAGTGTAGGCATTGGGCAGCCAGCTGTGCAGAGGAAAAAAGGCCGTCTTGATCCAGATTCCCACCATCAGGAAGGCAAAGGCGGTGGCCACCGCCGCGCCGCCGTAGAGCTCCGGAAGGATGCGGCCGATGTCGACCATGTTGAGCGAGCCGGTGAGGATGTAGAGATAACCGGTGCCGAGCAGCAGAAAGCAGGCGCCGATGGTGCCCATGATGATGTAGTTGAAGCTGGCCAGGGGCGCGCGTTCGCGGCCCATGGCGATGAGCCCGTAGGTCGTGATGGCGGTAATCTCGAGCATGACGTAGAGATTGAAGGTGTCGCCGGTCATGGTCAGGGCGAGCAGCCCCGAAACCAGAATCAGATAAAGAGTGAAGAAATGGTGCTCGCGCCCGGGCAACTCCTTGGCGACGCTGGCGCCTGCCGACCAGGTCGCGACCAGGGCGACCGCGGCCACCAACAGCAGCATCAGGGCGGAGAGAGGATCGACGATCAACTCGATACCCCAGGGCGGCTCCCAGCCGCCCATGGTGTAGCTCAAGGGACCGTCACGCAGCACGCGCGGCAGCAGAAACAGCGCGCACAGGGTGGAAACGGCCAGGGACACCATGGCCAGGGGCGCAATCAGGGCGGGGCGACGGGCGCCCAGCAGGTTAACCACCACAGCCATCAGCAGAGGCGCGGCAACAGAATAAGCGGGAAGGTTCGCGCTGATCATCGACCGATTTTCTCCAGAATCTCGTCTTCCTCCAAGGTGCCGTACTCACGGTAGATGCGCAGGATAACCGCCAACGCAATTCCGGTGACGCTGACTCCGACGACAATGGCGGTCAGCATAAGCACATGGGGCAGAGGGTTGACCACGGTCGCCACGTCGATGGCGCCGGCCAGGGCCAGCTCCTTGTCGACAACGGCCAGGCCGGCATCGCGTTTGACCCCGGTCGAGACGAAAAACAATATGATGGCGGTTTGAAAGATGTTCATGCCGATAAGCTTTTTCACCAGATTGCGCTTGCCGATCATGGCGTAGAAGCCGATCATCATCAGCACCACGTAAATCCAGTAATTGTACTTGGCGACAATCTCTTCGAGCAGGCCTTCCATCTCAGAGTCCCTCCTCCAGGGTTCCGGCGGAGGCCAGTTCCCAATACAGCACGAGCATGATGCAGGCCACGCCGATCTGCACCCCGAGTTCGACCAGCAGAATACCCAGGGAGCGCCAGTCGGGAATCGCCATGGGAATCACCGTGGCAAAAGCGGCGTAATCCATGAAATACCCACCGAGCAGCGCGCATACAACACCGATGCCGGCAAAAATCAGCACACCGATGTTGCTCGCGGCCATGATGACCTTGGGCGGAAATAACTCCTTGGAATATTTCAGGTCAAACGCCAGGGCCATGAGCACAAAAGATGCGCCCAGCAGCACCCCTCCCTGAAAACCGCCGCCGGGGCTGTAATGGCCGTGAGCCAGCACGTAAAGTGAAAAAAGCTGAATAAAAGGCACCATCATGCGCACTGCGGTGCGAATGATCAGATCTTCACCCAAGTTGCCCGCGCGGACCTGTTCCTGAAGAATTTTCATTCCCTGACTCTCCGCAGAACGCCGATGACGCCGATGCCGGCGCAGTAGATGACCACCAGCTCGAACATGGTATCGTAGGCCCGGTAGTCACCCAGCACCGCCGTGACCAGGTTGGGGGTGTGGGTAGCCTGGACCGCGGTCTCGATATAGCCCGCGGATACATGCGTGTTGGCCGGCGACTCGGGATCGCCCCAGGCGGGAAAATCGGCGGTGCCGTAAAGCAGAATGGCACCGGTGAGAAGAGTGGCGGCAAGAGCGAGCAGCTTCAATCCTTACTCCTTCGGCTGGTGCGATAAATAGCGGCAATGAACAATATGGTGCTGACCCCGGCGCCGACGGTCGCTTCGGTAAAAGCCACATCGACGCCGCCCATGCCGGCCCACAGCAGGCACATGAGAAAACTGTAAGCGCCGAAAATGAGCGCTGCACTGAGCAGATCGCGTACCGTGATCGCTCCGATGGCGCAGATCACGAGCATGGTCAGGATAATCAGATCAACTTGCCAGATCATTTGCGTTTCTCCGGACGCACCCAGGGCTCAACTCCCGTCGCCAGAGCGGCGCGGGTGATGGCGTGGGTCGCCGTGGGGCTGGCGACAAAAACAAAGGCGGCAATGGCGAGAATCTTGAGCGCCACCAGAATTTCCGCGAAATTGATTCCGTCAAGAGTGTAGAGAGCAACGGCGAACAAAGCCAGCATACTGGCCAGGGTATCGCATTTGCCCGCCGCGTGAAGGCGCGTGTAAAAATCGGGGAAACGCAGAATACCGACCGTGCCGACAATAAAGAAAAACAACGCCGCCAGGAGCAGCAGAGCCACCACAACAGACATTCTCAGCGCACCTCCTCTTTGACCGATTTTTCATCTTCGAGATTGACACTGCGGCGCCGCAGAAAAAACCTGGTGGCGCCAAGCACCGCGATGAAGTTCAGCAGGGCATAGGCCAGGGCGATATCCACAAACATCGCCACGTCGTGAAACAGCAGGCCCATCAACAGCAAGAGAACCGTGGTTTTGGCGCCGAGTACCGTCAGTCCGACAATGCGATCAAGAACTGTCGGCCCCGCCACCACCCGGTAGAGAGTCAGCAGAATCAGCAGGGTCAATACGACGGCGACCGTCAGAATAAAGGTTTCCATCACCCGCGCTCCTCTTCCAGCGCCGCCGCCACCCGCCGCTCCATTTCACCCGGCAGACTCGCCGCGGTGTCGTCGGTCAGAGCGTAAACGGTAAATTCGTCGTTGTCGATGTTGATGGTGATGGTGCCGGGAGTCAGGGTAATGGACTGGCCGAAGGTTACCCGCGCAAAAGGCGACTTGAGACTGGTGGTAAACCGCACGATCTTCGGGTTGATGAGTTCGAGCATGCGCGGGTGCAGCACGATTCTGGCCACCTGCACGTTGGCGACCACGATTTGCCAGAACAGCCAGGGCAGATAGACTGCCATGCCCAGAACCGAACGCCCGGCGACCCCAATCTTGCCGTCGGGAAACAGCAGGTGGGAAGAAAACCATGCGACCGCCGCGCAGGAGATCACGCCGAGAAACAGGTGGAAGGCGTCGAACATCCCGGACAACATCATCCAGAACACGAACAAAATCAAAAAAGTTACAAGCCTGCTCATAATCAATCCATCATCTGTCCGCCGTGAAACCCGGCGAAGTGACCTTAGCAAAAACACTCTCGTTGTGAGCGCCAGAGGCGGACCCGGCAAGCCCGGGTTTCTCATGCGACCCAGAGTGCAAAATTGGAACCAATCGGACACATCCTGAAAATGAAAACGGGGTTAAGGGTAGACATGCCTTCGGTGGGTGTCAAGCAAAACCGGTCAAAAACCCATCAAAAGACGGTTCCTTTGGCCTTGTCGGAGGGCAGGGATTGCCCTATAATCCCCTGCAGGCCGAAGCAGAAAATTCGGCGCCCGAGAAACAATAAAACGTTGTTCCCAAGGAGACAAGATGAATCGACAGATCCGCTCCGCGGCAATCCAATTCAACATTACCCTCGGCGACGTCGCGCGCAACCGCGGCAAAGCATTCTCTGCCCTGCAACAGGCGGCTGACGACGGCGTGCAGCTTGCCGTTCTGCCGGAAATGTGGAGCACCGGCTATGACTATCGCCGCCTGGTCGAACTGGCCAAGGAAACGCCGGCGATTCTCGCCGAGCTACAGGAGACTGCAGCGCGCCTCGGGCTGGTGGTGGTCGGCAGCCTGCCGGAAAGCGAGGACGGCAAACTCTACAACAGTGCCACGGTGATCGATCGGGGCGAATTGCGCGGCAGATACCGCAAACTGCATCTGTTTTCGACCATGGGGGAGGACCGCTTCCTCGCGGCCGGCGACAGCACCCTGGTGGTGCCGACCTCGGTGGGACGGCTGGGGGTGGCGATCTGCTACGACCTGCGCTTTCCCGAACTGTTCCGCAAACTGGCCCTGGAAGGCGCGGAGATTCTGTGTCTGCCGGCGGAGTGGCCCAAACCCCGCCAGGAGCACTGGCGCACCCTGCTGCGCGCGCGCGCCATTGAAAACCAGCAATTCGTGGTCGCCGCCAACTGCTGCGGCATCCAAGGCAAACTGGATTTTTTCGGCATGAGCCTGCTCATTTCGCCCTGGGGCGAAGTCCTCGCCGAAGGCGGCGAAACCGATTGTCAGCCCACGGCTCTCTTCGATTTCGAGCAAATGACGAGCTTCCGCAGCAAGATTCGCTGCTTTCAGGACCGGCGCCCGGAAATCTACGGCACCCTGCCCTGATCGGCGCTCCACTCAGCGGCTGAGCTTTTTGGCCTCGCGGCGCAAACGCGGCGGCACGTCTTCGAGACTGTCCACCAGGTGCAGCGCCCCCTGCTCATCGACGTACACATAGCCTGTGGCGGAGTTTTTTTGTGCCGGGGCGGCCGGTGGAGCCTGCTCGATGACATCCTCGATAGTCAGCGTTCGGCGCTGCGCGGGCCGATCAAACAAGCGATCGCGGAAGCCGACGTAAAATTGCCGGGTTTCACGATAACCGGGCAGGTCCAGATCGATGCGCAGCAGAGCCTGATCCAAGGCTGCCAGCAGCAGCACGAAGATCAGGCTCCACAAAAAAAAGCCCCCGATTTTTTTCATTGTTTCCTCAAGAATGATGGTGGTCGTGGTCGCGAGGCCCTTTGCCGTGACTGCACAAGCTGGAACGCCGCGGGCGGTGTTCCAGCTGCTGAATCACCGGGCCGCTCAGGCAACTCGAACACTCGCACTGCAGGGTGGTATGGGTTATATGGTAGTCGTGCTCGAGCATCTCTTCGATCTCGCCCACGATCTGTCCTTGACGCAGGCGGAACTGTGGCTCCACGTCGACATGCGCCGACAGCGAGGTTATGTGCGAACAGATCGACCAGCAGTGCAGGTGATGCACGTCGTTGACGCCCTCCACCGCACGCATTTTGGTTACGATCTCATTGATGTCGATGTGCGGCGGCACCCCTTCGAGCAAGATATGCACGGCGGCGCGCATGATGCGCAGCGCGCCAAAGCCGATGATCAGCACAATGGCCACGGAGACCAGAGCGTCCACCACGTACCAGCCGGTCAACAGCATCACCACACCGCCCAGGATTACCCCCACCGAGGCGATGGCATCGCCGATCACATGAAGAAAGGCGCTGCGCACGTTGAGATCGTCGTGGGAGTGGCCATGCAGGCGCGATGCCACAATCAGATTCATTACCAGCCCGACGGTGGCGATGATGAACATTTCCAGGCTTTTGACCTCCTGGGGGTCGAGAATACGCCGCCAGGCCTCGAAGAGAATGCCCACGGCCATAAGCAGCAACGTCGCGCCGTTGATCAGCGAAGCGAGAATCTCGGCGCGGTGCCAGCCATAGGTGCGCCGGTCGGTGGCCGGGCGCGAAGCGAGCTTGATCGCCATCAACGACAGCGCCAGGGCGAAGAGATCGCTGAACACATGGGCGGCATCGGAAAGCAGTGCCAGAGAGTTGGTCCACAGGCCACCGATGACCTCCGCGACGAAGGTAACGCTGGTCAGGGCGATGGCAAAGACGAAGCCCTTGGTGAGTTTCCGGTCGAAATGGTTGCCTTCCGCCATTTTTCTACCCCTCGAAAAAAAGCGTACTCATATTAGCGCCGGCCCTGGTTCCGCGCAACAGGCTTTGCCGCAGGCGCGGCCCTGTTATGGATGGTTTTCTTTTGCGCCGCCCTATGCTATTTTTCCCTCGTCCATATCGCCCCAAGGAGCAGTCGCATGTCGCAAAAACACTATGATGTTCTAATCATCGGCGGCGGTCCCGCCGGCCTCACTGCCGGTCTCTACACCTCGCGCGCCCAACTTCGCAGCCTCATGGTCGAACGCATGATTCTCGGCGGCCAGGTCATGACCACCACCAAGGTCGAGAACTACCCTGGGTTCCCCGGCGGCATCGACGGCCCCGACCTGATGGTGCGTTTTCAGGAGCACTGTCAGGAATTCGGCCTTGAAGTCAAGTACGGTGAGGTGGAAAGCCTCGTCGATCAGGGTCGTTTCAAGGCGGTGCGCGTCGACGGCGAAGAAATCCTGACTCGCACTGTCATTATTACCACAGGCGCCGAGCCACGCAAGCTCGGAGTGCCCGGGGAACAGGAACTGACCGGGCGCGGGGTCTCCTACTGCGCCACCTGCGACGGCGCTTTTTTTAAGAACGTACCCGTGGCCATCATCGGCGGCGGCGATACGGCCGCTGAAGAAGCTCTGTTTCTGACTCGTTTCGCCGAAAAAGTCTACCTGATTCACCGCCGCGACCAATTGCGCGCCACCAAGATTCTTCAGCAACGGCTGTTCGCCAACGACAAGATCGAGCTTCTCTGGGATTCGGAGATCGAGCGCATCGAAGGCGATGCCCGTGGCGTCAAGGCCGTCGAGCTGCACAACCTGAAAAGCGGCAAAAAAGAATCCCTGGCGGTGGAAGGGGTGTTCATGGCCATCGGCGTCACGCCCAAAGCGCATTTTCTTGCTGAGGTACTCAAGCTTACCGACGAGGGCTACATCCTCACGGACGCCGAATGCCGCACCTCGATCCCCGGCGTCTTCGCCGCCGGCGACGTGCGCAAAAAAATTCTCAAACAGATCGCAACAGCCGTCGGCGATGGCGCGGTGGCCGCCATCATGGCGGAGAAGTATCTGATGGACGAAGAACAATAGCCCATTTTACCGCCGAGAACGCGAAGGCCGCCGAGAAAACCCGAGAAAAACTATTGGTGCCAGGTGGTTCCTTCTTGGCCCTTCGCGTCCTCGGCGAGCTCAGCGGTGCAGGGATTTTTGCAGTTTTGCATTGAATTCATCTACTCAGCATGGGGGGGAACATCATGCTCGCCAAAGTTTTGTCCGGGGCGCTGCTCGGCATCGATGCCTATCCGGTAGACGTCGAAGTCGATATCGCCCAGGGTCTGCCCCAATTTTCCACTGTGGGGTTGCCCGAAGGCGCGGTCAAGGAAAGCAAGGATCGCGTCATTTCCGCCATCAAGAATTCCGGCTACGAATTTCCCGCGCGGCGCATCACCATCAACCTGGCCCCCGCCGACATCAAAAAAGATGGCGCCGCTTTCGACTTGCCCATGGCCGTAGGCCTGCTCACCGCCACCGGCCTGATCAAAGAGAACGCTGCGAAACGCTTTGTGATGATGGGCGAACTGTCCCTGGACGGCCGCATCAAGCCGGTGCGCGGTGTGCTTCCGGTGGCTGTGGCCGCGCGCGACTGGCAGACCCAGGGGCTCATTCTGCCCGAGGAAAACACCCCCGAAGGCGGCATTGTCGAAGGTCTCAGGGTCTATGGTGTGCGCGATCTCGGCGAAGTGGTCGCCTTTCTCAACGGCGAACGCCAACTTTCGCCCTGCTCCCTGCCGGTCCCCGAACTCTTTGCCCAGGCCCGCCAGGGAGCGGAAGACTTTGCCGAGGTGCGCGGGCAGGAGCACGCCAAGCGCGCTCTGGAAGTCGCCGCTGCGGGTGGCCATAATATTCTGATGGTCGGCCCACCGGGCAGCGGCAAGACCATGCTGGCGCGCCGCATTTCCACCATCCTGCCCGACCTGAGTTTCGCCGAGGCGCTGGAAACCACCAAAATCCATTCGGTAATGGGCCTGCTTTCGGAAAAGCAGGCGCTCATTGCGCGGCGCCCCTTTCGTCATCCCCACCACACCATTTCCGACGCGGGACTCATCGGCGGCGGCAGTTATCCGCGCCCCGGCGAGGTGAGCCTGGCGCACAACGGCGTACTGTTTCTTGATGAACTCCCGGAATTCAAGAAAAACGTGCTGGAAATGCTGCGCCAGCCTCTTGAAGATGGCCAGGTGACGATTGCCCGCGCCGCCACCAGCCTCACCTATCCCGCCGATTTCATGCTGGTGGCGGCGATGAATCCCTGCAACTGCGGTTTTTACGGCGACACCCTGCAACAATGCTCATGCACGCCGCTGATGCTCCAGCGCTACAAAACCCGCCTTTCCGGGCCGCTCCTCGACCGCATCGACCTGCACGTCGAAGTGCCGCGGGTGGCGCACAAGGATCTCGCCGACCCACGCGACGCCGAGCCCTCATCGGCAATCCGCGCCCGTGTCGAAACAGCGCGCACCATCCAACGCGAACGCCTCGCGCCCTTCGGCCTGCACTGCAACGCACAGATGCAAGCCCGCCATATCCGTAAATTCTGCGCCGTTGACGAGGCCGGCCACAAGCTGCTCGAAATGGTCACCGATCGCCTGGGCCTTTCGGCACGCTCTTATGCCCGGATTCTGAAACTTGCACGCACCATCGCTGATCTCAGGGCCGACGACACTCTCACCCAAGCACATCTTGCCGAGGCCATTCAATACCGCAGTCTGGATCGCCGGACGGGGTGAACAGCGGGATATCAGGCGCGAGGCCAACTAATTAACCGTAATTGTTGCGCTTGTGGCGCAGGGCGTGACGATATCGTTTAAACATGGCGGCTAAAGAGTCTCAAAAAAACCTTACACCGACGAATTTAATGGCTTGCTTTTCAAAAGTCGGCCGTGCTAGCATTCGATCACTTAACTAAGTTTGTGTAAGTTTTTTCGTTCAACAGATTGGCGAGGTGTCAGCTGGAACCAAAAGCACAAGCCTGTTTGGGCCTGTGTTTTTTTGTTTTATGGACGAAGCGGGATTTGCACGACACAAGACTTCCCCGATGGGAGCATGGAGAAAAAAATGGTAGAAGGCACAGTGAAATGGTTTAACGACGCAAAAGGTTTTGGTTTTATCGAGCAGGACAACGGACCTGATGTATTCGTCCATTTTTCCGAAATTCAAGGCGATGGCTTCAAGTCTCTCGCCGAAGGCGATCGCGTGAGTTTTGAAGTGACCCAAGGCCAGAAAGGCCCTCAGTCAGCCAACGTACGTAAGATCTAAGTTAAATTCTGTTTTTAATTGCAAAAGAGCCCCGCGAAAAATCGCGGGGCTCTTTTTTTTAATCAAATTCATCAACCCCGCCACAGGGTCCAAGCCAAATCGTTTTTATCCGTACTCTGAGTAAACTTTGCGTTGCATGTCTGACACTGATAATCCTGCTCCTCGAATCCGCGTGGTTTTTTGCCTTTGAAAATGCGCGGATCATCGATCTTCACCAAGGAATCATGCGGCTTTCCGTTGCGCGACTTCTTTGCCTGCTCTTCACACAGGGCACAAATTTGCATATTCGTCTTCTTTCCATCGGGTTTGCGCTCCCCCTGCCCAGCCGTTAACCTTCAGCCGGAATGCCGGAGTTATTTGCAGCGCATGGTTTTCTTGCCGTCCTCAAAAAGAACCTCGACCTTTTGTGACCCGACTACGCGCTGGACCAAACCAAGACCGAAGAGGGGATGATTGATGAGCGCCTTGACCTTGTACGCATCGGTCATGGAATAGACACGCGCCGCATCGCTGTTCATGCTCGGACGCAGAGTTTCCCACTCCTTGCGCTCAGCATCCTTGGGGTTGGCGGAACGGCGTGTGGCAGGCTTTTTGGCGACGCTGGGCGGCCGGTACTTATGTTCACGCGCGCAACTGTTGCACTGCACCGTAAGCGGACCCTCTTCAGACAGGGTAAGGATGACATGACCGACATTTTTGCGGCATTTCGTGCAGCGCGCTTCGATCGCATCGCCGGGGGAGAGCGTGGTACTTTCCATGGATTGACTCCTCTACTTGATCAAGCCGGAATTTGTCCGATGATAAACCAGGGAGATCGCTGGAATCTTCGAACAAACGCGACAATTGACATGCCGCAAACAAGCGGCGCGTGGTTTGAATCTCTTCTTTTCCGTAACGCCATCTCCGTACGGGCTAAAGGGCGGTGTTGGTTTAGGGAGGACTCTGGGTGGGATAGGATTAAACTATAATACACGTTTCACCAAATAAAAGATACTCGGTACGGGCCGTGCATACGAAATTTGATTTTCCGCGAGAATCTACCCCTCCATAAACGCCTTTGCTTTTGCGGATTATTTTTTCATTTAATAGATACGCTAGGCCTATAAACTCTCCCCCTGAGAGATTTTTTTTTGCACAAAGCCCAACACGCAGTATAATAATCCCTAATGTAGAAAGGTTAAAGGGCCGACAGATTGCTATGGGAAACAGCGGAGAGGCAAACACTGAAGGTTAGGCACGAGGGAGACATTGATGAAGGAGCCGGAGAAAAATGCCATGGTTTGCAATATTGTTGATTGGTTGCGGGGCGTCGAAGAAAGAGCTGCCCTTTTTTACGCCGAAGCCGCTGCCGCCTTTGCCGAGGACCTGGAGTTTTCCGCTTTTCTCTCCCGCCTGGCAAAGGAGGAGGACGACCATTTCAAATTGCTCAATCAGGCGGCAACCCAGATCACTCAAGGAGCAATTGCAGATAGCTGCTTCTGGGTCGACGAAAACCTGCAGCAAAACGCAGAAGCTCCCTTTGTTCGTGGTCGATCGTTGCTAAAAGACAATCAATTATCCAAAGCGGCCCTGATCGGAATTATTGCCGAAGCCGAATTCTCAGAATGGAACGACATCTTTCTTTATGCCATAGGCACCCTTAGAAAGTGCGGCCGAGAGTATCAGGAGGCGGCCGCAGAGCTCGACCGGCACCGGCTGGAACTCGAACAGTTCATTCTTTCATCGCCAGGGGGCGAGGCGCTGCTCGCGAAAACCGGGCGCATGCACCCGGTATGGACAAAATGCATTCTGATCGTGGAGGATGAGCCGGCGGTTGCCAACCTCATTAAGGCCCTGGTTTCCAGTCACGCAGAGGTGGTCCTAGCCAAAGACGGTGCAGAAGGCATCGCTCGCATTCGTGAGAGGTACTTCGACGTGATCGTATCTGACGTGGAAATGCCCAAAATAAACGGCATAGATATGTACCAGCAAGCATTGACCATAGACGCAAATCTCAATAAGCACTTCGTGTTTTTCACGGGAACCCGCAAGCCGCAGCATCATCGTTTTTTCCAGTCGGAAAACGTAATCATGCTTCCCAAGCCCACGTCCCTTGACCGATTGCGCAAAGCCATCAAAGAGGTCGCTGAGAGCGCTCGACCGGGCACGCTCAACTAAAACTCTTGTCCGTGAGGTCCAGGCAAAAGGATAAACCGCCTAGTACCCCGTGCACCTGATCCGCCGAATTTTTAGGGAAAATCCTGCACCGAGCCAGATGAGAAAAATGCAAATAGAAAAAACCGAGGGTGTAGAGAAACAGCAATCGCACCCAGGCCCATATTGCGGCGAATTTGCTGCCTGGCTCTTGAATCGAAATCATGCTATGAACATCCGAACAATATGATAACCCTTGATCGCCGGAACACTGACGACATTTTGCAGATGGAGAGAACATGAAGCGCTGGGTAGCCTATTTTCTCCTGACGCTCGCGTGCCTGCCGACGCTGTCACCGACTTTCGCCCAGGCCAAGCAGCGCCTGGTCCTGGCGACCACCACCTCGACCCAGAATTCGGGCCTGCTTGAGGTGCTGCTGCCGCCCTTCGAGCAGAAAAACAACGCGCGCGTCGCCGTCATTGCGGTCGGCACCGGGCAGGCCCTGCGCCTCGGCGAGGCCGGTGACGCCGATGTGCTCATGGTGCATGCCCGCGCCCGGGAAGAGGCCTTTGTCGCCGCCGGATACGGCCTCAAGCGCCACGAGCTGATGTACAACGACTTCGTCATCCTGGGGCCCCCTACCGATCCCGCCGGGGTGCGCGGCATGAAAGATGCGACGGCGGCCCTGGCCCGGATTGCCGCAAGCGGCGCAAGATTCATCTCGCGAGCCGACCAGTCCGGCACCCATGTCATGGAAATGGATCTCTGGCAGCAGGCCGGCGTGAAGCCTAAGGGTCGCTGGTACATCGAAGCGGGCCGCGGCATGGGCGAGGTCATCCACATGGCCACCGAACTCAGCGCTTATGCCCTGGCGGATCGCGGCACTTACCTCGCCTACCTGGGCAAAACCGATCTCGTCGTGGCCTGCGAAGGCGACGCGCGTCTGTTCAACCCCTACGGAGTGATTGCCGTCAACCCGGCGCGCCATCCCCACGTCAAGATCGAGCTGGCCGAGAAATTCATCGCCTATCTGTTCTCCGACGAAGCTCAGAGCCTGATCAAGGGGCTTGAGCGAAACCAACAGCAACTCTTCTTTACCTATCCCTGAGGCTCCTCGCCCCGCGCCGGGAAAACCGTCTCCCAAGCGGCGAACCCAATCCTGTCGCCAATTTTCAGGGGCACTCGCCTTTGCAAGGATTGCTGCAACGAATCCTGCGACGTCGCAACGACGTCGCACTGAATTCCCGCCGCGCCATCGCCCTGCCCCCACATGCATAACATATTGATTTATAATATTTTTCAATTCTTCTGAGCTCTCCTTGCATTTGGCACGTCCTTTGTTATTAGAGATGAGTGCAAGGCCTGCACAAGGCCCAGGAAACTCTCACCGGAGAAAGGAGGATGGATCATGGCAAGATGGGATCTTTTCAGGGAAATGGACATGCTGCGTCGGGAAGTGGATGAGGCCTTCCGCAGTTTCGGCATGGGGCAGGTGCTCAATCCGGCATTCATGCCCGGCATCGGCACTGGTGATTACCCGCGCATCAACCTCAGCGAGGATGACAACAGCTTCTACGTCGAAGCCCTGGTGCCCGGCCTTGAGCCGCAGGACATCGAGCTGAACGTCATGCAGGGCACCCTGACCCTGGCGGGGGAGCGCAAGGAGGGCGCCACCAACCAACGCACCTGGCATCGGCGCGAACGCGGCACGGGCAAATTTCTGCGCACCATCGAACTGCCGGCGGCCGTCGATAGCGAGAAGGTCAGCGCCGAATATCACAACGGTGTGGTCGCCATCACTCTGCCCAAGGCCGAAGCTGTGAAACCGAAAAAGATTTCGGTGCGCGCCAACTAAGGACACCTTCAAGAACTGAGAAAGGAGGATTGCATCATGGCAGACAAAGGAATGGTCACCCGTGAGGATAGATCCCTGGCCCGCGAAGGCGTACGCGCCCCCGACACCTACGTGCGGCCCGCGGTCGACATTTACGAAACCGATGAGAACCTGACTCTGGTCGCCGATCTGCCGGGCGTGGCCAAGGAGGATCTCGACATCAATCTGGAGCGCGGCATCTTGACCATCAAGGGCTCGGCCAAGGGCGGTGCTCCGGGCGAGGCGGTTTTTCGGGAGTTCTCCCTGGGCAACTACTTCCGTCAGTTTCAGTTGCCCGATGAGATCGATTCGGAAAAAACCGCAGCCGAACTAAAAAAAGGCGTGTTGACCCTGACCCTGCCCAAGTCGGCGGCGGCTAAACCACGGCGTATCGAGATCAAGCACTAAACCCTTTGCACCGCTGAGGGCGCCGAGAACGGGGAGACAATCGCAGAGAAAAAAACAGATTGATCCCGAGATTTTTCTCTGCGAACTCTGCGTTCTCGGCGGTGAAAAAAAACAACGCGTTGGGTCGCCATCAAAGAACATCCGAGGAGGTGATCTTATGGCACTGCAAGAAATGATGCCTTGGAGAAAAAAAGACCTGTCGCTGAACCGCCGCGCGGGCGACGGCCCTCTTCTGGACGGTCATAAAAAAAGGGCCGCCCTGCTTTGCGGGGCGGCCCTAAATCGTGCAAAAGTCACAAGGTCATCAACGACCGACGTTACTCGATTTTCTGGAAAAACCTGTAGAAGTCCGAATCGGTACTGATCACCAGGCGCGAATTGTCGCTGACCGATTTGCGATAGGCCTCAAGGGAGCGCACAAAGGCGTAAAATTCGCGGTCGCGATTATAGGCATTAGCGTAAATATTGGCGGCCTGCGCATCGGCTTTACCGCGGATTTCCTCGGCACTGCGGAAGGCCTCCGACTCAATGGTACGCAGTTCGCGCCCCATCTGACCAAGAATATCGGCGCGCTCGCCTTCACCCTCGGATCGATACTGGGCCGCCACCTGTTTACGCTCGGAGATCATCCGCTCGTAGACACGCTGACGCACCTGCTCCACGTAGTTGATGCGCTTGATCTGCAGGTCAATGAGTTCAATCCCGTACTCAGGCGTGCTCTGCTGCGCCTCTTCAAGCAGTTGCGCAAGAATTTGCTCGCGCCCGGCGAGGGTGTCGGCATCAACCTTTTCGCCCTCGACCTCGAACACCTCTTCTTCGGCGCCGCGCGGCGCGACGTAATCGGTGCCGCGCACCAACTCGACCAGCAAATGCCCGGACACCGCATCACGCACCACCGAGTCGAGAATATCGTCGAGGCGACTCTGCGCACCGCGCTCGTTGGCCACGGTGGTATAGAACAGCAGGGGATCGGTAATGCGCCAACGGGCGGTCACGTCAACCCAGATGTAGCGCATGTCCTTGGTGGGGATCTGGTTAGGATCGCCGTCCCACTGCATGATGCGGCGCTGAAAGCGGTGCACATCCTGCACCAGGGGGATTTTAAAATGCAGGCCGGCCTGGCGCACTTCGCCGACGGGCTTGCCGAACTGGGTGACCAGAGCCTGCTCGCCCTCGTCCACAACAAACAGGCTGCCCTTGGCCAGGACAAAAGCCACCACGGCGACAATGATCAAAAACTCCTTTTTCATCGGGTTCCTCCTTGGCGCGCCTGACTCAGGGGCAGCAGGGGCAAGGGGCTGGTCATCCCGTTCCCATCAATCACGTAGATCTCCTCCAGGATCGGCAAAATGCTCTCCATGGTTTCCAGATAAAGGCGCTGCCGGGTGACCTGCGGCGCGTTATGGTATTCGGTTAGCAGGGCGAGAAAACGCGTTGCTTCACCCTCGGCACGATTGACACGCTGGACGGCATAGCCTTCGGCTTCGAGAATGCGACTGCGCGCTACGCCGCGCGCTTTGGGCACCTCGCGATTGTACTGCTCGCGTGCCTGCAGAATCATGCTTTCTTTCTGCTGCTCGGCCTCGTTGACCTCGTTAAAAGCGTCGCGAACCGGGCCCGGCGGATTAACGTCCTGGAAACGCACGGTGACGATCCGCACGCCCATTTCGTAACTGTTGAGAATTTGCTGCAGATCCCGTTGGATCTCCAAGGCCAGGGCCGCGCGTTGCACGGTCAACACGTCGGAAACATTGGAATTGCCGACCACGCGCCGCACCACCGCTTCGGAGATGTCGCGAATGGTGGTCTCAGGGTTGTTGACCTTGAACAGGTACTTGTAAGGGTCGGAGATCTGAAACTGCACCATCCATTCGACGTCGGTGACGTTGAGATCACCGGTGAGGGTCAGGGATTCTTCTTCCAGGCGCCGCGGCGAATAGGTGGTGCGCACGCCGGCCTCCTGGGTCCGGAAACCGAACTCCTCGCGCAGCACACGCCCGGTCTTGACCAGGAAGACCTGGTCGATACCGAAAGGCAACTTGAACTGCAGGCCGGGATCGGTCATGTGTGTGAACTTTCCGAGCCGCAGCACCACGCCCGTTTCCTCGGTGCCGACCTTGTAGAAACTGGTTGAGGCCGCCCACAGAACGAGCAGCAGCACCAGGCCGCCGACGATCATGTTGGTCGGTGGTTTCTGCCCCTTGACGCGGTTGAACATCTCCACGACTTTTTCTTCCACTTGCGATTCTTTTTTTCCCCAGGGTCCGTTTTGCATCTCATGTCCTTACGGCGGTGGAAATCATTTGCGCCGGTGCTCCGCCTCTCGCAACGGCAAGTGGTGACTATAGCACAGAGAGCCAAAGGTTAAAATCTGTTTCGGGACGGCCCCTTTGAATTTCTTTTCTGGCCACACGCCGGAAAACTGCGTTAAGATCAAACCGTCAACCATCGTTATAAAAAAGGACAGCCTATGCTGACAGCTTCCGCCAATGAGTCCACGCCCGTCACCGTCCGCATGTTTGGCGCCCTGCACACCTTGCGCCGCAGCCGCGGTCTGCCTGCCACCATCGAACTCGAGGTGCCGCCCGAAGGCATGACCGCCCTGGACATCGCGCGGCAACTCGAATTGCCGCCGGAGCGCATCGAAGCGGTATTCTGCAATCACCGCACCTACGATCTCAACCACCGCGTTCATCCGGGCGACCGTATCGCTTTTGTGCCGCCCGGCGTCCCCGGGCCTCACCGCTTTTATCTCGGCATTCACCAGGCCGGAAAGAAATTCCACGCCGACGACGCCGAATAAAGTCATCAACTTTCGCCCCAAAAACCCAAATCTGCCCGCCTTTTTCACTGGGGGCAAAAAGGGGGCGGCGCTGGTCAAGCGCGTACCTACTTTTGCGCTCTTCGGAGGTTTCATGGTCCAGGAAGCACCCTCATCCGCCACTCGCTGGTGGTATTTTCTCGCCATTTTGTGCATCATCAGCGGCTTTGCCGTGGAAATCTATGCCGTGATCGTCAACAGTTGGGCGGTGTTTCGCGTCGGTCTGGCCATTTTCCTGTTGTCCATCCCCTGCGCCGCCACCGGTTGGTACCTCAGGCACCGCAACAACATCCGTCCACCGCAGTAAAATTCCTCTGATCATCCCTACCTCGGCCGCCAGCTTTCGCTGCCCGCCGCTCGATGCCTGGGCAAATGCGGCAGACGGACATCAACGCCGGCAGGTTCTCCTGAGCCGACAGAGCCCTTCCTATACCACTCCACCTTGACAACCTCCTTGTCTCTGCTAAACAGAAACAGGTCTTACACCTGATCTCTAACATCACCCTTCGAATAATCGTAACTGTTCAGCAGCCACCTCAGGGTGCAGCACTGTCGGACGTCGCAGCTGACTTGTTACGAATAATCAACCATGAAAGGGAGTTGCGACGATGGCGGAAAAACCCCTGGTGTTTCTGGTGCACGGCATGGGGGCCCATCCCCCCGGCTGGTCGGCCGCGTTCGTCAAAATCCTGCGCAAGGCGAGCAAGAGCTACGCCTTTTTCCAGGAGCGTCACCTCGCTGACCTCATCGAGTTTCACGAAGTCTGCTATGACCAGATTTTTCGCAATACCCTGGCCAACTGGGAAGAAAACTCCCGGCGCATTCTGCAGCTGGCCGCGCCCATGGACCGGGAGATGGTCGAGAAGGCGCTGGGCTGGATGGAGGGGCTTGCGGAGGAACAGGACAACTTTGTGTGGTCGCATGTCGCCGATGTCGCTCTGTGGAAGCTGGCGCCCTATCTGAAAAAAATGGTCAAGACCGAGGTGGCGACGCAGATCACCGGCCGCATCCATGAGCGCCTCGCCGCCAGTCCGGTGAAGGATGTGTCCTGCGCGGTCATCGCCCACAGCCTGGGCACCTCGGTCACCAGCGAGACCCTTATGGATCTGGCGCGCGGCAGCTGGACGGAAGGCGAGCAGGGCTTCGATCCGCGCTTCTTTCGTTTTGAATGCCTGCACATGATCGCCAATGTCGCCAGGATTCTCGAAACCCCCGCCTATCCCGTCTACCCGGGACCCGTGCGCCCCGGTCCGGCCGGCGAGGCCAACAGTTATTGTCGGCATTACTACAACTACCGCCACGACCTCGACCCCTTCACCCGGGTGCGCACCTTTCGCCCCGACTGGGATGAGCGCTCCTATCACGACAAGAATGTTTCGCACATTCACGCCCTCAACGTCCACGGCATGGAGCACTACGCCCTCAATCCCCTGGTCCATATCAGCATCCTGCGCAGCCTGTGCGGCTACCGCTGCATCAGCGGCGCCGAAGAACGCGACGCTCTGGCCGGGTTTACACAGATCAAGGGCATCAGCAAGGCCCGCATCGAAGAGCTCAGAGCGCATGCGCGGCAGGCGCAAGAAGCCCTGGGCGAAGCGCCCGACGTGATCGACATCCTCAAGGGTGTGGCCCTGTATTTCCGCGGCATGGGGGGGGAACGACCATGACTGATCCGTCTCTGGCGAAGAAAAAGGCGACATATTTCTGCTGGCTGCACTGCCTGACGCTGGCTTGCTGGCTGCTGCTCGCCCAAGCCGCCTTTGCCGCGGCGACTTTTGAAACCTGGTGGGAACAGAGCCAGGCGCAACGCAGCGAGGAGCGCCAACGGGCGCTGGAGCGCGCCGAGGTGCTGGGGCTGAGCATTATATATGAAGAAATTCATGCGGAGATGCGCGACCTGAGCAAGGATTCGGAACTCAACCAGCGCGAACGAGACTGGACCGCATCCTTTATGCAGGCCATGGAACTCTGTTGGACGCCCGACGGGCCGGCCGCGGGCGCGCTGCTGCACGCTCTGGAACATCAGGATCGGCACTCTGCGCCGGCCGCAATCGCGCAGGATCTACGCCGCAGCTTCCGCGAACATTTCACCTGCAATCCCTATGATCCGGCGCCCAGTCAGGTCGATCCAACCTTCCTCATCTTCGAACAGCGCCCGGATATGGAAATCCGCATACAGCCCGAAGAAACCAGCGAGGTGGCACAAACCCTGTGGCTCAATGCAGAAATTCTGCAAAGCCTGCTCAACCAGGAAAACCTGGTGCTCATGCAGGACACCAGCGCCGCCATCGCCGCCGCCAACCGCCGCTGGCAAAACTTTCAACGCCATGCCCTGGCCGATCAGTTTCCCTGGGAAACCCTCACCAACGGCTGGCTCGGCGAGCGTTTCGAGGCGCTCGGCGGCACCCTCGCCCATCCGCCGCGCACCCAATTGCGCCTGATCCATCCCCTGCCCCTGGCGGCGGTGACCCTCGAAGGAAAGACCGCCTTCAAGCCGCGCCTGGGTGTCGAGGCCCTGGGCCTGCGCCGCTACGAAAAGGAAACCTATGCCGCGCATTGGGGAGTTTCGGCACTGCTCATCATGCCCGGCGACCGCCAGGAGAATCTGGGTTATGGTGCGCTGCTGCTGTACCGCAAGGCATCGATCGGGATAGGCTGGCAGGATGATGAAGATGGCCGCGACGGCCTGGTGGTGGTGCTCGGCATCGATCTCGCCGAGCTGATCAATAACAAAGGCCGCAACCTGCGGCAGAAAGTCCAGCAGGTGCGACAGAGTCTGTATGAGGTCGGGGAGCGCATCGGAAATTGACGGCGAACCGCCCTGAGCCCCTTCAGGTATCAGGGCGGCCCTTTTCCTTTCAGAAAAACTCGCGCAGACTTTCGTCAATACCCATCAGGGTCTGATACCAGAACTCGCGCGCCGCCTCGCCCTGATCCGCGTCAAACCTGGCGAGCCATTCGCCCAGACGCGGATCGCTCACCTCACCGCCCTCATGCTTGCGTTTGAGAAAAGTGTGCAGAAAATCGATATTGCGCTGCGATTCCCAGAAAATCGGGCTGTTGCGGCTGTGGATGCGGCCCGCGAGAACCTCGATGCTGCGCTCGAATTGCTCCTTGCAATCGTAGAGTGAGCCCATCACCTCGGGCAGCATTTCTTCGGCCCAGCCGCGATGAAAGCGGCACATCCCCAGGTTGTCGAGGATCAGTTCCTTCTTCATGCGCTCCGCGCACATGCGCCCCAGGGTGCGCGGCGCGATGAAGTCGTCGCTGTAGATCATGTAGTACTTGCCCGCGATGGCCATGGGCGCCAGCACCCCGGACACCCAGTACTGGTTGGGCACCATCCAGCCGCGCCGGTTGAAGCCGACGTGCAGAAGGCGCTCGTGCAGCACCGTGCCGCGGGCGCGCGACTGAATGCGGCTCCACTTGCGCACCCCTTCGCGGAAATCGAGCAGGCCGCGCCGCGCGAGAATCGCTTCGATGAGCGCGCAAGCCAGGTCGGCGTTGTGCAGGGAATCCTCGACCACATCAAAATCCGCCATATCCCAGCGCGGCAACTTTGTCACGCCAAGTTCCGCAGGCGTGAGCAGCCCTTCGTCGAGCAGATCCATCAGCCAGGCCAGCACGCCGCCCAGGGAAATTGCGTCAAAGCCCATGGCATCGCCCAAGCGGTTGAGCTTTTCGGCGGCACGCTGATCGAAGATGCCGCATAGCGGCCCGAGGGTCTGGTAGGGCTCGTAATCCTTTTTGTAGACACCGTTCATTTTCTTGCACACCGCAACGCAGGGTTCGCCGCAGGTCGCCTGCTGCTTTTTCTGGATGGTCTCTTCGTTGAACTGCTTGAGGTAATGATCAAGGATGAAGCGCTGGTGCAGATCGCGGCGCTGCTCATCGCTCCAGAAAATCGTGCGGTAGTTGAAGGCCATGATTTTGCCGCCCATGCCGGCGTAGTTGACGCCGAAGGTGCCGCCGGTGTCGAATTTTTCGTCGAAGCGGTACTTGGTGGTCACCTCCATATCCTTTTGCATGAGGCGCAGTTTGTACTTGTTCTCGAACCACTCATCGACCACTTTGCGGTCACGGAAATCCTCATCCACCAGAGTGCCGCCGTAGATGACGGCGACGATGCCGCGCTCGCGCACCAGGGCGCTGCCGAAGCCGCCGCGCCCGGCCCAGGTGTCCACATGACTGATCTTGCCCTTGCTGATGGGCACCGAGAGAATGGCACCCATGTCGGTGTGCAGGGCGGCCGGGCCGGTGGCCAGGATGCGCGGATCTTTTTCGTAGCGGTCGCCGAACATCGCGTAGACATGGTCGGTAAGAGCGTAGGCGCCTTTGCGCCCGGATTGCCAGATGGCCTCCACATCGACGGGCACCACTTCGACCTCGATCTCTTCTCCGTGGTTTCGGTTGAGATAAAGCACCGAAGGCACCGGCGCCTTGCCCACCAGGCTGAGCATATTGATGCCCAGATTGTCGAACACCAGTCCCGCGCCGCCCATGGAGCTGATGTAGTAGCCTTGCCAGCAGGGCGAATAGCCCGTGACCACCATGCGGTTGGAGCCGGGAAACACCGAACCGGCGAAAATGCCGACACCGAAGTTGAGGCTGCGGTATTCGGCGGTCAGGTGAATGCCGAGATCGACGGGACCGAAATAGCGCTCGAAGCCGTACTTTTTCGTTTTATAAAAACCACTGGCGGCGTCGACGAGCAGCACGCGTTGAAACATGTCCATAAAGAATCCTTGGATTGGAAAAAAGGCAGATTGACAGAGGTGAAAGTTTATCGCGCTGTCCGAGTAAGGCAATTGGCATTGCCTGCTTTCTTTTTCGCATTTACGTTTCTCCGTCCGCCTTAAGCATGATGATCTGAAAAAGGGAACAAAAAGGGATGTTTCACACTACCTGCGGATTCTGCCCCTCTCACCCCATCCCGCGCGAAATCCGCGCCAGCCGCTTCAGGGCCAGCGCCACCAGCAAAGTGGCGGACAGGGTAAAGCACAGCATCTTGGTCGTGGTGGCAAGGCTTGCCATGTGCATCCAGAAGTCCTGCACCGGCTCCTGACGCAGCACCCGGTGCAACTGATGCCAGTGAACCAGATTTTCGGTCCAATCGGCAATCACCGTCACCGCCAGGGGCGCGAGCAGCCACGCCAGGCGGAAAGGGCGGCCCAGCCAGCCCCAGATCAAAAAAAGGGAAACCAGCAGCGCACCGCCATAGACCAAGGGAAACACAAGATCGACTTCGAGAAAACGCAACTCGGCAAGCTGTCCCTCAGCGCCCAGCCAAGCCCAGTAGGCTTGGGCCTGCTCCGCATTGTAACCGCCCAGGCGAAAATGGAGAGGCACGGATTCGGGGGCGCTGGTCTGGGGGAACTGATCCCGCGCCGTGAAGAGCAACATCAGGTAGCCGCCGCCGAAGAACAGGACCACAGGCAGGGCGAGGGCGACGAGAATTTTGATCAGGGGGACGGTCAAAATCGGATACTGTCCTTTGCTTTGGTGTTGCGGGTCCGCCGTGGGCTCGTTCAATCACGGCGCCCCGTCAGCGGCGGAACAGGCGACATGCTTTCATTAACAAAATGCCTCTGCCGTAACTATGCCGCGCGATGGCAACTTGTCAAATTACGAAAAGGAGCTCACTTCTGCAAACTTTTGGTTACATCGATCAACAAACTCGCGGTAAGACGCGAGCGCTCGACCATGCCGACGAAACGCTGCGCCGTTTAAAGATTGCCCGCGCAGGGCACCGCGTCGCTGTAAATGCTGCCGGCGCATTTATACACCGGGCCCAGGGAAAAGCCCTGAATTTTTTAATTTCTGAAAAGCGTCCATCCATCAGGATCCAACTGTTCAATGAAAACTCGACAAACGACCCTTCAATCTTGCATGGTAAGATTTTGAAGGAGAGCCATCATGTCCACTTGGCCGAAACGTCCGATCATCTACGAGATCAACACCTGGGTCTGGCTCAATGAATTGGCGAAAAAACAGAGGAAGCCGGTGACCCTGGCCACCGTCCCCGGGAAGGAATGGGACGCGATTGCCGCGCTTGGCTGCGATGCGGTCTGGTTCATGGGGGTCTGGGAGCGCAGCCCCGCCGGCATCCGGGCCTCCATGGAAAATCAGGGGCTGCTCGACGACTTCCAGCGGGCTCTGCCTGACTTCACCGCAGAAGACAATGTCGGCTCTCCCTACTGTGTCCGCAATTATGTGGTCGATTTCCACCTGGGGGGTGCGGAGGGATTGGCGACAGCCCGCAAGGAACTCGCGAAGCGGGGCCTGCGCCTCATTCTCGACTTTGTCTCCAACCATGTGGCCCCCGACCATCCGTGGGTGACGCAACAACCCGACTTTTTAATCCAGGGCAACTACGGCGACTTGGTGCGCGAACCAGGTGCATTCATCGCTGCCGGGAAGGGCGTCTTCGCCTGCGGCCGCGATCCGTTCTGCCCGGTTTGGCCCGATGTCCTGCAACTCAACGCCTTCAGTCCTGAGTTGCGCACGGCGGCCATCGAGACGGTTTCCTCCATCGCAGCGCAGTGCGACGGGGTGCGCTGCGACATGGCGATGCTGATGATGAACGCTATCTTCGCGCGAACCTGGGGCAACCGGGCCGGTGTCAGCCCGGCCGGGGAATACTGGCCGGAATTGATCGGCGCGGTGCGTACCGACCACCCCGGCTTCCTGTTCATGGCCGAAGCGTATTGGGATCTGGAATGGGAACTGCAGCAGCAGGGGTTCGACTTCTGCTACGACAAGAAGCTTTATGACTACCTGGAGCAGGGTCCGGCGGAGGCGGTACGAGCCCACCTCGGCGCCGAATGCCCCTATCAGGAGCGGCTCGTCCGCTTCATCGAGAATCATGACGAGCCCCGGGCCGCCGCGACCTTCTCCCCTGAAAAGGCGCGGGCCGCTGCCGTGCTCGCAACGACGCTACCAGGGGCCGTGCTGCTCCACGAGGGGCAGCTCGAGGGGCGCAAGATCAGGCTACCAGTCTTTCTGCGTCGGCGCCCCGACGAGTCGGACGATGTAGAGTTAACCGCATTCTATCATCGACTGCTGCCGGTCGTTGCCGCAGAGCCCTTCCGCAGCGGTGAGTGGCGGCTTTGCACCATCGATGGTTGGCCGGACAACGACAGCTGGCGCAACCTGGTCGCCTGGGGTTGGCGCAAGGGCAAGGAGCGACGACTGGTTGTGGTCAACCTTGCCGGGATCGCCTCCCAGGGAAAGCTCAGGGTGCCCTGGAAGGATCTGCCGGGGAAGTCCTGGCAACCTGCGGAGCGTCTTGATAACGGCGATTTCGTGCGTTCTTGCGATGAAATGCACGGCTCTGTGATCTATGTAGAGCTGCCACCCTGGGGCTATCACCTGCTGACCTGTGCCGCAGGGTGAGCCCTCACTCAAAAAACGCGCGCCGACTCTCATCGATGGCGGTCACAGGGAGTTCGGCGAGGGCTGCGACAGCCTCCTCGGCTTCATCGGACGGCAAGGGCACAGCCAGCTTGCGGATCACCGCCACCGTCAGTCGTTCAGAAACGCCGCCCCAGGCTCAAGTGGAAAGAGACATCGGGGGCGGTGCCGAGCACCAGGTCTTCGCTGGCGGCCAGATCGAGGGACCAGTGGCGCGGCAGGAAAAAGGTGCCGCCGAACACCAGTTGCGCCGAGGGAGAATTGATCTGCTTGCGGCAGCTGTCACGGAAAAAGGCGGTGTGCCCGTCGACCTGCGCCTTGAGGGCCAACCAGTTCCGCGCCTTCCAACCCAATCCGAGGGTGGCAAACCCAACCCATTCACGCTGAATCTGGGGCAATACATCGCCGCGCCCCAATCGCAGAACACCGGCGGAAGCATAGAGAGTGAGATTCAAAGCGCGCAAGGATTGCGCATCCGTACCCGCCAGACGTACATGCACGTCGGTGGCGCCGCTGCCGTGCAGGCGCGCGGCGTCGCCCGTGGGCAGCTTAACGCCGCCGCGCAGGGCAAGGGCGCGGCGGCGGTGCTCTGTCGCAACCACCAGTTGATAGGCCAGCAGCAGGGTCACATCCGAAAATCCAGCACCGCTGCGGTCCATTTCAAGGTACGTCACTCCGTCACGGTGATAATAGTAAAGCAGCTCGTCGCGCGGAACCTTATCGCGGCCGTGGTCGCGCGCGCCGGAGAGGTCGTGGAACTCATCGACCACGGCGTCTAAAACCCCGCCGTCATGCGCCACCAGGCCCACATCCAAGCCAAGTTCCCAGCGCGGCGCCAGCCCCTGGCGCACAGCCAGAGTCAACCGATAGGTTTCGCCGTCGAAGAATGCGTTGGCATGGTCCCGCACACTGCCGCAGAAGTGATTGGCGGCTTCGGCCACCAGGCGCAGGTCGGTGGCCCCCGGCGCCACCAGAAACCCGCCCTCGGCCGGCGGCAGCCCGAATATCTGCACGATGGGATGCAGATTGCGGGAGAAAAAGGGTCTGATTTCATCAGCATGCACCGGCTCGGCAGACCAGGCCAGGCTCAGGACCGCAAGCATCAGGCACAGTCGTGTACTGCCCCGTCGGCGAAAATTTCGGGCCATCCAGAATGCGCAATTCATGCGCTTCTCCCTGATCCGCCCTTAGCTTTCCCGAGCGAATACCAGCTGTTGGAAAACGGGACAGAAACGCAATGACCGGCCCGCAACCTGTGCCGTCTGAGCTTTACCTGAATCTTTTCATCTCTGTGTCAACCTGACAGATGTCACCCAATTCGGGGCCGGAACAACCCGCCATTTCTAATTAACAAAGCCCCTCAAGCGCTAACTATGCCGCAGGATCGGTGCTTGTCGAATGAGCCCTCTGACTCTTTCGACCGCCGCCGAACTTGTCACACTGCCTGGCGCGTGCTATATCCTCTCATAAGCATTTAAAAGGGCCGACCATGTATTCCGCCATTGAAACCAATCAAGATCAATTGCGCTCTCTGTGCCGCGTGCACCGGGTTCAGCGCCTCTCCCTCTTTGGCTCTGCCACCTCGGACAATTTTGATCCTTCCGTCAGTGACCTCGACTTTCTGGTTGAGTTCCAGCCTCTGTCCCCCAGGGAACGCGCCGAGCATTATTTTGGCTTGCTGGAGGATTTGGAAGCCTTATTCGGTATGAACATCGACCTGGTTGAACTCTCCCCCATCCGTAATCCCTATTTTCGCCAGGCTGTTGAAAACAGTCGCGTGGATCTTTTTGATGCAGCTTGAAATTCTAAAATACCTCTATGACATCCGACATGCCTGCCAACTGCTGAAACAGTTTACCGATGCTAAAGATTTGTCCGACTATCTGGCGAATACCATGTTGCGCTCTGCCGTTGAGCGCCAGTTCGAAATCATCGGCGAGGCCCTTAATCAAGCGCTGCGCCGCGATCCATCCCTGGCCAATCACATCAGCAACAGCGGCAGAATCATCGCCTTTCGCAACCGCCTGATTCACGGCTATGCATCAATCTCCGACGAGGTCGTCTGGGGCTTACTGGAATCGCAGCTGCCGATTTTGACGCAAGAAGTCTCGCAGCTTCTCGAGAAATCCAACTGATTCCAATCACTTCTGCAAACTCTTCGTCACATCGATCAACAAGCTCGCGGTGAGGCGCGAGCGCTCGACCATGCCGACGAAACGCTGCGCTTCATCCACCGCCGGCAGGCGCTCGACGCCGAGGGCCTCCATCTGCTGCAAGGCCTGGAATTTGTCCGTGCCGGTGGGCACCGCATCTGTGGCGGCGATAAAACCGGGCAGCCGCACCAGGGCCTTGGTGTCGGACTGGTTGAACCAGCGCGCCAGATCGTCGGCGCGAAAGGGCGCATTGGGGTTTTGCAGCAGCTCGGTGAGGGCGCGGGCGTCGGCAATGCCGAAAAAGCGCCCGTCGGGGTGTTCGATGAGCAGATATTTGAGAAACGGCTGGCGGGTCAGGGCCACGAAATATTCCTCGATGGCCGACCCCCAGTAGCCGCCGTGGCCGAGGCGAAACAGCAGCCCTTCGGTCTGGCGCTCCAACAACTGCGGGATCTTACTCACCGCCTCCTTGGGATCAAGCCGCACAGGCTCCGCGGGCACCCCGGTTAAGGGCGCCACCTGCAAGTCGATACTCTGCTCTGAGGCCTTGACGAAGGCCGCCTCGATCTTGAGGCCGCCCTCGCCGATCTCAAAAGTCTGCAACTTGCCGGTCACCAGCAGAAACAAGACCACCGGCACCACCGCCACGATGATATCCGTCGGTTTGACCTCAAAGCGGCTACTCTTGGCCCGTAGCAGCACCAACACGGCGAGAATGGCGATGAAACCGCCGACTGACAGAATGATGGTGGTGTCCATGGTGAGGCTCCTTTAGCTGTTGAATTATTTCGCCTTCAACCCAAGATTACCACCTTCTTCAGGGTGCGCAGGCATCCGGAGCTTCACCCGAATGCCCTCTCCCAAAAGCTGCGGAACTCCTCCTCGCCCACCGGCTCCTGCTTAGTGCTGACGCGCGCCACCCGTGCCGCCGAGGCCCAGGTGGGAATGGACGAGAATTGGGGACGTTGTTGCGCAGTTGCCTTAACTGGGACGGCCTACCCTCTTCAATTCCTTGCGGGCAAGTCCGAATCTATCAGAGAAGACGGAAAATCCCCTTTGGATCACGACCTCGTTTTCTGTGGGCGAATCCTTGGGTAAGGGAATGGAACTCACGCATCACCCGTATTACGCGTGGGACGAAGAGGCAACGCCGCAACAACGTCCCTTACACAGATGTGGTGGCGAAAAAGGCGCAATGCCCTTTTCGCCACCTGTGATTCATGATTTCAGCGGCAAAATGGCCGGACTAAGCATCGAAAAATAGGGTCAAAATGTCTGAAATCAATTCAGATTCAAGCACTTACTCAGGTCCGACCCCGCGCATCCGCGCGCCCCGGGTTAAGCACCGGGAAATGCAGACAAGCCTCCCGTTATCAATTTAAGTCTAGCCACTTGCGCGGGGTCGCCCCCGGCTCACAACTGCAGCGCCGGTCAACTTAATTTCCTAGGAGCGTCCCCCATTCCTACAGGCCGGTGTTGGGGTCCGTAACTCAACCCAACCTACCCAACCTACGCAGGCTACGCGTGCTCGATACGGCGATCAGAGCGACGGATATTGGCGATTAGTGTATCCATGGCGGTCGCGGCGGCTGCGGGTGCCATGGTGGTCGTGGACCTGGTCGGATATTTCCCTTAGGCAACCTTTTTCCGCCGACACAGGCCACGCATGCCGTTTCGCAGATTATGCCAAGTGCTCTGCCACGTGTAGACGAAACACACTTAAGGAAGCATCTTCCCCAAGAATCGTTGGGATCGTCCCAGAAGCTTGTGGCACAAATGAGGCTGCAGAAACCCGCGTAGATCCCGCCGCAGCAGATGCAGGTTGTGCATGCAACGCTTGCTAAACCGGATGGGTCTACTGAGTTTGATGGGTTAGACGCCGCGTACTCATACGCATTCAAAACATATAGCTTTCTCTGCGACGTGGAACTGTCGCTATTGTTCGTAATTTTTATAAAAGAGTGCAAAGGCTGGAATCCTCTGGCCTGCTTCTTGATCTCTAAGGCTTTGTCAAGAATCGGATCCCTCTGCAAAAACCTCCCCTTCTCACAGTCGTAATAGCGCGCCCGGTAAAAATACAGCCCCGTCTCCTCGTCCAACTGTCGCCCGGTGAACATCCAGGGGTTTTCAATGGCGCTGCGCGGCGTGCCCCAGGCATTTTCCGCCACGGGGTTAAAGGCGCCGTCGCTGATGCTGACGCATCCATAGGCGTCGTAGGTGTAGCGCTCGACGACGGCGGCGGCGCTGTTGGTGACGGCGGCGACGGACCAGAGGGTGTTCTGGTGGTAGAAAAAGAGTTGGTCGGCGCGGCGCATGACCAGCACCTCGTCGACATAGTTGCCGTAGATGTACTCGGCGAGGGTTTGCGCCAAATCATCCTGCTCCTCGATCACCCGGGCATCGTCATGAAAATACAAGGTTTCATCCATCACGCCGGATAGGTCGGTCTGTTTGGCCACACGGCGGCCGAGGGCGTCGTACTGATAACTGGCGACGATTTGACCGTCGCTGTTGCGGGTGACGCGCAGCAGGCGGTTCTCGTCGTCGTAGACATAGGTGTGGCGCTCGTCCTCGATGAGGTTGCCGTTGGCGTCGTAGGCCAGAGCCAGGCCGTCGATGGCGATCAGTTCGTTGACCTGATTGTGGCTGCGGTTCTGGGTGAGGCCATCGGTGGTCTTGCTGTTCCAGTTGCCGAGCAGATCCAAATCATACGCGGTCTGGGTCGCGGGCACCGGTACGGCGGCGCCGACCAGATCGCCGACCTGGTAATCCACCAGCCGGTAAATGGCGTCGTAGCCGTAAGCTTCGGAGCGCGGCGGGTTGTGCAATTGCTCTTCGAAGCGCTTGTTGCCTTCCTTGTCATAGTCATGGCGGAAGCCGGCGATGAGGGCCGCTCCGGCGCCGTGGTTGAGTTGGGTGATCCAGTTGTTGGCGTTGTAGCTGTAGGTCGCGAAAGCGCCGTTGACATAGCTGCGGGACACGACCCGATTGCCGGGATCATAGGCGTATGTGACCAGGGGCGGCGGCGAGGCGAGATCGTTGATCTGCTGCAGGCGCCCGCGCGGGTCCAGGCGCTCTTCGATGAGCAGGCCGCCGGGATAGGTCAGGGTGCGCGTGCGTTCGGGGATGTCGTAGGCGTACTGGATCACGCGCCCGTTCTGGGTGGTCTGGGTGACGCGATTGGCCCCGTCGTAGGCAAAGCTCACCAACCACCCGCCCTTTTCCGCGCTCAGCATGCGCCCGGAGAGGTCATAGGTGAACAGGTCGGGGGCATCGCCGGGATAGCTGCGCTGAATGAGGAAATAGAGGTCGTTGTAGGTGTAGGTCGTGGTCTGGTTTTTCTGGTCGGTGCGGGTCACCAGGTTGCCGACGCAGTCGTAACCGAAGGTGCGGGTGCCGCCATCGGCGTAGGTTTCGTGAGTCAGTCGGTTGATCGGGTCGTAGACGTAGAGGGTGGCGTTGCCGCGGGCATCGATGAGGCGCACCAGGTTGCCGACGCCGTCGTATTCAGAGCGCGTCACGCCGCCGATGGCGTCGATGGTTTCCACCCGGCGATGGACGGCATCGTAGACATGGCGGGTGAGCTTGTTCTCGCGATCGCGCATCGTCATCAGATTGCCGAAGGCGTCGTAGGTGTATTCGGTGGCCTCGCCCATGGCGTCCACGATGCGCACCGGCCGATGGAGCGGGTCATACCCATAGGAGGTTTCGTTGCCGTTGCCGTCGGCCTCGGACAAGCGATTGCCGACCGGGTCGTAGTTGAAGGTCGCGACGATCCCCTCAAGATCTTCACTGCGCACCACCCGATCCAGAGCATCGTAGAGGTAGCTGGTGATATTGCCGTTGGGCTCCGCAATCGACGTGATATTGCCCACTGCGTCGTAGCCGGTCAGGGTGGCTTCACCCGCGGCATTGGTTTCCACGATGAGTTGATGCAGGGCATCGTAGCTGAAGGTCGTGGTGTTGCCGTTGGGCTCAATCAGGCTCAGACGGTTGCCCTCGGCGTCGTAGGTGTAGGCGGTCACCGCGTCGTCGGCATTGATGACGTCCTCGGTATCTCCGACCTTGCGGATCTCCTTGAGCAGCCGACCAAGATCGTCATAGCGGAAATAAGTGACCTTGCCCAAGGCGTCGATCTGCTTGGCCGGCAGGCTCGAACCGAGGGGCGCTCCCGAACAGGCCGTGCAACCGGGACCATTGAGTTCGGCATAAGCGATCCGGGTCTCGCATCCCAGCGGGTCGGTTTCGAGAATCTGCCGGTTGAGGCAATCGTAGGCGAAAGTGGTGGTGTGGTTTTCCGCGTCGGTTGAGGAAACAAGATTACCCACCCCGTCGTAGGCCATGGCCGTTGTGTGGCCCAGGGCATCGGTGGTTTTGATCAAGCGGTTCTGCGCATCGTAGGCGAATCGGGTGCTATTGCCGTTCTGGTCCGTCAGGCGAATGCGGTTGCCGTTGCCGTCGTAGGCTTGGGTTTCGACCTGCCCGAGGGCGTCGGTGATCCGGATCAGCCGGCCGCGCAGGTCATAGGCGTAAGTGGTGGCGTTGCCCTTGGCATCGATGACCTGGGTGCGGTTACCCGCCCCGTCGTAGGCATACTGCGTGACCTGACCCAGGGGGTCAGTTTCCGTGATGAGCCGATTCAGCGCGTCGTAGGCATAGCTGGTGACACGCTCCAGGGCATCTGTGTGAGTCAGCACATTTCCAGCCAGGTCATAGGTCAGGGTAGTCACATTGCCCAGGGCGTCGGTGATTTTGATGCGGTTGCCAAAGGCGTCATAGTCGTGGCTGGTGGTGTTGCCGTTTCGGTCCGTTATCGTAAGAACATTGCCCCTGGCGTCATAGGTCCAGAGGCGGTCGTTGCCCAGGGGATCGGTTTCCCTGACCAGATTGCCGCGCGCATCGTATTCCCTGGTGGTCACCCGCCCGTCGGCATCGGTCAGGCTGGTGAGGCTGTTGAAGATCGGTTCGTAGGTATACTCCGTCAGGTTGCCCTGGCAGTCTGTCGTCCTGATGAGGTTGCCGCGGCTGTCGTAGGCGTAATGCGTGACATGTCCCAGGGCGTCGGTAACACTGGCCAGGCGCACGGTGAGGGGATCGTAAGTGTAACTCGTGGTCGCGCCGTCGGGGGCGATGAGCCTGGTGATGTACCCCTGCCGGTTGTATTCGTAGCGCCAGAGGTTCCCGCGCGCATCCTTTTTGGTGGTGGTGCTCGGCACCATTTCTATTTGCAGGTCACGGGCCAGGGCGGTGCTATCGGTGGCCCAGTTGACGGGATTGCTCAGGTGCAGGATGGACCTGCCCTCGCCGTCCCTGATTTCGACGGGCTTTCTGTTCCGGTAGATGTAAATCAGTTCCCGTCCATCGGGATCGACCTTCCCGGTCAGTTGCGAAAACATGTTGTATGCATAGCTGGTGATCCGGCCGTCGGGATCGGTGATGCGCGAAAGGTTGCGGCCCGTGTCGTCGTAGGCGAATTCCGTCCTGCGGTCCAGGGGATCGATCACCGCCCTGAGCTTGTTCACCCCGTCGTATTCGAATTCCAGGCTGCGGCCGTAGGGGTCGACAACCTCGACCAAAGTGCCCCCGGCATAAACCAAGGTTGTGGTGTCGGCGTTGCGGTCGGTGATGCCGGTCAAGCGAAACACCGGGCCGCCGACCATGAAGGGGGTGTCTGGGATGAAGGCAAAATTGAGAACCGTACCGTCTTCCCTGGTCAGGGTAAATGAGCCGTCGGCATTCTGCGCGAGGGTTTCAAAATAGCCCGTTATGGGGGTGAAAGTGCCTCCGGGGCCGCGCCGATATTTGACGACCCGCCCTTCTTCGTCGCTGCGAAACATATGGCCGCGCTGACTGTAGAGAAAGGTGTTGAAGCTGTGCGTCCAGCCGTATCCCAGCACCGTGTCGACCCGACCCCAGGAGGAATCGGCATTGGCGCTTTGGTAGGTGATTCCCAGGCACAGCGTCGGAAGGCAGGCGATATCCCTTCGCTCCTGCAGATTGCCCTCGGTAAAGCTCAGCGCACTATCACCCTCGAATTCGCAGGTGCAGGGGCCGACGGACGGGCAGCATGGATTTGAATCGCAAGCCGGTGGAGGGGGCGCGCCCAGGTACTTTGCAAAGCCCGGCCCGGCAAAGGACAGAAGCAAAAATCCCGTCAGGGCACAAAGGAAAAAACCTCCCAGGAAAAAGCCGTTCTTTCTTCCCTCCACTTTGGCCTTTCGCCCTCGCTTGAACAATAAAGCCCCGATCAAACCCGCCAGCAACAGAATAAAAGTCGAAGGCTCCGGCACGTTGGCGGCATAGGATTCCGAATCGCCTTCGGCATAAAGAAAGTACGGGGTGTCGTAGTCAAGGGTCAGCGTGGAGAACAAAACATCCGAGATGGGGCTGGAATCGATGGAATTGGGGCCTATTTCAAGAAAGTCATAGAAAAAGAGCAACGGCGCCCCATCAAGTTCGAGCCCGAAAATGGTTTCGGTTTTTGCGAACACCCCGAATTCATCGGTGAATACGAACATGGACCCCAGAAGGCTTGCGGAAAAATCAACGTCGACCGTCCCTTCGCCCCCGGTAATCATAAAAAAACCCGAGGTACCGCCTCGCCCTAACGATTCGGCATAGCCGACATCAGTACCCGGAATATGAACCCGGCTTTGGGCCGCACCGGTGTTACCTGAGCTGCTCCCTTGGCCAGAGGCCCAGGTGACCGCCGCGGAGGAAGCCGCGCTGTCCTCGGAAAAGCCAAAACCAAAGTCCATCTCGCCCAGGCTGTTGGAGGCCCAGGCAAAGGTTTCCATGAACCAGGGATCGAGTAAGGTCAAATTGCCGGCGGCGGGAGAGATATTAAAACTGAAAGAGAGAGAACTCTCGGCGATGGCCGTCGCCCAGGTGGGTTTGGGAATGAAACAGAAAAATAGCAGCCAGGTAAGCAGGAAAAACTTGAAGAAACGACTTGGCGCGGTCATGCGACACCTCCCTCGGCAAAAGTGAACGATATACCTGCGTCTGCAATGAGCCCCTGCTCATCATCAGAAACGGCAGGTCACTGGCCAAAGCCGCCGGGAGAGGAATTGAATTTTTCAAAAGTGCCAGAGGCGGAGTCGTGAGCTCAGCCCGTCATCAACGCGCCCTGTCGCTGCTCGGGCGGCAAACCCCCAGACTTTCGCCTATGGATTTTCGGAACATGACAACTTAAAGAAAGTGCAAGCAAAAAGATGTCCAAAAAATTAAACGCCTTATTTTGGGCTTTTTTAAATATATACAGGGAAAACTGTTAATGAATCCGACAAAGGGTTTGGTCTCAAGGAAGGCAAAGCTCGGTGGACTGTGTGGGAACAGACTCAATGTATACGGCTAGTTTCCGCTACTTCTCGGCGCCAAAAAAGCGGGTTTGCCCCGGTTGGGTTTTCCGACGCGTTGTCGGGATTTCTTACAAAGGGTTCGATATCGAATTTATTCTTTGCTAGAGAAGAGGATTTTTATATCCCCAGATATTCCAATGAAAGATTGAAGCCCTGCCCCTCTTTGCTATGCTTGCAAGGCATGGATGTGAACAAAAAAACCGCTTCGGAGGACAACATGAAAAAGCTTCTGCTTTACTGCCTGCCCCTTCTCTGTTTTATTCTTCCGCCTTTAACCGCTATGGCCGAGCCCACCGCCGTCACCGTGCGCGTCATTTCCAACGACGCCAAGTTTATCGGCACCGGCATGGGCGGCATTCGCGTGATCCTGCGCAACGCCGACACCGGGGAAATCCTCGACCAGGGCCTCATCGAAGGCTCCACCGGCGATACGCCAAGCCTCATGCGCGAGCCGCGCAAGCGCCACGAAGCCCTGTCGCGCGAAGGCGGCGCCCACTGGGTGGGGCAGATCGACATCGCCGAGCCGACCCGCGTCGAGGTGCAAGCAAGCGGGCCGCTGGCGGCCGGCAGCAATCAGCAGACCACCACCCTGACCTTCTGGGCGCTGCCCGGGCAGGACATCGAAGGCGACGGCATTCTGCTCAAATTCCACGGCTTCACCGTGCATCCCATCAGTCCCGGCCCGCACCAGAATTTCGCGCCCGGCGACGAGGTGCAGGTGGAGGCCCATGTCGTGACCATGTGCGGCTGCCCGGTGGAACCCGGTGGCCTGTGGGATGCCGATCGCTTTGAAATTAAGGCCCTGGTGCGCACGGCGCAGGGTGTGGTCAAGGAATTCCCCCTGGAATTCACCGGCACCACCAACCGTTTCGCCGGCAGCTTCAAGGTCGAGGAGATGGGCTCGTACAAAATTTTTCTGACCGCCGCCGATCCGCGGGAGAACAACTACGGGGTCGGCATTACCAGCATCGTGGTGCGTTAAACATTTTTCTCAAGGGAGGACAAAATGAAGGACGGATTTTTTCGGATAGGCATCCTGCTGACGGCCCTGGTGCTGCTATTTTGCGCGACAGCGGCAAGCGCCGACGACAAACAGTCGCTGCTGCTTATTCTCACCAGCGGCGACACCCAGACCCAGGGCATGGCCCTGGTCTTGTCCAATGAGGCGCAGCGGCAGGAGGCCGAGGTACGGGTGCTGCTGTGCAGCGAGGCGGGAAAACTGGCCCTCAAGGAACATGAGGCGCCGACCCTCAAGCCGCGCGATGTTTCGCCCAAGCAGATGCTGGAGAACCTGATGCGGGGCGGTGCGAAGGTCGAGGTCTGTGCGCTGTTCCTGCCCAATCTAGGTAAGGCGCAAGAGGATCTGCTGGAAGGGGTGGGCGCCGCCAAGCCGCCGGAGATCACCAAGTTGCTGCTCGACAAGAAGGTGCGGCTGTTGAATTTTTAAAAAATCTAGTTTCCAGGGATAGACAGGATAAACAGGATAAAAACAGGACAAAATAAGATTCTGTCCATCCTGTATATCCTGTCTATTTGCCCAAAGGATTTTTTCAGGACAGGGCGCTCATCAGGTGGTCATGCCCAGCTCAAGCATGCCCAGGTTAAGAATCGCCAGGCCGAAGCCGATGAGAATCAGGCCGCTGACCAGGCGCACCGCCAGGGGATAGGCATTGACCAGGCGTATTTTCTGGCGCACGGCCTGGGAGGCATAGCCCGCCAGCAGCATGGGGAGGGCAAATCCCAGGGAGTAAAACGCCAGCAGCACCATGCCCGAAGCCACCGAGCCCTGGGTCGCCACCAGGGTCAGCACCCCGGACAGCATGGGGCCGACGCAGGGAATCCATACCAGCCCCAGGGTCAAGCCGAGCAGCAGACCCGACCAGCGGCCCTTGCCGCCGCTGCCGATGCGGCTGAAGAAATGCAGGTTCTTGAATAAGTTGATGCCGAACAGCATCAGCACGCCGAAGGCGATGATGAGTACGCCCGCCACCTTTTCGAACACCGGCATGGCCGGCGCGATTGCGCCGCCAAACACGGCCGTGGCGGCGCCCATGGCGATGAACCCCAGGCTCAGACCGAAAACGATGAGCAAAGGGCGATGCCGATGATCCTCGGCACTGCCCGTCATCACGATGGGGACCACCGGCAGCACACAGGGTGAGGCGATGCTCGCCAGACCCGCCATCACGGCCATGGCGGCGGAGGCCAGAGACAAATCCAGAGGCGTCATGGCGCTAATTGACGCTGTGAATCAGGTTGCGGATTTCCCCGGCGCTTTTGACGCCCGGCGCCAGACGCCCCAACTCGCGTCCGGACGCGTCGGCCAGCAGCAGGGCGGGCAGGCCGCGAATGCCGTACTGGCCGAAAAAGGGACGATCCTCGGGCACGGTGGTCTGGACATAACGTAGCGCCACGCGACCATCCAACTCCGCGCCCATACCGTCCAGAATCTGCGCCTGCATGATGCAGGGGCCGCCCGTGGGATCGAGGAAAAAGACCAGAACCTTGTCGATGTCCTGGGCGTTGGCGGGCACCAAGCCCGCGCTGCCGGAATTCTTGCCCTCGGAGCAACCGACGGCCACCAGACAAACCAGAACCAGGAATATTTTGCGCAACATCAGAACCTCCTCAAAAAAAAATATTTAAACCGCAATATATAGAATTACCCATAGAAGGTCAACCCCTCTTCCCACCAAGGCCAAGGACATGAACGGTCATTTCGACCTGCTCGCGCCCATCTACGACCGGCTGCTGGGCCCACCCAATCCCGCCGTGTGGCGCGCGCTGCTCAAGCTGCCTGTCCAGGGTTGCCTGCTCGATGCCGGCGGCGGCACCGGTCGGGTCTGCGCCGCGTTGGCCGATCAGGCGACGCAGACGGTGGTGTGCGATCTCTCGCGCAAAATGCTGCGCAAAACCACCCGGAAAGGACACCTGCTGCCGGTGCAGGCCGACGTCGCCCACCTGCCCTTCACCGACCATCATTTCCAGCGCATTGTCGTCGTCGACGCCCTCCACCATTTTCCCCACCAACAGGCCGCCGTGGCTGAACTGGTTCGCGTTCTCGCCCCCGGTGGGCGCCTGGTCATCGAAGAATTCGACATTGCGCGCCTGCCCATCAAGGCTCTCGCGTTGCTGGAACGCTTGCTGCTCATGGGCAGCTACTTTCCTCCCGTGGAGGAGATTGTTGCCATGATTGAGACGTGCGGGCTGCGTGGGGATATTCGGCGCGACGGGCTGGCGGTGCGGGTGGTTGTGGACAAATGACGCTTAGCAGCGTCACCACACTCACCGCAGAAGCCGGTAGTATTTTTACAAAACTTTGATAGCTTATTTATCAATGAAATTTCCGCCGCAACACGCCTCTGCCGCTGAAGGAGTGCCGCCATGCCGACCATCAACGAAGTCTGGGAGCAGGCCCTGCTCATCAATGCCAACCTGGCGACCCTGCACAATGATCAGGTGGATCTGAAAAACTGCTGCGCCCTCAGCAACCAGCGTCTTGCTGCCCTGGACGCCGGAAGCCACGAAACCAACGACTGGCTTGAGGATATCCGCCAGGTGCTGGGCGAGGGCTTCACGGCCATGGCGACGGGCATCAGCGGTGTGCAGGCGCGCCAGGACTTGGCCAATCAGCTGCTGCTGCATCTCAGCGAGCAGCAGCGTACGGTCATCTGCCTGCTTGAGCAGATCGCCGACAACACCTGTCAACTGGTCAACCAGGGCCAGCGCCAGACCCTCCTGCAGAACGGCATCCACGAGGGCATGCAGGCCGTGGCTCACATGTACGCCAGCGCCAACCCCGATGCCGCCCTGCACCACCAGCGCGCCGAAGAACAGCGGCGCAAGCTGGAAAAGTGCTGCCCGCCGCGACCGGTGGAAGATCCCTGTCGGCCCGCGCCCTGTGCGCGGCCGTCGGCCATCGACCTGCCTACGCCCAAAGAGTACGAGGGCTACCGCGCCGATCCGCCCAAGGTCAAGCGCCGCCCGCGCCAGGAAAAGTTGAAATAGGGCGCGACCCGGCCCTGGACCATTCACGCGGAGGCGCGCTGCAATCATGACTGTTCGCATTCGGGAAGCTGATTATGTCACCGCCGGCGGCACCACCTATCCGGTGCGCGCCGACCTGGTGCGCGGCCATCTGATGATCATCGCCTCGGGCGGCAGCATGGAGCTGGAGCCCTCCTTCGGCGACAGTCCCGACGCCCTCGACTCGGCCTATTCCATCGTTCAGTACGACCCCGGCCCCCTGGATCTGACCAGCAACGCGGGAAAGGTGCGCCAGCGCCTCAAGGACATGGTCGATGAAAGCGCCAACAACCGCATTATCGGCGTCGACGGCCATACCATCTGGTCCGACGGCACCACGGTGGAAACGACACCGGCCTATGCCCTGGGCGACACCCTCTTCTACGACACCTCCAATTCCAACGGTGCCGGCCGCTGGATCATCGGCATCAACGGCAACCAGGAATGCACGAACCCCACCGTGATCCTGTTTCACGAGCTGGCCCATTCGTTTCGCAATCACGGCCTCGGCAGCGTGGCCGACGAGGAACGGGAAGCCATCGAGGACGAGAACTGGCTGCGCGAGTCCCTGGGCCTGGTGCCGCGCGACCCCGAGCGGCTCGACGGCGGCGTCGGCTGTCCCGACGACGGCTGCTGCATCGTCGCCACCGTCGCCTGCGGTTCGCCCTACGCCGCCGACGTCAATCGCCTGCGCCGCCTGCGCGACGACGTCCTGCGCCGCTCGACCCTGGGGGCGCGCTTTTTCGATGCGCTGTTTCGCGAATACTATGCCTTCAGCGTGGAGATCGCGCGGATTCTGGTGCGCGACGCAGCGGCGCGCGGCCAGGTCGAGCAGTGGCTGGTGCGACCGTTGGTGGGCATTCTGGAGGTGATGAAGAACTATCGCCTGGCGCCTGGGGATTGGCAAGGCTTGGGGCGGGATCTCCTGGCGCTGCTGCGCGAGAGCCCGTTTGCCACCCCGGTACAGGCCCGGGAGGCGGGTCGCCTGCTGGAAGCGCTGGCCGCGGGCGAAACAGCGGATGAGAATGGCGGAGTGAGCGAGACGACTTGGCGCATCCGCGCCCTTCTCGCTTTTTGGCTGCCGCGCTCGCCCCATGTGCGGTGGGGCATTCTCGAACCTCTGCGCATCCATGGCGCGGCGTTGACGCGCTTTGCCGGCGAAAACGATGCCGAAACGGCGGGACTCTGGCTGTCCGAACAAATCGATGCCTGGCTGCGAAAGCTACCCCTGCACGCGCTGGGCGAACTGACACCAGCGCTCATCGATGAATTCGCCGCCGACCTGCTCAAGGAAGAGCGCGCCTACCAGGAATTGAGCGCGGCCTGGCGCGCCCGCTGCACCCCCGGCGATGCGCCCCTCGCCCCACCCCAACCCGGGAGCCTGCCATGATCAGCGCTCAGCACCCCCTGCGCCTGCGTGCCCCATCCGCGACCTTTCGCCATGCGGAGGACAAACTCGAGGTCGAGGTACTCCTCGTCAACGAGGAAGAGCGACCGCTCTTCGTCACCATCGGCATCCGCCAGATCCTCTATGACGCCCCCAGCCGCACCCTGAATTTGTGGCTCACCGATCACGCCCGTTCCGCCGAGGCGCCCCATGGGCGCTGCGGCACCATCAGCGTGCCCCGCACCCAGGTCATCGAGGCCGGGGCGCGCCATCCGCTGCATCTCGACGTGCCCCGCCGCCTCACCCGCCTGGTGCCCCATGAAGACAAGAGCTTTCACTTCGAAGATCTCGACCTGTCCCAGGCGCAACAGATCAACGTGCATGTCGGCTGTAGCGAAAAGCCCTTCTACTACAATCCCAAGGGACCGGCGGTTCTTGAGCAACTCAAGGCCTGGTGCGCGGTGGTGGAGGTCAGCGCCCACGCGGCCAAGCCGCCCAAGAAGGAAAAACCGGCGGGCCGGAAGAAATAAGGCGTGCTTTTTACAAGCTCTGGCTCGCAATATCCAGCGCTGATTTCCACTTGAGGCGGGCGCCCGCCTGGGCACAGATTTGATACATATCTTTTTTGCCGCTGGCCGCGCGGCGGGCGATATTGCGCAGTTCGCGTCTGAAATAGGCGCTATCGGCGATTCCCGGTCTGGGCACATAGTTCATGGCTTCACTGCAACGTTCCGCCCCCTGAACCATCTGCGCCGCCAATTCAAGAACCTTCGCGTTCATGCGCCACCTTGACGCGTCTTGAAATCCAAAAACGTTCTCCAGGATGATGCGCAGATCCTTTTGTTCCGATTCGCTCAGTTCCATGGTCCCCTCCTATTTTCTCAAGACGGCCGTTGCAAGAAAGGTTTGAAAATCATCAAATTTCATTCCTTGCGCGGCTATATGCAGGAAAAGCGTGTCGCGCCCCTGATCATGCACGGAGGCATAATGCCCAAAAGGCGGTGCCGGTGATTCATAAAAATAAATGATCACGTCGCCCCGTTCCATGCAAAGGACGGGGTTGGATTCACCGAAAATGTCCGCCCGCAATGCCATGGCCTCCTGCCAAATGGTCTCCTCCAGTGCTGACTCCGGTATAGAATCCTTGGGCGTTTTCACGAAAGGCAGTTGTCCGAATCGAGAGATGGAAATGCTGCTCTGCTCGGGAAAACCCTGAGGATGCCCTGGAAGGCGGAGATCCTCGGCGGACACGGGATCAAAGTGCAACACGCCGCCGTTTCGGGCGAACACCAGCAACCTGTCGCCGACAGTCGATATTCGTCGCACTTCGACAAAGGACTGAAAAAGAAAATTTTCCACCAGGATGTCGAAAAGACTTTCCTCCGACAGCTTTGGCCACTCGATGGGGTCTGCGACGCGTATGTGATTTGGTGAGGAATCTTCAGATGGGGATGCGGCGACGACGGGCAGGAGAAGGAGCAACGCCAGCGAACAACAAGTCAAGAAGACAATAAGAGTAAATTTTTTCACAGAACCCTCCCTTTAAAAACAATGAAAAGTCATTTTCCGGCGAACTATAGTCTGGCCTCTGGCAGAATGCAATTAGTAAACAGGGATGCTCTTTGTGCCTTGTTGTTTGGCCTGAATTTCCAGATTTGCTTATTTTTTTTGCTAGGGTTTAGGCAGCGTCCAACAACGAAGTCGTCCTTGTGTCGTCAATAATCGGATCCCAGAGCATGGACTCTCGACTTGCAATTATTCTGCGCGAACTTCGCCGACGCCTTCAGGAACTCTATGGTGAGCGCTTGGTGCGCTTCGTTTTCTTTGGCTCTCAGGCGCGCGGTGATGCTGACCTCGGCTCCGACATCGACGTCATGGTCATCCTGCAAGATACGGTTTCGCCAGGTCGCGAAATCACCAGGACGCATCCTCTCGTGGCAACGATGTGTTGCGCGGTGTGGCCTTGAACTAAAGTTGGGCCCGTAGGGGACTGCGGCGCGATTCGCTCCGGAGGTCAGATGAAAGAGAACAAAAGGTCGCCCGACAGCATCTCCCGCCATATGTGACAGCTTTGCCAAGTTTGACGGATTCCGCTGACGTATTTTCCCGTGTCACCCCCTCCTAGCTCTCACTTTCCCTTTTACCATCAACACCTTAACCAAAAGCTGTGCGGCGGCACGTTCATTGCCATTGGATATGTTGGATGGCTGTGCGTGCGCGAGGCGTTTCGCGCAAGACGCAGCACGTGAAGATTTCTAAACAGAAACCGGAGAAAAGGAAATGAAAATGAAACCCTGGATGTTGCTGAACACGTGTCTGGTCACCTTGTTCATGGTTGTTCTGGGCGGCTGCGCCGGCAAGGCGCCTGTCCCGGAAAAGCAGATCACCCTGGCCACCCAGTCGATTGTCCAAGCGGAAAGCTCTGGAGCGGTGGAGTTCGCCCCGGTGGAACTTAAAGCGGCGCGGGACAAATTGAGCCGGGCCAAACTTGCCATGGACAAGAAAGAAAACCTCGCGGCCAAGCGACTCGCCGATGAGGCCATGGTCGATGCCAACCTGGCGGAAGCCAAGGCGCGCTCCGCCAAGTCGCAAAAGATTGTGGCGGAATTGAAGGAAAGCATTCGCGTTTTGCGCGAAGAAATGAACCGCTAGGCCAAGTCCCTGAGTCGTTTACCGTCATTTTTTAAAAGGAGAACACCATGAAGTCGTTTTTATCCCCCTTAATGTTTCTGCTTGGGGTGTCAGTTGTTGGCATGCTGCTATCTGGTTGCAGCCCGACAGTCCGCGAAAATGCCTTGCTTGAACAGTCCCGATCGGCGTTTGCCGAAGCCCAGGCCAACCCTGATGTACAGAAGAATGCGCCAGTCGAACTGCAAAAAGCGAAAGGTGATCTGGATCGCGCGGATAGTTTGCTGCAAGGGGGCGCGGAGGCTTCGGAAGTGGAACACTTCGCCTATCTTGCCAAGCAACGTACCGCCATCGCCCGCGAAGTCTCCAACGTGAAACTGGCCGAGCAAGCCCTGGATGCGGCCAGCGCAGAGCGCAACACGGTCCTTCTGCAAGCCCGTACCCGGGAAGCGGAGCAGGCCCAGCAATTGGCCGAAGCGCAAAGAAGGAAAGCGACGATTTCCGGTGAGCAGGCAGATGCCGCCCGTCTCCAGGTCGGAGCAATGACTGCCGAAGCGGAAAGAGTCAGGGCCGAGTCCCTGGCCGCCGGCGAGCGAACGAAAAAGCTGGAAGCGCAGATCGCCGAGTTGCAGGCCACCAAATCGGAACGGGGTCTGGTCATCACTCTGGGTGATGTTCTGTTCGACGTCAACAAAAGCGAGCTCCGTTCAGGAGCGCAGTTCACCATCGACAAACTTGCTGCGTTCCTGGCCGAATATCCCACGCGCAATGTCTTGATTGAAGGCTTTACCGATAGCACCGGTGCCGTTGAACACAATCAGCGTCTGTCGGAACGCCGCGCCGATGCGGTGCGAAGTGCCCTCGCAGCCAAGGGGATCGACTCCCGCCGGCTCATGACCCGCGGTTATGGCGTCGCGTTTCCCGTTGCCGGTAACGAAACGGCCGAAGGCCGGCAGCGTAACCGGCGCGTCGAAGTCATCGTTTCGGATGTGGATGGGCGCATCCTGGATCGAAAGCATTGAAAATGCAGAAGGTTTGTGACTACTAGCGGCACCACCAAGACAACAACTAATTAAAGGAGGCACACTATGTTAGGAACGGTTTTGTTGATCATTCTGATCTTATTGCTCATCGGCGCCCTGCCGACCTGGGGCTACAGCAAAAGTTGGGGAGCCTATCCCAGTGGCGGCATCGGACTGATCCTCCTGATCGTGATCATCCTGTTGCTTACGGGGCGAATCTGAGTGGCCTTGAGGCATAAGAGCAATGCGAAGTTAACTGAATGAATTTTTTCAGATGCTCAAAAAAGACAAGGAGGAAGTAAAGGGGATTCTAAAACAATTTATTCCAAAAGCTCAGGGAGGAGAAAGGCTATGCGTCACTTGGAAAAAGGAAAGATTGGGTGGATTTTACTTTGGCTCCTGGGAGTCCCGATCCCGGTTCTACTGGTGTTTTTTCTCCTGCGTGGGTGCACCTGATACAGATTTTTAGCGCTAAATACTGCCGCCGTTAATGGCCTGCAGTTCAACACTAAGGGGATAGAGCATGAGCAAAGACAAGACATCGCGTCACGCTGAGAAACGCACAAAGGATAGGGGTTCGGCACGCAGAGGAGACTCATTGACGGCTGACGGCGGCGAGTTGCACCAGATCGCCGGAGGGGAGCACCCTGCGCTTACCACGAACCAGGGCGTGGCAATTTCCGATAACCAAAATTCGCTCAAAGCGAACCCGCGCGGGCCGACGCTGCTGGAGGATTTCATCCTTCGCGAAAAAATCACCCACTTCGATCATGAGCGGATTCCAGAGCGTATCGTTCACGCCCGAGGGACGGGCGTGCATGGGTTCTTCGAGCTGACCGAGTCGTTGGAACAGTACACCACCGCCAAAATACTCACCGAGGTCGGCGAGAAAACCCCCTTGTTCACGCGTATATCGACCGTCGCCGGCGGCTCGGGTTCGATCGACACGCCGCGCGACGTGCGCGGTTTCGCTGTCAAGTTTTATACCAAGGAAGGCAACTGGGACCTGGTCGGCAACAACATCCCGGTGTTCTTTATCCAGGATGCCATCAAATTCCCCGACCTTGTCCATGCCGTAAAAATGGAACCCGACCGCGGCTTTCCGCAAGCGGCGACTGCCCACGACACCTTCTGGGACTACATTTCGCTCACGCCGGAATCGATGCACATGGTGATGTGGATCATGTCCGATCGTACCATTCCGCGTTCGCTGCGGATGATCGAGGGCTTCGGGGTGCATAGTTTTCGACTGATTAACGATGCGGGCGAGTCGACCTTCGTCAAATTCCACTGGCGCCCCAAGCTCGGCTTGCAGTCCACCATCTGGGACGAGACCGTCAAGATTGCCGGAGCCGATCCGGACTTCCACCGCCGCGACATGTTCGAAGCCATTGAATCGGGTAATTTTCCCGAGTGGGAACTCGCGGTTCAGTTGTTCACCCAGGAGGAAGCGGACACGTTTCCGTTCGATCATCTGGACTCCACCAAGCTGATCCCCGAAGAGTTGGTGCCCCTGAAAGTGATCGGTCGCATGGTGCTGGATCGCTGGCCGGATAATTTCTTCGCTGAGACCGAACAGGTTGCTTACTGCCCAGGCAATATCGTTCCGGGCATCGATTTCTCAAACGATCCCCTGTTGCAAGGCCGTTTGTTCTCCTATATCGACACGCAACTCTCGCGCCTGGGCTCACCCAACTTTCATCAGATCCCGATCAACGCGCCCAAGTGCCCGTTCGGCAATCATCAGCGCGACGGACACATGCAGATGGGGCAACCGGGGGGCCGTGTTGCCTATGAGCCAAATTCCCTGTCAGAAAACTCACCACGCGAAACGCCGGCCAAGGGCTTTCACAGCGCAAACATCTTTGAGAAGGGGGATAAAGGCCGCATCCGTCCCGAGAGTTTTGCCGACCACTACAGCCAGGCCAGACAGTTTTATATCAGCCAAACCGCACATGAACAGGCGCATCTTGCTTCAGCTTTAGTGTTTGAGCTCTCCAAAGTCGAACATGTTCACGTGCGGGAAGCAATGGTCGGTCATCTGCGACATATCGATGAAGATCTCGCCTGCCGGGTCGCCGCGGGTCTTGCAATGGGCAAGATGCCGGATGCGCCCGAGGCTGCCGCGCCTGTGCAGGAGTTGGAACCTTCGCCCGCGTTGCAACTCATCGGCAAAATGAAAGACACGCTCATGGGGCGCGCTGTCGGCATCCTGGTCGCGGATGGTTCCGACGGCGCCATCATCAAAAGTATTAAAAAGGCCGCTACCGATGCGGGTGCCACCGTGAAGATCGTCGCTCCCAAGGTGGGGGGCACGAAGCTTGCCGATGGCGCGATGCTAGCGGCTGACGGGCAATTAGCGGGTATGCCGTCCGTGCTGTTCGACGCCGTCGCCGTGATTCTCTCCGACGAAGGCGCACAGATGCTGTCGAAAGAAAGCGCCGCGATCGATTTCGTGCGCGATGCGTTCGGTCATCTCAAGGCAATCGCCGTCGACAAGGGCGCCCAGGCGCTCTTGAAAACAGCGAATGTTGGACAAGATGCGGGCGTCGTTGATGCCAACAACAAAGACGCCTTTATTGCCGCGGCCAAGACCCGCCAATGGGACCGGGAAAAGTCTGTGCGGACATTGGCATAACAATCGTCAAGGAAAGGAGGCGGACGTTGCAGCGACGGGAACCAAGTCGAAAGTGACGTTAAGTGCGGATCATTTTGAGGACTCTGAGCTGCTGGTCCCGTGCTACCGCCTGAAGGAAGCGGGCGCCGATGTCACGCTAGCCTCACTGAAACGCGGCACCATCACCGGCAAAAAGGGGTATGAGGTGACCGTGGACAAGTCATTTGGCGAGGTTCACCCCGCGATGACTATGCAATTCTGGTCCTGGCCGGGGGGAAGGCGCCGGCAGTAAACCGGTAGCCGCCATCTGTCACCGGCCGCAGATATTGATCAGCGCCGGTGCCTTGAAGGGTATGCGGGCCACCTGCTACCTGTCGGTGGCTGATGAGCTGAAAGAGGCCGGCGCGCGCTACGGCTTCGACCATGAGGGGGGGCGTCGATGGGGATGTCTTCAAGCTGGATTCCGCTCTCATTTCCGCTCGGCACTTTAGACAAGGGAGAGGCGACGGCCGCCTATTGTAACAGCTTCTATCGCGCAAGTATTGCGACGAGCATTTTGAAACAATAAGGGTTCGACTGCGTCTGCAACGTCCCGGGCAGCTGGCAAGCCTGGAAGAATGCGAGGTACCCGGTCGAAAAGGAGATCAAGAAGGAGAAGGGTTGAGTGCTGGGGCAACTTTGGCAAAGCGCTGCTACTGCCCATGAAAAGGAGAGCAAGAGAATGACCACGATTACGACGAAAGACGGTACGCAGATCTATTACAAGGACTGGGGTCGTGGGCAGCCCGTGGTTTTCAGCCATGGCTGGCCGCTGAGCGCGGACGCCTGGGAAGACCAGATGCTGTTTCTGGCCGCACGCGGATTCCGCTGCATAGCCTATGATCGCCGCGGCCACGGACGATCCAGTCAACCCTGGGATGGCAACGACATGGACACCTACGCCGCCGACCTCGCGGAACTCGTCAAAGTGCTCGACCTGAATAACGCGATTCATGTCGGCCACTCCACGGGCGGCGGCGAAGTTGCCCGCTATATCGGCAGCTTTGGTACAAAACGTGTCGCCAAGGCCGTGCTGATCGCCTCGGTGACGCCACTGATGCTGAAGACGGCTGCCAATCCCGATGGCTTGCCGATTGAAGAGTTCGACCAGATTCGTGCCGGCGTACTCGCCGACCGCTCGCAGTTTTTCAAGGATCTCACCTCGCCGTTTTATGGCGCCAACAGAGAGGGCGCCAAGGTCTCGCAAGGGCTGCGGGATTCGTTCTGGCTCCAGGGGATGCAGGCCGGTTTCAAAGCTGTGGTCGATTGCATCAAGGCATTTTCCGAGACGGACTTCACGGATGATCTCAAGAAGTTCGACGTACCGACACTGATCATGCATGGCGACGATGACCAAATCGTACCGCTCGCTGCCTCGGCCCTGCTCTCGGCTAAGATCCTCAAGGGTTCAAAATCAATAATCTACGCGGGAGCCCCGCACGGCCTATGCTCGACCCACAAAGACCGTGTCAACGAAGATCTGTTTGCTTTTATTAAAACGTAGGCGAGTAAGGGGGAAAAACACCATGGCATACACTGCAAAATACTTCCCCATCGTTTGCGTCGGAGGTTCAGCTGGTGGCCTCGATGCCTATATTCGTTTATTAAAGCATCTGCCGGCCGATATGGGCGTGGCCATCGTCATCGTCAATCATCTGAGAAGCGTCGCCACCCTGCTCCACAAAATTCTCCCGCAGTACACGGAAATGCCGGTGGAATTGATCACGGAAAGATTGGACATCGAACCCAACCATGTGTTCGTCATCCCGGAAAATCGAGATTTGCACGTCCTTGACGGAGAATTTCGTCTTAAACCGATATCAAAGCCCAGGGGATGGCCTGACGTGATTACGGTTTTTATGCGTTCCCTGACAGAGAACTGGGATGGCAAACTTATTGCCATCATTGTTTCCGGCCTTGATGGTGATGGTTCCGCAGCGTTGCCCGGGATAAAAGAGGTCGGCGGTATTACCTTTGCGCAGAAGCCCGAAACCGCCGGGGAACCGGATATGCCTGAGAGCGCAATAGCAAGCGGGTATATCGATTTTATCCTTTCACCTGAGAACATCGCGAAAGAAATTGTACGAATTGCGCACGAAGGCTGAAGGGTGACTGATGGACTTGAAAAGCGGATATCCGTTCTGGGCGGTCAAGAATGGCCTGATGTATGCCTTCCAGAAGCTTGACGCCGACCTGCGTTGCGATGTGGCGGTGGTGGGTGCCGGCATCACCGGCGCGCTGATCGCGGATGAATTGGCCGGCCATGGTCACGATGTCGTTGTGCTCGATCAGCGCGACGTCTGTTGGGGCAGCACAGCGGCCAGCACCGCCTTGCTGCAGTATGAAATCGATACCCACGCGATCGATCTCGCCAAGCGCTACGACCAGGCCTCAGCGCTGCTGGCGTATCAATCCAGCTTGCGCGCGATCAGCACGGTCGGCGCGGTCGCCCATGGGGTCGGCGATGTCGATTTCGCCGAGTGTGACAGCCTGTACTACGCCAGCAATCGCGCTGATCATCCGCGCCTGGCCGACGAATTTGCCTGGCGGAAACAGCACGGTTTTCCGGTGCGCTGGCTGAGCCGCGCAGCACTCAAGGACGCGTACGGACTGACTGCGCCGGCCGCCATCCTCAGTTCAGTAGCGGCGCGAGTCGATCCCTACCGGCTCGCCTCACGACTGCTGCGCAGGATGCAGCGACAGGGCACGCGCGTGTTCGATCGCACGCAGGTGAAAACCATCACGGCAACGACGCGTTCGGTCCAGCTCACCACCGCCCAGGACCTGTCGATCAAGGCGAAGTACGCTGTGATTGCCGGCGGCTACGAATCGCAATGCTGGTTGCGCCGGCGCGTTGCACAGAACCTCAGCAGCTACGCCTACATCAGCGATCCCGTCGATCCTGCCGAGATGGGCTGGTTGGCAAACACACTGCTCTGGGAGTCCTCACGGCCGTATCTGTATCTGCGCAGCACCGGCGATGGACGGCTGTTGGTGGGTGGTGAAGACGATGATCGCGACATTCCGGCGCGCCGGGATCGGTTGGTCGACCGCAAGGCCGCGACTCTGCAGCGTAAGGTCGCCAAGTTGTTTCCGCACCTTCAGGCGCAACCGGCGTTCGCCTGGGCGGGCACCTTTGCTGAAACCAGCGACGGGCTGCCCCTGTTCGGTCGTCATCCGCAGTACGGGCCGCGCGTCCTGTTCGCGCTGGCCTACGGTGGCAACGGCATCACCTACAGCATGCTCGGCGCGGAATTGCTGCGCGCGCAGATTGAACGCCGCCCGCATCCATTGACCACGCTGTTTTCCTTCGATCGGCTGGGATGAAGCGTCCACCGGAAGATCGCTGCTAACCATACGGGGGAACAATCTGATGACATACTGTGTCGGCGTAATGCTGGAAAACGGCCTGGTCTTCGCCTCGGATTCACGCACCAATGCCGGAATCGACAACTTTGCCAGTTTCTGCAAAATGAGTCTGTTCGAGCGGGGCGGAGACCGGGTTATTGTCCTGCTGAGCTCGGGCAATCTCGGCGGCACCCAGGCCGTCATCAGCATTCTCAGGCAAAACGGGAAGCACCCTGACTGCCCCAACCTGTGGAACACTGAATCCATGTTTGACGCCGCATTGCTGGTTTCGGATGCCATGCGCTTAGTGGACAAGCGCGACGGCGAGCACTTGACAAAAGATAACACCGGCTTTTACGCCTCTTTCATTCTCGGCGGCCAGATCAGGGGGGAACCGCCACGTCTCTTTCGCCTTTATGCCGAAGGCAATTTTATCGAGGCAGAAGACCAGACTCCCTATTTTCAGACCGGTGAAACCAAATATGGGAAGCCGATCATTGACTGGGTGATAACCCGCTCAACCAGCCTCAATGACGCCGCGAAATGTGTCCTTGTGTCTTTCGAATCGACGATGCGCAGCAATCTGTCCGTCGGCATGCCCATCGACCTGATCTGCTACAAACTCGACAGCCTCGCAGTCACCATGCGCCGGCGCTTCGAACCGGGCGATGTCTATTTCACAACACTGGGCAAAAAGTGGATTGCAGGCACCCGTGAAGTCTTCACACAGTTGCCCGCCCTGGAGTGGTAGCCTTGTCGGCTGGAAGGAGGCTACATGTCTCAAATAAATAGCCTGACCTCGGCAGCGACGGCTCTGATCATTACCTGCGAGCATGGCGGCAACCAGGTTCCCGCGCCCTATCACCATTTGTTCCGTGACTGTGGCCCATTGCTGGAAAGCCATCGCGGCTTCGACCCGGGGGCCTTGGTGATGGCCAGGGCACTGGCCGGAAATTTCGGCGCGCCCCTGCTGTCCTCGACGATAAGTCGTCTGGTGGTGGATCTGAATCGCTCCATCGGTCATCGAAACCTGCATATGGAAGCGATTCGCAAGCTGTCTGCCGCAACTCGGCAAAAGATAATAGAACTTTATTATCAACCCTATCGAACGGAAGCCGAGAGACTTGTTGCCCGCGGGATTGCCCGGTGCGGCAGAGTCATTCACATTTCCTGCCACAGTTTCACCAACAACCTCAATGGCGTGGTCCGCGACGCGGACATCGGCCTGCTCTATGACCCATCCCGACCCGGAGAAAGCGCCCTGTGCGCGAACTGGAAATCCGCGCTCAAGGCTTCTGCCCCCGATCTGGTCGTACGACGCAACTTTCCCTATAAGGGCCGCGACGATGGTTTAACCCCAGCGCTGAGGAGGAAATTCCCGTCCGACGCCTATCTGGGCATCGAGCTGGAACTCAACCAGAAAAATCTTCTGCCCCCCGCAAGGCAATGGAAGACCCTGCGGGAGTCGATCATCACCTCTTTGGATACAGCACTCGGTGGCTGTTCGATGACAGTCCAACCCGCCAAACAGCACGGCGCAGGGCTCGCACTATGAAAATCCGCATTGGCTACGAACTGGTATTTAACTGCCCCCAACCGACCCCGATGATCCTCATGCTGAAGGTGCACTCCACCCGCGTCGCGGATCTGCTTGTTCCCGACCATGTGGTTGCAGACCCACCGATCCCTATTTCCGACTTTCACGACAGCTACGGGAACCGTTGCTCCCGCCTCGTCGCTCCCGCAGGCACCCTGCGTCTCTCCACGGACGCCGTTATTAACGATAGCGGGTTGCCTGATGCAATGAATCTGCAGGCAAGGAAAACCCCGGTTGAACAACTCCCAGGCGAGACCCTGCAATACCTGCTCGGCAGCAGGTACTGCGCAACAGACCCACTGGTAGATACAGCCTGGCGACTCTTCGGCAATCATGTCACAGGCTGGTCTCAAGTCCAGGCAATATGCGATTACGTTCATCACCATATTGAGTTTGGCTACCAGTATGCGCGAAACACAAAAACCGCGTGGGAAGTTTTTCAGGACAAACAGGGTGTGTGCCGCGATTATGCGCATCTCGCCATCACCCTGTGTCGCTGCCTGAACATCCCCGCCCGCTACTGCACCGGCTACCTGGGCGACATAGGCATGCCCCCGCCCTACGCAGAAATGGATTTCGCTGCCTGGTTTGAAGCCTACCTCGACGGCCGGTGGTATGCATTTGACCCGCGCAACAACACGCGCCGCATCGGGCGTATTCTTATTGCCCGCGGCCGCGATGCCACTGATGTCGCCATCAGCACAGCTTTTGGACCCAACAGCCTGGACTATTTCAAGGTGCACACTGGCGAGATCCGTGAGAGCTGATCCAGGCCATTGGCATAGAAGTGACCCGGAGCCCCGGCGTTTTCCAAATTCTTAGCACACCCTTTTTCAGGCCGGCTGGGAGATCAATGACTGAGAGACAAAATCTATGTTTTGGACTATCGCAATCACTGCGCTGGCCACCAGCCTGATCCTGGTGTTGTTAAAGAACTTCAAGACGCCTGAAAAGGTGGTGGAGCGCAGGTTCGAGCATCACCACGCTGTCTCCGACTCGCAGTTTCGGCGCGAGATGTCCGTCCTGATGGGTCCGACGATTGTGCACGGCAATCGTGTGACCGCGCTGCACAACGGCAACGAGATTTTTCCGGCTATGCTGCAGGCCATTCGCTCCGCGCAGACGTCGATCACGTTCGAGACCTTCATTTATTGGTCTGGTGATATTGGTGAAGAGTTCGCACAAGCGCTCTCTGAACGGGCCCGAGCGGGCGTCCCGGTTAACGTCATCATCGACTGGGTGGGCAGCGATAAGATGGAACAGTCGCTGCTGGATTCGATGCAGGCGGCCGGTGTGCAGTTGCATCAATATCGGCCGCTGCACTGGTACAACGTCGGCCGCATGAACAACCGCACCCATCGCAAACTGCTCGTGATCGATGGCTGCATCGGGTTCACCGGAGGGGTAGGCATTGCGGACCATTGGACTGGCGACGGTGGTGATCCCGAACACTGGCGCGACACGCACTATCGGGTTGAAGGGCCCGTCGTGGCGCAGTTGCAAGCGGCTTTCAACGACAATTGGATCAAGACCACCGGTCGCGTGCTGAACGGCCCGAGCTACTTCCCGCCCCTGCAAAAGATGGGCGAGGTCGACGCACACGTGTTTGTCGCCTCGCCCTCTGGCGGCAGCGAGAGCATGCACCTGATGTATCTGCTGGCTATCGCGGCGGCCGAGTCAACAATCGACCTGGCGGCGTCCTACTTTGTGCCCGACAGGCTGTTGATCGAGGCCTTGATCGCTGCCCGTGATCGCGATGTTCGCGTGCGCATCCTGTTGCCTGGACCGCACATAGATTCGTTTACCGTCAAGATCGCCTCCAAGGCCGACTGGGGCGAGTTGCTGCAGGCAGGTGTAGAGATTCACGTCTATCAGCCGACCATGCTGCATACCAAGCTGCTGGTCATCGATGCCGAGTTTGTTTCGGTTGGGTCAACCAACTTCGACATGCGTTCGATTCGGCTCAATGACGAAGCGAGTCTGAATATCTACAGCAGCGACTTCGCCACTCAGATGACAGCGGTGTTCGAGGCCGACCTGCTGGCGGCTGAGTCGTATTCCCTTGCCCGCTGGAAGAGCCGTCCGTTGCGCGAAAAGGTTTCTGAAAAGGTACTGCTGCCAATCAGGTCGCAGCTCTGATTAAAGATAACACATTTTACATGATCACAATTAATCACTATGATTCAATCAGAATCGATAAGCGCTAAGAAGCTTATATCACAGAAGTAAGGGGAGATCAGTCATGGCACAAACAAAAACCAAAGTGCTTACTGCACACGTCCCACTGCCGATGGCCGAGAAGGTCGATCAGATCGCCGCTCGACTTGAGCGCTCACGTGGCTGGATCATAAAGCAGGCATTGTCGGCGTGGATCGACCAAGAAGAGGAACGCAGCCGTCTTACGCGAGAGGCATTGGCTGACGTGGATGCCGGTCGCGTCATCGACCACCAGGCCGTGCAAGCCTGGGCCGAAAGCCTGGATACCGACACCCCGTTGCCCGTGCCGCGCTGATGGAACTGAAGTGGACAGACAAGGCGGTCTCCGACACGGCGAGGCTTTATGAGTTTCTGGCCCCGGTGAACAGGGGCGCGGCTGCGCGCACTGTTCAGGCGCTAACCGCCACTCCGACCAGCCTTTTGTCCAACCCGCGCATCGGCGAAAAGTTTGAAGAATTCGAGCCGCGTGAGGTTCGCCGAATTCTCGTCGGGCACTATGAGATGCGCTACGAAATTCAGGAAGCCACGATCTACGTGCTACGTCTATGGCATACGCGCGAGGATAGATAGTATGGCTTTACCACCAACCGATGGAGAATCCCATCCCGGAACAGATAGGCCCACGATGATTTCAGTAAGACCCGTCGTTTCGGGCCCAGATATTCAAAAGGTGAGTATTATCCCTCCTGCTTAGGGTTTGAGACCCACCATCTGGTATTGTTTGGAAACCGCCTCTCGTTCTGATCTGCGGTTGTAATGCGGGGTTGTGAGGTGCGGGGGAGATTGGTTCCCAGGTGGCAGACCGGGCGGGTTACTGTCGGCCAGGGGATTGGAGAAGACCCCGCCACAGAGAGAAGGCCCTCCCCTCCAAGGTGGAGAGATAATTCCCGAGACAGGCGGGTGTAGCGATTGTGTTCACTCAAGCCGCTGCTTCAACTGAAGCGCTCACTTACACTCCTCAGGTTTTCCCCGGGGGGCTCTCGGGAACCTCCTTGTTTGCGGACGGCGAGTGCTCCTCGATCTCCTCAGTCTTTCCGGCGAACAGTGCGCGGGTTTTGAACGCATTGACGGTCATGGCAATCGCCGCCACCTCTTCCATTTCCGCTTTCGTTGCCCCAGCCTGCCTCGCAACTGCGAGGCCGAAGTCCGTTCAGGGATCACAACCGGCGGCAAGTGCTGCTCCCAAGGCGACCAGTTGTTTGGTTTTATGGTCGAGGACGCCGGGGGCCAAGGCGGCCTCCATGAACTCCTGAAACTTATTCAGCGGATCTGCCATGTCGCGCTCCTCGCAAGGGGTATTGGGCGATGCCCCGGCCGTCGGGCCTTTTTTCATGGTGACGCAATACAAATCGCGCGGAAGACTTCCCTCCTCCAGGCGGTCAACTCCCAGGATGGTATAGCCCTTGGCCAGTCCTCGGATCTTTTCCGTGGTGAAGAAGTGGACGACGAAGTCGCCGATCTGGTAGATATCCTCGCCCAGATGTGTACCAACCCGGTAATGCTTGTCTCGCTCGCTGCGCACAGAATAGACGGCAAGGCCGCCAGGCCGCAACACTCGGAGAATCTCGCCGAGGATGAAGTCAATCTCTGCGGTCGATAGCTCCATGCACAGCAGCATGTGGGAGAAGCAGGCATCAAAGGAGGCATCGGGGAAGGGGAGTCCTTGCCTGACATCGTGAGCCTGGGAGACGACCATCGATGACACACCGGCCGTTGCAGCCTTCTCCAGGGTGGTGGCCACGGCGGCATCCGAATAGTCCAGTGCCGTTACGTGAAGACCATTGCGCGCGAAAAAAATGGTATCTCGTCCCTGGCCGCATCCAAGCTCCAGCACCGCGCGCACAGCCTCGTGCCGGAACAGTTCCAGGGACTTTTTCGCAAAGTCACTGGGCTCCTGTCCGAAGAATGCTATCTCCTCTATGAACACCTTGTTCCATTGGGATTTCTGTTTGGTTTTCGGTCTCTTTTCTGACGTCATGTGTTGGCAGCCTCGCTGTCAGAGAGTTTACAGCTTGAGACTCAAATGTCACCAATTGTTGAAGTGGGAAGAGATGAAATGTTGAATTTTTGACCTCCATTTGTGTGTTCGGCGAGGGGCATTTGCCCTGACGATTTTTTTGAAAGCCCCCCTCGTTTCGAAAGCGTGGAAATCTGAAAAGTCGCTTGTTTTGAGCCCAGGTTGTGTATTCCTGTCGGTTGGGTGCTTTTTTTCGCAAGATTTACGGCAACACGCATTAAATCGGAGTCTGTTAGTCCTTGCGCGAAGTCAATATCCATCAAAACGGACAGGCTTTTTGTTGGAGGTCATAGAGTGGGCCCTTAAGCAGACGAACAACAATAAATCCTCTGCCGCCCGGTTGCTGAAGGCCTCCCGCAAGCTGTTTTATTGATTCTGACCTCCCTGCGAACCACCAACTGTCCCCATCGGGACAACATGTCCCCTGCCGGACAATTCTTTTTTGTTGAATTCATCTAACTTAATGAAATCACACAGTCTACATATCTGGCATGGATTTCGCGCTATCTATGTGCGTTAGCCAATTATCGGACGATGGTGTCCGGATTTGGACAAGCCCGTATTGCAGGAGGATGTTAACCCTGCAAGCGGTCCATTTAGGGACAGCTTGTCCGAAACAGGACAATCAGTCTCCATTGCCCAAGATTAGCTTGCTGGAATTATTGAAATCTAACCTTTGGCACAGTTTTCGCTTTCACTATACTTTGCAGCGGATACACCGCGACAGGTGCCGAACTGACCGAGTTCTGCAAGGGACAGATCGCAACATACAAGATCCCGAAATACTGGAAGTTTGTTGATGCATTTCCCACCACAGTGACCGGAAAGATACGCAAGGTGGAGATGCGGGAGATTTCAGTCAATGAACTGGGACTGAATCTGAAGGAGAACGAAGGGAACCTTGAAATTTTGGACGAGTAGCTGGGCTGGATGGTTTTTCCTTCATCAACCGGGAAAAGTAAGGGATGCGGCTGGAGTTGATCAAGCTGCTTCGGGGAGCGAATGGCAGGTGGCCTGATGGAGACCTGCACAGCAGTCCTGTCCGACGGTCGGGTCAATCCAGCAGGGCGAGAAACAGGCATTTATCCAAGACTTTCAGTTGCTTTTCATTTTTTGGGGTCGGAAATCCAAAAAATAGGGGATACCCATGCGATATTTCAAGCAGTTGACCGTATTATCACTGTATTTATGTATCAGCTTGCTTGCTGCCTGCGGTGGCGACTCTCCGGAATTACTCAGCCTCGATGAACAGTATATTAACGCCGTTGACGACGCCCGCATCGCCGAACCACACGAAATATCTTACAGCCTGACTCCGATTAACAACGAGAACCCCGATCTGATCTGGGAGAACGATGAGGTGGGGTCACGCATATTGGTTGTGACCTGGCTGGGCGATGCCGGAGAGTACTACAAATGCACCAACCCTGATGGCTGTAGTGGTAACACCTCGTGCATCGAGGGGGGCGAATGCCCAAACTATAGATTCGACTCCTGGGTGACGGTGGTACCTGAGATGAAAACCTTTTTCGGCGATATCGTGCCGGAACCGCTGCGTGTTGCCCAGTTGTTGGGGTTGCCTCCTGAAGTGGCCGTTGCAGGCAGTTCGAGGGAGTACAAATACATGTTGGAAATGTGGGTTTCTCCACAAGACCTCTTTCGCCCCTGCCCTGATCCGGAAATTTTTGATACCGCCTGCGAACTAAATTTCCCAACCGATCCGTTACATATGCATGATCCGAATGATCAGGTCATGGCCACTGCCGGGCCGGACTACGGGGTTTTTATGGTTTATCCCGATTGGTTCGCTCATCAGGCTAACTACTCGTACACCCTGAATGATTTCCCCTACCCCTGGACGCGGCTCGGTTATACCTACGACTGGGGGAGCAGCAATCCTGTCGGCTTAAGTGAGTTTGTCCTGCACGGCAGAAAGGTCGATGGCTCGACCATCTCCGTGGGGATCAAGTCGGTCAAGACGACGGCTGAATACTTTATGGAGTAAGCGCTTTATATCTGATTTGATGCTTTCAAAAAAAACCCGTACAAAACCAGCGGTCTGCTGCTCAATTCCCATGCTTTTGAACAGGAAGTTGTTGACTATTTCGCGCCCCGGTTTGGTTTCGACGACGGTCATTGGGGCTTTGTCACCGCTAGCGGCACTGACGGCAACAACCACGGCATGTACTTCGGCAAAAAGGTCTTACAGGCCCAGTCCGACCTGCCGCCCATCGCCTACGTTTCAGAAGAGGCCCATTACTCCATCAAGAAGTTGGCCGACGTACAGTTTATTTCCTCCCAGTCATTGCACAATTGACCAGTATTTGTGGTCGTATTATGGAGGTCTGAACAGGTGACAATTCTGCTGTTGTGCATCGGCCTGCTCGTCCTGGGTTACTTTACCTACGGCAAGGTGGTTGAGCGGGTATTCGGCCCGGATCCGAACCGCCCGACGCCCTGTTCCAGCATGGCCGACGGGGTGGACTACGCCTCGATGCCGACATGGAAGGTCTTTTTCATCCAGCTTTTGGACATCGCCGGGGTTGGACCGATCTTTGGGCCGATCCTGGGCGCTTTGTACGGCCCGGTAGCTCTGGTCTGGATCGTCGTTGGCGCAATTTTCGCGGGCGCTGTGCACGATTACTTCAGCGGTATGCTTTCGGTACGTAACAGGGGAGCGTCCATTCCGGACGTGGTGGGCGGCTTTCTGGGCCTGAACGCCCGCAGGGTGATGCGTTTCTTTTCCCTGTTGCTGCTGCTGCTCGTGGGCGTGGTGTTTGTTCTCAGCCCGGCCGAGCTATTAAGTAACCTCACAGGTCTGAACGTCCAGTTTCTGGTAGTCTGCATCTTCGGCTACTACTTCCTGGCCACCATCCTACCCATCGATAAGCTTATCGGCCGCTTGTACCCATTTTTCGGAGCGCTCCTGATGTTTATGACCCTGGGCGTGCTTGTGGGCATGGCCCTGGGTGATGCCCCGGTTCTGCCGAACTTGGACGTGACGGTGAACACGCACCCACAAGGCCTGCCCATCTGGCCGTTGCTTTTTGTTACCCTGTCGTGCGGGGCCATCAGCGGTTTTCACTCCACCCAGTCCCCGCTCATGGCCCGCTGCATTCGTAATGAATCCAGCGGACGCCTGGTGTTTTACGGGGCCATGATCGCCGAGGGGATTGTCGCCCTGGTCTGGGCCGCAGCCGGAATGAGTCTGTTCTATGGACCGGACGCTTTATTTCAGGTCATTCAAAGCGGCACGCCTTCTCTGGCAGTAGACCAGATCTGCCGGACCCTGCTCGGTCCGGTGGGTGGATTTCTCGCCATCCTGGGCGTGATTATTCTGCCCATCACATCCGGGGACACGGCCTTTCGATCCAGTCGCTTGATCCTGGCGGAAACATTCAACCTGTCCCAGGTCCGGCCAGCCAAAAGACTGTTGCTGGCAATTCCGCTGTTTGTCTTGGCCTTCATCATCAGTACCCAGGATTTTGATCTCATTTGGCGTTATTTCGGCTGGAGTAACCAGGCTCTGGCCATGCTGGTTCTTTGGACCGCCGCGATTTATCTGCGACAAAGCGACAAGTTTCATTGGATCGCAACGATTCCGGCCATGTTCATGACCGCAGTGACCGTTTCTTTTATTCTCCAGGCAACCATAGGGTTCAATCTCTCTCCCGAGTTTTCCAACCCGGTTGGCGTGGCTGCGGCGGTATTGGCCCTGGTTGTTCTGCTGCGGGTCAAGCCGTTCACCTCGCACACGCCATGAATAGCGACTTAATCGCCCCACTTGGGGTTTTTGAACGAACTGTCGACAAAGGACTTTTTCAATACTCAGTATACTGACCATCCAGAGGGTCTGCTGGCATTTTTCTTGTTCTTCCCTCTCAATGACCTGCAAGTTGTCCCCAAAGGGACAATTTGTCCTGAACGGGACAGCTCCTTCTCGCCGCATTATGTTAAATCACTGAAAAAATAAAGCCTTAACGTTTGGCACGGATTTCGCCAATTCAATGTTCTGAAGATACTTGTACGGACAATATTGTCCGAATCTGGACAGATGGCTTTTGCGGGAGATTATCATGTCTCAGGAAGCGGTAAAGTGCATCGTCGCGCTATAAACTAGCAAATGTCTGTATTTTAGACCGGAGATATACAAATGACCCTCCAACCAATTCTCGGCCTTGGCGTCTTCATTCTCTTTGCCTAGTTGATCAGTGAGCAGCGCCGCCGTTTTCCGCTGAGGCTGGTCATTATCGGTCTGGCTTTGCAACTGCTGCTGGCCATCCTCTTGTTTAAGGTTCCATTGTTCCAGAGCCTGTTTCTGGTGCTGAACAAAGTAGTCCTGACGCTTGAGAATGCAACGGATGCCGGTACCAGCATGGTCTTCGGCTATCTGGGTGGAGGCAGCTTACCGTTTTCAGAACCGTTTCCAGGTAGCGCTTATATCCTCGCCTTTCGCGGTTTGCCATTGGTGCTGCTGATCAGTGCCTTGTCATCCCTGCTGTTTTATTGGCGCGTGTTGCCGCGCATCGTGCAGGGATGCTCGGTTTCTGCGCCATCAATACCATCCCTTCGTTCTTCGGTTTTGATCTGCATACGCTGATGGCGAGCGGTGGTATTTCCAGCGGTTTTGACGCGGTGGAATTCATGTTGCTGGGTGCGCCACTGGTGCAGGTGGGTACTGAAGTGATGCTGCGGGGATTCGGTCTGGTGGACCGGATGCAGCAGGAGTTGCGGGAGTTCATGGGGTGGCATGGCTTTACCACTCCGGCTGATTTCATCGGTCGCTGTCGGGACAAGGCCACCAGTTTTGAGAAACTATTGAGCACCAACGATAGCCGTCCGCATCTGCTGGCAGAGCGCTGCACCAGTTGCGGCCTGTGTCACATCGCCTGCCGCGATGGTGGCTATCCGGCAATTAGTTGGAACGGTGGACTGCCTGAGATTGATCACGCAGCCTGCACCTGTTGTTCGCTCTGCAGTCATGTCTGCCCGACCGGAGCGATTTTTATGAATTTCGCTACAGAGTGAACGGTACAACACGACTAAGGAGGATATCACCATGGATAGATTCATGCAGGCCGCAATTGATGAAGCACAGCAGGGTCTTGCCGAAGGGGGTATCCCCATCGGCTCTGTGCTGGTGCATAACGGGACAATCCTGGGGCGAGGGCACAACCGGCGTGTACAAAAAGGGAGCGCGATCCTCCACGGTGAAATGGATGCCCTGGAACATGCCGGCCGCCAACCAGCTCAGGTCTATCGGGAATCGGTACTGTACACGACCTTATCGCCTTGTCCTATGTGCAGTGGCGCCATTGTGCTGTACGGCATCCCGAAAGTGGTGATTGGTGAAAATCTCACTTTTATGGGAGAAGAAGAATGGCTCAGATCCCGTGGGGTCAATCTGGAAGTTCTTGAGGATCAACACTGTATCCGGATGATGACCGATTTTATAGCCGAACGGCCAGATTTATGGAATGAGGATATCGGGATCTGAACAGGGGTGAGGCTTGGGCAGACATCATCCTTTATGTCAAAGGAGGGAACGATGTCGAGTTGGACCATGGGCGTATTTCCCTCAATTTTAACTTCTCCCCTGAAGAATTCTCCCTCGCTGCCGTTAATCAGCAGGTCAAAAAGTGGGCCTTTAAGCAGACGAACAACAATAAATCCTCTGCCGCCCGGTTGCTGAAGGCCTCCCGCAAGCTGTTTTATTGATTCTGACCTCGCTCCAAGCCTCTGCCAATTGTCCCCATTTGGACAGCATGTCCCCTGCGGGACATTTCTCTTTTGTTTAATTCAGCTAACCTACTGAAATCACACCTTCGACATATCTGGCATAGATTTCGCTCTATCTATGTGCGCTAGCCAATTATCGGACAATGGTGTCCGGATTTGGACAAGCCCGTATTGCAGGAGGGTGACATGTCCCAAGAAGCGGTAGAACGCGTATTAGGAAGGCTTTTAACCGATGAGCGATTTCGTGGTTCAGCTAAAGAGTCACTGGAGTTGGCTTGTATGCAGCAAGGTTATGTGCTGACCACAACCGAACTGAGCCTCCTGTCCGGCCTGAAATTACAGGCCATCAACGAGGTTGCAGCACAACTGAATCCCGGTCTCTGTCGAGCATAGCTCGCGCCAAAATAAACTTAAATTGCAACAAAAGGAGATCAACATGTCAGACAAGGATCTAACAAAGAGCATTGAATCACCATTCAACGTCAAGGTGACACGCCGCGACTTCATCAAAGCTTCCGCCGGAACCGTCGCATGTGTTTCGCTAAGTTCGATGTTTTTTGGCTGTGGCAGCAGTAGTGGTAGCGCAAGCGTGGTCGCCAACTATCCGATTGACTCAACGGTGGTCAAAACCGACGAGCGAATGATTTCGTTCTCCTATCCTTCTGATTTGGGCGAAAGCCCCAATGGTGGTGAAGCACTCAAGATGGAGGAACTACGTCAGATTCAAGATTATGACAAACTGGGATACGGTCAGTGGAAATACCTGGATCGGCCGCTCCCGATCGTGGAGCGGATAGATATCATGCCGGATGATTACGATCCAGAATTAGTCGACAAGGAGGCAAAGCTGCTCAATTTCTTTGCCATGACCGACATCCATTTGACCGACAAGGAAGCACCGAACCAGTTTATTGATTTGCAGAGATCAAATTCGGCATCCAGCAGCAACACTTCCATCTATTCAGGGGTCATGCTCTACACCCCGCAGACCTTTGATGCCGCCATTCAGACGGCAAACGCCCTGCACCAGCAAGATCCTTTTGATTTCTTTATCTCATTGGGTGATGTCAGTAACACCGGCATGTACAACGAAGTCAGGTGGTACATCGACATTATTGACGGTAAAGTCATTATCCCCAGTTCCGGCGCCCATTTCGGGGACGACACTGTTGATTTTCAAAAGCCGTTCAAAGCCGCAGGTCTTGACAAGAGCATCCCCTTCTACCAGACCCTCGGCAACCACGATCATTTCTTGATCGGTTCGTTCCCGGTTCATGAGAATGGCCTTGCCGAAACGTTCACCAGCGATACGGTCTGGTCAGCACCGAATGAACTGTTGATTCCTGATCTCGCCACCTTTCCGAACCTGATAAATATCAACAACATCCATAATCAGACCTATCAACACTACTATCAGGGGGTTATTGATGGCACATCTCCCTTTGGCAATGTAATAAACTTTGGCGAAGTGGAAGATTTCAGTTATCCACCACAGATTGTGGCCGATCCTGACCGGCGTTTTTTAGGCAGAGTCGATTGGATTCAGGAATTCTTGACCACCACCACCTCCAGTCCCAAGGGGCATGGGTTCAACCTGGTTGCATCCAACTCTAATTTCTATCTGGTTCCCGATGCTGAAAAGGCCGGTTTTGCCTGCTACAGTTTTTTACCCAAGTCAGACGTGCCGCTTAAAGTCATCGTGCTGGATGATACCCAGCGCGAAGACGATGGTTCTTACAATATTCATGGCCACGGTTTCCTGGACGCAACACGCTGGGCCTGGTTACAGGCAGAGTTGGCGGATGGTCAGGAGAATGATCAACTCATGATCATTGCCTGCCATATCCCCATCGCCGTTTCCGGTATCGGTACTGAACTGGAATGGTGGCTTTCTGATGAAGATCCCAATGCCAGGATCGACAATGCCTGTACGATCACTGAATTGGTTACGAAGCTTCAGGACACACCCAACCTGCTGATGTGGATTGCCGGGCATCGTCACTTTAATACCATCAAGGCATTTGTCTCGCCTGACGCAAATCAGCCTGAAAAAGGATTCTGGCAGGTTGAAACCTCCTCCTTGCGTGACTTCCCGCAGCAGTTCCGCACCTTTGAAATCTTTATGAACAGTGACTACAGCATTTCAATCGAAGCGGTGAATGTTGATATTGCGGTGAAAGAGGGTACCCCTGCGGCCACTTCACGGAAATATGCTATTGCCACCCAGCAGATAATCCGCAATGATCTGAAACCAAACTTCAAGAACTATCAAACATACTATGGCAGGGATTTGGGCCCCGCAGACCCGACCCGACCACGTGACGGGGACCCGCTTAATCCAGACTCAGGCACAACCGACCCATCCATCCAGCATGTTGATCTTCAAGACATTCCCTACCATGCCTCCTACAATGCCCGACTGTTCAAACAGCTGAGTCCGGCCATGAAGGCGAAAATGCAGGCGCTGTTCCCCACGCTGTAAATGGCGCGCCGGCAGTATGTACGAGATTGCCAGTACCCTGTAACTCGAAGGATTTCTTAAGATTGCGCAGAAATTTTGTGTGCCGGCAAGGCATGATGTTCGCAGCCTAGCCATAGTTAAACAGCGGACATCACAACGCAGCTGGCGCGCAAAATAACCAGCAAGATGAGAAAGATTATGGGTTACAGGGTACTAGGGAGAATCGGATCTTTATCCTCGTTGGCTGTGGCAGCAAGGCGGGAGCGACTTTGACGGGAAAATCACATCAGCCATTTCCACTCAGACAGGCTAATTGTTTGACTTTGCGGTAATTTTTTCTATTTAGGCAAGGCTTGATTTGCCTAGAGTTATCGACTGCTATCTGTCTTAAATGTTTTCCTCAGATATACAGGTATTAAAACGATATAGTCACAGATTTTCTCTCGCAATTATCTACTTATACTGGTCAAAAAACTTCCGCGCTTCCCAAGTGCATAACGGTGCCTCGTATGAACTATGGTAGTTTTTGTAATAGGTTGCCGGGTCGTTCGTCAGCACATCGCCATGAAGTGCCTCGATCGTAGAATTCACATCCACCAGCGACACATTGTCCCCACCACGACTACGAAAATCGTCATAGGCTGCTTGCGCATGGAGACTGAACCTGACAACCGGGTCAGCCGAACCACTACAGAGTTTTGTCGGAGCTATGGGATCCCAGCCAAGCAAATCCTGCTTTTTTGCGGCTATCGTCGTGCCATTGTCCGGGTTAGTGGCAAGGTCCTCCAGATAATCGGCTTTAAAGATTTCATCCCTGGCTTCGGCAGGCACAGTTGCAACTGCAGGGAGTTGAGTCAAATCGGCTGGATAGTGCACGACTGGGAAAAGCTCTTCGATAAAGCCGTCGTAGGGGACATTAAAGACATCAGACGCCGTGTCGTACACATCTCCATAAACTTTTTGCCAGGCGGTAATCTGGAACGGCACAAAATACTGTACGCCAAGGATCGGATTTTCAACACCGTCAATCAGCGACTGCGATACCTGATACGCCCCGGCGAGATGGGCTGCTGCAACCAGATTAAATTCATCCGCATAGTCGCGCTCAATTGCGCGGTGTGTTGCCATGGCGGCATGACCACCCTGAGAATAACCGCTGAGCATGACCTTGCCGTTTAATGTCAAGCCGAGTGATGGCGCAGCATTTCGCGCTGCCCGAATCGAATCGATTACGGTGCTTGCTTCCGTGTCCGCATGCGTATAGGGGTGATAGGGATAGCTGGAAAGTGCATACCCGAGATAATCGGTTGCAACTACTGCGTACCCCTGTGAGGCAAAAAAAGTCATCAGGAGCATGGCTGTAGGATCGGAAAGATCCATGGCATTGGTGCGGGCTTTTTCGAGGTTGGTGGCCCGAGCAAAGGCGACCAGCGGCAAGGGCCCCTGACAGGCGGGATCGGTTCCGTTGGGAACAAAAAGCGCGGCCGAGGCATTGCTCATTTCTCCCGGTTGTGCACCGGGGGTCTGGTAGTTGATTTGTAAAACCCTGACATCACAAATGGCCGGGCCGGTCAAAACCTGCAAGCCATTTTCCGACGTTACCGAATCAAGCTGAGAAATGCTTTGCGTGCTTTTTTCAATCGGCTCCTCAACCAGATCCCCGCGAGAGGACAGGCTGTTATTGTTTCCTCCGCAGGAAGCCAACAACAGCCCTGCCAGAGTGGTCAATGCTATTTTATGGAAATTCATGTTTGGCCTCCTGTACCTTCTGTAGATTTTCATCTTCGCGCAAAGGCGGTCAATCGGGTCGCAAAGTCATTTGAGCTGGTAAAGGATCATGATGCTGACTACCCAACGGGAGTTTGACTTGTCACTCTTCGCCTTCGGCAATCTTCAGCGCAAGCTTTCGTGCCTCCTGCATGACAACCTCTTCGTCCAGCGTAAGGAGCTTCCTGTCCTGCATGACAACGTTGCCGTCAATAATCACTGTTTCCACATCTGCCCCGTTGGTTGCATACACCAGCTGCGAATAGACATTGTAGAGCGGTATCAGATGCGGACTGTTCAGGTCGATAATGATCAGGTCGGCGCGTTTGCCCGTTTCCAGCGAGCCAATCAGGTTATCCAGTCCCAACACTTGAGCGCCGCCAATGGTCGCCGCCTTGACTGTTTCACGGGCAGACATGGCTGTAGGTTCAAGCCGCGACACCTTTTGCAACAAAGTAGCGGTATTCATCTCCTTGAACATGCTCAGATTGTTATTGCTGGCCGCGCCATCGGTCCCGAGACCCACAGCAACACCGGCGTTGAACATTTCCTGTATGGGAGCGACACCGCTGGCGAGTTTCATGTTGCTCACAGCGCAATGCGCCACACCGATCTTCTTTTTTGCCATCAGCATGATTTCACTGGAGGTCGGATAGACGGCATGAGCTGCGATCACCGTCCCACCGAAAAAGCCAAGGCTGTCAAGATACTCAAAAGGAGGCATACCATATTGCTTTGTTATGTCGCTGACCTCCTTTTGAGTTTCAGAAACATGAATCGTGAGCGGCAACCCCAGGTCATCGGCAAGCTTTTTTGCCGATTTCAGGGTCTCAGAAGAGCAGGTGTATGGCGAATGCGGCGCGACTGAAATTGTAATCAGTGGATCGTTTTTCCATTTGGCCGCCAACTCTTTGATGGTCGCAAAGCTCTCTGCGGGGCTTTGGCTGTCAGCAGTCGGAAAATCGATGATCGCCTCGCCGACAACCGCCCTGACGCCGGCTTTGTTGGCCGCCATGGCCAGCTCATCCGCGTAAAAATACATATCACTGAATGTGGTTGTTCCGGAGCGAACCATCTCAGCGAGTGCCAGATTTGCACCACTACGCACCGATTCAGCGGTAATAAATTTTGCCTCGGCCGGCCAGATATGCTTTGTCAGCCAGGCATCCAGCGGCAGGTCGTCAGCCAGCCCCCGGAAGAGGGTCATGGCCGCATGGGTGTGGGTATTCACCAGGCCGGGCATCACCAGTTTTCCGGCGGCATTGATGCTGCGAATCGCGTTATAGCGCTTTTTCAGGATCGTCGACGGACCCACTGCCACGATTTCACCATGGTCAATAACCACGCTGCCATCCTCGACAATGGTCATTCCGGCATCCATGGTCACAATCAGGGCATGGTCAATCTTGAGATCCACCTGGTTTGTCGAGCCGAAGCTCACACTTTGAATGCACAGGAGCAATAAAACGCCCAAAGCCGCGGACATAAAGTTCAGCCTTTTGTGACTCTGCATCTTCTGTCGACCAAATTTGATCATCAGATCACCATGAGTTCGTTTAATTTTTTCCTGTTGTTTTGGCAGCATAAAGCCGGCTTTAATTTGCTGAGCGACTGGAGATACTTGACTCCGAAGTAAATACCGTGATTATTGCCATCGGTTCCGCTGTAGGTGACAATCCCCCAGACATCCTCCTTGGTGAAGCCATACTTCGGCGCAAAGAAATCGATAACCTCATTTTCAAACTGATGTGTATTCAGAGCAATAAGACTGGCCGCTCTTGGATTGCCGACATTGTTCATTGCCACATCGGCAAGCCCGGAATCGGCATACCAGCGATAGAATTCCTCTAGTTCGACATTTTCGTTTACAGGAAAGCCGATCATGTTGCTTTTCTCGGCAATAATATTCTTGGCAAAGGCGTCCAGGCGAGCCATATCGATTTCGCCAGCAAAGCCAGGTAAAGATGTTGTGAACAAAATCAGAATTGAAATCAGAAACTTTTTCATGTGCAATACCCTTCGTTAATTTATGTGCTGCGGTGCGACCCGCCTCGGCCGTGGTTCCCCGGTGCGGGCGCTCGACGGTTTGTTCGTCAGGGGGTGCCGACCATAAGTTCCGTCCAGGTGCTTCGCCCCTCGGGGTCGTAGTCGGCCTCGGGAGGCAGGGAGGACGAGGTGACGACCATTTCCAGGGGCACGATCCCACCGTCCCTGGGTGCGGTGTAGAACATCTGCACGGTCTGGCCTATGCCGTTGAGGAGCATCGGAACGCTGCGCTGCCCCACGACGCCCTTGTCATCGAGGAGCGTGACATCGACGCCGACGAGCCCGTCGGCGTCGACGCCGTCCGCGTCGTCGAAGAGCACCTCCACCTGGACCACGGCCGCCTGGCCCGGCCAAAGGGAGGTCGTCTCCTCGCCCAGTGAACCGTCGGATAGCAGGGGACGCACTGACAGGGAGCCGGTGACCAGTTGGAGGCTCTTCAGCGTGCCCGACGTGATCTCAGCGACGGAGTGGGAATCGGCCACCCTGGCCATCACGGCGGACTTGGGAGTCGCCGGGGTCTGGATTGCCACCGGAACGTTGCCCGCGTCATTGGCCGTGTTGAGGTTGCCGCCCGTGGTCGAGAGGACCACATGGAGGTAGCCGGTGCTCACCCCGCTCGGGGTCGTAAAGTCGATCTCCACGTCCTGCCAGTTGTCATCAGACGCCTGGTACCCGTCGGCCGAGTTCCCCTTGTGACGACCGGGGATCGAGACAATGGGGTTCAGGATCGCCATGGGGAGCACCGTGGCCTTGGAGACGTCGGGCTGACCGCTGGTGGCCTCGTACAGGAAGGTGACCGTCACCGGGCCCGTCGGGACGAAGCTGTAGTTGTAGACCCGCAAGTTTGCCCGGACAACCTGGTTGGCAGGCAGGACGCGGTCCTTGATCCCGAGGAACCGGAGGCCCCGGACGCGGCCAGTGAGGTCGGGGACGCCCGCGGGCTTCGTCCACTGCTTGCTGCTCGGGTCGTACTTGTACTGCCGGGGAAGATTCAGCGCCGGGTCGGCCGCCTTGTCGTAGGGCGAGGCCGGGCCCCAGAGGCTCGAGTTCTGGTTGTACAGCTGGCTCACGGCGTAGGCGACAGAGACGTTGCCGGTGTCGCTGGTGTAGACGGCGGCGTCGGCGTAGAACTCCTGCTCCCAGTAGGCCCTCCCCGAAGGGCTCTCGTAGTCCCGCGTGCCGGGCCACGAGGCCTTCACCTGACTGAGCGTGCTGTGGTCAGTCGTGGTGATCGAGTCATTTGCCGTAGAGTACTCGTTGTCGTACTCGACGCTCGTCTCGATATCCACCACGTGGAAGTCGAGCTGAGGCGTGACGTTGACGTAGCTCGAGATGGTGTGCTTCGTGGACTTGAGGTCTTCCTTCTTCTCCTCGTCTTCGATCGTGAAGCTCCACGTCGACTCGTCGGGGTTGCCGATGAGTGTGCCCATGCTCCGGGCCAGGACGAGGCCGTTGATGTCCTTCCACGGGTCATCGATGGTCTTTGAGTCCCCTCCCAGGGGGTAGTCGCGGGTGCCCTCTAGCGTGCGAGGGTAAGAGAAGAGGTTCAGGCCGTTGTGCCAGGGCTCGTACCAGTCGACAGCCGTCCCCGGCGTCGGCGACAGGGATACGTCGGCGTCTATGGGAAGGATGTACTGCAGGAAGGCCTGAGAGCCGTCGTCGGTGATCGCCTGGGAGGCAGGGAAGAGGACGGGGTAGCGGTAGACCTTGTGCGTGGTCTTCCGGTATTGGATCTGGTCGTCGGCCTCGGCCGTGAAGTCGACATCGACGTGAATCGTCTCACCGATCTTGGAATCGTGCTTCGTCGCCTGCTCGCTGGCGTACTTGCCTCCTGCCTCGAAGAGCGGTGGCAGGATCTTAAACGGGTTCCCCTTGCGGATGGCAAAGTCGGTCGCTACGCTCCACTGGCCCGAGCTGATGTGGGTCGTGGCCGTCGAGTGGGAGTCCGACGTCTCGCTCGCGAGCGACGTTGAGTACTCGCCGAGGAGCGAGAATGCGTCCATGATATGGGGCGCACCCTCATACGTGATCTCGTCCCAGTGCTTGGGCGGAGCTTGGATGATGAACAGCGGCTCGATGTTGTTCGTGACGGTGTAGCTGTAGGGCTGGCCCAGGACCATGCTCTCGTGGTCCAGGTCCGCTGCGACGAGGGAGGGGACGACATTGCCGGCCTTAGCTGCGTCAAACCGGCGCCCAATACCGAGCAGTTGCAGCCCTTCCGTCGCGTCCCACTGGAAGACGCCCCAATAGAGGCTCGCATTGTGGTCCGCGTAGTAGGGACCCGCAGGAGGTGCTAGGGTGACGAGGCCGATCTGCTTTCTCAGCTCTAGAGGTTTGGAGGGAGCAGGCGGATCGGGGTAGACGAAGCGCCCGGTGTCCATGGAAAAGCGGGGATATGTGTAGTTAAGCGTCCAGCCGCCGACGACGTCGTCCAGGCGATACGTCTTCTTCGTTCCCGCGCCGTGGAGGACGGCAGACCGTTCCCCCGAGACCTCGTCGACGGTGACCGGCCACTTGTGGACGGCGATCTGCACGATCTTCAGGGTGTCCCACACATAGACGGCGCCGGGCGGAGTCCGTTGATTCGTGGAGATCCAGACCAACTCTCCGATGCCGTCGCCGTCGAGGTCGGCGATCGAGGCCTCGATGCCTGGGGCACTCGATTGGGTCTCCGTGGCGTTGAAGTACTCGCCGACTTGTACCCCCTCCACGAGTTTTTCGAGATCCTTCGTCTGCGGATTGTACTTGTAGACGTCGAGGTAGACCTTGCCGTTGCAGTGAAGCACGGCCAACTCGTCGACGCCGTCGCCGTCGAGATCTCCCATGGCCACGGCCACGCTGTCGTTCTGGATCTTCCAAGCGCCGACTTCGCTGCCCATGCCCTTCCAGGCAAACTTCGCTCGGCTTCCGTCATAAGCGATGGTCAGAATCTTCAGAACGTTGTTGTGTGAGTACCAGCCGGTAGTTCCGTTCACTTGGGTATAGTAGAGGGCCACCTCGGGAAGGCCGTCGTTGTCCAGGTCGCCGACGGCGGTGCGCACGCTATTCGGTGGCAGGTGGTTCGTGAGGCCGCCGACTACGTCGCCTCCGGTGGTGAAGGCGCACGTCGCGTCGACCCAGAAGCTGACCGTCTTCGTCGTGTCCAGGCTGGCGTCGTAGAGGGACTTACCGTCGACGAAGACGGCCGCCACCTTCATGTTCTTGTAATCGTGTTCGTGTTTTCCTTCCCAGGTGGTCGGGTTGGTGAGATAGGTCACCAGGTAGTCAGTGTAGCCGTCGCCGTTCCAGTCCCAGGCCACCATGTCGTGGGCCACGTTCATGTCCGTGGAGGGAGAATCACGATAGATGGAGCCGTCGGCGTTGAAGTTGTACTTGTAATAGGGCCTCGGCACATCTAGCCGCATTCGGCGGAACTTTTGCGTCGTCTCGGTCGTCTCGCCCCGCCCCGTGAGTTCGAGCCACAAACCCGTCGCGGTCCCGTCGGTGTTGGTCTTGGTCAGGTAGGAGGAGCAGATGACGCCTGTGGGCACCTGGCTGTAGGTCTTGGTTCCCATGAACGGCTGGTCTAGGGTGTAGCTCTGGAGCACGTTGCCCGCCGCCTGGGCCAGGGAGAAGACGCGGCTCTCGCTGTCGCCGCCCCTGACGCCCAGATCCCCCGGCTTGGTCACCAGTGTGCCCGCGTCGGCGTATGCCGAGAGATCGCTCTCCAAGGCGACGCCCTGGGCCCGGAAGGTGAGGATGTTCCCGGTCGGCTCCATGTAGGAGACGATCGCCCGGTGTTTCGGGCTGAGGGGGGCTTTCCAGTACACGATCGGCCCGTCGTCCTTCTGGGGCTGGACCGTGACAAGCGGCGGGAGGGAGTCGGGCACACTATCGCCACCGTCGTCGCCACAACCGCCGAGGAAAAGGGGAATTGCTATCAGAGAGATACCAAACCAACGGGACAATCGCATCGCTACCTCCGGTTCTAAGCGCTTCGGTTCAACTACGTGATGCTCTTCTCGGCAAACGCTGACCGGCCCGACGAAAACCGGGATCGAGCCTGCGGGGAAGCTCGGTCACGCGCTGCAGTTCCAAGCCGAACAACAGTTGCAATCCACCAACTTGAGAACGTATCTTCCTAGAGTCTGCTCTACCGCTTGCTGTGACATAACAAACTCCTGACCCGTGGTTTACTTGTCCGAAACTGGACAGCTGCAACTTCAACAAAAAAAACATTAAAGCATACTGCTTAAAGTGTACCAATTTTTTATCATCAGTTATTTCGGTAAGTTACAAAAACGCGCTTCAAGAGAGTTGTCCAAATCGAGACAATGTGTGCCTGTGGGGACAATCTAGGTGGTGGTGGTGGTGGGAGAAAAGCTGGTGGACTGTTTCTGTTTCAACCGGAGAAGCTTTCACCTCTCCGGCAAGAGACAACAAGCCCATTCCGTTGTAGGAAGGGCGCATTGATTGGAATTGATCCTAGGAGGCTGTCGGACTTTGAAAGAATCTACTGCGAAACCGGAAAATCGGACCATATTCCCGCAAATTTTCGACAAATGATAGTTATGCGCGAATTATAGCAAATTCAAAACGTCGCCCATAGTAAATCAAGGGGTTGCGCTAATTGTTTTTCAACAACCTGTTAGATATTTGATCGGCGGCGAATACTGACCCGAATTTTTTCTGTGCACCGATTTTTTTTAGTGGAGTTAAGCCGTACTTTCAACTTACACATTATGCTGATGGTGGCAGAGCTGTCCGATATGTCACCATTTTAAGCACACAAACGACCCCAACCGGAATTCCCGAGTTGGGGTTTTCCTGGAAGTTGTTCTGAATCGCTATCCTGCTTAGCCTTAGGGTTTATAGAACGGTCAGGACAGCCAACTTGTAGCTACCCGGGCACTACTCCTAAACCCGCAGCCCGGTCTTAACGTGCTTTATTTTCCGTTTTCTGAGACGACCCCTTATAGTGGTTATTTGAATTGGCACGGCGTCATAACATCGCAGAGATTTCCACAAGATTCAAATCTTGGCAAACCAACCCCGGATAAATCCTGGGAACGCACAACCATAGGCCCTCGGTTTCTCAGTCAAACAGCATGTTTTCAAACACGAAAAGAGGGCCATTTTCATCCTCCGATGAAGTGGCCCTGAGTAGGCCAATCCATCGATATCATTACGACAATCCCGATGCAGCTCACACGCATCGGCAAACCGCGTCGACAACTGAGCGCCAGACGACGACTTTTGGCAACCCTCCTTGAGGAGGGCTGCATCTTTGCTGTGCGCGGGGAAAGTCGCTTGTTTTGAGCCCAGGTTGTGTATTCCTGTCGGTTGGGTAAGCTTGGAAGGTGTGGAGTCCCCTGGTTTGGCCGCCACGATCGAACGGGAAAGCCATAAGGGGCTGGCCGCATTGCAGACAGTGGCAACGTGTTTCGCCATGACCCGTGGAAGCTGAACTGAGGTCGTCACCATGATCGTTACGCGAAATTTTCAACGGCCTCGGAGGTCGCTCCTGCAAAATCTCGCTCTGCGGTTTGTCTTCAGCGTTCTTATCTTCGGGTTCCAGATCAGTTCCGCTCTTGCCCAACAGAAACCGGCTCAGGAGGAGAGATCCGCGGCCCCTATCGGGGAGAGCACAGCGGTCGCCGAGCGGATCGAGGTTCAACCGGTCTCCAGCGACCAGGCGATCGACAGGCGTCTGACCAGAATATTTGAAGCGACCGGCTGGTTCTCTGATGTCAGCGTGCAGGTCCAAGAAGGGGTGGCATTTCTCGACGGACGCACCGACTCGGCGGACCATCGAGTCTGGGCCGGGGAGTTGGCCAGAAAGACCAGCGACGTGGTGGCGGTGGTTAATCGTATTCAGGTGACGGAAAGTTCCCCCTGGGATTTTTCCCCTGCCGTCAATGAGCTGCAGTTCCTCTGGATGTGGACCTTGCAGAGGCTGCCGCGCCTCGTGATCGGGTTGCTGGTGATGTTCGTGGCTGGAAGCCTCGCCTGGTTAGCGGCGCACGGTGCGAGGAGGACTCTTGGGCAGCAGATGAATCCTCTGCTACGTGATGTGGTTGCGCGGGTTCTGAGCATATTTATTCTTTTGATTGGGGTGTATCTGGTACTCCAGGTGGTTGGCCTCTCACGCCTTGCCGCCACGGTCCTCGGCGGTACGGGACTCATCGGTCTGGTGGTCGGGATCGCCTTTCGCGATATTCTGGAGAACTATCTGTCCAGCATTTTGATCAGCATCCGTAATCCTTTCCGTATCGGCGATCTGGTGGAGATTGGCGGACACATCGGCGTCGTGCAACTGGTAACAACCCGCGGTACGGTGCTGATGAATCTGGACGGCAACCATGTCCAGATCCCCAACTCGATGGTCTACAAAAACATTATCCGCAACTTCACAGCCAATCCCAATCGCCGCGAGAGCTTCGAGGTCGGGATCGGCTTTGAGAACAGGCTGTCAATTGCCCAGGAGGTTGTCAGGGACGTTCTCAGTGGACACCCCGCAGTGCTCAAGGATCCGGAGGCCCTGGTTCTGGTCGATAGGCTTGGTGCGGCCACCGTGAACCTGAAAATTACTTTCTGGTATGACGGCTCGGCCTACAACGGACCCAAGGTCAAGTCCTCGCTGATTCGCATGGTGAAACGGGTGCTTCAGGACCAGGGAATTTCGATGCCCGACGAGGCCAGAGAGATCCTTTTCCCCGAAGGGGTATCGGTTCGCATGCTGGAGGCGCTGCCACCCAAGCACCAGAACGAGTTGCCTAAAGAGACTGTCTCGCCCGTCGGTACCGAGGTGGTCGCCACCGGAGCTGAAGGGAGCCTGGTCAGTGAAGACGAGCAGCTTCGGGAACAGGGCCGCAAATCCAGAATCCCGGAGGAGGGTGAAAACCTATTTGTCGACAATCCAGCACAATGATTGTTATGACCCGGACTGCAGTGAAAACCTGTCCTCCAACCGGCGCACGCTGAAAGCTATCCTGGCCGTTAGAGCGCAGCGTGTACGATTCGAAACGGGGGCGTTGACGGTTTGGTCGCCGACAGATTGCGTCAAAGACTGATCGGCTGCCTCGTGGAGGGCTCCATTTGCGCGCCGATTTTGATTGGCTCGCCACCATTTATGACCGCCTCCTCGGGCCTCCCGATCCGGACCGATGGAGAGATCTGCTCAAAGGGCCCTGTGGCGGGTACCTGCTCAATGCGGGCGGCGGGACGGGCTGGCGGTGCGGGTGGTTGTGGATAAACAGGGATCACCCGCGCAACGCCAATTCCTTTTTCTCCAGCACCAGCATGCGGTCGCGCAGTTCGGCGGCGCGCTCGAATTCGAGGGCGGCGGCCGCGGTGAGCATGTCTTTTTTGAGGCGCGCGATGTCTTTGCGCAGCTGCTCGGGGGAGCGGTATTCGGTTTCTTCCTCGGCGGCCAGAGGCAAATCCACATAATCGCCCCGTTCGGCGATGTCCTCGAGAATCGAGCGCAGGGATTTCTTCACCGATTCGGGCGTGATGCCGTGCTCGGCGTTGTAGGCGAGCTGGGCTTCGCGGCGGCGGCCGGTTTCGTCGATGCAGGCCTGCATGGAGCGGGTGATACGGTCGGCGTACATGATGACGTGGCCGTCGACGTTGCGCGCGGCGCGCCCGCAGGTCTGGATGAGCGAGCGCTCGGAGCGCAGAAAACCCTCCTTGTCTGCATCGAGAATCGCCACCAGGGCCACCTCGGGGATATCCAGGCCCTCGCGCAGCAGATTGATGCCGATGAGCACGTCGAACACCCCCTTGCGCAGATCGCGCAAGATTTCCATGCGCTCCACGGTTTTGATGTCCGAATGCAGGTAGCGCACGCGCAGGCCCAGTTCTTCGAGATAACCGGTCAGATCCTCGGACATGCGCTTGGTCAGGGTGGTGACCAGCACCCGATAGCCTTGAGCGATAGTGGCGCGCAATTCGTGGATAAGATCGTCCACCTGGTTCTGCGCCGGGCGCACTTCGATAGGTGGATCGACCAGGCCGGTGGGGCGCACGATCTGCTCAACGATGACACCCTGGGCTTTTTGCAATTCAAAATTGCCGGGAGTGGCCGAGACGTAAACGGTCTGGAACTGGCGCGCCTCGAATTCTTCGAAGGTCAGAGGCCGGTTATCGAGAGCCGCCGGCAGGCGGAAACCATAGTCCACCAGGGTCTGCTTGCGCGAGCGGTCGCCGCGATACATGCCGCCCACCTGGGAAACGGTGACGTGGCTCTCATCGATGAACAGCAGACCGTCGTCGGGAAAGTAATCAAGCAGGGTCGCCGGTGCCGATCCCGGCGCGCGGTTTTCCATATAGCGCGAATAATTTTCGATGCCCTGGCAGTAGCCCATCTCTTCCATCATCTCGATATCAAAGAGGGTGCGCTGTTCGAGGCGCTGCGCTTCCACCAGACGGTTGGTGGCGCGCAATTCCGTGAGCCGCAGACGCAGATCTTCCTGAATCTCCTTGATGGCACGCTCCAGGGTCGGCTGGGTGGCTACGTAATGGCTGGCCGGAAACACATAGACGCGCGGCAGCTTGTCGATAATCTTGCCGCGCAAGGGGTCAATCTCGGCGATTTCCTCGATCTCGTCGCCGAAGAAGGTCACGCGCAAGGCACGCGCCTCTTCGTAGGCGGGAAAAATTTCCACCACATCGCCGCGCACGCGAAAGGTGCCGCGATGAAAATCGATGTCGTTGCGCTGGAACTGGATCTCCACCAGACGACGCAGCAACGCGTTGCGATCAAGTTCGAGCCCCACCGCCAGCTCGATGAGCATACCGTTGTAGGCCTCAGGCGAACCCAAGCCATAGATGCACGACACCGAGGCGACAATGAGCACGTCGCGCCGGGTGAGCAGGGAACGGGTGGCGCTGTGGCGCAGTTTGTCAATTTCTTCGTTGATCGCCGAATCCTTCTCGATGAAGGTATCGGTGGTGGGGATATAAGCCTCGGGCTGATAGTAATCGTAGTAACTGACGAAATATTCGACGGCGTTGTTGGGAAACAGTTCCTTGAATTCGCCGTAGAGTTGGGCGGCCAGGGTCTTGTTGGGTGCCAGCACCAGGGTCGGGCGATTCAAGGCCGCTGCAACGTTGGCCATGGTGAAGGTTTTTCCCGAGCCGGTCACGCCGAGCAATACCTGATGATGGTCACCGCGGTTCACCCCTTCGACCAGTTCGGCAATGGCTTGGGGCTGATCGCCGCGCGGCTGGTAAGAGGTTACGAGTTCGAAGCGAGCCATGGATTTTATTCCGGGGAAAGGGCTTAAAAAAGCCATTGTAGCGTAAACAGAAACGGGGCGCCGAAGAAAAATCCCCGGCGCCCCGCTCTCATTCTTTAACCCTGTGTGAACCGCTCTTACAGAACGACGGTTTCCTGATGCTCGCCGAACACCGCACGCAGGGTGTCGGAGATTTCGCCGAGGCTGGCATAGACCTTGACCGCGTCAAGAATGAAGGGCATGAGGTTGTCGCTGCCCTGGGCAGCGATTTTCAGCGCAGCAAGCTTCTGTTCCACCGCGCCATTGTCGCGCTTGGCCTTTAGCGCTGCCAGGGACTTCTTCTGCGCGATTTCAACTTCGGGCTTGACCTTGAGCAGGTCCTTGGGCGGCACACCCTTAACGGTAAAGCGGTTGACGCCGACGATCACCTGATCGCTGGTCTCTACAGCCTTCTGATAGGCATAAGCCGAATCCTGAATTTCCTTCTGTTGGAAACCGCGGCTGATGGCCTCGGCTGCACCACCGAGATCGTCGATGCGGCGGATATAATCGGACGCCTGCTCTTCGATCTGGTCGGTGAGGCTCTCCACCATATAGGAGCCCGCCAGCGGATCAATGGAATCAGCGGCGCCTGATTCGTAGGCGATGACCTGCTGGGTGCGCAGGGCGATACGCACCGACTCCTCGGTGGGTAGCGCCAGGGCCTCGTCACGGCTGTTGGTGTGCAGGGACTGGGTGCCGCCCAGCACCGCCGCCAGGGCCTGAATGGTCACGCGCATGATGTTGTTGTCGGGTTGCTGAGCGGTCAGGGTGCAACCGGCGGTCTGGGTGTGGAAGCGCAGCATCCAGCTACGCGGATTTTTCGCACCGAAGCGCTCTTTCATGATTTTCGCCCACAGGCGTCGCGCGGCGCGGAACTTGGCGACCTCTTCGAGCAGATTGTTGTGGGCGTTGAAGAAAAAGGCCAGGCGCGGCGCGAAATCATCCACATCGAGACCCGCTTTGACCGCCGCTTCGACATAGGCGATGCCGTCGGCCAGGGTGAAGGCCACTTCCTGCACGGCGCTCGACCCCGCTTCGCGGATATGGTAGCCGGAAATGGAGATGGTGTTCCACTTGGGCACCTGGTCTTTGCAGAAGGCGAAGATGTCGGTGATGATGCGCATGGACTCGCGCGGCGGGTAGATGTAGGTGCCGCGCGCCATGTATTCCTTTAGGATGTCGTTCTGAATGGTGCCCATGACCTGCTGCGAAGTATACCCTTGCTTCTCGGCGACGGCGATGTACATGGCCAGTAGCACCGCGGCGGTGGCGTTGATGGTCATGGAAGTGGAAACTTTGTCGAGGGGAATCTGATCGAAGAGAATTTCCATGTCGGCCAGCGAATCGATGGCCACCCCGACCTTGCCCACTTCCCCATCAGCCATGGCGCTGTCTGAATCGTAGCCCATCTGAGTGGGCAGGTCGAAGGCCACCGACAGGCCGGTCTGGCCCTGTTCGAGCAGGTAGCGGTAGCGCTCGTTGGATTCCTTGGCGGTGCCGAAGCCCGCGTACTGGCGCATGGTCCAGAAACGGCCGCGGTACATGGTCGGCTGCACGCCACGGGTGAAGGGATATTCGCCGGGGAAGCCGAGCTTCTCGGCGTAGGCGGAATCCTCGCCCTCGGGCACGTAGAGGCGTTCGACTTCGATGTCCGAGGTAGTATTGAAGGTCGGTTTGCGCTCGGGGTTCTTGGCAACCACCTTGGCGATGGTCTGTTCTTGCCAGCGCTTTTTTTCGTCCTGAATGCTCATGGCTTGCTCCTTGCCGACAAGGGCGAAGTTGTGCGCCCCTGCAATAATTAAAGAAACATCAGCGGGTCACCACGGCCAGAACGCGTAGACCGCTGTCGTCATATGCGAGCAGGCGATGCTTGGCGTCCGAATCAAAATAGACCGCGTCGCCCTCTTCCAGGAAAATGCGCTCCTCTTCGAGGATAAGTTCCGCCTTACCCTCAAGGATGAGCAAAAACTCCTCGCCCTCGTGGCTGTAAAGGGTTTCCTCCTGGGCACGCTCGGAGACGCTCAGCAGAAAAGGCTCCATCTTCTTGTTGCGCTTGCGAAAGGACAGCGCCTCGTAGGTGTAGCCGTGACCCGTTCCGGATTTGGAGATGACGCGCGACACCACCCGCCGCTCATTATGACGCACCACCTCGTATTTGCTTTCGGCCTCTTCCTCATCGAAAAACATGCCAATTTTCACATCGAAAAATTTGGCGATCTTGGACAGGGTCGCGATGGGCGGCGAAACATTGTTGTTCTCGATCTGCGAAATCAGCGCAGGCGAAAAACCGGTCTCGCTCGCCACCTGCTGCAGGGTGAGCTTGCGCGCCTTGCGCAACTTCTTGATTTTTTCTCCGATATTATAATCCATAGGCATATGCGAAAGGATAAAACCTTTTTTGATTTTTGCTTCTATATAGTCAAAATGGTAAAAATTGTCAACCGCAACTTTTAATAAAGATAAAAAAGATTTATCAAAAATAAATCGGCAAATCAATTCTTTTTGAGCCCCGCCCTCATGAATCGCGAAACGGGGGCCTGGTTGACTTGACCGGCCAAATCCTCTATCTTCATCACTTGGGCACAGGCCCTCTATTCCCCTCTGCCGGTGTTTGTTGCCGGCCCGTAGGATCTTCATGGACAACACGCAGCTTTCGGCACGCCCTTTCGAGTACCCCCTCGGCTTTCAACCCTGGCGCGACGATCTGACCGGTCGCCCACAGCCGCAGGGCGAAGGCTACACCTACGAATTGCTTGAAAATTCGCGTGACGCTTACCGCTTTCACGCCGTCATGAGTGCCGCGCGTATCGCCGAGCTGTTTCGTGAATTCTCACGCTTTCTCGGTGGTGAAGCTTTTTTCATTCTGGAATTCTACGAGGAACAGGTGGGGGTCAATCGACCTGCAGACAGCGACGAGCGCCCCTTGCCGACCATCTACTATTCACCCTACCTGCCCCTCGACGAACTTTTTTCCACCATCGACCCCTATCTGCAACGCCTCATCCACGACGGCTTCGTCGGCTTCGGCCTTGCCAACAATCGCGAAGGCATGGAGTTGTTCTATTCGGAAGAAAAGGTTCTGACCTGTTTCACCGGCAATCACATCCGCATCATGGATCTGTTCGCGCGCTTTGGCCTGAGGCATGATCAGGAGCTTTTGTTTCCCACCGATTTCGGCCACGATCATGTCTCACTGCTCTGGCATCCCCGGCAGAGCCTGCCGGATGAATTGCGCCCTCTTGCCGGCCCCGACCTCGACTACATCAATTTTTGTCGCGATTTGACTGAAATTCTCGATATGTATCCGGTGGAGGAAAGTCTCTCCTTTTTTCTTTCGAAGCGCGATCAGGACATCATCGAAGACATTCTGGCCGGCCATCCCGAATACTCGGAATTTGCCGAAGATGATTTTGGCAACCTGCTGTTCGACTGGAACGATTTCGTTCTTGAGTGCGAAGCGGGCTTTACTGGAGATCTCTGGGAATATCGGCAAGGGCTGACTCTGCGCGATGTCATTCAATATGTGCTGGACGCGGCACCCGAAACGCAACGCGATAAAATTCTCGACATCATTATTGAAACCGACCAACGTTTTCAGAAAATTCTCATCGATTGCCGCAAGCGCATCGACCAACCAACCGAGAACCCACGGGGGGCGCAGGAAAGTTTCTGGTACCACGGCGTCGTACACAATCCCGGCGCCGAGTTACGCCGCGACCTGATTCGCACCGGTTGGTACCAAAGCTGAGAGGTTCCTGACCCACGCTTTGCCCAAGACAATCCTTTTTTAAAACCCCCGACCCGAAACTAGCTTTGGCATGATTGCTCTGATCGCCGCCACGCCTCTGGAAAGTATCCTTCTTAGCGAACCTCTGACGGCTTCCGTCTTGCCCGGAGGATTTTGCCTGTTCACGGGGCATTTGGGGGAACGTTCAGTAAGTCTGGTTCTCAGCGGTGTCGGCAAGGCCAATGCCGCCGCCGCCACGGCTCTGCTCCTGGCGCAATCGCGGCCCGAGGTGGTTATTTCTTTTGGTTGCGGCGGCGCATTTCCCGGATTCGGCCTTGGCAACGGCGACCTGACTCTGGCCACGGCCGAGCACTACGGCGACGAGGGCGTGGACACGCCTCTCGGCTTTGAGGGCATGCGCGCCCTTGGTTTCGCCCTGGTTCAGCGACCGGAGCAAAATTTTCATGATATTCTGCCGGTCAGCGATACCTGGCTGGAGAAAGCCCGCGCGTCCCTCACGAACACCGCTGTCCGCCGCGGCTGCGCTTGGCGCGAAGGCATTTTCGCCACGGTCTCAACCTGTTCGGGCAGCGACCGACACAGCGCTGCCGTCGCACAGCGCACCGGCGCGCTGTGCGAAACCATGGAAGGAGCCGCGGTGGCGCAGATGTGTGCCGCCTTCAACGTTCCCTTTCTCGGGATTCGCGGCATCTCCAATCTCACTGGAAACCGCGATCGCACCGCCTGGAATTTGCCCCTCGCCGTCACCGCCGCCCAAGAGGCGGTACTCGATCTGCTGCGCAGCCTGCCGCCGGAGGAATCTGCCCCATGAGCCGTTCCTTGAGCCTCGGCTATTCGCCCTGCCCTAATGACACTTTCATCTTCTACGCCCTGGTTCACGGCCGGGTCAGCCTGCCCGGCATCGCCGTCGAGGAACGCCTGGAAGACGTGGAGACCCTCAACCAACTGGCTCGCGCCGGCCTGCTGCATCTGACCAAAATCAGCTACCACGCCCTGGGCCATCTGCGCGAAGGCTATGCCCTGCTGCGTGCCGGAGGCGCTTTGGGACGCGGCTGTGGCCCCCTGGTGGTGGCACGCTCTGCCCTTGACATGGGCCACTTGCAAGGTAAAACGATCGCAATTCCCGGCCGCCTCACTACCGCCAATCTGCTGCTGCAACTTCATGGCTCCGGCTATGACAACCTGGTGATCATGCCCTTTGACCGGATTATGGCGGCGGTGGCCGAAGGCCGGGTCGACGCCGGGGTGATCATCCACGAATCGCGCTTTACTTATGCCGATCACGGCTTGACCGCCATTGAGGACCTGGGCGCCTGGTGGGAGCGTGAAACCGGCCTGCCGATTCCCTTGGGCGGCATTCTTGCGCGCCGCGACCTGGGCAGCGATCTCATCCGCCAAGTCGACAGCAGCGTTCGCCGCAGCCTGGAATATGCCTATGCCCACCCTCAGGAACCGCGCGACTATATCCGCCGGCACGCCCAGGAGTTGGCCGACAAGGTCATTGACAGCCACATCGGCCTTTATGTGAACGATTTCTCCCTTGACCTAGGAAAAGAAGGCGAGGAGGCGGTGCGCGAACTTCTTAGCCGCGCCGAACACCGCGGCCTCATCCCCCCCTGCTCATTACCCCTGTTTGCCTGATAACAGCATTTCAAATACTGAAAATCGGTTTGTGCAAAATTTTTCCCATTTTATCTGCCCAGTCAAAAATAATTTTTGTTTTTTTTCTTTTAGTTTCCATAAACACTGATCTACGGCTGTATACCGGCAAATAGCTGAATATTCTTTAGCCTTGGAAACAGGATCAAGCATTTTTTAAACAAGATTATAAACAGAAGAACGCGCGACAGGCCCAACATGTTGTTTTACAAAGGCTTTTCCTGATTTTTCCACTTGCAGGACCGGAAGGTGCTGATATACTGGATTTGCGATTTGGTGAGATATACGCGACAGACCTTTGCATGCCCTTTCCTTCAGGAGGCCGCCCATGAAATGTCCCGTCTGCAAAAACAGTGAAAACCACAGCGAAATCGATGTTCGTTCCAACGGTTTTGACGAGAAAATCATTGCCTGCGATATCTGCGATACGATTTGGTCCGTCAACCATGGAGCCAATGAAATCGTCAAGGACGCGCAAGCCCACTCATTTCTTGAAGCCACCTCTGAGAGCGTCGAAGGAAACGATTACGCCTGGTCGACCTGAGCAAGGCGCTCCAGCCGGCCCAGCCCCAGCGCACAAAAAAAGCCCCGCCGGTGCGCGGCAGGGCTTCTCTGTGTATAGCGGCCCCGGATTTCTCACTGGTGGGGCCGCCGCCTATGTGCAAAAACTGTTTGCCTAGAGAATCGCCTTGAGGTACTCGCTGGTGCGGGCGCGTTTCTCGCGCTCCAGCTCCCGGGGATCGGTCTCGACGAATTTTTCGTCGGGGGTGATCTTGAACAGGGGCTGGCCCTTAGAGACGATGACGCCGTCGGCGCCTTCGATGAGGATCTTGTCGATGGTGCCCGAGAAGGGCGCGCGCACAGTGTTGAACATTTTCATGACTTCGATGATGTAGAGGGCCTGACCCTTTTCGAAGTGCATGCCTTCGTGAACGAAAGTCGGCAAACCCGGCGCTTCCTGCCCGTAATACATGCCGCCGCACACGGCCACGATTTCATCGGCCTTGGTCGCCGGTGGCGGAACCAGCACCTTCTTCATGCGCGCCTGCAGATCGGGATCGTTGAGGTAGCCGGGAATGGTGACCTCAAGATCGTCCTCGACGCAGAAATCCCAGAATTTGGTATTCAGACCAATCAGGAACAGCATACCGATGAGCTCCAGGCCGGCTTCGAAGCCGAAATGCGCGGACCGCACCTGCTCCCATTCCTGGGCATTGAAGCCTTTGGGCGCCTTGTCCTTCTGCAGAATCTCGTTAAGTTTGAAATAATCGTCTTTTTCCAGTTTGAATTTGTCCCGCAGGGTCGCGTAGAAGCGCAGTCCCTTCTGCAGCACTTCGTTGTCGTGATCCCAGATGACCTCAGCGGCAGTGGCCATAGGATCATAGTTCATGTTGAGGTATTCGTAGGTTTCCTCAAGAATCACCAGGGGATTGCGCAGCCACACCAGCTTGCCGTCATCCAGGCGGAAGTTATTGCGATGAACGCTCAGCCAACCCGAAAGCAGATGGGGATCGCCAAGGAGCCGTTCCATGGGGCGGGTGAGCAAGGTGCCCTTGCGATCCAGAACCTCGGACATGGTCTTGGTCTCTGCCTTGACGGAATCGGGTTGATCGGCGAATGCCTCACCGATGAGTTTGGCATAATGCTTCTTCATTTCCAGGAAGGCAAACACCGGGTCAAGCTTACCGGACTCTTCTTTGAGGGTTCCGACCAGAGTGAGGTAGGGCACAACGAAACGGGTGGTGGGCTTAGCCATGACGTTCTGGCCGAGGAACCAGTTGACCAGGCCGTAGTGAAACTCAAGGTTGGTGCCCAGATCGGTACCACGGATGGACATCTTGCACAGGACGCGGGACAGATGCTCATAGCTTGCGCGGCGATCTTCGCCCTGGGTAAGAATCAGGGCGATGTTGGAATCATAGGCCCCGGCCACTTTGTAACGCATGAACATGCCGGTATCAGGATTGGGCAGACAGATGCCCTGATCGTCGCGGATCTCGCCTTCCAGGGGCTTGGACCAGTAACGGATCATGCCGCCGGCATGGGGCGAAAGAGAAGCGTCGGTGGCATTGAGGCGCGCTTCGGCGCCGGCGCCGAAACGCTGGATGCGCTCAGGCCGCGGCAGACGCTTTTTGTGGCGGGCGAGCAAGGCCATGGCTTCGACCAGGGACTCGACGACAAAGAAATCGTTCTTGTCCTTGGGGTTCGTGAATTTCAGGCTGTAGACCAGTTCGGTCACCCGGTGTTCGACCTGAATGCGGGTATTGACTTCCATGAAGTAGTGACGGCCCCGATCGACGATGCACTCAAAGGTCGAGGCTGAGTCCAGACCCACCGCCGTGCCGAACCGCTCGGACTCTTCCTCCATGCGTTTGAGGACCTCGAGATCGCTCTCCAGGGCCGTCACCTGAGCGGTCAATCCGGCAGCCTTGGCTTTCTCGATCTCAGCGGCCAGACCCTCCTGGGTGACAGAGATTTCCAGAAGTTTTTGTTCATGCATCTGCAAAGAGCAGTCGCGCCCGCCCAGGGCGATACACCACTCGCCGTTGCCGAGCAATTGGATCTCGTTGTGCCGGGTCTGCTCGATATTGAGTTCGATGAGGACGTTCTTGTTATCGCCCACGCCCGTGGCTTTGACCTCATTGAGCACCTCGCGCACCATGGTCGGTGCTTCGGCCGCCGCCTTGGCGATCTGCTCGGAGGTGGGGCTCTTCGTCATGAGGAGTGAAGCGCCGAGAATGCGCTGGCCTTTGCCGCCGCCGCCGCCGATGGCTTTGAGGCGAATGCGGCTGCCGGGATAGCTTTTGAACATCTCGGCGACTTCGACCTGCACCTGGGCACTGAGTTCCTCGATGGAGTAGAGATCGATGCCCTTTTCATAGGAGGCATAGAGAATGGCGTCGGCCAGCTCATCCAAGGGCAGGTTCTCATCCTTGAGCAGTGCATCCTCGATGCTCAGATCCTCAGCATCAGCCAGGGCCAACAGCTTCTGGCGGGTGGGATGCTTCTTGAGCAGGGTGCGCGCGGTGACGTTGTTGATTCCGGGCGTGACACTGACGTTCACTTCAAGGGCGGTGCGCTTGGCTTCGTCTTTCTTGCCGGCGTCGGCCTGAGTACGTGAATTGGGGCCGATAAAAGTCAGCCCCGCCTTTTCGATGGCACCGACGAACTCCTCGTCTTCGGCCATAAAGCCGTAACCGGCGAAGATGGAATCATAGCCGTTGTCCTTGGCGATCCGGATGATCTGGTTGATGCGCTCAATGCGCTCTTCCTTGCTTGCACCGGTGTAGTCGGGCACGCGGTGCACGCGGGTGGAATCGGTGAGCTGGCGCAGTTCCGGGGCCAAGGCGTTGGGGTAGACGATGGAGTCCTTTTCCGAGAGCAGGATGCCGTAATGGCTGATTCCCATCTCCTCGTAGACATCCATGGCTTCCTTGCGGATGGGACCGCGGCAGACGATAAGCGGCTTGAGATCCTCGCAGGCAAAGGAGCGCACCCAGGCCGAAGAGGACTGGCTGAGGCGGCGGTCGCGATGGATCAGCGGATTGTTGCGGTAGTAATCAACGGATTGTGCCATGAGTCTCTATCTCCAATCTGATCATTTAAGTTCAGAAATTCAGGATTCGGGCCGGCTTATCAATGGAACTCGCGCTGTACGCCGCCCATGGGCGAGGGCTTGTAGTGGCGCAGGAAAAAGGCCAGGTTCTCGCCCAGCACCTTGCGCAGGTCGGTGGGCATGACGATGGAGGAGATGGAGCCCAGAGCCAGACCCTCGCGGGGATTCATCAGCTCCTTTTCGTAGCGCTGATTGAGGGCGGCCTCCTGCGCCTTGAGCCAGTCGGCGGCGGCTTTTTCCGCATCCTTCTTAGCCTCGTCGCCGTTCATGCCGGCCGCCACTCGCTCCTGGGTTGCGGCCTTGATCATGCCGGGCACCGCACTGCGGATCTTGCGCAGTTCATCCTTGTAGACAAATTCCTTGCCCGCCGGACCCATGACCGCCAGGCGCGTGGTGGGCAGGGCCAACACCAGGTCGGCGCCGGTCGGATAGTTGTTATATGAGGCATAGGCGCCGCCGAAGGCGTTGCGCAGGATCAGCAGGATACGCGGGGTGCGCACGTCGACGATGGAGTCGAGCATGGAGCGGCCCGCCTGCACGATACCGCGCGCCTCCTGCTCGCGTCCAGGGAGAAAGCCGGTGGTGTCCTCCATGAAGATCAGCGGAATGTTGTAGATGTTGCAGAAACGTACGAAGCGCGAGATCTTGAGCGCCGAATCGCAATCGATCTGGCCGGAGGCCACCGCCGAGTTGTTGGCGACGAAGCCCACCACGTGGCCGCCGAGGCGGCCGAAGGCGGTGACAACCTCACGGGCGCGCTCGGGCTGAATCTCGAAATAGTCGCCGTGATCGCACACCTGCTGAATGATGATGGAGACGTCGAAGGGCGTGTTGAAACCTGTAGGTGAGTTGAAGGCTTTTTTGAGCAGAGTGTTGATCTCCCAGGTCTTGCGCTCAAGGGGATCACTGGTCTCCTGGTAGGGTGCCATCACGCTGTTGTTGTCGGGCAGATAACTGTGCAGGCGCAACACTGTGCGCAAGGCGGCCACTTCGTCGCCAACGGTGAGATCGGCAACACCTGACTGGCCGTGGACCTTGGGACCACCAAGTTCTTCCGGTGTGATGTCCTCGCCGAGCACCGATTTGACCACCCCCGGGCCGGTCAGGCCGAAGAAGGTGTCGGTCGGCTGAATGACGAAACTGCCCTGGCGGGGCAGGTAGCTGCCGCCGCCGGCGTTGAAACCGAACATGCACATGATGCTTGGCACCACGCCGCTGATCTTGCGCAGGGCGGTGAAGGCCTCGGCATAGCCGTCGAGGCCGCCGACCCCGGCCGGCACGAAAGCGCCGGCGCTGTCGTTCATACCAATGAGCGGGATGCCCTTTTCCCCGGCCATGTACATGAGGCGCGCGAGTTTCTGGCCGTTGGTGGCATCGATAGACCCCGCACGCACGGTGAAATCATGGCCGTAAACGGCCACGTCGCGACCGTCAATGGTGAGAATGCCGGTGACCAGCGAGGCGCCGTCAAGGTTCTTGCCCCAGTTCTGGAACAGAATATTGGGCTGCGCTTCGGTCAGAACGCGCAGGCGCTCCCAGACCGTCATGCGTTTTTTAAAGTGCTGTTTTTCGATCTGTCCGACCTGAACCGACTTGATGGGACGCTGAATCAACTCGTGGCCCGCCTGCATCGCCTCCTCATAGGGGCCGGCTTCGCGCGAGATTTCTCCGGGAATCATGAATTCAACTTTTTCGGGCGGATCGAAGGGGTTCTGCAGTGACGGCTTAACGGCTTTTTTGGACATTTCGGCATCCCTCTGAAGAATTGATTTCGAAACTGGCGACGGATTGCAGCCGCATCCTGCGGTTCGGCCGTGCCGACCGGAAGCAAATGGCGCGGCAGGCGAAAAGCATTGGCGTATACTTAAAACAATGTTTCTCAGAAGCCCTAACGAAACAAAAATATCAAGGAATTGTCAAGAAAAATTTTACTAAGGGTAAAATTGTTCGGGGCATTTTCCCTTAATTTTGCCGACATTTTCTTACCTGACTAAATTTTATCCCAGCTCCAAAACAGCAAAAGGAGCGGCCCCCCAGGAAACCGCCCCTCTTTTGCACTGGTGCTGTTAAAAAACCTGCAATTCAAGTGATCGAAGACATGTGCACCTGCTTGAGGAAGCTCGACTCCGTTGCCTGGACAAGGCGCGCCACCACCTCTTCACTGGCGGGCGAGTCGATGGAAAAGACCACCATGGCCTCGCCGGCCTTGGCGCGCCGCCCGAGGTTCATATTGCCGATGTTGACCCCTTCTTCGCCGAGGATTGTGCCGATTTTTCCGATGAGTCCGGGGCGATCGACGTAGCTGATGACCAACATGTGCGGTTCGGGGCTGAAGTCGGTGTGGAAGTCACGCATCTTCACGATCTTGACCTTGCCCTCGAAAAGGGTTCCCGAAATGGTGCGCTTACCCTCGGGTGTGTGAATGTCGAGGGTAACGAGATTGGAGAAGGATTCGGTTTCCGTGGTGCGCACCTCCTCGACGGCAATCCCCATGGTGCGCGCCACCAGGCGCGCGTTGACCATGTTGACCTCGACCTCGGTCTGGCGATTAAGTAGAGCAGCGAGCCCGCAGACGGTCAAGGGTGCGCAGTCGTAGCGGGCGATCTTGCCGTTGTAGGTGAAAATGATCTTGTCGGGATTGGCCGGAGCGAGTTGCGAGAGAAATTCGCCCATCTGACTGACCAGCCCCATGAAAGGGCGCATATGGTCCATGAGGTCGGGATCGAAGCGTGGAATGTTGACGGCATTTTCCATGGGGTGCCCGTCGAGGTAATTGACCAGTTCGCGGCTGACATCGACAGCAACATTTCGCTGCGCCTCGAAGGTGTTGGCGCCCAGATGCGGCGTGACCACCATGCGCGGATGAGCGATAAGCTTTTTTACCAGGTCCGACTTGGGAGGCTCCTCGCTGAACACATCAAAACCGGCACCCAGCACCTTCCCGCTGTCCAGGGCGGCAAGCATGGCCGCCTCGTCGATGATTCCTCCGCGCGCGCAGTTGATAACGATGACACCTTCCTTCATCCCGGCGAACTGCTCCGGACCGATCATGCCGCGGGTTTCTTCATTGAGGGGCGTATGCACCGAAATGACGTCTGCGTAGCGAATGATATCCTCAAGGGGCACCAGCTTAACGCCGAAATCCTCCGCGCGCTTTTCCGAGATATAGGGATCGCAGACCAGAACCTCCATTTCAAAAGCCCTGCCGCGCAGCGCCACGCGGCCACCGACCTTGCCCAGGCCGACAATCCCCAGGGTGCGTCCTTTAAGTTCATGCCCGGTAAAGGGGGCGCGCTGCCACTCGCCGCTCTTGAGACTGGGATTGGCCAGGGTGATGTTACGACACAGGGTGAGCAGCAATGCCAGGGTGTGTTCAGCCGCCGAATTGGTGTTGCCGAAGGGAGCGTTCACGACAATGATGCCCTTATTGCTGGCATATTCGACATCGACGTTATCGATGCCGACCCCGGCGCGGGCAATAATCTTGAGCCCCTCGGCGTGATCGATCAAAGCCGCATCGATGCGGGTGCCGCTGCGGGTGATGATGGCGTCGTAGCCGCCGATAATCCGATGCAGTTCCGGAACGGGCAGGCCGAGCTTGACATCCACGGTGATCCGCGGATCTTCGAGCAACGGCTGCAGGCCTTCCTGGGAAATTTCGTCGGTGATTAGAACCTTCATGGACAACCCTCGTTTCCGGCGCCTGCGGGCGAATGCGCCGCAACCTGCCTTGGGGATTTGTTTGCAGAGGCCGAATTCTAGACCCTTTGCGCGGGGCTGTCAACGCCGTAGACCGCGCGACCCAGGCCCGTCCCTCGGCAGGCGGGGCAGGGGACTGGGGGCGCAGCATGCTGCGCCCCTACTTGACGACCTTGAGGCCGGGGGCTTTCTTCTCCTCGGGTTTTGTGGCGGGGGCCGCTTGGGGCGGCGGCGCTGCTGCTTCATCAAGGCTGGGCAGGGTGCCGGCGGCGATCATCTGCTCCACGGCGGCGGCAATGCTCAGACATTGCTTCATGCACACACGGTGCGCCGGACAAGTGGTGCAGTCGGCCGTGCCGCCCGCCATTTTCAAGGCGTGGACCACCAACTCCACGCTTTCGAGTTGATTGAGGGGGATGAAAAACATCGGTTTTGTCCTTTGCCATTTGTCATTGTGTTTGCCGATGCCCGGTCCTTTGTCCTTTGTCCTTTGCCTTGGCTCTTCAGCAAAGGGCAAAGGACCAGGCACCAAGGACAGGTTTTACAACTTCTTTCCCGCCACTTTTGCGAATTCAGCGAGCTTTTTCATCATGTCGGCGAACTGTTCGGGGCGCAGGGACTGGGGGCCGTCGCTGGCCGCGGTTTCGGGGTGCGGGTGGACCTCGACGATGAGACCGTCGGCGCCCGCCGCGACCGCTGCGTAGCACATGGAGGGCACCAGGGAGGCATGCCCGGTCGCGTGGGAAGGATCGATGAGCACCGGCAGATGCGTCTGTTCCTTGAGCACCGGCACCGCCGAGATGTCCAGGGTGTTGCGCGTGGCGGTCTCGAAGGTACGGATGCCACGCTCACAGAGAATCACGCGCTGATTGCCCTCGGAGAGGATGTACTCGGCGCTCATGAGAAATTCCTGGATGGTGCTGGCCATGCCGCGCTTGAGCAGCACCGGCTTGCCCAGTTGGCCAAGCATCTTGAGCAGGGCAAAATTTTGCACGTTGCGCGCCCCGACCTGCATGATGTCGGCATAACGCGCCACCAGTTCCACATCGCGCGGATTGACCACCTCGGTGACGATGGGCAACCCGGTTTCCGCGCGCGCCTGGGCGAGCAGTTTGAGCCCTTCCTCTTCCATTCCCTGAAAGGAATAAGGGCTGGTGCGCGGCTTGAAGGCGCCGCCGCGCAGCACCTGGGCACCGGCGGCCTTGACCGTACGCGCTGTCTCCAGAATCTGTTCTTCACTTTCGACCGAACAGGGCCCGGCCATCACCACCAGATTTTCCCCGCCAATCACCAGCCCCGGTGCGATTTCCACCCTGCTCGGTTCGGGGCGCACTTCGCGGCTGGCCAGTTTGTAGGGTTTGAGAATCGGCACAACGTTCTCAACCCCCGGCATGGATTCGAGGGCCTGGAGTACAGCTTTGCCGCGCTCGTCGCCGACCGCGCCAACCACGTCGCGCGTGGCGCCATGGATGACATGGGGCTTGTAGCCCAGTTCGCGAATGCGCTTTTTAACTTCAGCCAGCGCCTCGCGACCGGCCCCCTGTTTCATGACGATGATCATGTCCTGATCCTTTCTGGCAAATGCCTGGAAAGCGGACAGGCCGCCCGAAGTCTCCCGGCGGCCTGTCCTGATCTGTCTCCAGAAAAAGAAAAACCACGGGCGACTCCGTGCGAGTCTGCCCATGGTTTGATGGTCTGTGGAACTTTCGGCCGGGTGCTTATGCCGATAGACCTTCCCCCCGGGCAGACGGCCTAAAAAAGCCGTACCAAAAGGAAAAGCCAAAAAAGAAGAAAAAGACAGCACGCACCTGAAAACCTCTCGTCAAGAACAACGCCAGAATTTTAATCCTATTTTCCCAGCAATAGCAAGTGAGAAAATCCAGGTGGTTGAAAACGGTTCATCAGCGTGCCGCGGCCCTACAACGAATTGACGAAATACTCCACCCAGCGATGCACATTGTTACGCTGAACGGAGGCGCGCAACATACGCATGCGGCGCTGCCGCTCACCTTGCTCCATGGTACAGGCGCGACGGATGGCCTCGGCGGTGCCGTCGATATCATAAGGATTGACCAGCACGGCGCCCTTGCCCAGCTCTTCGGCGGCACCGGCGAACTCACTGAGAATCAGCACGCCGTTGTTGTCCACCGAGGCGGCGCAATATTCTTTGGCCACCAGATTCATGCCATCGCGCAGGGGAGTGATCAGAGCGATTTCCGCCGCCCGGTAATGGGCCAGCAGCTGCACCCGATCCAGAGAGCGGAACATATAGTGAATAGGAATCCAGCCCGCCTGGCCGAAGCGCGCATTGATGCGTCCGGCCAACTGATCGAGCTGGTCTTTGAGAAGCTGATATTCCGGCACCTGGGTGCGGCTCGGGACAACGATCTGCACCAGATTCATTTTGCCGTGCAGTTCGGGATAACGCTCGAGGGCCCGCTCGAAAGCCAACAGCCTCTCGGGAATGCCCTTGGTGTAATCAAGTCGGTCGACGCCCAGAATCAGTTGGCGATTTTCGTAGTGCTCGTGCAGATACCAGGCGGCGTCCGCCACATCGCGGCTGCGCGCATGATTGTTGAACTCACTGAAATCAATACTGATGGGAAAATGGCCGACGCGTATCTCGCGCTCGTCCCAGCGCAACAGAGTCGTTCGGCGACGCACCTCGGCCCGCAATTCGGGGAGCAATTCCCGGGCGCAGGCGACAAAGTTGCGCCGGTCGCGCAGGGTTTGAAAACCTACCAGGTCAAATTCGAGCAGGCCGCGCAATATCTCCATTTTCCAGGGCAGACGCCGGAACAGGTCAAGAGACGGGAAGGGGATGTGCAGAAAAAACGCCAGGGGGTTTTTCACGCCGAGTTCGCGTAACCGTCCCCCCATGAGCATCAACTGGTAGTCCTGCACCCAGATCAGATCCTCTTCCTCGACCCGTGTCGCCGTAACCTCTGCAAAGCGGCGGTTGACTTTGACATAAGCCTCCCAGTGCCGGGGATTGAACTGGCAGAGACCGAGCAGATCGTGAAACAAGGGCCAGAGGGTCATGTTGGAAAAACCCTCGTAATACTCTTCGACTTCCTCCTGGGTCAGCGGCACGGTGCCCAGGCCATAGCCTTCCTCGGCGGCAAAGCGCCCCACCAGCTCGTCCAGAGGCGCCGCCTCATCGCACCCCGGCCAGCCGATCCACATGCCACGGTGTCCTTTGAGCACCGGCGACAAAGCCGTCACCAAGCCGCCGGCACCGGCTTCCAGTTGCCAGCGGCCATCCTCCTCCTTGACCACAATGGGCAGGCGGTTGGAAACTGCAATAAGTCGCCGCGTATCCTTTTTGCTCATGTTGTCGGGCACTCCTTTCGATTGCCGCGTAATTGCGGCTCAGACATTCACAGCGGCACTCAACCGCCACACCCTGCCGTGCGATTGGGCCATGCAGCGAAGCATTTTTAAAACTTACCAAAAGATCCCCCCGCCGCAACTCCGCGGCCACCTCTGAGCGGCATCCACCCTTATAACCGGACCGTTGCGGCAAATTTTGTTGTTGACAGAGTCCGCCCGTTTTCGTTATATACTGACGCTCACTTGCCCAGGTAGCTCAGTCGGTAGAGCAGTGGACTGAAAATCCACGTGTCGGCGGTTCGATTCCGTCCCTGGGCACCAGAAGAAACAAGGGGGTTAGCTGTTTGCAGCTAGCCCCCTTTTTCTTTGTCCGATCCCAGAGGCGCCACACTCAGCGGTCCGGCAGTGTTATCAGCAATCGCCGCGGCAGTTCGTAGGTCACGTACAAAACCGGGTCGTTGCTGGTGAAGTCGCCGACCAGAGCGCGATTGCGCCAAATTTCAGCTCTCTGCGCCACGGAATAGAGGACGGCGGTCGCTTCAAGTTCCAGGCGCGGGTGGCGCACGGCGTCACACAGGCCAAAAGACTGGTAATGATCGACCCACAGCATCAAGACCGCATCAACTCCCGACGGGACCTGCGCGAGAACGTTGTCCGCCGTTTCATCGACCAGGGGGTCCGACGAAACAACATAACGCGGCGCCTCACGCGCGACCCGCGTCACCTCATAGCCTTTGCCTTCCAGAGCGCGTACAAGACTGAAGCGCAAGCGATTTTCCACATCCCGCTCACAGAAACCGCGCGGCGTCCAGTCGCGCACCACCACCGGCTGGACCGCAATCTTCGTGATGCCGTGAGCGGAAAACGCCGCATCCTCGACGGGCGCGACAACGGGCTGGGGCGCGCAAGCGCTGACCGTCAGCAGCAAAGCCATGGTTAGAACAAAGCGAACCAACATAAGTCACCTCCGTTTCCTGATACCTGGTACCGCCATTATACCAAGACCGGTGCTTTCATCTCTTCATTCGTCGGTAACTATTCCGCGGCAATGCCCGATAACGTCGCAGGCCGCGGCGATTGAATGCCCGGGTGAATGCGTGAGTCACGCGCGCGTTTTGGGCGCAAACGATGCCGTCGCGGCCGGCGATACATGCTGAATTGCTACCATTCTTCTTTAATTCTCTCCAACCTCTGCTAATCTTTTAGCAGTCGGCCCCCCTTGCCCGAAGAGGAACCCATGATTCGTCACGAGACTCTCAATCCACCCCCGCACATCTATCCGGTCAACGAGTGGAAAATCATCGAAACCGCCTTTTATCCCCGTTTTCTAGCCCAGACCGAGACTCTGTTCGCCCTCGGCAACGGCTATCTGGGCATGCGCGGCAATTATGAGGAGGGGCGCCCGTGCTTTCAGAACGGCACCTTCATCAACGGCTTTCACGAAACCTGGCCCATTGTTTACGGCGAAAAAGCTTTCGGCTTTGCCCGCACCGGCCAGACCATGCTCAACGTCCCCGATACCAAGACGATTCGCCTGTATGTCGATGACGAGCCTTTTTTTCTGCCGACCGCCTCTTTGCAACTCTACGAGCGGGTGCTCGATATGCAGAGCGGCACCCTTGATTTCGAGGTCCTCTGGGAAACGCCCTCGGGCAAACAGGTTCTGATCGAATCCCGGCGCCTGGTGTCTCTGGAACAGCGTCATGTGGCGGCCATCTCCTACCAGGTGACGGTGCTCAACGGCGATGTGCCGCTGGTGATCTCTTCCGAGATACGCGAGGCGCCGCCTAACCAGGCCGGCATGGAGGATCCACGCCAGGCGCGCGGGTTTGCCCATCAGGTGCTGATTCCGGTTCATCATCAGAGCAATGAGCAGCGCATGGTTCTCGGCCATCGCACGGCCACCAGCGGCATGACCCTGGGTTGCGGCGTCGACCATCGCATCGAGACGGAAAACCCCTATGCCGTGGATATGAGCTGTGACGGCAAACAGGGGCGTGTGGTCTTTTCCGTGGAAGCCCGAGCGGGACGCCCGGTGCAGATCTTCAAGTTCATCACCTATCACAGCTCGCGCGGCGGCGCTACACCGCAGGAGCTGTGCGAGCGCAGCGAGCGCACCCTGGATCGCACCCTCACCGCCGGATTCGATCACCTGCTCAAGCAGCAGCGGGTGTTTCTTGAGGAATTCTGGCGTAAAGCCGATGTCCAGATCGAGGGCGACGCCGAGCAAGCCCAGCGCCAGGCGGGGGAAATGCAGCAGGCCCTGCGCTGGAATCTGTTTCAGATCCTGCAGGCCTCGGCACGCGCCGAAGGCACCGGCATTCCCGCCAAGGGGCTTACCGGCCAGACCTATGAGGGTCACTATTTCTGGGACACGGAAATTTACCTCTTGCCCTTTCTTACCTATACCGAGCCGCGCATCGCGCGCAACCTGCTGCGTTTTCGCCACAGCATGCTCGACCGCGCCCGCGAACGCGCGCGGGAGGTCAACCAGAAAGGTGCCCTGTTTCCCTGGCGCACCATCAACGGCGAAGAGGCCAGCGCCTACTACGCCGCCGGAACGGCCCAATATCACATCAATGCCGACATCATCTACGCCCTGCGCAAGTATGTTGAAGTCACCGACGACAAAGCCCTGCTCTTCAACGAGGGGGCCGAGATGCTGGTGGAAACGGCGCGCCTGTGGCTGGATCTGGGGTTTTTTTCCGACCGGCAGGGGGGAAAATTCTGCATCCACAGCGTCACCGGCCCCGACGAGTACACTACGGTGGTCAACAACAATGCCTTCACCAATCTCATGGCCCGGGAAAATCTCTGGTATGCGGCCACCACTGTCGGGACCATGAAAGACCAGCATCCCGAGCATTATGCCACCCTGGTTCACAAGACCGGATTAGAAGAGGGAGAAATCGCCGACTGGCAGCGCGCCGCCGACGCCATGTTCATCCCCTATGAAGAGGAACTGGGTATCCATCCCCAGGATGACAATTTTCTCGACAGCGAAATCTGGGATATCAAAAACACGCCGCGTGACAAATTTCCCCTGCTGCTCTATCACCATCCCCTGGTCATCTACCGTCACCAGGTGATCAAGCAGGCCGATGTGGTACTGGCCATGTTTCTGCTTGGCGACGAGTTCAGCCGCGAACAGAAAAAACGCAATTTTGACTACTATGATCCTCTCACGACCGGCGACTCGTCCCTGTCGGCCTGCATTCAGTCCATCATCGCCGCCGAAATCGGCAATTCAGGTGAGGCGGTGCGTTACGCGCGCTACGCGGTACTCATGGATCTGGCCGATATCGGCGGCAACGTGCGTGACGGCTGCCATATCGCCTCCATGGGCGGCACCTGGATGGTGGCAGTCTACGGCTTTGCCGGCATGCGTGATTACGGCGGGCGCCTGAGCTTTGACCCGCGTCTGCCGCGAATGCTCTGCCGTCTGCGTTTCTGTCTGATCTTTCAAGGACAGGATTTGGAAGTTGAATTTACCCACCAACAGGCGCGCTACCGGTTGCGCGAAGGGCAGGGGCTGACCCTCAGCCATCAGGGGCAAAGGGTCGAACTGAAACCGGACGAGGAAATCGCGCTGCCCCTTGCAGGAGAGTCTCAGCTCTGCGCTGCGCGGAAAAAGGAAAGGCAGTGAGTAACTATTCAGCTGCGACGTCCGACAGTGCCGCAGGGTGCGGCGGGTGAGTGCTGCGGCAAATGTTTGAGCCGCAGGTGAGTTTTTGCCGCAAGCGATGCCGCCGTACCCAGCGGTGCATGCTGAACAGTTACGACGGTGAAATCACTCCCGGCGCCGCCCGCTGTGCGCATACCAGAGAAGCGCCAGTACCTGACAGGCGAGAATCATGCCGAAACCGGCGCGATAACCTTCAGGCGCGTAGCTGCCTTGGGCGGTTTCAGGCCAGAGTCCGATGACCGCCCCGATGCCCCACTGGGCGGCAAAGGCTGCGGAAAACACCAGCAGATTGAGGGTCGTATTGGCACGCCCGGTCAGATGGCGTGAAAAAGCCTGGGAGAGTACCGCATAGGGCAGGATGCACGCCGTGCCGCAGAACCCGAACAGCAGCCACAAAGGCAGGGTGAGGGGTTGCCATTGCAGAAGCAGCAGTGCCTGCACCAGCATGAACGCCCCCATGCCCCAGGCCGCTACGCTCATGGGCGCGACGCCGCGTCGCCCGAGACGCTCGGCCAGGGCGCCGAAAAAGAAATAGCCGGCGGTCATGGTCAACGCGATCAAGAGCAGGACGTAGGCCACCTCCTCGCGACCGCGACCCGCCACATCGCGCAGCCAGGGGCCCGACCACAGTCCCTGGATGGAGAGATAGGCCGCTTGGCCGGTGCAGGCCCAGGGCGCGACACGCCAGAAGGCGGGGCTGCGTAGGATTTTTCCCAGACCGCGTAACTGCTCGGGCAAGGTTTCGCCAACGCCCTCGCGCGGCTTCTCGGGAACGACCAGAAACAATGCCACGGCGGCGACAAAGGTCAGCAGGGCAAGCAGGGTAAACACCCCGCGCCAGTCGGTGACATGCAAGGCGGCAGCCACCGGTGCTGTGGCCGCCAGGGCTCCCAACCCTCCCGCCACCATCTGAATGCCGTTGGCCAGGGGCAAGCGCTCGGGCGGCAACCATTGGGCAAACGCCTTGAACGCCGCCATCAGGCAGGCCGAAACCCCCAGGCCGATCAAGGCGCGCCCCACCAGCAGCTCGTTCATGCTTTCGGCGCGCGCAAAGAGCAGGGCCCCGGCGGCCGCCACCAGCAACAATGCCGCTTCCACCCGGCGTGGGCCGAAGCGGTCAAGGAGCAGCCCCAGGGGCAATTGAAAGGCGGCAAAAGCAAAAAAATAGGCTGCCGTCAACAGACCGAGGCCCGCCGGCTCCAGAGCCAGGTCGCCAATCAGATCCGGCGCGATAACCGCGTTGACGGTACGGAAAAGATAAGAAAGAAAATAGGCGAAGCAGAAGGGCAGAAACACCCGCATCAGCACCGCAACGGACAGGGTCATAAGCAACTCCAAGAGCAGGCAGGTCCCTATTCATAACGGATCGGACGGCCTGCGCCAAGAGAAAACATGGGCCTCCATGAACGAATAACCTTGAGTCTTGAGCGGCCTGTGATAGGTTTTCTGGTATTCAAAACTGTGCTTGTCTGCCGCGACCTGCCGCGGAACGCGCCGCTCACCGAGGCCTTGCATGCCGACCATGTCCAACCCTGATGCCGCACCCGCACAGATTACCTGGCAGAGTAGCGACGATAACCGTCTGGTCGTTTGCTTTTCCGGCACCTGGGCAGGCGACCAACCTTTGCCCGACACGGCCGATCTTTTTACCCAACTCGCGGCGGGCCCGCGGGAAGTTGTGCTGCGCGGCGAAAATCTCGGCACCTGGGACAGCCGTTTTCTGGCCTTCGTGCTGGGGATTTCCGACGCCTGCCGTCGCCGGGAAATCACCTGCCTGCGTGAGGGGCTTCCCAGCGGCGCCCAACGATTGCTGAACCTGGCCGAAGCGGTTCCCGAGCAGGGCGGCAGCGGGCACCGAGAGACACCCTCGCGCCTCCATCAGCTTGGCGCGGCGACGCTGGAATGGCGACGCAAAGGCATCGACAACCTTGCGTTTTTCGGCGAGGTGTTTTTCAGCCTGATGCGCCTGGGCAGCGGCCGCGCGCGTTTCCGCCGGTCCGACCTGCTGCTCCATCTGCATGAAGCCGGGGTTCAGGCCCTGCCCATCGTCACCCTCATCAGCCTGCTGGTCGGGTTGATTCTTGCCTTTGTCGGGGCCGTGCAGCTGCGCATGTTCGGCGCCGAGATCTATATCGCCGACGCGGTTGGTTTGGGCATGGCGCGCGACATGGCCGCCATGATGACCGGCATCATCATGGCCGGGCGCACCGGTGCCGCCTACGCGGCGCAACTCGGCAGCATGCAGGTCAACGAGGAGATCGATGCGCTGCGCACCTTCGGCGTGCAACCCATGGACTTCCTGGTGCTGCCACGCCTGCTGGCGATGGGATTCATGCTGCCGCTGCTGACCGTCTACGCCATGCTCATGGGCATTCTCGGCGGTGCCCTGGTGGGTATCGGTCTGTTCGACATCCCCGCAACCCAGTACTATCAGCAGACCATTAACGGCGTGCCGCTGATTCATTTTGTCACCGGCCTGATCAAGGCAGCCGCCTACGGCTTGATTGTGGCCGTGGCCGGCTGCTTGCGCGGCATGCAGTGTGGACGCAGCGCCGCGGCCGTCGGTCTGGCGACCACCTCGGCGGTGGTCACGGCCATCGTGTGGATCATTGTCGCCAATGCCTTGCTGACAGTGATTTACTACGTGGTAGGAATTTGAGCTCAGCGCTGTCCGCTCTCCGGTCAGCAATAACAGGATCAGCCTCCAACGTGAGACCCACATCCATGTCCTCGGTTGCCGCGCCACCAAAAAACGAATTCCCCATCCGGGTCGAAAATCTGACCCTGGCCTATGGCGAGACCGTCATTCAGCGCGATCTGACCTTCAGCATCGCCCGTGGCGCCATATTCGTCGTCATGGGCGGTTCGGGCTGTGGCAAAAGCACCCTGCTGCGTCACCTGGTGGGGCTCCAGAAACCCGCTTCCGGGCGCATTTTTTATGGTGCTTTGAGCTTTTGGGAGGCCGATGAACAGACGCGCAAGCGCTTTCTGCGCCATTGCGGTATTCTTTATCAGAGCGGCGCTCTCTGGAGTTCGCTGACGGTGGCGGAGAACGTGGAGCTGCCATTGCGTGAATACACCCGCCTGAGCGACAAGGAAATTCGCGATCTGGCCCAATTTAAACTGGCCCTGGTGGGCTTGGCCGGATTCGGGAACCACTATCCGGCGGAAATCAGCGGCGGCATGCGCAAGCGCGCCGGTCTGGCCCGAGCGCTGGCGCTGGATCCCGACATTCTGTTTTTCGACGAGCCATCGGCCGGCCTTGATCCACTCAGCGCCCGGCGCCTCGACGACCTGATCCTGGAACTGCGCGAGAGCCTCGGTGCCACGGTGGTGATGGTGACGCACGAATTGGCCAGCATCTTTGCCATCGGCACCGACTCCGTGTTTCTCGATGCCGAGTCCCGCACCCTGATCGCCCGCGGCAATCCCGTTAATTTGCGCGATGAGTGCCCCGATCCGCGTGTGCGCCGCTTTCTCCGACGCGGCGCGGAGGAATGAGCATGAGCAAAAAAGTCAATCCCGCCCTGGTCGGCGCCTTTGTTCTGGGGGCGCTGGCACTTTCCCTCGCCGCGGTCATTATTTTCGGCGGCGGCCATTTTTTTCGCGCCACGGAGCGCTACGTGCTGTATTTTGACGGCTCCGTCAAAGGTCTTAATGTCGGTGCGCCTGTGGTATTTCGCGGCGTTCAGGTGGGCAGCGTGGTGCAGATCCGTATCGAATTCGACGAACGCGACCTTTCCTTTCGCATCCCTGTGATGATCGAAGTTCAACCCGACCGCTTCATCCGGGTGTGCTGTGATAAAGACGAAGTAACACAGGAAATGGACGTTGGCACCGAAGAGTTCATCGAACTCATGGTGGAACGCGGTCTGCGCGCCCAACTGCAACTCCAGAGCATCGTCACTGGGCAATTGCTGGTGAATATCGACCTGCTCCCCGACCGCCCCCCGCGCCTGGTCGATGTACCCACCAGGCATCCGCAACTGCCGACGATTCCCTCGCCCCTTGAGCAGTGGACGCGCACCATCGAGGAGTTGCCCCTCGACGAAATCGTTCACAAAGTCGTCGGGGTTCTCGACGGGCTGGAAAAGCTCGTGCAGTCACCCGATTTCGGCGAAACCCTGCACGATGTCCGTGCAACCCTGTCGGATGTGCAAAGCCTGGTGCGCGGCATGGAGCAGCGCCTGGAGGGAACCGATCAGGAACTGCGCGCAACCCTGGACAGCGCCCGGCTACTGCTGACCAATCTCGACCGGCAACTGCTGCCCCTGGCCGAAGTGCTTGGAGATGCGGCGCAGGCAGGGCAGAGCGCCCTGGATGAAACCCGACAAACCATGACCGCGATCAAAGAGACGGTCGCGCAGGATTCGAGTCTGCGCTTTCAACTGGAAAGCACCCTGGCCGAGGTGGCGGCGGCGGCACGCTCTCTGCGCATCCTCAGCGATTTTCTCGAGCGCCACCCCGACGCCCTGCTGCGCGGCAAAGGAGGAGCATCGCGATGAACCCTGCTCTACGAAAACTCTGCCCGACGGTTTTCTTTTTTCTGTCCGCCCTGCTGCTCGGCGGGTGTCTGATGCTCGGCGAGGGGCAGAGCGAAGCAACCCGCTACTACACCCTCAGCCCAATACAGGCCGATCCGCTTGCGCAATTCAGTGAAAAGCGGCCTTCCTTTCTGCCGGGCATCGGGCCGGTGCGCATCGCCGCCTATCTCGATCGACCACAACTGATGAAACGACGCAGCGCCCATGAGTTCGAAGTCATCGATGCCGCCCTGTGGGCCGAGCCCTTGCAGGAAAACCTTGCCCGCGCCCTGGCCGCGAATCTCGCCGGACACACCGGCAATCCCCAGGTTCTGCTCTTTCCCTGGCGTGCAATGCAGCGGCCCTCCCACCAGATAACCATCGAAGTCCGGCGCTTCGATGTCGGCCCGGACGCCCGGGCCTATTTGCAGGCCGACTGGGCGATCCAAACGCAAAACGGCGGCCCATCCGAGATGAGCCGCCAATCAGAATTCAGTGCGCAACTGAGGGAAACCGACGCCGCGGGCTCCGTCGCCGCCCTGAGTGAAACTCTCGGCGCCCTGAGCCGCGAAATCGCCCTGGCCCTGGCCGATCTGGCGGCTCAGGACCCTGACTAGGCTTATCCCCTCAACAAGGAGGGGGTGGTGGGTTCATAAGCGTTCGTAAAACGAAGGCCGCAGGAACTCAAAGTTTTCCACAAAGCGGTCAAAATCTTCCTGGTCACGCAGATCGTAAGCAGTTTCGGCCGCGCGCCACTGGGTAAAATAAAAAGCCACGACCCGTTCGCCGCGCCGGGCAAAGACCACCTTGACATGCACCTTGTGCCCCAGCACCGGCTCAATGCCCTCGGTTAGCGCGATCAGGCCCTCCTTACCGAACACCTCGGTCTTGTGCAGCTCGGGCTCGGCAAAATTGACGCGACTGGCCCACAAAAACCGCTGAAACAGCTCTTCTTGACGCTTCTGGAAATCGAGGGAATAGCCAAAAGGCTCTTCGGCATAGGCCAGGGTGCTCTGGCAGGGGTAGGCCTCGTCACACAACTTCATATAGGCCACCGAATAGTCGTCCTCGTCCAGATCGATGATCTGCCAGGGTGCCGGCGGCGGTACGAATCTGTATTCTTCCTGCCAGACCAGCGCCTCGCCCTCGCGCTTGAGTGAACTCGCCGAATCATCCGCCGGGGGTGGTTGGAGCAGGGCACAGCCGCTCAGGGGCAACAACAAGGCCGCGGCCAGCCCCAGAATGCGCATCCGCAATCCTCTCATCGCTGACCCTCCTCTTCATGAAGCTGCTTGAGCACGGTGAGAATTCCGCGATAGTCGGGATTGCCGGGTTGCATGTAGCGGATCACACCCCATTTGTCGATGATCACCGTGGTACGATTGAACATGGGATAGCCGGCCTGCAAGGCATTAAACCAGATGCCGATATGGCCGATGGGGTTGGAAAAAATGGGGAACTCCAGACCCAAATCTTTGGCCCAGAATTCAAGGGTTGCAACCTGGTCACGACTGACGCCCGCCACGCGGGCGTTGAAGCGGTCATAGAGATAAAGATTTCTCTGATGACCCTCCATTTCCCCCGTTCAGACAGGGGTAAAAGCGGCTGGAACGAAAGTCATCACCAGATGATGACGGCCGTAATAATCCTTGTCGTAATCCACCAGCGTGCCCTGCGACGTGGCAACCTGGAAGATCGGCGCCCGATCTCCGAGGCGTTTAGACATATCGGCGCGCTCCTGCGCTGCACCGGTGGGCGGAGCAAACAACAGGCAGGCCATGAGGGCCGGCAGAATTGCGCGGGCCCATCCTGCCCAACGCGGCTTTCGAACAATGTTTTCCATAGAAACCTCCCTAGGTGTAGAAAACGATCCGCATTCCGGAAAATCATTATCAAATATATTATCGCAGATAACGCGGAGCGCAACCATCCCCCGCGCTTTAGCCTCCGGCGCGCAGCAGGAAAAGAACCTCCTGGGGACTGACCTGACCCTGCCAGTTCCCCGTCAGACGCCCCCACAGGGATACACCGATAAAAATACCCACCAGCAGCACCCCGAAGGCGGTAGCGGTCAGGCGCCAGCGGCCAGCCCAGGTCAATTCTACCGCTCCGGCCACCGGACAGCCCTGAACACAGCGGTAGCAGGCGTAGCACTCCGCCGAGCGTACGCGGCGCTTGTGCATGACCGGCAGCCAAGCCGGACAGCGCGCGCTGCATGCTCCGCAGCGGATGCACAGATGCTCATCCCGGCTGATTTTACCCAGGGACAACAGGGACACCAGACCAAGCAGCGCCCCATAAGGGCAGAGATAGCGACACCAGGCCATCTGCACGAAAAAGCAGGCAACAGCGAGCAGGCCGATGACAACCAGCGTCGTGGCGGACGGATGCTGAAAAAACTCAAGCATGCGGATATCGGAAATCTTGTGGTAGGGCGAGGCGAGAAATGCGCGCAAGCCGGGCAGGGGCATGACCCACAGAATCTGGTAGGCGAAAAACCCCAGCAGCAGGTATTTGAGGCTGCGCAACAGCAGGTCGAGCCAGAAAGGCGGAGCAAAGGTGCGGCCACAGAGTTTTGCGCCAAGCCGCCACAGCCCCTCGGAAAGAGGGAACACCGGACAGACCCAGGAGCAGAAACCACGCTTGAGCAGCAGCGCGGTGAGCAGGGCCCCGAGCAGGATCAACGCTGCGGCGGGATGCACGGGAAACAACTGGCCGGCTTCGAACCAGTGGCGCAATCCCATCAGGCCGCTGATAGGCAGAAAACCGTCGACCGCCGCGGGCCGGGAGAAATCGGGAATCTCCCCCGCTTTGAGCAGACTCACCCACTGGGCGAAACGTACGGCCAGCCAGACATAGAACAGCATAAAGCCGGCCTGCACCAGGTAGCGCGGCAGCATGGGCGGCAGGCGGTGACGCGTTTGGGCGTTTCTAGCGCGCGGGGTTTGGCTGGGCTGTTCTTCGCGGTTCATCACGGCCTCCCTGAAGGTTGAAAAGGGGAGGGTACGCCCGCCCGCCAAATCTTGTCAATCCCGCTCCGTTGCGAGATCGAGGTAAAGCTGCGCGCCCGGCTCCATTCTTCATTGACAGGCGCCGGGGAGGTCGGTACCTTTTGAAACCCGACCAACAGGCATTCAGCAACACCGACCGAGGGGCAGGGGCGCCGCCCCGCTTCTCGGTCGCAAGGTTACTTTCTTTCAAGGAGTTCACCATGGCCGCCGATAGCCCGACCTGGAATCTTGCGCCCCTCTACCAGGGCGCTGATGACCCGGCCCTTGAGGCCGACCTGGAACAATTGCGCAAGGCCGCGCGCACTTTGCGGCGCGATTTTCGCGGCCGCATCGCCTCGGACAACCTCAGCGCCGATGTCTTTGCCGCCGCCCTGCGCAACTACGAACAGATGCAGCGCATCGGCCTCAAACCTTATCTTTACGCGCAACTGCTGTTTTCCGCAGACAGTCGCCCGGATGCGCACAAGGCGTTGTTCGCCCGGGTTCGTGAGCTGTGGAGCAGCGTCAGCGAGGAGGTGCTGTTCTTTGAACTCGAGATGCTGCGCATTGACGAGGAGCGCTTCGCGGCTCTGCTCAAGGATCCCGGCGTCGCCGCCTACAGCCACTATCTGCACCAGATGCGCGCCCATGCGCCCTACACCCTGAGCGAAGAGGTCGAGAAGGCTCTCAAGCGCAAGGATCTCACGGGCAAAGAAGCTTTCGTCCAGCTCTTCGAGGAGCTGACTTCCTCCCTGACCTACACCTTCACCCTGCCCGGCGAAGAGCAGGCCCGCGAGGTCACCGGCGAAGAACTCCTGGCCCTGTTGCACCATCCCGACGGCAAGGTGCGCGAGGAAGCCTTTGCGGCGTTTCTCGACAAGCATGCCGACAACCAGCTGGTGCTCAGCAGCTGCTTCAACAATCTGTTCCTGGATCACGCCCGCGAGGTGGAACTGCGCAAATATCCCGACATCATGACACCGACCCATCTGAGCAGCGAGGCCGAACCGGCCATGGTCGAGCGCATGATGGAGGTGACGGAAGCCAATTACGGCCTGGCCCAGGAGTACTTTCGCCTGAAACAGCAGCTGTTGGGCCTCGATACGATGAAAAACACCGACATCTACGCGCCCCTGGACACCGAAAACCGCAGCCTCGCATTCAGCGATGCGCGTACCCTGGTGCTTGATGCCTTTGCCGGCTTCGCCCCCGAGCTGGCCCAGGCCGCCGCGGCTTTCTTCGACGAGCAGCGCATCGACGTCGCCCCGCGCCCCGGCAAAACCGGCGGCGCCTACTGCATGGGCATGATGCCGGGCTTCGCGCCCTATGTGCTGCTCAACTACACCGGCAATCTACGCGATGTCGCGACCCTCGCCCACGAACTCGGCCACGGCGTGCATTTCGCCCTGTCCCAGGAGCAAAACCTGTTTCACTACCAGGCCTCGCTGCCCTTTGCCGAAACCGCCAGCGTATTCGGCGAAATGCTCCTCACCCGCCACCTGCTCAACCGCGAAACGGATCCGCAGGTGAAAATCGGCCTGCTGTGCGCGAAGCTCGAGGACATCATCGCCACTACCTTCCGCCAAACCGTGCTCACCCGCTTTGAAATCGCCGCCCACCGCCGCCGCGCCGAAGGGCTGCTTTCGCCCGAGGATTACTGCGCGCTGTGGTGGCAGGAAAACGCCAAGCTGTTCGGCGATGCGGTGACGATGATCGAACCCTACCGCTGGGGTTGGAGCTACATCAGCCACTTCATCCACGCACGCTTTTACTGCTTCAGCTATGTCTTCGGCGAGCTGCTGGTGCTGGCTCTGTATCAGAAATATCTTGAGGAGGGGCAAGCCTTCGTGCCCAAATATCTCGAACTCCTGCGTCAGGGCGGCAGCCGCTCACCTCAGGAGCTGCTGGCACCCCTGGGCATCGATCTGGCCGATCCCGATTTCTGGCAGAAAGGCTATGATTTTGTCGGCGGGCTGCTGAAAGAGCTCAAAACTCTCGTCGCCGCGCGCTAGAACGCAAAAAGCCGCCCCCGAAATGGGGCGGCTTTTTGCGTTCCAACAGCACCAGCGCCAATCAGCCTAGCGCAGCCAGGCTTCGACCTTTGCGGGGTTTTCCTCGATCCAGCGCTTGGCCGACGCGTAGGGCGTCGCGCCATCCTCGCGGTTCCACACCATGACCTGCTGCAGGTCGTCGGTGGTCCAGGAAAAATTGTCGAGGAAGCGATAGACTTCGGGCATATCCTCTTCGAGTCCCTGGCGCACGATGGTATGGATCTGCTCTGCGCCACCGTAGACATTCTGCGGATCCTCGAGATATTTCAGGTCCCACTGGGCGAATTTCCAGTGAGGAGTCCAGCCGGTCACCACCATCCATTGGTCACGATTGATGGCATCGGCCAGGGTAGCGGTCATCGTGGCACCGCTGCCTTCCATCAACCGCAGGTTGTCCAAACCATAGACCTCCATGGCTTCTTCGGTTTTGGACATAATCCCGGCGCCGGGATCGATGCCGATTATGCGGCCGTCGAAGCGCTCGGCATGCTGCTTGATCTCGGTAATGGAATTGATGTCGACATAGGCGGGCACCACCAGACCGATGCGGGTGCCGTCGAGGTTCGGGCCGAGATCTTCAAGCTGTCCACTAAGCCGCTCCAGATAATGGCCGTGGGTGGTCGGCAGCCAGGCTGCGACCATGGCGTCGGCGTCGCCGCTGGCGATACCCTGCCACATGGCGGCGGCGCTCACCGGCGTCAATTGGACCTCGTAGCCGAGCTTTTCCTGCAACACGGCCTTGACCACATTGGTGCTGGCGACCTCGGAGGACCATTCCACGTAAATCAGGTCGATTTTTTTCTGCGCCGCACGATCTTCCTGCTTCTGGCAGCCGCCGACAAGCAAAGCCATCGCTACAATCAGCACGAGTGCCATCTTCATCAAGTGTCTTTGCATCTGCATCTCCTTTTCAGCATGAGGTTGGTTGTTCCGGTCAAACTTTTTTGCGCCCCCCGACTTTTTGCGTAATTCGATCAAGGGCCATGGCCAGGATCACCACGCCCAAACCCGCCTCGAAACCGTTGCCCGGTTCAAAGCGTTGAATGGCCCGCCACACGTCGCTGCCCAGCCCCCGCGCACCGATCATGGCCGCGATCACCACCATGGACAAGGACAGCATGACGGTCTGATTGACTCCCGCCATAATGGTCGGCTTGGCCAGGGGAATCTGCAGTTTGAAAAGTTTCTGCGCACGGTTGGCGCCAAAGGCATCGCTCGCCTCGATCAGGTCCTTGGGGACCTGCTGAATGCCCAGGCAGGTAAGGCGAATCGCCGGGGGCATGGCGAAGATGACGGTGGAGAAAATGGCCGACACCGGACCCAGGCCGAAAAAGGGAATCGCCGGAATCAGATAGACGAACGCCGGCATGGTCTGCATGAAGTCAAGCACCGGCATGGTCACCCGATGCATAGGATTGAAAAGGGCGGCTAGAATCCCCAGCGGCAGGCCGATACTGACGGCAATCGCCGTGGCGATTAAAACCAGAGCCAGAGTCGAAACCATAGAGGCCCAAAGGGCCATGTTCCAGATCAAGGCAAAACCGACCAAAGTCAGAATGCCGGCACGCCGCCCGGCAAATTTCCAGGCCAACAAGGTGAACACCAGAATCAGGACCCAGGGAGGAAAAAACATCAGCCCTGCGACCAGCAGATCAATACCCGTCTCCATAAAACGGGAAATGGCCCGGGTGATAAAGGCAAAATTGAGGGTGAGAAAATCGATAATCGCTTCGAGAGTGTCACCGATAGGTATGCGCGGCCCAGGCATCGTCATCAGTCGTCGCTCCTTTCCGCCATGGCAGCCAATAAAGCGCCGCGGATGATGAGTCCCTGCAGGCGTCCGTCTTCATCGGTCACCGCCACGGGAAAACTTTCTATAGCGAAGATTTCACTCAAGGCTGCCTCGGGCAAGACCTGCGGCACATCACGCAACAAAATGGCTTCAAGATCCTTGCTCCCTTCGGCGGCCAGGCGCGAGGCATCGTCGGCCGTCACGCGGCCCACCAGACGACGCTCCCGGTCGACCACCAGCAGGCCGGAGATGCCGATTTCCTTCATCTTGCGCAGGGCGGTTTTGGGACCGTCCTTGCCCAGGGTGACGCAGGAAGCTTTGTGCATGACCGAGCGCGCCGTGAGCACCTTGGCCAGATTGACGTCCTCGACGAACCTTTCAACGTATTCGGTGGCCGGGTTGGTGAGGATATCCTCGGGGGTGCCGATCTGCACGATACGCCCGTCTTTCATGATGATGATGCGATCACCGAGTTTAAGCGCCTCGTCGAGATCATGGGTGATGAACAGAATGGTTTTGCGCATGCGGCTCTGCAAGGACAGCAGTTCATCCTGCATCTCGCGCCGAATCAGGGGATCCAGGGCGCTGAAGGCCTCGTCCATGAGCAAAATATCCGGATCGACGGCCAGGGCCCGTGCCAAGCCGACACGCTGCTGCATGCCGCCGGAGAGTTCGTCCGGCGCGGAATCCTCCCATCCCGACAGACCCACCAGTTTGAGAGCGTCGCGCGCCTTCTGGGTGCGCGTGGCCGGCTCGACGCCCTGAATTTCCAAGCCGAATTCCGTATTTTGCAGCACCGTGCGATGGGGCAGCAGGGCAAATCGCTGAAAAACCATGCCGAACTTTTTCATGCGCAAGCGACGCAGCTCTTCCGCATTCAGAGCGGTGACATCGACTCCGTCGATCACCACCTTGCCGGCGGTCGGCTCAATAAGGCGGTTGATGCAGCGCAGCAGGGTCGATTTGCCGCTGCCCGAAAGACCCATAACCACCAGAAGCTCGCCCTCGGCGACCTCGAAGGAGGCGTCATCGACACCCACTGCGAGGCGGGTCTTTTCCATGATCGCGTCCTTGCCGAGGCCTTCGTCGAGCATCTTGATGCCACGGCCCGGGTCGCGACCGAATATTTTAAATACATTCTCAACGCGGATTTTTGCCGGAGGACCGGTCTCTTCCATGGCAGGACCTGCTTTCTTTAACTGCGATTGCTCGGGGAAAAACCTGAAGATGCGAGGGTGGGGCGCCCGCCGAGGGGCGCCCCCAGGGACTAGAAATAATAACCGAAGTTGATATTGAGACGCGTGGTGCGCCCCTCGTTGCCGGCGCCGACCATGTCGCCGCCGCTGAAAATCATGTTCTTGCCGGAGATCACGTCGACATAGGTAAACACCGGGCCGGAAGCGATCATGCAGCCCACCACGTTCTGCCAGATGCTGTTGAAGCGATCCTTGTCCGGCTCGATGAGGGTGTTGTCGGAATAGAAGGTCAGGCTGTCGATGGGTCCCCAGTTGAGCGGCTGAGTGTAGGCCACATTGAGGATGCCGATGTCGGCCTTGGCCGGCACGCCCCAGGAAAAGCTGTAGGCGCCCATGGTGATGATGTCGTTTCTGAGGGGCAAGAAGGAGTCATCGGCCAATTCTATCGCGTCGAGGTTTTTCGGATTGTGCTCGTAGCGCGCCCACTGCAGCTGCACGTTCCAGCGCCCGTAGTTGCCGTTGAGGTGCAGAGCGGTCGCCCAATGGTCGCCGGTCTTACCGGTGTTGTTGTTGTAGAGCTGGCCCCACTGGCCGCTGCCGCCCAGCTCGGTGGTGCCGAAATCGCCGTGGTCGAGGGTGTGGGCGAGGCGCAGGTTGAACTGGTTGGTTTCGCGGTTACCGGCGGGCTGCGCGCCGGCGAAGCCGCCGTCGGCGTTGCTGATCACGTCCACCGAATAGCGTCCGGCGTTGCCGGCGTTGCCCAATTCTTCGTTCTTGTAGAAGGCGAGGGCGAGATCCCAGGGACCCTGGTTGTAGAGAAACTTCAGCCCCATGTCGTAGTCATCTTCGAGACCTACGTAATAGGCGCCGCTGAACCAGAAATTGTGGCTGGCAAAGGGCAGCAGGCCGAAGGGCACCTGGTGAATGCCGATCTGCCCCTGCAGCTGGTCGGTGAAGTTGTAGCCGATCCAGGCATGATGGGGCGCGTGCCAGTCGTCGGAGGGATAGAACCGGTACTCGGCGGAAAGGATCATGTCCTTGATCTCGCCGTCGAGGTTGAGGCGAAAGGTATCGAAATTGAAGTCGCCGCCACGCTCCTTGTTGCCGGCGTCCCAGTCGGTGTAGCTGTACTGCACGCGTACGGCGCCGCCGAAACGGATGCCGCTCTGCGATTCCTCTTTCAACTCTTCTGCGTAGGACTGTTCAAGCTCGGCGATACGCTCTTCGAGCTTGCGGATATGCTCCTCATCCAGGGCCAGGGCGGCGGCAGGTGCCGTCAGGGCGCAGACGAGAAAAAAAGCGAGATACCTAGCCATTTTTTTCATGGAAAAATCCTCCTTCTCATGGAAATTCAACCCGTTAAAAAAAACACCATGCCACACCTCGGCGCGGGCGCAGAGGTGCGACATTCAGAAAACAAAAAAATGTCCTTAGGGAAATAGTGGAAAAACAGATCAATGGATCAAACCGTGGCAGGTCATGACTGTTTCCATTTTTTAGCGCAGCAGACAAGATTGTACGCTTGATTTTTTTGCTTAGTATTGATTGAACATCCGGCAGGGGGTCACCCTATAACATTGAAAAACCGCTGTCAAGTTTCAGCTTTTTTCTCTCTTTCATGCGCAGAGATCACTGAATCAGCATTGCGCCGGAGCGTTTTCGCACAGATTCAAACCCACTCGCGCCCCTGGGGTCCAGGGGCGCGAGTGAGGGCTCAGCGTACGCTGGAGAGAAAATGCATGTGCCGCTCGTATTGATCGAGCACGTCGTTGATCACGTCGCTTTTACTCCAGCCCATGATGTCGTAGTCCTGCCCACCTTCGCTCAGGTGGACCTCGGCGCGGTAATATTTAAGCGCCTCGAGGCGCTCGGGCTGGGTATCGCGCAGCACGAAGGTCGGCGGCTCATAGGGCTGCGGGTGCACCGAGTAGTAAAAGTCGATTTCCTCGCCGTGCCGGACTTCCACCCACACCTGATCCTGGTCGTCTTCGCTGACCCGCGCGTCGAGATTCATCTTTTTCAACTCGGCGGCGACCTCGTTCAACGCCGGGCTGACCACCTCTTTGAGGTAGCGCACCACTTCGCGACGCTTGGGGTGATAAACCATGGAACGCACCCGGCGCTGCCAGTTCATGGCGGCGTGCGGGCCGCGCGGCGCAACCCGCGCCTCGCGCAGGCTCATGCGCTTGAAAGACTCGATGCGCAGGGCGCGCAGCAGGCCCCAGCACATCAGAATCATGATCATCGTAAAGGGCAGGGCGCTGGCGATGGTGGCCGTCTGCAGGGCACCCAGTCCGCCGGCCAGGAGCAGCGCCGCGGCGACGATTCCCTCGATCACCGCCCAGAAAATCCGCTGCCAGGTCGGCGACTCTTCCTTGCCCCCGGAGGTGAGCATATCGACCACCAGGGAGCCCGAGTCCGACGAGGTGACGAAAAAGGTGATAACCAGCAACGTGGCCAGCAAGGACATGACCCCGGAGAAAGGCAGATGCTCGAAGAACTGAAAGAGTGCCACCGAAGTATCCGCCGCCACGGCATCGGCCAGCTCGGTGACGCCCTGCATGAGGATCATGTGAATGGCCGTGTCGCCGAAAAAGGTCATCCACATGAAGGTAAAGCCCACCGGCACCATCAGTACGCCGATAACGAATTCGCGGATGGTACGGCCGCGCGACACCCGCGCGATGAACATGCCGACGAAGGGCGACCAGGCGATCCACCAGCCCCAGTAGAACAGGGTCCAACCGCCGATCCAGGTGGTCGGCTCATAGGCATAGAGGTTGAAAGTCATGCGGAACAGGCTTGAGAGATACTCGCCGGTGTTCTGCACCAGAGTCTGCAAAAGAAAAACCGTCGGCCCCGCCACCAGTACGAAACTGATGAGAATCACGGCCAGGATCATGTTGAGCTCGGAGATGCGGCGAATGCCGGCATCGAGCCCCAAACCCACGGAGAGGGTGGCGACGGCGGTAATCGCCGCGATGAGGATGATCTGTACGCCGATGGTGGTGGGCACGCCGAACAGGTAATTGAGCCCTGAATTGACCTGAATGACACCGAAGCCCAGGGAGGTTGCCACGCCGAAGATGGTGCCGAGCACCGCGAAAATATCTACCGCATGGCCGATGGGGCCGTGTATGCGCTCGCCGATCAACGGATAGAGGGAGGAGCGGATGGTCAGGGGCAGATCATGCCGAAAGGCGAAATAGGCCAGAGACAGAGCGACCACGGCGTAGATGGCCCAGGCATGCACACCCCAGTGAAAAAAGGTGATCTTCATGGCCTCGCGCGCCGCCGCCGGAGTTTCGCCGAGGCCGACGGGCGGGCTGACATAATGCATGACCGGCTCGGCCACCCCAAAAAACATCAGCCCGATGCCCATGCCCGCCGAAAACAGCATGGCGAACCAGGAGGTGTAGCTGTAGTCGGGCTGACTGTGATCGGGGCCAAGCTTGATGCGTCCGTAATCCGAGATCGCCAGAAGCACTACGAATACCAGAAAACCGGCCACGGAAATCACGTAGAACCAGCCCGCCGAATGCGACACCCACGCCTGGATATTGGAGAACAACTCTCCGGCCGTCTCCGGCGCGATTACGGCGAAGAGCACGAAAATGACTGCCAGGGCGCTGGATATGAAAAACACCGGGGGATTGATTTGAATGCGGAGCTTAGGCTTAGGGACTTCTTCTTTTTTCGCCATGCATCTCTCCTTGATTTCATCGGTTTTCAAACCAGGAACCCATCAGCTCTGCGCGTCAGGGTTGACGTCTTTGCTTCTGGCCAGCAACTCCTTGACCCTCTTGCCGACGGCTTCGGGAGTGAAGCCGAAATGCTCCAGCAGGACGGCGCCTGGGGCACTCGCGCCGAAACCGCGCATGCCGATGACTTCGCCCTCGGTGCCCACCCAGCGCTCCCAGCCCAGAGGCGAAGCCGCCTCTATGGCCACGCGCGCGCGGCAACTCGGGGGCAGCACCTGCCGACGATAGCTCTCGGCCTGCTCGGCAAATTTTTCCCAGCAGGGCAGGCTGACCACCCGCGTTGCCACACCTTCGGCCTGCAACAACTCACGCGCCGCCAGCGCCACATGGACTTCGGCGCCGGTAGCCAGGAGCAGGGCCTGCAAATCGCCCTCTTCCTCAGCCAAAACGTAACCGCCGCGCCGCACGCCGTCAGCCGGAGCGTAGCGATCAGGATCCAGCACCGGCAGCCCCTGGCGGCTGAGGACCAGAGCCGTGGGCCCGTTGCGCCGCTCCACCGCCAAACGCCAGGCTTCGGCCGTCTCGTTGGCGTCGGCGGGGCGGATGACATGCAAGTTGGGCAGAGCGCGCAGTCCCGGCAACTGTTCCACGGGTTGATGGGTGGGGCCGTCCTCGCCCAGGGCGATGGAATCGTGGGTAAAAACATAGATGGGAGCCAGCCCCATCATCGCCGCCAGACGCATGGGAGGACGCATGTAATCCGAAAAAATAAGGAAAGTGGCACCGTAAGCGATCAGCCCGGGCGTATGGCTGAGGCCGTTGAGCACCGCACCCATGGCGTGTTCGCGCACCCCGAAATGCAGGTTGCGGCCGCTGCCGGTGCGCGAGAATGATCGTTCGCCCTTGAGGCTGGTGTTGGTGGATGGCGCCAGGTCGGCCGAGCCGCCGAGCAGCAACGGCAAGCGCGCGGCCAGGGCGTTGAGCACGATACCGCTTGCCTGGCGCGTGGCCAGAGGCCCGTCTGCCGCACCGAACGCCGGCAGATGCAGATCCCAGCCCTCAGGCAAGGCGCCATCACGGCTGCGCAACCAGTTTAGCAGGCCTGCCGAGGGATTTTTCTCCAGGTCTCGCAACAGCTCCTGCCACTGCTGCTGGAGATGCCTACCGCGCGTCCGACATGCGCCCATGTGGGCACGGACCTCCTCGGACACCAGGAAGCTTTGATGCGGATCCCAGCCGTAGGCGCTCTTGGTTGCGGCCAACTCCTCAGCGCCCAGGGGGGCTCCGTGCGCTTCGGCGCTGTCCTGTTTGGTCGGCGCGCCGGGTGCGATATGGGTGCGGGCGATGATCAGCGAGGGACGTGGATCGGCCTTGGCCGCGTTCAGGGCCATCTCGATTTCCGTTAAATTCTCTCCCTCGACCTGAAGAACCTGCCAGTCGTAGGCAAGAAAGCGCGTCGCCACCTGCTCGCTGAAAGCCAGGCTGGTTTCCCCTTCGATGGTGATGCGGTTGTCGAGATAGACAACAATGAGATTGCCCAGGTGTAGATGTCCGGCCAGGGAGGCCGCTTCGCTGCTGAGCCCCTCCATAAGATCGCCGTCGGAACACAGGGCGTAGACCCGATAATTGAACAGCTCTGCGCTGACCTGTTCGGCTAGAAACCGGCCGCCCATGGCCATGCCGACGCTCACCCCCAGCCCCTGCCCCAGAGGGCCGGTGGTGGTCTCCACTCCCGGCGCATGACCGAATTCGGGATGGCCCGCGGCTGGGCTGTGCAACTGGCGGAAATTCTTTAAATCATCCAGGGATAAGGCGTAGCCCGCCAGGTGCAGGACACCGTAGAGCAGCATGGAGGCATGGCCGCAGGACAGCACCAGCCGATCGCGCCCCGGCCACGCCGGATCGGCCGGATTGTGACGCAAATGACGGCGATACAACAGATAGGCGAGGGGAGCCGCTTCCATGGGCGTTCCGGGATGACCCGAGCGGGCCCTTTCCACGGCGTCAGCAGCCAAAAATCGCAAGGTATCGATGGTTGAGCGGGCGAGGACGGCATCCAGAGGTTCCCGAGTCATTGATTTCTCCTTTGAGGGTACGTAGCGCTTAGTAGGCACCGCGGAGCGCGGCGGCAGCCTTTGCGGCAAAAACGCGCCTGCGCCTCAGGCATTCACCGCGCCGCTCAACCCTTAGGCCCTAAGGCCCGAAACGTCATTGCTGCTCAATGGCTACAAAGATACATCCCTAAGATTCAAACAGGGCCGGCCTTCAAATTCAAGGACTCTCTGAAAAAACTCGGATTTGGTTGGTAGAATAGGAAGGATTGTAAAAGCTTTTTTTCTTTATGTGGAAAGGAGTTCGCAGATGCTCTATTTCGCCTATGGCCACAACATGGATCCTGAGGTTCTTGCGCAGCGAGGCGTGAGCTTCAGCCGTGTGTGTACCGGGAAAATTCGCGGCATGCGCTTGGTGTTTCACAAGCCAGGAGAGGATGGGAGCGGCAAGGCAGATATTCAGGACCATCGCGGCAGCGTTGCCGAGGGCGTGATCTATGATGTTCCCGAGGAAAGCCTGGCCAATCTTGATGTCTACGAAGGGGTGGACAAAGGGCACTATCGCCGCCAGCTCATTAAGGTGCAGACCTTCAAGGGCGAACTCGAGTGCGTCGTCTACCGCGCCGCCAAATTCAAAAACGGGCTTAAGCCGAGCCGCCAGTATCTGGGCGCGCTGATCCGCGGCGCCGCGGTTCATGGTTTATCGGCGGACTATCAGGTATTTCTCAAATCACATCTTACCGCTGACTGAGCTGGAGGGCGAGAGGACCACCGAGGAGAAAAAGGGTCAGGGCCGGTTCGGGAGGAGGCATGTCCCGATTACCGGCCCTGAGGGTTTTGCCAGAGGGAGTTTGCAATGAAGAAGGGAGTCTTCATATCGAAAGCCCGCCTGCCACAACAGGCCCCCGATGATTCATACTATATCCAGGGATCCAAGCCCCCGCCACCGCCATTCACGTAAAAATCGCTCCGCAAACAGGCAGCCGCGACTGTGCAACTACACAGATCGTCGTCCTTGGGGGGGTTGGGGATTCATACCGAAGCCGCAGTGATCGAGCAGAATCCTGACTTTTTGCTCTCGCGATCCCTGCCAACGAGCCAAGAGCCGCTCGGCCAGGGTCTGCCCCTCGGCGGCCAGCTCCGCTATAGGGTCGAGGTAAATGGTTTCATCCCATCCCCGCTGATTGGCAACCCTGCGGCGCACCAGACCTTCTCGCGCCAACTGCAGAAGATCAAGACAGAGTTCGCCCAGGCTGCGGCGACCCACCGGGGCCTTCAGGCCGACCCGCCAGGAGGCGGGAAAAACCTCGGACAAATGGGGATAAAGTTCAGCGTGCAACAATCTCCAGCTTGCGTCCAGAGATTCAGCGTCATACAACAGCCCCTTGACCAGAGCCGCCACCGCCAGGGTGTACACCGGCGGCAGACTATCGGCGGAACGCAGCTCGATCTGTGGCCGCAGGCGCACTTCAGTAAAAATCGTCGAGAGATGCAGATCCCAATCCCCCAGGGTAGCCCGATACTCACCCCAGCCTTTCTCCAGGTATCGGCGAAATGGCAGGCGCTCAGCGGTCAGGGCAATATAGCGGCCCTGGCGGTGGATAAAATACATGGGCACGTCGAGGGCATAGTCGACGAAGCTGGCGTAGCCGGCATCTTCCTGAAAAATCTCCGGCAACAACCCGGTCCGTTCAGGGTCGGTGCGCGCCCAGATTTCACCGCGGGTAGAGAGAAAGCCGCTGGGTCGTCCGGCGAGCAGGGGCGAATTGGCAAAGAGAGCGTAAAATACCGGTGCCAGCAACAGGCCGACGCGTACCTTGGCAATCCAGTCGACCTCGTCGGAAAAATCAAGATTGACCTGCAAGCCGGCGCTCTGCTTCATCATCGCCTGGCCCAGGTCGCCGGTGCGACGCATGTAGGGCCCCATGATGCGATAGCGGTCCTTGGGCACCCATCCGATGTTCTCCAAGGGTGTGAACGGCTGAGTGCCGAGCCCCAGAAACGCCAGGCCCAAGTCCGCCGCCTCGGCCGCCACCGCCTCATGGTGACGGGCAAAATCACCATAACAGCAATGAATATCGGGGCAGAGTTCGCCGGAAAGCTCCAACTGGCCGCCCGGCTCCAGGGTCACGGACGAGGTCGCGCTGTGCAGGGCGATCAGACGTCCTTCTTCACGAATCCCCAACCAGCCCGCGCGACCCTCCAGGCGACCCAACAGGGCCTCGATGCGCGCAAATTCAGCGGCTTCGCCGCTTTGCGCATCAATCACCAGCTTTTCTGACTCAACGCCTATGCCCCAGCGCTCAGCGGGGCGCGCACTTGCCGCCAAGTAGGCGATCAGCGCATCTGTACCGCTGACCGGTGTATCCAGACCTTCTTTCGCCAAGGTTGTCATGGGGAAAACATATCACTTTCCGGCGAAAGAACAATGGGATGCAAGGGTCCGCCAGCCTCAGGAATTAAGATACTCAGTAATCGTTGCCGCAATGGTTCTGAAAATAGCAGTAAATTCCTTTTCGTCAAGCTCGAGCAGGGTGATGCGAAAACCTCTCTCCGGGGTACAGAAGGAGGACAGCGGTACTACGCAAATGCCTGTCGCGGCCAGCAGGTAATAGACAAAGCGCTTGTCGAGGGAGATTCCCGGCTGATTCACCAGATGCTCCACCAGCTCCTTCACCTCGGGGTTGGCGATGGGTAGACTCTGCTTAGAGGTCAACTGATCGGGCTTGAACGCCACGCTCATGTAAAAGGCGCCGTTGGTGCGATTGACCTGAATGCCCGGCACCTCTTTGAGGATGTCGTAGGCGATGTTGGAGTGGCGCTCGTAGCGGGCCCTGCGCAAATCCAGGTACTTGGAATATTCCGGGTGGCTCAGAATAGGCGGTATCGCCTTTTGGGGCAGGGTGGTCGAGCAGACCTCCACCATCTTCGAATCAAGGATACTCTGGATATAGCGCTTAAACATGGGATCGCGTTCAGCGTTGTACACCTCGATCCAGCCACAGCGCGATCCCGGCCAGGGCAGCTCCTTGCTGATGCCCTTCATGGCGATGGCAGGCACCTCGCCGATTAGATCAGAAAGCGGCTTGGTCGATTCACCGTTATAGACCAGGTTGTGATAGATCTCGTCGCAGATGATAAACAGGTCGTATTCCCTGGCAATACCCACGATTTCCTTGAGGATGCGCTCGGGATAGACCGCGCCGGTGGGATTGTCGGGATTAATGATGAGAATGCCGCTGATGGCGGGGTTATATTTGACCGAAAGACGCAGATCATCGAGGTCGGGATACCAGTTGTTGTCGGGATCCAGGCGATAGGTCACGGGGCGTTGTCCGGCGTGAGCCGCCTCGCCCGAGGAGTGGGTTGAATACGTAGGGGAGGGGCCGATAACGCGCGCCTCACGCCGTAGTAGCCCGTAGACTTTCTGGATGGCATCGCCCAATCCGTTGAAAAAAATGATGTCTTCTGCGGTAATCTGGGTCTTGCCGCGAGCATTGGTCATCTCGGCAAGAAACTGGCGCGTTTCGAGTAGCCCCTTGGTGGCGCAGTAGCCGTAAGAACAATCCTGCATGGCCAGGTCGGCAACAATTTTTTTCATCCAGGCCGGAATCTTTTCCCCCTTGGCCACCGGGTCGCCGATATTTTCCATATTGGTCTTAATGCCGAGCTTATTGAGCTTTTCGGCAATGTCAACAATGGCGCGTATTTCGTAGGTCAATTCGCCTGCACCGATGTGCACGATGTTGTTACGCATAGAGGATATCTCCCAAGGTTGGCCGGTCGCTACTGCGGCGGCAGGGGCAATTAACGCAAAAAAGCCATGAGCGAGCGGCCCATGGCTTCAGGTTTATCAACAGAAAAAACGCGTCACCGGGCCATGCGCCGCTCAAGAGCAAAGAAAGAGGCTGCGGTCGCCGCGGCGGCCGCGCTTCTAGCTCGCAATATGGCCTTAATGAGGGGCATGGGGATCATGAACGTAGCGCCTTCCGATGACCTGCGGCGCATTTTGCGCCGAATGTGAGTCAATACCACAATGGAAGGTGGAAGTCAACGACGGCGCCGCGCCCCAGGCTCAGCTTTTTTTGCCGGTTTCCGGTGCCGCGGGTTTCTGCATCTCCAGACTGCCGTTGAAAACCACGCCTTCTTCTACGGTGAGCAGGGGCGTGGCAATGTTGCCTTCAACCTGAGCTGGAGCACGTAATTCAACCCTGGCCGTGGCACTGACATTGCCCTTGAGTTTGCCGCTGAGAATCAATGTTCCGACGGTGATTTCAGCATGCAATTCTCCGGTCTGACCAACGATCAGGGTATCCTTACTGTTGATCTCTCCGCGAAAGACACCATCCAGGCGTACGATCTCGGTAAAAACCAACTTTCCTTCAAACTGGCTGCCGGGGCCCAAAAAAGCCTTGATATCACTTTTTTCCAGTGGAGTAGCCACATTCGTACCCTTTTTTCCAAACATGTTCGCTGTTCGTCCCTTTGCCGAGATTGACGATGCAGGTGCCCGCGCGAAAATTTCATTTCCGGGCAATGGCGGTGTCAGGTAATCCCAAGGTGTGCCGACAGGCGCTCAAGCTCCTCGGCCGAAGCATAAGAGATTTCGATGCGTCCGCCTTTTTTCCCTTGGGCCGCGATACGCACCGGAGTGTCGAGAACACGGGTGAGTTCCTTGGCCAAAAGATCCAGTTGCGGATCGGGCTCGACCTTGGCCGGCCGGCGCTGCCGATTGGCGCCAAAATTTTTAATTCGTTTAACCAGAGCTTCGACATCACGTACCGAGAGGCCTTTGCGTTGCAATTCGCTGCTGGCCTCCACAATATCCTCATCGCTTTCCAAAGCCAGCAGCGCGCGCGCATGGCCCATGCTGAGGCGGCTTTCTAGCAGATCGCGGCGTACCACCTCGGGCAATTTGAGCAGGCGCAAGGCGTTGGCCACCGAGGAGCGATCTTTGCCGACGCGGCGCGCCACCTCTTCCTGGGTCAGATCAAAATTGCTCACCAGGTTGCGATAGGCCTCTGCCTCCTCGATGGGATTGAGATCCTCGCGCTGAATGTTTTCGATAAGCGCCATCTCCAACGCCCAGTCTTCGGAAACATCCTGTATAACCACCGGAACTTCAGACAGTCCAGCTTTTTGTGCGGCCCGCCAGCGCCGCTCACCGGCGATGATCTGATAATGGTCGTCCTGGCGGCGCACCACCAGTGGCTGAATGATGCCCTTTTCGCGAATCGAGGCGACCAATTCCTCCATTTTGGCGTCATTGAAACTCTTGCGCGGCTGATCGACGTGGGGCCGCAGATCCTCAAGAGGACAATGAAAATATTTTTTTTCCGCAGTGCTCGCCGCGGGGCCCAGCAGGGCGCCCATGCCGCGGCCCAAGGCGGGTCGTTTTGCCATGTCAGACTCCCATTCCGATAATTTCGCGCGCGAGATCGAGATACGCCGCCGTACCCTTGGAATTGACATCATAAAGCAACACCGGAAGGCCATGGCTGGGCGCTTCTGACAGACGCACATTGCGCGGGATAACGGTATGAAAGACCTTGCCGTTGAAATGTGTTCGGATTTCTTCGGACACTTGATGTGAGAGATTGTTGCGTCCGTCGAACATGGTCAGCAAAATACCGTGAATGGCCAACCGGGGATTGAGCTGGGTCTTGATGATACGGATGGTGTTCATCAACTGCGACAGCCCTTCCATGGCGTAGAATTCACACTGCAAGGGCACCAGCACCGAATCCGCGGCGGTCAGAGCGTTGACCGTGAGCAGGCCCAGGGAAGGTGGGCAATCGATGACCATAAAATCAAAATCGTTGAGCAAGGGATCTAAGGCGCTTTTCAGCTTGACCTCACGGGCCAGAGCGGTCACCAGCTCTATTTCAGCGCCGATCAGGTCGGTGTTCGAGGGCAGCACCCGTAACAGGTCGAGCTCCGTTGATACAATAATCTCACGGGCATCGACCTCCCCCAGCAGAGCGTGGTACACGGTGCTTTGCAGTTGAGATTTATCGATACCCAATCCGGTACAGGCATTGGCCTGGGGATCCATATCCACCAACAGAGTACGCTTTTCCGCCGCCGCCAAAGATGCGGCCAGATTAACCGCCGTGGTGGTTTTGCCGACGCCCCCTTTTTGGTTGGCAATCGCTATGATCTTGGCCATATGGCTGCAACTCCTTGCGGAAAAATCAAAGAGGTCACTTTAACACAAGGCAGCGGTGTTTCGGTAACAGATTTTTCCTCGATCAGCGCCATCAACCGCACCTTACAAAAACCTCGAGCCGCCGGCGTGCGCCGCTGGCCGGCAGAACCAGTTCGCGCTGCCCGACCCATTGAAAGCCTGCCGCCACGGCAAGACACTCCAGGTCACCCTCGTCCTCCTGGGCTTTCATGGCAATAAAGCGGCCACCCTCGGGCAAAAAGGGCGCCGCCCATTGGAGCAACTGCTCAATGTGCGCCAGGGCACGCGCGATGACCAGGTCATAAGCCCTGCGCTGGGCAGGGTCGAGGGCAAACTCCTCGATGCGCGCACGCACCGGGGTGAAACCGGTTAAACCCAGGATGCGCGCTGCATGGCGCTGGAAAAGAACCTTTTTTTCCTGGGCCTCCAGCGAAACCACTCGCAACTCGGAACAGGCAATCTTCAGCGGAATGGCGGGCAACCCAGGGCCCGATCCCAGATCGAGCAGATTCACGGCTCCGCTCAACAAGGGCAGGGGAGTGAGAGAGTCAACCAGGTGCTTTTCCACGCTTTGCGCCTGGTCGCGGATGGCGGTCAGGTTGATTTTTCGATTCCACGCCAGCATTTCCCGCTGGTAAAGCAGCAACTGCTCCTGCACGGTACGCGATACGGACAGGCCCAAGGCTTCGAGTTGGGTGCTAAGTAGGGATTGCACGTTCACTTCAGCGTCTCCGCAGAGCCACGGAGAGGATCGCCAGAGCTGCCGGCGTAACTCCGGAAATACGTGAGGCCTGTCCCAGGGTCAGGGGACGCACCTTTTCCAGCTTTTCCCGTACTTCCACGGTCAATCCCGAAATTTTCGCATAGTCGAAATGCTCGGGGATTTTCACCTCTTCGGTACGGCGGAAGCGCTCGACCATTTCTTGCTGGCGGGCAATGTAGCCGGCATATTTGGTCTGGATCTCCAATTGCTCGGCGACGGCTTCCGGAAGGACAGAAAATTCGGGATCCAAGGCACAAAGCTGAGCCATAGAGATCTCTGGACGGCGCAGCAATTCCTCCAGAGTGCGGGCATTTTTCATATCGCCCAAGCCAAGATCTGCCAGGATTGCCGTTTCCGATGGACGTATTTTGCGACTGCGCAGGTATTCGCGGCCATGCGCCAAATGATCCTGCTTTTCGTTGAAAATACGCCAGCGCTCTTCGCTCACCAACCCTATCCGTCGCCCCACCGGGGTCAATCGCTGATCAGCATTATCTTCGCGCAAAAGCAGACGATATTCGGAGCGCGAGGTAAACATGCGATAAGGCTCCTCGGTTCCCAGGGTCACAAGATCATCAATCAGCACGCCGATATAAGAGCTGTCGCGGGTCAGGATCAACGGCTCCTCACCGCGCACCGCGCGGGCTGCATTGATTCCCGCGAGCAACCCCTGCGCCGCAGCCTCTTCATAACCGGAGGTTCCATTCACCTGGCCGGCATGGTAAAGCCCTGCAATCGCCCTGGTTTCCAGGCTCGGTTGCAACTGGGTCGGAGGGAAAAAATCATACTCAATGGCATATCCCGGGCGCATGATTTCGACCTTCTCCAGACCAACGATGGTACGCAGGAAAGCCAACTGCACATCAGGGGGCAAGGAAGTGGAGACGCCGTTGGGATAAATTTCGCGGGTCTGCAACCCTTCAGGCTCGAGAAAAATCTGGTGCTGATCTTTCTCGGGAAAGCGCATGACTTTGTCTTCGATGGACGGACAATAGCGTGCGCCCACGCCGGAAATTTTTCCGGTATAAAGGGGAGAGCGATCAAGACCCGTGCGGATGATTTGGTGTGTATGAGCATTGGTGTAGGTAATATAGCAGGGAACCTGTGGAACTGTAATTGCCGCGCTAAGGCAAGAAAAAGGCTTCGGGGGATCATCACCGGGCTGAGGCTCAAGACGTGAAAAATCTATAGAATTGGCGTCAAGCCTAGCGGGAGTGCCGGTTTTAAGCCGACCCACCCGCAAGCCCAAGGCGCGCAACTGATCCGAAACCCCCTCCGAAGGCGGTTCGCCCGCCCGCCCAGAAGGGTAATGAGACAGACCTACATGGATCAGTCCCTTCATAAAGGTCCCAGTGGTCAGAATCACTGTGCGTCCCGAAAAAACCAAACCCTCGCGTGTCTTGACCCCAGTTACGCGCGCTCCCTCAAAGAGCAGAGACTCAACCGTCCCTTGCTTCAAATCCAAGCCGGACTGATCCTCAATCACCTGCTTCAGGCGCTGCCGGTAGAGGTTGCGATCGGCCTGCGCGCGCGAAGCGCGCACCGCAGGGCCTTTTTTGGTATTCAGAGTGCGAAACTGGATGCCTGTTGCGTCGATATTGCATCCCATCTCTCCGCCCAGGGCATCAATTTCTTTTACGAGATGCCCCTTTGCCAGTCCGCCGATGGCCGGATTGCAGGACATCAGCCCGACAGTATCCAGATTCATGGTCAGCAACAGCGTAGCGCAACCCATGCGCGCCGCCGCCAAGGCCGCTTCACACCCAGCATGGCCGGCACCGACGACAATAACCCCGTAAATTTTTTCCTGTGAGGAACTCATGGGTATATTTCCCTGAAATACCAAACGGTTAGACAAAATGTTTCACGTGAAACATTTTGTCTATTTGCCAATACAGAAACGCTCAAAAATCCGCTGCAGTATTTCTTCCGGGGCGGTTTCCCCGGTAATCTCACCAAGATGATCGAGACCCTGGCGGATATCCAAGGCAACAAATTCAAGAGAGAGGCCATCATCGTGTGCGCCCAAGGCTCTATGGAGACTTTCAGAACATCGCACAAGGCAATCATAATGCCGTTCCTCGGTAACAAAAAGACCCTCACCGCAAGAGTCTTCCGAAGCGTCAAGAAAGAACTCGCGAATTCTGCTGCGCAAATCATCAAGACCCTGTCCAGTCTTTGCCGACAAGTGAACCCTCGGCAAAGACTGTAAATCTGAATCCAGGTCACAGAGACCAAGATCGCTTTTATTGACAACCAAAAGCACCTTGTGAAAATCGCAAAGACCCAAAGCCCCGAAATCCTCGTCCGTCAGGCCCTGATTTCCATCAACCATAAACAGCACCAGATCTGCTTCTGCGATTTTATCACGACTGCGGCGCACCCCTTCCTGCTCAACAGGGTCAGAACTGTCGCGCAGGCCGGCACTATCGATAAAGCGCGCACGCAGGCCCTGGAGGTCGATTTGTTCTTCAAGTGTGTCGCGAGTTGTGCCGGGGAGGTCCGTAACGATGGCTCGTTCACTGCCAAGCAGGGCATTAAGCAAGGAACTTTTTCCAACGTTGGGTCGACCAAGAATTAAAACCGCAACACCTTCGCGCAGAACCCGTCCGGATTCGAAACTTTCCAAAAGTTGTTTAACTTGACCAAGGCTTTCTTGCAGGTGGCTACGAATGCGGTTTTCCGATGAGGGATCGAGATCCTCTTCGGGAAAATCGATCCAAGCCTCAACGACAGACAAAACATCGCACAAAGTCTCACGCAATGCGGAACAGCGCTCGCTGAGCGCCCCTTGGAGGTGGCGCATGGCGAGACGCTGCCCCAAAACACTCTGAGCATTTATGAGTTGCATCACCCCTTCGGCCTGGCTTAAATCAATCCGTCCATTCAGAAAGGCGCGCAACGTAAATTCACCAGGATGCGCCAGACGTGCCCCTTGCTCAACCAATGCTTCAAGGATGCGCCTGCCGACCACGGCGCCGCCGTGGCAATGAATTTCAACTACATCCTCCCGCGTGTAGGTGTGAGGAGCTCGCATAAAAACAGCCATCACCTCATCGATGGGCTCTTCGGCACTAAGGCCGAAGTTCCCAAGGTAAAGACGATGGCTCGAAAATTTTTTATTCTTCCGCCGGGGGTGAAAAAGACGCTCCAACAGGGGCAGGGCGAGTGCCCCGGAGATACGAATGATGCCGATCCCGCCCTGACCGAAAACCGTGGCGGGAGCGGCAATGGTAGCGCGATCGCCGTAATCCAATTTATTTTTTCCGGTGAATCAAAACCTGCTGCCCAATGGTCAGTATATTGTTGACCAACCAGTAGAGAACCAACCCGGCAGGAAAATTCAGAAACAGAACCGTAAAAATTACGGGCATGGCAAGGAAAATTTTTGCCTGGACCGGATCAAGCGTCGTGGGCGTGAGTTTTTGCTGGAGAAACATGGATGCCCCCATGAGCAAGGGGGTGACGTAATAGGGATCTTTCGCCGAGAGATCGGTAATCCACAGAAAGAAGTGGGCATGGCGCATCTCGATGGACACCATGAGAACCTTGTAGAGAGCAAAAAATACCGGAATCTGGACGAGCATAGGCAGACAGCCCCCCAGGGGATTGACCCGGTGTTCTTTGTACAGATTCATCAACTCAAGATTCATCCGTTGTTTATCGTCTTTGTATTTAGTCCGAAGTTTCTGCATTTCCGGCTGCAATCTCTGCATGGACTTCATCGAATTAAAACTTTTCTGGGTTAGAGGCCAGAAAAGAATTTTAATGATTACAGTCAGCAGAATAATCGCTAAACCATAGTTGTGTAAAAAACTGTTGAAAAATATCAGGACGTGTAGCAGAGGGCGAGCCATAAACCCGACATACCCAAGATCAACGGCGTCACTCAACTGATAGCCGAGGGATTGCAAGGTATCAAAGTCTTTGGGACCGAAGTAAGCGAAAAACTCGAACTCGGCCTGCTCGCCAGGATGCAAGGTTCGATAGGGAGTTATCAACGCGTTGCCGATAAGATCATTGCTGCGAAAGACTCGCGCACGTTCGGCACTGTCAGCAAGGGGAACCAAAGCGTTCAAAAAATATTTTTTTTCAAACCCCGTCCACAGAACCCCTTGGGAATAGATGGATTCACCTTTGCGCAGATCGTCCACCTTATCTTTTCTCTTTTTCCCGTCGGCATAGGTGCTGGGTCCGACAAACTCATACATGGTACCGGCCATATCCTCATGCCAGGGCTGCACAAGGGTCAATGAAAGATTGCCGGAGAGAGGCGCGTTACCACGGTGAACAAGTTCAAGAGATACGGGCACCTGATAGGAATTTCCAGAAATGGTCAGGGTTTTGCGCACAAAAACGCCATCGGCGATCTGACCCTCAAAAACAAGTTCCCGCACATCGGTGGAACCGAGCTGAAGTCTATTTCCAGGAAAATCCGCCAGAGCAAAAACCGGTTGTTGCGCACCTGAAAATCCGTCGGTACCAGAAATTTGCAAGGTGCCGGAACTTTTTCCCAGGGTATCAAGCAGAACAAAAGCGGGTGAATCCTCATCCATGGTTTCTCGATACTGAAGAAGTTCGATCCTCCGAATGGTTCCGTAATTTTCATCGATCTCCATACGGAATTTATCGCTGAGGATTTCAATAATCCGTCCAGGCTGCGGAGCACGAACCTGAAATTCGGTCTCGATTCCGACAGGAGGACGAGTTACATGCGTATCAGGACTTATGTCTCTGGCATCAATAACCGATTCTTCACTGACGAGCGGCGGGGACGGGGGAGGGTAAAGAACCGTAAAACCAATCCAAACCACAAGCATCAATAAAATAGCAATCAGGGTATTTTTGTTTTCCATAATGGCTCCGCAGAAAAGCTAATCAGGGCAGGGGATCAACGCCCCCGGGATGAAATGGGTGGCATTTCAGTAATCGCCGGGTTCCAAGCAACACCCCTTTAAAAACGCCGTATTTGGATATGGCTTCGAGGCTGTATTGAGAACAGGTAGGATAAAATCGACAGGAAGGCCCAAATAGCGGGGATAAAAAATATTGATAAAAGCGGATCAAATTCAAACAGATAAGCCGCATGACGAAGACCTTAGACTTTTTTGCCCCCCAAACGCTCCTGCAACTCGGGTACAACCTGTGCGAAGCTTAGAAGGTGCGCTCCCGATCTCGCGATGATCGACAGGTCATATCCAACCATCTGCTTTTGCAAATGAATCCGATAGCATTCACGCAGCAAACGTTTGACCCGATTGCGTTTGACCGCATTGCCGACTTTGCGACTGACAGTCAGCCCTAAACGACTCTGACTCGTGCCGTTTTTATGCACATAAACAAGAAAGTGGGGCGTTCTAAACAAACGCCCCCGCCTGCGAATTTCGGCAAATTCTTTCCCTGTTTTAACGCGCGCCGCGCCGGGCAGCGGATAATTTTTAACCTTACTCACCAAAAATAACTATTTTTTGGGAATTTCCACCACCAGGCGGTGACGGCCTTTGGAACGACGACGCTTGATAACCTGCTGACCATTGCTGGTCAACATCCGCTTGCGAAACCCATGAGTTCTTTTGCGACGGATGCGGCTCGGCTGATAGGTACGTTTAGACATTGGATATGCACTCCTTCGAGCAATCTGTGAAAATAGACGTAGAAAAAAGCATTTCAAACATATCCTGAAAAAAAAGTCAACAACCTTTGTTTTTCTCTCCCTTGGCCGCTCCCGGAGGCCTGGGCAGGAGTTCGAGAAAATTTCTTGAAATAATTACCTATCTCTGTTAATTTTGCAGACTTGATTTTGCCTTGGAAAATAGTGATTTTAGATAAATTTGAAGGTTTTCCACAAGTGTGGATATCCTGTGAGCAACCGCAGGTCTGGTGAGCTGCTTTTTTTCAAAGATTAATAATAACTTTTCATCTTTAAATAGTGATTTATGGACAGACTCTGGCAAGAAACACTCGAACATCTTAAAGAAATTATCAGCCCGCAGCTGTTTTCAACGTGGATCAAGCCCATACACTTTATCCGGGTCGAAAAATCCACGGTGTTTCTTCAGGTACCCAATCGATTTTTCCTTGATTGGATCAGAGATAACTATGCCTCACGGATTGAACAAGCCCTTTCCACCATGGGAGCCGTTGATTATCACGTTGTCCTCGAAGTAGGCAAGCCGGAAAACGCGATAGGTACTCCTGCGGAGAGTGATGCAAATCAGAATTTTTCCGCGCCGGTTGAAAAGGAAATATTTCCCCAGAAGAAACCTGAATTTTTTCCATCCAATCTTAATCCGCGTTATGTTTTCAATGATTTTGTTTCCGGATCATCGAATCAGTTTGCCCATGCTGCCGCCATGGCCGTGGCCAATAACCCCGCAACGACCTATAATCCGCTATTCATCTATGGAGGAGTTGGTCTGGGAAAGACCCATCTGGTCAATGCCATAGGCAACGCTATCCTGAAAAAAAATCCGGATATGCGGGTTTGTTACTATGCCTCTGAAAAATTCATGAACGAATTAATCAATTCTCTACGCTATGCGCGTATGGATGAATTTCGCAATAAATTCAGATCCATGGATGTTCTTCTTATCGATGATGTGCAATTTATCGCCGGCAAGGAACGCACCCAAGAAGAATTTTTCCATACGTTCAATGCCTTATATGAGGCCCATAAACAAATTGTCGTAACCTCAGATAAATTTCCCAAGGACATACCGGGGTTGGAGGAACGCCTTCGTTCCCGCTTCGAATGGGGACTGATTGCCGATATCCAGGCACCGGACGTCGAAACAAAACAAGCCATTTTAAAAATGAAAGCCGAAAAAAACGCCATACCTCTTCCAGAGGATGTTGCTTATTTTCTATCCAACTCAGTTACCAGCAACGTCCGGGAACTCGAAGGTTTTCTCATTCGCTTGGGCGCCTACGCCAGCCTTACTTCGACGTCCATCACCCTGGAGATGGCACGTGAGGTACTCAAAGATATTCTGGTGGAGAAAAACAAAGAATTGACGGTGGAAGAAATCCAAAAAACCGTGGCCGCGCATTTCAATATAAAAATGGCCGATCTTAAATCTCCAAAAAGGCTCAAGGCTCTGGTCCTGCCACGCCAAATAGCCATGTATCTAGCGCGCAACCTAACGTCACTTTCTTTTCCCGAAATCGGCGAGCGCTTCGGCGGTAAAGATCACTCGACTATCATTCATGCCATTAAAAAAATTGATAGGTGTCAAGAAGACGATTTTCAGTTGCGCGCCGTCATCACCACCTTAAAAAATAATCTGACGCGATAAGGATGGATAAGTTGTGCGTAACCCTCTCAATAACTCGGGGGATAACACCAGTGGCCATCTTATCCCCAAAAAAAGGCTTTGGCTCCACAGCCGAAAAACATTCTTCCCAACATTTTTTTTATATTAGTTTCAATAGGTTAAGGTGGTTATCCACGAATCAACGTCCATGTACTATTACTACTATGAAAAGACTTTTAAAACCATAGAACCAGATAGGTCCTGTGAAAAGGAGTTCTTCCATGAATTTTAAAATTGAAAAACAGGTTTTTCTCAAGGGACTGGCCAAAGTTCAAGGAATCGTCGAGCGTAAAAATACCATCCCGGTTCTGGCCAATGTCCTTATTGAGGCAGGGGAAGAAACTGTCTGTCTGACAGCCACCGACCTGGAAGTCGGTATGAAGGCCTATTATCCCGCTCAAATTGAAGCGCCTGGTCGCATCACGGTTTCGGCAAAAAAACTTTTCGAAATTATCCGTGAATTACCCGAAGGTGAAATATCCTTCAAGGCAAAGGATAACTGCTGGATTGAAATCCGCTGCGGCAAAGCCCTATTTAATCTCGTAGGTCTCTCCCCGGAAGAATTCCCCCATTTTCCTAAAACCGACCAGAGTGAGCCGGTTATTCTCAAAAGCGCGGAACTAGCAGGGATGATTGAAAAAACAGCATTTGCCATGTCCACGGATGAAACCAAATATAATTTAAACGGCTTGTTTTTTCGTTATGAGGAGACCGATTCAGGTCCGAACCTGTTTCTGGTAGCTACTGACGGTCACCGTCTAACCAAAATCGGTTGCCAAATTCCAGTGAGCGAATGCCAGGAGTTGCGCAAAGGCATCATTTTCCCGCGCAAAGGTATTAACGAACTGCGAAAACTCGCAGAAGAGGGAGAAGCTGACATTCAGCTGAGCTTCCGTGAAAACAGTGCGGTCATCACCAAAGGCACAACGACTATCCTTATGCGTTTGGTTGATGGACAATTTCCGGATTACGAGCGCGTCATCCCCAAAACCAACGATTTGATCGCCGAAATTCCAGCCGAAAATTTTTGTCATGCTTTACGTCGCATGTCTACCCTGGCCAGCGAAAAATCCCGAGGCATAAAAGTATCTTTCAAGCAAGACTTTCTTGAAATATCTTCATCCAACCCGGAACTCGGCGATGCCCGCGAAGAAATGGAAATTTCTTATCAAGGACCTGAAATTGCCCTGGGATTTAACGCCCGCTATTTGACCGACATTCTTCAGGCCAACGACGAGGAAAAAATTCTTTTTAAAATTAAGGACAATATTTCCCCCGGCCTGATTACCCCGGGAAATGCAAAAAATTATTTGGCAGTCATCATGCCGATGCGTCTATAATGACGATTTTCCTGGAAAGGGAAAAAGCCTTTTATTAAAAGGCTTTTTTTTTGAATTTGTTCCCTGCTATGGTAATTACGTCTTTAAATTTTATAGCCTTTCGCAATTTAACTGCGACAAAATGCACACCGGCTGCGGATTTCAATGTGCTTTGGGGGCAGAATGCCCAGGGAAAAACTAACTTTCTTGAAGCTGTTTACCTTCTGGGATTTCTTAAAAGTTTTCGCACTCAACGCAACGAGGATCTGATTTCCAGTGGTGAGACGCACAGTCGCCTGCAAGGGAACATTGCTTCAGGACCTTTGTCACACCATATCGAATTAATGATTGAGCCCCAGCAGAAGCGTGTTCAACTGGATACCAAGAAGGTACGCAAAGCATCAGATATCCTTGGAATTTTACGCCCGGTGTTATTTTCACCGGATGAAGTGAACCTGGTTAAGGGATCACCATCCGGAAGACGTGATTTTCTTGATCGTGCCCTGCTTCAGGCCGATCCTACCTATCTTGAACGAGTTCAGGATTATCTGCGAACCCTACGTCAGCGCAACCGCCTGCTGCGCAATGGTGCCGCGGATTCGGAGTTGTCTCCCTGGAATGAGGCACTGATTACGAACGGTGCTCGAATTCATAAGGATCGTTGCCGATTTATAGAGCAGTTGCAGCCGCGAATACAGCACGCTTATGCCCGGATTACCGAAGTTCAGGAAGAGGCACGGTTAAATTATCCAAAGTCCGAAATTGAAAATCCCGCCGAGGATATGCGCTGTGCCTTGCATCGGCTGGCACGGGAAGAAAGACGCCTAGGTCAGACCCTGGTCGGACCTCACCGGGAGGACCCGCAGTTTCTCGTCAATGGCCAAAATTTGCGTGCTTTTGGCTCTCAAGGACAGCAGCGCTGTTTCATTCTCGCCTTTAAGGCGGCGCAGATCGAACACCTCGAACAGACAACGGGAGATTCCCCGGTTTTATTGCTTGACGACATCACCAGTGAACTTGACAGCCAACGGAAGAGTTACCTTTTTGATTTTTTGCGAGAACGCCGCGGCCAGGTGTTTTTGACCACGACTGATGCCGATTCCCTGCGCCGCGAAGGATTGGCCCAGGCTCGTTTCTTTCACGTAAAAAAAGGACAATTGCACGATGAGTGACAAACAGCAGGAACTTCTAACATCCCTTGAAAAAAAGGAATATGGCGCCGGCAGCATCAAGATACTCGAAGGGCTCTCCGCTGTACGCAAACGTCCGGCCATGTATATCGGTTCCACCGGAGCGGCAGGACTTCATCACTTGGTCTACGAACTGGTGGATAATTCCATCGATGAGGCTCTGGCCGGTCACTGCACCGAGGTTTCTGTAATCATTCATCTCGACGGTTCGGTCACCGTGGAAGATGACGGCCGCGGCATTCCTGTGGATATGCACCCCACCATGAATAAATCCGCCGCGGAGGTTGTGCTTACGGTTCTGCATGCCGGTGGTAAGTTTGATAACGATTCCTATAAGGTTTCCGGCGGATTGCACGGCGTCGGCGTGTCGGTGGTAAATGCTCTGGCAGAAAAGCTTGAGTTGGAAATTCGCCGCAACAGCAGCATTTATCGTCAGAGCTATCAACGCGGGATTCCTGATAATCCTCTGCGTGAAGACGGTGCCACCAAGAAACGCGGAACCAGCATTACCTTTTGGCCCGATCCCCAGATTTTCGAGACCACGGATTTTTCCTTTGAAATCCTTTCTCAGCGTCTGCGCGAAATGGCTTTTCTCAATGCCGGGGTCAAAATTCATATCCTCGATGAACGCAGCGAAAAAAAACATGATTTTTTCTATGAAGGTGGCATTGCATCCTTTGTGGAGTATCTCAACCGCGCAAAAACCCCTCTGCATCCACAGCCTATCTACATTTCCGGGGAACGAGAAGGTGTCGATATTGAAGTCGCCATGCAATACAACGATGGTTACGATGAGAAAATCTTTTCTTTCGCCAACACCATCAACACCCACGAAGGCGGGACTCACCTTATAGGTTTCAAGGCAGCGTTGACCCGCACCATGAACAGCTATGCGACAACCAACAATTTTCTTAAAAACGTTAAAACCACTATTTCCGGCGACGATTTACGCGAGGGTCTGACAGCGGTTATTTCGGTGAAAATACCGGACCCCCAGTTTGAGGGGCAGACCAAAACCAAACTCGGTAATTCGGAAATTAAGGGCTATGTGGAAACTCTTCTCAATGAAAAACTCGCCGAGTTTCTCGAAGAAAATCCGCAGGTTGCGAAAAAAATTCTCGAAAAAGGCATCGAGGCGGCACGTGCTCGCGAAGCAGCGCGCAAGGCCCGTGATCTGACCCGCCGCAAAGGGGCATTGGAAGGTTTGTCCCTACCCGGAAAATTGGCCGACTGCCAGGAAAAAGATCCGGCCCACTCGGAAATTTACCTGGTCGAGGGTGATTCGGCGGGCGGTAGCGCCAAGCAGGGTCGTGATCGCCGCACTCAGGCGATTCTGCCCCTCAAAGGCAAGATTCTCAACGTCGAAAAAGCACGGTTCGACAAGATGCTCACCTCGGCTGAAATTCGCACCCTGATCACCGCCATGGGCACGGGCATCGGCAAAGACGACTTCGATATCGCCAAATTGCGTTATCATCGCATCATCATCATGACGGATGCCGATGTCGATGGTTCGCATATTCGCACCCTGCTTCTGACCTTCTTCTTCCGTCAGATGCCTGAACTCATCGACCGCGGTTATCTCTACATCGCGCAACCGCCGTTGTACAAGGTCAAGCGGGGCAAAAAAGAAATTTACCTCAAGGATGACGCCAGTCTCCTGGAATATCTTCTGGACGAAGGCACCGAGGGCGCTACGGTGCAGATGGAAAAAAGTGGCAAGGTGCAGCGGGGTAAACAAATCATCCCGACTCTGCGCAGCATCATCGAATTTAATAACCTCTTCGATAAGCTGGTGCACAAGGGCATCAATCGCGAGGTTTTGAACGTATTTGTACGTGGCAAAATTCAAAACGGTTTCGCCGATATGGTTGATCTCACTCCTCTGGCCGAGCGCCTCAAGGCTGAAGAACCGCGCGCCGATTTTAAGGTGTTGCAGGATCCGGCACGCATCTTTTTTACCCTTGGCAATCTGCGCGCTCGCATCGACCAGAGTGCCCTGGAAGCTCTGTCTTCTCAGGAATATAAAATGTTGTTGGCGGCCTACCGCAAGGTCGAGGAAATCTGCCTTACCGAAAAAGCCTTCATTTCCTATGAAGGCAAAGAAATGGTTGAGGTCACCGACCGCCAGGATTTGCTCAAACATTTTCTTGACCGCGCTAAAAAAGGCCAATACATCCAGCGCTACAAGGGCCTGGGTGAAATGAATCCGGAACAGTTGTGGGAAACCACCATGAATCCTGAACCCGGCAAACGGGTATTGTTGCAGGTCAAAATCGAGGATGCGGTAGAAGCGGACGAGATCTTTACCGTACTCATGGGTGATCAGGTCGAGCCGCGTCGCGACTTTATCGAAAGAAACGCCCTCAACGTGTCCAACCTGGATATCTAAATTTTCAAGGAATGACGACTCATGCTGGAGCCTCAACCGCCTAATAAATTCACGGTCAATATCGAAGACGAAATGCGCAAGTCCTACATGGACTACGCCATGAGTGTCATCATCGGCCGCGCTCTACCCGACGTACGCGATGGGCTCAAGCCCGTGCATCGGCGGGTGCTGTTTGCCATGCATGACCTTGGCAACGAGTGGAACAAGCCCTACAAGAAGTCCGCCCGCGTCGTCGGTGACGTCATTGGTAAGTATCACCCCCACGGCGATTCGGCGGTCTATGACACCATCGTGCGCATGGCGCAGGATTTCTCCATGCGTCATCCTCTCGTCGACGGCCAGGGCAACTTTGGTTCCATTGATGGCGATTCGGCAGCGGCCATGCGTTACACCGAGGTGCGCATGGCGCGTCTGGCGTCGGAGTTGCTTGCCGACATCGAAAAGGAAACTGTCGATTTCGGGCCCAACTACGATGAATCAATGCATGAACCCCTGGTCCTTCCGGCCAAGTTTCCCAATTTGCTGGTCAACGGCTCTGAAGGGATCGCCGTCGGCATGGCGACAAAAATTCCGCCGCACAATCTGGGCGAGGTCATTGATGCTCTGGTGGCCGTCATCGACGATCCGCGGTTGCGCATCGACGAGCTGATGGAGATCATTCCCGGTCCCGATTTTCCCACCGCCGGCTTTATTTTCGGCCTCGAGGGAATCCGCGAGGCCTATCGCAGCGGACGTGGCATCATCCATATGCGTGCCCGCGCCCTGGTCGAGGTGGACAAGCGTACCGGCCGCGAGGCGATCATCATCACCGAAATCCCTTACCAGGTGAATAAGTCCCGGCTCATCGAAAAAATAGCCGAGTTGGTCAAGGATAAAAAAATCGAAGGCATTTCCGATCTGCGCGACGAATCCGACCGCGACGGTCTGCGGGTTGTCATCGAGCTGAAAAAAGACGTGATCCCAGGCGTCATTCTCAATCAGCTCTACAAAATGACGGCCATGCAATCGTCTTTCGGCATCATCATGCTTGCCATTGTCAACGGACAACCGCAGGTTCTCGATCTGCGCCGCATGCTCGACCTGTTCGTTGACCATCGCAAGGAGGTGGTGACGCGACGTTGTATCTTTGAGCTGAAAAAAGCCGAAGCGCGCGCCCATATTCTCGAAGGCCTCAAAATCGCTCTCGAAAACCTCGATGAAGTGATCGCCATCATCAAGGCTTCGGCAAGTCCGGCGGAAGCCAAGGAGCGTCTGATTGCACGTTTTTCATTCAGCGATCTGCAGGCTCAGGCAATTCTCGAGATGCGTTTGCATCGCCTTACCGGCCTGGAGCGCGACAAGATTATCGCCGAGTACCAGGAGGTGCTGGCGCTGATTGCGCGCCTCAAGGAAATTCTTGCCAGCGAAGTTGAAATTCTTAAAATAATTCGCGGTGAACTGCTCGAAATCAAAGAGAAATTCGCCAACCCCCGGCGCACCGAAATCGTTGCGCGCACCGGTGAACTTTCCCTTGAGGATCTTATCGTTGAAGAGGACATGGTGGTGACTGTGTCCCATTCGGGCTACATCAAGCGCAATGCCGTGTCCCTGTATCGCGCGCAGCGGCGCGGCGGTAAGGGTAAGACCGGCATGCGTCCCAAGGAAGAGGATTTTGTTGAAAAACTCTTCATTGCCTCGACGCACAGCTTCATCCTGATTTTTACCGACCAGGGCAAGGTTTACTGGCTCAAGGTTCACGAAATTCCCCAAGGGGGACGTGCCGCGCGCGGTAAGGCCATCGTCAATCTGCTCAATCTCGCCGCCGGCGAACAGGTCATGACGGTGCTGCCGGTAAAGGGGTTCGAAGAGGGCCGCTACATCATCACCGCCACACAAAAGGGCACGGTAAAAAAGACCGACCTCATGGCCTACTCCAATCCGCGTGCCGGTGGGATTATCGCCCTGACCATCGACGAAGGTGATCGGCTGATCGCCGCGCGTCTCACCGACGGCAGTCAGGACATCATCCTGGCCAGCCGCACCGGCAAATCCATCCGCTTTCCAGAGGCCGACGCCCGCCCCATGGGCCGCACCGCGCGCGGGGTACGCGGCATGATGCTCGAAGGCGACGATCTGGTGATCGGCATGGAGACCGTGACCGACGCCACCGCCGCGACCCTGGTCACCGTCACCGAGAATGGCTACGGCAAGCGCACCAACCTGGATGAATACCGGGTGCAGAGCCGCGGCGGCAAGGGCATCATCACCATCAAGACCTCGGAGCGCAACGGTAAGGTGGTTGACATCAAGCTCTGCGAGGAAGATTCGGATCTGATGTTCATTACCGACCGCGGCAAAGTGCTGCGCACTTCGGTCGGTCACCTCTCGGTGATCGGTCGTAACACCCAGGGCGTGCGCCTTATGGTGCTCGAACCCGGCGAACGGGTGGTAGCGGTGGCCAAGCTGGCGGAGAAGGATGAGGAAAATGAAATCGATTCGGAAATTGAAGAAGCAGATATTGAAGGAGGAATTGAAGCGCCGCCGCAAGACGAATAAGCGCTGGTTGCTGTTACCGGCGGCGTTGCTTATCGCAGCGTTGGCCGGCGGCGGCTGGTATTATTCTCACCAGGAAAATTTCATCGAGCGAAAATTTGAACGCGCACAAGGGTTACTGATTGAAAAGAATTACGCCGAGGCGGCGCACCTGTTACAGACTTTGACAAGGCAACATCCCGATTTTAATCGTGCGGATGAAGCCTTGTTTCGCCTCGGTGAAGTCCAGCACCTCTACCTCAAGAAGGATCAGGATGCGCTCCTCACCTTCCTGCTGGTGGAAAAAAATTATCCTGACAGCCCTTTCAATCTCAGGGCGCAGCGCCTGGCAGCCGACATTTACATGGACCGTCTGGAAGACTACGGGCGTGCTGTGATCGCCTACCAGAAACTTCTCGACCAGGGGGTTGCCGAGGGCGATCAGCTCCAGTATCGTATTGGTGAGGCCTACTTTCGCTTGAACAATTTCGAGCAGGCGCGAATTGAATGGGAGAGCCTGCTCAAGCTGTTTCCCGACAGTTCCCTGGTGCCGGAGGCGGGGTACCGCATTGCCGTCAGCTGGTCGCTGGAGGGCGAATATGAGCAGGCTGCCGAAGAATTCGAGCGGGTATATGCCACTTGGCCTGAGCATCCTTATGGCTTGGAGGCGCGATTTGGCTTGGCGTCCTTACTTGAGGAGCAGGAGCAGTTGGTAGCGGCGCTGGAGATATTACAAGAACTGCGTGGCCATTACCCCCGTCCCGAGGTTCTCGAGCAGCGCATCATCCAGGTCGAGGAGCGCATCGAAAAAAAGCAGGACGCCATCTGAGAGGATAGCCCTTATGAAAATTGGAGTCATCGGTGCCGGAAGCTGGGGCACCACTCTGGCCGATCTGCTGGCCCGCAAGGGCTATGCGGTGACTCTCTGGGCCTATGAGGCTGACCTGGTCGCGCGCATGACACAAAACCGCGAGAACGACCTGTTTCTGCCCAAAGTCGAACTGGCCGCAAATCTTTCTTTCAGCGCTGATCTCGCCCAGACCGTGACGGGTAAGGATCTGCTGCTGCTGGTGCCGCCCTCCCAAGTCATGCACGCCCTCATGCTGCAGGCCGGGCCGCACATTTCGCCAGGCACCCTGGTGGTGAGTGCCTCCAAAGGCATTGAAACCGAAACGCTGCGAACCATGTCCGAGGTTCTGGAGGAAACCCTTCCCAGGGCTTTGCACTCGCGCCTAACCTTTCTTTCCGGACCTTCGTTTGCCAAAGAAGTCGCGGCCGGCATGCCGACTGCGGTGGTGGTGGCCGGCCGCGATCTGGAAACCGCCCGTCTGGTGCAGGAGGTGGTCAGCACCGATACTTTTCGCACCTACACCAATACCGATATCATGGGGGTCGAACTCGGCGGTGCCCTGAAAAACGTCATCGCCCTGGCTGCCGGGGTCTCCGACGGGTTGGGCTTCGGCTATAACAGTCGCGCGGCGCTGATTACCCGAGGATTGGCCGAAATGACGCGCCTGGGTCTGGCCAAGGGTGCGCAGGCGGCTACTTTTGCCGGATTGGCCGGGATGGGGGATTTGGTTTTGACCTGTACCGGCGATCTTTCGCGTAACCGCAGCGTCGGCATCGAACTGGGGCGCGGACGCAAGCTTAAGGAAATTCTCTCCGGCATGAAGATGGTGGCCGAAGGCGTCAAAACCAGCCTTGCGACCTATCGTCTGGCGCAAAAACTTGGTGTTGAGGTGCCCATTACCGAACAGATGTATCTTATTCTTTATGAAGACAAGGATCCGCGGCAGGCCGTCATCGACCTCATGGCGCGCGATCTCAAGGCTGAAAACGTTTAAACTCGACAAGAAAAGGAGCTTTCATGCGCCAACTGTTTGCCGCTTTGTTGCTACTGATGATTTTTGTCATGCCGGCGTCGGCCGGCGAGATCGCCGTGATCAATACCGATCGGGGAGACATCCACATTGAGCTTTACGCGGACAAGGCACCGAAGACCGTGGCGAATTTTCGCAAGCTTGTGGAGGAAGGATTTTACGACGGACTGAGTTTTCATCGCGTGGTGCCGGGCTTTGTCGTCCAAGGGGGCGACCCTCTGGGCAACGGCACGGGTGGCCCCGGCTACGACCTGCCGGCAGAAATTCATGCGAGTCTCAAGCATCGCTCCGGTGCCGTCGCTACCGCGCGCAAGGGCGACCGCGTCAACCCAGAGCGGCGTTCCTCGGGTTCTCAATTCTATATCTGCCTGGGTCCCCAGCCTCATCTGGACGGAGACTACACCATTTTTGGCCAAGTCGTGGAGGGAATGGACGTGGTCGAGAAAATCCAAGCCGGCGACCTCATGAATAAACTTACCCTCAAAAGCACCCCCTGATTTCATGTTCCAGTCACCCAAGGCGGATCCCTTCAGCGGCGATCCGCCTTTTTTGTCATAATTTCTCAACAAGACACCTGAACCTCTGGCCTTTTACTCTCAATCAATTATAATCTATAATTTCAGGTGCTTGTCCGTGTCCTGATTTTCCGAAAAAATGCCTCGGCGTGCCTGCTTACCAGGGGGAGTCAGCGAAGAATGTCTGTGAGCCGTGTTCGCATCATGACTTACCAGGTCGGTTCCTGTCGTGGCAGCGATGGCCGCAGCGATCCTGGGCGCGTTGCCGAGGTGATTGCCGAAGGGTGCCCCGACATCGTCGCCGTGCAGAATATCGACGCGGACTCGGCATGCGACCACTTGCAGCAACTTGAAAAACGCCTGGGAATGACGGCTTACTCCAAGGGCCGGCGGGGTTGCAATGCTTTTCTCTCCTATTTTCCCCTGGCCGGATTGCGTGAATACGATCTCGGCGATGGGGGTAGCTGCTTGCGCGGCGATGCCGATGTGCGCGGCAAGCGACTGCATCTATTTAACCTGCTTCTAAAAAGCGGACTGCGGCGTGGTCGACAAGTGCAGAATCTTCTCAGTCGCGATCTTCTCGGGGATGACGCTCTGGTGTGTCCCGCCCTGATAGTGGGCGACTTCGGCGATATCGTCTGGACCCTGGCCAATCTTGAACTCAATATTCACCTGCGCCAGGCGCGGCGGCCTCTGTGGTCAGCCACCTATCCGGCGCGCTTTCCTCTGATCGGCCGTGACCGCGCCTACCTCAAGGGCAAAATCGAGGTGCTTGAGTCCCACATCGGTCGTTCTCGACTGGCGCGTTGTGCCGCACCACACCTTCCTCTGATCCTCACGGTGGAAATCCATGAGCCCGCCTGCACCCTGCGGGTCAAAGAAATAAAGAGTCGCGGTATGGAAGTCGCCGCCGGCTGAATACGGTCTGTCGAGGCTGTGGATAAGGTTGTGAAAGCAGTGGACAGGATTCAGATATCTGATATTTTCCAGCAAGTTGCGCAGCTACTCGAAGTGCAGGGCGGAAATCCGTACCGGGTCGGTGCCTATCGCCGCGCGGCACGCAGTCTGGTCGATTTTTCCGGATCTCTGGATGGATTGGCCGGCGCCGGGCGCCTGCGGGAGATTCCCGGAATCGGCGAGAAGCTCGCGCAAGATGTCGCGGAGGTGCTGAAAACCGGCGATCTTGCCTTGCGCCGCGAATTGCTTGCAACTTTGCCCAAAGGTGTCGAGGAGCTTCTGCGGATACCGAATCTGGGCCCGAAACGCGCGCGTATTCTTCTGGAGAAATTACAGATCGGCTCCCTGGGCGAATTGGAATACGCCTGTAACGAGAACCGCTTGTTGGATCTGCCCGGCTTCGGTGCCAGGATTCAGGATGTCATTCTCGCCGGTATCGAGCGTCTCAAACGTTTCAAGGGGCGCTTTCTCCTCTCTGACGGGCTGGAGGCCGCCGCTCTGCTCACAGCAGGGCTCGCCAACCATCCCCAGTGTGCGCAGCTCTCGGAGGCCGGCAGTGTGCGACGTGGCTGCGAAACAGTTAAGGATGTCGATCTGGTGGCGGCCGGCCGGCCGTGCCGCGTCCTATTGGACGTCTTTTATGCCACCCCGGGCGCGGTCATGCAGACGCCGCGCGGCAACAAGGCAAAAATTCGGTTGAAAAATGGCCTGCAGGTCGATCTGCACTGCGTTTCGCCTGCGCAATTTCCAGCCGCGCTATTGCATTATACCGGCAGCCGTGAGCACAACATTGCCTTGCGCGAACATGCCCGCGGCCTTGGCTTTGACCTGAGCCCTCAAGGTCTGAGAAACGCAGGCGGTTTGATTGCTTGCGCCAGCGAAGAGGATCTTTACCGGATTCTGCAGCTGGCCCCCATTGCGCCCGAATTGCGGGAGAATCGCGGTGAGATCGCCGCGGCTGCGGAGAATCGTCTGCCGAGGCTGGTGCAGGAGGCTGATCTGCGCGGTGTCTTTCATGTGCATACGGTGGCCAGCGACGGCCGGGCAACCCTTGCTGAACTGGCGGCCGCGGCACGTGCACGCGGCTGGAGCTATCTCGGTATCTGCGACCATAGCCAAAGCGCTCATTACGCCCGGGGGCTGGACGCTGAACGGGTCAGAGAACAATGGCGTGACATTGATGAACTTAATTCCCAATTTGAGGATTTTCAATTGCTCAAGGGCATCGAGTCGGACATCCTGGTCGATGGTCGGCTCGATTACCCGGATGAGCTGCTGGCCGGATTTGATTTTGTCATCGCCTCGATTCACTCGCATTTCAATCTGGGCCCGGCGGCGCAGACACGTCGTCTGCTGGCGGCCATCGCCAATCCTCGGACCACCATGCTCGGTCATCCCAGCGGGCGTCTTTTGCTGGCGCGCGACGCCTATCAATTTGATCAGCAAGCAGTGCTGCAGGCGGCAGCCAGGCATGGCGTCGTGGTGGAACTCAACGCCAACCCCCAGCGTCTCGATCTTGACTGGCGCCTGCTGCGCACCGCCAGGGATCTCGGCGTGCTCATCGCGATCAATCCTGATGCCCACAGCGTGCAAGGACTCGATCATGTGCGCTACGGAGTTATCAGCGCACGCAAGGGTTGGCTGGAAGCGCGGGATATTCTCAATTGTCGGGAAAAGGGCGAAATGCTGCAATACCTGCGGGCGCGCCGCGCCGGTTTTGCGGCACGGGTGGCTTGTCCTTGAGCACCGCAGCGAGCCGCCGCGCGGCAGCCCTCGTGGTTCTGTCTGTGTTGGAGACAACCCACGCGGATGCGCATTGCGCGCTGCATCATGCCGATCCATGGCAGTTGTTGGTGGCGACCATGCTGTCGGCGCAATGTACCGACGAGCGGGTCAATCAGGTCACACCGGCACTTTTTGCCCGCTATCCTGATGTCGCGGCATTTGCCGAGGCGGATCTGGGCGAGTTGGAAGAAGCCATTCGGTCGACGGGATTTTTTCGCAACAAGGCACGCAGCATTCAGGCTGCGGCGCGGGTGTTGTTAACCGATTTCGCCGGACGGGTACCGACAAGCCTGGAACAACTGGTGAGTCTGCCCGGTGTCGGGCGCAAAACCGCCAACGTCGTTCTGGGTGTGGCCTTCGGCCAGGCCGGCATGGTGGTCGACACCCACGTAAAGCGCATTGCTTTTCGGCTAGGGTGGACGGCGGAGCAGGATCCTGAGAAAATAGAGAGAGATCTTCGATGGTTATTGCCGGCTGAAAAATGGACGCAAACCGGGCATGTCCTCATTTTCCATGGACGGCGCATCTGTAAGGCGCCGACTCCCCAATGTTCGCACTGTCCGGTGAGCAAACCCTGCCCCCGCCGGGGGGTGGTCAATTCACGGTGAGGGTTCATTGAAGCGCGTTTTTGTTTTTTCGATTTTTGTTCTGATGGCTGTGGGGCTTATGGCCTCGACCCTGGGTGGTTGCGAGCAGCGCAGTCGCACCCTGCGTCTCGGCGGGGGTCCCTATGGCGGAACCTTTCAACTGGTGGGCGAGGGGTTGGTCGAGGTGTTGCAGCCCCACCACCCGGGGTACCGTTTCATGGTCGAGCGCAGCGGCGGCTCTGTCGCCAATCTGCGCGCCTTGGAGCGCGAGCAGATGGATCTTGGCCTGGTGTATGCCGCAGATTTCTGGGTGAGCGGCGGCCCGGACGAGAAGCCCGTGCCGGTGCAGCTGAAAAATGCCCTTCCCGCGGCACGCCTGTTCGGTGCGGTAGCTCAGTTGGCAGTGCTCGAACGCAGCCGCATCACTCGGCCTGAGCAGCTCAGAGGAGCGCGGATCGCGGTGGGCAACCCCGGATCAGGCGCTGCCCGCGCGGCGGAGCGTTATTTTCGCGCTCTGGGTATCTGGGAGCAGATCGTGCCCGTCTATCTGGGGTATGACATGGCGGTGAGCGAGTTGCTTCGCGGCAATGTGGTGGCGGTATGGGAAATGGTTGGAGTGCCCAGCGCCTCCTTTGAGGCGGCGTTGGCGCAACGGCCTCTGCGCCTGATAAATTTGCGCGATGTCGCGGGGATGGTGCGTTTTTTTGAACTCAACCCCTATTACCGACCGGTGGATATCGCTTCCGGAACCTACGAGGGACAGCAGCAGGCGGTGAGCAGTTTTGAGGACAGCGCGCTGCTGGTGGCCGGGCGGCACCTCTCACGGGATATGGTGTGGCGTATTCTTGAGGGGGTCTACAGCGAAGAGGGGGTAAAGTCGCTGCGCCGTGTGCATCCCGTGCTGGCTGATTTTTCCGCCGCCGCCGCCCTTACAGGGATCAACATCCCCTTGCATCCCGGCGCGGCCTATTTCTGGCGGCAGCAGGGGCGCGAACTTCCCGCGGCCTTGCTGCCGGAGGCCGTGGAGGATTCTCCCCTTGTTAATAGAGATCTTCCAGATCCAGGCGGAAAAAGTCCTGAGCCTTGAGATCCTTCTCGTCCATGCTGTAGCGCGTCGGGGCGCTACCGGGTGCGAAGGCCTCGAAGCGCAGGTGTTCGGCATCCTCGGTGGTGAGCAGTCCGGTGCGCGGATCAATGGGACGAAATTCGATGGAATCGGGTACGGGAAAGTGGGCGGGCGGCAGATCCCTGACCGCCTCCTGCATGAAGGAAATCCATGCCGGCGCGGCCGCTCGCGCACCGGTTTCATATCGACCCAGGGACCGTTCCTGATCGTAGCCGACCCAGGACGCGGCGACCAGTTGCGGCACGTAACCGATGAACCAGGCGTCCTTGAGCTCATTGGTGGTGCCGGTTTTCCCCGCCACCGGCCGATTAAGAACCTTGGCGCGCTGCCCGGTGCCGTCCTGCACCGCGCTTTCCAGCAGATTGGTGACGAGGTAGGCGGTGGTCGGCGAGATGACCCGCTCGGGCGATTGCCCCAGTAGGCGCTGTCCGGCGCCCAGGCCCATGGGAAAGTCGCCGGGATCGATGGATTCGAGAACGCGTCCGTCACGATCCTTAATGCGCACGATATACGAAGGCGAGGTGCGCACCCCGCCACTGGCGAAAACACTGTAGGCGCTGGTCAACTCCATGGGGGTCATGGCGGCCGAACCCAGAGCCAGAGTCAAGTCGCGGGGCAGGGGCGCCTCGATACCGAGTTTGCGGGCATAGTTAAGGGCATAGCCGAGGCCGATATCCTCGAGAATTTTTATGGTCACCACGTTGCGTGATAGGGCGAGCGCCTCGCGGAAACTGGTCTGACCTATAAATTTATCATCGTAGTTTTTCGGCCGCCATTCGGTTTCTTCGCCAGAAGCGCTCACCTCGCGATAGATCACGGGATTGTCGAGAATCAGTGTCGCCGGGGTATAGCCGCGGTCGAGGGCGGCGGCATAGATGAGGGGTTTGATTGCCGACCCGGGCAGGCGCCGTGCCTGGATGGTGCGGTTGAACTGGCTGGTGCCGAAATCATAGCCGCCCACCATGGCCCGGACCAGGCCGTTGCGCGGATCCAGAGCGATCAGAGCTCCCTGAGCCAGGGGTTCCTGCTCCAGGGCGAGACTCAGCGAACCGTCCGCATTGACCTTGGTGATGCGGACCTGCACGACCGACCCCAAAGGCAGACGTGTGCGTCCGCCATTGGCATTACCCGCCGCCGGGCGATCGGCGGCCACGACTTCGATGGTGCCGGCCCACCGCGCCTCGCTACGCTCGATGGTGCCGCTCCGGGCGCCCAGGCGCAGACGCAACCTGCGCTCATCAGAGCCGGTAAGAACCGCTTCATGCAGGGTATCTGCCTCGGGCGCAGCGCTGTCGAGGCTCTCTTGCTGCCGCAGCAAAAAATCATCCACTTCCGCCGGGGCCAAAACCCGCAGGGGGCCGCGATAGCCGCGACGCTTGTCGTGGTCGCGCAGATTGTCGCGCACCGCCGCCTGAGCGGCCTGCTGCATGCCGAGGTTCATGGATGTATGAACCTCGAGACCGCCGTTGTAGAGCAGGTCCTCGCCGTAATTCTGTTCCAGGTAGCGCCGTACCTGCTCGGTAAAATAGGCGGCGCCTGCGATGTGGCGGTTGACCCGGGGATGAATGGTCAACTCTTCGGCGAAGGCCGCGCGCGCCTCATCGGCGCTGATGAAGCCTTCATCGGCCATGCGATTGAGAACATAACGCTGGCGCTCCTTGGCGCCGGAAAAATTTCGATAAGGCGAAAAGCGGCTCGGCGCCTGGGGCAGGCCGGCGAGCATGGCGCATTCGGCCAAGGTGAGTTCCTGCACGTCTTTATTGAAGTAGTTTTCGGCGGCGGCCTGCACACCATAAGCGGCGTGGCCGAGGTAAATTTGATTCAGGTAGAGGTAGAGAATGCCCTCTTTGGACAGTCGCTGCTCCATGCGCCAGGCCAGGATGGCCTCTTTGAACTTGCGCGAGAATTTGCGCTCCGGAGTCAGCAGCATGCTCTTTGCCACCTGCTGGGTGATGGTGCTGCCGCCCTGGACGATGCCGCCGGCTTGCAGGTTGCGAATGGCGGCACGCACAATGGAGATGAAGTCTATGCCCTGGTGGCGGAAAAACTGGGAGTCTTCCGCAGCGACAAAGGCATTGACCAACTGCTGCGGCAAGCGCTCGACGGGCACCAGGATGCGGCGCTCCCGCGAGTATTCGGCGATCACCGCGCCATCGTCACTGTAGACCCGGGTGATGATCGGCGGCCGATAGTCGGACAGAGTGTCGACCCGCGGCAGATCACCGGCGACATAGACATAGGCCGCGGCCAGCAAGCCCGCCGCGCTGACCACCATGAAAAGCAACAACAGGCTCAGATATTTGAGGAGGCGTCCGATTGACATAAGGCGAAAAAAAATCCTTTTTCCGGTGACTTTCAAAAGGCGCATGTTACCATGGGGTCCTAGAGGGGGGCAACCGTTTTGCCGTTTGCCATCGCCGCCGCCTGTGTTATCATGAACTAAGATTTTATCGGGAGAGGTTTGCAGTATGAAGGGATTGTTGATTTTTCTGGTTGCCGCCGCCGGGTTGGTGGGTTGTGCCATGTTGGGATCCTGGAAAGCGATTCCGCCGCCGGGAGGCTGTGATCAGTGCCATCAGGCGGCTATCAGCAATGATTGGAGTGTTGCCATCGCGCCGGTCTATCTCAGTGATGAAAGCGGGACGCCTGCCTGGCAGCAGCCGACCTCGGTAATGCCGCCCGAAGCTTCGACCCTGGAGCAGCAGAAACTTACTGAACAGCGCTGTTTTCGCTGCCATAAGGGTCCTGATCGGGCGCACACCCAGTATAAAGGCCGCTACCATCATTGACAGGGCCCGATGCCAGATAGTTCAGACCCTTTTCCCTGCCGGGCGAGGGTCTTTTTGTTTGTTTTTTGGTAACATTTCAGCGTGTGCCGCGGCTAAAGTTACTTTTTTTGAGTCCAGGGAGTTCAGCTATGTTCCGTCGCACCAAAATCGTTGCCACTGTCGGCCCGTCCTGCGCCAACGAGGAGAAATTACTGGCTCTCATGGAGGCCGGCGCCGATGTCTTTCGTCTGAATTTTTCCCACGGCAGTCATGCCGACAAAGCGCAGTGGATCCGCACCATTCGCGCTCTTTCCGTGCGCCGCCGCTGTGCCGTAGGCATCATCGGCGACCTGCAGGGCCCCAAAATCCGTACCGGACTCATGCGCGGCGGGCAGATGTTGCTTGAAGTCGGGCAGGAGGTGCTCATCACCACGCGCGAGGTCCTCGGCGCCGACGGGGTGATCCCCACCATCTATGAAGCCCTGCCCGGCGACGTGGAAATTGGTGATCGTATCCTGCTTGATGATGGCCTGATGGAACTTGAGGTGCTGGGTGTCGTCAATGGTGAGGTGCGCTGCCGGGTCAAGGTCGGCGGCGCTCTCAAGGACCGCAAGGGCATGAATCTGCCCGGGGTTAAGGTTTCGGCCCCGGCTCTCACGGAAAAGGACGTTGAGGATCTCGCCTTCTGCGTGGAGCATGAGGTCGATTTTATCGCTCTGTCCTTTGTGCGGCGTCCCGAGGATGTTTGGGAGCTGAAAAACCGTCTTTACCAGGCAAAATCCGACATTCAGGTGATTGCGAAAATCGAAAAGCCCGAAGCAGTCGACAATTTTTCCGCGATTCTTGAAGCGGCCGACGGTATCATGGTGGCGCGCGGCGATCTTGGCGTGGAAATGCCGCCGGAGAAGGTTCCGCTGATCCAGAAGCGCATTATTCGCGAATGCAACGAGGTCGGCAAACCGGTGATCACCGCGACCCAGATGCTAGAGAGTATGATCGGCAATCCACGCCCGACCCGTGCCGAAACCTCCGATGTGGCCAACGCCATACTTGATGGCACCGACGCAGTGATGCTCTCGGGCGAAACCGCAGCGGGTCAATATCCGGTGGAAGCGGTCACGCTCATGGCGCGCGTGGCCCACGACGTGGAGTCCGATCCCAATCTGCGCGAAATGGTTTTTCACACCATTTCCGAAACGCGCGGTTATCGCAGCCTGCCCGAAGCCATCGGCCAGGCCGCCTGCCAGGTGGCCAAATCCCTCAGTACCACGGGGATCCTGGCGTTCACCCAGACCGGCAGTACCGCCGCCCTGGTGGCCAAGTTTCGGCCCAGCGTGCCCATCTTCGCTGTTACTCCTTCACCCCGTGTGCGCCGCCGACTGGCTCTCTACGCCGGCATCCGCTCGATTCGTGTCGACATCGAAGGGGACACCGAGGCGCAGATCCGCTCGGTGGAAAAGGCGGTGCTCGCCGCCGGAGTGCTCAAGCGCGGCGACGTGGTGGTTATCACCATGGGCAGTCCTGTCTCGGCGCCGGGTACCACCAATCTGATGAAGGTGCATCGCATCGGGGTTGGAGATTTCTACGAAGTGCACTAACGAAAACCGGGCCTTCGGCGTTAGCCGTCTGGCAGGAGAGACCTCAAAACAGCGATTCTCTCCCCCAATCCCAAAAAAGACGAGATTCGACCGATGAAAAAAGCCGTCATCCTTTACAGCGGCGGACTTGATTCCACCACCTGCATGGCGCTGGCCGGCCGCGCGGGTTTTGCGTCCTATGCCCTGTCCTTCGCCTACGGCCAGCGCCACAGCATTGAACTGGACAAGGCCCGCGAGTACGCGCCGCGCATCGGCGCGGCCGAGCACCTGGTGGTCGAGGTCGACATGCGTCGCATCGGCGGCAGTGCGTTGACCGCCGAGGGCCAGGTACCTAAGGACGGGATTGAGGAAGGGGCGATCCCGGTGACCTACGTACCGGCCCGCAATACATTGTTTCTCTCTTTCGCTCTGAGCTGGGCCGAGGTGCTGGGAGCCTTCGACATTTTCATCGGCGTCAATGCCCTTGATTATTCGGGCTATCCCGATTGTCGCCCGGAGTATATCGCCGCCTTTGAGCAACTGGCCAATCTCGCTACCCGCGCCGCAGTCGAAGGGCAGGGGCGCTACCGCATTCACACGCCGCTCATCGATCTCACCAAGGCGCAGATCATCCAGCGCGGTCTCGCTCTGGGCGTCGATTACGCCCTCACCCATTCCTGCTACGATCCTTTGCCCGAGGGTCTGGCCTGCGGCCGCTGCGATTCCTGCCGCCTGCGCCTCAAGGGTTTTGCCGAGGCGGGGGTAGAGGATCCGCTCAAATACGCCTAGAAAGAGAATCTTCATGCGAGACGTGCAGAAAACTCCCGATACCCGCAACATCGCCATCGACAAGGTGGGGGTGAAAAACATCCGCTATCCCATCGTCGTCATGGACAAAAGCAAGGCCCGCCAGCATACGGTGGCAAGGGTCAACATGTACGTGGATCTGCCCCATCATTTCAAGGGCACTCACATGAGCCGTTTCATCGAGGTTCTCAACCTCTATCACGGCGAAATCAGCATAGAGAGCCTCGACACCATGCTGCGCGAGATGAAACAGCGCCTCGAAGCGAGTCGCGCCCACCTGGAGCTCGATTTTCCCTACTTCATCGAAAAGAGCGCCCCGGTTTCCGGGGCGCGCAGCCTCATGGAGTACCAGTGTCGCATGATCGGCATTCTCGGCGAGGAGCAGGATTTCGTCCTCGGCGTCAGCGTACCAGTGACCTCCCTGTGCCCCTGTTCACGCGACATCAGCGCGCGCGGCGCCCACAACCAACGCAGCCTTCTCAGCGTGCAGATCCGTTACCAGGGCCATGTCTGGATCGAAGATCTGGTCAGCTGGCTCGAGCAGTGCGCCAGCGCCCCGGTTTATGCCCTGCTCAAGCGCGAGGACGAAAAGGCGGTGACCGAGCAGGCCTACGACAACCCCATGTTCGTCGAAGACATCGTGCGTGCCGTGACCCAGAAGCTCTCCGCCGTGCCAGAAATCACCTGGTTTCAGGTCGAGTGCGAGAATTTCGAATCGATCCACAATCATTCGGCCTATGCTTTGGTCGAGAGCCACGCGCGGCCGCTGTAGAAACCGCCTGTGGATAAGTCTGTGGAAGGTGTGGATAAGGTGCGGGACGCCAGGTTCCATGGGAAAAACGTTCTGGGGATCTTTGCCAAGGAGCCGCTGTCCGGACAAGTCAAAACGCGTTTTTGCCCGCCCCTGTCGCCCGCGGAGGCGGCCGACTTGTACACGGTGAGTCTGCGGGAAAGCGTTGCGCGCCTGAGCGCCGGCGCTTGGCGGACGGTGATTTTTTACGCCGGTGCGCGCGATTATTTTGTGCGCGCTTTCCCCGGCGTGGACTTGCTCGCGCAGCAGGGCGCGGATCTCGGCACGCGCATGGGCAACGCCCTGAGCGGGTTGTTGGCGGCTGGCGCCCGAGCGGCCGTGCTTAGCGGCACTGACAGTCCCGATCTGCCCCTCAGCCACGTGCAGGCGGCCTTTACCGTTCTGGGCGAGCAGGAAGTTGTCGTTGCTCCGGCACAGGACGGAGGCTATGTGCTGATTGGTGAAAGCCGCCATTACCCGGAGCTCTTTATGGATATCCCCTGGAGTACGCCGCAGGTTCTGGCCCTGACCCGCAAGCGCGCACGCGAGGCGGGGATTGGGTTGCAAGAGCTCGCGCCCTGGGAGGATCTCGATGATCTTGCCGCCTTGCGCGCTCTGCTCAAGCGCTCACCCGCAAGCGCTACCGCGCACTATCTGCAAACCCACTTCGCCCATATTCTCTGATCCGGAGTTGCTTGCACAGGAGGTTTCTGCATGGCTCGAACCGTTTTTATCACCGGTGCTTCCTCAGGCTTCGGCGCTGCCTGCGCCCGCGCCTTTGCCGCCCGGGGCGATCGACTGGTTCTCGTCGCCCGCCGTGCCCCGCAGCTTGAAAGCTTGGCCCGGCAGTTGGCTGAGATCACCCAAGTGCACCCCTTGGTTCTCGACCTGCGCGAGCGCGCCGCCGTTGAGGGCGCACTCGCCGGATTACCGGCGGACTTCGCCGAAGTCGACGTGCTGGTCAATAACGCCGGGCTGGCCCTGGGCCTTGAACCGGCGCACAAAACCGATCTCGACGACTGGGATGCCATGGTCGACACCAACATCAAGGGCCTGATGTACTGCACCCGCCTGTTGCTTCCGGACATGGTCGCGCGTCGGCGCGGCCATGTGATCAACATCAGTTCCACCGCCGGCGACTGGCCTTATCCCGGCGGCAACGTCTACGGCGGCACCAAGGCTTTTGTCGCCCAGTTTACCCGCAATCTACGTGCCGACCTGCTCGGAACCGGGGTGCGAGCAAGCTGTGTGGCCCCCGGAATGGCCGAAACCGAGTTTTCCAAGGTGCGCTTCAAGGGCGACACCGAGCGCGCCGAGCAGGTCTACGCCGATACCCGCCCCCTCACGGCCGAAAATCTGGCCGAAATCATCGTCTGGGTGGCCAGTGTGCCGCCTCACGTCAATATCAACAGCCTCGAAGTAATGTCCGTGGATCAGGCGTGGGGGCCTCTGGCGGTACACCGGGAAAAACCTTCCTGAACTAAGTGCAGGGGTGTGTCTGGCGGCTGGCGATTTTGCTGCCGCCTGAGATCGGCCGGCTGGCTGTAAAGCCTTTTCCTTCCTTGCCCTTCAGATGCTCCCAGGCGCCGATATGGACCAGGGCGCCTTCCCCAACTCGCCTAACCATCAACGGATACATCTGTTCAGTACGCATCGCATGGCGCGCCGGCAACGCTTGTGGCCATCGTAATGGACGGTGCCGAACAGAAATAGCCTGAAAACAAGCAGGAGGCTCTTGAGAAAAAAATAAAAATGAGCTAATATTGCTCATGGTTCATAAGGAAAAACTCAAAAAGGCGGTTGCTGTGAAACGCAGAATCTGGATTGGGGCGGCGGCCGTTGTGCTTCTGGCCTATGTCGTTGTAAGCCTTTGGCAGGTGGGCCATACCCGCGCCCAGGCCGCTGACGCCTACCTTGAGCGTCAACTGTGGTTGGCCCGTCAGGGCGCGCTTTTTCTTGAGCGCCAGGGCAGCAAAGATCTGGCCTCTCTGGCGGCGGCGGTTGAAGGCTTAACCATTAGCGAAGGACGCCTGGCCGAAAGTCACATGAGCCTGTTTGATCGGCGCCGGGAGACTTTTTTGCCGCTGCTCGCGGCGCCCCCCGCCTTAGATCTGCAGGTCGCCGGCGATCCGGAGTTGCGGCGCAGATTGGCGCGCGGTGCTCACGGCGGTTTGGTCCTCGCCCTTGCGGACGAGCGCTGGCTGGTGACCCATTTGCCCCTTAATGCCGGGGATGCGCCCCTGACCCTGATTTTGGCGACGCCGGAGAGCGAAATTGTCGCTCCTTGGTACTCTTTTGCGCGGGTGCAACTGGCGGGGCAATTGATCCTGCTGATGGTTGCGGCGGCTCTGGGGTGGCGGCTCCGGCTTCGCCCAGAGACGCCCGCGGACGGCTCGGAGGATGTGCAGCCTGGTCTCCAGGACACTTTGGCGGAGTTGCAGAATCAGTGCCGCGCCCTAGCGCAGGAAAACGCCCTGCTCGGCGCGGTGCGCCGCGAGTACCAGTTGCTTGTCGAGGGTGCTGAATACGGCACGGCGCGACTCAATTCCAACGGGTTGATCCTGTTTTGCAGCAAACCCTTGCTTGCGCTTTGCGGATGTGAGCGAACGGATCTGGTTGGGCGCAATCTTCTGGATCTCGATATCTTTGCCGACGACGCGCGCCAGAAATTGCGCAACAGCCTGGGAGATCTGCGCAACGGTGTTGCCACACCGCCGCACTCATGCGTGCTGGCGCGGTCTGGCGACGGGCCGCTCGAGGTGCAGGTCAAACTTTCGCCCCTGAGGGTAGACGGCGAAACCACCGGCTATGTGCTCCAAGTGCAACAGTCGGTCTGCGCCGAACCTTATCTCAGGGCATCGCTGTCGTAGCCTTCCCGGGCGAGTCGCCGACGCACCGCAGCGATATGCTCGGGGCCGCGTGTTTCGAGTTCAAGCAGTACCTCGGCGCGGCCCAGCGGTAGATGTGAACGGCGTCGATCATGGCGCACGGCAAAGATATTGGCCCCGGCCTCGCCCAGGATCGCGGTGAGCCGCGCCAGGGCGCCAGGCACATCGGGCAATTCCAGTCGCAGCTTGAGATAGCGCCCTTCTTCCAGCAATCCCCTTTCCACCACCCGCGCCAGGGTCTGAACGTCGATATTTCCCCCCGAGAGAACACACACCGTGGTGCCGCGATGAAGCGGCGGCGCGGCGCTGAACAGAGCTGCCGGTCCTACGGCGCCGGCCCCTTCGGTTACCAGCTTGGCCTTTTCCAGCAGAGTGACGATGGCCTGAGCGATGGCCTCTTCCTCAACGGTAAGAATATCGTCGACCCGTTGTTCGATTACCGGGTACGTCAGCTCACCCACTGCTTTGAGAGCAATGCCGTCGGCCAGGGAATGGGCTTCGGGCAGCGCTACCCTGTGTCCCGCGTGGCGCGACCTGAGTGCCGCGGCGGCTTGCGCCGCTTCGACCCCGATGATGCGGGTAGCGGGACGCAGACTCTTGATGGCGGTGGAGATTCCGGCAATCAATCCGCCGCCGCCGATGGGGACCAGCAAAGTATCCACTTCGGGCAGATCTTCGAGGATTTCGAGGCCGATGCTGCCCTGGGCGGCCATAATCAGGGGGTGATCGAAGGCCGGCACATTGAGCAGACCCTGCTCCTGCTCCAGAGTGCGGGCTACAGCGGCCGCCTCGTCGTAAGTGCTGCCGCGCAGAATGACCCGGGCGCCGTAGTCACGCGCGGCAAGCACTTTGGCCAAGGGCGTGGTTTCGGGCATGACGACCGTGGCCTGAATGCCTGCTAGGGTGGCGGCCAGGGCGACGCCCTGTGCATGGTTGCCGGCCGAGGCGGTGATGACCCCGGCGGCTAGGCGCGCGCGCTCCTGGCAGGCAAGAAACCAGGTTGCGCCGCGAATTTTGAAGGAGCCGGTCCGCTGTAGATTTTCGCACTTGAAAAACAGGGGCGAGCCCAGGCGCTCGGAGAGATAGGGTGAGTGGATCAGCTCGGTGCGCCGTACGCGCCCCTGCAGATGGGCAGCGGCTCGGCGGATGTCGGCAAGTTCGATCATGGCGCCAAACTCCCTGATTTCCTTCAAGCATAAACGCTTAAGCGAACTCGGCAAGCCACCTTGTTTGGTCGTTGTTGACTTGCGCGGGGGGATCGTCGATAATCGCAGCTTCGTTATTGAAAAACCGTCGCTTTTTCAGGGAGACAGATACGTGGACATGCTTCTCGAGGCAGGACCGGTGGTCAAGCTGGTCGTGCTGATTCTCATCTATTCATCCGTGGTGTCCTGGGCCATCATTTTTTACAAGGGACGAGTGGTTTACCGGGCCATGCGCGATTCTCAGCGTTTTCTCGACTTTTTCTGGGCCAAGAAGCGCTTTGATGTTATCAGCCAGGGATTGCGCGATTTTCCCCATGCCCCCCTGAGCGTGCTGTTCCGTGAGGCCTATCAGGAATTGATAAAGGGTCAGCGGCGCCGCGAGGGCGAAGATGCGCCGCAAAGTTTTGATTTCAGTGGCGGCGACAATGTCGCACGTGCCCTGCGGCGTGCAACGACTTCGGAGATTCAGCGCCTGGAAAAGTACCTGCCCTTTCTCGCCACCACCGGCTCCATTGCGCCCTTCATCGGGCTGTTCGGCACCGTGTGGGGAATCATGGATTCCTTCCATGAAATCGGCGAAACCGGCAGTGCTTCTCTGGCGGTGGTCGCCCCCGGCATCTCCGAAGCCCTGTTGGCCACCGCCATCGGTCTGGCCGCGGCCATCCCGGCGGTGGTGGGTTATAATCATTACCTGGCCAAAATCACCAACCTGAGCAACCAGATGGATAATTTTTCTCAGGAATTCCTCAATATCGTCGAGCGGATGGGGAGGCGCTAACCCTTGGGTTTGGAAGTCGGCCGCCGCGATGCGGGGGGGCGCCGCATGCTCTCCCAGATCAATGTCACGCCCTTTGTCGATGTCATGCTGGTTCTGCTGATCATGTTCATGGTTACAGTGCCCATGATGCAAAGCGGCGTCGAGGTCAATCTGCCCGAAGTGGCCGATGCTCCGACCCTGGATCAGGTCCAGGATCCCCTGGTGGTGAGCGTCACACGCGGCGGAGAAATCTCCATTGGTCAGGTTTTGGTCGAGAGCCCCGAGCAGCTGTTGCCGGTGCTGCGCCAGGTCATGGTCGGGCGCGAGACCCAGGAAGTCTTTCTTGAGGCCGATCGCGATGTTCCCTACGGACGGGTGGTGCAGGTCATGGCCGCTATCCGCGGCGCGGGCATCGAAAAGCTCGGCATGATCGCTCAGCCTCCCGAGGAGCCTGCTTCGCGCAGGCGTTGAACGTCTTACGCCCATGAACCGCAATCGTCACAAACGAGAGCCGAAGAGCACGCAGACCGAACGCGGCTTGGGACGCATGCTGCTCATGTCACTGCTGCTACATGGTGCCGTGGTGCTGTTGTTGGGTACCAGCTTTCATTCTCCGCCGGTGCGCGATACGCGACCGGTCTATTATGTTGATCTGTCGCAAATGCCGGTGGCTGATCCGCAGGCGGGACGTCCCGATGCCGCGCCGCCGCGCGCTGAACCCTCGGTCGCAACGCCGGTCCGCTCCGAACCGGCCCCGGCGCCGCCTCCGCGTCCCGCGCCTCAGCCCGTTGAGGTCGCGCGTCCAGCACCACCACCCGCGCCCAAGCCAGAGCCCAAGCCAGAGCCCAAGCCGGAGCCTAAACCGGAGCCTAAACCGGAGCCTAAACCGGAGCCTAAACCGGAGCCTAAACCGGAGCCTAAACCGGAGCCTAAACCGGAGCCTAAACCGGATCAGCGCCAGGCGCAGCAGGCCGACCTTGAACGCAGCTTGGCCGAGATGCGCGAGCGGACCCGCCGCCAGGAAGAAGCTGAGGCGCTTAAGCAGCGTCTCGCCGCATTGGCGCAACGCGATACCCGCCAAGCGCCGTCCAGCGCCGATGCCCCCCTGGGCATGCCCGACGGGCGCGGCAGCGAGGCCGGTGTTTCCCAGCAGGTCTGGCTGCAGGCGTTTCTCAAGGAACAGTGGAGCCTGTCGCGCTATCAGGTCAGTCGTCGGGATCTGGAGGTGCAGGCGACCCTTATTTATGATCCCCGCGGCAACCTGCTAGATTACCGCTTCACCAAGGAGTCCGGGGATCGCGTCTTCGACGATTCGGTGCGTGCCGCCATCCTGCGCGACCGCCGACTGCCCTTCGAACCCGGTCGGCGCTGGGAACCCCAGGTCGTATTCAACCTCAAGGATTTACTGGAGTAAATATATGCTGCGTGCTCTTATCCCTTTTCTTCTGGCCCTGACCCTGGCAACCCCTGCTGCCGCTCAGATCGAAATCCGTGCCCCGGGGCAGCAGACCATTCCCCTGGCGCTGACCAGCTTTCTGCCGCGCGACCAGGGCGGCGCCGCGCCCGAGGTGGCAGCGGAGGTGAAGGCGGTGCTGCAAGCCAATCTCGACCTTGCCGGAATGTTTTCCTTTATCGACCCGGCCGCTTTTCTCTCCGACGCGCAGCGTATCGGCCTGCTCAGCAGCGAGGTCGATTTCGCCCAATGGCGCCTGCTTGGCGCCGAGGTGCTGGTCAAGGGAAGTTATGCGGTGCAGGGTGAAACCCTCGTCATCGAGGCTCGGCTGTTTGATGTGACGCGCCGGCGCCTGCTCGAAGGGCGTCGCTACGTCGGACGCCTCAGCGATGCTCGTTACATGGCGCACGCCTTCAGCGATCAGATTCTCAAGAGCCTGACCGGTAGCCAGGGGCCGTTTAACACCCGTATCGCCTTTATTTCCGATGCCAGCGGCCACAAGGAGCTTTACCTGATGGATGTGGACGGGCATAACGCGACCCGTATTACCAACCATCGCTCCATTGTGCTCAATCCCGACTTCTCGCCGGTGGGCAAGGAGCTGGTTTTTACCTCGTACAAGGAAAACAATCCCGACGTCTATCGCAAGGAAATCTACTCAGGAAGTGAAGTGCGCCTTTCCTCGCGTCAGGGGCTCAACATCAGTCCGCGCTACCGGCCCGATGGACGCGAGATCGCCCTCACCCTGAGCTATCAGGGCAACCCCGATCTCTACCTCATCGGTACCGACGGCTCACTCCGCCGGCGCCTGACGCAGAACTGGAATATCGATGTGGAGCCCAGTTGGAGTCCGGGGGGCGATCAGATTGCCTTTTTGTCCGACCGCCAGGGCGGCCCGCATGTATTCATTATGGATGCGCAGGGTGACAACCTGCGGCGCCTGACTCCGGCGGGTACCCACAATGGGACTCCGGCCTGGAGCCCCACCGGCGAGCGCATCGCTTTTACCCGTCTTGAGCAGGGTCGATTTGACATTTACACCATTCGTCCTGACGGCAGCGACGAGCGGCGCCTGACTTTCGGCGCCGGCAGCAAGGAGCACCCTCGCTGGAGTCCTGATGGGCGCTTCCTGGTCTATTCCCTGACCCAGGACAGGCAGAAATGGATTTATGTCATGCGTGCCGACGGCACCGGAGCGCGCCGCATTTCGCCCCCCGGTGGTCAGGCGTCCCATCCCGCCTGGTCGGGGCCCTGGCAACAGTAGTTGAGTTTTTTGCCGTTTCTCGTTAAGATAGCGATGTTTTTCGCCGCCGCTCCATTCCGGAGCGAATCGGCATAAAAAGGATGATTTTTTTCAGGAGTGCTCAGAGATGAACAGGTTCCATCGGGTTTTTCGCGCAGCTTTGATTCTTGTCGCAGTGTCCCTGGTGTTTTCCGGCTGTGCCAGGCAGCCCGTCGAGGCCGACATTGCGCGAGCACCGGAGGTGACCGAGACCCGCCTGCCGGCTACCGACTTGCGCGGCTATGATGACAGCGTCCTCCAGGAAGGCCGCATTCGTGAGGCGGATCGTTATGATCGCAGCGTCCCCGGCGCGGCCGACATCGCCGCAGCCCTGGAGCGTGTTCACTTCGAGTTCGACGCCTTCACCCTGAGTTCGCGCGCCCAGGAGATTCTTACCCGCAACGCCGCCTATCTGCGCGCCAATCCCGAGGTCAAGGTGCTCATTGAAGGACATACCGACGAGCGCGGCTCTGATGAGTACAATTTGGCGCTGGGCGAGCGCCGCGCCCAGGCGGTCAGGAATTTCCTGGTTTCGCTGGGCATTGCAGCGGAGCGTTTGTCCATCATTTCGTACGGCGAAGAGTTGCCACTTGACCCGGCGAACCATGAAGATGCTTGGGCCAAGAACCGCCGTGCCGAGTTCAAGCCGGTCCTTTGATTTTAGGGTCGGCCGTATCGCAAAGGGCCGCGCTTAGCGCGGCCCTTTTGCCTTAGATAGCGGAGGTCATTGATCCATGAAAAGAATCAGAATTTTTCTTGTGCTGTTCTTGTTTGCGGCTCTCGCCGGTGGTTGCCTGCCGAGCCAGAGCCAACTGCGCCTGGAGCAAGACCAGCAGGAACTCAAGCGGCGTCTGGCCGAGCTCGAACGCCATACGCTCGGCCGCTCCCAGGAGCAGAGCCAGGAAATGTCTGCTCGCCTTGAAGCCCTGGCACTCCAGCAGGCCGAAACCCAGGTCGCTCTGGATGCTGTGCGCGTTGAGCTGCAAAGTATTAACGGCCGTCTCGAAGATACCTCGCGCAACAATGCGCAATTGCGCGACGAACTGCGTCTGGTTCGCGATGATCTCGGGCTCAAGGTCAGTGCCCTGGAAGACCGGCTTGCAGGTGTTGATGCGCGCGGCGGCAGTGCCGCGGCCGCTGCGGTGGCCGGCGCCGCACGGCCTCTTGAACCCGCAGCCGAGACCGCCGAGGAACGCTACCGCAAAGGGCTCGACCAGATTATGCGGCAGAACGAATTTGCCGCTGGTCGTGAAACCCTGACGGATTTTCTGCGGCGCCATCCCGACCACGAACTCTCCGTCAATGCCCAATACTGGATTGGCGAGGCCTTTTATGGCGAGAAGAAGTTCGAAAACGCCATCCTCCAGTTTCAGGATGTCATCCAACAACATGGTGAACATCCTAAGGCTGCTGCCGCCATGCTCAAGCAGGGGTTGGCTTTTGACGCCCTGGGGGATCGCGGCAATGCCCGGGTCATCATGGAAAAGGTGCGAGAAGCCTACCCCCTCTCGGACGAGGCCAAAAAAGCCGGGGAGCATCTCGATCAGTGGCGCTGAGACGCACACCGATGCTCGACTCTGCCTTCGCAACCCCGCCTCTTGTACTCCTTCACTGAATCGCTCGCGCACCTGTTGCACCCCGTGCCTCAGGTGCGCGTCGCGCGCCTCGTTTCGTCCGGCCGGATCAAAACCAATCACCACCTGCATAACCACCAATTACATAAAAATCAATCCGCCCCCTTTTCCCCGCCCAAATACCTGTTATCTTTACAGTATCCAATTTCTTCCGAAAGGATGATCCTATGCGCGCAGCGGACAAAGACGAAAAGCGTTCTCTTGAGGTGGCGGAAGCCTCGCGGGAGACTGAATGGCAGCAGCCGAGTTTCGTTAAAGAAATGTTCATGGGGCGGCTGCAGACCGACCTTATCTTTCCCTTTCCCGAACAGGATCCGGCGGATAAGTCCGTCGGTGATGACATACTCGCGCAGGTGCGAGATTATCTGGAAAAAAATCTCGACGCGGACCGCATCGACCGCACCTGCAACATACCCAAGCCGGTGATCGCCGGCTTGGCCAAGCTGGGGCTGTTCGGGATCAAAATTCCAAAGGAATACGGTGGCTTGGGGCTTTCGCAGATTAATTACAACCGCATCATTCATCTGGTGGCGAGCCACTGCGCCTCGACGGCGGTGCTTCTTTCTGCCCATCAGAGCATCGGTGTGCCCCAGCCCCTGAAGATGTTCGGCACCCCGGAGCAGAAGCAGAAATATCTGCCGCGCCTGGCGGCCGGGGCCGTGAGTGCATTTGCCCTGACCGAGCCGGAGGTCGGTTCCGATCCTTCGCGCATGAGCGCTCAAGCGGTGCAGAGTGAGGATGGGCAAAGCTGGATCATCAACGGCGAGAAGCTGTGGACCAGTAACGGACCTATCGCCGAACTGCTGGTCATCATGGTGCGCACCAATGACCCAGGATCTGAAAAACCGGAAATCACAGCGTTTATCGTCGAGGGCGACAGCCCCGGCCTGGAAACCGTGCATCGCTGTGACTTCATGGGGCTCAAGGGGTTGCGCAACGGCCTGCTGCGTTTTCGCGATGTGCGCGTTCCGGCGGAGAATATCCTCGGCGGGCGCGGCGAAGGTCTGCGCCTGGCCCTGCAGACCCTTAACGTCGGACGCCTGACCCTGCCCGCGGCCAGTGCGGCGACCATGAAACAGGCCCTGGCCATCGCCGTCGACTTCGGCAAGTCTCGCCGTCAGTGGGGAGCGCCTATAGGTCATCACGAGGCGGTCGCGGCCAAGATCGCGCGTATGAGCGCCGACCTTTTTGCCGTCGACAGTTTGACCTGGCTGACCTCGGCCATGGGTGATGCCGCCACCCAGGACATTCGCCTGGAAGCGGCCATGGCCAAACTCTTCTGCACCGAAGCCATGTGGCGCAGTGTGGATGATGCGGTGCAGGTGCGCGGCGGGCGCGGTTATGAAACGGCGGACTCCCTGCGGGGTCGCGGCGAAGCGGCGGTGCCCACCGAGCGGCTGTTGCGCGATGCGCGCATCAATCTCATTATCGAAGGCACCAGTGAAATCATGCACCTGTTCATCGCCCGCGAGGCCCTGGACGCACACCTCAAGGTGGCCGGCATGAGTGCCACCTCGACGCGCATGGATGTGAAAAATGCCGCGCGCTTCTATGCCAAATGGTATCCGCTGCTGTGGCTGCCGCGCCCCGCGGTGTTCAAGAGCGTGGATCTGCCCTGGAGTCTCAAGCGGCATCTCTGGTTCGTGGAGCGCGCCACCCGGCGCCTGGCGCGCGATCTGTTTCACCGCATGATGCTCCATCGTCAAGGGCTGCAGAAGAAGCAGATGCTGCTGGCCCGTCTGGTCGACGCCGGCGCCGAGCTGTTCGCCATGACCGCTGTCATTGCGCGCGCCGGCAGCCCCGAGGCGCCGCCCGGCGCCGACAAATTGGCCGATCTTTTCTGCCACCAGGCGCGTCGCCGCCTCAGCCGCCTGCATCGCGAGGTGTATTTCAACGATGACCGCCGCGCCTATCGGCGTGCTCGCGAGGTGCTCGACGGGCATTATCCCTGGCTGGAAGACAACATCCTCAGTACTTGGAAAGGAACGGAACCTCCGACATGAACACAGCCTATGATTTCATCATTCTTGGCTCCGGTACCACCGCCTTCGCCGCCGCCCGCAAGGCCTCCGTCCTAGGTGCGCGGGTACTCATGGTGGAGCAGAGCAAACTGGGCGGCACCTGCGTCAATTGGGGCTGCGTGCCGAGCAAAACCCTCATCCACAAAGCCAAGGAATTTTATGCCGCGGTACGCAGCGCGCCCTTCGGCATCAATCTGCGCGCCGAAGAGCCCGACTATAATCTGCTCATGCAGGCCAAGACCCGGGCTGTGGAAGATTTGCGCCGCGAGCACTACCAGAAAGAACTCGATGCCGATCCGCGTATCGAGGTTTTGCGCGGTCACGGCCGCTTTCTTTCGCCGCGTGAACTTCAGGTGGGGGCCGAAGTTCTGGTCAGCGACAAATTCCTTATAGCCACCGGCGGCGTCCCGCGCAGTCTGCGTCTGCCGGGGCTGGTCGAGGTCGGTTATCTCAACAGCTACTCCGCTTTGAATCTGCCCGCTTTTCCCGAGTCACTGCTGATTATCGGTGGCGGGGTGGTGGCCGTGGAAATGGGCCAGATGTTCGCCCGTTTCGGCACACGGGTGACGATTGTTGAACGTGGTGAGCGCCTGCTCAAGGAATTTGATGCGCGTCTCGTCGATATTTTTGCCGGGATTCTGGAGGATGAGGGGGTGGAGCTGATCTATAATTTTGAAGCCCAGGAAGTTCGTCGCGAGGGCGAGTTGGTCTGCCTTCACGGACGCACCAGGGAAGGCGAGGGGGATTGTTGTCTGCGCGCCGAGCGCATCATGCTCGCGGTGGGCACTGCCCCGGCCGACGACGACATCGGACTGGAGGAAGCGGGGGTGGCCCGCGATGCGGCGGGCTTTATCTGCGTCGATGAGGAAATGCGCACCAGCGCCCCGGGTATCTGGGCGGCCGGCGATGTCACCGGGCCTCCCTTGATCGCCCCTTCCGGTGCCCGCGAGGGCGAGGTGGCCGCGGAGAACATGCTCAATCCCGACGCGCATCGGCGCATCGACCACCGTACCACGCCCATGGCAGTGTTTGTCGACCCTGAACTGGCCGCGGTGGGGCTGAGTGGCGCGCAGGCACGGGCGGCCGGAAAATCGGTGGTGGAAACCTTTCTCCCCCTCGACCGGGTGGCCAAGGCCCACGTTATGGGCGGGCGGCGAGGCGGCTTTGTACTCTGTGCCGATCAAGGTTCAGGGCGGGTGCTCGGAGTGCAGGTTCTGGCACCGCGCGCCGCCGATCTTATCCATGAGGCGACCCTGGCGGTACGCTTCGGCCTCAGCGTTCAAGATCTGGCCGAAACCGTCCATGTCTATCCCACCATCGCCGACGGCCTGCATCTGGCCGCCGTCGAGAATATCCGGCAGCGGGGTTAGGGGGGGCGTTTCGTCGGTCCTGGAGGCTTGTTGCTCAAGGAGCGCAGAGGGCGTCGACGGCGTCGAAATCGAAACGCAGTGCGGCGAGTTCGCGCAGCAGGTCGAGTTTTTCCTGGTCTTCGGCGGTGATCTTGGACACATCATCCGTGATGAGATTGTGCAGTTCGGAGGTAGAGTGGCGAGTCGTGCGCAGGTAGGGTATGTGGCTGCGATCCAGAATTCTCTGAGTGATTTTACTGATCGGACTAATGCCGGGAATGACCAGGCCTACGAGCCTTGAGCGGTATTCCTCCATCTGGTAGAGGTTGGCCAGGGTCACCAGCAGTTCGTCACGGCTGCTGGTGACGATCAGCAGAGAGGACTCCTGCAACAGCTCGGTAACGCGTTGGGTCGAAGCGGCGCCGATCTGCACGTGATGGATGATGCGCCCGGCCTCGCTCTGATCGCCCTGCAGGGGTGTGTCGAGCAGACGCGCGATGCGCCTCAGGGTCGGGTTGGCCAGCACCGGTTGGTAGTTGAAGCCGCCCAGAACCTCTAAGGATCGAGGTGCAAAAGCGCGGCGCAGGTAGTCGAGGGTGATTTCACGCTTTTCCGCAACCAGCTTGTTGGCAACGATGCCGCGCACCCTGACGCCCTGCTCGCGAAACAGGGACAGGTTGAGGCATACCGCGTCGATGACGTTGCCCACGCCGCCGCCGGTGACCATGAGGACCGGTGCTTGGAGAAGATGGGCGATGCGCGCATTGGATAACTCCAGCACCGAACCGACTCCGGTGTGCCCGGCGCCTTCGATGATGACGAAATCACAGGTGCGGTCGAGTTCGGCATAGGCTTCGACAATTCTGCGCTCCAGCACCGCTGGATTGATTTCACCGTTAATCATGCGCCGTGTGGTGTCGGGTTGCAGCACCACCGGCGACATGTGCGGCAGATGCGCGCCCAGATTGAACACCTGGGCCATGAGCGCGGCATCCTTGTCCATCGCCAGCCCTTGGAAAAGCGTCGGCTTGGGGCCGAGAGGCTTGATGAAGCCGACCCTGGCGTACTTTGCCAACGCCAGGTATAACAGGGAGATGCTGGTGGTGGTTTTGCCGCAATTCTGGCCGGTGGCGGCGACGAAAATCTTACGAGCCATGATATCTGCTCCTTGGGGCGGCAATGGCACAGCGAATGTGTTTACACAATAGCCCCAAGCTGCCGCCGGTGCAAGAGGCGCAACCGGTCTTTGGTGAAAGACCCTGGCGGTGGGCAAGGACGAGCGACTTGGGCAAAAGGAAAGGATGGGTCAACTTATGTGGAGATTTCTGAACAAATATCGGGACATTGGTTTGCTGCTCATGCGCCTTGGCCTGGGAGTCATGTTTCTCGTGCATGGCGTGCCTAAGTTGCTCGGTGGACCCGAGCGCTGGTATCAACTGGGGCTAGCCATGAGCTATCTGGGAATCGACTTCATGCCGCATATGTGGGGCATCGCTGCGGCCCTGGCCGAGACCTTGGGTGCGCTCTGTCTGATTTTCGGGTTTTTCATGCGCCCGGCCTGCCTGGTGCTGGCCTGCACCATGGCGGTGGCCGCCACCATGCACCTTGGCCGTGGCGACGGCTTGCAAGTTGCCTCCCACGCCATTGAGCTGGGGATCGTGTTCTGCGGCCTGCTCATCCTGGGTCCCGGCCGCTTCAGCCTCGACCGGAGCTGAGGATCAGAAATCCAGGTGAAAGCAGCTTGAGGACTGGAGAGCGAAGATTATGATGCGGACCTTGCTGCAACTTGGTGCGGTGGGTTTTTCCATGGCCGCGCTCCTTGACCCTCTGTGGGTCAGTGGCTTGGGACGCCCTATTGCCTGGCAACGTGATTTGTTGCTCGCAATCGGAGGAATTCTTTGCTTCTACGCCCTGGTCAGGTTTCGCGATCTGCTCTGAGGTCGCGAAACCTGGCCGGGGGGGTCAGTGGCTTTGGTGTTGGCAGTCACGGCGCCACAGACAGTCGTCCTGGCCGCATTCCAGGCGCCAGGGTGCGCCGTAACAATCGGCATTGCCTTCATGCCTCTGAATGGCTTGGATGAGTTCAGCTTTCTTCATCTTGCTGGTCGCCTTGATTCCCATGGTCTTGGCGATTTCCCGAATTTCCGCAACGTTCATTGTTCTTTTCTCCTTGTAGATTGCTCATCTCTATGGATTGCCCGAGTATTACAGCAACAAGATTACACACTCGGCAGAAAAGTCAATAGTTGCATCTGTATTGAATACGCTGCCGGTGCCGGCGAGGTTTTATGCCTTGACTTCCACTCCGCATCGGTTATTTGGTTAAAAAGGTTTTTTTTGCGGATCTGCTCGCATTTGAGCGAACCGAGGGCTTATCGTCACTTTATATCAAGGGAGAGATATCAATGATTCGTTTACTTTTGTCTGCAATGATGCTGGTTTTGCTGAGCCTGGGTTTTGCTTGGGCCGATGACGATTTAATGCGGCGCGCCAAGGCACAGTTCCAACCGATTCCCGACACTCCGCCGGTGCTTGAGGGCAATCCCGCGACGCCGGAAAGGGTCGAACTGGGGCGCATGCTCTACTTTGACCCGCGCCTGTCCAAATCGCAATTGATCAGCTGCCAAACCTGCCACAACGTCGGACTGGCCGGCGCCGACCTGCAGGAAGTGTCAACCGGCCACGGCTGGCAGAAAGGCCCGCGCAATTCCCCCACGACTTTCAACGCGGTGTTTAACGTCGCGCAGTTCTGGGACGGGCGCGCGCAGGATCTTGCGGAACAGGCCAAGGGCCCCGTGCAGGCCTCCGTCGAGATGAACAACACCCCGGAGCGGGTCATGGAAACTCTGGGCAGCATGCCCGGCTATGTGGATGCCTTTAAGGCTGCCTTTCCGGACGACAAGGAGTCTCTGAGCTTCGACAACATGGCCAAGGCCATCGAGGTCTTCGAGGCCACCCTGATCACCCCCAACGCCCCCTTCGATCAGTTTCTCAAGGGTGACGCCAACGCCCTCAGCGCCGTTGAGAAAGACGGACTCAGGGCCTTTATGGGCAAGGGCTGCGCCAGTTGCCACAACGGCGTCAACATGGGTGGCCTCGGCTATTTCCCCTTCGGCGTGGTCGAGCGTCCCGGCGTGGACATCCTGCCCGAGGAAGATCTCGGCCGCTATCAGGTGACAAACACGGCCGCCGACAAGTATGTGTTCCGCTCACCGCCGCTGCGCAATGTCGCGATTACCCAGCCCTATTTCCACTCGGGCCGGGTATGGAGCCTGCGTGACGCCGTCGCCATCATGGGTTCCGCGCAGCTCGGCATCCAGCTCTCCCCCGAGGAAGCTGATCAGATCACGACCTTTCTCGCTACCCTGACCGGTGAGCAGCCCGAAGTCCTGCACCCGGTGCTGCCCCCAACGACCGAAAAGACGCCCAAGCCCAGTCTGGACTAAGCGCGACGGTTGAATAAGGCGAGAAATCTCAGGGCCCCCGTCGACTATGGCGAGGGCCCTGAGATTTTTTTGTTCGATAAAAAAAGGAGGGGGGACAGACTATTCATGTCATCTGGTGCGACAGGAAAGAGCCCTCAAGATATTTTGCGTGTCGCCTGCTATAACATCCATCAGGGGGTGGGGCGCGACGGCCGGCGCGACCTGCAACGGGTGGCGCAGGTCATCACAGCTATGGATGCCCATGTAGTGGTTCTGCAGGAAGTCCACGTGCTTTTCGGCAGCTCCAGCGAGCGGCGTCAGCTCGACGATCTGGCCGTAGCCACGGGCATGGTCGGCATCAGTGGCCCGACGATGCTGCGCCCCGATGGCCACTACGGCAATGCGGTGCTGGTACGGGTGCCTGTGGTGCGTCAGCGGTTGCACGACCTCAGTTATGGGTCGCGTGAACCCCGGGGCGCGGTCGAGCTTGAGTTGGACACGGACATCGGTCGGGTGCGCCTCATCGCCACCCATCTGGGGTTGGTGCCGCGGGAACGGCGCCGTCAGGTACGCAGGCTTTTGGAGTTGGCCGAAGAGGGCACGCAACCCCTGATATTGGCCGGCGATTTCAACGAGTGGTGGCCCTGGGGACGACCGGCGCGCCGGCTCAACCGGGCGTTTCCCGGTATGCCCGCCCCGGCGACCTTTCCCGCCCGCTGGCCGATATTCTCTCTCGACCGTATTTTCGTCGCTCCCCGGGGAGCTTTGCACAGTTTACAGGTCATCCGAAAGGGCGCGGCGGCCCTGGCCTCCGACCATCTTCCCCTGCTGGCCGAGATCGGACGGCCGACCTGAGGGGTTCCTGAACCTTTTGTCGCTTGCGACTGCAAAATCCAGGTCGATCTGCCTCCAGTTCACTATTTTTTCTTTGACAAAACTCGATTATTTCAGCACTGATAAGAACCTGGTGGGCTTTCAGGGTGGCTGTCAAAAGTGGTTTTCAGGTATTGGGGTTTGAGATGAAACGGATAATTCGACGCTTCTGTGGCCTGGTGTTTTTTCTCTGGATGCTGGCCGGTTCAGTCGCAGGGGCGGAGTATCCGGGAGTCTCTCAGGTTCCCGGTCTGGCCGCTGAGGTGGCGGCACAAGCCGTGCAAGCCGAAAGGCAAGTGGAGGGCTTGCTCGACACGGCCGCCTTTGAAACCCAGTTGCACCTCGCTGAGGGACGTTATCACCAATTACAGCAGCGCATGGATCAATATGGCGATCCCGCCACCTGGAGCATTGATCGGCTGCTTGAGGTGCGTGCCCTGCTGCAGGAAGAGCGCTCGCGCCTGGAGCGTGTACTCCTGGCGCTTGCGGCTCGCCAGGAGGAAAACGAGCGGCTGCGCCGCACCTGGGAGGAACGCCGGCAGTTCTGGCAGCGTTGGGAACAGCAACTGCGCGGTGATGAGGTTGTCTTTCCGCGGGAAACCTTTGCCCAAGCGCAGGAAGCTGTTCGCCGCGTCCTTGAGGGCGTGGATTCCGGCAGCGCGCCCCTGGTGGTGCTGCAGGAAGAGTTGACACGTCTGCTCAATCTCAACCTTTCCCATTTAACCCAGGTCGATGACATTTTGCGCTTGGTGCGTGGCCAGATTCTGCAGCGCACCGGGCATCCGCTGTTCAGTGCCGAGTTTTTTCACCAGTTCACCGCAGGGTTCGTTGATGAGGTGCGGCGTGGATTGCGGGAAGCAATACGCTTGGATCTGCGCTACTTTATCCGCCAGGGCTGGATCCTGGTGTCTCAGGTGCTGGTCGTTTTTGCCACCGCCGCCTTTATTTTGCGTTATCGTCGCCAGGTAGAAGGGACGCCGGAGTGGCGCTTTATTCTCGACCATCCCTGGGCAACGGGCATCTTTGTCTCCACGGCGGCCCTGACTCCCCTTTATGTCATTCCTCCGGCACTGTGGCGGCTGGTGCTGTGGGTGCTGCTTGCCTTTTCCACGGCGGTTTTGATTTCAGGGCTTGTGCGCAACCCCATGAAGCGTTTTACCGTCTACCTGCTGGCCACAGTTCTGGTCCTGTCCATGACGCTTCAGCTCATTCATTTGCCGACGCCTCTGCTGCGCCTGTTTATGGCGGCGTTGGCTCTTATCGGCCTGCCTCTCAGCCTGTTTCTGGCACACCTCAACATCCGGCGCCATGAGGGGCACATCAATATTTTCACTCTGGGCTTGCGCGCCGGAGCACTGGTCTGTCTGGTGTCCTTCCTCGCCCAGGCGGCAGGCTACAGCACCCTGGCTTCCCATCTCATCGACGCCTCGATCAAATCGGTGTTCGTCGGCATTTTTGCGGTGATGGTCGTGCACCTCGGACAGGGCGGTATTGATTTCTTTCGGGAACATCCCCTGCTGCAAAAGCGCGCCTTCGTGCAACAGTTCGGCGTGGAAGTCGCCAAGCGACTCAAGGCCCTGCTCGCCGTTCTCGTATGGGGCGCCGCGTTGTATCATTTCCTGGCCGTCTGGGGTTTTTACGACAGTTTCGCCCAGGCTTGGGGGGATTTGACCGGTGTTGGTGTGCTGGTCGGCCAGGTCCAGCTAACCCTGGCTATGTTGCTGTTGTCGCTGCTGGTTATATACCTGTCGATCCAGGCCTCCTGGCTGCTGCGCGCGATTCTCGACACCCAGGTCTTTCCCTACAGTCAGGTGGATCGCGGCATCCGCGACGCGATCAAAAAACTCATACACTATTTTCTGGTGTTCCTTGGTTTTCTGCTGGCCATGAGTCTGACAGGCATTGAAATGCGCAATTTTGCCGTGCTAGCTGGAGCGTTCGGCATCGGCATAGGTTTCGGTTTGCAGAATATCGTGAACAATTTCGTCAGCGGGCTGATTCTGTTGTTTGAGCGGCCGGTCAAGGTGGGAGATCTGATCGTGGTCGATCAGGATTGGGGCACGGTGCGCAAAATCGGCCTGCGTTCGACGATTATCGAAACCTTTGACAATTCAGAGCTGATCGTGCCCAATTCGCAATTGATTTCGGATAAGGTCACCAACTGGACGCTGTCAACCTCGAGGGCGCGAGTGATTATGCCGGTGGGCGTGGCCTACGGCAGCAATGTCGAGCGCGTTATAGAGATACTGAATGAGGCGGGAAGCCGCCATCCCCTCGCTTTGGAAGAGCCTGCTCCGTCGGCGATTTTTGTCGGCTTTGGCGACAGTTCGCTTAACTTTGAGCTGCGTTGTTATATCGCCGATGTCTCTAAACGGCTCAGTGTGCGCAGCGATCTGGGCCGTGATATCGACCGTCGCTTTCGCGAAGCCGGGGTTGAAATACCCTTTCCCCAGCGTGATTTGCACCTGCGTTCGGTGGACGGCGAGATTATAACGCGGGCGAAACGAGAATCCGAAAAAGCTTCTGCGCCTCCTTCCGCCTGAATTTTCATTCGTCGTACTTGGCCAGTTGACGCCGTCGCCGTGCCAGAGCTTTTTCGCCGCGCTCAAACTGCTGCAGCAATTGCTGGCGCAAATCACCCGCCATTTCCTCGCCGCGCTCGACTAGATCCCCAGCCTGCTCACCCAGACCTTCAATCATGTCATGCAGGCGGGTCGCGGCTTCCTGGGTGCTCTGGCCGGCACGGCGGCTCACCTGGTGCAGGTTGCGCTCGATCTTGCGGCGGGTACGGCGTCCCGATTGCGGTGCGAACAACAAGGCAACCGCCGCTCCTGCAGCACCCCCTGCCAACAACAGCAATGCTCCCGTCAGGGTCTTGTGGCTCTGATCACTCATACCGTACCTCCTTTTGATTTCTATAACAAATAACACAGTTCCGAGCCGGTGCAAGAATCCGAGAGCCTTTAGGGAAAACAAAAAAAATCCCCGGCCGCAGGAGCCGGGGATGACAACGAAATACTCAAAATGCGAGACTTTTAATAGAAGCCGAGATCTTTGAGAACCTGGGGACGGACTTCGTCCTGGGCCAGCACTTCGTGGCAGATGGTGCAGTCCATGGAGATGAACTCGCCGGTTTCCGCCTCATGCATATCGTTGTGGCAGCGGATGCAGCCGTTCTGGAAGTCAAAATCCTCCGTGTGGGCGATGTGATCCACATAGGTTCCCCAGGTAATGTTCATCTCGGGGAAGACGTTCTCCAGGTAGGCCGCCTGAACGCCGGCGATGGCTTGCTCCAATTTGCCGGGATTTGCGGCGATGAAATCGGGATAGTTCTTTTTGTACCAAGTGTTGAGCTCGTTGGCGATGGCGTTGCGCGCTTCATCGTGGCTGGCGTAGTCACGCTGAATGACTTCCATGGCTTGGCGCTTTATATAGGGCAATTCCTGGGAAATGACACCCTCAAGCATCTTGCGGTCCAGGGCGGGACCGGGCTTTTTATAGATGTGCGTAGGCCGGTTGTGGCAGTCGATGCAGTCCATGGTGCGTTCGACGACATCGGCTCCGATTTCGGCGAGTACCTCGTCGGCATCGGGCGTACGATAGATGACTTTGGTGCCGTCTGGACGATGCAGGGTGACCTCGGGGATCACCGTGCGGTCGGGAGATGCCTTGTAGGTGATGAGGTTGTCTTCCGACACATGCCAGTGGATGCCATGGGGACTGGTGGTGCGATCGCCCGCCGAGCCGATTTTCATGAGCAGCACGTTTTTCCGGTGCGTGTTCTCTTCGTCTTCGTCGAAATGATCATTGACCACCAGGCGGTTGCCGTGGAATTTCTCGGGCCGGTGGCACTCGGCGCAGGTTTCCGTGGCCGGGCGCAGGTCATGGAGCGGCGTGGGAATGGGACGCGGGAAGGTGTCCAGCATGACCGCAAGCAGCTGATAGGCGCCGGTGATTTTGGATTTGACGAACCAGTCGGCACCGGCGCCGATGTGACACTCAACACAAGCGACGCGGGAGTGGGGCGAGTTCTGGTAGGCCGTGTACTCCGGGCTCATGACCGTATGGCAGAACTGGCCGCAGAAGGCGTTGGACTCCATGTAGTGATAGCCACGATAGGCCAGCAGGCCCATGATGAAGAGGTTGATGCCGGTCAGAAACACTGCGAAAAACACCAGCTTACGTAGCTTGCTGAATTTGGCTGGATCAGTGAAATAGTCGCGCAGGTATTCCATGGTGAAGAGGCGCACCTCTTCCTGGCCCTTGAAGAAAAACAGGCCGAGGAACACCATGACCAGGCCGGTGATGAAGGCGGGTCCCAGAACCATGTAAATAAGCGCAGCAACGTAGGTGTTCTGAATATGCCAGATAAGATCATAGAAAATGGCGCCGAGCAGAAACGGGAAAATTACAGTGACGATCATGGCACCGATGAGAGACACCCGACTGTGGGTGATGCCTTTGGCAAAGGCGGTGACGATGTTGGTCAAGCTCTTCATTCTTGCAGCCCCTTTGTGTTGGAATTGTTGCAGGAGTGAGATTTATAAGACGGCTTCGCGGCTAGTCCTGAGCGCAGCAAATCAACCATCGCGCGGCGGTCGCCAGGCGACCGTATATATCCCGATTTTCACACAGGTGTGAAAAATACCTGGAAAAACATCGGTTTGTCAATGCATAAAATGCCCGCCAGGGGTGAGCAAGTGCGCATAAAAAAAGAGGAAACCGTACAGGCGCGGCTGTGTTATGCCCCCTTGAAAGACTGTGCAATTGCACGGGCCGACAAAAGAAACGCCGGCGCATAGGCGGTCGGCATTTCTTCTTGTTAAGGGCTCGAATCGCGTTCCTTAGTGGGCTTCTTCCTTCAAAAACACGGGGAAGATTTTGTTAAGAAAGTAAAAAAGCACAAACGGTGTTGTAATCACCAGCAGGGCTCCCGCCAGGCCCTCACGGAAGGTTTCCCACGTAGTTGGAATGATCGGCACATGGTAGTGCATGAAGCCGGCAAAGGTCAGGGAGAACGCCTGGCCGCCGATGACGACGTTCCAGCGCATCATGAACACACCAAAGAGCACCAGGGCGCTGGCCAGGGCCGCACGCTTTACCGTCAGCCCGGGAATGAGCAGAAGAATGAAAGGAACCAGGTTGCCCAGGCCGAACTGCAGCAAGAAAATCTGTGTGAAGTCCACTTCGTAAATGACCGAGCGAAGAATTTCCCAGGATTTGACTGCTGTATAGCCGCGGAAAATGATGTCCAGCAACTCCAAGGTTACCGCCAAAATCATGAAGATCAGCAGATAACGGGCGCTTACGCGGACTTCATAATCTTCAACGCCTTTGAGCTGCTCGACGGTGGCACCACCGGCTGTCCCTTTGCGACGTGCCCTGAATTTGCGGATTTCCATGGTGAGGATGTAGCACAGAATGCACAGGGCGATGCCGGACACCACTGCCGAACAGATGAAAATGACAGGCATCAGAGGAGTCATCCACAGGGCATTGGCCTTGACCGAGCCGAAAATAAAACCTGCGTAACCATGCAGGAAGCAGGCGACGGGAATACCGATAGCCGCAAGGACCGTGACTGCCTTGTGGTCCTTTTCCAGTGCCGCGGGACTGATGTCCGTGGCCCCCAGGGTGAGCAGGGAAAAGAACTTGAGCCGCAGGTTGTCCATGCCGTTGCGATCAGATTTGTTTTTCAGGCCCTGCACGGTATCGACAAAATGCTTGCGGTAGACGAACCAGAGCTCCGAGGCAACGATGCAGGCATAGGTCAGAAAGACGATGCCGAAGGCTGCTATGGCAGAGGTGAAGTGAGGTGTCATCATGACATGAATGCCGCGCAGCGGTTGGGACAGGTGCAGCATCAAGGGCATCATCGCCACCGGCAGCAGAGCAAACGAAAAGACCAGCGAGAAGCGCGCGATATCCTTGAGTTGTTTAAAGCCGAACACATGGTAGAGCGAAGAGAGAACGAAAGCACCGGCCACCAGACCGGTCATGAAGGGGTACATGACGATCTGGATGGACCAGTAGATATATTCATTGGGCAGAACGAACATTTCTTTTGCCGTCCAGATTTCACCGTGAGTCAGCATCTCAACGCACCTCCATGTTGAGCCCGAGATAGTAAACCTGGGGCTTGGTTCCGAAAGCATCCTTGAGCACCCCGACCCTCTGCGTCATGACCACCTTGGTAACCGGATCTTCAGGGTCTCTGAGATTGCCGAGCTTGCGCGCCCCGAAGGGGCAAGCGAAGGCGCAGGCCGTGGTCTCGCCGCGATGAATGCGGTGGTAGCAGAAGTTGCATTTTTCCGCCACATGGTGGATCGGGTGAAAGAAGCGCACACCGTACGGGCAGCCCATGACGCAGTAGCCGCAGCCGATGCACCAGGTGCGATCGACGAGCACCACGCCGTCCTCGGTCTTGTAGGTGGCGCCCACCGGGCAGACCTGTACGCAGGAGGGGTGATCGCACTGGTTGCAGAGCTTGGGTACAAAGAATGCCTGGGCGATGTCTTCATCGGCAATTTTGAGTTTTCCGGCGGTGCCGCGCTCGATTTCACGGTTGAGAAAACCTTCGTTGGCGCCGCGCGGCGAGTCGGCGTGGACCTGGCCGTCCTTGGTCATAACATAGCGCTCGACCCAGGTTCGCGTGGCATTGGTTTCCTGGGGAATGCCGTTTTCGTCCTTGCAGGCCTTGACGCAAAAGCCGCAGCCCACACATTTATGAGTATCGACGAGAAAGATCCAGCGCAGGTCGGGACGTGCGCCAAATACCTCGCGCGGATCGAGCCAGTCGAAAGCGGCCAGGGGTGCGCTCGCTCCGACGACGGCAACGGCTGTGCCTTTGAGAAAATCACGACGCTTCATGACTACATCTCCTCCAGGCTTGGATTGTGGGGATCGTGGCAATCAACACAGGACATGCCCGGATTGTGCTCATCGGGTTCGATCCCAGACAGCTTTCCGCGGTCGCTGCCCGGGTAGGGCAAGCGGGCATGGCAGCGCAGGCATTGCTCGCGGCTGCGGTCGATGGTGAGTTGCACCGGATCCTCGGGATGGTTGAGGGCTGGACCATGGCAGTTTTCGCACTGGATCGCGCCGTGCATGGAGGTCGGGGCAAGGTCCGTCTTGTCCATGTGGCAGTCAGCGCAGTAGGTCATGGAACGGTAAAGGGAGGGGAACTCTTTCCATTCCTCGACATTGCTCGCCCGGTACCAACCGTACATGTAGCCTTCACCGCCGTGGACGCCGAAATCCTTTGGCACATAAAAGGCGCGGCCGATCAGGATGACGACGACCAGAGCCAGCACGACATAGAGGGGGCGCCAGATATGATTTTTCACGATCAACTCCCTTCCGAAATGATAATTGTCCCGGTGGATTGCAGGTGATCTGCATAAAAAAGCATTTAACTTTCCTTGTGCGAGGGTTTAAGAGATTTCCGACTCTGCCTGAAGGACGCGTCAAGAAACCACAGACAAAACGAAAAAACAACGAATTTTTGAACCGTTCTAGGGTGTGCGGTTGCGCACTTGCCCCTGCGCTAAAAAGCAAACTTGTGTTCTATTTCGCAGTTCTGTAAAGACCGGGTCGAGAAGTGCTTGCAGAAGCACAGGCTTAGGTTTGGCCAATGTGCGTCAGTAAATGGATGTGAAAAGCTGGGTAGTAAAAAAAATATAAAAATGTTATACAAAAAAAACAGTTAAAAAACAAATGTTTTAGATGGCAAGAATTTGTACGGTAAAAAATATAAAAAAGGGTTTTGGGGGTTTAGGTTGGGTCTTTGGGTGCTCATTTTCGCAATTATTCAATGCCTGTTCAGAAATTATAGCAGCCTATTTCAAAAATCATTGGTAGGGCTAAAATTTTTGGTCCGCGATGACGTTCCGCAGCAGCAAGGGGTTTTCCCTGGGGAGCCGTTTCATGGGTGATAATTCGTCTTTGGAAGATCGTATCGAGCGACTTTCCGCAGAGGTTCAGAGGCTTCGTGAGCAGGTTGATCACCTGAGCAGGCAGCAGAGTTCGCCTGTGCCCAACCCTGCGGTTTCATTGAAGGCTTCCGAAGCGGTCGGCGAAGCCGAACCCGCTGATGCCTTTTTCTCCTGGGTGGGCCGCTCGGCTTTGCTGCAGCGGGTTTCGGCAGTCTGTTTTTTAATGGTTATTGCCTTGATCCTGCGCACACTGACCGACAGCGGATGGCTTGACATCCGCATTGGTTCCCCGACAGGAATGTTTTACGCAACCGCTCTAATGCTTCTTGGTTTGCTGCAGTACCGCAGCGGTAGACCTCTGGCGCCGGTGTTTGCCATATGCGGTGCGCTTCTGATGTTTCTGGTGGTCAGTGAGACCCATGCACGCTTCTCTTTTCTGCCGACGGCTTTAGCCTACATTCTGGTCATTGGGACTGGTGCCTTGATGGCCGTCATCAGCTATGTGTCCCGCGCGGCCCTGCCTATTTTTGTCGGAACGCTGGGCCTGTGCATTGCCGGAGTGGCCCTCGATTACCCCAATCCTTCCTATCCGGCTCTGGTCATTTTGCTCATTTCTGCTAATGCTCTAGGCTTTGTCGCTTCGCGGCTGCAGCGCTGCTCCTGGCTGCGGTGGACGCTTTTTCTGGTAACCGCGGTGCTGATTCAGGTGTGGGGCTACAAAATCGGTTTAACGCTGGGGGGAAAGGCGCAGCCTTCAGGTGATCTGGCGCAACGGTGGTTTTTCCCGTCCATGTTGCTGTTTGCCATGGGATATTTGCTCAGCGCACTCTACGGAATCTTGCGTCCCGCCTCGGAGAAAATCGCCCGGTTTGATTTTGCGTTGCCAGCGGTAGCTGGGGTCTGGTCTTTTTCGGTGACAGTCTATGTGGCGCAAATTTGGTTGGGAAACCTTGTGGGCGTGACGCTGCTTGGCGCCTCGGCCGCCATCGCCTATTTTTCCCTGGCGCTTTGGCTGGGGCAGCGCCCGGGTGCTGAAAGGCGGGCGGCAACCAGCTTTTTCCTGGGTGGGTCAGTCCTCGCAGGTCTGGTGCTTGGTCTGGGGGCTGGTGCGCCCTTGTTGGCCCTGGGCGTGCTCGCCGGGACCGCCTTTTGGGGAGCCCACCTTTCGGCGCAATGGCGCCTAGGTGCCTTGAGGCTGGTGTCCTATCTCGTGCAATTTTACGTGTGCTTTGCGCTGGGGAGTTGGCTTCTGGCGGATCTCCATCGTACGCAATACCTTCCGGCCATGGCTCTGGCCGGAGCCTTGGCGGTCGCTGTTTTTTGGCATTATCGCTGGTGTCTGCGCAATCCGCCGCCGGCTGAATCGCGATTTTTTTCTAAACTCGATGAAGGTAACCGGCTCTGCATATTTCTGCTGCTGGCCTCCCTGGGGCATGCCTATTATTTTGCACGGGGGGTATATGCCTTGGTGGTACCGGATTTCTCGTCGACCGGACTGTTTGGTTTTATGGGGATGCAGTCCGTACTCATCAGTGTCGGGGCAGTATTTGTCATGATTTGGTCTTTGGTGCGTCGGGATCGCGAGATGCGCAACCTTGCGGTCCTGATCACACTGGTGGGTGCCGGAAAGGTGTTCCTGTTTGATCTGCTCGGACTTTCGGGGCAGGGTATTGAAGGATTTCCTCTGGTAGTGAGCATCTTTTCTTTCGGGGCTGCCATCGCCGTTCAATCCCTGGTTTTGGGTCGCTGGCTGCGCATTGGCGCGGCCTGCACACCCACCCAGAAAGAGCAATCCGGACAGGGCTCAGAGTCATCGGCCGCCCGCAGGTAGCAAGTATAAGGGTTTCCTGGCGCTCAGCTAAGCTTGGTGGTTGATGGTGCAAAAAAAAAGGGCTGCCCCCATGGGAGCAGCCCTTTTTCTTGCAGTTAACCCAGGCCGGAACCCCGGCCGTCAGGGATCAGTGAAACCCAGAGGTCATGAAGGCGTAGATCATCAGGAAGACCAGACCGATGCCGGTAAATACGGCAAGGAAGCCGAAGGTCTTAAGGATGAAATCATACACAACGCCTGAAGGTTTGGGCTTGACGAACTGCTCGGTGATGCCGAGTTCCTCGTAGCGTTTCCACTGGTCAAGACGCTCGTGGATGAACTCTTCTTTGTTCATTTCACCGTTGAATATAACGAAATCCATGGGGAATTTCTCTGGCCGGCCATGGGTGTTGAAGAAATGGACGGTGAAGATAAACCCGGTCGCGAGAAGCGCCTCGTCCGAATGGACAATGGTCGCGACGTTGAAGGCCCAGCCGGGCAGGAAGCCGCCGAAAAACTCAGGGAACCAGAGCATCAGGCCCGAACCGCCAATGGCGATCATGCCCCAGAACACGGCGAGGAAGTCGAACTTTTCCCAATATGTCCAGCGCTCGAAAACCGGCTTGGGTCCCAGGAACAAGAACCAGCGCACCATTGCGGTAATGTCGCGAACATCACGCAGGTTGGGGAACAAGGAATCCGGTCCGAACAGTCGCTGCAGGGGATTTCCGGGAAGATCCTTGCGCACGAAAAGAAAGTTCCAGCTCATCACCAGGGAGGCACCGAAGTAGACAAAGGTGATGACGGCGCACCAGCGGTGAATGAGGGCTGCATTGTGGGCTCCGCCGAAGAACTCCATCAGCAATTTGGCCCAGGGTTGCCCCGCAAATTTGAGCGGCAAACCGGTCAAGGAAAGCCCGAGGAAGCTGATGATGACCAGCAGGTGCAGGAAGATATGCAGGCGGTTAAAGCGCCGATAGATCTTGTGTGCTTCGGGAATGTGGTGCGGAACTTCCCCGCGAATCAGAGCGGCGCGCTTTTCACGGTTTTCGACAAAACCGCGGAACATCCAAAGCAGGGTGTGTATCCAGAAAACCGCAAAAACCGAGACCAACAAGGTGGTCATGGCGATGAAAGTCCAGTAGAGAATCGGATAGTTTGCCCGGTCAGTCATGTCGCCATGGGAATAGAACTGTACAAACAGCGGGGTGGCCCCGGGATGACAGGCGCCGCAGGTAGCCACCAGGTTGTCCTGATGGGTGCTGGCGCGCGGATCATTGTGATTAAAAACCCCATGGGATGTGTGGCAATCGGCACAGCCTGCGACCAGTTCAGGATAGCCGAGACGATAGGTCTTGCCGTGGTAGCTGCTCATGTAGGTGGAGACGGCAACGCTGGTGACGTTGTTGCGCGCCATCATTTCCTGGTCGGCATGGCAATCGAGGCACACCGTGGTATGAAATTCGCGATTGTGGAAGGAGGTTGGATCACCAATTTCCTCGATGCGGTGCAGGTTGTGGCAGTCAAAGCAGGCAGCCGAATCCATCTTGCCCTCAGCCACGGCCTGGCCGTGAATCGAGTCGTTGTATACTTCCCAGGAATCCCAGTGGCACTCGGTGCATTTGTCGTTGGCGATGTTTTTGTCGCCCTGCCAGTACTGGTGGCTGTGAATGTCGTGATGGCAATCGGCGCAGCCGATGCCGGACAGCATATGCACCGAAGCAAAATGCTCGGCGGTCTCCTGCTTGTGACAACGCACGCACTGGGCCGGCCCGGGCATCTGCTCGCCCATCATGTGGGCGTCCAGGTCGGTAATGTCAGTGTGGCAGCTGGTGCAGGCGTTGCGGCCGTGGACTGAAGCGGCGAAAACTTCCGCGGACACCACGTTGTCGTGGCATTCGAGGCAGGTCATGGGGTCGATGGCAAGGCCGTTTTCAGCCCCCTGGACGGGTAGGCTTAACGGCAACAACAAAAGTACCGCAACGGCAAACCTGGAAAATAACTTAAACATTGAACTCCTCCTAGCGTGGTTGCTCCCTAAAAATCACAGGTTGTGCAAATTGGAACGAGGTGGCAGTGTACAAAAATAAAAGACAAGGTGAAATGGTAGGGTTTGAATCTAAAAAAACAGGGTGTGTTCCTGGGGAACACACCCTGTTTTTCTTCTTAGTAAGCGACGGTACCCGCCAGAGCGATGACCTGCTCGGTGAAGGGGTTGGCGAACAGGATGATCATGGCCACAACGAACACGTAGATGGCGAGGGACTCGATCATGGCCAGACCGATCATCAGAGTGGTCAGAACCTTGCCGCTGGCACCGGGGTTGCGCGCCACGCCTTCGACCGCGCTGCGGATGGCGTTACCCATACCGAGACCGGTCCCCAGGGAACCGAGAGCCATCGAAAAGCCTGCAGCGATCATGCACCAAGTAAAGAAATCCATGTTTTTTCTCCTTTTTGCGGTTTGTTTTTCCTATATGGCATAGGACTGTGGACATAACTGAGTTCACCTTGCTTTGATTCTTGATTAGTGCTGTTCTTCCAGTGCGCCGGCCAGATAGATCATGGCCAGCAGCGTAAAAACGAAAGTTTGAATGAAAGCGATGAGCAGACCGAGCAACATCATCGGCACCGGTAGCAGAAACGGCACCAGGGTGAGGAAGATCATGAGCACGACTTCCTTGCCGAACATGTTGCCGAAAAGACGCAGGGTCAGTGATACCAGCCGGGCAATATGACCGATGACCTCAATGGGGATCATGATTGGGGCCAACCACCAGACGGGTCCGACAAAATGCTTCAGATAGTGCAGGCCGTGCTCCTTGAAGCCGACGATGTGCGAGAGCACCACAACGGTGGCGGCCATGGCCAGGTTGGTGTTGACGTTGGCCGTTGCAGGAAAGCAACTGGGCACCAGACCCAGCAGGTTGCAGGTGAGGATGAACAGGGCCAGAGTGGCGATCAGGGGCAGATAGCCGCGGCCCTTGGGGCCCATGATCTGATCCATGAGATCGAGGATTGCACCGACGACCACCTCCATCAAATTCTGCAGACCCTGGGGAACCATCTTGAGGTTGCGCCCGGCGGCAAATGCCAAAACGATGAGCAGCGCCATGGCGAGCCAGGCATAGAGTACGTGTTCTCCGACATGCAGGTTGACCAAATCGGCCAGCCAATCCAGAAATAAAAACGGGTGAATCATGAGATGAAAGTCTCCTCGCGAGGTCTTGTCACCTGTGCCGGACGAAGCGAACGATCGCGGTACAGAAGATGTTGATAACCACCACCGAAAGGCCCAGCGCCAATCCCACCGGATGGACGCCGAGGCGGGCGATGAGGAAGTAAAGAATTATGCCGAGGGCCCCCATGCGCAAAAAGTAACGCACCTGAAAAGCCCGTGCGGTTTGAGGCGATGGCTGAGCCAGTATCTGTTGCAGCCCTCTGTGCAGCCACCAGAAACCGGCGAGGGCCAGGACACCACCGGCAAGGATCCCGGAAGTCAGCATCGCGGAGCGCCATAAAAGACTCAACGCGACCAGGCCAAGCAGGATAATCCAATTGCGCTGAGCGAGTCGCGACAGAAATTCCCGATCCGAATCACTCACTGTCGGTCATCGTCGTCGTTTTTCTGCTGCCGCTTGAGTTCGCGATCGGTCAGAATGTAGATGTTGCGAAAGCCCGCAACGACACCGAACAGCAGAAAGAGCAGGGTCAACCAGGGCGATGTGCCCAGCCACTTGTCGAGGTAGTAGCCGATGGCCAGACCCATCAGGGTCGCAACCACCATGGATATCCCGATGCCGGACAAAAAGCCCAGCGATTTAATCAGTTGGCGGTCTTTTGAGGCCATGGCTTTTGTATACAGCATGCAAGGGATACGGAAAAACCCGTCCTAATTATCACAGGGTTTGGGGGATGTCAACGGCTTTTTCGGCGCACACCCCTCCGCGGCAGGGCCGTGTGGCACCTGCCGCGGAGGGGTGCGCAAGTTGGAATCTCTTCGGCTCAGAGCGCTGCAAACGCACGCTCGGCGGCCTCGATGGTGCGGTCGAGATCGTCCCGGTTGTGGGCCATGCTCATGAACCCGGCCTCAAACTGCGAAGGGGCGATGTAGACCCCCTGATCGAGAAGCTTGCGGAAGAAGCGGCCGAAGGCGTCGGTGTCGCTCTGCGCGGCCTGGGCAAAGTTGTCGACCGGCCCATTTTGAAAATAAGTGCAGAACATGCCGCCGACCCGCTGGAAGCAGGTTTGCAGTGAGGTCCGGCCGGCTGCTTGGCGCAATCCTTGCTCAAGGTAGGCACTTTTTTCTTCGATCTGTTGGTAGAAGCCTTCTTCTTTAAGCAGGCTCAGGGTGGCGATCCCGGCGCTCATGGCCAAAGGATTGCCGGAGAGGGTTCCGGCTTGGTAAACTCCGCCCTGGGGCGAGAGCCTGTCCATTATTTCGGCTTTGCCGCCGAAGGCGCCCACCGGCATGCCGCCGCCGATGATTTTGCCCAGACACACCAGATCGCCCCAGACCTGAAAGCGCTCTTGGGCGCCGCCGTAGGCCAGGCGGAAGCCGGTCATAACCTCATCGATGATCAGCACGATACCCTCGGCGGTGCACAGTGCGCGCAAGCCTTCGAGAAAGCCCTTTTGCGGAAGGACGCAACCCATGTTGCCGGCGACCGGTTCAAGGATGATACAGGCGATGTCGCCGGAGTTGGCGGCGATCAGTGCTTTGACTTCGCCCAGATCGTTGTAGGTCGCAGTGAGGGTGTGTTTGGCGAAATCGGCGGGCACGCCGGGCGAGGTGGGCACGCCGTAGGTGGCGGCGCCGCTGCCGGCTTTGACCAGCAGGCTGTCGGCATGCCCATGGTAGCAGCCGTCGAATTTGAGGATCTTGTCGCGCCCGGTATAGCCGCGCGCCAGACGGATGGCGCTCATGGTCGCCTCGGTGCCAGAGGAGACCATGCGGACTTTTTCCATATTGGGATAGGCTTCGCACACCATTTGCGCCAGCTGGGTTTCCAGGGCGGTGGGCGCGCCGAAGGAGCAACCCGATGCGGCGGTCCTGGTAATGGCTTCGATGACCTTGGGATGGGCATGGCCAAGGATCATCGGTCCCCAGGAGCCCACATAATCGATATAATCGTTGCCGTCGGCGTCGACCACATGGGCGCCCTGGGCGCGGCTGATGAACACCGGATCGCAGCCCACCGATTTAAAGGCCCGCACCGGACTGTTCACCCCGCCCGGAATGAATTGCTTGGCCTGGGCAAAAAGCTTTGCCGATTCCTTGTGTTCCATGATGAGAATCCTTTTGTCGATGCGGAGGCGCTCCTCCGTTGAAAATTGATGAGCCCCGCCGGTTCGCACGGGAGCCCGGTCACTCGAGGATGAGGGCTTGCTTAGCATGGGCGAGAGGGGATGTCAAGCGCTGCCGCGGGCTCTGAATGCCCTGAAGAAAAAGCAGGCGCGGTCTACCTTTGGTTTGCGGCGCAAATCTGTCCAGGAGTCGCTCGAGGGGCGGTTGAAGGGTGCGATAAGTGCCTGGAATCAGGCTTGTCGGCTGAAGGGAGTGTCTCCCTCCACCGTTAAGTGTTTGACAGAGACCAAGCCCTCCATTAAATTGAGCCCTCAGGTCGCTGCGCGCTTTCTGGAATAAATTATCGGCGGAGACTTTCGTGACCGAACTTGCCCTCATTCTCATCAGTGCCGTCTTCGTCAACAACTTCGTGCTCGCCCGGTTCCTCGGCATCTGCCCCTTTATGGGGGTGTCGAAAAAGGTTGAAACGGCCTTGGGAATGGGCATGGCGGTAACCTTTGTCATGACCGTCGCGGCTGTCGCGACCTGGCTGATCCAATATTTTATCCTGACCCCTTTGAACATTGAATATCTGCAAACCATCGCCTTTATTCTCGTTATTGCCTCGCTGGTGCAGTTGGTGGAAACGGTGATGCAGAAAACCAGCCCGGCACTTTATCAGTCCCTCGGCATTTTCTTGCCGCTGATCACCACCAACTGTGCAGTGATCGGGTTGGCGGTTCTCAGTATCCAGAACGAGTACACATTTCTTGAGGCCGTGGTGTTTGCTCTCGGGGCTGCCATCGGTTTTACCTTGGCGCTGGTGCTCTTTGCCGGTTTGCGCGAGCGTATCGAGCTTGCGCCGGTGCCCGCTGCCTTTCGCGGGGCGGCCATCGGTTTTGTCACGGCCGGCCTGCTTTCCCTGGCCTTTATGGGCTTTGCCGGATTGGTGAAGGGATGATGCCCGGTGCGTGCTCTGGTCGACAGGAATCCTGGTTATGCTTGAAGCGATACTGAGTCTTGGTGGCATCGGCTTGACGGCCGCGATTATTCTGGGCCTGGCCGCGAAAAAATTCGCCGTTGAAGTCGATCCGCGCGAACTGGCTCTGCTTGAGGCGTTGCCCGGAGCCAATTGCGGCGCTTGCGGCTACCCCGGCTGTAGCGGGTTTGCCCAGGCGCTGGCCGAAGGCCGGGCTGATCCCGGTGACTGCACGCCGGGTGGCAAGGAAACGGTGGAACAGGTTGCGCGCATCCTTGGTGTGGCGGCGGTCAGTTCTGACCCGCAGGTTGCGGTGGTCCTGTGCCAGGGCGATCGTCAGCACGCCGCGGATAAGTATCGCTATCTGGGGATCGACGATTGCAACGCGGCACAGAAGCTAATCGGCGGCCCCAAACACTGTCCCGGTGGATGTCTGGGTCTGGGAAGCTGTTTGCGGGTTTGCCCCTTCGGCGCCATCGAAATCACTCCCCAGGGGCTTGCGGTGATCAGCCGCGAATTCTGCACGGGCTGTACCAAGTGCGTCGCGGTCTGCCCGCGCGAATTGATCCGCATGACACCCGCAGCCGCCGAGGTGCATGTGCTGTGCAACAGCCACGACAAGGGCGCGGTGGTGCGCAAATATTGTTCGATCGGCTGTATCGCCTGCCATATCTGCCACAAGGCCGCGCCCCAGGCCTACATCGTCGAGGATTTTCTCGCGCGGGTGGTGTATGAGCATCACGGGGACGCGGCGCCGGGGGTCGAGAAGTGTCCGACCAAATGTATTCGCGACTTTGCCAAGGGCTATCCCGCGGGAAGCTCCTTCCTGGGGCCTGCATCATCTTCCAAACCGGATATCGCGGCCTGAGGCCGTTTTTCAGGGACCGCCCATCATGATCAAGCAGTATAAAACGTTTCGCGGTGGCCTTCACCCCCCCGACTGCAAGGCGGGTTCGGCACACAAGGCTATCGAGGACTGTCCCCTGCCTGAAGAGCTGAGCATTCACCTGTCCCAGCACATCGGGGTGCCGGCTGAAGTCTGCGTAGCCGTCGGTGAGCGGGTTCTCAAGGGCCAAGCCATTGGGCGCGCGCGCGGTATGGTATCGGTTCCGGTGCATGCTTCGACTTCGGGCGAGGTGGTGGCCGTGGAGCCGCGGCCTCACCCGTCCGGCAAAACTCTTGAGGCAGTGGTTATTCGCCCCGACGGCATTGATGAACGACACGGCGCTTTAAGCGGCGCGGATTATCGTAGCCTAAGCCCAGAACAGTTGCGCGAGCGTATCCGTGGGGCGGGTATTGTCGGCTTGGGTGGAGCGACCTTTCCTACGCATGTCAAGCTCTCGCCGCCGCCCGAGAAATCCATTGATACCCTGATCATAAACGGCGCTGAATGCGAGCCCTATCTGACGGGTGATCATCGCCTGATGGTCGAGGCTGCTGCGGGGATTGTGCTCGGCATCAATATTTTTCGTCGGGCGCTTGGTGCGCGGCGGGTATGCGTAGGCATCGAAAATAACAAGCCCGATGCCGTTCTCGCCATGCGTCAGGCATGCCGCGAGACCGGCATTGAGGTGGTGGCGCTTGCGACCAAATATCCTCAAGGCGCGGAAAAACAGCTGATTTATGCCATGACCGGGCGCGAGGTGCCCAGTGGCGGTTTGCCCATGGATGTCGGAGCGCTGGTACAGAATGTCGGTACCGCGGAGGCGGCGGCCGCAGCTCTGAGCAGTGGCCGACCTTTGATCGAGCGTGTTCTTACCGTAACCGGACCCGGGGTGGCCGAGGCGAAAAACCTGCGGGTCCGTATCGGCACGCCCCTTTCGCACTTAATCGCCTGTTGCGGCGGCCTCAAGGGGGTGCCCGCCAAGATCATCGTCGGCGGGCCGATGATGGGAACGGCGCAGCTTGGACTCGATGTGCCCGCAGTGTGCGGGACCTCCGGCGTTCTGGTGTTGCGCGAAGAAGATCTTGCCGTGCGGCCCGAGGGGCCCTGTATCCGCTGCGGGCGCTGCCTGCAGGTTTGTCCAGCGCGTCTTGCCCCTACCACAATTGCCGCCTATGCCCGTCTCGACAGGATGTCTGAGGCACGGGCGTTTAACGCCATGGACTGTATCGAATGCGGCAGTTGCGCCTACATCTGCCCGTCTGCCATTCCGCTGGTGCAGTCCATCCGTCATGCCAAGGCGTCGATCTCGGCCAAGAGAAAGAAACACTGACGTGGACCAGAAACTCTATATCTCCTCATCGCCCCACCTTCGCGCGAAGCAGGACACCGAGCAGATCATGCGCGCGGTCATCTATGCCTTGCTGCCGGCGTGCGCCGTGGCCGTCTACCTTTTCGGTCTGCCGGCGCTGCGAGTTCTGGCTCTATGTACACTGACCTGCGTCCTGACGGAGGTGTGTTGCCAAAAACTCATGGGGCGGCCCTTCACCTGGCGCGACGGCAGCGCTGCTCTGACCGGCATCCTGCTGGCTCTCAATCTGCCGCCCTCCAGTCCCTGGTGGCTGGTGCTCATCGGGGCGGTCATCGCCATCGTCATCGGCAAACAGGTTTTTGGCGGGCTTGGGCATAATCCTTTCAACCCGGCCCTGGTGGCGCGGGTGGTTTTGCTGATTTCCTTTCCCGTGCAGATGACCACCTGGAGTGCGCCGACACCCTGGGGCTCAGGGCTGGATGTGGTGACTACGGCCACTCCCCTGGGCGAAATGCAAAGCGCGGTGATGCTCACCGGCGAACTCCCCGCAGCCTTGCAGCAAAACACCCTTAATTACGTTCTCGGCAATATGGGCGGATGTCTCGGCGAGGTTTCCGCACTGGCATTGCTGTTGGGCGCCGCTTTTTTGTTCTGGAAGCGGATTATCACCTGGCACATTCCCTTGAGTTTTATCGGCAGCGTCGTACTGCTCTCGGGGATTTTCTGGCTGATCGATCCGTCGCGCTACCCCAGTCCCCTGTTCCACTTATTAACCGGAGGCCTCATCCTTGGGGTGTTTTTCATGGCCACCGATATGGTGACTTCCCCCGTTACGCCTTGGGGAATGGCGCTTTTCGGGGTGGGTTGCGGCCTGCTCACGGTATTGATCCGGCTGTTCGGCGGCTATCCCGAGGGGGTTTCCTTCGCCATTCTGCTCATGAATGCAGCCACCCCGCTTATCGACCGCTATACGCGGCCGCGCGTCTTCGGCCATGGTGCGGCCAAGGCTCAGGCATAGAGGCAGCATTCCATGAAAGATATTTTTCGTCTTGCATTGGTTCTCACTCTGATCACCAGCGGTGCCGGGTTGGTCCTCTCTCTGGCGGAGCAGGTGACCCGCGAGCCCATCGCCGAACAGCGCCGGCAGGAGACCCTGCGGGCGCTGCGCGAGGTTTTGCCGACGTTTGACAACCAACCCGACCAGGACGTCGTCACCCTGGAGGTCGGCCGTGACCGCAGGGGCGCCCCTCTGGAGCGAACCTTCTACCGGGGGCGCCTGGAGGGTGAAATCAGCGGGGTGGCTTTCGTGGTGGTTGCGCCGGATGGGTATAGCGGCAACATCCACATTATGGTAGGGGTCGCGCCCGAGGCCAAGGTGTCCGGCATCGCCATCCTGCATCATGCCGAGACCCCGGGACTGGGGGACAAGATCGAAGATGACTGGTTCAGGAAACAGTTCGTCGGCAAGACGCGGGACAACGTACGCTGGTCGGTGAAAAAAGATGGCGGCGACTTTGATCAGTTGACTGGAGCGACTATTTCGGCGCGGGCCGTGGTGGGCGCGGTGCTCGATGGGCTGGAGTTTTTTCGTGCCGAGCGGGAAAAAATCCTTGCCTCAGCGCCACAAGGGGGATCCTGATGTTGAAGGCCGTTTTTACCCGCGGGCTGTGGCGTGAAAATCCCGTTTTCAAGCTGCTGCTCGGCCTGTGTCCGGTGCTTGCCGTTACCACCAGTGCGGAAAACGGTCTGGGAATGGGGCTTGCGACCACATTTGTGCTGTTGTGCTCCAACATCGTGGTGTCGTTGTTGCGCAAGGTGATTCCCGGCAAGGTGCGCATTCCGGCCTTCATTGTCGTGATAGCGTCCTTCGTTACCTTGGTGCAGCTGGCCATGGAAGCCTATATGTACGATCTGCACAAGGCTTTGGGGATTTTCATCCCCCTGATCGTGGCCAACTGCCTGATTCTCGGGCGCGCCGAAGCCTTTGCCTCGAAAAATCCCCTGCGTGCGGCGGTGATCGATGGTGTCGGCATGGGTTTGGGCTTTACCCTGGCTCTGTTTATTCTCGGCGCGGTGCGTGAGCTGTTCGGTGCCGGAACTCTGCTCGGCGTTACCCTGCTGGGTGGAGGCTATCAACCCTTTCTCCTGATGATTCTGCCGCCGGGCGCCTTTATCACTCTGGGTTTTTTACTGGCGGGCATGAACCGCATAGAATCTGCTCGCTCGCGAGCTTGAAAGGCCGGGTTGTCCGGCTCGCTCAAGCCTGCTCGTCGAGGGCCTCCCGCGGGGTTCCGAGAAGATGCACGTCGACTTCGCTGCCGGCCGGCAGATGCGTGGCCTCGGGCGCCAGGTAGACCAGGCCGCCGGCGCGCACCAGGGTGCGCAGGATTCCGGTATTCTGGTCGCCGCTGGTGCTGACCAGGATACGCCCGTCGCGAATCTCCAGGGCGACCCGCAAGAACTGGCCGCGACCTGGTTTCTTGCGGACATCTTCGCGCAGCGTGCCTTTGATAAAGGGCTGTATGGCCCGGTGATGTCCCATCATCCTGAGCACCGCCGGTTTAACCAGTTCCTCGAAGGTGATCAAGGTCGCCACGGGATTGCCTGGCAGGCAAAATACGGGTTTGGCTCCAAAGCGCAGAAATGCCGTGGGGCGCCCGGGCTTGATGTTGATTTTATAGAATATTTCGGTCGCGCCCAGTTCAAGGAGCACCTCGCGAACCAGGTCGCGATCGCCGGTGGAGATTCCGGCCGAGGTGATGAGGGCGTCGGCCTTCAGGCCCTCGCCGAGCAGCTGCAGGTGGCTTTCGCGATTGTCGCGCGCAATGCCGAGGAGCACGGGTTCGGCGCCCAGTTCACTCAGGGCGGCGGCGATGGCCAGGGCATTGCTGTTGATGATGCGTCCCTCGCCGAGCTGATCTCCGGGCTCAACCAGTTCGTCGCCGGTGGACAGCACCGCGATGCGTGCCCGGCGAAAAACCGGAATGAGAATTTTGCCGAATGTTGCGAGCATGCCGATTTCAGCGGGACGCAAGGGTGTTCCGGCGGGAATTACCAGGTCGCCGCTGCGGAGATCCTCGGCGCGCCGGCGAATGTGCGCACCTGCCTGGGGGGTGGAGCTAAAGCTTACCTGGCCGTCTTGTTCATCGGCCTGTTCAAAAGGGACGATGGTGTCGGCCTCGGCGGGAAGGGGCGCACCGGTCATGATTTTTGCCGCGGCACCCGGGGCGAGGGCCGCTCCGGGAACGGCACCGGCGGGCAGATAGCCTCTCACCGGCAAGCGCCGTCCCGGGGCGCAGTCCGCCAGACGAACCGCATAGCCATCCATGGCCGAGTTGTCCCAAGGTGGTAGATCCCAGGGCGCGCGGATCTCTTCGGCGAGAACTCGTCCTCCAGCGGTAAACAGAGAGATGCGCTCAGTGTCCAGGGGGCTGGTGTGGGTGAGAATGAGACGGCGGGCTTCTTCAAAACGGAGCATGGGTATCCCGATTCTTGAGAGCGGCTGCCGTAGCAGGCCGACGGTTTAATTGATTGGTCCTGATTGTGCCGGAGGCGCAAGGGAAAGATCAAGAGTGTTTACCTTATGTCTGTGTCGGGGGCGGGCAAAAGGGGTGGCGCCATTCAAGTGTGCGACTGCACAAAGAGGATCCCGTATGGCGCACAGTCGCGCAAAGCACAAAATCTCCTTTAAGCCCGCTCTCTTAGGCGACCCACAAGAGTGTCTCGAGCCCCGGATCTGGTCCGTGAAGGGTTGTCTCGAAAGCCTCTCGGTGTATGGATAAACAACTGTTTTAACAGGTGATTTAGCTGGCTTAAAGTGCATACAGTATACTGTATTTTTTCCTTGACAAGAAATGGCTTTTGTCCTACCTTGCCTTGGCCTGAGCCGTAAACGGCATCCGGGCCCATTAGGGAGTCGTAATAAAACAACGTTGGGAGGAGTCGCCCTATGCTTGACGCTTATCTGCCGATTCTCGTCCTTATCGGGATTGCCCTGGCTTTCGCTCTTGGGTCGGTGATTTTCTCCGGCTTGATCGGAATGAAGAAGCGCAATCCGAGCCCGGTCAAGTTTGCTCCCTATGAGTGCGGCTTGCCGCCTGTGGGTTCTGCGCGGGAGCGTGTCTCGATCAAGTTCTATCTGGTGGCGGTGGCCTTTATCGTGTTTGATCTCGAGATGGTCTTTCTTTACCCCTGGGCGGTGGTTTTTAAGCAGTTGGGTCTTTATGGCGCCGCGGTCATGGGGGTTTTTGTCTTCGTCCTCATTGTCGGCTTCATTTATGACTGGAAAAAAGGAGCACTGGAATGGGAGTAGATCAGCCTCTGGGAAGCAGTTTTGTCACCACCAGTCTGGACAAGGTCGTCAACTGGTCCCGGTCCCGTTCTCTTTGGCCGATGACCTTCGGCCTTGCCTGTTGCGCCATCGAGATGATGGCTACGGGTGCGGCGCGCTTTGACCTTGACCGTTTCGGCGTGTTGTTTCGCGCATCGCCGCGGCAGGCGGATCTGATCGTCATTGCGGGTACGGTCACAAAGAAGATGCTGCCGGTGATTCAGACGGTTTACGACCAGATGCCCGAGCCGCGTTATGTCATTGCCATGGGCGCCTGCGCGTGTTCCGGCGGTGTTTTCGATACCTACAGTACCGTGCAGGGTGTCGACGAAGCCCTGCCCGTCGATGTTTACATCCCCGGTTGTCCTCCCCGTCCCGAGGGGCTTCTTTATGGTCTGCTAAAGCTTCAGGAAAAGATCATGAAGGAGCGCAACACTTTCGGAGCCGCCATCGGGTTGGGCGAGGTTGTCAGGGACGCTTGATTCCTGGCTGAATTTTGGGTTCGGAAACCTTGTGATGAGGATAGAAGGATGACCGATCAGGCCGCAGTAGAAAAACTCAAGGGAAAATTTTCGTCCTCCGTGCTCGAGGTTAAGGAGTACCGGGGGGAGGTTACGCTGACAGTGCGGGCAGAGGACATTCTGGCGATCTGTGCCTTTTGTAAGAATGACCTCGGCTTTAACATGCTTGCCGACCTGTGCGGTGTGGATCTCCTCGCCATGGGCGGGGCTGGGCCGCGCTTTCAGGTGGTTTACAACATCTACAACATGAAGGCCAAGCAGCGGCTGCGCCTCAAGGCACCCGTGGCCGAGGCTGATCCGCGCATCGATTCGGTCTGCAGCGTGTGGGGCGCGGCCAACTGGCCGGAGCGTGAATGTTGGGATCTCATGGGTATTTCTTTTAATAACCATCCCGATTTGCGCCGCATCCTCATGACTGACGATTGGGTCGGCCACCCACTGCGTAAGGACTATCCGTTGCAGGGCCCTGATCGCGAGTCCTATCAGGGTCGGGAAGTCTGACGGGAACCCAATCGAGAAACCCCAAAGGAACGAGGCACGCCATGGCAGCGACAACCGAAACCATGACCATAAATATGGGGCCCCAGCACCCTTCTACTCACGGGGTGTTGCGGCTCGTTCTGGAGCTTGACGGCGAACACGTCGTCAAGACCACTCCGCATATCGGCTATCTGCACCGCGGGGTGGAAAAGCTCTCCGAATATCGCACCTACCACCAGGTCATTCCCCTGACGGACCGACTCGACTATCTCGCGCCCATGGCCAACAACCTCGGCTATGTGCTGGCGGTCGAGAAACTGCTCGGCATCACCGATGTCATCCCTGAGCGCGCCAAGGTCATCCGCGTGATGCTTGCCGAGTTGACCCGCATCAAGAGCCATCTGGTGTGGCTCGCCTGTCACGCGCTGGATATCGGTGCCATGACCGTGTTCATCTACTGTTTCCGTGAGCGTGAGCACATCATGGACCTGTACGAGAAGATCTCGGGCGCACGCATGACCTCCAACTACTTTCGAGTTGGCGGGCTCTCGGCGGATCTGCCGGATGGCTTCGAGAAGGAAGTGCGCGAGTTCGTCGAGAAGATGCCCGAGCATCTCGAGACCTATGAAGGCCTGTTGACCGGAAACAAGATCTGGCAAAAGCGTATCTGCGGGGTTGGCGTCATCAGTGGTGAGGCGGCTCTCGATATCGGCATTACCGGCTCGAGTCTGCGCGGGTCTGGGGTCGATTGGGATCTGCGTCGCGACCATCCCTATAGCGGATATGAGCAATATGATTTCAAGGTTCCGGTGAGCGAGGGATGCGATACCTGGGCGCGTTACAAGGTGCGGCTGGACGAAATGCGCGAATCTTGCAAGATCGTTCTTCAATCTTTGGACAAGCTCAAGCCTGGTCCGATCCTCGCCGATGTGCCCAAAGTTTGCTTGCCGCCGAAGAAGGATGTGGTAGAAACCATTGAAGGTCTTATCCATCACTTCAAAATCGTCACCGAGGGTTTCAAGCCCGAAGCCGGCGAGATCTATCAGAGTATCGAGGCGCCCAAGGGTGAGTTGGGTTTCTATCTGGTTTCCGATGGTTCCGGTCGCCCTTATCGTATGAAGATACGGCCCCCTTCCTTCATGAACCTTCAGGCTCTGCCGCAGATGGTTCAGGGACGGATGATCGCCGATGTGGTTGCAGTTATTGGAACCCTCGATATCGTCCTTGGCGATATCGACCGTTAATTATCCATCACCGCAGAAAGGGTTTCTCCATGAGTAACGCTGAAGCGCCTGTGGCACAAGAGGAAATTGATCTTGGCCCTGCCAACAAGGTGATCGATAAGTACCTCACATTGAAGGGCGCCCTGATGCCCGTTCTGCAGGAAGTGCAGGATGAGTATGGGTATCTGCCCGAGCCCTGCATTCACTTGATCGCTGAGCGTCTCAATGTGTATACGAGCCAGATTTACGGGGTCCTGACCTTCTATGCGCAGTTTCACCTCGAGCCACGCGGCAAATATATTGTCCGTGTGTGCATGGGGACTGCCTGTCACGTCAAGGGGGCTGGGCGTATTGCCGATACCCTCAGTCAGATTCTCGGTGTCGGGCACGCGGAGACCACGGAAGATCTCAAGTTCACGGTTGAGCACGTGGCCTGTATCGGCGCCTGCGGCATGGCCCCGGTCATCATGGTCAATGAAGACACTTACGGCAGCATCTCGGTAAAAAAGATGGAAGAAGTCGTCCACAAATACCAGGCGATGGATTAAGGACGGAGCGTTTCCTTCAAGCCAACCCATTTAATGCGTCGGGGAATTGATATATGGCCGCGATCGAAGAGCAAATCAGGGTTCTAATCTGCCAGGGAACAGGTGGTCTTGCCGCCGGCGCCAAGCCGGTGGAAGAAGCCTTTCGGGCTGAATTTGAAAAGCACGGTGTTGAGGCCAAGGTCGGCAAGCGCTGCACTTTGGTGGGGACCGGTTGCCGCGGTCTATGCGCCAATGACGTGCTGGTCGATATCGTCATCCCCGGCCAGGAAGCCGTAACCTATGACTTCGTCAAGCCTGAAATGGTTCCTCAACTCGTCGAAGAGCATATCCTGCAGGGCCAAATCGTTGAGAAGAAAAAGGCCGGCAATTACTACCAGAAATTTCTTGAAAAGCAGATGCGGGTGGTGTTTTCCCGTTGCGGCACCATCGATGCCGAGAGCCTTGAGGAGTTCCTCGCTCATGACGGTTTTACCGGCATAAAAAAAGCCGTAACCATGACCCCGCAGGAGGTCATTGAAGAGGTGAAAAAATCCGGCCTGCGCGGTCGTGGGGGCGGGGGCTTTCCGACGGGGGTCAAGTGGAGTTTCTGCGCCGCATCTCCCGGCAAAGACAAGTATTTGATCTGCAACGCGGACGAGGGCGATCCCGGGGCGTTCATGGACCGCTCCATTCTCGAAGGCGATCCCTATGGTTTGATCGAGGGGATGATGATCGCCTCTTATGCCATCGGCGCCGAGAGCGGCTATGTTTATGTGCGCGCTGAATATCCTCTGGCCATCAAGCGTTTGCAGAAGGCTATAGATGTCTGTTACGAAAAAGGCTTTCTCGGCAAGGACTGTCTGGGCCTGGGATTCGATTTTGATCTGCGCATCAAAGCCGGCGCCGGCGCCTTTGTCTGCGGCGAGGAGACCGCGCTGATGGCCTCCATCGAGGGCGAACGCGGCATGCCGCGCCCGCGCCCGCCGTTTCCCGCCGTGCGCGGCCTCTGGACCAAGCCCACCAACATCAACAACGTCGAAACCTTCGCCAACGTGTCTTATATCTTCTACCGCGGGGGCGACTGGTTTGCGTCCATCGGCACCGAGGGTACCAAGGGCACCAAGATCTTCGCCCTCACCGGCAAGGTCAAGCATACCGGTCTGGTCGAGGTTCCTGCCGGCATCACGGTGCGTGAAGTCATCTATGATGTCTGCGGGGGCATTCTCAACAACCGCAAGTTCAAGGCAGTGCAGGCCGGCGGGCCCTCGGGTGGTTGTTTGCCCAGCGAAGCCATCGACGCCGAGGTCGACTATGACTCTCTGATCAAGGCCGGGGCGATGATGGGATCCGGTGGCCTGGTCGTTATGGACGAAACCACCTGCATGGTGGATATCGCGCGGTTTTTTCTTAACTTTACCCGCGCAGAATCCTGCGGAAAGTGCGTTCCCTGTCGCATCGGCCTGAAGATTATGCTTGATATTTTGGAGCGTATTACAGAGGGCAAGGGGCGTGAGGGAGACATAGAACTGCTGGAGGACATGTGCCAAGACATAAAAAAAGCGTCTCTCTGCGGGCTCGGGCAGACGGCACCCAATCCGGTTCTCTCGACGATTCGTTATTTCCGCCATGAATATGAGGCGCACATCCATCATCAACGATGCCCTTCCAATTCCTGTAAGGCATTGCTCAAATTTGAAGTTGTTGACGCTGCCTGCAAAAAGTGTGGCCTGTGCTACAAGATCTGTCCTGTTGACGCCGTCCGGTGGGAAAAGGGACAGCTCGCCGTCATCGACAAGGAGAAGTGCACCAAGTGCACGTCCTGCTATGATGCCTGCCGCTTCATGGCCATCGAATAGCCGAACCCCCTACGACGAACAAGGACGAGGTCAAGATGGTTACACTGACGATAGACGGAAAACAGGTCAAGGTGAGCAAGGTTGCCACCATTCTCGAAGCAGCCGAGACAGTGGGAATTCATATTCCCGTTCTGTGTCACGCTAAAAAGCTGCTCCCTTATGGCGCATGCCGCGTCTGTTTGGTCGAGGTCGAGCAGATGAAAGGGCGTCTGATTCCTGCCTGCACCACGCCGGTAACCGAGGGTATGGTTGTTACTACAGGTTCCGCAGTCATCGACAAGGTTCGCAAAACGGTTCTTGAATTCCTCCTGGTCAACCATGTGGTTGACTGTCCGGTATGTGACAAGGGTGGAGAGTGCGACCTGCAAGACCTGACGTATGAATATGAAGTCGTCGGAAATCGTTTCAAGGATGAGAAGTTCAACCTCGAAACTGACGAACAGAACCCTTTTATCGAAAGAAATATGAATCGTTGCGTACTCTGCGGTAAATGTGTCCGCGTCTGCGACGAGATCGTATCTTACGGCTCCTATAGCTTTATCAATCGAGGATTTGATACCAAGGTTGCCACAGCTTACGATCGTGGGCTTGACTGCGAGTTTTGCGGGCAGTGTGTGTCCATGTGCCCGGTTGGCGCTCTTCTGCCGCGTCCCTTCAAATTCAAGGCTCGTCCCTGGCAGCTCAAGGAGGTCGATACCGTCTGCGGTTACTGCGGCAACGGCTGTACTCTGACCCTGGGAGTACTCAACAATAAGGTCGAAACAATTCGCTTCAATGACAAAATCGGCGTCAATGATGGGAATTTGTGTGTGCGTGGTCGCTTCGGCTATTCGTTTATCAATTCCGATGATCGGCTGCAAAAGCCCCTTGTGCGTAAGCATGGACGTTTGGAGCCCGCTTCCTGGAACGAAGCCTTGGAAGCCATGGTCGCCGGATTTGAAAAAGCGCGTGGCGAAAAAGGGTTGGGTATTCTCAGTGGCGGGCGATTGACCAACGAGGAATACTATTTTCTCGGCCACCTTGCCGACAAGGTGCTGAAAACCCCCCATCTCGATCACAACGGCGGTGAGTGCTACAAGGGGGTGAGTGAAGGTCTGGCTGAAACTCTCGGCATCAAGGCCTCCACGGGGACATTCCCGCAGGTTGAGGAGTGCGATGCCATTCTTGCCATACGGTCGGATTTGTACGAAACCCATCCCGTCTTCGGCATGGTGGTTAACCAGGCCGTCAAGCGCAATAACGCCAAATTCTCAGTCATCAGCGACAAGAAAGGCAAGTTCACCAAGCTGGCGGGAACTAAAACGCTCCTGACCAAGCCCGGTACTGAAATCAGCATTCTTAACGCCATGGCCCATGTGCTGCTGGTCGAAGATCTGGCCTGTACCGACGGGGTCGAGGGTGTCGCAGCACTGCGCGCCGGCCTGGCAGACTATTCGCCCAAGGCCGTGGCAACTAAAACAGGCGTGGCCGCCGAAATCATCGAAGCCGCGGCGCGTGATCTTGCCAAAGGGAAAAGCAAGGCGATTCTGTTGGCCTACGGGCTGCCCTACAGTGCTTATTCGCGTGAGCTCGGAATCGCTGCGGCCAACCTGGCCATTCTTTGCGGTGCGTTCGACGGCGACAACGGCGGGTTGTATCTGTGTGGAGAAAAAGCCAACAGCCAGGGCGCCATCGATCAGAATATCCTTCCCCGCGCGGGAGGAATGAGTGCGCAGGAGATGTTGACTGCCGCAGCCGGGGGCGAGCTTTCCGCTCTGTATGTCATCGGGGAAGACCCCCTTGCGTCTTATCCGGATCGCAACCAAGTCCAGGCCGCCCTTGAAAAGGTCCCTTTTCTGGTGGTACAGGATCTGTTCCTCACCGATACCGCCCGTGAAGCCGATGTGATCCTGCCGGCGATTTCCTTTGCCGAAAAAGAGGGAACCTTCACTAACGCGGAGCGCCGCATTCAGCGTTTGCACTCTGGTGTTAAAAGTCCCGGCGAGGCACGGAGCGATCTGGCGATCTTCTCCATGCTGGCAGGGCGGATGGGAGATCCCCTTTCCTTCACCGGACCCCATGCGGTTTTTGCCGAAATCACGGCGACTGTACCTGAGTATAAAGGCATCGATTTTAATGGCATCGGCCCGCAAGGGGTGGTCTGGGGCGGAGAGCGCCTGGCGCCTGCGAGGCGCAAACTCGTGGCGGTTAAAGGGGGCGAGCCCCTAGCCGCTCGTTTCCAGATGATTACGGGAAGCGCTCTTTACCATAGCGGCACCCTCTCCGCGCGTGCCCAGGGCCCTCTGGCCGCCATGCCCGAAAGCTATGTCGAGTTCGCTTATGAGGATGCGGCTGAGCTGGGCATTAAAGATAACGAAACCGTATCCCTCAAAGGTAACGGCGAAGAACTGCGACTCAAGGCAAAGGTCGGCAAGCGTTTGCAGCGCGGGGTGGTGTTCGTTCCTTACCATTTTGCCGGCGCCGGAGTTAATCGAATTTACCACGGTGAAGCAGCCGTGGCTGTTGAAGTCAGCAAGTTAAGCGTCTAGCCAGGAGCTCGCCATGCAATGTTCCAAGTGTAGCGCTTCAGTACCGGCCCAGGCCAAGTTTTGCGATCAGTGTGGTGCGAACCTGTCCAGCGACGTGGATTTTATCCATCAAAAGGCCCTTGATCTTTTCCACCGTGGGATGATCGAGGAGGCTCTTAGTTGCTGGGAGGAGGTTCTGAAAATCGATTCGACCTCGTCAAAAGCTCATTACTACAAGGGCCTTGCTCTTTACGACCAGGGCGATCTGGAAGCCGCAGTAAGTTGCTTTCGCAAGGCTTTGGAGGGCGGGAAGGACCTTTTCCGGGTTTTTTTCAAAATGGGCATGGCCCAGTACGGACTGGGTGATCTTGATGCGAGTATCGAGAATTTCCAAAAGGCGCGGGAAATCAATCCCAACAGTGCCGAAACCCATTACCGACTCGGCCTGTCATATCTGCGCAACACCGATCTGGTTCAGGCTGAAAAATCACTTCAGGAAGCCGCCCGCATCAATCCCAGTTACACGCGGGTGCTATATATGCTTGGCATGGTGTACTCCCAGAAAGGGGATTACGCTTCGGCGATTCAACAATTCCGCCGGGTGGTGGAATTGAGTCCCACCTATACCGCAGCTCGCTTCGAATTGGGGATGGCTTTTTTTAAGGAAGGGTTGCTGGCCGAGGCGGGGCAGGAATTCACCCAGGCCGCGGAAACCAACGCCCGTTTTGCCCCTGCTTTTTACATGCTCGGCGAAACATCTCGCCGCATGGGGGATTTCTCAGAGGCGATCAGCGCCTATGGGCAGGTTCTGGAGATCAACCCCAAGGATGCTGACGCTTGGGTCCGGATTGCCGAGTGCAATATTCAACTCGATTTTCTCGACGAAGCGCGCAAGGCCCTCCAAAAGGCACTCGCGATCAACCCCAACCATCGTGAGGCGCAATATCTCAGCAAGCACGTCGGGGAAATGGCCACTCCCCACAAACCTGGATTTTGATGAGACCATTTAAAACTTTGCAGAGAGGATTGCCATGACGCCTGTAGTGAGTCTCTCCAACAACTGGCCCTTGTTCGTTTCCACGATGCTCGTGAAGATCGTGGTCGTCTTTGTGGTCGTTATCCTGATCGTTGCCTATGCGACCTGGCTCGAGCGCAAGGTCATCGGCCATATGCAGACCCGCCTTGGACCCATGGAAACGGGGTGGCATGGCCTTTTGCAGCCGATCGCCGATGGACTTAAGCTCTTTTTCAAAGAAGACATTATTCCGGCCAAGGCAGCCAAGTTTACCTTTGTCCTTGCGCCCATGATGCTTCTGGTGCCCGCTTTTATCACCTTCGCGGTGGTGCCTTTCGGACGTGACATCGAGATCGGCGGCTACATCGTCCCTCTGCAGATCACCGACCTCAATGTCGGGGTCCTGTACGTTCTCGCAATGGCCGGACTTGGCGCTTATGGGATCGTGTTGGCCGGTTGGGCTTCGAATAGTAAATACTCCCTTCTTGGCGGCATTCGTTCCACCGCGCAAATGATTTCCTTCGAGCTGGCCGCTGGTCTCTCCATTGTTGCGGTCTTCATGCTTTCGGAAACCCTGAGCCTGCGCGAGATCGTGGCCCTGCAGATGGAGCCGCTGTGGGGAGTTATCACCTTTTTGCCGAACTGGTACATTTTTACCCAGCCGCTCGCTTTCGGCCTGTTTATTCTCACGTCCTTGATTGAAATAAATCGTACTCCCTTCGATCTTCCTGAGGCCGAATCGGAGTTGGTGTCAGGCTTCTGTACGGAATACTCTTCCATGAAGTACGCTCTGTTCTTCATGGCGGAATACGCCAACATGGTGGTTATCGCTGCCATTGCCGCGACTCTTTTCCTCGGTGGTTGGTCCGGCCCCTTCTTCGGTCCGATCAATCTTCTGCTCAAAATTGTGGCATTCATGTTTTTCGCCATCTGGCTGCGTGCCACCATGCCGCGAGTCAGGTATGACCAGTTGATGACTATGGGCTGGAAGGTTCTCATTCCCTTGGGTCTGGCCAACGTGATCGTCACCGGCGTGGTCGTCGTCCTGATGCAATAAAACCTGATTGAGAAGAAGAGGGATATCACCATGTTCAAAGAATTTGCCAAAGGTTTGAGCATCACCTTTAAACACCTGCTGCCGGGGCACAGCACCACGGTCCAATATCCGCATGTGAAGTTGACGCCCTCAGAGCGTTATCGCGGACTGCATCGGCTCGTGCCCACACAGGACCGGGAAAAGTGCGTGGCCTGCTATCTGTGTCCTACGGTTTGTCCGGCCAAATGCATCACGGTTGAGTCCGCGGAGAATGACAAGGGAGAAAAATATCCCAAAGTTTACACAATAGATATGCTGCGCTGCATCTTTTGCGGCTACTGCGTTGAGGCCTGCCCCGTCGAGGCCCTTGAAATGACAGGGGAGTACGAATTGGCTAATTATCGGCGGTCCGACTTCGAATTCACTAAAGAGCGGCTGCTGCGTTAAGCGGAAAGGAGCGAAGCCTCATGGAATTACTATTTTTTTATCTCGTTGCGATGGTCGCGGTCCTTTCCGGTTTTTCGGTGGTCATGTGCAAAAATCCGGTGAACAGCGGCATATCCCTGGTCATGACCTTCTTCTGCCTGGCCATTTTCTATGTCATGCTTTACGCGCCTTTCATGGCCGCCGTTCAGGTTCTGGTCTATGCCGGAGCCATCATGGTCTTGATTTTGTTCGTCATAATGCTGCTCAACCTCGGGCCCGAGATGATGAAAAAATTTCGCCATGGGGTCATCGGTGGTGCCATTGTCTCCGCCATCGTCATGCTGCAGGTCATGATGTTTGTGAACCGTGGCACGGTCGCCGGAGTCCAGGGCGACATCACTAAGCAGCGGGTGCTTGAAGAAGGTCACATGCAAATTATGGGCTTGAAATTGTTCACTGAATTTATGTTGCCCTTCCAGATCACCGGGATACTCCTTCTGATTGCGATCGTGGGCGCCCTCGTGCTGGCAAAAAAAGACGTTTAGACGGGAACTGACAGGAGCCGACCATGCTTACCGTTTATCATTATCTTGTGCTCAGCGGCATTCTCTTTGCTCTGGGGACGTACGGGGTTCTTACCCGGCGCAACGCGATCGTCATTTTCATGTGCATTGAGTTGATGCTCAATGCCGTGAATCTTACCTTCATCTCTCTTTCGAGCTTTTTAGGAAACATTGACGGTCAGATCTTCGTCCTTTTCATCATGTCGGTTGCGGCGGCTGAGGCTGCTGTGGGACTCGCCCTGATGATCGCTTTCTTCCGAAACAAAGAGTCCGTGGAAGTCGACGATTTCAACCTGCTGAAATGGTGATCAATTTCTGATTCGATCCGATCTAATCGACAGAGGAGATGGAAATGTACGACAAGCTATGGCTCATCCCGTTTTTTCCCTTGCTGGGCGCCATCATCAACGGCCTGCTTGGTAAGAAGATTAAAAACGAGAAGGTGATCGGGGGCATCGGGACCCTGGCGATTTTCGCATCCTTCGTCGTATCGGTTATGTGCTTTTTCGCGCTTACCGCCGACACCGTCAAAACCCACGAGCAGGTAATCGCCTCCTGGATGACAGTGGGCAACCTGCATATCGAGTGGGGCTTTCTGCTTGATCCCCTCTCGGCATTGATGCTGCTGGTGGTGACCGGGGTTGGAACCCTGATTCACCTTTATTCCATCGGCTACATGCACGGCGAGGAGGGCTATTACCGGTATTTCTCCTACCTCAACCTGTTTGCCTTCTCCATGCTGATGCTGGTGCTTGGCAACAATGCCATGGTTATGTTTGTTGGGTGGGAGGGCGTCGGTCTGTGCTCCTACCTGCTGATCGGCTACTACTTCCATAAGCAGAGTGCCGGCGATGCGGCAAAGAAAGCCTTCGTGGTCAACCGTATCGGTGACTTCGGCTTTCTTCTTGGTGTGTTTCTCCTGTTCTGGACTTTGGGCAGCGATCACGGCATCTGGACGCTCAATTTCGTCGAGATCGCCGAACATGGTCATCTGCTCGGTGCAGGCGGCATGGTGGTGACCATCATTACTCTGTGTTTCTTCCTCGGTGCTACCGGTAAATCGGCACAGATTCCGCTCTATACTTGGCTGCCCGACGCCATGGAGGGCCCCACCCCGGTTTCAGCCCTCATCCATGCGGCCACCATGGTCACCGCCGGCGTTTACATGATCGGCCGTATGAACGGATTGTTCGCCATGGCTCCGGACACCATGATGGTGATTGCTATCGTCGGTGCGGCCACCGCGATCTTTGCCGCTTCTATCGGTCTGGCGCAAAACGACATCAAGCGGGTACTCGCTTATTCCACGGTTTCGCAGCTTGGCTTCATGTTTCTGGCCATGGGTGTCGGCGCATTCACCGCGGGGATTTTTCACCTGATGACCCACGCCTTCTTCAAAGCTTGTCTCTTTTTGGGCTCGGGCGCGGTCATACACTCCATGCATCATGCGCTGCATAAGGTTCACTCTCACGACGATCCCCAGGATATGCGCAATATGGGCGGTTTGCGCAAACACATGCCCATCACTTTCATCACGTTCCTGATCGCCACCCTGGCCATTGCCGGCCTGCCGGGTCTCTCGGGCTTCTTCTCCAAGGATGAAATCCTGATCTGGACTCTGGCCGGTGATCGAGGACACTTCCTGCTCTGGGTGGTGGCGGTCTTTACCGCCGGCCTTACCGCCTTCTATATGTTCCGACTGTTGTTCATGACCTTCTTCGGCGAAGAGCGTATAACCGCCAAGGCCAAGAGTTATCTGCACGAATCACCCTGGGTGATTACCGTTCCCCTGGTGGTTCTGGCCGTCCTCTCGGTGTTCGGCGGCTATTTGAATTTGCCGGCGGTGCTGGGCGGAACCTATCGCCTCAAAGAGTTTCTGGCGCCGGTGTTCGCTCCGGCCCAGGAGACCTACGGCATCGGAAAGGCGCACGTGAGCCACGCCGCGGAATATGGTTTGATGTCCTTTGTAACCGCCATCGTGGTGATCGCCATCGGTCTGGCTTACCTCATGTACCTGAAGCGCCCGGAACTGCCCGGGCAACTGGTGGCCAAGGTCGGTGGTCTCTATCGAGCCATTTTCAATAAATGGTATGTCGATGAAATTTACGATGCGCTTTTCGTCAATCCGACCAAAAAACTCGGGACCTTCCTCTGGAAAGGGTTCGATGTGGTGGTGGTCGACGGCATCGTCAACGGAACAGGTTATATTGTCCGAGGTTTTTCCGGGGTCTTGCGTCTCACCCAGTCCGGCTTGGTGCACAATTACGCGTTGGCCATGGTGGTCGGGGTGATAGTCATGGTTGCTTACTACGTCTTCGGCTAAAAAAGCGCCAACCCCTTGTATTGTTGAGATAAGGAGCGATTTCCATGACCGACCACCTTTTAAGCCTGATGACGTTTTTCCCGATTCTCGGGATGCTGCTGCTGCTTTTCATCCCCAGGGATAATCATGGGCTTCTGAAGATCTTCACTCTGGTCGTGACAGTGATCACCTTTTTGATCAGTCTGCCTTTGGCCTTTGATGACGTCTTCAAAACCTCGGCCGCTTTCCACTATACCGAATTCGCCCGCTGGATCAGCGTCGGTGACTTCTTCCAGATGAACTACAATGTCGGCGTTGACGGCATCAGCCTATGGTTGGTTCTGTTGACCACCTTCATTATGCCGATCACGGTGCTCTCGACCTGGAAAGCCGTAGATAAGAATGTCAAGGGTTTCATGGCTCTGATGTTGCTGCTCGAAACGGCAATGCTCGGCGCTTTCATTTCCCTCGACCTGTTCCTGTTTTACATTTTCTGGGAATTGATGCTTATTCCCATGTATTTCATGATCGGTATCTGGGGTGGGAGCCGCAGGATTTACGCCGCCGTAAAGTTCTTTATCTTTACTGCCGTCGGCTCTCTGCTGATGCTGGTTGCGATCATCTACGTGTATTTCTTCTCAATGCAGGCAGGGATTGATTTCGACAGCGGCTTCAGTATCCTGCATTTCTACCTTCTCGACATTCCCCTTGATCTGCAGATCTGGTTGTTTTTGGCCTTTGCTTTCAGCTTTGCCATCAAGGTGCCCATGTTCCCCGTGCACACCTGGTTGCCCGATGCCCATACCGAGGCCCCGACGGCCGGCTCAGTCATTCTGGCCGCCATCCTGCTTAAGATGGGCACCTACGGTTATCTGCGTTTCGCCATGCCGCTGTTTCCCGACGCCACTCTCAAGTTTATTCCTTTCCTGTCGGTACTGGCGGTTATCGGTATCATCTATGGTGCCTTGGTCGCGATGATGCAGGACGACGTAAAGAAACTGGTCGCCTATTCTTCGGTCTCCCATCTCGGGTTTGTTATGCTCGGTCTTTTCGCCCTTAACATCCAAGGTCTTTCCGGCGGCATGATCCAGATGATCAATCACGGCATTTCCACCGGAGCGCTGTTTCTCATCGTCGGCTTCATATACGAGCGCCGCCATACCCGTCTGATTGCCGATTTCGGCGGGTTGGCCAAGCAGATGCCGATTTTTGCCACGATCTTCATGATCGTGACCTTCTCGTCCATCGGACTGCCCGGCACTAACGGATTCGTCGGTGAGTTCCTCATCCTGTTGGGCGCCTTTGAAAGCGATCTGCGCTGGTTCGCGGTCATCGCCACCACCGGCGTCATTTTCGCAGCCGTTTATATGCTCTGGATGTTCCAGCGCGTAATGTTTGGTGAAATCAAGAATCCCGCCAACGAGAAGATCAAAGATCTCAATGCACGCGAAATTGCTCTTATGATGCCTCTGCTACTGTTTGTCTTCTGGATCGGGCTCTATCCCAACACCTTCTTTGAGAAGATGAACCCGGCTCTGGAAAACATGATTGATCAGATCAAGAACAATCAGGTTGCGCAGGTTGAAATTGTTCAAACCGCGGCCCACACCGACGCGTTGCTGAAGTAATTTAGATCGATTTGGCATAACACCGCATCTGGAGGAGCGTTTCAATGGAAAACCTGGTGCAAGATGCAATCCAGAATGTCAACATGGCGGCCATCATGCCGTCCGTGGTCCTATGCTGCTTCGGCATGGCGATCCTGCTCATCACGGTCTTTCTGCCTAAAGGCAAGACCGCGCCCATTGCCTGGCTCAGTCTTGCCGCCTTGGTGGTAACCGGGCTGGTTTCCCTGGCGGGATGGGGTGAGCCCCAGACCGGGTTTTACGGCGCGGTTCAGTTGGATAAGTTTGCGACCTTTTTCAACATTATTTTCCTGCTGGCAGCCGGTTTGACGATCCTCATGTCCGAGGACTATCTCAAGCGCGAAGGCTACGCCATCGGCGAGTATTATCCGCTGATTCTGTTTACCACCGCAGGCGCCATGTGGATGGCCTCGGGGACGGATCTGATGACCATCTTCCTGGGTCTCGAGGTGCTCTCCGTCAGTCTCTATGTGCTGGCAGGAATGTTCCGTGGGCAACTGCGCTCCAACGAGGCAGGCCTGAAGTATTTCCTGCTCGGCGCCTTTTCCACCTGCTTTCTGCTCTACGGCATGGCTTTGGTGTACGGTGCTACGGGGACGACCAATCTGGCTGGAATCGCCCAGGCCCTGCAGACCGATGGCGGACTGCTCGGCAACCCCCTGATGGTCGCCGGCATGGTTTTGATGAGTTCGGGCTTTTTGTTTAAAATCGCCGCTGTTCCCTTCCATATGTGGACACCTGATGTTTATCACGGCGCTCCCACCCCGATCACCGCTTTTATGAGTGCCGGACCCAAGGCAGCAGCCTTTGCCGCCTTCATGCGCGTGTTTGTTGTCGGTTTGGGCGGGATGGCTGATCAGTGGACCAGTCTTTTGTGGGTGCTGGCGGTTCTGACCATGGTGGTCGGCAACGTCATCGCCATCTCACAGACCAATCTCAAGCGGATGCTGGCTTATTCCTCCGTGGCGCATGCCGGCTACGCGCTGGTTGGTCTGGTGGCTTTCAATGAAGTCGGGCTTTCCGGAATTCTCTTTTACATGCTGGCCTATACCTTCATGAACCTGGGGGCCTTTGCCGTCCTGGTGTTGGCGGGCAAAAAAGGGGAGGACAACCTCACTCTGGACGGTTTCGCCGGATTCGGCTATCGTCGCCCCGTGCTTGCAGTGGCCATGGCCATCTTCCTCTTCTCCCTGATGGGTCTACCCCCGACGGCGGGATTTGCCGGGAAATTTTATATCTTCGCCGGTGCCATCAAAGAAGGCTACATCTGGTTAGCGGTTCTGGGCATTCTGGCCTCGGCCGTTTCTCTCTACTATTATCTGCGGGTCATGGTCGTTATGTACTTCCGCGATCCGGTAGAGGATTTCGCCTGGGTGAAAATGCCGGTCGGGGCCATGGTCTCTATCGCTATTGCCATCGTCGGGGTTCTGCTGCTGGGGATTGTTCCCGGTCCGTTCATGGATTTGGCCCGGTTGGCAATTTTCTAAGGCTGAGTGTGCGAAATCGTCTCATCTGAATAAAAACCAAAAAAACCCTCCGCTATGCGGGGGGTTTTTTTATTGAATCTAGGCTAACATATAGCATCCGAGGCGATACTAGCGGGAAATAGATTGATTCACCAGGAGTTGCGCGCCCATGCGATCTTTGCCGAATTTTATACGCCAATTGAAGGGTGAAGACGATCTGCACGAGGTAAGGGTCCAGGTTGATCCGCTGTTGGAAATCGCGGCCATTACCGACCGGGTATGCAAGCAGCCTGGGGGCGGCCAGGGGCTTTTGTTCAGGCGCGTCAATGGCTCTGCTTTACCGGTGGCTACCAACCTTTATGGCTCCGAGCGGCGCGCTGCTCTGGCCTGGGGAAAGGTCGCGCCTCAGGAAATGGCTGGTGGTTTATCCTCGCGTCTTCAAAGCGCCCGACATGATGACATGGAGGCCTGCTTGCTCAACCTGGTGCGGGTTTCTCCAGGGACCGAGGCGATTCTGGAATCCTTGGTATTGCCCCAGGTTCCCCCCGATTTGCGCAGTCTGCCGGCGCTTCAGGCCTGGCCGGGCGATGGCGGCCGGTATTTGACACTGGCCCTGGTCAGTATGCGCGACCCTGACAGCGGTCGGACGAACTGGGGCGTTTATCGGATGCAGATTTTGGACAGGACCAGCGCCGCCATCCATTTTCTGCCTGGTTCCCAAGGGGCACAGCTGGTTAAAGAACATGCCCGGCGCGGGCTATCCTTGCCTTTGGCGGTGACGCTGGGTGGAGATCCAGGTTTGCTGGCCGCGGCCGTGCTGCCGTTGCCGGGATCCATTGATGAGGCGGCTTTTCTGAGCCTTGTGCGCGGGGAAGCACCCAGATTGGCCGCAGGACCACTGACCGGCCTACCGGTGGCAGCGGATGCGGAAATTGTGATCGAGGGAGAAATTTCTTCAGGAATTTTGGCAAACGAAGGGCCTTTTGGTAACCACACCGGCTTTTACCAGCCTGCCGCGCCGGCCCCGGTTTTCCATGTTCAGGGGCTTTACCGTGCCGAGGATGCCATCTTTCCTGCGACAGTGGTGGGGCCGCCGCCCATGGAAAATATTCATCTGGTGAGATCGGGAGAACCTTTGGTGCTTGCTTTGTTGCGCCACGATTATCCGAGTATCAGCGGTCTGCGCTATCTGAACGAGGGCGTGTTCCATGGTTGCGTCATTGTCGCACTGCAGTCCGCAGCACCGCCGCCGCTGGACCTGGCACGCGAGTTGTGGCGCAAAGGTCCTTTGCGTCGTTCACGTCTTTTGCTCTTTGTTGATGCCGAAGAAGAGCTCTCCAATTCATCACGCCTTCTCTGGCGAGCGATCAACCAAGCGCTGCCGGGTCGCGATATTCTGGAATGTACAGGTCGTCTGGCGATTGATGCCACCTGCAAGAAAAATTGGCCGCAAGTGCGCCCTGCTCCGGGGATTGCTGCACACATAGAGCGGCGATGGCGGGAGTATGGTCTGGGTGGCTAAATGCCGGGATCTATAGCCTATTCCAAATTATTGTTGCCAGATCGAGTCGCTGCTGACCAATTCCCGCCTTTGGCCAATTTTCACCAATATGTAAATTGTCTTGAAAATACGAGCCTTGAGACGTTTTTTAATCTCTCATGGCAGGGCCGTTTTCAGCCATTTACGGAAGGCCTTGCAAGTATGGAAAGTGGTTAGAATTAAACACTATTTCATGGTTTCTGCCGTGCTGTGCGTGCCAACATGGCGTAAACGCGAAGTTTTGAATTTCAAGAGGACAGGTCTTTTCTCCTTTTTCCTAGATTGGCATTGCGGTTGCTCAAAATAGAATGCAGTGTCATTTCCGCGGCGGGCTGCGCCCCCGCTCAAACTAGAGCAAAAGGAGATAGGAATGTATGTTGACCGCACTGTGGCGTCAAATGTGGGTAATGCACGATGAAACAAAACGGCTTTTTGTCTTCACTCCGGCGGCGGCCCGCCGCGAACTGAAACGCAAGTATTTGGATTTCAGCAAGGGTCGCCAGGAGCGTGATGTCGACCTTGCTGACGAGATGGAAGAAGCGCCCGCCGAACACATCAACCGCCTTTCTTCGGGGCCCGATGGCATCGAGGAAGGGGAGCCGCGCGAATACAGTCGCCGCCAGATGTTGGGACTTTTCCTTGGTCCGATTCTCTTTGCTCTGATGCTGTTGCTTCCCGCACCTGCGGGCATGGAGCCCGCTGCCCAGAAAATGGCGGCTATCGCCCTGCTCATGGCGACCTGGTGGATGTGCGAGTCAATCCCCATTCCCGCCACCAGTCTGCTGCCCATCGCCCTGTTTCCGTGGATGGGCATCATGGCCACCGGCAAAGCGACTGCGCCCTATGCCAACCACCTGATCTTTCTGTTCATGGGCGGATTCATCATCGCCCTGTCCATGCAGCGCTGGAACCTGCACCGGCGCATCGCCATGAACATCGTCAAGGTCATGGGCTTTTCCCCGAGCCGCCTGATTCTGGGTTTCATGGTTGCCACCGCTGCGCTTTCCGCCTTCGTCTCCAATACCGCAACCACAGTCATGATGATGCCCATCGGACTGGCGATCATCGCCCATGTGGTGGCCGAAGGCAAAAAAGAAGGTCTGGATAAGGAAATCGATTTTTCGCCGGACAAGTTCGCATTCGGCCTCAATCTGATGCTGGGCATCGCCTATGCCGCCTCCATCGGCGGCATCGCCACCCTCATCGGAACGCCGCCCAATACGGTGCTGGCGGGCTATTTGAACAAGACCTACGGTTATGAAATCACCTTCGCCAAGTGGATGTCGGTAGGTGTGCCTCTGGTGCTGGTCATGCTGCCCCTGTGCTGGCTGTGGTTGACGCGCGTTGCCAATCCCCTCAAGCTCAAGAAAGTGCCGGGCGGAAAGGATTTGATCAGCAACGAACTGCGCAAGATGGGCAAGATGAATACCGGTGAGCGCTGGACCTCTTTGGTGTTCGGACTGACCGCCTTCGCCTGGATATTCCAGAAACAGATCAGCGTGATTTTTCCCGAGCCCAAGTTCATTACCGATGCCACCATTGCCATGATCGGAGCGCTGGTGCTGTTTCTAATCCCCATCAACCTGCGTAAAAATCAGTTCGTCATGGACTGGCACTGGGCGAGCAAGATGCCCTGGGGCGTGCTGATCCTGTTCGGCGGTGGCCTTGCCTTGGCGGACGGCTTTAAAGATACCAAGCTGGCCGAATGGATCGGCGGCCAGGTCAGCCTGTTGGAAAATGCCCCGATTCTCATCCTGATAATCGCCGTTGCGACTCTGATTATCTTTCTTACCGAGTTGACCTCCAATACCGCCACCGCGGCCATGGTCATGCCGATCCTCTCGGCGGTGGCCATTGGTCTGGGACAGAATCCCCTGCTGCTGGTGGTGCCGGCGGCGGTGGCGGCGAGCTGTGCCTTCATGCTGCCGGTCGCAACGCCGCCCAATGCCATCGTGTTTGGCTCGGGCTATGTGACGATACCACAGATGGCCAGAAGCGGCTTCGGCCTCAACATCATCGGCATCATGCTCACGGTGGTGCTGACCTACTTGCTGGTCATTCCCGCCTTTGATGTGGTGATCGGCGAATTGCCGAGCTGGGTCAATGCCGTCAGTCCCTGATGCTATTGCTCATTGCTGATCCTGAAAGGGGCCGCGCTCGCGGCCCCTTTGCTTTTGAAAGACCTTGTGCGGGACGCGGCAGAGGTATAAACTAGGCGCCTCTTGGCCGCCTGGGCGGCCTCATCAAATCTATCGGAGAAGCATGCATGGCGCCCGCCACCCTTTGGGAAAAAACCCGCACTCTGCTGGAGATGATCAAATTCTCCCACACCGTCTTCGCCTTTCCCTTTGCCCTCATGGGTGTGGTGCTGGCCAGCCTCGCCAATCAGGCGCCGCCGACCCTGGGGCAGATTTTCTGGATTTGCCTCGCCATGATCGGCGCGCGCTCTGGCGCCATGGGCCTTAATCGCATCATCGATGCGCGCATCGATGCGAAAAACCCGCGCACCGCAGCGCGCCACATTCCCGCCGGCCAAGTCTCTCTGCGCGAGGCCTGGCTGTTTGTCCTGGGCTCCTTTGCGCTGATGCTGTTTGCCGCCTGGATGCTCAATCCCCTGTGTTTCTATCTGGCGCCGGTGGCGCTGTTCTTTCTCTTTCTTTATTCTTTCTGCAAGCGCTTTACCGCTTTGGCCCACGTAGTGCTGGGCATTTGTCTGGCGGCAGCGCCCATCGGCGCCTGGATCGCCCTGCGTGGCGACGTCAGCTGGCAGATCATCGCCCTGGGCCTGGCGGTGCTGTTCTGGGTGGCCGGATTCGACATTTTCTATGCCCTGCAGGATCTGGAATTCGATCGTGAGCAGGGGCTGCACTCCATTCCCGCACGCTTTGGCGTGGAGCGCTCTCTGTGGCTGGCGCGCGCCTTTCACATCATGATGGTGTTTCTGCTCCTGCTGCTGCTCATCGGCACGGGGCTGGGCTGGATTTATTTTCTCGGCGTATGCGTGGTGGCGGGGCTGCTCGCCTACGAGCACCTGCTGGTCAAACCCGATGACTTCTCGCGCATTGATGCGGCGTTTTTCAACATGAACGGCTATATCAGCCTGACGATTTTCGCTTTTACTCTGCTTGACGCCTTGATCTGACCAGAACAATCATGGGGACGCGGATGAACGCGGAAAAGGCGGGATCAGGGCGGATTAAGGCACGAAGGGATCTTCGCTCGGCGTTTATCCTGCAAATCGGCGTGCCGTTTCGGCCTCTTTGGGGAGAAGGGTGATATGACGCATATCCTGGTTGCCATAACCGGCGCCTCGGGTTCCATCTACGGCTTGCGCCTGGTCGAAGAGTTGCTGCGCGCCAAGTATCGCGTGACTCTGCTGGTCACTCGCGCCGGCATGGATGTGTTGCGCTATGAGACCGGGTTGAAGTGGAGTGGCACGACCAGCGAGCGCCAGGTGCTGATGCGCGATTATTTCGACGGCAATCAAAGTCTGCTGCACTACGACGCGGACGATCTTTTCGCGCCCGTCGCCAGCGGCTCCTCGGCGCCCGATGCCATGGTGGTGGCGCCCTGCTCCATGGGCAGCGCGGCGCGCATGGCCGCCGGCATCAGCGACAACCTGGTGGAGCGGGTCGCCGATGTCATGCTCAAGGAGCGCCGCGAGCTGGTCCTGGTGCCGCGCGAAACGCCCTTCAACCAGCTGCACCTGGAAAATCTGCTGCGTCTGGCGCGCGCCGGGGCGCACATCCTGCCGGCCATGCCGGCCTTTTACCAGCGCCCGCAAACGATGGAAGATCTGATTGACTTTGTGGTCGGCAAAATTCTTGACAGCCTGCGGCTTGAACATAAGTTGTTCGAGCGCTGGGGCGAGGGATAACCCGAAACCAGGGAGAGGTCCGTAAGCTTTGCCCATGATCCGACTGTTTGAAACCATCCGCGCCAAGCTCGAAAGCGGCGCGCGTATTTCCGATGCCGAAGCCCTGGCGCTGTTTGAAAGTCCTGACCTGCTGGGTATCGGAGAACTGGCGGCTCAGGCCAACCGCCGGCGCAACGGCGACAAGGTGTATTTCAACCTCAACCGCCACATCAATTACACCAACCTCTGCGTCAATCGCTGTACTTTCTGCGCCTTCTGCAAGGGTGAGGAGGACGAGGGCTGTTACACCCTGGCCCTCAACGACATCCTCGCAAAGGCCGGCGCAGCGGCCGCTGCCGGTGCCACGGAACTTCACATGGTGGGCGGCTTGCATCCCGAGCTGCCCTTTGATTTTTATCTGGAGATGCTCGCCGCAGTGCGCGCCGACTGTCCGCAGCTGCACATCAAGGCCTTTACCGCGGTGGAGATCGACTACTTCGCGCAGCTCACCGGCCAGAGCGTCGAGCAGGTCATCGCGGAGCTCAAGGAAGCGGGTCTGGGCTCCATGCCCGGCGGCGGAGCGGAAATTTTCGCCGCGCGGGTGCGGGAAAAAATCTGCCCGGAAAAGATCTCCGGCGAGCGCTGGCTGGAGGTCACCGAAAAGGTCCACCGCGCCGGCCTCAAGACCAACGCCACCATGCTTTTCGGCCATGTGGAGGAATACGTCGATCGCGTCGATCACCTCGCGCGTCTGCGCCGGCTGCAGGATCGAACCGGCGGTTTTCAGGCCTTCATCCCCCTGGCTTTTCAGCCCGACAACACGCGCGTGCCCGGCGCCAAGGGCGTCGGGGGCGTCGATGCCCTCAAGACCCTGGCCATCAGCCGCATCTACCTCGACAATTTTCGCCACATCAAGGCCTACTGGGTGATGCTCGGCCTCAAGATCGCCCAGGTAGCCCTCGCTTTCGGCGTCAACGATCTCGACGGCACAGTGGTCGAGGAGAAGATCGGCCACGATGCCGGCGCCGAGTCGCCCCAGGCCCTGTCGCGCGAACAGCTCTGCGCCCTGATCCGCAAGGCCGGGCGGGTGCCGGTGGAGCGCGACACCCTGTACCGGGAATTGCGCCAATTTTAGGGGCAATCTCACGCAAAGGCGCATAGCGCCAAAGAAAAACCGGTCCGAACTTTGCCCTTGGTGACTTTGTGCCTGGGGCGAACTTGGCAAGTGAGCGACAGATGTTGACGATGATGCAGACTCTTTCAGATAAAATAGCCGACGGGCAGCAACTCAACCGCGACGAAGCTCTGTGGCTGCTCAGCGATGCCGATCTGCTTGAGGTGGGCAAGCTTGCCGACCGTATCCGGCGGCGCAAACATCCCCACGGGCGAGTGACCTTCGTGGTCGACCGCAACGTCAACTACACCAACGTCTGCGAGTCGCAGTGCAAGTTCTGCGCGTTTTATCGCAACGCCGCAGCCGACGACGCCTATCTGCTAGAGCCCGAGGCGATTTTCGCCAAGATCGCGGAACTGGTGGCGCACGGCGGCACCCAGTTGCTCATGCAGGGTGGTCTGCACCCCGACTTGAAAATCACCTGGTTCGAAGAGCTGTTTCGCGCCATCAAGCAGCGCTTTCCCCAAGTCCAGGTGCATTCGCTCTCGCCCGCCGAGGTGATCCATATCGCCAAGCTGTCCGGACTGTCCATGGCTGAGTGTTTGCGCCGCCTGCAGGCCGCCGGACTCGATTCGGTGCCCGGCGGCGGTGCCGAGGTGCTGGTCGATGAGGTGCGCCAGGTGATTTCGCCCAACAAGATCGGCTGGCGCGACTGGGCGGCGGTGATGGAAGAGGCGCACCGTCTGGGCATGCGCACCACGGCGACGATGATGTTCGGCAGCAGGGAAACCCCCGCCGACATCGTCGAGCATCTGCTGCGGATCCGCGAGATCCAGTCCCGTACGCGCGGCTTTACCGCCTTCATCCCCTGGACGTTTCAGCCCACCAACACCGAACTGGGCGGCGAGACGGCGAGCGGCGTCGAATACCTCAAAGTGCTGGCGCTGTCGCGTATTCTGCTCGACAACATCGCCAACATCCAGGCGAGTTGGGTCACTCAGGGGGCGATGATGGCCCAGGTGGCGCTGTTCTTCGGCGCCAACGACCTCGGCGGCACCATGCTCGAAGAAAACGTGGTGGCCGCCGCCGGGATCTCTTTTCGCATGTCTCAGGAGCAAGTCGTCGAGCTGGCGCGCGGCGCCGGCTTCAAACCGGCCAAGCGCAATACCCTGTACGAAATACTGGAGGAATATTAGCCCATTTTGGAGAGACGATGATTCCCCTGCGCCCCAACATCAGAAATATGACCGGCTATGTGCCGGGCTTCCAGCCCCGCGACGAGCAGCGCTGGATCAAGCTCAACACCAACGAAAATCCTTACCCGCCCAGCCCAAGGGTGCGGGCCGCGATCCTCGCCGAACTGGGCGAAGACGGAGCAAGTTTGCGCCAGTATCCCGATCCGCCCAGCACGGCGGCGCGCGAGGAAGCGGCGCGTCTCTACGGCTTCGATCCTTCCTGGGTGATCCTGGCCAACGGCTCGGATGAACTGCTCAACAACCTGATCCGTGCTTTTGCCGAGGCGGGTGAGGAAATCGCCTACGTACAGCCCTCCTACAGCTATTACGCGACCCTGGCCGAGATTCAGGGCGCGCGGGTGCGCACCTTCGGCCTCGGCGAGGGCTGGGATTTGCTGGACTTTCCCCCGCGCTACGAAGGCAAGCTGTTTTTCCTCACCAACCCCAATGCGCCTCTGGGATTTAGCTATCCCCCGGCGTTCATCGAAGAGCTGGCCGGGCGCGTTTCCGGCATGCTGGTCGTGGATGAGGCTTATGCGGATTTCGCCGATGGAAATGCCTTGGCGTTGGTGAAAAAGCACGAAAACGTCGTCGTCACCCGCACTCTGTCGAAAAGCTATGCCCTGGCCGGCATGCGTCTGGGGCTGGCGGTGGCACGACCCGAGGTGATCGAGGCGCTGGACAAGATCCGCGACCATTACAACCTCGATCGCCTGGCTCAGGCGGCAGCCCTGGCGGCGTTGCGCGATCAGAACTACTTTCGCCGGGCGGTGGAAAAAATCCGCACGACGCGCGACTGGTTCAGCACCGAGCTGCGCGTCATCGGCTACAGCGTTATTCCGTCAAGTGGCAATTATCTGTTTGCCACGCCCCCGGATCGCAACGGCCGGCGGGTCTACGACGCGCTGTTTGCGCGGCACATCCTGGTGCGGCATTTTTCCGATCCGAGCCTGAGTCACGGCCTGCGCATTTCCATCGGCACCCGTGAGGAAATGGAAGCGACCCTGGCCGCGCTGAAAGAGATCGGCTGAAATGGTGTGGAGCCGCGAATGACACCACTGGGCGCCAATGGCTCAGGTGCGGATTTTTCCTTTGATCCCGCCGAGGTGTCGCGTCGCCTGCTCGCCTGGTACTCCGATGCCGGGCGCGACCTGCCATGGCGCCACAGCCGCGATCCCTACCGCATCTGGCTTTCCGAAGTCATGTTGCAACAGACCACCGTCGAAGCGGTAATCCCCTACTATCTGCGGTTTCTCGCGCGCTTTGACGATGTTCACGCGCTGGCCGCTGCCCCCCTGGATGAAGTCATCGATCTGTGGGCGGGCCTCGGTTATTATTCCCGCGCGCGCAACCTGCACGCCGCAGCCCGCCAGGTGGCGAGCGCGCCTGGAGAGATTTTCCCCGACACCCTGGAAGGCCTCATGGCATTGCCCGGCATTGGGCGCTCCACCGCCGGGGCGATTCTCTCCATTGCCTTTGACCGCCCGGCGCCGATTCTTGACGGCAATGTGCGGCGCGTTCTGTGCCGGCTGTTTGCCCTGGAGGAAAACCCGCGCGGCAGTGCCGCCGAGAAGAAACTCTGGGCCTGGGCCGCGGCTCTGACCCCCGCCGATCGTTCTCATGACTACGCGCAGGCGATCATGGATCTGGGCGCGACCCTGTGCGTGCCGCGTCGACCCGCTTGCCCACGCTGTCCCCTGGCGGGCCTGTGTCGCGCGCGCGTCTTGGGGCTGGCCGAAAAGCTGCCTCTGAAGGCGGCGAAAAAGGCTGTTCCCGAAATCATGCGCGTGGCACTGCTGGTTCGGCGTCAGGGCGAGGTGCTGATCTGCCGACGGCCCTACCATGGATTGCTCGGCGGCATGTGGGAATTTCCCGATGCCGAGGTGTCCGCCGGTCGCAGTCCCGATGCGACGGCCGCCGAACTGGCGGCGCGCTGGGGTGGGGCGGAGGTGCAGAGCCTCGGCGCGGTGCGTCATGCCTACAGCCATTTCCGCCTCGATCTGCGTGTTTACGCGACCCTGTTCAAGGGAGCGCGGAGGGTGGCTGAGGGCGAAGAATGTCGATGGCTCCCTCCGGCCGCCCTGTCTGAGTTCGCTTTACACGGGGCGCACAAGAAAGCCCTGGATCTGGTTGCAGGCGCGGGCTGATTCTGGCAAGATAAGAGCCCTTTTAACCTTCATGGAGTAAGCTGATTCTGATGCCCGACACCCCGATACTCACGACCACCGATGAGCTTCTCACCCTGGCCGAAGAGTTGGCCGGCCAAGCGGCCATCGCCGTGGATCTCGAAGCCGATTCCATGCACCATTACCGCGAGCAGGTGTGCTTGCTGCAGGTGTCCACCACGGCGCGCACGGTGCTTATCGATCCCCTGGCGGTGCGCGATCTGTCGCCCCTCAAACCGGTGCTCGCCGATCCCGCCGTGCGCAAATACTTTCATGCCGCCGATTACGACATCCGCTGCCTGCACCGTGATTTTGCCATTGAGGTCCGCGGTCTGTTCGATACCATGATCGCCTGCCAGTTTCTCGGCGAAGAGAAAGTGGGACTGGCCGATGTGCTGCAAACCTATTTCGATGTGAGTCTCGACAAGCGCTTTCAGCGTGCCGACTGGTCGAAGCGCCCCCTTTCCGGCGAGATGATTCGCTATGCCGCAGAGGACACCCGCCATCTGCATCGGCTGGGGGAGTGGCTGGAAGGACGGCTGGCCGCCAAAGGCCGCCTGGATTGGGTGGCGGAGGAATTCGCTCTGCTTGAGGGCGTGCGGCATAACGAGAACCAGGGGCCGCTCTATCTGCGATTCAAGGGCGCTGGAATGCTCAAGCCGCGCCAGTTGGCGGTGCTCGATGCTCTGCTGCAATTTCGCGATGCAGAGGCGCAGCGCCGTGATTGCCCAGCCTTCAAGGTGTTGGGCAATTCAGCGTTGCTGGAGATAGCGCGTACCGCGCCCACCAGCCTGCGCGCCCTGGTCGGGCTGGCGGGCATGCCGGCGCGCTTGGTGGAGCGCTACGGCAGCCGGCTGCTCAAGGTCATCGAGGCGGCCATGGAGTTGCCCGATGCCCAACTGCCCCAGTTTCCCCGCAGCGAAAGATCCGAGCGCAATCCGGAGGCCGAAGCGCGTCTGAATCTGCTGAAAAAATGGCGTACCGCCAAAGCCGGGGAGTTGGGGATGGATCCGGGCATCCTGATCAACAACGCCGCTCTGGAGGAGCTGTCGCGTCGGCCCCCCGCAACCGCCCGGGCACTGGCTGAAAGCGCCTTGAAAAACTGGCAGAAGGACGTGCTCGGTGACGATATTATTGCCGTGCTCTTTGCTCCCCAATGAAAAAGCTGCGCGCCTTCGGTCCCCATGAACGACCCCTGGCCGCCCTGCTCAAAGGGCGTTTGGAACAGCAAGGCGTTGCCTGTCTGTTGCGCAACGAGGAACTGTTCGCGGCCATGGGCGAAATCCCATTTCTCGAATGTCGCCCCGAAATCTGGGTGGTCGACGATGAAGTCCTGCCGCGCGCTCGGCAACTGGTGGAAAACTGGCTCTATGAGGACATCGCCGCCCAGCCTTGGCGCTGCCCGGACTGCGGCGAAGAGCTGGAAAGACAGTTTGACCTGTGCTGGAAGTGCGGCCGCGAGCGGGTTTGACCTTCAGCGCGTCTTGCCGGGGATGCCCGGCTCCGTCATGGGGCGCGGATCGAGAATTCGCTCCAATTCTTCCGCGCTCAACAGATTTTTTTCCCTGACCACCTCCCGCACCGTTTTGTTCTGCTCCCAGGCGTCCTTGGCGATGGCCGCGGCATGGTCATAGCCCAGGACCGGCGCCAGGGCGGTGACCATCGCGAGGCTCTGCTCCACCAGCGCCTCGCAGCGCTCACGATTGGCCGCCAGCCCCTGAATGCAGCGCGCGCTGAAAACCCGGCTCGCCTGCGTCAGCAGTTCGATGCTCTGGAGCAGATTGTGGCTCATGACGGGCATCATGGTGTTGAGTTCAAAATTGCCCGAGAGCCCCGCAGCCCCGATGGCGGCATCGTTGCCGATAACCTGGACACAGGCCTGCATGAGGCTCTCAGCCATGACCGGGTTGACCTTGCCCGGCATGATCGAGCTGCCCGGCTGCACCGCCGGCAGTTCCAGCTCGCCCAGTCCGCAACGCGGCCCGCTGCCGAGAAAACGGATGTCGTTGGCGATTTTGAACAGGGCCGTGGCGCAGGCCTTGAGGGCGCCGCTCAGATTGACCACGGCATCACGGCCGGCCTGGGCCTCGAAATGATTGGCCGCCTCGCGCAGGGGCAACCCCGTGGCCTGGGCGAGCCCGGCGATGACCTTGGCGGCAAACTCCGGATGGGTGTTGATACCGGTGCCCACCGCCGTGCCGCCCAGGGGCAGCTCGTTGAGACCGTTGGAGGCACCCTCCAGGCGGCGGATGGACAGGGCCACCTGGCGCGCGTAGCCGGAAAACACCTGGCCGAGGCGGATGGGCACCGCATCCTGCAGATGGGTGCGGCCGATCTTGACGATGTCGTCGAAAGCGCCGGATTTTTCTCCCAGAGCCTCCTGCAGGTCGAAGAGCGCCGGGATGAGGCGCTGACGGGTTTCCACCGCCGCCGCAAGGTGCAGGGCGGTGGGGAAGACATCGTTGCTCGACTGGCCGAGATTGACGTGATCGTTGGGATGCACGGGATGCGCGCCGGATGCGGCGCCCAGCATCTGCGCGGCGCGCCGGGCGATGACCTCGTTGGCGTTCATGTTGGTGCTGGTCCCCGAGCCGGTCTGGAACACATCGACCACGAAATGCGCGTCGAGTTCTCCGGTAATGACCTCTTCCGCGGCCTCCATGACGGCCAGGGCGATTTCCTTGTCAAGCAGTCCCAGCTCCAGGTTGGCGCGCGCCGCGCCCTCCTTGATCATGCCCAGCGCACGGATGAAGGGACGCGGCATGCGTAGTCCGGAAATGGGAAAATTCTCCACCGCACGGGCCGTTTGCGCACCATAGAGCGCATCAGCCGGCACCTGCATCTCACCCATGGAATCTTTTTCAACACGAAAATCGCTCATGACGCCGCTCCTCGGAAAATCATATAAACTTCTTGGACACGGATCAAATCTGATCAAATCGGATTTGAAAGCGAAAGGAATTATCTGAAAAACCAGGGGAAAGATGAAACTTTGTCTTTTCGCCCTGATCCGCCTTGATCAGATCTGGTCCGTGTCCCAGTGCTTTGCCATTTATCTTATAATTCTGCCGCCTGGCGCTGATTTGTCAATATTTTCAGGGTGGCTGCGTTCGGCGCTTTGTGCGCAACGCGATCTGCAGTAGAATGCGCCGATGAGCGATCTGGCCTTTTTTCTCATTCTCTTCAGTGCCTTCATGCACGCCCTGTGGAACCTGCTGGTCAAGCGCAGCGTCGACAAGACAGTCTTCATCTGGTGGATGTTCATCAGTTCGGGCCTCCTGCTCAACCTCGCGCTGCTGTTTCTGCCCGGCGCGTTCCCCGTGCCCGATCTGCGCATTCTGCTCCTCGGTGCCGTCGGCGGGCTGTGTTTCGTGCTCTACCATCTGTTTAACGGCCGCGCCTATCGCGACGGCGATATGTCTCTGACCTATCCCCTGGCGCAGACCTCCATGCTTTACGTGCCGGTATGGGGCGTTCTGTTTTTCGGTGAACGTCTGTCTCTGTTCGGCCTGCTCGGCATCGCCCTGATTGCTGCAGGCGCCTACAGCATCCAGTTGCGCCGCTTCGCCCTGAACGAGGTGCTGCGCCCGTTCCGCAGCCTCAGCGAGCCACCGGTTATCGCCGCGCTCATCGCCGGGTTTATCTACTCGGTGGGGGCGGTCATCGACAAGACCGGGGTGATGATCTATCCGCCTTTTCATTTCACCTATCTGCTGGTCATGTTCATGCTGGTGTTCATGACCGCCAACCTGCTGCGCCCGCGCTACCGGGGTCGGGTCGTCGCTGAATGGCGGCGCAGTCGCCATTTGATTCTCATTTCCGGGCCGGTGATGATGGGCTCCTTTCTCACCTTTCGCTTCGGCCTGCAACTGGCGCCGGTCAGCTACGCCGTGCCCATGCGCCAGGTCAGCCTGCTCATCGGTGTGCTTATCGGCGTGCTGTTTCTGCGTGAAAGCTGTGGCCGCATCCGCTTCGCCGCGGCGTTGGTGATTCTCACCGGAGCCTGTTTCCTGAGGCTGGGGTAGAGGGGCTGTCCCTGGTCACTGGTCCTTGGCCCTTTGCTAAAAGCTCAAAGGCTCAAAACCGGTAATTAAGGACAAAGGACTGGGGACAAGGGACGATTTATTTTATGAAAAATCTCGCCAATTTTTTCTTCGAAGCCGGTATGCTCAAGCGCACGCCACGCACCGGCTTTCAGTTTCTCGGCTCGGGTACCGAATCGGTGGCCGAACATATCTTTCGCGCCACGCTCATCGGCTATTCCCTGGCGCGTCTCGACGGCGGCGTGGATGTCGGGCGGGTACTGGCGCTGTGCCTTTTTCACGACATTCCCGAAGCGCGCACCGGCGATCTCAACTACGTCAACAAAAAGTACGTAAAGGTCGATGAAGAGCGTGCCGTGGACGATCTTGCCCGCACCTTGCCCTTCGGTGATGACTACCGCGGGCTGCTCGCCGAATTCGCCGCCGGCGAAACACCTGAAGCGCGCATCGCCCACGATGCCGATCAGCTCGAAATGATCCTGGCACTCAAAGAGTACAAGGACCTTGGCAACCGCTATGCCGACGAGTGGTATCCCTTCGCCGTGCGCCGTCTGCGCACCGAGTCCGCCAAGCGCCTGGCGGAAACCATCTGGGCTACGGATTCGACGCGCTGGTGGTTCGACGAGAACAGCGACTGGTGGGTGAGGGGAGGCAGCTAGGCTCCTAGGCTCTGTTCGGCGGTTGACGCAAGGCTCATGAGGTGCTAATAATACCTGCTCATTTTCCGAAAGAAGGCTATCCATGCTCGATCTCAAATATCTGCGTGACCAACTCGACGAAGCGGAGCGGCGCCTGCAGCAGCGCGGCGGCGAACTCGATCTCTCTGATTTTCGTGATTTCGACCAGCGTCGGCGCGCCCTGTTGCAGGAGGCGGAAAGCCTCAAGGCCGAGCGTAACCAGGTTTCGGCGCTCATCGGCCGCACCAAGGATAAAAGCCAAGTGCAGGGCGAGATCGTCCGCATGAAAGAGGTCTCCGGCCGAATCAAGGATCTCGATGCCGAACTCAAGGCCGCCGAAGAGGCCCTGCAGGGCCTGCTCATGCAGATTCCCAACCTTCCCCACGAGCAGATTCCCCTGGGCACCTCCGAGGCCGACAATGTCGAGGTGCGTCGCTGGGGCACGCCGCCGAGTTTTTCCTTCACCCCCAAGGCCCACTGGGATCTGGGCGAGGATCTCGCCATTATAGACTTTGAGCGAGCGGGCAAGATTACCGGGGCGCGTTTTTCCCTCATGCGCGGCGCCGGTGCGCGCCTGGAGCGGGCGCTGATCAACCTGATGCTCGACCTGCATACGCAAGAACACAAATATGTTGAAGTATTGCCGCCCTTTATGGTAAACAGAGAATCCATGACGGGGACCGGACAGCTCCCCAAGTTCGAAAGCGATCTTTTTCATACCGACGACGTCGATTTCTTTCTGGTGCCGACGGCCGAAGTGCCGGTGACCAATATCCACCGCGATGAAATTCTGGCCGCCGCGCAGTTGCCGATTTCCTACGCCGCTTACACGCCCTGCTTCCGCAAGGAGGCCGGGTCTCACGGACGCGACGTGCGCGGGCTGATCCGTCAGCACCAGTTCAACAAAGTCGAGCTGGTCAAGTTCACCCGCCCCGAAGATTCCGACACCGAGTTGCAGGCCCTGCTCGGTCATGCCGAAAAAGTGCTGCAGTTGCTCGAACTGCCTTATCGGGTGGTGGATCTGTGCAGCGGTGACTTGGGTTTTTCCGCAGCCCGCACCTTTGATATCGAAGTCTGGCTGCCCGGTCAGGAGGCCTATCGCGAGATTTCCTCCTGCTCCAACTTCCGCGACTTCCAGGCGCGCCGCGCCGGCATCCGTTTTCGCCGTGAAGAAGGTGCCAAGCCTGAATTCGTGCATACCCTCAACGGTTCGGGACTGGCCGTTGGGCGCACTCTGGTGGCGATTCTGGAAAACTACCAGCAGCAGGACGGTTCGGTGGTTGTTCCTGAAGTTCTGCGACCTTACATGGGCGGTTTGGAACGCATCAGCAAGAGTTGAGACAGACCTGCGGAGGAGTGGCCGAGTGGTTGAAGGCGGCGGTCTTGAAAACCGTTGAACGAAAGTTCCGTGGGTTCGAATCCTACCTCCTCCGCCAATTTTGATTTCGGGTCTGGTAGGGATTGAAGCATCGTTGGAAATAGAATATATAAGCAGGTTGTACGGAGAGGTGGCCGAGTTGGCTGAAGGCGCTCGCCTGCTAAGCGAGTGTACGGGGTAAACCTGTACCGAGGGTTCGAATCCCTCCCTCTCCGCCAGTTTAAAAACATTCCTTTCATTGTAAGAGACGCGTTACCCAGCCCCTTCCACTGTTTTTCGCCTTATCCGGTCTGGCACGATGTTTTTTGCCGAACAGAGGATCACTCACGATTTGCCCATAAATGTTTTTTTTGCCCTTATTCTGTGCTTCCTGTTGCTTGGGTGCACCGAAAAGCAGGAACCGCCTCTGGAATCTTCGGCAGTGGAGACTCTCGGAGAGCCCCTGCGGGTCTGCCCCTCGCGGGCGTTGATCATCGTGCCTCCCGAAGTTCATGGGCAATGGAAGGCGGTGAGAATCGCCGTTTACGACCGCGAAACGGGACACGAAGAAGTTCACACCGCCCATATCGGCGAAGAATTCAAATTCGGTGACGCAGGGCTCAGTCTGGAGGTCAGAAACTTTCTCCCGCACTTTGTCATGAACGGTCTGGTGATGACCTCGGCTTCCAATCGCCCCGAAAATCCGGGCACCCAGATCGCCATTCACGACGAGGGTGAGGAAATCTACTGCGGCTGGCTGTTCAGCCTCTACCCCGAGGCCCATGCCTATGAGCACCCCCGCTACGTTTTCAATCTGGTGGATTTCTTTCCCAGCGAACAGGATGACCTCAATTAGGCCTTGACATTCTCTCGAATTTGAGAGATAAGAGTACCCTCTTTGCGCGCCTCTAGCTCAGCTGGATAGAGCGTCTGACTACGGATCAGAAGGCCGGGAGTTCGAATCTCTCGAGGCGCGCCACTAAAATCAAGGGCTTAGCTGAAATTTCAGCTAAGCCTTTTTTGGTTTTTAAGGTCTCGGTTGTCTGACTGTGGTCCGGCGTTCCCGAGGCTGATCACTTCTCTTATCCCTTCCACCGTCATTCACCATCCCCAAGTCATTCCTTGGCTTTTCGGTTCACGGACGGTTAGAAAAATGTTATGCTGCAAGCGTTTTTTGCTTTTCTGATTCGATGCGGAAAAACCGAGGGCGAGCATGGCCATTCCGTACCACCAATTCCCGATATCCCCATTGATGATCTCGGCCGGCGACGGAAGGGGTTTACGCACATGCGATCCTTATCACCTTTCGGTGCTGCCATCGTGTGGGCTCTATAAGCAGGAGCAGTGACGATGAGTCAGTTGGAATGGATTCGTACCGGGCGCAAGGCCTTGGGCCTGTCCCAGGGCAAGCTGGGGAAAATGGTCGGCGCCACCCAGGTGCTGGTGTCGCAGTGGGAAACCGGCAAGGCGGAGCCGTCCCCGGAACAGGGTGCGAAGCTGACAGAGCTGTTCGGCAACCCAGCGCCGAAAGTAGAACCTGCCGCCAAGCCTGCCGAAAAACCGCGCAAAGCGAAAAACGGCAACGGCAGGGCGGTTGCGCCGAAGAAGCAGAAGAGCTTCGAGCAGACGCTCTGGGATACTGCCGACCGGCTGCGGGGCAGCGTCGAGTCGTCCGAGTACAAGCACGTGGTACTGAGCCTGATCTTCCTCAAGTTCATCAGCGACAAGTTCGAGGAGCGCCGCAGGGAGATTATCGCCGAGGGGAAAGAAGCGTATGTCGACATGGTGGAGTTCTACACCATGAAGAACGTCTTCTACCTCTCCGAAGAGTCGCGCTGGTCGTTCATCCAGAAAAACGCCAAGCAGGACGACATCGCGGTGAAGATCGACACCGCCCTGCACACGGTCGAGAAGAACAACAAATCCCTGCGCGGGGCGCTGCCCGACAACTACTTCTCCCGCCTCGGTATCCAGGTCAGCAAGCTGGCTGCCCTGATCGACTCCATTGACAACATCGACACCGTCGCGGACAAAGAAGAGGATGTCGTCGGGCGGGTCTACGAATACTTTCTCGGCAAGTTCGCCGCCACCGAAGGCAAGGGCGGCGGTGAGTTCTACACCCCCAAGTGCGTGGTCAACCTCATCGCCGAGATGATCGAACCCTTCCGGGGGAAGATCTACGACCCCTGCTGCGGTTCGGGCGGCATGTTCGTGCAGTCGGTCAAGTTCGTCGAGAGCCATCAGGGGAACAAGAAGGATGTCTCCATCTACGGCCAGGAGCTGACCGCCACCACCTACAAGCTGGCGAAGATGAACCTCGCTATCCGGGGGATCGCCACCAACCTGGGGGACGTCCCCGCCGATACCTTCTTCAGGGATCAGCATCCCGACCTCAAGGCCGATTTCATCATGGCCAACCCGCCCTTCAACCTCGACCAGTGGCGCGGAGCCGACGAGCTTCTCGACGACCCGCGCTGGTCCGGCTACGACGTCCCGCCCACCGGCAACGCCAACTACGCCTGGATTCTGCACATGATCTCCAAGCTCTCCGAGAACGGGGTGGCGGGCTTCGTCCTGGCGAATGGGTCGATGTCGACCAACACGCGAGGCGAAGGAGCGATACGCCAAAAGATGATCGAAAATGATCTGGTCGACTGCATGATTGCCCTGCCGGGACAGCTCTTTTACACCACCCAGATTCCGGTCTGCCTCTGGTTTATCACCAAGAACAAGAAAGCCCAGATCATCGAAGGGCACAGCGACAGCAATCACCGCGATCGCCAGGGAGAGACGCTTTTCATCGACGCCCGCAATATGGGGATGATGATCGATCGCACCCATAAGGAGTTAACCTCCGACGACATTGCCGAGATAGCCCGTACTTATCACGCATGGCGAGGTGAAGCGAAGGATGGGGCTTATGAGGACAAACCCGGTTTCTGCAAGGTGGCAACGCTGGAGGAAATCAAGGCCAACGATTTCGTTCTGACGCCGGGGCGGTATGTGGGTGCTGCGGAAATCGCGGATGATGGCGTGCCTTTCGAAGAGAAGATGGCTGAGCTGACCCAGACCCTTTACCGGCAGATGGACGAGTCGGTGAAACTCGATACTGAGATTCGGAAGAATCTGGAGGTGTTGGGTTATGGGGGGTGAGTGGCAAGAATCATTTCTCACTGACTTGTATGAAATCGGCTCAGGCTTATCAAAACCGGCAAAAGATTTTGGCTCTGGGTACCCATTTCTCGCCTTCAAAGACGTTTTTAACAACTTCTTTTTGCCTGAGACCCTTACCCAGTTGGTTCAGTCGAGCGAAAAAGAGCAAGAAAAATGCTCTGTGAAACGCGGGGATGTATTTCTTACTCGTACCAGCGAAACGATGGATGAGCTTGGGATGAGTAGTGTTTCCCTGAAAGACTATGAAAAAGCTACTTTTAACGGCTTCACAAAGAGACTGCGCCCGAAAGAGGGGAACTGCCTTGTACCAGAATATGTTGGCTATTTTCTGCGAAGCCAAAAATTTAGAAGGGCGATGTTGGCATTTTCCACAATGTCCACGAGGGCAAGTCTCAATAATGGAATGATCAGCCGCTTAAAGATATCCCATCCTTCGATCCAAGAACAAAGAACGATCGCCTATATTCTGAAAACCCTCGACGACAAAATCGAACTCAACCGCCAGATGAATGTCACGCTGGAGGCGATGGCGCAGGCGCTGTTCAAGAGCTGGTTTGTCGATTTCGATCCGGTGATCGACAACGCCCTTGCCGCAGGCAACCCCATCCCCGAGGAGCTGCAAGCCAGGGCCGATGCCCGGGCGGCCCTCGGTGACAAGCGCAAACCCCTCCCCGAAGCGATTCAAAAGCAGTTTCCGAGCCGCTTTGTCTTTACCGAGGTGATGGGGTGGGTGCCGGAGGGGTGGAACCCGGTTAAGCTTGGGGACTATGTCACTGTCAAAAGAGGAGGTTCTCCAAGGCCCATTCATGATTACTTGGTCGAAAACGGTCTACCTTGGGTGAAAATCAGTGATGCTACCGCAAGCTCTTCACGCTTTATAATGAGTACAAAGCAGTACATCAAACCAGAAGGACTGAAGAAAACGGTAATGTTAAAGAAAGGAGAGCTAATCCTTTCCAACAGTGCGACGCCAGGCTTGCCAATGTTTTTGAATCTGGACGCATGCATACACGATGGTTGGCTCTTTTTTCCCAAAAAAAGATGGTTTGGGGATCTGTATCTTTATCAGCTTTTTTTGGTTGTTCGCAGCGAATTGCTTTTGCAGGGTAACGGGAGTGTATTCACTAACTTAAAGACTGATATTCTTAAAAACCATTTAGTTGTAATGCCTGGTGAGTCAATACTGAAAGAGGTAGAGATCCAGCTTAGGGTTGGCCACCGGAAGTCATTATTAATTCAGGAAGAAATAGAGTCTCTGGTGGCGACAAGAGACACCCTCCTCCCCAAGCTCCTCTCCGGCGAACTTCGCCTCCCGGATGCCGAGAAACTGGCGGCGGAGGCCGTATGAGCCAGAATCAGGAATCCGTCGGCGAATTCATCCTCTACTCCACCGAGGACGGCAAGACCCGGGTCGAGTGTCGCTTCGAAAACGAGACGATCTGGCTTTCGCAGGCGTTGATGGCGGAATTATACGATCGCTCGAAGAAGACCATCAGTGAACACCTGCAGAACCTCTTTGACGAAGGGGAACTGGACTCTGATTCAGTTGTCCGGAATTTCCGGACAACTGCCAGCGTTGGCAAAGGCTACGATGTGCAGCACTACAACCTCGAAGCCATCCTGGCCGTTGGTTACGGAGCACCAGAGCAAGTTTGTGTTGACTGAGTGGACATTGTGGACATTGTGGACTTTGTGGAGGGGCGAGGTGGAACGGGAGCGGCTGATTGCAAAACATGGGGGCTACCGAAAGCTGAAGAGCTTTCAGATCGCGCAGCTGGTCTACGATGTGACGGTGCGATTCTGCGACCGCTATATCGACCGCTTCAGCCGCACCCGCGACCAGATGGTGCAGGCGGCCCGCAGCGGGGTGCAGAACATCGCCGAAGGGTCCCAGGCCTCGGCAACCTCGAAGAAAACCGAACTGAAACTGACCCAGGTGGCACGGGCCAGCCTGGAAGAACTGAAGCTCGATTACGAGGATTTTCTGCGCCAGCGGCGGCTGCGCCAGTGGTCGAAAGAAGACCCCTTGCGGCAAGAGCTGATCGACCGGCGCTGCCGAACCGCCGATGAGGTTGCGGCCTGGGTGATGGTCGTGGCGAAGAGCAGTGGACCTGGTGGACAGTGTGGACTTAGTGGACAGCTCGGAAAAAAGTCCACCGCGTCCACCCGGTCCACACTGTCCACCCGAACCTACCCCGAGCTGTCCGCCAACGCAGCCCTGGTGCTGCTGGCCGTGGCTTGCTCTTTGCTCGACCGGCAGGTGGCGCAACTGGCGGAAAACTTTGAAAACGATGGCGGGTTTACCGAACGACTGTACCGGGTACGCAAGCAGAAGCGGGGTTATTAAACCATGACGTTCACCGAGGAAAAGCTCGAGCAGGCGATCATCGCCCTGATGGAAAAGCAGGGCTACCCGCACCACCGGGGCGATTCCTTCACCCGCCCGCCGAGCGAGGTGCTGATCAAAGATGACCTGCGCGCCTACCTCGCCAGACGCTACGCCGGCGACAGTATCACCGAAGGCGAGATCGACAGCATCATCCGCCAGCTCGAGACCCTCCCCGCCAACGACCTCTACGAATCCAACAGATCCATCCACAAGCGCATTGCCGACGGCTTCCTTCTCAAGCGCGAAGACCGCACCCAGAAAGACCTCTACATCCAGCTCATCGACTACGCGGGACTGCCCGAGCAGCGGATTCCCCGGCCTGGCGAGGTGGAAACCCTGGTGGCTGAAGGCGAGGACGGCTACGGCGGGTCCAACAACATCTTCAAGATCGTCAATCAGCTGGAAATCGAGGGGACGGAGAGACGCATCCCCGACGCCATCCTCTACGTCAACGGCCTGCCGCTGGTGGTCTTCGAGTTTAAGAGCGCCATCCGCGAAGAGGCGACCATCCATGATGCCTACGTGCAGCTCACCAACCGCTACTGCCGCGACATCCCCGAGCTGATGAAGTACAACGCCCTGTGCGTGATCTCCGACGGGGTCAACTCGCGCATGGGCTCACTCTTCGCCCCCTACGACTTCTTTTACACCTGGCGCAAAGTCACCGGCAACGAGACCATTGAGCATGACGGCATCAGCTCTCTGCACACCATGATCAAGGGGCTCTTCGACAGGGACCGCCTGCGCGAGGTGATCCGCCATTTCATCTATTTTCCCGATGTCTCCAAGCAGCAGGTTAAGGTCGTCTGCCGCTACCCGCAGTTCTACGCCGCGCGCAAGCTCTACGCGAACATCAAGTGCCACCGTAAGCCGGAAGGCGACGGCAAGGGCGGAACCTACTTCGGCGCCACCGGCTGCGGAAAGAGCTTCACCATGCTCTTTCTCACCCGGTTGCTGATGAAGAGCGTCGATTTCGAAAGCCCGACCATTGTGCTGATCACCGACCGCACCGATCTCGACGATCAGCTCTCGGGCCAGTTCACCGGCGCCAAAAACTACATTGGCGACCAGACCGTCGTCAGCGTCGAGAGCCGCGAGCAACTGCGCGACCTGCTCAAAGGCCGCAACAGCGGCGGGGNACCGGCGCCAAAAACTACATTGGCGACCAGACCGTCGTCAGCGTCGAGAGCCGCGAGCAACTGCGCGACCTGCTCAAAGGCCGCAACAGCGGCGGGGTCTTTCTCACCACCATTCATAAATTTACTGAGGACACCTTGCTGCTCACCGAACGCAGCAACGTCATCTGCATCTCCGACGAGGCGCACCGCAGCCAGGTCAACCTCGACCAGAAGGTGCGGGTGACCGAGAACGGGGTCAGGCGCACCTACGGCTTCGCCAAATACCTGCACGACTCGCTGCCCAACGCCACCTACGTCGGTTTCACCGGCACCCCCATCGACGCCACCCTCGATGTCTTCGGCGACGTGGTCGATGCCTACACCATGACCGAATCGGTCAAAGACGGTATCACCGTGCGCATCGTCTACGAGGGACGCGCCGCCAAGGTCATCCTCGACAACCAGAAGCTCAAGGAGATCGAGGGCTATTACGACCAGTGCGCCGAAGCCGGCGCCAGCGAGTACCAGATCGAAAAAAGCAAGAAAGCAAGCGCCAGCATGTCGACCATCCTCGGCGACCCCGACCGCATCAAAGCGTTGGCCCTCGACTTCGTCCACCACCATGAAAAACGGCTGGAGGAAGGGGCCACCGTCAAGGGCAAGGCGATGTTCGTCTCCAGCAAGCGCGAGATCGCCTACGCCTTGTGGAAAGAGCTGATCGACCTGCGCCCCGAGTGGAACAGGGTATTGGCCTGCGAAGAGGGCGCGCAGCTCACAGAGCGAGAGCAGCAGACCATCAAGCCGATGGAGCGGGTCAAGATGATCATGACCCGGGGGCAGGACGATCCCAAAGAGCTGTACGACCTGCTCGGCACGCCGGAGTACCGCAAGGAGCTCGACCGGCAGTTCAAGAACGAAAAATCCAACTTCAAGATCGCCATTGTCGTCGATATGTGGCTGACCGGCTTCGACGTTCCTTTCCTCGACACCATCTACATCGACAAGCCGATCCAGCGCCACAACCTGATCCAGACCATCTCCCGGGTTAACCGCAAGTTCGAGGGGAAGGAGAAGGGGCTGGTGGTCGACTACATCGGCATCAAGAAGCAGATGAACCTGGCCCTGGCCCACTACAACAAGGCCGACAAGCAGAACATCGAGGAAATCGCTCAATCCATCGTCGTGGTGCGCGACCACCTTGATCTGCTGAACCGCATGTTCCACCGCTTCGACACCACCCCCTACGACAGCGGAAGCCCCGTGGAACAGCTCAATTGCCTCAACAACGCCGCCGAGTACGTCCAGATCACCGATAAGATCGAGAAACGCTTCATGCAGCTGGTCAAGCGCCTGAAGGCGGCCTACGACATCTGCTGCGGTTCGGAAGAAATCACCCAGGCCGAGCGCGACAAGATCCACTTCTATCTGGCAATCCGCTCCATCGTCCTCAAGCTCACCAAAGGCAACGCCCCCGATACCGCCCAGATGAACGCCAAGGTGCGGGAGATGATCGAGGAGGCGCTGAAGAGCGACGGCGTGGAAGAGGTCTTCAAGATGGGCGAGGATAAGGCCGGCGCGGTCGATCTTTTCGACGCGGACTACCTGGCCAAGATCGAGAAGATCAAGCTGCCCAACACCAAGATCAAGATCCTGCAGCATCTGCTCGCCAAAGCTATCGACGACTTCAGGAAGATCAACAAGGCCAAGGGAACCGACTTTTCAAAAAAGTTCAAGGCGCTGGTCGACGCCTATAACGAGCGCAAGGAAGACCCCACCTACCTGGGCGAAGTCTACGAGGACATCACCAACGAGATCGTCGACATGATCCGCGCCCTGAAAAAGGAGATGGAGGCGGGGGAAGACCTCGGAATCGACATTGAAGAAAAGGCCTTCTACGACATTCTGAAGGGGCTGACGGTCAAGTACGAGTTCACCTATCCCGAGGAAAAGCTCATCGCTCTGGCCCAAGCCGTGAAGCAGGTGGTGGATGACAAGGCCAGGTACACCGACTGGAGTCAGCGCGACGACATCAAGGCCGAGCTGAAGGTCGATTTAATCCTGAAATTGGCGGAGTTCGGCTATCCGCCGGTGGATCGGGATGAAGTTTACAAAGAGATTTTTGAGCAGGCGGAGAATTTTAAGAAGTACCGGGCTGGTGCCTAAGTAGTGAATAGTCCATGGCCTCAAAGGCTGTGTTTGGATGCTTGCCCCGCCGCACTGGATAAAACCGCGAATCACCGAAAGTCCTCGCTCTTTCTCCGCAGCTGACATTGACAGCATTCAGTTCCCTGGTTTAATGCGGAGGTGGCAGTTCACCTTCTTCTTTACGGAGGGGAGAATGGCAAGGGTCGCCGACGAGCGTGTTTTCATCTATCGCGTTGACGCGCAGAATCGCATCGGGTTCGTGAACCGCGCGTGGCTTGACTTCGCACAGGAGAACGAAGCGCCGGAGTTGATCGCCGAGCGGGTTTTGGGGCGGGAGCTTGATGCTTTCATTGCCGATTGGGAGACCCGGCATCTCTATGAAATCATTTATGAGAGGGTGCGTCAAGCCGGGCGAACTTTCTATCTTCCCCTGCGTTGCGACTCTCCCACCCGAAGGCGGTATCTTCGGATGGAAATTTCTCCCTTGCCCCTTGCAGGCATGGAGTTTTCGGTGAGGGTTGAGCGCATGGAGGAGCGTAGCCCCATCCTCCTTCTCGATGATTCAGTGGAGCATTCAAAAGAATTTGTGGTGATTTGCAGTTGGTGCAAGAAAATCGAGATCGGCGCGGGGCGCTGGGCCGAAATTGAGGACGCCACCGAGAAGGCGGAAATCTTTGGCGCCGCACCGCCCAGCCTGACGCATACTGCCTGCCCGGACTGCCTGGCGACGATCCGTCGCCAGCTAGGGGATGGCTGAAGGTTGTCGTGCGCTTGGGGCGTCGAAAAAAAATGGCGCCTGCCTGCCCGACCCGCCCGCGCCCGGGACTAATCAATTAAGTCTCGGACATCCTGCCGCAGAATTTCGATCTTGAAGGGTTTGGTGAGATAACCACTCGCACCGATCTCAAGTGCTCGATCGAGCGTGGCCTGCTGATTTTTCGCGGTTAGTATGAGAACCGGGCAGTCACGCGTTTTCTGCCTTCCCTTGAGAGCTTTTAAAGTTTCAAGCCCATCGATGCCGCCCGGCATCACCATATCCAGAATGATGAGGTCCAGGTTTTCCCGCTGAGCAATCTCGAGCGCTTTTTCCCCGCTTTCCGCTTCAAAAAAGTGGAAAGGCTCGGAATCGAGGGTGAGCTTTACGATCTGACGAATGCTTGCCTGGTCATCGACCACGAGGATGTTTTTCATCCCTGCTGCGCCTCCTTGCCCCGCTGCAGCCAGACATCGATCGCCTCAGCCACGCGTCGCGCTTCGCGCATGGCGAGAATCACGGTTTGCGGTTCATGCACCACGTCGCCGGCAGCGAAAACGCCTTCGCGGGTGGTCATGCCGTAGTAGGGTTGGGTTTCGGTGAGGACGTAGCCCTGGGTGCTGGTCTTGATGCCGGTGGTGGTCGAGACGATGCGCGCGAAGGGCTTCTGGCCGATGGCGATGATCACCTTGTCGCAGGGCCGTTCCTGTTCCGTCCCGGGAACCGGCAGGATCACGCTCTCCCGTCCGCTAAGCTGACGCGCAAAGTTCTGCAACACCACGCCTTCCACCCGGTCCTTGCCGAGAATCCGCACGACGCTGCGTTCAAAATGAAAATTTATCCCTTCGTGCAATGCTTCTTCGTATTCCTTGTCACTGGCGCGCCGCTCCTTTTCGGGCACGATATCGACCACCTCGACCTGCTGGGCGCCGAGTCTGAGGGCCGAACGCGCGGCATCGACGGCGACATTGCCGGCGCCCACAACCAGCACGCTGTCGCCCGGCTGAACCGGGTAGGGGCTGTTCGGCAGGCTGCCGTCGCGGATCAGGCTCAGGGTTTCGAGAAAGTAGATGGCCTGCATGGCGCCGGGCAAGCTCTCGCCTTCAACACCGAGCTTGCGCGCCAGGCCGGTGCCGGTGCCGATGAACACCGCCTGATAGCCCATGGCGAAGAGCTGATCAAGGGTCAGGTCCTCTCCGATGGTCACGCCGGTTTCCAGGCGTGCTCCAAGGTTGCGCACGATCTCGATCTGCTTATCGACCACCTCATTAGGCAGACGGTATTCGGGGATGCCGAGCCGCAGCACCCCACCGGCCTTTTGCTGTGCTTCGAAAATGGTGACGCGGTAGTTCTGCTTGGAGAGGATCGCCGCCACCGAGAGTCCCGCCGGACCCGAGCCGATCACCGCCACCTTGCCGCGCAGGCGGTTGAGAGCCAGTTCCATCTCCTTTTCGGCAAGAAAGCGCTCAAGTTTGCTGATCCTGATGCCCTGGCCTTTGCGACCCAGTACGCAGGCGCCCTCGCATTGCTCGTTGTGCGGGCAGACGCGCGCGCAGATGATGGCCAGGTTGCTGTTTTCATTGATGATGTCGATGGCCCTTTGATAGTCCTTGGCCTCGATGGCGCGGATGATATCGGGGATGCGGTTTTCGATGGGACAGCCCTTAACGCAGGCGGGATTTTTGCATTTGAGGCAGCGGCGCGCCTCTTCCAGCGCTTCTTCTTCGCTGAAGCCTTGTTCGAGTTCGTCGAAATTGAGCAAGGGATACTCCTCGGAGTAAAGTGATTTGCCGCGCAGGATAGCATAGTTTGCTCTGTGCGGGCAAAGCGGTGCGTCTTTCCGGGGGCTGGATCAGATCTCGTGAGGCAGCAAGGGATCTGCTTGTCCCAGCTCACCGTGGGCCTCGGCAAGGTGGCCGATGTCTCGCCAGTCCAGCCCTAAAATGCCGCAGCCATAGGCATCCACGGCAACCGGGTCATACCCGCAGACAAGCAGGTTGGGCGCCGGATCGCAGGTGGGCCCCCAGAGATGGGCTTTCTGCATGCCGACGCTGGCGTCGAGCAGGGTGAAGTCGGGTCTGCGGTAGCGGTTGAGGTCGCAGATGGCGTCGTGAATTCCCGTGTGAAAGGCGGCCTTTTTCCAGTGGCCGCCCTGCTGGTAGTGACGAGGCGGGGCGGCGCCCATCATGTTTTTCATGCTCAGGGTGACGCCGGCCAGGGTGTGCGCCTTGAGGACCGGGAGAGAAATGAGAAAGGATTCAAACAGCACCGAGGGCAGATGCATGCTTGGCCAGCGTCGACACTGAGGGTGGCTGATTTCAATAAGGGGCGCGTGATTGAGATCCAGCAGTTCGATTTTGCGGTCGGCGGCAAGTTCAGTGTACCCCAGGGTTGCGAAGCAGTGGGGGGTGTCGTATTCGAGGGAGCCACAGCCTTCCCCGATAATGATCCGTATTCCGGGTGCTTGCGCCTGAATGAAGTCGACTACGGCCGCCGTGAGGTCGACAGGGGTGGTTACGGGCGGGACGCTGGCCTCGACCAGGTTGGGTTTGAGCAGCACGGTGCGATGGCCGGCCAATTGCTGGGCCAGACCGGCCGCAGAGAGAAGGTGTGACACACTTGCGGTCCAACTGGAAAGAGAATGGACAAAAACCTCGCCGCGCTTTAGCGGCGGGTTGTTTCTGCCGGGATCAAACCGGCCGAATGTTTCTGCGCGGTTGGTCTGCATGACGGATCTCCTGGCGTTGCCGGTCTTCTTCGCAAATGTAGCATTGAAGGATTTGTGTCTGCAAGGTGCCCGAACGCAGCACCTCAGCATGAGCTGCCGCCGTGCGTCTGTGCATCTGCGCACTCGCGAAAGGCGTAACCTTGATGAAAATTTTGCCTGCCTGAACGTAGCCGCCCAAAGAACTTCGGGTTAAGATCACAACCATCGAAGGCCTGTTGTGGCAGGCGGGCTTTCGAAACCCTCTTCTCCCTCTCTCTGTTGAGACCCGGGGCGAGTCTGGATCCCTACCTCCTTCCAGGCTCGCCCCAATTTTTTTGTTTATTCCCTCCGAAAATCTGTTCCTGGAAAGAAAATCAGTGTTTTTCCGTAACTGTTCAGCATGCACCGCAGGACCCGGCGGCATCGCGTGCGGCAAAAACTCACCTGCGGCTCAAACATTTGCCGCAGCGCTCAACCGCCGCNGGCGGCATCGCGTGCGGCAAAAACTCACCTGCGGCTCAAACATTTGCCGCAGCGCTCAACCGCCGCATCCTGCGGTACTGTGGGACGTGCCAGCTGAATAGTTACGTTTTCCCTTCGAGATAAGAGTGCTTTCGGCGCTTGTCAAGGTCCGCCGATCGTGGTAAAAGATAGCTCCTTGTGTCGAGCATGGATGGCGAAACCTTTGATGACGATTGACCCCGCGCAGCAGTCCCAAGATCTGATGTTCATGGAGCTGGCGCTGGGCGAGGCGCGGCGGGCCGAGGCGCTGGGCGAAGTACCCATCGGCGCGCTTGTCGTTGAAAGTGGGCGGATTGTCGGGCGTGGCTGCAATTACCGCGAAACCAGCAATGATCCGACCACCCATGCCGAGATGCTGGCAATCCGCGAGGCGGCTGCCGCGCTCAATTCCTGGCGTTTGCTCGACACCACCCTGTATGTGACTCTGGAACCCTGTGTCATGTGCATGGGCGCGATTATTCTGGCGCGCATTCCGCGGCTGGTGTTTGCCTGTCGCGATCCGCGCGCCGGCGCCGTCGGCTCCATATACGATTTTTCCCAGGATCCGCGCTTCAATCATCGCGTGGCGGTGACCGAAGGCGTCTTGCAGCAGGAGTGCAGCGCGCTGCTCAGCGGCTTTTTTCGTCGGTTGCGCGAGGACAAGCGCCGAAAGCGAGCCGAGACTTGACGTTACTGGAACAAACCCCTGCGGAGGGGTGTCCGAGAGGTCGAAGGTGACAGACTCGAAATCTGTTGTACCGCAAGGTACCGTGGGTTCGAATCCCACCCCCTCCGCCATTTTAATTTTTGTATTGCGAGGTCAGTTGTTTTATAGCTGGCCTCGTTTTATTTTCACCTGATTCGGTGCGTGAACGCTTGCAGGAAGTTGCCGCCCCCGTTATCATATGGGCGCTGAAGAGTATTCTGGTCTCAGGGAGAACGCTTTGCGATCCATTCTGCTCGTTGATAATGACCGCCTCGGCCGAGAAACCCTCGCCGTGATGCTGCGCAAGGAGATCGGCTGTCCGGTGCTGGAGGCCGACTCGCCCGAGGAGGCGCTGGAATCCCTCGACGGGCAGGAAATCTCCTTGTTGATCAGCGACCTGTTCGCGCCCAAGGATCTTGGCGTCGAGCTGGTCAAGGCGGTGCTGCGCAAGAACCCCGAGGTGGTTTCGGTGGTCATGCTGCCCGCCGGCAATCGCGAGGCAGTGGTCAAGACTCTGCAAGCCGGTGCGCTGTTTTACCTCAACAAGCCGACCGATCTGGATGAAGCGATCATCGTCACCGCCCGCAGCCTGGAGCACTATGATCTGCTGGTCCACAAGGAAAAGCGCGGGCCGAAAATCCGCAAGACCGAAGGTTTTCACGGCATCATCGGCCAGTCGTCGGCAATGCAGACGCTATTCAACATCATTGAGCGGGTTGCCGAGGACGGCGAGAGCACGGTTCTCATCCAGGGCGAAAGCGGCACCGGCAAAGAGATGGTGGCCAAGGCGGTGCATGCCTTCAGCCCCCGCGCCGGTAAGAATTTCGTGCCCCTCAACTGCGCGGCGATCCCCGACGATCTGCTCGAAAGTGAACTTTTCGGCTACGTCAAGGGTGCCTTTACCGGTGCCAACCAGTCGAAGCAGGGACGTATCCAGTATGCCGAAGGCGGCACCCTGTTTCTCGATGAAATCGGTGACATGAAACCGGCTTTGCAGGCCAAGTTGCTGCGGGTGCTGCAAGAAAAAGAATTCGAGCCGGTCGGTGGGCTCAAACCTGTACGTGCCGATGTGCGCATTGTTGCGGCGACCCACCGCAATCTTGAGGACTCGGTGAAAAAGGGATTATTCCGCGAGGATCTTTACTATCGCTTGAGCGTTGTGCCCTTGCAGATTCCGCCTCTGCGCGAACGCAAGGAAGACATTGCGCTGCTCATCGAAAAATTCATGCAAGTGTATAATCGCGGCCGCAAGCGGGCCCTGGCCGGGTTTACCGGTGAGGCCCTGGCGGCGCTGCAAAATTATGCCTGGCCCGGCAACGTGCGTGAGTTGGAAAATCTGGTGCAGCGCCTGGCGATTCTGCATGCCGAAGGCCTGGTCAGCACCGCCGACCTGCCGGAAAAATATCGGGCCGGCTTCGATGGAGTGGCTCCCGAAGTGGTCTCGGCCCCGGTGTTGAGTTCGAACCCGGTGCGGAGTGCGGCGCCTGCGGCGCAGATTCCCGTGCGCGAAGCCGATGCGCCGAGCACCGATGGCGAGGTGGAGGCCCTGGAGAATCAGGCCGATTTCAATACCCTGGTGAGCGATTTTGAAGATCGCCTCATTCTGCAAGCTCTGACCCGTACCGGCGGCAACAAGAAAGAAGCGGCCGAGCTGCTGAATCTCAAGCGCACCACCCTTCTGGAAAAAATCAAGAAAAAGCAGCTCGACAGTTTTCTGGCTCGCGTCGGGCGCAATAAAGACTGATCAACCAGCAACCATTTTGACGAATAACAAAGCCCATTCCCGCGAGGGAGTGGGCTTTTTGCGTGGGCCTTTCCGGAATAATCAGGGTGCGGTGGCCGCGACCATGTGGCGGCCGAGTTTTTCGGCAATTTCCTTGCTGTCGGCGGGGGTCACCAGGATGTCGCGCACCCCGTAGCGCACGGCCTTGAGGACGCTGGTGCGCGTCCACTCGGGGCCGGCCATCACCAGGGGTACATTTTTCGGCAGAGCCGATTTAATTTTGATGGCGGTGGCGAAACCCTGCTCGGAAACCTGGTTCATGACCAGAAAAACGCCGTAAACCTTGTGGCCGTTGATAACCTGTTTGAGATTGTCCTGAAAGCGCATGATCTGGTGTTCCTGCCCCCGAGTTTGCAGCAACTGACCAAAGGGGGCGCCGGCCTCGGCGGTTTCGGCCACAACAAGAACGGTGCCCCGCTGCTGGTCCGCCTCCTCAGCGTCGGGCTCGGCTGCGGCCGCCTGCAAGGCAGCCAGATCCGAGCTGCTGATGGCATTGGCGTGGGTGACGCCGCGCTCGCTGGCGGCGTTTTCCGCCTGACGCGAAGCGCTGCTCTGATCCTGGCGCGTTGCGCTTGCCGCAGGCTGGGCTTTGGGTTCGTCAAACTTGATATCGAGCGCTGCGGCGGGAAAGAGCAGGTCGAGTTCACCCAGGGGCTTTTTTTCAAGGGCCAGTTGACAGGTGGCCAGGTAGTATTCGCCGGGGGCAAAGGGCGTGGCACCCTCGGGATCGACCTTGGTTGGGATCAACGGCTCGAGTTCGGTACGCTTGAGGTGCAGTTTGCGCGGGTACTGTTCTTCAAGAATCTTGGTCAAGGAGCCGGTGATGATGTTGGCGACCTCACCGTAGGCATCGGCCTCCTCGCCCTCGAATTTACTCGCCTTGACTTTAGCCGCAAGCTCCTCGTTGGGCAGCATGATGAGAGTGCCGCCGAACAGAATGGCATCACGCTGACGCACGATGAGAAAGGCTTCGCCCTGATGGTCGCCGTTGATTTCCATGCGCGCCAGAGCCCCCTTGTCGCGGGGTAGCGCCAGGTATTCGGCCTTGGTCAAGGGTTGAAAGACGGGGCCCGCGCATTTGACCGGCTGGCCGGTAAGATCTGAGAGATCCTTGGCGATTTCCTTGAAAGCGTTGCCGAGGATGTTGTCGACGATGTTGCGGGCCACTCCGGACGCCGGTGGCGCGCTTGGCTCAGGCGCCTCGGCTGCGGCGGGCTCAGCGGGTGCGGATTCCGGCTCGGCGCTTTGGGCCACGCGCGCCGCGGCCTGGCGCTCTTCGTTCGAGCTGTCCGGTGCCTTGCGCGCCGCCGCCTTGGTCGCGGTCTCCTCGGTTTGCGCTTTGCGTTGGGCGGCCGCAGCTTCCGGCTGTTCCGCCGGCGATGGGGCGGCGGCGGTTTTCTCTTCGGCCACCGGCAGGCCGAGCAGCGCAAAGGGAAACAGCAACTCCAGGGCGCCGAGAGCCTTGCCTTCCAAAGTCATGGTTGAGGTGCTGAGATGATAATGGCCCGGAGGGAAGGGGGCATCGGCGTCGAGGTCGACCTTGGTGGGAATGAGAACTTCGCTCTCGGTTTTTTTGAAATGCAGCTTTTTCGGATAGAGATCTTCGAAAACCGCCGTCACCGCGCCGACGATGATGTTGGCGACCTCGCCGAAGGCATCGCCTTCCTCGCCATCCAGAGTGGGATTCTTGATTTTTTCGGCCACTTCGTCGGCCGGTAGCATGATCAGGGTGCCGCCGAGCAGCACGGCGTCCTTGAGGGGCAGGATGATGGCCGCCTCGCCGCTGAAATCGCCGCTGCCGCTGACCCGGCTGTAGGCGCACTTATCCCGCGGAGTCGCAAAGAACTCCGGCTTGGTCACCGCCTGAAAGCGAGGTTCGGAAAGCTTGAATTCCTCGCCCATCAAGCTGGCGACCTCTTCGGCGATTTTAGCCATCGCCGATTTGAGAACGCTGTCGACTACCGCCCTTTGCACGTCAGGCTTCTTTCTTTTTTTAAGTGGTCTGCCGGTATTTCACTTCGACGAAAAACCTGCCTTCATCCAGAGTAAACGGAATGCAGATGCGGTTTTCGGCTTTTTGGCTCGCGATGCGAAAGGAGCGCCCGACGATGGTGGTAGGAATCGCCAGGCGTATATCCTGGCCGACATGGGCCAGACCTTCCTTGAGGCTGCCGGTGAGCATGTTGACCATCTCACCGATGGCGTCTTTGACATCATTATCGATTTCTTCGATTTCCATGCCGAGAAAGCTGCCGGTGATGCCGGTCGCCACTTCGGCCGGGCAGTGCAGGCTGAGCATCCCGCTGAAATCGCCGGAAAAGCCCAGCATGCCCGTAATGCCGCCTTTGAACGCGGCTTCCGTGGATGCATCTTCCGGGTCGGGCTTGACCTCAAGCATGAGCATGGTGGAAAAGACGCACCGGGTTGCGGTGACGATCAAAGGTTTGAGATCCACATTCTCCTCCCTGGCCGCCCGCGCTGCGGGCGGCAGATGGTGCACCTGATACCGGGGGTAAAAAAACAGGGCTCAGGCCTGTTTTTCCACCTGAATTTCCACCAAAAACTGTCCTTCGCCCAGGGTGAAAGGCATGATTACGCGATCCGTGTCGAGAATGCAGTTGATGCAATACTCCTCGCCGGTGATCGTCGAGGGAATGGACAGGGTAATATCCTTGCCGTTTTGCGACAAGACCATTTTCACCGATCCCGCCAACATGTTGGCCAACTCGCCGATGGCGTCGGTGACATCTTCATTGACTTCGTCCACATCCATGCCGAGAAAGCTGCTGGTGATGGACATGGCCACGGCGTCGGGGGTGTGAATGGCGATCATTCCTTTAAACAGGCCCGCCAGTCCGACCATGCCTGAGACCGTGCAGCTGTATTTTTGCGAACCCTCGTTGCGGGGTTCGCCGGGAATGACCTCGGTCATGATCATTGTCTCGAAGATTTCCCGAGTGGCGTCGCTGATGGTTTTTGCCAGATCCACGGTCGGCTCCTTTGTCGAGTGTTTAGATAAGACCGCCGAGGACGTCCTGTACCTGGTCGGCAGTGAAGGGTTTCTTGATGCTGCCTTTGGCGCCCAGCGCCTTGGCTTCGCCAAGGATGTCAGTGCCCGCCTCGGTGGTGATCATGACCACGGGAATGTCCTTGATGTCGTCGTTGGCCGCTTTCTGGCGCAAAAACTCCAGCCCGTCCATGTTGGGCATGTTGATGTCGGACAGAATCAGATCGACCTGCTCGGCGGCCAGAACCGACAGGGCTTCCTGGCCGTCGCCGGCTTCGAGGATCTTGCCGAATTCAAAACCGGCCTGACGCAGGGAGCGCTGTACGATTTTGCGCATGGTGTTGGAATCATCGATGATCAGTACGCTTGTGGCCATGGGTACCTCCTGGGTGTTTAGGTTCTTGGTTTGGGTTATTGAGTTGTGAGGATTTATTCGCTCAGGAGCCGTCGCCAGGAATCGCCCTCGGCGCCCAGGCAGAAATGGCCCCGGTCGGCCTGAAAGTGCCATTGCAGAAGGGTCGGTTCGAGCTTTCTGCATTCGATTTCACCGATCTCGGGCAGGCCCAGCTCAAAGGTCTGATTGGCGGGAAGTACTCGCGCGAGGAACAACCCGGCGATGGTGTTGAGCAGTTCCGTTAGAATGTCGGAGAGTTTCGCGCTCGCCAAGTCCTGCGGCGGCGCGGCATAGATGCCCGCGGCGATTTCGCGCAGCAACTCCTCGGGCATGAGCAGGTACAGCTCACCCTGCAGGGGATCCTTGACCAGCAGGCGGGCGCGGAACACCCGTTCATGGCTCTGACAGTCATGCGGTTCGCGCAGTGGCTGAATGTCCATGAACGCCATGTTTTCGAGGGTGGTGCTGACCGCCTCGAGCATGGCCTGCTCCACGCGGGCGGGCATGTCATGAGACATCGTTGTTCTCCTGGGGCAGCAGGGGCGCAAGAACCTTGAGCAACGGCGCCGGCGCCACGGGTTTGTTGAGCACGGCAAAGGCGCCCAATTCAAGCAGTTCTTTTTCCTTGGCCGGGTTGCCGGCGCTGGTGATGATCAGGACCGGCAATGCCGTGAGCCTGGGGCTGGTCTTGACCCACTTGAGCAGGGTGGCGCCATCCATCACCGGCATGTTGAGGTCGGAGACCAGCAGGTCGGTGGGCGCTTCCTTGGCCCTCTGCAGGGCCTCGCGGCCGTTTTCCGCCTCGATGAATTCAGCGTCGCGCAGGCCGATGATTTCCAGGCAGCGGCGGATGAACATGCGGGCGGTTTCCGAGTCGTCGGCGATCACAATGCGATTCACACCAGCTTCTCCTTGGCTTCGGCCATTGAATGGGTGATTTTTTGAAATTCCGTGTCGGCTTCGAGAATGATCTCGAAGAGCCCGTCCTGGGTCAGTTCAAAGAACTCCGGGTAGCTTGGGTCGAGGCGGTAGCGCAGAGAGTCGGCACCGGTGCCGCAGCCGGCCATCATGGCGATGATGTCGCCCAGGTGCACGGCATACACCAGGGGGCGCTGTTCGGGTGGCGCATCCTGGGGCGCATGGTGATGGCGAATCGCTGCTTGCAGAGACTGGGGCAGATGCCAGGCACGCGCCAGCTCCGATCCCGCCTCGGGATGATCGATGCCCAGGGTTTCGCGCTCGCCCTCCAGATAGTCGTTGAGCAGGTGCTCTTCGAGTTCACGCAGCAGGCCTTCGGGGGTGCCCTTGAGAAAATCAGAAATCAGCGCCTTGCCGATGTCGTGCAGCAATCCGGCGGTGAAGGCCAGATCGGGATTGAGGGGCGTGCGGCATTTGGTCGCCACCTCGCGCGCCGCGATGGCGGTGAGCAGATCGTGGCGCCAGAGGCTGCCCTTTTCACTCTCGTATCCCACCAGGGGTTTTTGAAAGAGCTGTGATGCGCAATCGCCGATGGCGATGCCGACCACCATGCGCTCGCCCAGGTAATTCACCGCGCGGTCGATGGAGGTGATTTCATAGAGCAGGCCGAAAGCGGCGGAGTTGACGGTTTTCAAGACCCGCGCGGTGAGCTGTGCGTCGGTGCGCACCACGGCGATGACTTCCGCCATTTCATGCTCGCGGGCCGCAGTGATCTGCAACAGGCGCGAGGCGCTGGGGGAGAGCATGGGCGCCTTTTTGATGGCCTCGAGAATGGCTTGACGATCGACCTTGGTTGCCATGGCGTCCTCTTAAAGTTTCCAGTTGGGGCGGCCGGGCGAGGAGAGCCATACCTCGCCTTTGTGCACGGTGATGGTGACGGTGCGACTGAAGTTGCCGCCGACATCTTCGGCTACGGCCCCCAGGCCGTGAGCCCAGAGGATTTTTTTGGCGGCGAGCAGATTGCGCTTGCCGATATTGAACGTGTCGTTGGGATCCATGACCTTGGCGCCTCCGGCGAGCTTGACGATAAATCCGCGTCCCGACGGATCGCAGCCGTGGCGAGCCATCTCGCGCAGCAGAGCCGGAATTCCCGAGTCGGCGAAATAGCCTGGGCGTTCCTGGGCCTTGGCCGGATTGATGCGCGCCTCGGGCAGGGCGCAGTGCACCATGCCGGCGGTGCGGGTCTTGGGATCGAGCATGATTACGGCCACGCACGAACCCAAAGCGAAGGTCTTGACCAGGTCGTCGGGATTCTTGGTGGCGCCCAAATCGCCGATGCCCAGAATCAGAGTACTCATGCGCGTCTCTCACTCAGCAGGCGCAGCAGCGCCGGCGCGATATCGTCGATTGGTAGGAGTTTTTCGGCGCCACCACGCTCATAGGCGACCTTGGGCATGCCGAACACCACGCAGCTCGCCTCGTCCTGGGCAATGCAGCGTGCCCCCGCCTGGCGCATGGCCGCCATGCCGTCCGCGCCGTCTGCGCCCATGCCGGTGAGCATCGCCGCCACGGCGTTGGCACCCACATGCTTGGCCACCGAATGCATCATCACATCCACGGAGGGGCAATGGCCGCTGACCTTTTCTCCCAGCTCGCAGGTCACTTGATAAAAGCCTCCGGAACGGATGACCCGCATCTGCTTTTCTCCCGGGGCGACCAGAATCCGGCCCGGCATGACCCGGTCGCCGCTGCTTGCCTCCTTGACTTCCATGGGACAGAGCTGGTTGAGGCGCTCGGCGAACATTTTGGTGAAACCGGCCGGCATGTGCTGCACGATTACCACGCCGGGACTGGTGGCGGGAAACCGGGTGATGACCTTCTTGATCGCCTCGGTGCCGCCGGTAGACGCGCCGATGGCGATGACCTTGTCCGTCGATTCGGCCAGGGCTGCGGTTGTCGCCAGGGGCGGGCGCGGCGGGGGTGCGGCGGCGAGGCGCTGCGCCTTCCAGTGGGAAACGTTGGCGGTGGAGGCAATTTTCACCTTGACGCGCAGTTCCAGCATCATCGCCTGTAGGCCGCGCGCGACATCGGCGGTCGGCTTGGCGACGAAATCCACCGCGCCCGCTTCGAGGGCGTCGATGGTGATCTGCTTGCCCTTTTGCGTCAAAGAGCTGACCATAACCACCGGCATGGGATGCTGCGGCATGAGGCGACGCAGGAACTCCACCCCGTCCATGCGCGGCATTTCCACATCGAGCGTCAGGACGTCGGGTTGCAGCTGAATGATCTTGTCGCGCGCCTGGTAGGGGTCGGCGGCAGAGCCCACCACCTCGATGGCGGGGTCGGCATTGAGCCCCTGGGTGAGGATCTGGCGCACCAGCGCCGAATCGTCCACCACCAGCACACGGACCTTGTTCAAAACCATGATCAGGCTCCCTTCTGAAATACCGCGGGCATCACGTAGCGATAAAGGGAATGATTGCGGCCCAGGGTTTCCGAGTGGCCGATGAACAGATAGCCACCGGGTACGGTGAGTTGGTGAAACTTGCCGACCAGTTCCTCGCGGGTCGGCTGGTCGAAATAAATCATGACATTGCGGCAGAAAATGATGTCAAAGGGCTTCTTAAAGGGAAATTGCCGGTTCATCAGGTTGAAGCGGCGAAAGGTCACCTCTTTGCGCACACTTTCGATCACCTGGCTGCTGCCGTCGGGCAGACGGCGAAAATACTTGCGTTGCAGGGTTTCGGGCAGCTGCATGACCCGTTCCTGGGCATAGATGCCCTGGTCGGCAATGCTCAGCACCCGCTCGGAAATATCCGTGGCCAGGATGCCCGCGTCCCAGCGCCCGTAATCGCCGCCGAAATATTCGAGCATGAGCATCTGCAGGGTATAGGCCTCTTCGCCCGACGAGCAGCCCGCGCACCAAATGCGCAGATCGCGGCTGTTGCGGCGCTTGAGGTTTTCCGTCACCGCCGGAAGGGCGACCTGCTGAAAGTAATCGAAGTGCGCCTTCTCCCGGTTGAAATAGGTGTGGTTGGTGGAGATGCGGTTGATCAGCTCCGAGAGGGCGCTCTCGTTCTTGCCATCGGTCAAATACTCGTAATAGGCGCGGAAGGATTGAAAACCCGTACTGCGCAGCAGCTTCTGCAAACGGCCCACCACCAGGGATTTTTTCTGGTCGGTGAGATTGATGCCGAAGCGGCTCTTGATGAGGCGCCGCAGCAGCTCGAACTCTTCGTCGCTGATGGACATGAGGCCGCTGTTTCCACCCTCGGCCGAGGATGCTGATTTGAGGCTTTGTTCCGTCATGATGGGTTCAGTTGCCCGCCAGGCTTGCGCCCTGGCTGATTTCCATGAGGCTGCCGATATCGAGAATCAAGCAGACTTCGCCGTTGCCCATGATGGTGCAGCCCGAAACCGCGCCCACCGAACCGATGTAATCGGAGAGTCCCTTGATCACCGTCTGCTGCTGACCGAGAATCTCATCGACGAGTAGACAGATGCTGGCGTCCTGGTTCTCCAGCACGATGAGAATGCCGTCTTCGACCTGGCGTGAATCGGGTTCCTTGCGCAGGATGTCGTGCAGACGCACCACCGGCAGAAAGCGTTCGCGTACGCGCACCAGGTGATCGCCGTCGGGGGTGATCGTCAGGGCGTCGGCCGGGGGACGGAAGGCTTCGCGGATCGCCAGGGTCGGGACGATGGCCTTGGTTTGCCCGACGCGCACCAGCATGCCGTCGATGATCGCCAATGTCAGGGGAATGCGCAGGGTGATCCGGGTCCCCTGGCCCTTGCGGCTGTGCACATCCACGCGTCCCTTGATCTTGTCGAGATTCTGACGCACCACATCCATGCCCACGCCGCGGCCGGAGATATCGGTAATTTTCTCCGCCGTGGAAAAGCCCGGCGCAAAGATCAGGTTGTAGATCGCCTTGTCCGACATGTCCGAGCCATCGCCTTCCACCAGACCCTTGCTGATGGCTTTGGCCAGGAGTTTGTCGCGATCCAGGCCGCGACCGTCGTCCTCGATGGTGATCCACACCTCGCCCTCTTCGTGACAGGCCGAAAGTTTGACCACGCCTTTTTCCGGCTTGCCCGCCTGGAGCCGCTCGGCGGGCGGTTCGACCCCGTGGTCACAGGAATTGCGCAGAATGTGGACGAGGGGGTCGGTGATGGTTTCGATGACGGTCTTGTCCATCTCGGTTTCTTCGCCGGAGAGACGTAGTTCGACTTTTTTTCCCGCCTTCAGCGAGATGTCGTGGACCAGGCGGATCATGCGCCGGAACAGGCCGGAGACGGGAATCATGCGAATGATCATGGCTGTTTCTTGCAGCTCGCGCACCAATTTGCTCATGTGCTGGCCGGCTTTGGAAAAATTTTCCAGCTCCAGGCCGTCGAGGTCGGGATTGCGCACCAGCATGTTCTCGGCAATGACGATCTCGCCAATGAGATTGATCAGGTTGTCGAGCTTTTCCAGATCGACCCGGATATCCTGACGCTTGAGGGGCGCCGCACTTGCGGCGGGCGCGGACTTGCCTTCAGCCGCCTTGGCTTTGGGCGCGGCGACGGGGGTCACCGCAGGTTTGGTCTTGGGCGCGACCGGTCTGGGTTCTGCCGGCGTGACGGATGGTTGTTCGGCAATCGGTTGCGGCTCGGGCACGGACGGTTGGACGGCGCGTTCCTGTTCCTCCGCAACCGGCTTTTCGGCAACCTGGGGTTCCGGATTTGCCTCCTCCAGCGTTTCGGCGAGTTGCTCCAGGTAGGCATTGAGGTTGTCGATGCGCCCGCCGCCGCCGCGGGAGAGATCGGCGAGGGCTTCGCGCAGGACATCAATGAGGCCCAGCATGATCTCGCCGGGCCGCAGGCCATAGTCCTGCCCCGACTTGACAGCGTCGAGCACTGTTTCCATCTGATGGGAGAGCCGCTCCATGTCGGCCACGCCAAAAAAACCGCAGTTGCCTTTAAAGCTGTGCACGCTGCGAAACAGATTGGCGATGATAGCAGGGTTTTCGCCGATCTCTTCCCATTTGAGCAGATCCTGCTCGGCGTTTTGCAGCAGCTCATCGCCCTCCTGTACGAATTTTTCGAGCATATCGGCGGAAATTGCCAGCTCGAACGGCGGCTCTTCCGCCGGGGCCGTTTCTGCCGCCTCAGGGGCGGCCGCCTCGTCGGTTGTGGCCAAAGCGGTCTGCGCCAGATTCCGTGCCTGCTCGATGGCCTGATCGAGGCGTGCGGCCATATCTTCGGCCGCTGCGCGCATGCCTTGGTCGCTGAAATGCTCTTCCACCAGATCCAGAGCTTCCTTGGCAAAATCGCAACTGGCGCACAGCAGCATCACATGCTCGGGTTGCATGCGGATGCCGCCGTTGCGGATCAGGTCGAGCAGATTTTCCGCGGTGTGGGCGACGCGGGTGATGTCATCGAATTCGAGAAAGCCGGCGCTACCCTTCATGGAATGAAACAGGCGAAAGATGGCGTTCATGGTTTTTCCGTCGCCGTTGATCGACTGAAATACCCGGCAGTTGAGGCAGTCCTGTTTGGATTCGGTGAAAATGCAACTGCCGTTGCCATCAGCAATATGGCCCATCTCCAGCCAGCAGGGAAAATCGCGTTGCCGGCCGTGACGGGCACAGTCCGTTGCGCTGCAGTTGAGGGTTTCCCAGCATTGCACGTCATGCACGCTTTGTCCGAGCTCGATAATGGTCGGCTCGAGCTGTTCGATCATGTCGCGGCTTTCCTGCACGAACTCCTGGATGATTTCAATCTGGTCGTCGCTCACCATGGGTTTCCTGTCCCTTTGTTTCTTGCAGACGCTCGCTTGAGAGTGGTGCGAGCTGATTGACATGGGCGGGCGGAGCCCGGATGTTGTAGTAGATTATATAATTGGATTGTAATTAGCAATACCTAATTTCCAAAAATCGTACGGGTTCCCCGCAGAGGGATAGCAGAAACCGCGCCAAAAATTGACCAGGGCCGGCATTAATATTTGGCTGTTCCGGGCTGCGTAGGTCTTATGGGGCCTGGGCGCATTGTGCATTGGCCAGGGATCGGCAGCGGCGCCGTCAAAATGCCGACAATGACGACTGGCACGAATTTCGCTTTTATGGGTTTTTGCGGAGGTGCGAAGGTTGGAGAAATTAAACTTTTTACGAATACCCCTGATTTTCTTTTGCGCTTGGCTGCTGGTGGCGACTTCCGCCGCGGCACAACCTGCGGGCCCCCTGGTCCTGGGCATGGCCAAGCAAGAGACGCCTGGCGCGGTGCGCATCTCTCTGGAGGTTTCGGCGCGAGTGGCTCCCCAGGTCGCGGTATCTGGTCAGAGAGTTGACCTGACTTTGGGGGACACCGCCCTGGGCGCCAATGTCCAGAATCTGCCTGAGGACGCCGGTTTGGTCCGGGTGATGTTCATCAATCGCCGTGGTGATCTGGTGGTTTCCTTTCTGTTCCGGCGTCCACCGACGCGCGCCGAAGCCGCATACGACCGCGCGCGTAATCAAGTTGTTTTGGACGTGTTCTGGAACGAGGAGGGCGACGGGCGGCGACCGGCCATCATGTCGCACCTCGGCGGCGCGTTGGTGGTGCAACCCGACGGCGCCTCCAGCATGCGTCAGCGCCAATCCGTCTATGCCGGTGATTGGCGGCGTTTTTTTGCCGAATATGAAACGCTGCTGCGTTTCGAGTTGCAACCCACCTTTTCCCTGCCCGCGCTGCCGCCCTTGCAGCCCCTGGCGGAAAACGCCGCGGGAGAAATCACCAGGGTTCTCAACGCGGCCCTGGATCTTGGCCACGGCGGCGACTGGCGGGGGGCACTGGAAATGTTGCGCGAAGTGCCCGCGGCCTCCTTGCAGGGCGCTGCACGCGAACAGTTCACTCTTTTGTCGAGCGAGGCTCTGGCGCGTAGCGGCGCGGCGAACGAGGCGCGCGGCCGCCTGCAGAGTTTTGTCGAAACTTTCCCCGGCGCGGATCTTGAGCCCCGGGCGCGCTATCTTTGCGCCTACGCCCAGGCGACTACGGGTGATCCTTATGGTGCCCTGTTCCATCTCAGCCAGGCGCGCGCGATTCTTGCCGAGGGGCATCCCTTGCTGTCCCAGGTGAGTTTGCTGGAGGCGGAGATTGTACTCGGCATGGGCCGCGACACCCAGGTGCTGGCGCTGCTTGAGGAGGTCGCGCTGGCGGGCGGCGCCGATGACCTGCGGCAGCTGGCCCGCGCCGGCGCTCTCAGCGGGATGGGTCGACATGCCGAGGCGGTGAGGCTGTTTGGCGAGTTGGAAGAGCGCTACGGCCAATTGCGGAATGCTTTTGCCGTGGAGCGCCTGGCGCGCGCCCTCTATGGGCTGGGTCGCTTCGCCGAGGCGGCCGAGGCTTACGCCCGCCTCGCGGTGCTGTGCGCCGGCACCAGCGAAGAGGGGCCGGCCTATTTTGCTCAGGCTCAGGCGGCCTGGCGTGCCGGCGACAATCGCGCCGCGCGGATTCTGCTTGATCGCGTGCTGGTCGCATTTCCCGACAGCAGGGGCGGTCCCCGTGCGACTCTCAAGCTCATCGACCTGGCCGTGCTCAACGGCGAAGACAAGGCCCTGGTCTGGGCCATTATGGATTACGCGCGCATGGCCGAAGAGGCAGGCGAGCGTCCGTTGCGCGAAGAGGCGGCGTTCAAGCAGGCGCTCGCGCTGCATCTGAGTCATGACAATGTGGGCAGCATAGCGCTGCTTGAGCGATTCATCCGCAACTATTTCAGCGGCCGTCTGCGTCCCCAGGCCGAAGCCCTGCTGGGAGATCTGTTACCGCTGGTGATCGATGAGCTCATCGACCGGCAAGAGCATCTGCAGGCGCTGGTATTGGTCGAGAGGCACCGCGAAATCCTTTTGGATCAGCGCATCAACTGGGAGTTTCTGGAACGCCTCGCCAGCGCTTTTCGCGACATGGAGTTGCTCGGGCGCGCCGCGCGGGTCTATCTGTTCATGCTCGACAACAACCGCGAACCCGGCCGTGAAGAGTCTCTCTATCTGCCCTTGCTGGGTCTGTTGTTGCAGCGCGAGCAGTATGAATTGGTCGGCGAGTACGCCCGCCGTTATGCGCGCGACTATCCGCGCGGGCGTGATCGTGTCGAGGTGCTTCTGGTCAAGGCGCGCGCGCTGCAGGCAAGCGGCCGCGACGAAGAGGCCGCCGCTCTGCTGACGGCGCCTGACCGCCCCGCGGGGCGCGCGCTTGACCTTCTCGGTGGGCGGATCTGCTTTAAGCTTGGACGATACGCGGATGCCGTCGTTTGCCTGCAGCGCTTCGCTGAAGATTTGGCGATTGCGCCCACGCCCGAGGAGCTTCTGCTGCTGGCGGAATCCCTGTATCGGGCTGAGCTTCTGCCCGAGGCACTGGAGTTGTTCGAGTCCCTGCGCACCCGGGCGGAGGTTGCCGACCAGGCTGCTTATCGCAGCGCCCAGATCTATCTGCACCAGGGCCGGCGGGCCCTTGCCCTTAAGGTTTTGCGCGAACTGGTCGATGAGGGGAGCAGTGATCTGTGGCGCAAATTGGGTCAAGAGAAGATAGCTGTTTTGGCTTTGTGAGCCCGTTTCTGTCAAAAGACTGACATTGCGCGACGGGCGCCCGAGCCGGATGTCAACAGAAGGAGAGTAAATCATGTCCACCCTGGGAATTTTCGACCAGACCAGTCAGTTGCTGCACAAGGTTCTGGATTTGCGGCAGCAGAATCAGCAGGTCATCGCCAGCAACATCGCCAATGCCCACACCCCGAGCTACAGCGCGGCGCGTTTTGAGTTCGCCGACGAACTCGGTGCCGCCGTCGGTCGGCGTGACGGCAGGATGTCGGCGACCCATGCGCAGCATTTTCCCCTGTCCGGAGGCAATCTTGAGCAGGTGTCCGGACGCGTGTTGCGCACTCCGGATCGCTCGGGTGTGGGCGATGCAAACAACGTCAGCGTCGATCAGGAGATGCTCAGCATGGCCGAAAATCAGCTGCTCTACGAAGCTGCGGCGCAGATGTTGAGCAAGAAGCTGGGATTGCTTAAATATGTGGCCCAGGACGGGCGCTAGGAGGTCGGCGGCATGGATCTTTTCAATAGTTTGAGAATCAGTTCGTCGGCGTTACAGGCCCAGCGCATGCGTCTGGACACCATCAGCTCCAATCTGGCCAACATGGAGACGACCCGCACGCCGGAAGGTGGTCCTTATCAAAAGAAAAGTGTGGTTTTTCGCCCGGTGGGCACGTCTTTTGAAGAACGTCTAGATCGAAGCCTGCGTGGCGCGGTGCAAGGTGTTCGGGTGGATCGCATTCTGGCCGACACCAGTGAGCCGAAAATGGTTTACGATCCGGCGCACCCCGATGCCGAGGACAGCGGCTACGTGGCCATGCCCAACATCAATCTGATGGATGAAATGGTGGACATGAAATCGGCCAGCCGCGCCTACGAAGCCAATGTCACCGTGGTCAAAGCATCTAAGCGCATGGCGCTAAAAGCCCTGGAAATAGGAAGGTAAATCATCATGAAAGACATTACCCTGAATACCCATCTGCAGGGTCTGGGAACACCGCCCGCCCAGCCGGTCAACGCTAAGGGCACGGGGTTTGGTGAAATCCTTGCGGACACCATCACCAAGGTCAACAATGCACAGGTCAATGCCGATCGCCAGGTGGAGCAACTGCACACCGGTCAGGCCAAGAATCTGCACGAAGTCATGATCGCCATGGAAGAAGCCGATATTTCCCTGCGCCTCATGGTGCAGATGCGCAACAAGGTCAGCGAGGCCTACCACGAAGTCATGCGCATGCAGGTTTAGGGTCTATAGCGATTTCGCAAGCAATGTGATTCAACATCCTGCAATGAGGTTCCGGGCCGATGGCCGAAAACGCTAAGAAATTGCCGCCGAAAAATTTGTTCGAGCTCATCATGCAATGGCCCCTCAAGCGCAAGCTGAGCTTTGCCGGGGTGGGCATTGTCAGCGTGGTGTTGTTCGGACTCATTATTCTGTCCGCGCGCGGCGGCGACTATCGCCTGCTCTACAATAATCTTGATGCGACGGATGCCGCCGCGGTGGTGGCCTGGCTCAAGGAAAACCGCGTGCCTTATCGGCTGCAGAACGAGGGGCGCTCCATCTATCTGCCGGTGGCCCAGGTCTACGAAGCGCGTTTGGAGTTGGCCGGTGCCGGGATTCCCCAGGGCGGCGGCATCGGTTTTGAGCTCTTCGACAAACAAAGTTTCGGCATGACCGACTTTGCGCAGAAAGTCAATTATCAGCGGGCCCTGCAGGGTGAGCTGGCGCGCACCATCGCCAATCTCTCCCTGGTCGAGGGCGCGCGGGTGCATCTGGCTTTACCGGAAAAGCGCCTGTTTCGCGAGCAGCAGCAAGTCGCCACCGCCTCGGTCATCCTCAAACTGGTGCCCGGGCGCAGTCCCAATGAGGGCCAGGTGCAGGGCATCGTGCATCTGGTGGCGAGCAGCATCGAGGGCCTTGATCCGCAACAGGTCACGGTCATTGACTCCACCGGGCGGGTGCTGTCGAAAAAACCCGGTGACGGCATCGACGGGCCCATGACTCCGGGCATGCTTGATTATCAGCAACGCGTTGAACGGACTCTTGAAGAGCGCGCCCAGTCGCTTATGGATCGGGCCCTGGGAATCGGCAATTCTCTGGTGCGCATCACCGCGCAGCTGGACTTTTCCCAGGTTGAACGGACCGAGGAGATTTTCGACCCCAACCGCACTGCGGTGCGCAGTGAACAGGTCATGGAAGAACGCTCGGGCCAGCAGGACGCCGGCGGCGTGCCCGGGGTGGAAGCCAATCTGGAAGGACCGGCCATGGGTCTGGGTGGGGCAATTCCGTCCAGCCGCAACGAGGAAACCACCAATTTTGAAATCAGCAAATCCATCAGCCGTACTGTCGGCTCCGTCGGCGGACTCAAAAATCTCTCGGTGGCGGTGCTGGTCGGCGACCGGCCGGCGCCCCCGGGCAGCGATGGCCCGGCCTTCGTGCCGCGCAACGACAACGAACTGAGATCCATCGAGAACATGGTGGCCGGCGCCCTGGGCCTGGACCGCAACCGCGGCGATCAGATTCAGATCGTCTCCATGCCTTTTGAAAACGGCATAGCCGATTTTTCCGGCGTGGAATCCAGCCCCCTGGATACCTTCTGGCAGTTCTGGCCGCTGATCAAATACGCGCTGCTGGCCGTGGCCGCGGCCCTGGTCTATTTCATTCTGCTGCGGCCCCTGGTGCGAACCATCAAGAGCGAAGCCAAGGCCGTCGAGCATTACAAGACGGTGGAAGAACTTGAGTCGGAGATGAGCCAGACCGGTATGCTCCCCGGTCCTAAGGATCCCCTGGCGCAGATTCGCAACGATGTGCTAGGCGGCAGGGCGACACCGGCTCAGGTGATCAAGACCTGGCTCAAAGAAAGCTGAGGACTGAGGCAAGGGCATGCAATATTCCAAACTCTCCGGTGTGGAAAAAGCGGCAATCCTGCTGCTGTGTCTCGGCGAGGAGGCCTCCTCGGCCATCTTTGCCGAGCTCGATGACCTCGAAGTGCGCATGATCAGCCGTTGCATGATGACCATCGATCATGTTCCCTCGGATATCGCGCGCGACGTGCTCAACGAATGTAAGCAGGTTCAGAACAAAAGTATCGGCTTATTTGTCAACGGCAACGACTTCATGCGGCGCGCCATTGCCAGTTCCGGCGATGACGAGCGCGCCGAGAGCCTGCTTGAGCAGATGGCCAGCGGCACCGAGGGTCGTCCCCTGGAAACCATTTCCATGATGCAGCCGCGCATGGTTGCAAGCCTTCTCGAAAGCGAACACCCCCAGACCATCGCGCTGATTCTCTCGACGCAGAAATCCGAACATGCGAGCAAAGTCGTCTCCTTTCTGCCTGAAGAACTGCAGGCCGATGTCATGTACCGCGTGGCCAAGATCGACCGGGTGTCGCCGGAGGTCATCGCGCAGATCGAGGATGCCTTGCAGCGCGAGATCGGGGTGGTGGTGAGCAAGGAGCAGAAGCAGGTCGGCGGCATCGACAAAGTGGTGGAGATTCTCGGGCGACTCGACAAGGGCGGGGATCGCGCGATTCTTGCCGCCCTGGAAGTCACCGATCCGGAGATGGCCGAAACCATCCGGCGCAAAATGTTCACGTTCGACGACCTGGTCAAGCTCGACAACCGCTCGCTGCAGATGGTGCTGCGCGAGATCAACAACGATACTCTGACCCTGGCCCTCAAATCGGCTTCCGAGGACGTCAAGGAAAAGATCTTCAGCAACATCTCCCAGCGTGCCGCGGAGATGATCGAGGAAGATCTCGAAGCCATGGGACCGGTGCGGGTCTCGGAAGTCGAGGCCATGCAGCAGACCATTTTGCAGGTCGCCCTCAAGCTCGAGGAAGAAGGCCAGTTGGTGATTCCGGGCCGCGGCGGGGAGGATGCTCTTGTCTAGAGTCTTTCGCGTCAGCGAACCCGCGGGTCTCAAAACCCTGCGCTTTCTTGATTTCGATGAACAGAGCGAAGGTCAGGGGGGGCTCGGGGTGTTCGTCGAAGACGAGCCTGCCGCCCGCGCTCTGGTGGTCGACACGCCGGGCTCCGGCGCGCCGGGTGCAGCCATAACCCGTGAGCAGCTTGAAGAGGCGCGCAGCGCGGGGTACCGCCAGGCCCTTGATGAAGGCGCCGCCGCCCTGGTGAGCGCGGCCGACGCCTTGAGCCAGGCCCTCAACGAGGTCACCCGCCTGCGCGCGAGCTTACTTAAAAACAGCACCGAGGACATGGTGCAGCTGGTAATGGCGATTTCCGAGCAGGTCATCGGCGCGGAGGTCGCCACGCGACCCGAGTTCGTCTTTGATACCCTGAAAAGCGCCCTGCAGAATGCCCTCAAGGCCGACGAGTACGAGGTGCGGGTGCATCCCGATGATCTGGCGCAGGTTGTTGAACACAAACCGCTGTTTCTGGCGGCGGTGAGCGGCCTTCGCGAATTGCGTTTCGGCGCCGACGCAAAGATCTCGCGCGGCGGCTGCATCGTTGAATCGCGCCTCGGTCAGGTCGATGCAACCATCGACAGTCGTCTCGACGAAATCCGCAGTCGCTTGCAAGAGCATCTCGGAGCGCGCTGATGGAAGCATTGCTCGATAGCATTCGCGCCGTGCCGGCCCTGCGGGTCCTCGGCAAGGTGACGCGCATCGTCGGCCTGATTGTCGAGGGATCCTGCCCGCAGGCCTCGGTGGGCACTCTCTGTGAAATCCAACCCCTTGACGGCGGCCCCGGCGTACCCGCCGAGGTGGTGGGTTTTCGCGACTCCCAGGCGCTGCTCATGCCCTTGGGCGAACTGCGCGGCCTGGGGCCCGGCAGTCTGATCCGCGTGCGCCGCTCCAGCGCGACGCTGGCGGTTCATGAGGGACTGCTGGGGCGGGTCATCGGCGCCATGGGCGAGCCTCTCGACGGGGGCCCGGCCCTGACGGGGGGGAGCGAAATGCCTCTTTATTCCCTGCCGCCCGGACCCATGGAGCGAAAGAAAATAGAGCAACCTCTGGATCTGGGAGTGCGCTCCATCAATGCTCTGCTGACCAGCGGCCTGGGGCAGCGCATGGGCATCATGGCCGGGTCGGGCGTTGGTAAAAGCGTGCTGCTCGGCATGATGGCCAAGCATGCCCGCGCCGACGTCAATGTGATCGCCCTCATCGGCGAGCGTGGTCGCGAGGTCATGGAATTCATGGAACGCGATCTGGGGCCCGAGGGTCTGGCGCGCTCGGTGGTGGTGGTCGCCACCTCCGATCAATCGCCGCTGCTGCGCATGCGCGGCGCCTTTGTCGCCACCACCGTGGCCGAATATTTCTGCGGCCAGGGCGCCGAGGTGCTGCTGATGATGGACTCGGTGACGCGTTTTGCCATGGCCATGCGCGAAGTCGGCCTGGCCGTCGGCGAACCGCCTACCACCAAAGGCTACACCCCTTCGGTCTTCGCCACCCTGCCCAAACTTCTCGAGCGCGCCGGCTCCTTTCGTGGCCGCGGCAGCATCACCGGTCTTTATACCGTGTTGGTCGAAGGCGACGACATGAACGAGCCCATCGCTGATTCGGTGCGCTCCATTCTCGACGGCCACATTGTGCTCTCGCGCGCGCTGGCGGCGAAAAATCACTATCCCTGCATTGATATCCTGGCCTCGGCCAGCCGCGTCATGCGCGACATCATCTCCGCCGATCACCTCAAATACGCCGGGCAGGTGCGCGAAATTCTCGCCACCTATAAAGAGGCGGAGGATCTGGTCAACATCGGTGCCTACGCCAAGGGAAGCAACGCCAAGATCGACTACGCCCTGACCCGCATCGATGCGGTGATCGAATTTCTGCGCCAGAGCATGGACGAAAAGGTCGACCTGGAGACCACCCTGGCCGAAATGGAGGCTTTGGTGCTCGACCGCCGCAAAGAGCTGCGCTGAAAACCCACCGCGTGTTTGAACAGCCTGGAGGCTGATCTATGAAAAACTCGTTCAAACTGCAACCCGTACTCAACTATCGGCAAATTCTCGAAGATCAGGCGAAACAAGACCTTGCGCGCAGCCTGCAACAGGAGGCCGACCTTTTGCTCAAGCTCACCCGCGAAGAGCAGGAACTGGGCGACCTTTATCGTGAATTGGAGGAGCGCCAGCGCGCCGGCATCCGCTGCGAGCACCTGTTGTTGTTCCAGAACCGCATTAGTCACAAGGTGGAGACTCTTGCGCAACTGGTCGAAGACATGGAGCGTCTGCAGCAGCAGATCCTGCGCAAGCGCCGCCACCTCACCGAAGCTGGCCGCGACAAAAAGCTTCTGGAAAAGCTCAAGGAGAAAAAACGCCTGGAATTCGAGGAGGAAAGCAAACGCCGAGAAGCTATTGTGCTCGATGAGATCGCGGTTCAGTTTCACAGGAGATAAGACCATGAACCCTTTGCTGATACTGTCGATTTTGATGTGCGGCCTGCTGATGCTGACGCCAGCGAGCGGTCAGGCCGGCTCGGTGGAGGAGCGCCGCATCCTTACGGAACTGCAGGAGCAGCGCCGCGCCCTGCAAGAAAGAGACAAGAAGCTCGATCAGCGCGAAATCGAGCTAAAGACTCTGCAGGCCGAAGTCGATAAGAAACTCGATGAGCTGCGGCAGTGGCGCGAGGAACTGGCCGGCATGCTCGCGCAGAAGGACGCCGCGGAAATCGCCAAAGCCCAAGAGCTGAGCAAAATGTACGAACGTATGGACCCCGCCAGCGCCGCGCGCATCATTACCACCCTCGACAAGGATCTGGCCGTGGCCATCCTGGAGGGCATGCGCGCCAAATCCGCCGGGCGCATTCTGGCGACAATGGACTACGAAGTCGCCTCGCAACTGACAATTTCCTATTCCTCGCTGGAGCAATAAGGGCTTCGGCAGGGACGGCACGACCATTTCGCAATGAAAGGAGGTGAAAAAACATGCAAACTCTGATGATCGATATGGCACAGCTTCTGCCCATGGCAAACGCTGTTCAGGCGCCCGGTCCCGGGGCGGGCAAGACGGACTTTGCCCAGATGTTGCAGCTGTTCGCGGATTCTCAGGGGCAGGCCGCGGAATTGCTTTCGCCCTTTGTCTTTCACGAGCAGAATCAGGGCGGGCTGCCGACGGACCTGTTCGCGCCCCTGGCGGATCTTCTGCAGGCGCAGTTGGCGGATCTTCCGCAGGAGCTGCAAGCGCAGAGTCCAGAATTGCAGGAACTGTTTTTCCTCCTGCAGCAGGGTGTCTTGCCGGAAATGCCGGTGGCGCAAGCACTGAATGCTCCAGCGCAGCAACAAAACCAAGAGGTTGTTCCCGCGCCGGTGCTTGGTTCTAAGTACGCCGCAGCTCCGCCGGCTCCCGGGGCGCAGTTCACCGCACAACATCCCTTCGGCGGTGCCGCGCGGCCGGATCCTGCTCCTCAGGCTGAAATGGCGCAGGCTGAGTCCGTCCCTCGTGGGCAGGTTTCCGGCACAAATGGGGAAACGACCGCGCCCGGCGCGGTAATCCCTGTTGGTCGGCGCCCGGGAGATGTTCTGTTCCCCGAGGCGCGCGCGGTTGTCCTTGAGCCGACGGCGGACCAAGGTCGCCGACTCGAGCCGGAAGCGGCTCCTTTGCGAACCTTGCGCCAGGATCTGGGCGGCAGGGCGGAGCGTGAACTCACGGATGCGCGATTCGCCGCACTGATTGCTCCACGTACCCTGCAGGGCGAAGCCCCCCGCGTGGGTGAAGGGAGCCGTCTCGACGCGTTTCTCTCCCAGGCAGAGGCCGCCGGTGAGGACAGCAGTCGGGTGCAGGGTGCCGCTTCTCGCCAGGGGCAATCCGATCTGGGATCACTGCTTCATCGTGGCGCGCCCCAGTCGTTTCCGTTGCCCGCCGCAGCGCCGCCTGCGGAAACCGGTACGGCCTTTTCCGTCGAAGCCCAGCGCGCCCAGACGGCAGGTGTCGACCCGACTCCGTCCCAGGGACTCAAGCTGCCTTCGGGAGCCACGGTCCCCGAAAACCATGTCCTCAACCAAGTCATGGAGCGGCTCCAGGTGCGCAACACAGGTGAGCGCAGCGTCATGACACTGCGGCTCAATCCCAAGGAGCTCGGGGAACTGCGTATGGAACTGGTGATGGAAAAAGGTGTTCTCAAAGCCCAGATCCTGGCTCAGAACACCCAGGTTCAAGAGGTGCTGGAGCGCAACCTGTTCCGTCTGCGTGAAGCTCTGGAAGGGCAGGGCGTCAAAATCGAGAGCTTCGAGGTCGGTCTTGACGACGGCCGGCGCAACGGTGGGCAGCACGGCTTCGAACAGCGCCCCGAGCAGGCTTTCGAGGAACCGCGCAAGGCCGTCCGCGTGGCGGCAGATCTGGAAAGAGAATCTGAACGCCCGGCAGCGGTTACCGGCGCGGGCGCAGGCATCAACCTGCGTATCTGAAAGAATCAGGAGACAAGACCTTCATGACAATGATCGCGGATACCCAGGCCGTCGCGACCGGCAGCCTGACCAAATCCCTCGCGGGCGGCTCGGTCATGGGCAAGGACGACTTTCTGCTCCTGCTCGTGACCCAGTTGCAGAACCAGGATCCCATGGATCCTCAGGATCCCACCGAGTTCACCGCGCAGTTGGCGCAGTTCAGCTCCCTGGAGCAGCTCTTCGCCATCAACGACAACCTCGGCCTGATGGCCGGCAGCTCCATTGAGATGGAACGGCTCTCGGCCCTCTCCATGATCGGCAAAGAAGCTGTGTCCGGCGGCGGATTTTTTAACTTCAACGGTTCTTCGGCAACCCTCGGTTACCAGCTCGAAGTTGGCGCCCACGAGGCGAGCCTGCATGTGCTCGACGCTACCGGGCGCAATGTCGCCAATCTGCCGGCATCCGGCACCAATCCCGGCGAACACTTCCTCACCTGGGACGGCACCGGACTCAACGGCCAGAAAGTCGCCCCCGGCGAATACCAGGTGGTGGCCCGTGCCCTCAATGCAAACGAGGAGACGATCCCCACCAAACCCCTGGTCAAAAGCGTCATCACCGGGGTCGATATGCTCGGCGGCACCAACTGGCTGGTTTCCGACAACGGCAATTTCCGTCTCAAGGATATCGTCAGCGTAAGGGACCTCTAACCATGAGCGATAAATTTACACTGTATACCCCGCCGGTCTATCCGACGGCGCCCCAACCGCCGCCCCCAGGTGCCCGGCAGCCGGCCAAGCCGCAGGGGACGTCCTTCGACGAGGTGTTGCGCGGTCAACTCAAGGGCCCGCAGGAACTGCAGTTCTCCCGTCACGCCCTGGCGCGCATGGAAAGCCGCGGCATCAACTTCGGCCCTGCGGAGATGGGGCGCATCGAAAGCGCCGTCCAATCCGTCCAGGCCAAGGGCGGACGCGATTCGCTGGTCATGCTCGACGGCAACGCCCTGGTGGTCAGCGTAAAAAATTCCACCGTCGTCACCGTTGTCGATCAGCAAAGCCTCAAAAACAACGTCTTCACCAACATCGACAGCGCAATCATCGCCTGAAAGTGCATTTGGTTTTAAACAACGAACAACGGACAACTGACCAGCTTTTAACCGAACCGAACCGGTCCTCATTGAGGAGGTTCGCGGGCCACCGACCGACAGAGGTGGCCCCTCACCACGGAGGATAAAGAAAAATGGGTATTTCCAGCGCACTGTACACCGGCGTTTCCGGCCTCAACACCAATGGCAACGCCATGAGCGTACTCGGCAACAACATCGCCAACACCAACACCATCGGCTTCAAGTCGAGCCGTACCATTTTCTCCGATCTGCTCTCGGCCAACATCTCGGGTTCGGGCGGCGCCTCCCAGGTCGGTCGCGGCACCCAGCTTTCGGTGGTCGACAACATCTTCAGCCAGGGCACCTTCGAAAATACCGAATCCAACACCGATCTGGCCATCGAGGGTGACGGCTTCTTCATCGTCAAGGCGCCCGGCGGTCAGCAGGATTTCTACACCCGCGCCGGGGCGTTCCGTTTTAACGAGCAGGGCTTTCTGGTCAATCCCGAAGGCTTTCGCGTGCAGGGCAAGGCCTTTGAGGCCGACGGCACCCTGGGCATCGGCGATCCCGCGGAGATTCGCGTCGATACCGGAACGCTGATTCCGGCGCGGCCCACCAGCGAGATCAATCTGACCACCAACCTCGATTCCAATGCGCCCGTCGTCGCGGGCGGCTTTGATCCTCTCAATCCCATGGGGACTTCGAGCTACGCGACCTCGATACCGGTTTACGATACTCTCGGCAATACCCATCTGCTTTCGACGTATTTCACCAAGACCGATGCCAATGAGTGGCAGTGGAATACCGTGGTGGATGGTGCGGAAATCGGCGGCACTCCGGGCGATCTGACGGTGGTTGGCACCGGCACCCTGGAATTCGATACCGGTGGCAATCTCACCAGCGGCCAGAGCGGATCCCTCATCCCCGGTGTTCTCACCTGGGTCAACGGCGCCAGCACTCAGGATATCGACCTGAGTTTCAACACCACCCAGTACAGCAGTGACTCCATCGTCATCTCTCAGGGCCAGAACGGCTTCGGCGCCGGCAGTCTGGTGCGCATCGCCATCGACGGCGATGGCATCGTCACCGCCAACTACTCCAACGGCGAGCGCATTCGTGTCGCTCAGATCGCTCTGGCCAAATTTCCCAATACCAACGGTCTGACCAAGGAGGGCAGCAACCTCTACGCCTCTTCGGCCAATTCGGGCGATCCGCGCGTCGGAGTTCCCGGTGCCGAGTTGGGCAAAATCTTCACCAATGCCCTGGAGCAGTCCAACGTCGACCTGGCGCAGGAATTTGTCAAGATGATCACCACCCAGCGCGGCTTTCAGGCCAACTCGCGCATCATTACCACCACCGACGAGATGCTCGGGGAACTGATCAATCTCAAACGCTAATTCGAGTCAAAAAGTTGACCGCACGGGCCGTCTCTTCGGAGGCGGCCTTTTTTTTGACGGGGCGCCCCTTGACGTAGGGGCGACCCGGTGGGTCGCCCTGGGCGAGGCAGTGCCTCGCCCCTGCATGAACGGAGAATTCGTAGGGGCGGACTGCGTCCGCCCAGGGCGCATCCAATGCGCCCCGACAGAGGGGCGCTAAAGCAATTCGTGGCATTTCCCGCCTTCGTGGCACGGCATTTGCTCAATCAGGGTTGCCGGGGCTCGCAGGTTGAAGCCCGGCATAATGAGAACACGACCGAATCGAGGTTTTCCATCATGGATCTCTCCACCATTCTGGGCATCATCGCCGCCTTTGGCCTGATGATCATGGCCATCACTTCCGGCAGCGGCATCACGCTTTTTATCGACTTCGCGGCCTTGACCGTGGTGGCCGGCGGCACTATGGGCGCGACCCTGGTGCATTATCCTTTCCGTGAGGTGATGCGGGCCTTTGCCGTACTCAAGAAGACGTTTTTCCACACCGACGAGTCGCCCACGGAAACGATCGAGGCGCTGATCCGCTACTCGAATAAGGCGCGCAAGGAAGGCATTCTTTCGCTGCAAGCGGTGGTTTCCGAAATCCGGGACCCCTTTTTCGTCAAGGGGGTGCAAATGGCGGTGGACGGCCAGGAACCCGAGGCGATGAAGGAAATGCTCGACCGCGAGATCGAATATATCATGGAGCGCCACGGCGAAGGCGCCGACATTTTTGTCGCCATGGGCACTTACGCTCCGGCCATGGGCATGATCGGCACCCTCATCGGGCTGGTGCAGATGCTCCAGACCATGGAAGACCCCTCAACCATCGGCCCGGCCATGGCCATGGCGCTGCTCACGACTTTTTACGGCGCGGTCATGGCCAACGTGCTTTTCATTCCCATGTCGGGCAAGCTGCGCAACCGCTCGCAGTCGGAAATCCTCAAAAAGACCCTGATCTCCGAAGGCATGAAGTCGATCCTGGCCGGCGAGAACCCGCGCATCATGGAGCAGAAGCTCCATGCCTTCGTGGCGCCTAAGTTCCGCGAAAGCTTTTTCAACAAGAAAAAGGGGTAGGCCGTGGCCGAAGAAAATAACAACGGCGGAGCGAAAAAGAAAAAGCGCCCTGTCGCCGCAGGCGCTCCCCTGTGGATGGTGACCTACAGCGACATGGTGACCCTGTTGCTGACCTTCTTCGTGCTGCTGCTGTCCATGGCACAGCTCGACCAGATGAAGTTCAAGGAAGTGTTGGGTTCTCTTCAGGGGGCTTTCGGGGTCATGGCCAGCTCCAACCTGACCACCGTTGAGCGACCGCGCATCGTCGAATTCCTGCCCATCGAGGATGATTATACCGCGCGGCTCTACAAACGGCTCATTGTACAGATGCAGCGCCTCAAGCTCGATCGCGACATCACCCTGGTGCAGGATCGCGGCGCGGTGGTTCTGCGGGTCAACGACGCGGTGCTGTTCGAGGCGGGGCAGACCGAGGTGCGCTCCGAGGCCTACCCGGTCTTGCGCAAGGTGGCCGAAATGGTTCGGCCACTGCCTTTCAATCTGCGTATCGAGGGGCACACGGATTCAGTGCCGGTAAGCCGACCCGGATTGAGCAACTGGGATTATTCCGTCGCCCGTGCCGTGTCGGTGCTCAAGTTTTTCGGCAACGAAGACCTGTTGCCCCTGGAGCGGCTCGCGGCGGTCGGCTATGGCGAAAAGCGCCCCCTGGGCTCCAACGACACTGCCGAGGGCCGCGCCCTGAACCGGCGCGTCGAATTCGTGCTCGAGAGCACCAGCTCGTCACGCGAAGAACTTCCCTATCTCATCGATGCGCGTGAGCAGATGCCGTTTTAAGGGTTTTTGGATTTTTCAACATCTTTGGAGATTGATCATGGCGGAAAAGAAGAAGGACGAGCAGGAAGGCGGCAAGAAATCCGGCGGCAAGAAGGGGCTGATCATCGCGGTGGTGGTTCTGCTGGCCGCCGGCATTGGCGCCGGCGCCTACTTCATGGGCAGCAAAGGCGCCCTGCCCGGCGCGGGAGGTGCCGCGGCGGCGGGTTCATCGAATCTGGCATCCGATGCCGTCGGGCCGATGATTGAAATCGAGCCGTTTATCGTCAACATCCTCGACAATGACGGAACCCGTTACCTCAAGGCGGCGCTCACCCTGGAGGTGGAAACCGTGGCCGGGCGCCAGGAGGTGATTGAACGTATGCCGCAATTGCGCGACGCCATTCTGCTGGTGACCGGCAACAAGACCTTCGATGAACTCAACGACCTGCAAGGTAAGCTGCAATTGCGCGCCGAGCTGCTCGGCCGGGTCAACGAGATCCTGAAGCGCGATCGGGTACGACGCATCTACTTCACCGAATTCGTCGTTCAGTAGGGACGCAGCGCGCTGCGCCCGCGAATTTGACCTGGGTCCGGGCTTTTCGAAGCCCACGGGGGGATTGCTTGGAACGGATACTGACCAAAGAAGAAATCGCCGAATTGCTCTCGGCGGTCAACGAGGGCGAAATCGACACCGAAGAATTCGGCGGCGAGATCGATCTGCCCGAGCGCGGCGAGCCCAGTCGGCTTGACCTGCTGCGCCTGCAGGATTCCGGGCGCTGGCGTTTCCAGAATATCGATATCCTCCTCGACGGTTTTGCGCGCAATTACGGCATGTCCCTGACCAACCGCCTGCAATCGTCCGTGTCGGTCAAGCGCAACGATCTGGAGACCGTCGAATTTGAGACATTTCTGAATAATCTGCCGAAAAATGGTTTGATCGGGATTCTGCGCCTTGATCCTCTCAAGGCCGGTGGCCTGCTGATTCTGGATGATCAACTTTCTTTCTCGCTGCTTGAGTTGATGCTTGGCGGCACCACCCGCAATAAGTTCACCATTTTCGAGCGGGCCATGACCGCCATTGAGATCAACGTCATTAAAGGCATTATCGCCGATGCCTGTCCGGATCTGAAAAAGGCCTTTGCGCCCCTGGAGAATCTTGACTGCTCGCTGGTCAAGGTTGAAACCAACCCGCGCCTGGTGACCATCGTGCCGCCTGATTCGGCGATGCTCGTCACCCGGCTCACGGTGCGGGTCGACAATTTGCAGGGCAAGCTGACCCTGGCCATTCCCCATGCCACCCTGGATCCCCTGCGGGAAAAGCTCAAGGAGAGTGCCTTGGGCAGCGGCGGCGGACGGCGCGAGTCCCTGTGGTCGCGACGTCTGCAGGAAGAAATGGGCGAAACCGAGGTGACCCTTGCCGCCTCTCTGGGCAAAGTTACTCTAAGCGTGCGCGACATTCTCAACTTCCAGGTCGGCGACATCATCGATCTGGGTTGCGAACCCCATTCGCCTCTCCAGATCCACGTCGAGGAACGGCCCAAGTTCGCGGGCCTGCCCGGCGTCAAGAACGGCAAGAAAGCCGTGCGTATCACCGGACAGATGTGACCCGACCCTCATCCCTTGACACTAAATCAACCGGCAGGAGATAGCGCCATGGAAAACAGCAAGGCCAACAGTCAATCCGCAGCGTCAGCAACCGGCGCGGCGGGAGAAATGCGCAACCTCGATTTTTTGCTGGACGTGCCCCTGCAGGTCTCGGTGGAAGTCGGCCGCACCCGTATCCTGATCAAGGATCTGCTGCAGATGCGCGAGGGCTATGTCGTCGAGCTGGACAAGCTCGCCGGTGAAACCCTCGATGTCTATGTCAATCAGCGCCTGATCGCGCGTGGCGAAGCGGTGCTGGTCAACGACAAGTTCGGGCTGCGCCTGACCGATGTGGTCAGTCCCGCCGAGCGTCTGGAAAAGCTGGGGTAACCCCGTCATGATGAAAAAAGTTTTGACCATTGTGCTGCTGTCGCCCACCCTGGCGTGGGCCGCCGAAAGCGGCGCGGCAACCACCACCGCGACGCTGCTCAAGGCTTTGAGCGGCCTGGCGCTGGTTCTGGGGCTGGTGTTTTTGCTCTACGCGCTCTCGCGGCGCGGCCTCAACCTCATGCCGGGTACGCGCAACGGGCGTATCAAGGTGCTGGAAATGCGCAGCCTCGGGCCGAAAAAGGGCTTGTATCTGGTCGAGGTTGGCGGCCAGGAACTGCTGCTCGGCGTTGGCGCCGAGCGTGTAGAGCTGCTGGTGAGCCTCGGGCAGGCGCAACCGGGCGCGTTCGACCGCAATCTGCGCACGGAGCTGGAGAAGGGGTCATGATAAGGGTGTTTGCGGCCCTGGCGGCCCTGGTTCTTCTGCCCGCCGTCGCGGCGGCGCAGAGCCTGCCCAGCATTACCCTCGGCATCGGCGAAGCTAGCGGGCCGCAGGAAGTCGCTACGGCCCTGCAGGTACTGTTTGTTTTCACCGTGCTTTCGGTGGCGCCGGCGATTCTGCTCATGACCACCAGTTTCACCCGCATCGTCATCGTGCTGGGCTTTGTGCGCAACGCCATGGGCACCCAGCAGGCGCCGCCCAATCAGGTGATCATCGGACTGGCTCTGTTTTTGACTTTTTTCATTATGGCGCCGGTGTTCGGGGAGATCAACGAGCGCGCTTTGCAGCCCTACATGGCCGAGGAGATCGGCTTCAACGAGGCGGTGGAGGAGGCCTTGATCCCCATGCGCGGCTTCATGCTCGGCCAGACCAGCGAAAAGGATCTGGCCCTGATGATCGACATCAGCGGCCGCCCGGCGCCCAACAACGTCGAGGAACTGGCCACCACCACCCTGATCCCGGCATTCATGCTGTCCGAGCTTAAGCGCGCCTTTCAGATCGGCTTTCTCATCTACATTCCCTTTTTGGTGATCGACATGGTCATCGCTTCGGTGCTCATGGGGATGGGCATGATGATGCTGCCGCCGATTATCATTTCGCTGCCTTTCAAGTTGCTGCTGTTCGTCCTGGTGGACGGCTGGGAGCTGGTTCTGGCCTCTTTGGTCAGAAGTTTCGGCTGAGGATGACTCATGACTCCCGAATTTGTCGTTGATATCGGCCGACAGGCCGTGGAAACGGTGCTGATGGTCGCCGGGCCGCTGCTCATCGTGGCCCTGGTCACGGGCCTGAGCATCGCCATCTTTCAGGCCGCGACCCAGATCAACGAACAGACCATGACCTTTATTCCCAAAATCGTCGCGGTGCTGGTCACTTTGTTGATTATGGCGCCGTGGATGATCAAGGTCTTGCTGGCCTTCACCACCCGTATTTACGAATCCATTCATCTGGTGGGCGGCTAGGCGTCCTGTGGAACTGCTGCTGTTGCCCGTCGAGCGCTTCCAGAGTTTTCTGGTATGCCTGGCCCGCGTCGGTACCCTGGTGGCGGTGCTGCCGGTGTTCAGCGGTGGGCAGGTCCCGGCCCAGGTGCGGGTCGGGCTGGCGGTGATCCTTTCGCTGGTGGTGTTTCCCCGGGCGCTGATGCATATCCCGGAGATGTCCTTCGATCCTCTGAGCCTCGCCCTGCTGATCCTCAGCGAAGCGCTTATCGGCCTGCTGTTCGGCTTTGTTGCGCAGTTCGTGTTCAGCGCGGTGGAGTTGGGCGGTACCATCATCAGCTATCAGATGGGCTTTGCCGCCGCCAATGTCTTCGATCCTCAGACGCAGCGGCAGATTTCGGTGGTGCCCCAGTTTCAGAACATTCTTGCGATTCTGATTTTCCTCTCCCTCGATCTGCATCACATGTTTCTGCGCGTTCTGGCCGAATCCTACGCGCTGCTGGCACCTGGACAGGCGAACCTCTCGCAGGGGGCGCTGGGCTATGTGATCCAGCTCTCCAGCGATATTTTCGTGCTCGGCGTCAAGCTGGCCGCGCCGGTGCTGGCGGTGTTGATCCTGCTCAGCGTGGTGCTGGGCGTGATGGCGCGCGTGTTTCCCCAGCTCAATGTGTTTTTCCTCTCCTTTCCCATCAAGATCGCCCTGTCACTGCTCATCATCAGCGCCACCATGAACCTGACGGCGGCGATCCTGATTCGTGAGTTCAACGGCCTGAGCGAGCATTTCCTTAACATTCTCAGCTTGTTGTAAATAAGGCACGAAACCTGCTTTCGCCTTAGGGTGCGTGGGCTGCCAGAGAGAAAACAGGCAAAGATTTGACTTGCCTGCCTCTGCGGCCGCGGTGTTTTTCCGGAATCCGCGGATGGATTTCGGTCCCCCGGGGATTTGTTTGAACAGCGGAGCGATACGGCATGTCGGCGGAAAGCGGTCAGGAAAAGACAGAGAAAGCGACAGCCAAGCGCCGCGATGACTTTCGCAAGAAAGGTCAGGTGGCGCAGAGCCGCGAAGTCAATACCGCCGTCATCATGATCGGCGCGGTTATTCTGTGGTTTTTCTACGCGCCCCATTTCTACAAAGAGCTTGAAACGCTGCTGACCTCCATCTGGGGACGCTCGAGCGAATTGGAGGTGACCGTCGGTTCCGTGCCCGGACTGATGCGCACCGTGCTGGGCAAGATGGGCTTGTTGCTGATGCCCTTGCTGGCCCTCACCATGATTCTGGGCATGGCCGCCTCGGTGTTGCAGATCGGCTGGTTGTTCACCACCAAGCCCATGGAGCCCGATCTGACCAAGCTCAACCCCATCACCGGAATGAAGAAGTTCGTTTCCAAGCGCATGCTGGTGGAGCTGGTCAAGTCGCTGACCAAGGTCGGGGTCGTCGGATTCGTGGCTTACCGCACCGTGGCGGGCGAGTTCGAGAACGCTCTCTATCTGCTTGACATGGATTTGCACGAAACCCTTAATTTCGTCGCGCGCGTCACCTTCCTGGTGCTGCTCAAAACCTGCGGGGTCCTCATTGTCCTGGCCATCTTCGACTACGCCTTCACGCGCTACGAGATGGAGGAAAAGATGAAGATGACCAAGCAGGAAACCAAGGATGAGCACAAGCAGACCGAGGGCGATCCGCATCTCAAGGCCAAGATCCGCGGGGTGCAGATGGAGATGGCGCGCAAGCGCATGATGGCCGAGGTTCCCACGGCCGATGTGGTGGTGACCAATCCCACCCACCTTTCGGTGGCGCTGCGTTATGAGCGCGGGCGCATGGACGCACCGCGGGTGGTGGCCAAGGGCGCGGATCGCGTGGCGCTGCGCATTCGCGAAATCGCCCGCGAAAACGATGTGCCCCTGGTGGAGAACGTGCCGGTGGCGCGCGCCCTCTTTCAGGTGGAGCTGGGGCAGGATATTCCCGAAGATATGTTCAAGGCGGTGGCGGAAATCCTCGCTTATGTCTATAGCCTCAAAGGACAGCAATCGTGATTCTGGATAACTTGAAAAATTTTCGTTTCGTCGAAACGGTCGTGCGCAGCGACGTGATGGTGGCCCTGGGGCTGGTGTCCATCCTGCTGGTGATGATCATTCCCCTGCCGACCATTCTGCTCGATCTGTTTCTGTCCCTCAACATCACCGTATCGCTGCTGATTCTGGTCATCGGCCTCTACACCGTGCGGGTTCTCGATTTTGCCGTGTTTCCCGCGATTCTGCTGGCGACCACCCTGTTTCGCCTGTCCTTGAACGTCGCCTCGACGCGCCTGATTTTGCTCAACGGCGATCAGGGGACCGATGCCGCCGGCAACGTGATCGCTTCCTTCGGGCAGTTCGTGGTGGGCGGCAACTACGTGGTCGGTATCGTCATCTTCACGATCCTGGTGGTGATTAACTTCATGGTCATCACCAAGGGTGCCGGGCGCGTCGCCGAGGTGGCGGCGCGTTTCACCCTGGACGCCATGCCGGGCAAGCAGATGGCCATCGATGCCGACCTCAACGCGGGTTCCATCACAGAAGACGAGGCGCGCCAGCGGCGCAAGGAAATCGGTCAAGAATCCGACTTCTACGGCGCCATGGACGGGGCCAGCAAATTCGTGCGTGGCGACGCCGTCGCCGGCATCATCATCACCCTGATCAACATCGGAGCCGGTTTTGTCATCGGTGTGCTGCAAAAGGGTATGCCGGCGGCCGAGGCGGCCCAGACCTATACGATTCTCACCGTCGGCGACGGGCTGGTCGGGCAGATCCCAGCGCTGATCATTTCCACCGCCGCCGGTATTCTCGTGACCCGCACCTCGGGCATGGGGGATTTCGGCAGCGAGCTAAAAGGTCAATTTACCCTGCACCCGCGCGCTCTCTGGGTGGTTGCGGGGATTCTTGGCGGCTTCGCTCTGATTCCGGGCCTGCCCACCTTGCCCTTCATGGTGCTGTCGCTGAGCCTGGGTTATGTCGCCTACCGGGTGCAGCAGGGTAAGGCGGCCCAACGGGAGAGCGAAGACCAGGAAGAGCGCGACCTGCTGCCGGAGCAGAGCGATAATTACGAAGAAATGCTTTCCATCGATCTGCTCGAACTTGAAGTGGGCTACGGTCTGATTCCCCTGGTCGATGCCAGCCAGGAGGGGGACCTTTTGCCGCGCATCAAGTCGATTCGCAAGCAGTTCGCCCTGGAGATGGGTTTTATCGTGCCGCCGGTGCACATCAAGGACAATCTGCAACTCAAACCCAACGAGTACAACATCCTGCTCAAGGGCGTGGCTCTGGCCGGCGGCGAGATGCTGCCCGGACATTTCCTGGCCATGAACCCCGGCACCGCGACCGAAACTCTCAAGGGCGTGCAGACCACCGAACCAGCCTTCGGCCTGCCCGCGGTGTGGATTTCCGATGACAAGAAGGATCGCGCGCAGATCGCCGGTTATACGGTGGTCGACTGCACCACGGTGGTCGCCACCCATATCAGCGAAATCATAAAAAGACACGCCCATGAGCTGCTTGGCCGTCAGGAGGTACAGAACTTGCTGGATAACTTCCGCAAGAGCCACCCCAAGGTGGTGGAAGAGCTGGTACCTGATCTGCTCAACCTGGGAACGGTGATGCGCGTGCTGCAAAATCTGTTGCGAGAACATGTTTCGATCCGCGATCTACGCTCGATTCTGGAGACCCTGGCCGACTGGGCGCCGGTCAGTCAGGATCCCGACGTGCTCACCGAGCACGTGCGCCGCACCATGGCACGTGCCATCTGTGCGGGCGTGGTCGCCCAGGACGGCGTGCTGCCGGTGCTGACTTTGGCTCGCGACATCGAAGCGCGCATTCAGGAGGCGGTGCAGCACAGCGGCCAGGGCAGCTATCTGGCCCTGGATCCGACCACCGCGCAGAACATCCTGAGCGGTCTCGGCGAAGTGATTCAACAATACGCCGGCGGTGATCCGGTGCTGTTGTGTCCGCCGACCATCCGTCCTCATGTCAAAAGGTTGACCGAGCGCTATCTGCCCAATCTGATGGTGATTTCTCATAACGAAGTGGCCCCGGATCTGAAGATCCGGGCGGTGGGAACGGTGAAGGCCAATGCTGGTTAAGGTATTTGAATCCGAAGACATGGCCTCGGCTCTGAAAAAGGTCAAGGAAACGCTTGGACCCGACGCTCTGATCATCTCCACCCGTACTATCCGCAAAGGTGGGCTGGGGGTGCTGGGCAAGCCGATTCTCGAGGTGACCGCCGCCATCGAACCCGCCGCGGTTGCCGGCGGGGCGGCCCGCAGTTCCGCCGCGCCGCGTCGCGCGGATCCCTATCAGGGCGCGCAGCGCCGCAACCGATCCGGCAACGAAGCAAAAAGCGATGAAATCAGCTATGAAGACATCTGGAACCCCGGCCGCCAAGACCCGGCGCCAAGGCCGCCGCGAAGTGAAGCGGCACCGCGCGAAACCGGCGAAATCCACGCGTTGCGCGGTGAGATCGATGAACTCAAGAGCCTGATGCGCAATTTTCTCAGCGAAACGCGCGTCGGCGCAACCGCGGTGCAACCGGCCGCCGCCGTGGGGCAAACGCTGCCGGTGACGCCCTTGCCCGCGCCCGTATCCGCGCCGCGTACCGGGCGGCGGCGCGCCGCGGCAGGGTCCGGCGAGGGTCGCGAACTCAATTCCCTGGTGCAATTGCTGCGCGCGCGCGGAATCGACGAAGAGGCGGCCGAAACCATCGTACGCTTTGCTGCACAGCGCGCGGCGCCCGAGCAGCAGCAGAATCCCGAGGTGATGCGCGCGATTTTCAGCGATGTCATCGGCGATCTCATTCAGGTGAGCCGGCGTCCCGTCGGACAGCGGCGGCAGCGGCGCCTGGCGCTGATCGGGCCCACCGGAGTCGGCAAGACCACCACCATCGCCAAGCTGGCCGCCGAACACCTTCTCGGCGGCGGTCAGAGCGTGGCGCTGGTGACCATCGACACCTTCCGTATCGCTGCCGTGGAGCAGCTCAAGGTGTACGGCGAAATCATGAACCTGCCCGTCGAGGTGGTGGTCTCGCCCAAACAGATGCGCGGGGTGCTCAACAGGCACAACGACAAAGATTTGATCCTCATCGACACGGCCGGCCGCAGCCCGCGCGACGAGGTCAACCTCAAAAACCTGGAAGAGATTCTCGCCCCGGATCTGGCCACGGAGAATCATCTGGTGCTCTCGGCCGCCACCCGCGACGAGGATCTCTACGAGGCGGTGACGCGCTTCGGGCGCGTGCCGCTGCACAACCTGGTTTTCACCAAGATCGACGAGTGCGCCAACCTCGGCGTGCTGCTCAATGTTCATCTGCGCCACAACTTTCCTCTGGCCTATCTGACCAACGGTCAGCGTGTGCCGGAAGATATCCTGGTGGCCGATGCGAAGAAAATCGCCCAACTCATTCTGGGGCAGAGATAGAGGAAGGACGGAGATGGAAATGTTGCAGGAACGAGAGGATCAGGCCGGAACCCTCAGATCGCTGAGCGAACGCTTCGGGCCGGCGCGCAAGGACGTTGAGCCGCGTCAGGCGGCGCGCGTACTGTCGGTGACCAGCGGCAAGGGCGGGGTGGGCAAGACCGCGGTGGTGTCCAACGTGGCCCTGGCCCTGGCGCAGCTGGGCAAGAAAGTACTGATCATCGATGCCGATCTAGGCCTGGCCAATATCGACGTGGTCTTCGGCCTGGCGCCGCAATACAACCTCAACCACTTCTTCAGCGGTGAGCGCTCCCTGGTGGAAATCATGGTCGAGGGTCCCGCGGGCATCAAGATTCTTCCCGCCGGCTCGGGCATGCAGACCGTCACGCGCCTGAGTTCCGACCAGAAAATGAGATTTCTCGACGAACTCGACGCTCTCCATGGTGATTTTGAGATCGTCATCATCGATACCGAAGCGGGTATTTCGGAGAATGTCACCTATTTCAACGTCGCCGCCCAGGATATCCTGGTGGTCACCACGCCCGAGCCGACCGCCATTACCGATGCCTATGCGCTGATGAAGCTGCTCTCCGTGCAGTATCACGAAAAGCGCTTCAATCTCATTGTCAACTCGGTGACCAGCAGCGACGAGGCGCTCGATGTCTATCGCAAGCTGACCATGGTATCCAACCGCTACCTGGATATCTCCATCGATTATCTCGGTTGCATCCCTCATGACAAGCGTATGCGCGAATCGGTACGACGCCAGCGGGTGATGGTCGATCTGTTCCCCAAGACCAAGGTCAGCGGCGCCTTCGAGGATATCGCGCGCAATCTGGTTAATGGCCAGCAGCAAGCCGCGCCCAAGGGCAGCCTGCAGTTTTTCTGGCGGCGTCTGCTGTCCTTCGGGCAGGGAGCCTGAGTTAGGGGCGATGATCATGAATCCTCCCGATCCCTATTTTCAGCCGCAAACCGATATCCGTACCCGTCTGGTGGAGGATCATCTGCCGCTGGTTAATTTTCTGGTGGAACGCATGATCACCCAGGTGCCGGCTTCGCTGACCCGCGACGATCTGGCCAGCGCCGCCATGATGGGGCTGCTCGATGCGGCCAATCGCTATGACCCGTCTCGCGGCATCCTGTTCAAAACCTTCGCCGAGCATCGGATGCGCGGCGCCATGCTTGACGAGGCGCGCCGCAACGACTGGTTTTCACGCTCCTTGCGGGAAAAGCAGACCCGCCTGACGCGTACCCTGGAGAGGCTTGAGCAGCAACTTGGGCGCTCGCCGGAAGAACACGAAGTCGCCGCCGCCCTGGATCTCGACTTGGAGAGCTACCGCAATCTGCTCACCGAAGTCAGTCATCTGGGCTGTGTCAGTCTGCATCAGACCATCGACGAATACGATGAGGGCCGCAGCTTCATCGACAATCTGCCCGATACCGATGCCGCCACGCCCCTGGAAAACGTCGAGCGTCGCGAGCTGACCCGTGAGTTGGCCGAGCATCTGGAGCGGCTTTCGGAAAAAGAGCGGCTGGTGGTTTCGCTCTACTATTACGAGGAACTCACCCAAAAAGAGATTGCCGAGGTGCTCTCGGTAACCGAGGGGCGGGTTTCGCAGTTGCACAGCCAGGCGCTGCACAAGCTCAAGGCGCGCCTGAGCAGCAATCTCAAGAAGCGGCGCTGAGTCGCCCCTCACCAGAAATTCGAAATTATGGATCTGCAATACGTCAATTTTTTTGCCGTCGCCGTGCTGGCCGCGGTCATCGGTGTGACGCTGATTGTGGTGCATCTGAGCCAGCGCAAGTTGCGGGCTGAGTTGACGCAGCTGCGCGAAGAGCTGGCCCTGTGGCAAAAGGCGGGTTTGCATGCCCCGCGCGCCGTCGCGGCAGCGGAGCCGGACGCGCGACCCTCTCAGGCCCAGGGCGCTCCGATGGCACCCGCCCCGCAACCCTTGAGCGAGGAACAGATCCGAGAACGCCTGCAGCAGGCTGCCGGTGCCGGCGAAGCGCCCGAGCGCTACCGCCATGTGGTGACCCTGGCAGACAAGGGTCTTGCGCCCGAAGAGATCGCCCGTGTTTTGCAGGTGTCTTCGGCCGAAGCCCAGCAGCTCGTGCGTTTGGCCGAGGTGGGGCGTAAAAAAAGCTAAAGATCGCCTGACGAAAGGTCGAAACGAACAACAGCCCGCACGGTGCGGGATTATTCACTGGAACAGCGCGCGCCTGGCGCGGCCGCCGCTCCTAACGCAGAGAGAGTCTTATGAGTTCAGGTGTGTACAGTGCCCTTTCCGGTGCCCGCTCGCGCATGCAGTTGCTCGAAGTGGTCAGCAACAACCTGGCCAATGCCCACACCGCCGGGTACAAGAAGGACCGGCTGTGCTTTGAGTCCCTCATCGACGGCGCGCGCCAGCGCAGCCTCGCCAAAGGCGTGAACTTCAATCGCAGCGCCGAAGGTTACACCGATCTTTCCCAGGGGCTGTTTCAGGCCACGGGCAACCCTTTTGATGTGGCCATTGATGGTCCGGGTTTTTTCAAGATAGAAGGGCAGGGCGGTGATTTCTACACCCGCCAGGGCAATTTTCGTCTGGATGCCGAAGGTTTCCTGGTCAACAGTAGCGGCAATCGTGTGCTTGGCGAAAATGGTCCCATCCAGCTTGGTGACGAAGAGGTGCGCATCGACGAAGACGGCCGCATCTGGGCTGGCGAAGTCGAGGCGGGACGCTTGGCGGTTGTCGAGGTGAATGATCCGCGCGCGCTGCAAAAACGGGCCGACGGCTTGTTTGCACCGGCTCCCGAAACCATTGAGGTTCCGGTGTTGCGCCCCAATCTGGTTCAGGGACAGATCGAAGGGTCCAACGTCAATCCTCTGCAGGAAATGACCCTGCTGATGGAGGCCCATCGCAGCTTCGAGGCCTATACCAAAATGATGAAAATCTACTCGGACGTCAACAGCAAGGCCGACGAGCTCGGCAGCCTCGGTTGATAAGTGATATGCGCACCGGCTGGGTCGGTTGCGCACAGAATAAGGAGATATACAGCAATGATCAGAGCACTTTGGACCGCAGCGACCGGCATGACCGCCCAGCAGCTCAACATGGACGTCATTTCCAACAATCTGGCCAATGTCAACACCGCGGGCTTCAAGAAGAGCCGCGCCGACTTCCAGGACCTGCTCTACCAGACCAGCCGGACCGCCGGTGCCGAATCGGTGGAAGGCAACGAGGTGCCCACCGGCATTCAGGTCGGCCTCGGTGCGCGCGCCGCAGCTGTGCAGAAGGTCTTCACCGTTGGTGACCTGATGCAGACCGGCAATGATCTGGACGTGGCGATTGAAGGCGCGGGCTTTTTCCGTGTCCAGCTGCCCGGCGGCGAAGAGGCCTACACCCGCGCCGGAGCCTTCAAAAAAGACGGCACCGGACGGCTGGTTACCTCCGACGGCTATCCGTTGTTGCCGCAGATCATTGTTCCCGAAAACACCACGCGCCTGGCCATCACCGAGGACGGTGCGGTCAACGTGTTCCTCGACGGCAACAACCAGCCCAACCAGATCGGGGATCTCGAGCTGGCCAAATTCAGCAATCCCGCCGGGCTCCATGCCATGGGCCGCAGCCTGTTTCTTGAGACCCCGGCCTCGGGTCCCGCAGTACTCGGCACTCCCGGTCTGGAAGGCTTCGGTGGCTTGGCCCAGGGCTTTCTCGAAGGTTCCAACGTCAGCGTCATGGAAGAGATGGTGAGCATGATCGCCACCCAGCGCGCTTACGAAATCAATTCCAAAGCCATTCGTTCTGCCGACGAAATGTTGCAGATGGTCAACAATCTGGCCTGATGAGCATTGTTGGGCGCAAAGCTTGCAGTGAATGGATGTTATGAAACCTTTGATAACCACCATTTTTCTGTGCCTGGTGCTGCTGAGCGGCGCCGCTTTCGCCGTCGCCTCCGCACCCGCCAAGGGCACCTACATCGGGCCTGAGCAGATCCGCGCATTGCTTGAGGACTACCTTGAGGAGAAGCGGGGTTTGCTGCCCCAGGGCGAGATCCGCATCCGAACCCTTGACGTCAACAACAGCTTCACCCTGCCCCCGGGGCGGGTGAGCCACGAGATCATTCCCTCGGATCCGCAGATTCTCACCAGTCGCCGCTTTACCTTCATTTTCCAGGTGGATGGGCGTACTCAGCACAACCAGTCCTACCGTGTCGTGCTAGAAGCCCTCGCCCCGGTGGCGGTGGCTGCGCTGGACCTGTCACGCGGGGTGACCCTGACCGAGCGCGACATCAACTTTGTCGAGATGGATCTGGCGCGGGTGCGCAATCCGGCATTTTCCGCCGAGGAGCTGGTTGGAAAAGTGCTGCGGCGCACGGTGCGCCTGGGTGATGTTCTTGACCGCAGCTTCGTTGAGGAGCCCTCCCTGGTGCGGCGCGGCGAGGTGGTGACCATCATCGCCAAGCGCGGCGCCCTGCAGTTGAACGCAACGGGCGTGGCACGCGACGAGGGCAAGTTGGGCGATACCATCCGCATTCGCAACAGTGCTTCGCAGAAGGAAATCCTCTGCGAGGTGGTGGCTCCGGCCACCGTCACGGTGGAGTTTTGACATGAAAGAACTTGTCTGGCGCCTTGCGGCGCTGTTGCTTATTGCCGCCCTTTCCGGTGGCTGCGCGGGGCGCTCGGGCAGCCATATGTCGGAAACGGGCTTTGCCCCGACTGAGGTGGTCATTGTTCCGGAGCGGCCCGCGACGCCGGGTTCCCTGTGGACCACCAGTCAGGGCGGTTTGCTCTATGACGTCAAGGGTCGCTATGTCGGCGACATCATCACCGTGGCGATTTTCGAGCGGGCCAGCGCCAGCCGCGAAGCGACAACTTCCACCGGGCGCAGCAGCAGCGCCTCGGCCGGCATCTCGCGCCTCTTCGGCCTGGAAAAGTCCATTGGCACCATCAACAGCGCCATCGATCCTGAGCGCCTGATCAGCGCCAACTACGAAAACAACTTCCAGGGGTCGGGTTCCACCACGCGTCGCGAGGACTTGGTAGCGACGATCACCACTCAGGTGGTGGAGGTGCTGCCTAACGGCAACCTGCGCATCGACGGCAGCAAGAACGTCATTGTCAACAACGAAGAGCAGGTCATCCGCCTGGCCGGCATCGTGCGGCCCGCTGACATCAACGCCGGCAATGTGGTCGACTCCCAGCACATTCTCGACGCGCGCATCGCCTACACCGGCAAGGGCGTGATTAGCGACAAGCAGCGCCAGGGCTGGCTGGTGCGCATCCTCGACACCATCACGCCCTTCTAAGAGGACTTTACAGGCATGAAACGATTTTCATACGTCGCATACATCCTCCTCGTCCTCTGCCTATGCCTGGCCCCCAGTCTCTCCCAGGCCACCCGCATCAAGGACATCGCGCGCCTCGAAGGAGTGCGCGACAACCAGTTGGTGGGTTACGGCCTGGTGGTGGGTCTCAACGGTACCGGCGACAGCCAGAGCACGCAGTTTACCGTGCAGTCGCTGGTGAGCATGATGGAGCGTCTCGGTGTGTCTGTCGATCGCCGTCAGGTACGCGTCGACAATGTCGCGGCGGTCATGGTGACCGCTCAATTGCCGCCCTTTGCCAAAGCCGGCGGCACCATCGACGTGCTGGTTTCCTCCATCGGCGACGCGGACAGCCTGCTTGGCGGTACCCTGCTTATGACGCCTCTCAACGGCCCCGACGGCAGCGTCTATGCGGTGGCCCAGGGACCGCTGGTGGTCGGAGCTCTGGCGTTCGGCGGCAAGGCGGCCACCGTGCAGAAGAATCATCCCACCGTGGGGCGCATCCCCGGCGGAGCCCTTGTCGAGCGTGAGGTGCCCCTGGCCCTGGGTGCGGGAGACATTCTTACCTACCGGATCCAGAATCCCGACTTTACCACCATTTCGCGCATGAGCCGGAGCATCAATCAGCGCTTCGGCGAGGGCGTCGCCGCCGCCGTCGACGGCGGTAGCGTGCGCGTGCGACTTCCGGCGTCTTACAGCGGCCGGCTCATTGAATTCATCGCCGCCATGGAAGAGCTTTCCGTCACTCCCGATACGGTGGCGCGCGTGGTCATTAACGAAAAAACCGGCACCATCGTCATGGGCGACAATGTGCGCATCCAGCGGGTGGCGGTGAGTCACGGCAACCTCAACCTGGTGATCAGCGAATCGGCCCAGGTTTCCCAGCCCGGTCCCTTCTCCGAGGGAGAGACGGTGGTGGTGCCGCAGACCGGCATTGAGGTGCTCGAAGAGCAGGGCAATCTGGTGGTGGTCGAGCCCGGGGTGTCCCTAGGCGATATCGCCCGTGCCCTCAACGCCATCGGCGCCACGCCACGCGACCTCATCGCCATCTTTCAGGCGATCAAGGCGAGCGGCTCCCTGCATGCCGAACTGGTGATTCTCTAAACAGACCATCCGCACTGACGAGGCCCTATGAGCACCAACATCGATCCGCGCCTGCTGGTTACCGCGACTCTGCCCAACGCGCCCGAGTCGTCCACCAAAAACAAGAACCCGGAGCAGCTGCGCGCCGCCTGTCAGGATTTTGAAGCCCTGTTCGTGCACGCCATGTTCAAGGAAATGCGCAAAACCATCCCCCAGGACGGCCTGCTGCCCCGTGGCATGGGTGAAGATGCCTTTCAGGAGATGATGGATTGGGAGCTGGCGCAGCAGACCTCGCGCACCAGCAGTCTGGGCATAGGCGAGGCGTTGTTTCGGCAATTGGGCGGTGAAGGTAAAAAGTAACTGGATTCCCCGGCTACTGCCGGGGCCGTCAGATTTCAATTAAAAAAACCGGGGTCCGGAGGCGGACCCCGGTTTTTTTTGCTAAAGGATATTGCTGCGGTTGCCGAAAAGAGGGCAGGACGATAAGTAGATGGCGCTGCGGCGAATAACTGCCGCACTGCGCTGCGCTCGAAAATAAGGCCGCATGCGGCCGACCGGAAGGATGGCCCCCATGAGTATCAAGAAAATTTTCGGCAATCAGATCGTGCCTCCGCCGGCCCCCGCGCGCGGAGCGCAAAAAGCGGGCGCCAACAAGGCGGGTGCGGCGCGGGCGACGGACAAGGTCGACTTCTCTTCTGTGCTGCAACAGGTCAACAAAGCCAAGGAGTCCAAGGGCATGGCCGATGTGCAACGCGCCGAGAAAGTCGCCGCGCTCAAGGCGCAGATCGCCAGCGGGAGCTATCAGCCTGATCTGCACAAAGTTGCCGCAAGTCTTTTGAAGTATGTCACGGAGGGCGGAAACCATGGCCAGTCATGATCCCTACGCGAGCTTGCAGCGTTTGCATGAGCTGATCCTGCAGGAGCGTGCGGCGGCGCGCGGTCTCGATATGTCGGCGCTCAATGCGGTGGTCCGGGAAAAGGAAGAACTGATTCAGGCCCTGCATGAGCAAGGATCACTGGATGCTTATGCGGATGATGAACTGGCGGGGCTTGCCGAGCGCGTGCGCGAGGAGAACCGGCGTAACGCCTATCTGTTCTGGACCGGACTCAATCTGGTGCGCGACACCATGGCTTTTTTCGAAAAACAGGTGCCGCCGCCGGGCTACGGCGCCGCGGGCCTCATGACTCAGACGCGCCCCGGTGGACGCCTGCTCTCGGGGAGGATCTGAGCCATGGCCGGACTCCTCAGCGCCCTCAGCGCCGGCAAGACCAGTTTGCGCACCAGCCAGAAGGCGGTGGAAATCGCCGGCAACAACATCGCCAACGTCAACACCCCGGGTTATTCGCGGCAGGTGGCGGTGTTCCAGCCGGTGCCCTCCTTGGAGTTGCGCGGCTTTTTCATCGGCCAGGGCGTCAATATCAACAATATCGCCCGCGAGCACGACGTTTTTTTGACGCGCCAGATTCACGACAAAAGCGGTACTCTCGGCGAGGAAAGCGCGCGCTTGGCGCCCATGGCCGAGCTGGAGCGTATTTTCAGCGTCGCCGAAAACAATCTGGCCACGGAGATCGACCGTTTTTTCGATTCATGGAAGGAACTTTCCACCAATCCCAGCGGTCAGACCGAGCGTCAGATCGTGCTGCAGCGCGGCGATCTGCTGGCGCGTTCCTTCGAAGACGCTGTCACCAGCCTGACCGGAGCGCAGCGCAACATCAACGCCTCGGTGGAATCCAAGGTGACGGGTGTCAATCCCGTGCTGCGGGAGATTGCCGATCTCAACCTGCGCATCTCCACTTTGGAGATTTCGGGGCAGACCGCCAACTCCGACCGCGACCGGCGCGATATGCTGCTGGAGGATCTTTCCAAGCAGCTCGGCGTCACCTATTACGAAGAAAAAGGCCAGGTCTCGGTCCAATTGCCCGGTGGTTTGCCCCTGGTCCAAGGCACCCAGGCCATGAGCATCGAAACGCAGATGGACAGCGCGCTCAATCTGCAACTGGTGCTGCGCACCGGCCCCAATACCACCACCGACTTGAGTACCAACATGCTCGGCGGGGAATTCAAAGGGCTGCTGAGTGTGCGCGACGAGTTCATCCCGCAGCGCATGGAAGAGCTTGATCACCTGGCCTACAGCCTGGCGTATCAGGTCAACGATCTGCATCGCGCCGGCACCGACCTCGACGGGCAGGCCGGGCTGGATTTCTTCATTGCGACGCCCGACCCGCCGGGAGCGGCACCCAACCCCCCGGCTGTGCCTTTGGCGGCCCATGAAAAGGGTTTCGCCAAGAGCCTGGCCGTGGCCCTGAGCGATACCCGTCAGGTCGCGGCGGCCCAGGGCGGAGTGCCCGGCGACCCGCTCATCGGCGACAACCGCAACGCTTTGGCCCTGGCGTCTCTCGCCGACAATCTGCAGGCCGTGGACGGTAATGACTCTTTCATCGGCTACTTCTCCAAGATTACTTCCAAGGTGGGCACTGAAGCGAGTCGCGGTGCGCTGGCCGCCCAGGGGATGGAGGATGCCATGGTGCAGATCAAAAATATGCGTGACGCCACGGTGGGGGTCTCACTGGAAGAGGAGATGATCGACCTCATTCAGTTCCAGAAGGGTTTCGAGGCCTCGGCGAAATTTCTGGCGGTGGTCGACGAACTGATGGAATCCATCCTGAACCTCAAGAGGTAAGCCATGCGCGCCACTTTGACCACGACTTATCGCAGCTTGCTGGCCAATCTCTCGCAGTCCACCAACCGGCTTGAGGATCTGCGCATTCAAGCGGCGACCGGCAAACGTATGAACAAGCCCTCGGATGATCCTTCGGCGATCCGCCCGGTCCTCGACAGCCGCGGCCAGATCCGCTCCTCCGAACGATTCCTGCGCACCCTGGGCACCTCCGCCGATCGACTGGGGATTCTCGATACACACCTGGACCGGGTCGATAACCTCATGGTGCGCACCAAGGAAACCCTGGTCTACGCCGGCAACGGTAGCCTCTCGCAGCAGGATCTGGCGACCCTGGGCGACCAGGTACGCCTGATGAAGGACGAACTGCTCGCCGTGGCCAACGCCAATGTTGACGGCAAGTATTTGTTTTCCGGCTACAAAGAGAACATGCGGCCCTATCCGACCGGCACACCCGGTGAGTTTGAAGGCGATACCCAGCTTATTGAGCTCGAAATCGGCCCAGGCGAGAAGGTTCCTGTCAGTCTGTCCGGTGACGCCGTGTTCGGTGACCCGGGCACGGGCAAGGACATCTGGCAGCTTTTTGACAACATGATCGCCGCTCTCGCCGCCGGCGACAGCGGCGCCGCCCTGGCGGAGATGGACGATCTCGATCAGGCCGCCGACCATATGCGTGCGCAGCGCTCGCAGATGGGCAACATCGCCCAGCGTGTCGACAATGCCCAGCTCAACATGGCAGACATGCGCATCGACATGATGGCCATGCTCTCGCGTTACGAGGATGCCGACCTGGTTGAAACCATCACCAACATGACCATGCAGGAAACCGCCTTCAAGGCTGCGCTCGACATCACCTCGCGGGTGTCGCGGCTCTCGATTCTCGATTATATGCGCTAGAGGTTTGCACGCTTCTTGCAGTCCAGGAAGGACAGCAACACATCACAGCCAGGGAGGGCGAGAATATGCTGGTACTGACCCGCAAGGCCGGAGAAGGAATCGTTATCGGTGAGGACATCCGGATCACCGTGGTCGAAATCAAGGGGGGCGCGATCCGTATCGGCATCGATGCTCCCGCCGACAAAAAAATCTACCGGCAGGAAATCTTTGAGCGCATCTGCCGTGAAAATCAGGAGGCCACACAGTGGAACCCGTCCGATCTGGATGCCTTGAGCGAGAGCCTGCAGAAGCGCAGGCGCCCATGAATAAAATTATCGGCACCCGCTTCGGCGATATCGAATACGAGCCGGACAAGACCCTGCATTTCCCCGAAGGGCTCATCGGCTTCGGCCATCTGCGCGATTTCGTGGTCATGCCGCAGCGCAAGCCCGGACCCCTGTTCTGGATGCAAAGCGTCGAGGATCCGGCCCTGGCTTTTATCCTGACCGACCCCCAGGGGTTCTTTCTCGACTATGCCGTCACTCCCGATGCTGTTGAGCTGCGCAAACTCGGAATCGACGAACAAGACGAATGCCTGGTGCTGGCGGTGGCCACTGTGCCCCCCGATCGCAAAATTACTCTCAATCTGGCCGCGCCCATCCTGTTTTCGCCGAAAAACAATCGGGCCGTTCAGGTGATTCTCGAAAAAACTTCCTGGCAGACCCGCACACCCCTGCCGGCGGCTTGATCTTTTCGTAATTATTCAGTTGCAACCTCCGACAGTGCCGCACGCTGCCCCTGCACCCTGAGGTGCGTGCTGAAAAGTTTGCATCTTTTTTTCTGCCAGTCCGCACAAAACCACGACAGCGAAAGGGCTCAGAGGCGCGAATAATGTGCCCCTGGGCCTTTCGTCGTTGGTCTGTGTGCAACCGGGCCATACCTGCGTTGACAGTTCTCCCTGCCGCGGCATAGAATGCCGATTGTTTTCGCTGTATTCGCGCTGAATGCTCAGCAACCGGCAGCACAACCTCCGTGGCTCTCTATCCATGAAAAAACGCACCCTTTTTACCTGTCAGCAATGCGGCTGCCAGAGCCCCAAATGGCTGGGGCGCTGTCCGGACTGCGGTCAATGGAACTCCCTGGTGGAAGAAAGCGTCACGCCGCAGCGCGGCGCGGCGCGCGGCACGGCCACCGCGAGCAGCACGCCGCAGCGCCTGACCGAAGTGGCGACGAGCAAAGAAGATCGCCTGTTGTGCGGTATCGGCGAGTTTGATCAGGTGCTGGGCGGCGGGGTCGTGGCGGGCTCGCTGATTCTCATCGGCGGCGATCCCGGCATCGGCAAGTCAACGCTGTTGCTGCAGGCCATCAGCCGCCTCTCCGAACAGGGGGGCGCTTTGTACGTAACGGCGGAAGAATCGACGCGTCAGGTGAGGATGCGGGCCGATCGCCTCGGGGTGCGCGCCGAAAATCTCTATCTGCTCGCCGAGACCTCTCTGGAGGCGGTGCTTGAGCAGGTGCGGGCGCTCAAGCCCGGTTTTCTCGTCATCGACTCCATTCAGACCATCTTCACCGCCGCCCTGGATTCGGCGCCGGGCAGCGTCAGCCAGGTGCGCGAGTGCGCCGGGCGCCTCATGCAGGTCGCCAAGGGTGACGCCATCCCGACCTTTCTAGTCGGTCATGTGACCAAGGATGGCGCCATCGCCGGGCCGCGCATGCTCGAGCACATGGTCGATACGGTTCTCTATTTCGAGGGCGAGCCCGGCCATCCCTACCGGATTCTGCGCGCGGTCAAGAATCGTTTTGGTTCCACCAATGAAATCGGCGTGTTTCAGATGAAGGACTCGGGCCTCGCCGAAGTCGGCAACCCGTCCGAGTTGTTTCTCTCCGAGCGCCCCGAAGGGGCGGCGGGCAGCGCCGTGGTACCGGCCATGGAAGGCAGCCGCCCGATTCTGGTGGAATTGCAGGCCCTGGTGTCGGGCTCATCCTTCGGTACGCCGCGCCGCACTACCATGGGCATCGATCACAATCGGGTGTCGCTGTTGGTGGCGGTGCTGGAAAAGAAGGTGGGCCTGTCGCTGCTCTCCCAGGACATCTTTCTCAATGTCGCCGGCGGCGTGCGTCTCGACGAGCCGGCTATCGATCTCGGCGTGATGGCGGCGCTGGCCTCCAGCCATCTCAACCGACCCATTGCCGCACGCACCATCGTCTTTGGCGAAGTTGGCCTGGCGGGTGAGGTGCGCGCCGTATCGCACCCTGAGCTGCGCGTCAAGGAAGCCGCGCGCCTGGGTTTTGACCGTTGTTTTCTGCCCGCCGGCAGCCTCAAGAGTGTTACCGCCCCGGCGGGGTTGCAGCTCATCGGGGTGAAGAGCGCTGGTGAGGTCATGGATGGAATCTTTGATTAAGGATGCTGAGATGACAGAGCGTTTGACCCATTTTGACGAAGAAGGCCAGGCCGTCATGGTCGATGTCGGCGCCAAGGCCGATACCCAGCGGCTGGCCGTGGCCCGTGGCGAAATCCGTATGCGCGAGGCGACCCTGCAGCGCATTCTCGACCGCACCCTGGAAAAGGGCGATGTGTTCGCCGTGGCGCGCATCGCCGGCATCATGGCGGCCAAGCAGACCGCGGGGTTGATTCCCCTGTGTCATCCTCTGATGCTCAACGCGGTGACCCTTGATTTCGTGCCCCATCCCGGCCAGGGGCGGGTGGAGGTCGAGGCGCGGGTCAGGGTCGACGGCAAGACGGGAGTCGAAATGGAGGCCCTCACCGCCGTGTCGGTGGCGGCGCTGACCATCTACGACATGTGCAAGGCGGTGGACAAGGAAATGGTTATCGGCGAAATCCGCCTGCTTGAAAAGCATGGCGGTAAAAGCGGTTCCTTCGTGCGCGGTGCGGACGCGGGTGGCGCGGCATCTTCAGCTCAGGAGTAGCGCGCCATGACCCTGAATACCCTTGGCACTCCACTACAGTTCCGTATCCGCCGCGCTTTTCTGCTGCCTCTGGGTCTGCTGCTGGCGCTGACCCTGCTGCTGCTGCTCGTTTGTCTGCTGCAAGGCCAGACCGGCGGCAAGGTTGTCATCCTCGGTCTGATGCTGCTGCCCATCGGTGGCCTGTTTGTGGAAAGTATGGCGCGGCGCACGGAAATCGAGGCGGGTGGAGTCACCGTGCACAAGTTCATGCGCCGCCGACATCTGCCCTTTGCCGAACTCACCGCCGTGGAGGCAACCCTGGTGCGCAAACGCGCGTTTTTGAGCCTCAGCACCCTTGATCACTTTGTGATCTTCTCCAATGCCTACGAGGATTTTCCGCAACTCGTGAGATCCCTGCTGGCCCAGGCACCCGATGAGACGATCAGCGCCGATGCGCGCACTCTGGCGACCAATCCCCCGACAAAGAGCACGGATATCGTTTCCTGTTGGGTGGCCGTGGGGTTGATGGTGCTGATTCTGCTGGTGCAGCTTTTCAGCGGTGGCTGAAGAAGCGGGCGGTGTGCCTGCTGCGGCTCCGGCGGGCCCCCGGATTTGACCTCAGCGGCAGCTCTTGGTATAAAAGGGCGTTAGGAAATGGTTGCGGACCCTGTTTCCGTGAATCACAACTTCAACCCTTGCCCCAGGGAGAGGCATGCTTGAAACCAGGAAAAAAGAGACTATCGCCCCCAATACTGACTGGAGCCGGATTGACTGGCGGGAAGAACTGAAAAACAACGTCACCAACGTCGATGAACTCAAGAAATACGTGACCCTGTCAGCCGAGGAAGAGGCGGACATGCGGCGCATCGTCGACAACCACCCCATGAACATCCCCCGCTATTATCTGGATCTTGTCGATACCGGTAATCCACAGGATCCTATCCGCAAGATGTGTGTGCCCGAAGCCGATGAGCTTATTGTCGCCGGCGCCATGGGCGAAACCACCGGTGACCCTTACGGCGACGACAAGCACGACAAGGGCAATGGTATTCTGCACAAATACTCCTATACCGCCCTGGTGGTCGCCACCGAATACTGCTCCATGTACTGCCGTCATTGCTTCCGCAAGCGCATGGTCGGCCTGCCCAATGAGCAGACCGTACAGAACTTTCGCGGCGCGGCGCGCTACATTGCCGAACACCCGGAAATCACCAACGTCGTGATCAGTGGCGGCGACCCCTTTCTGCTGCCCAACGAGGTGCTGCGACCCATGCTCGACGCGCTGCGCGGCATCCCGCACCTCAATTATGTGCGCATCGGGTCACGGGCGCCGGTGGTTTTCCCCATGCGTTTTTTCGATGAGGAACTCCTCGAACTGCTTGCCGATTTCAATCAGCACAAAGCGCTCTATGTGCCGACCCACTTCAATCACCCGAATGAGATGACCCCGGTGGCGCGACAGGCCGTACAGAATCTGCGCAGCGCCGGCATCACGGTCAATAATCAGGCCGTCTTTCTGCGTGGCGTCAACGACGATGAAGACACCCTCGTCGAGCTGATGAACGGGCTGCTGCGCATGGGTGTGAGCCCCTACTATCTGTATCAGTGCATGCCCGTGTCGCGGGTGCGGCATCACTTCCAGGTGCCCCTTAAGGAGGGTATCGACATCATTGACCGCGCCCGGCGGCGCATGGACGGCTACGCCAAGCGCTTCAAATTCATCCTCGGTCACGATATCGGCAAGCTCGAAGTCTGCGGACGCATCGACGATAAAGTGTTCTTCAAGCAATTGCACGCGCGTCCCGGTCATCGCGAGGAAGCCTCACGCATGTTGGTGCGTCAGCTCACCGATTCCGGTGGCTGGCTCGATGATCTGCCCGAGGTCGAGATTTAGAGGTGCGGCACCAGGAGCAGCAGCGCAAAAGACCTTGCGTTTCACCCCCATCCGTGCTAAATCTGTCCGCCGCATAAACAATGGCAAAGACCACGTCGGGGCGTAGCGCAGCCTGGTAGCGCACCTGCTTCGGGAGCAGGGGGTCGGAGGTTCGAATCCTCTCGCCCCGACCATTTTCCTCCTTGCGTTTCATAGGCTTTCGATCTCGAGTGCGGAAGCCGAAAAAGACAAAATAAGCGCCTTCGGTCCCAGTACGGTCCGTAGGCGCTTTTTTGTGCTTCGTCCTCGATTTTTTTTGCCAAAAAACGGGTAAGAGGCTCCATCAGGCCTGACGTCCGCCCCCTTCTACGGGCAAGCGAAATTGTGGTACGGGAAGACCTGACCCAATGTGCCCTTTGTCCCCAATGTACCCTGTTACAATATCACCAGATTGCGAATACATTTCATGTTTGGCGTAAAACGTCAAAAATGTTATAAATCAGGGATAAGTTCCCTCCCTATTTACATCAAATTGCAAACCGCCGATGCTCACTGATAGAGGATTGAATGCTCCAGTATACGTTTCGACATCTCAAGGGATTTGGGGCAAAAAAGGAGGCTGAGCTTTGGCGCGCCTATACCTTCACTTGGGATGATTTCGAAAACGCGTACAACTCCCAGCTATCGCTTTTTGAACATACTGCTTCGTTCCTTCAAGAATCAAGGCTTGCACTTGAAGCAGGCGATGTTGAGTATTTTGCAACATCCCTGCCGCACCAAGAGCATTTCCGGATTGCCCTGACCTACCCTGAAGACACCATGTTTCTCGATATCGAGACAACGGGTCTAAGCAAGTACTACGACAAGATTACTTTAATTGGTTGGAGTATCGGTACCGAATACGGTGTCTATCTTCAAGGTGATGACGATTCAGAATTTCGCAAAGCATTGTCCTCTGCAAAGGCAATAGTAACGTTTAATGGATCAATTTTTGACTTACCGTTTATCAGAAATGAGTTTGAAGATATTCGCTTCCCTGCCTGTCACGTCGATCTACGTTTTATGTCTAAACGCGCTGGTTTCAGTGGTGGACAAAAGGTCATTGAGGAACAACTGGGCCTAAAACGATCAGCCAAGGCCGCTGAAGTTGATGGATTGAAGGCGACGCTTCTCTGGCACAAATACAAATGGGGCGATGAAAAGGCTCTTCGCCAGCTGATTGTTTACAATCATGCGGATGTTGAGGGGATGAAGGTGATCTTCGACAAGGTTGCGAAGATCCTGCTAAAAAACTATCAGCTTCCAACCAGTAAAATTACTCTTCCAAAATTCGCAAAAAGAAGAAGCAAAATCAATTGGGCAAACAAGAAAACCGACAAACCAGATGGCATTGTTATTCGCCCATACGGAGGCAAAATAGGTCCTCTCGTCTTCCTTGACGAACTGGCGCTCCCAAAACAGCAAGGTCTTAGGGTCGTGGGGATTGATCTGACCGGGAGCGAAGGCCGTCCCTCTGGTTGGTGTTTTCTCAATCATGACTTAGCTGAAACAAAATGCCTTGGGCCGGATGAGGATCTGATAAACGAAACCCTGAAGGTGAAACCCGACCTAGTCTCTATTGACTCACCACTGTCGATTCCGTTTGGCCGAACCTCTGTAGATGACAGCGACCCCGGCCGTCACGAATTCGGCATCATGCGTAAGTGTGAGCGGTTGTTGAAAAAACGCGGGGTGAATGTTTACCCCTCGCTGATTCCCAGCATGCAGCAATTAACGGCCCGGGGAATGCGTCTTGCGGAACGTTTTCGCAAACTGGGTGTCCCGGTGATAGAAAGCTACCCCGGTGCGGCCCAGGACATCATGGGCATACCGCGCAAAGGGGCAAGTCTTGATTATTTATCTAAAGGGCTGGAGCTCTTTGGCGTCAAAGGCAATTATCTGACCGAACAAGTTTGTCACGATGAACTCGACGCCATCACTTCGGCTGTCGTTGGGCTTTTCTTCTGGAGCGGTAAGTTTGAGGCAATCGGCAATGAAGAGGAAGATTACCTCATCATCCCAGACCTGGAGGTGGATACGACAAACTGGCTTGAACGCAAAGTGATTGGCCTCAGTGGTCCAATTGCCACCGGCAAAACAACTGCAGCGAAATTTATTGAGGAGGCAGGTTTTGCCTACGGTAGGTTCAGTCAGATATTGAAGCAAATGTTGATTGACCGAGGGGAAGACGTTAACAGGGAAACGCTGCAGGAAATAGGTGAGAAGGTGAATAAAACTCCTGGTCAGCGTTGGTTATGCACACAACTACTTAAAATGCTGCCCGAGCAAGGCAAACTCGTTATTGATGGGTTACGCCATCCCGAGGATCACGCCTTTATGATCGAATCCTTCGGGCCAGCTTTTATGCATGCCCATATTGAATCCTCAGAGTCAGTTCGCACTACAAGATATGTTGCTGATGGACATTCAGTCGAGGAATTCAAGGTAGCCTGTAACCACCCTGCAGAGAAAGATATTAGTAAACTTGCTCTATTGGCGCATAGAACCATCCGCAACAATGGAGATTTGAAATCTTTGCAGTCCTCAGTGGATGAGATCGCCCAATAATTCATTTGGAGATTTTCTATGCCGGTCACGGTCATTGTTGGTGGACAATTCGGAGGAGAAGGCAAAGGGAAGGTAGCTCATTACCTTGCCCGTGAAATGGGGGCTAAGGTTGCCGTTCGAGTAGGTGGTTCCAATTCTGGGCACACGGTCATTACTCCAGATGGAAACCCTTTGATTCTTAGGCAACTGCCAACACCTTCCATCCTACCGGACGTTCATTGTGTCTTGGGTGCTGGCAGTTACATTGATATAGATATTTTATTTGATGAGATTGCCAAAACAGGCCTATCCGACGATCGCCTGCATATCGATCCGAACGCGGTGATAGTCACTGACAATGATAAGAGGGCTGAAGAAAACAGTTGCCTACGAAAATCTATTGGTTCCACACTCAGCGGAACGGGCGCCGCCTTAGCTAGAAGGATTAGTAGAGATGGATCTACACGCTTGGCAAAAGATGATGAGCGCTTAAAGAGCTATGTGGCCCCGGTTGTCCTCTATATGCGCGATCTCCTTTCTAAGGGGAAGCGAATAATAATTGAAGGCACCCAAGGCTTTGGCTTATCAGTGCTTCATTCGCAATACTATCCCTATGCTACTAGTAGAGATACATCTGCAGCAGCATTTGTTTCTGAGGCAGGTCTAAGCCCTTTAGATGTGGATGATGTTGTTCTTGTTATTAGGACTTACCCAATAAGAGTAGGGGGCAATTCTGGGCCACTAAAAAATGAGGTCGATTGGAATGTTGTATCTTTGAGCTCTGGTAGTGGAAAAAGTCTACTAGAACTAACCTCTGTCACAAAAACAAAAAGACGTGTAGCAATATTTGACCCTAAAATTGTAATAAATGCCATCGAGTGTAATAATCCATCGAGAATTGTAATGAATCATCTAGATTATATTTGCAGCAATATTAAAAAAGACTGTTTTGAAATAAAAGCTTCTGAATTTATTAAATCTGTTGAATTCAACATAAGAAAAAAAATAGATTATGTCGGGACGTCTAATAGTTCTCTTGTCAAAACGCCAAATTGATTGGATATTGACATGATATTTCCGCAAGAAATAGACCGATTTGATTTTGCTGCCTCTTTAGATGAAGCAAAGAAAAAGTTTGATGAGTCAAAAATAAAAGACCCCTTGTCGGGCATTAAGGCAACACTCCTTAATAAGCGTGACATAGCAAAGTATGTTTCTGCAACGGGTATGATTTTCCCATTCTACCCTGATGATCTTAAAGCTGCATCGTATGAAGTGAAAATTGGAAATGAAATTTTTTACTGGGATAAACATGAAAACAAACAACATAAAATAGATCTAAAGAACACCGACCATATTATATTTAAAAGAAATTCAATTACATTCGTCGGAGTCGAGCCTAAATTCTTGGTGCCATATTACATTGCATTAAGATTCAACCTTTCGATTACACATGTACACCGTGGATTGCTCTTGGGTACAGGACCTCTTATTGATCCAACATTCGTTGGCAAAATAATGATACCCATCCACAACCTTACAAACAATGATTACTCAATCAGACCTGGGGACCCTTTGATCGCTGTTGAGTTTACAAAGATTTGGTTTGACGAAGGAGATGAGCACAATATTGACTTTGATAAAATGTCTCGTAACGTTAAAAAAGCTGACCCAAAATTCGATGACTATTTTAAAAGGGCGCTTCCTGATGGCATCGATTCTGTACAAAGCTCATTAGAGCAAACCGTAGAGCGCGCCGAGGAATATGTGGCAAAGTCAGAGACACACATCAAAAAAATAGAAGAAAAATCAATTAAAGAAATCAATGATATCAAAGCAGCCGCCGATAGATCTAGAAATTTATATACCGTACTAGGTATTATTAGTGCTATCGCTCTTGTCGGGGCAATGATGGCTGTATTTTTCCAGGCAAAATCAGTTGTCAGCGATGCTAATAATTATGTCTCGAGTTCATCAAATGCCTTGCAAGGCAATATAAAGAAGTCATTTGACCCTGAAGGGTTCGATAGGGCCATTAACGAGCTTAGAAAAGATCTTATACAGCAAAACAAAGAGGATTTCGCTAAATTTACTGAAGCTCAAAATAGGCAATATAGACAAATCGATCAAAGGCTAGAGCACTTAGCGAACAGAATTACTCATGAATCAGACAAAGCCGAAAGCTTTAAAAATGACCTTTTAAGAGAGATCAATAGTTTAGAAAATATTTTAGGTTCAATCGAAGGAAAAAAATATGATCAAAGGATCAATCTGTTGTATGAGAATTTGCAAGGACGCAACTCAGATTAATAAAATAAATAGAAGAATAGAGATCTGCGGTGGAATAGCTTCGGGTAAAACTACTTTTGCAACTTTATTGGCCAATGCAGGCTTCATAAGCATTTATGAAGCGTTTCGCGAGGTTCCTTTTTGGAAGGCATTTTATGCCGACCCCGTCAAATATGCATTTGAGACAGAAATAACCTTTACCCTTCAGCATTATCATCAAATAAAGAAACATCCTGCATCAAACAAATTTTTAGCTTGTGACTATTCTTTTCTGCTGGATATGGCTTACGCTGAAATGGGTTTGAAAGATTCGCAGCTATCCGCCTTTAAAGCAGTGTATTTAGAAATTGAGAAGGAGTTAAGCGCACCTGCTCTGGTCGTTCATCTTCAGTGTGATTCTGAAATTGAATTAGATCGTATCTGCTCTCGTGGCAGGAATGTCGAAAAGAACATCACACTCAACTTTCTCAGAGCCTTAAATGATGCCGTTTCTAAACAAATTGAAAAAGCAAAAATGACAACACCGATTCTGACGATTGATAGTGCAAAAAATAATTTTGCCTTTGATGAGACAGTGAAAAAGAAGATGCTGGAGATGGTAACGACAGCCTTGGCAGTTGGTGAAAAATGTCAGTGAGGTCACTGCTATAACCCGCTATGCGTTGCCCTTCCCCACTGAGGCTTCTTCGCCTTGTAGCCCGGAAGGCTGGGACACTCGATGGCACGTTGAGCGCCAATAAGGCTGACGACATAGTCACAATGTTCCTTGTGAATCCTCATCCGACCGTCGTGTAAAGCAAGATATATGGCATTTACTGACAGCTCTTCTCCCAAGATTGCAACCACATGCGGATGGCAGAAAAGATCAAGTGACCAGGCCGGCTCTCGATCTGGCAAGTGAGATTGGCAGAGGTTCCGTCCCTTTTGATCGTCAATAACGGGCAAACAACTTAATCGCGCCGCCGTAGCAATAGTCGCCGCCTCGCCGTCATCCAGTGAAAAGCGACCCAATACAAGCTCGCCGTAGACCTCATATCCCTTCTCATCCAGATCGAACACTTCCACTATTTCGGCAGCAATCAAGTTCTGAAGAAATTGATGCTCTCCATTGCTCCTGCTCGTTTCATGCTTCAATTCTGAAACCACAATCTCTGGCACCAGAATTTCGTTCGGCAGGGCACTGAGAATACGTCCCCCACTTTTACACGCATGAAGATTTATCAGAACACTCGTATCAAGCACCAGCGGTGAGAGCTCGTTAGCTATTGAGCTTGAGTAGGTCATCCGAATTACTCTCCCCCTGCGCCATTTGATCAAGTAGTTCCCGAAGCTCAATACGACCCATTTTTAACAATTCTGCAAGTTGCCCCTCAGACATAAGATCGCGATTCCAAACTTCATAGGCCATTAAGCTCATTCGGTGTGACAGCGGCTGATTGGCTTCCTCCTTTGCAGGGTCAGGCCTAAGGGCTGCCTCACCGAGTACCATTTTCGCGTCCTTGTCCTTAATCCCGCCATTCATCTCAAACCAGTCCCAAGTCCCTTTTTTAACTAGGCTAAGTTCTTCGAGTCGACGAATGCAGGCTTCACGTGAGATATGATATTGATGAGCTAGGAGTATGACATGCCGTCTCGTGAGCTTATCCGCGCCGGCAGTTAACTGACGGAAGCTCATTTCGAAACTTCTTCTCGGCGATATAAAGGAGCGACCAAATGCATGAGCGTACCGCTCTTCCCGAGACTGAAAGCGTTCATCCTCTTCAAGAACCTCAGGCGAGCGCCTCGTTCCATAGAAGTGACCTAGTTCATGCACGGCAGACTGTTCACGTCGTTCTAAGGGATGATTTGCGTTTAGCAGTATGCATGCCCCAATCTCTGAGTCATAAGTGAATAACCCCGCTACTCTTGAACCCGAGGACAACCGCCGCTGATAGAGGCGGATACCCAGGTCCAGTTCTATAAGGGTAAATAGGTCGGCTACTGGCCCTGAACCAAGGCCTAACCAATCTCGCAACTCTTGTGCATGCTGCTCTGCAAGTTCGATTACATTGCCGGTGTTCACACCTCGTTCCGGGGGATAATTTCTACGGCGCTCAATGCCAAGGATGTTTTCTAGCTCGACTTCCGCTTTCACCAGATCATTCAATAATTGAACGGCTTCGGCGGCGTGGTGATCTTCGGTTTCCTTCATTTTTCGGAAACGTGGAATCAAGTCAGTATGCACGGCTTCGCGACGCAGCAGAGCATTCACAGACACCCCATAGTGATGCGCAAGTTTTTGAAGTTCCTGGATGCGAACGCGCCGCGTGCCTTTTTCGATGGACACCAGAGTCGGACGCGACGTGTCGATGACCTGTGCTGCTTCGTCTTGGCGGATGCCCGCATTTTCGCGAGCAAGTCGAAGGCGGCGACCAATTTCTTGTGCACTGAGTTCATTTAGATCGGCCATAACGCCCTCCTTTGGTCCAAATGTGTAAAAAGCTTTTCTCTCCTTGGGCGTTAATAAAATCGAACCATTCTTGAGAATGTTTCGACAAAAGAGTTTTCAATTTAGTCATTGTCTCCTGTTGTGACATGCCGGTTGCCCGGGAAATCTCAAATGCGTCTCGGAGCAAGATGTTATCGGGCTGAGCTGCTAATTCTGATAGCTGCTGTAAATGCCTTGACCCAACACTGCCATACTCGATGATGGATTTGGTCGGTTTTCCGTGGAAGTTTTGTGGCAAGGCATCCTTGAAGTCGGTCGTCATTAAATTAGCGAAAGCATAGGTATCATCGGGCTCGACAACGCCTGCGGCGTGCATGCTCATTCGCCGAAGCAAGCAGGCTGCGCAAATGCCGCACTGCCGGCGTTTTCCATCCACCTGGACATTGTGCCGCGTTTGCCAGCAGGAGCGCGTATCAAATAGGTCCTTTTCGGGCCTCCCCGTTTGGGCCAGAAAGGCCGAAATAGTTTGCCCTTTGGTGAACCAGAGACGGGGTTGCTTGTAAATGACTGAGTACTCCAGAAGTGCGTCAAGAAATTTCTCCATCCTTCGAAAGAAGGTTGGATGATTTCGGTAGTCTGAGTAGATATTGTGTAGCGGCACCAACACCGGGCCGAGGGCCCCCTGACCACTCTCAGGGACAATTATTTTGCTAACACCGGAAAGCTGCCCAGCTATTGCGGTTATTGCCGCGAACTTAAATCCTCTGGAACGTACGCTGCTCTCTGGTGATGGCCTGGGTTTGGCATCGAAAGGAATCCGGTCAAACGGGCGCTCGGTTTTGTTGATCTTGTCCTTGTGTTTCGAAACCCGGACTCGAACGGCTATATCCCCTTGGTCGTAAATACCAGACACACACCGTGAGTCGAGCCCCTCGCTATAGGCTATGGCGAAGTCTTTATTATTAGCGAAAGGGAGAGAGTGTTGGCGGTGCTCATTAGGGCCAGAGGACATAGCTTGAACAAAAGAAAATTGCCAATCATCACCCGTCAGATGACGCAGGGTCTCGACGAGATACTTTTTGACTTCTGGCTGTTGCCAACGTTCCAACTCCCACACAGGGACGGTAATTTGAAAAGGACGATGCCATTGCGTAGGGCGACGTTGACAGCGGCAATCGGCAAACTCGACAGCGGCACATACTACTAACAAGTCATAATGTAGCGGCTTCCAACCCTCATAGTTGTAGGTATCAAGAATGGCGGGATTGAAGGTTATCTCTTTCCCGATCTCAGCAACAGTGGCACCGTTCTGGCCGATTTGTGCTTTCTTATTGTTGTTTTCAACGAGCAACAAGGTGAGGCCGTAGCTATTTTTCCCATTGTAATTCAAAGGCTTGGCCCCTCTTCAAGGCCGTCTTTTTTAGCAACGGCTCCCTTAAAAGCTTGCTTGTTCCCTGCGATTATCGCTTCACAGATACTTTGCCTGTCTAAGGATTCGAATGCCGAGTTGGCTCTCTCGATAGTTCGATCAAGCTGATCTTGCCTCATTTGTCCTATTTCAGAGGAATGAATGCATTCTTCTTGGATGCGGTTACGAGCTATATTGATCTGATCATCAACTGATGCGGCCAAAGCCTGTTCCAATGCCTCACCAGGAAGGCACTTTTCACTCAAGTGAAACCTCATCTCTCTCTGCAAGGTGTCCGCGAATTGATCCTTGCTGTGTTCGTTAAAAATTCTTTCTAAAGATGACAATGGATCAATGTCCATTTGGTTTTGAGTCACATAAGAGTTGAGTGCTGACACCAAGGCCCGAACGGAATCGGTGAGCGCATCTTGAACAACTGCATCCGAAGCCATAGCACAATATTCGATCTGGTCGAATGCATCGTTATAGGCTGCCTCGGTAAACTTCCTCCAACGCTTAGTGAGCCTCAGGTTCTTGAATGGTCCGTCAGACATATCAACCCCCTATCGTCGTAAAGGTTAGATCACGTTTCTGACATTGTCAACGCTTAAATCTAAAATACTGACATTCTTCCACCGGAAAAGTTGATTTTGTCTCATGATACCCTCTTTGATCGGAGACCAGTTCCACGTGTTGCTGCTTTCAAATCCCTACGGTAAACCTACGGTCCGGAGACCGGAGATCATCTTCCGCCGTGTTTTCGGAACGCAACTCAAAAACCCAAGGTTTCTTACCGTTGGGGGTGTATGAAAGATGATCCCTTTCCTTCATTCTTCAAGTTTTGCTCCACCAGCGATGATTTCATCCCCTCATGAAAGCCCCTTCTAGCACATAGGCTTATTCAAAAATAAACAGTCGTAACCCAGGTGAGTTCACCGAATTCGGTAGCAGGGGGGCGGAGGTTCAAATCCTTTCGCCCCGACCATCTCTTTCTCTTTAGTTTTCATTTTCTGTTTCCGGTCCGTCTCCGGTCCACGTGCGATATCCCTTGCCGACGATCAATATCGCGAAGAGCCATCGTACCGCAAATTCCTGGTCGTGCCGGGCATTCTCGGTTCGGAGATCATCGCGCTCTGCGCCCAGGGCTGAGCGACGCCGGGCGGAATACAGGGACGCCGGGGACTTTTTCGCAGGTCCTTGCTGCCCACAACCCGGTCTTTTCGCCTGCTGGAAGAAACCCGTGTCGATCCGACAAAAGGCGAGGCTCTCCTGCACCAGTGAGAAAATGTTTGACAGTCAAGATATTTCATGCTTGGATTGCTTGAATTTCAAACTAATATTCGCAAAGGTTTCTTCATGGTCGATCAGCGACAGATCGAACTTTCGCAAATTCTTATCGAATTGTATGACAAGATTTCTTCCTGGGAGCATGCCGTGGTGCGCAAAAGCGGCCTGTCGCCGGCCCAGATGCATGCGGTGGAAATCGTTGGTCACCACGAGAAACTGCGCATGAAAGAGTTGGCCGAAAAGATGGGGATTACCACCGGCACGCTGACAGTCATGGTCGACCGGCTGGAAAGGGAAGGTCTGGTCAGCCGACAGCCGCATCCGACGGACCGTCGCTCCTATGTCATCGTTTTGACCGAGAATGGGCGCGAACAGTTTGAAGAGCACCATCAGATGCACTGCCTTCTCACCGCCGAGATCACGGCGTCCTTCGACGATGAGGAGATGGACAGACTGAAAGGTTATCTGGAGCGTCTGGTTCAACGGTTCTGACCAGGGAAGAATAGGGGGAATCCGCCCTGGGACGACAATGGATGGATATCTCTTTCCTTTGATTGAAAACGACAACCATGAACGTTTTCCCGGCACCGAATTACGCAGGTAGAGGCGGGACAGGAGAATTTTATGAAATTTTTCAGGGCAGTGATGGAGGCCGAAGAAAGACGAGCCATCTTTCTGACTGCAATTTCCGGTGTCTTTCTGCTGTTGAGTATCGCCACCGATGTCGCTCCGTTGGGAATCGACCCCGCCTGGGGCGCCATCCTCATCTCCGGCGCACCCGTTATCTACAACAGTTTTTACAAGCTTATTTTTCACGGCAATGTCCGGGCCGGCCTGCTCATTTCCATCGCCGTCATCGCCTGTGTGGCGGTGGGAGAGTTTTTCGCGGCCGGCGAAGTGGTGTTCATCATGGCCATCGGGGGGCTTCTCGAGGATTACACCGTGAGGCGATCCAAAGCCGGACTGAAATCTCTGATGAACATGAAACCCGCCACGGCGCGTGTACAAAGAAACGGCGAATATGCCGTGATCGCCGCCAAGGACGTGGTCGCAGGCGATATCGTGCGGATCATCGCCGGTGAGACCATCCCCGTCGACGGTGTGGTGATCGAAGGGGCCACCAACGTCGACCAGGCGCTCATGACAGGGGAATCCGTTCCCGTGGATAAAGTCGCAGGCGATGAGGTGTACAGCGCCACGACCAACATTCACGGCAGCATCCTGGTGCGGGCGACCAAGGTAGGCGCGGATTCTACGATCGCGCGCATGATCGCCATGATCAGTGAAGCCGAAAACAAGAAGGCTCCCATTGTGCGCACCATGGACAAGTGGGCCAGCTATTTGGTTGTCGTCGCGCTGGTGCTCTCGGTCGTCGTCGGCTTCGCCACCGGCGACATTATCCGCGCCATTACCGTGCTGGTGGTCTTTTGTCCCTGCGCCCTCGTTCTGGCAACGCCCACGGCTATTGCGGCAGGGATCGGCAATGCGACCAAGCATGGAGTCATCATCAAGTCGGGGGCGGCGCTGGAGCAGCTGACCCACGTCAAACGCATCGTCTTCGATAAAACCGGCACCCTGACCCACGGCGAACCGAAGGTCAAAGAGATCTTTCTGGCCGAGGGCTCATCACTGACGGAAGAAGAGTTCCTGCACCTGTGCGCTTCGGTCGAGATGCACTCTGAGCATCCGCTGGGGATGGCCATCGTCAAGGCCGCCAAAAATCGCAATATCGCTGTGCGCGAGCCGGAGAAGTTCACGGTCCTTCCCGGTAAAGGCGTCGATGCCGTTGTGCAGGGCAAGGAGGTCATTATAGGGAATCGCTCCATCCTGAACGACCATGGCCTGTCTCTGGATCCCGTCTTCGCCGATCTCGTCACGCGGCAGAACGAAGAGGGCCGTAGCGTGGTTTTTGCGGCAATAGAGCAGAAGGTTGTCGGGGCCCTGGCCCTGGCCGATACTTTGCGGCCTGACGCCAAAGAAATCGTCGAACGTCTGGCCGGGTTCAGGAAGAAGCTCACCCTGCTGACCGGCGATGCCCAGGCGATAGCAGCAAAGATATCGCAGCAAGTGGGTATTGCGGACTACCGCGCCAATCTTCTGCCTGAAGGCAAGATGCAGGCGATTGAAGAGTACGAGGGTTCAGGCGAAAGGGTCTGCATGGTGGGGGACGGGATCAATGACGCACCGGCGCTGAAAACCGCGAGCATCGGTATCGCCATGGCAGGAATCGGCAGCGACATTGCAGCGGATGCCGCGGACATTATCCTGGTCAAGGATGAGCTTGCCAAGCTTCCCTATATCATGGCACTGGCCACTGCGGTTTCGCAAAAGATAAAGCAGAATATCATTTTGTCTCTGAGCATGAATTTCGGCGCCATTGCTCTTGCTGCTCTCGGCATCCTCGGTCCGGTCAGCGGCGCGCTGATGCACAATGTCAGCTCCGTGCTGGTGGTGTTGAATGCCGCTTTGCTGTTGAAGGGTGTCAAAGAAACAAAAGATCAAAAACAAACCAGCTTCGAGCCGCGTCCAGCCTATTTAGAGGAGGTACCGTAGCCAACTCTACAAGAGTCCGGTCCATTTTTGCTGGAACGGCGAGTCTTTGGCAACAAGCCAACTCTTCAGATGGTAGAGGGTTTCATCCTGAGTAAGTAGATGATGAACTCTTTCCTTGTCGTCTCTGGAAGCAGGCCCGCGCAAGGTACATGCCGAGGAAGATTCTTGTCATTTTCGGGAGGATATGCTAGAAACGTTCAAGCAATTGCGGGAATAATGCACCTTGAACCCCACCCCTCGCCGTAATGCGCCGGGTTCGGGAGCAGGGCGGGCGGAGGTTCGAGTCCTCGCGCCCCAACTATTTTCAGCGCGACAAAGCGGCTTCGGCCGCTTTTTGTCTTTGCGGGGACAGCGCCCTGCCGAGAGAGCTTTATGAGCGGATTTATTTTGATGCTGGCGGCGGCCTATTTCATCGGCGCCATACCCTGCGGACTGGTGCTGACCCGGCTCGCGGGGCTGGGAGACATCCGCAACGTTGGCAGCGGCAACATCGGTGCCACCAATGTTTATCGTGTCGGCGGGCGGCGTCTTGGGGTGGCCACCCTGATTCTCGATGCCTTCAAGGGTCTGCTGCCGGTGCTTTTGGCCGTGCAGGTTTTCCCCGAATCGCTCTGGCAGGTGAGTCTGGTCGCGGCGGCGGCCTTTCTGGGACACTGCTATCCCGTGTATATAGGTTTTAAGGGGGGCAAGGGTGTGGCTACGGGACTTGGCATCTACCTGGTGCTCTCGCCCGTCTCGGTGCTGGTGGCCCTGGGGGTATTTGCCGGAGTCCTCTGGAAGTGGGGCTATGTGTCCCTGGCCTCTATCTGTGCCGCCGGGGCTATTCCTCTGCTGGTGGTGGTTTTTGAGCGCTCCCTGCCTCTGTTTTTGGTTACCCTGCTTATCAGCGGGATAGTGATTTTCCGTCATCGTGCTAATATCGAGCGGCTTTTGAGCGGGAGCGAAAATCGCTTTCGTGCCTGAGTTCCCGATGTGTAAGCTTTGGCCCTTATGAAGAAAAGAACCCGGATACTTCTCGCCTCCCTGGCGGCGGCCGTCCTTCTACCGCTGCTGCTGGTGACGGCAGATATCGCCCTGTTTCTTGTCCAGCCTGTGCAGCCCTCCGAGCCGCGCGTGGTGACGGTTGCGCCCGGCACCGGCTTTGTCCGTATCGCGCGTGACCTCGAAGACCAACAGGTGATTCGTCGCAGTGCTTATTTTATTGCCCTGGCACGCTTCAAGGAAATGCAGGGGCGGGTGCATGCGGGGGATTATCGGTTCGAGGAGCCGGCGCGGCCATTAGAGATATTGCACCGGCTGGTGGTGGGTGATGTTCTGCGTTACGCTTTTACGGTGCCTGAAGGCCTGACCCTGTGGGAAATCGGCGCACGCCTTGAGCGCGAGGGCTTCGGCCGTGCCGAGACGTTTCTTGCCCTGGCGCGGGACCCGGATTTGATCACACAGTTGGGGGTTGAGGCGCAGTCCTTGGAAGGGTATCTGTTTCCCGAGACCTACCTGCTGGAGCGCGGCGCCGTCGAGCGGCGTCTGATTAATGCCATGGTGCGCGAATTCCGCCGCCGTGCTTTGCCCCAATGGCAACAGGCCGCGGCAGAGTTGGGGCTGGATCTGCATGAGTGGGTGACGCTGGCTTCCATCGTGCAGAAAGAAGCGGGTTCGGCTGGGGAAAAGCCGGTGATTTCCGCGGTGTTTCATAACCGCCTGCAGCAGGGTATGCGTCTGCAAGCCGATCCGACAGTGGTGTACGGTGTCGAGGATTATGCGGGGCGTATCACGCGCCGCCATCTGCGCGATCCTCACCCCTACAACACCTATGTCATTTCCGGCTTGCCGCCCGGCCCCATTGCCAATCCCGGTGCCGCTGCCCTCGAAGCCACGGCGTTTCCCAGTGATGACGACTACCTGTACTTCGTTTCGCGCGGTGACGGCAGTCACGTCTTCTCCCGCACCCTGGAGGAACACAACCGCGCGGTGCGCCGCTATATCCTCTCGCCGCGCAATTCATCCCCTTGAAAGCCAGGCGACGCCGATAGCCGCAGAAAAATCGGATCGGTCAAAAATCCGCGTTTGTTTTGAACGATTACGTAACTGTTCAGCATGCACCGCAGGACCCGGCGGCATCGCGTGCGGCAAAAACTCACCTGCGGCTCAAACATTTGCCGCAGCGCTCAACCGCCGCNTCAGCATGCACCGCAGGACCCGGCGGCATCGCGTGCGGCAAAAACTCACCTGCGGCTCAAACATTTGCCGCAGCGCTCAACCGCCGCATCCTGAGGTACTGTGGGACGTGGCAGAATAGTTGCGAATTTACATCCCCATGCTTTCTCCCCTGTGTCTTACCCCGCGGAGACACTCACGAAGACCAGACCTTGATCGCCGTCGTTGCGGACGCCGTGGGGGCGCCCGGCAGGCGCGACCAGAACCGTCCCGACACCGATTTCCTGCGACATCTCGTTTTCACCCAGAAAAGTTCCGCGGCCTTGCAACACCACCCAGACATGGTCACCGGCGTGGACGTGGGGATGAATATGCTGACCTGGGGCCAGACACCAGAGGGTGGTGCGCGAATGATCGGTGGTGGCAAGAGCAATTTTGCGTGCCGCATCATCGGAAAAAGCAATCTGATCCTGGATCTGAAAAAAAGAGGTGTCCATGCTGATCTCCATAAGGGGTTGTAAGTTTTGCATCATATAAGGCGCAGCAAATCTTTGCCAGTAAGAAAAAAGCCCGAAGAAATAATTCTCCGGGCTACCAAATAAATAAAATGGGATTGGAACTTCAGGAATTCAGGCTTTGGCGACATCCACGGCCACGCGGTTGACCGCCATGGGCATGATCTGGTTGATGTCGACGTCGCTGAAATGGTAAGGCGCGAAGAGCAGGCCGGGCGGAACGTTTTCGGTGATCTTGACCTTGGCCTGCGCCGCTCCGGTCTGAGAGGTCACGCGGATGGCACCGCCATCGGCAACGCCGAGAGTTTGGGCATCCTGAGGATTGACCTCGATAAAGCCTTCGGGCGCGACTTCCAGCGGACCCTCGGCAAAGGTGGTGGTGGTGCCGAAGTGGAAAAGGATTTTCCCCGTGAGCAGCTGCATGCCGCTGGCTTCCGCCTTGGCCGTGACCGGCGCATAGCGCAGGCTCTTTTTCTCAGGCATGGGCAGCGGCTTCACGCAGGGTCGGCACCGGTCCTGAGCCGGCAGGCACACATCGCTGTAGATGGGGGCTGCGGTTTTGATTTCGTCAAGCAATGCCGCATTGTCGAGACGCACGCTGCCGGGGAGCAGTCGCTGATAAAGATCGGCGAGGATGTCCCAATCCTCGCGGGCCTTGCCCGGAGCCTTCATGGCACGGCGCAGACAATTGACGCGATGGTCAAGGGAGGTCAGGCTGCCTGATTTTTCGGCGAAGGCGGCGGCGGGCAGCACCACATGGGCGAGGCGGGTGACTTCCGACGGCAGAATGTCCTGTACCACCAGCATGTCCAGGCTTTCCAATGCCTTGCGCCAGCGGCGGCTGTCAGGAAAGGAGATGAGCGGATTGGTCGCTGCAAGATAGAGGAAGCGCACCTCACCCTTTTCGATCCCTTCAAGAATCTTCTCGGCATTGCGCCCGCCGTCGGGCAGGCTGCACGACCAGAGCTTCTCGAAGCGCGATTTTTCTTTTGCATAATCGGAAAACCCGGGCAGGAATTCGGGGCAGGCGCCCATATCGAGCAATCCCTGAGTGTTGCCCTTTTCGTCCACCGGGAACAGTCCACCGACGTCGCCGTGCAGGGCCCCGCAGATCAAGGCCAGGTTGGCGATAGCCTGTACTTTATCGGCCGCGGCAGCGCCGCGGGTGATGTCCCCGCCGAAAATGACGGCAACTGTTTCGGCCTGACCGAGATAGTCGGCTGCTTCTTCGAGAAGGGCCTGAGACAGCCCGGTTTCCTTGATGGCCTGGGCGAGGTCGACTTGGCTCAGATGTTTTTCGACGTCCTCGGGGTTGGCCAAATATTGATTCAGATAGTCTTTGTCGGCCAGGCCCTTGTCCACAATCAAGCGGGCCAGGGCGTTGGCCAGAAAAACTTCGCTGCCGGGACGATAACTGAGTTGCGTGTTGGCCCAGCGCGACAGTTTGACCCGCCGCATGTTGGCCACGACCAGTTTACCGTCGCGCTTGCGGCAGGCGGCTTCGATCTGCCAGTCGATGGCGGGTGCTTCGGCGGTGACGTCGCTGCCGAAAACCAATACCGCGTCGGAGTGGCCGATACGATCCATGCGATTGCTGGCACCCGGGAGGCCGAGGTTAGCGGCGAGGGGCAGCAGAGCGCGCAGTGCGCCGAAGCGGGCCTCGGAATCGATATTGTTCGAGCCCAGCCCAACGCGGAAAAGCTTTTGGAAGAGATAGTTCTCCTCGTTGGTCAGGCGCGGCGAGGCGAGACCGGCCAAGGCATCGGCGCCATGGGCGGCACGGATTTGCTGAGCGCGTTCGGCAACCTGACCCAGGGCTTCGTCCCAATCGGCACGCATCAATTGCCCGCCCTGGTTAATCAGGGGCGTGCTCAGGCGCTGTGTGGAGTTGACATAGCCGTAGCTGAAAAACCCCCCGATGCATAGATTGCCGTTGTTGACGGTATTCTCATCGTCTGAAGTGATGCGATAGATCTGGTTGTTCTTGACATGAATATCTATTTCGCACTGACTGCCGCAGCCGGTACACAGGGAACGGGTTTTTTTCAGCTCCCAGGGGCGCGCGCGGAATTTGAAAAGTTTGGAGATCATTGTGCCGGTGGGACAAACGGCCACGCAATTGCCGCAGAACTCGCACAGCTCAAGGTGTTTGTCGATGTAGGCGCGTTCGCCCTTGTCGTTGATGAACAACGAACTTGAGCCGACCACCTCATGGCAGACCTTGACGCATTTCTCGCACAGGATACAGCGCGATGGAACCTGCTGGATCAGGGGCCACTTGTCGATGGGACCGGGCTGGACATCTTCGGCGCTGAATTCTTGACGCACGACGTCGAGATTGTAGCAGGCGTCCTGCAGGTCACACTCTCCGCCGGCATCGCACACCGGACAATCCAGAGGGTGGTTGACCAGCATCAGTTCCATGATCTGGCGACGTGTTGCGGAAATCTCTTCGCTGTCGGTCGTGACGACGATTCCCTCTTTGACCGGTGTGTTGCACGCGGTCATTAGACGCTCGACACCCTCGATCCGCACAACGCAGACGCGACAGGCGCCGGTCGGCGAGACTTTTTGCAGCCAGCACAGGGTCGGAATGGCAATGCCGAGCTGACGAGCCGCTTCCAGGATGGTGGTGCCTGCGGGTACGCTGACCGTCCTGCCATCAATCGTCAAACTGACCATGTTGATATCACCTCGAAAATCGGGCAGCAGGCGCAGTGCCCGGATCCGCCTATGGACCAACACCTGCGCGCTGATGTCCTAAATGCAACTGATGTGTTCAAATCGCCGCCATGGCCATGCGATAACAGCGCAGGCAACGTTCGGCTTCGCGAACCGCTTGACTGTCCTTGAATCCGAGTTCGACTTCGGAATAATTCTTGTAGCTGGCTCGTTCGGGGCCATGTATTTCGGCCTGATGTTCACGGCTTGCGGAATCCAACCAGGACACCTGCTCATTTTTGTCGTAAACGCCGAGGTAGGTGAGAATGTCTTCCATGATTTCCTCGTCCGTCAGGTACGACTTCCCCTCCTCAAGCCAGCGCTGCATGACTTTGGCCGCGCGGTGACCGCTGCCGACGCAGGCCACCGCCGTCAATGGCCCGATTTCTGCGTCGCCGCCGGCGAAAACCCCTTCGCAGTCAGTGACCAGGACGCGGGACAGGGGATTTCCCATGCTGTCGTTGAGATTTTTGCCCTTGGCATCTTTAAGCGGCAGAAAGCGGGTGACGACGGTATTCCATTTGGTGATATCGATGCCCATTTTCTCGGGGATGAAGGACAGTTCCGGATCCTGTCCGATGGCCGGAATCACCGTGTCGCATTCGACAACAAATTCACTGCCCTCCACCGGCTGTGGTCGACGTCGTCCAGAATCGTCGGGTTCGCCGAGTTCCATGCGCACGCATTCGACGCCGATCACCTGATCCTTCTTGTCGACGACAATACGTTTGGGCAGAACGAGAAATTCGAACTTGACCCCTTCCTCTTCGGCCCCGTCGACTTCCCAGACATCGGCAGGCATTTCCTTGCGCGAGCGACGGTAAAGCAGCACGGATTCCTCGGCGCCCTCGCGCAAGGCGACGCGTACGCAGTCTATAGCGGTGTTGCCGCCGCCGACCACGACGACCTTTTTCCCCATGCCGGTGGGCTGACCCATGTAGGCTTCGCGCAGAAAATCGATGCCGCCTTTGAGAAAGCCCTTGTAGCCCTTGTCCTCACCTTCGACGCCCATGGGTTTGGAGCGGTGCGCGCCGGGAGCAAGAAATACCGCGTCGAATTTTCCCTTCAATTCGGGTAGTGAAATGTCTTTGCCTACGCGGGTGTTATAAATGATTTTGACGCCCAGGGCGGAAATGATATCGATGTCGCGCTGGAGAATGGGGCGCGGCATCCGGTAGGGTGGTATGCCCACCGCGACCATGCCCCCGCCGTAGCCATCCGGCAGAGCCTCATAGATAGTGACGGGATAGCCCTCAAGGGCGAGGTAATAGGCGGCGGTGAGACCTGCCGGTCCGGCGCCGACGACGGCCACGGTTTTGTTTTTGCGCGCCTTGGGCTGCATAGGCGGATTCTGGTGATGCTTCCATTCCCAGTCGGAGGCCGAGCGCTTGAGCAGCATGATGCTGATGGGTTCATCGACGTTGGTGCGGCGACAAGCGGTTTCGCAGGGATGTGGGCAGACCCGGCCGCAAACGGCAGGAATGGGCATGCTGTTGCGGATCACTTCAAGGGATTCATCGAAGCGATATTCTTTGACCGCCTCGATATAGGCGGGAATATCGATGTGAGCAGGACATTTGTCCTGACAGGGTGCGGTATATTTATGGATGAGGTGATGCCCCTGCGCAGGCTTGTTCAGCGAGCCGCTGAGGCAGGCTAGAAAGTCTTCGCGGTAGTGGGTGACGGCGTGCAGTACCGGAACCGTGGCGCTCTGGCACAGGGTGCACTTGCAGTTTTTCATCAATTCGGCAAGTTGCGGCACCTTGTCAAGGTCGGCGGCTGCGGCCTGGCCGGCAAGCACCGCGCCGAGCAAATCGGCGAGCACCTTGGTGCCTTTTTTGCCGGGAGTACATTTGCCGCAGCAGTACAGTTCCTGCACTCGCTTCATGTATTCCGCGGCCATGGCCGGTATGTTGACATTGTCGTCGAAGGCGATGATGCCGTCCCAACCCATGAAGGCGGCGAGGGGTTTTTCGCCATCAAGGGTGACGGGCAGCTTGAAGCTCGGAGCTTCGGCTTGCTCGCCGCCCTTGCGGTTGTCAACGACCTTGTTTCCCCAACTGGAAAAAACGATCTGGGCCAAATCGACCTCCTGTCGGCTTCGTCTGGCCGGAGCTCTGGTGAGGGGCTGTCTGCCCGCGAAATAAGGGCGAAGGACCGGTCAATACTGTGGTTTGCTGCCGTGTGTAATGTATACAGTATGCAGTTAAATAGCACAAACGTAAACGTCAAATCAAGGGAAAAGTTCTTCGTTGCCAAGTGTTCGCCCCGGGTGTCTTGGGCTGGGAAAACGTCGCTTCACAGCGCTCAATGCAGGTCCGGAAAAGGGGTGTGAATGCGCCAGGACTGGGACCCCGGAAGGCCTCCGGGAAGCATTTCCCAGTGCTGTTCGATGTCCAGGCGCCGCAAGGATGCCGAGGGCAGCAGAAAATATTCAATGCGCAGGCGCACCTGTGCCTGATCGCGTTCGGGGCTCATGTGGACTTCGCTCAGGGAAACATCGGTCATGTTGAGATCATCCCGGCTGCGATAGCGGTCAAGATAGTCCTGGTCGTAAGGGTCAGCGAAAAAGCGCGCCGTTGCCTGAACATCGCCCCAGCGCAGACTCTGTGCGAACCGCCCGAGGGCATCGTGCAAATCTTTTTCCGGGGTCAGGCCCTGTCGCGGGCAGCCGCTCAGCAACATGGCCGTCAGGGTCAGTGACACGAAAAGAAAGAACGGGAATTTCACGGAAAACTCCTTCAGGGGGCCAGACTCCCCTTGCAAGCGCGCAAACCTCGGTTAGACTGAGACATTCAAAGCCAATGGCGCCAAGCACCGATGAAGTGAGGTTGGGTATGAAACGCGTTGAAATATATACGAAAAGCTACTGTCCCTATTGCAAGAGGGCGAAAGAGCTGCTCCACATCAAGGGGATCGATTACATCGAATACGATGTCACCGACGATCCCCGCAAGGAGCAGGAAATGAGGCAGCGCTCAGGACGGACCACCGTGCCCGAAGTCTTCATCGAAGATCGACTTGTGGGCGGCTGCAGTGATCTCTTCGAATTTGACGAAAAAGGTGAACTCGACAAAATGCTCGGCCTCAGTGCTCCGCGTTCCGGCGAATCTCCTTCATAAGCGCCAGCGCCAGATCAACCTTGCCGAAAGGCGGCATCAGATACCAGCCGCCGACCCGTCCGCGCCCCGCCGCCACCAGCTCGCCAGAAATGGCCAGCCCCTCCCGGATCCCTTCTTCGCCGCGCAGCCCACGCATGCGCTTGCGCACCTCATCGGGCAGTGAAATGCCCGGCACCTCGTTATGCAGAAATTCGGCGTTGCGCTCGCTCACCAGGGGCAGAATGCCGACGAGGACCGGTATTTCCAGGGGATCGGTCAGTGTCAGCATTTTATCCAGAATCTCGTGACTGTAAACCGGCTGGGTTTGCACAAAGCGTGCGCCGGCGGCGATTTTCTTTTCCAGCCGCCGGATTTGTCCATCCATGTGGCGCACATTGGGGTTGAACGCAGCGCCGAGAAGAAATTCGCTGCGGCCCTCCAATTCGGTGCCGAAAAGATTTATTCCCTCATTGAGCGCAGTGAGCAGCTCCAGCAGACCGATGGAGTTGAGATCAAAGACGCTTGAGGCCCCGGCCTCGCCGCCGAGGGACACCGGATCGCCGGTCACGGCGAGAAGGTTGCGGATGCCCAGCAGGTGGGCGCCCATCATTTCGGAGTGCAGGCCGATGAGGTTGCGATCCCGGCAGGTGACATGCGCGATGACCGGTACGCCGGTCTGCTCTTGCATGCGGCAGGCCAGGGCGAGGTTGCCCATGCGGATGCGGGCCAGGGGATTTTCCGCCAGGCTGATGGCATCGACGCCGGCGGCGCGCAGTTTTTCGGCGGCGCCCAGCACTTTGTCGCAATTGAGCCCGCGCGGCGGGTCGAGTTCGACGGTGATGATGGGCCGCCGGCCCCAGTCGGCGAGAAAGTGCGGTGCTGCAGGTTTTGGCGAGATCGAAGGTTGCGTGGCATGGGGGCGGGCCGGCGCGGATGGCCGAGCCGCCGGAGTGAGCTGGTTGAGGGACTGGGCCAACGCACGGATGTGATCCGGGGTGGTGCCGCAGCAGCCCCCGATCAGTGTCGCTCCGGCCAGAGCCATTTCGCGACCCATGGCGGCAAAATATTCCGGCGTCGCCAAATAAATAAAACGTCCATCGCGGTACTGGGGAAAGCCCGAATTGGCATAGGCTGCAAGCGGTCTTTGAGTCAGGGGGGCAATCTGGCGCAGGACGGTGAGCAGGTCGCGCGGCCCCGCGCCGCAATTGGCGCCGATGAGCGCCGCATCGGCCTGCTCCAGGGCGCGAACCGCAGCCTCGGCGGCGACTCCGTCGCGGGTGCGTCCGCCTTCGAGAAACGCCAATTGGGCGCTGGCCGGCAACCCCAAATCGGCTGCGATTCCCAGGGCCAGTTGCAGGTCGGCCAGAGAAGAGAAGGTTTCCAGAATAAATAGATCAACCCCGCCTTCGGCCAGGGCGGACATCTGCTCGCGGAGAATTTCGCCTTTCTGCGTTTCGCTCAGATCCTGTTCCTCGCCGCGCGCCGGTGGCAGAGGGCCGACCGAACCGGCGACAAAGCGTTCTTCGCCTGCCACCTGTCGCGCCAACCGCGCCCCGGCGGTATTGATTGCGGCGACCTTGTGGGCGAGCCCGATGGCTCCCAGGCGCAAGCGATTGGCGCCGAAGGTATTGGTTTCCAGAACCTCGGCGCCGGCGGCGGCGTAGTCCTGATGCACCTCCAGAACCAATTGTGGACGAACCAGGTTGAGATGCTCGAAATTGGCGTCAAGCGCCACGCCGCGCTGGTACAGCAGGGTGCCCATGGCACCATCGCCGACCAGGACGCGCTGTTGAAGAAGATCGAGAAAACGCTGAGAACGAGAAGGATAGACAGTCATGGGAGAAGCACTTCCGCAATTCTAATATTCAAATAAAAACTGTAACTGTTCAGCCTGCACCGCAGGGTGGGGCGCCATCGTCGGACGTTGCCGTTGACTCGTTGCGGCGGGTTCTTTAAACCCTCACAATCGCCGTATAGAAGATATGCCCGTCGGATTCGGTCAAGGACAGGGCGAGTTCCATGGACATCGCCGAACCGTCGCGCCGCCGCCCCGGAATCCGGCGGATTTCCTTCATCAGTTCGGCGGAATGGATACGAAAATATTCCTGGGCGCCGATCTGGTGAATGGAGGGGCAGTCAGGGTGGATGAGTTCGCTGATGTTCATGCCAATGGCTTCGCGTTTGCTGAAGCCGAAAATTTTCTCCGCCTGGCGATTGAAAAGAATAATCTGGCCGTTGGCGAGAAACGAGATGATGCCGTCGCGGGCGTTCTCGGTGAGCAGGCGAAAGCGTCGCTCGGATTCCTCGAGCGCGCCGGTCTTCTCGCGCAGATGCGCAGTCATTTCATTGAAAACTTCGATGAGGTGACCGATTTCGTCACGTCCGCGGCCGGGGAGCTGTTCCTCGAAGCGTCCGGTTCGCATGATCTCGCCGATGGCGCCGCCGAGCTGCGATAGGGGACGGGTCACGGTGTGGCGGATGAGAAAGCCCAGGCACGTAATGAGGGCGAGGAAGGTGCCTCCGGTGGCCAGCAGATCAAAACGCAGATTGGCGTAGATCTGGCGGTAGAGATCCTCCATGGGAATGCTGATGGAAGCGGCGCCGATGATTTCACCGAGTTCATAATTGTAGGCCTGATCTGTTTCGCGGGGGAAAAGCTCCTGAATGTATGCAGGTGCCTCTGCGGGGTCGCCGTGGCACTGTAGGCAGCTCTCGTCGGCGCTGAAGGGCAGCATGTAGCGAAACATCGGCTCGCCGTCGAGAGTCGTTTCTTCAAAATATTCCAGCATGCTTTGCTCTTCACGAAACGTCTTGAGCGCTGCGGCCTCAAAAGGATCGGGAGCATTGTCGGGATTGCGGTAGCGGTCCGAGGTCTGGCGGATATGGTAATCAAGATCCTGGGCCACCAGCAGCCCGATGCGATTGGATGCGACCACCGGAATCAGTCCGTAGCGCTCCTTCGACAATTCGACCTGGCCTGCGAGGTATTGGGCCGAAAGATATTCGCGTGCTTGTACAGCGTGGTAGGCGGCGCCGCGGGCCTTCATCAGGGCTTCGTCGAGGATAATGTTTTTTTGCTGATGATAGTTGAGCAGGGCGTTGAACCCGAGAAAAAGCGTCAGGATGGCGACCACGATCACGGAGATCTTAGCCAGCAGGCCGAGATTGCGAAAAAAATTCATGGTCCGATCATCCTGAAAAAGACGGTGAAGGCAAGGACTTTCGCTAAATTTCCGGATTAATTCTAGCGTCAAAGCTGCGCGGCGCAAGGCCCGAATTCAGGCTTTGGCCGCCAGTTGCAGAAATTGGCTGAGCATAGCGGCGGTTAATCCCCAAATCTGATGGTGATCGATTTCGTAAAAATGCACCGGATAGCTGCGCCCGCGATGACTCCAATCCTCGGTGCGGAAAATCGCCGGATCCCGCAAGCGGGACAGGGGCACCATGATGACTTCGGCAACCTCGCGTGGATTGACGCGAAACGCATAAGGATAGGCAAAATAGCCGACGAAAGGGGTTATATGGTAGCCATGGACTGAAAAAAAATCATCAAGGCGACCGAGGATCTGCACATCCTCGCTCGCGATGCCCATCTCTTCTTCTGTCTCGCGCAAGGCGGTTGCCAGAAGATCAAAGTCTTCCGGTTGTCGCCGGCCGCCGGGAAACGAGATCTCTCCCTGATGGTGGGGCATGGTATCTGGGCGCCGGGTGAAGAGAACCTGATCTTCGCCGTCGCGCACGAAGAGCGGCAGCAGCACCGCCGCCGGCGCCAGGTTTTCCCTGGGCAGACGCTGCGGCGTATGCGCCGCCAGCACATGGCGCACCCTTTCGGGGTCGAGTCTCATGCGCTCGGAGCGGCAGCGTTGGCCTTGAGGGCGGCGATGGTGGCGGCATAATCGCCGCTGCCGAAAACCGCGCTGCCCGCGACAAACACATCGGCGCCGGCGGCGGCGATCTCGGCAATGTTGTCCGGTTTGACGCCGCCGTCGACTTCGAGTTCCACCTGAAGGCCGCGCCTTGTGATTTCGCGGCGCAGGGTCGTGATCTTGCCCAGGGCCGAAGGGATGAAGCTCTGTCCGCCGAAGCCGGGGTTGACGCTCATCACCAGCACCAGGTCAAGATCGTCGAGAACGATTTCCAGAGTGCCGACCGGGGTAGCCGGATTAATGGAGACTCCGGCTTTCTTGCCGAGACTGCGGATTAGCTGCACCGAGCGGTGCAGATGAGTGCTCGCCTCCTGATGCACGGTAATAATATCGGCGCCGGCCTGGGCGAAATCCGGAATGTAGGCGTCGGGGTTGTTGATCATCAGATGCACATCGAGGGGCAGCTTCGTGACCTTGCGCAACGCGGCGACCACCGGTGGGCCGATGGTCAGGTTGGGCACGAAGTGGCCGTCCATGACGTCGACATGCACGTAGTCGGCGCCGGCCGCCTCAATGGCCCACACTTCCTCGCCCAGGCGGGCAAAATCGGCGGAAAGGATGGAGGGGGCGATTTTGATCATGGGGGAGCTCCTGTTGTTGGTCCGTAGTCCGGTGTCCGTTGTAAAAAATCGAATAACCAAAACAGCTCTTCCAGCTTTTAACGAAGCAGCGCAGAATTCTTACCTGACACCTGACACCTGACACCTGACACCTGACACCTGACACCTGACACCTGACACCTGACACCTGACACCTGACACCTGACACCTGACACCTGACACCTGACACCTGACACCTTACCGTTTTTTAAGTCTTACCGCCCAGAACGCATCCATGCCGTCGTGGCGGTGGGGCAGGGTGCAGAGCGCGCCCTGCTCGTCAAACAGTTCCTGCCAGTGGGGCGGTGCGTGTGGCCGCAGGTCATCGCGCGCGAAGTCCCGGTGGGCGGCGAGAAAAGCCGCGATCACCTCTTCGGTTTCCTCGCGGGTGAAGGTGCACACCGAATAAAGCAACACACCGCCCGGGCGCAGCAGGGGCGCGGCGCCGGCAAGGATGGCACCTTGCAGGGCGGCCATTTCCGCAAGATCCTGGGGTTTGCGCCGCCAGCGTAATTCGGGGTTGCGGCGCAGGACGCCGAGACCGCTGCAGGGTGCGTCGACCAGAATGCGATGGCAGCTTTGCTCGGGAATAAAGTCGGGAGCATGGGTCATATCCCAGGAGCGCGCCTCGATGCATGTGCAGCCCAGACGTTGGGCACCCTGGCGAATCAACGCCACGCGTTGGGGATGCAGGTCCAGGGCAAGAATGCGGGCGTGATTCTCGGTAAGGGCGGCCAGATGCGTGGTCTTGCCGCCGGGCGCGGCGCAGGCGTCGAGAATGGTTTCGCCGGCTTGGGAAGCGAGCAGCGGCGCAATGAGCTGGCTCGCCTGATCCTGGACCTGATAGAGTCCTTCGCTGTTGCCCGGCAATTCGCTGTCGCCGCGCTTCTCCAGCACCACGCCCTGATCAGCGTAATGAGTCTCGCGTCCCTGATGACCAGCTTGGGTAAGCCGCTCAAGAAGTATTTCGCGCGTGGCCTTGATGCGGTTTGCACGCAGTGTGAAGGGGGCGGGATCGAGTAGGGCGGCGGCCAGTTCGCAGGCTTCCCGCGGGCCGAACTGGGTGAGCAGGTGCTGTGCCAGCCAGCTTGGCAAAGATAGGGCGTGCTCTAAATGAGCCTGGGGTGCGCGGTGCGCTTCGGGCCATGGAATCGTTTGCTGTTCGCGGGTGAGGCGGCGCAGCACGCCGTTGATCAGGCCGGTAGCGCGCTCCAGGCCCAGACCTCGGGCGAGATTGACGGTTTCGTTGAGCACGGCGTGGGCGGGAATCCGCTCCAGGTGCAGCAGTTGGTGAGCTCCCAGGCGCAGCAGGCGCAGCACCGCCGGCTCAAGCTTTGACAGGGGCTGCCGACAGCAGCGGCTCAGGGCGAAATCGAGCCGTCCGCGACGGCGCAGTACTCCGTACACCAGTTCGGTCAGCAGCGCCCGGTCACGTGGATCGGCCAGACTCAGGCGCTTGAGGGCGGCGTCGATGGCCAGATCGGCGAAGGCGCCGTTTTCGACCTGGCGCAAAATGTCAAACGCCGCATGGCGTGGGGAGGTGATGGCCAAAGAAGTTCCTCTCGGGAGTCAGCGCACGACGCATTGGTCGAGGGCGTCGCGCACCTGCTCAAGCACGATCTGGGTGTTGAAGCAGGGGCCGTGAGGCCGCTCGTTGAGAATTCCGATGACCGGCAGGGGATAGGCATCGCGGATGCCCGAGGTCAGATCCCGCTCGCAGGCCACCGCCACGATCAGCCGCGGCCGTTTGTCGACAATGATCTTGCGCGCAAGGGTGCCGCCGGTGGCCACCGCGATGTCGATGCCACGTTCGGTGGCGATCTCCACCAGTCCTTTGATGTCACAGCGCCCGCAGCCGGTGCACTTGCTCACGTCACCAGTGATTTTAATGCCGCAATCGAAAAGCTGAACGCAGTGGGGCAGCAGAATCAGTACCTGTCCGGCACCGACCCGCAGCTTCTTGGCCTGCACCAGTTGGTTGTTAAGAGCGATGAAGGACTGATGCAGGGTGTCGCGATCCATGCCGAGCAGGCGACCCAAGCCGATGATGCCGGGAAACAGGTATTTGATGACCACCCGCCGCAGGCGTTCGGAAAAAAACAGGTCGCGCCCGGTGAGCAGGGTCGCTACCAGTAGCAGCAGGCCGCCGACAATGCACAGGGACAGGGTCGCCAGCACCACTGCGAGAACGACGGGCAACACCGGGTGAATGTTGGCCAGACCGACGCTCGGTGCCCACCACAGCAGAAGCGCGAGCCCCAGAACCAGAGCGCAGACACCGGCGAGCAGGCCGATAAACAAGCGTTTGCGGGGTTGGAGTCTGCTCTGCGGAGAAGAGGAATCGTTCACCGACAAATCCTCAACCGAGTGTGGTCCCGGGGGGCAGGGCTCTGCCGCGCAAAAAATCTGCGGCGCTCAGGCGTTTGCGCCCGGGTAGCTGCAGCGCTCCGATCACCAGCGCCCCCTGGCCACAGGCGATGTGGATGCCCGCAGCGTCTGCGGCCAGCACCGTGCCGGGCCGGCCCTGCCCTTGCGCGGGGCGGGTGTCGGCCAAACGCAGCACTTCGCCGTTGAGGTGCGTATATGCGCCGGGCCAGGGGTCGAGACCGCGCACCTGATTGTGCAGCGTGCGCGCATCGCGGTTCCAGTCGATCAGGCCATCTTCTTTTTTGAGCATGGGCGCGTAAGTGCTCTGGCTGTCATCCTGCTTTTCCGGTTGCAGAAGTCCGGCGCACAAGCGGGCCAGGGTTTCTTCCATGGTTTCGCGTCCGAGCAGGGCAAGGCGGTCGTGCAGTTCTCCAGCGGTTTCGTTCGGGTGGATGGGCGTGGAGCGCTTGATGAGCATGTCGCCGGTGTCCAGGCCGACATCCATGAGCATGGTCGTAATGCCGGTTTCCTGGTCACCGTCCATGATCGCCTTGTTGATGGGCGCCGCACCCCGGTGGCGGGGCAGCAGGCTGGCGTGGACATTGATGCAGCCGTGGCGGGGAATGTCGAGCACGCTTTGCGGCAAAATCTGGCCGTAGGCCACCACCACGATGAGGTCGGGGGCCAGGGCGCGCAGTTCTTCCACAACCTCGGGGCGGCGCAATCTGGGCGGCTGAAAGACGGGGATGCCGTGCTGCTCGGCGAGCAGTTTGACCGGCGGCGGTGCCAGCTGCTTGCCGCGGCCCTTGGGCCGGTCAGGCTGGGTATAGACGCCGACCAGTTGCAGACCGGAAGCGAGCAGTCCCTGCAGGGTGGGCAGGGCAAAGGCGGGGGTGCCCATGAAGACGGTGCGGATGTCGCGGGGATCGATCACAGCTCCTCCTGCTTTTTCTCCATGATTTTTTTGTATTTTTTCTTGAACAGGTTTTTTTTCAGAGAGGAAAGGTGGTCGACGAACAGTACACCGTTGAGATGGTCGATTTCATGCTGAAATGCGACCGCGAGCAGACCCTCGACCGTCATTTCGACAGTTTCGCCCTGAAGATCGAGAAAGCCTACCCGCACTTCAGGACTGCGCACCACGCGGGCGTAATAGCCGGGCACCGACAGGCAGCCTTCCTCTTCATTGATTTCGCCTGTGCCGGAAAGGATTTCCGGATTGACCGCAACGATCAGTTGTCGCTCTTCGTCCTGGGGAGAGCAGTCGAGTACGATCACCCGTTTGAGCACCCCGACCTGGGGCGCGGCCAGGCCGACGCCGGGTGCGGCATACATGGTTTCCGTCATGTCGCGCGCTAATTCGCGGATGTCATCGTTGACCTCGGTGACCGGCTGCGAAACCTCACGCAGCAGCGGCTCGGGATAGTGCAGAATTTTGCGAAGGGCCATAAGCTTTCGGCTCCCGAATGTTGGGGGGAATTGTTGACTTGTCGAATCCGACATTCTAATTGCAGCGTTTACGCCAAGTCAACCGGTGCGGCCGAAACCGCCCGGCGCGGTGCGTCTATTTTCGCGCTTGGGGCAGCAACTCCTCGAGCAGACCGAACAGCTCATCCAGATCCTTCAGGGTCATGTCGGCCATGTGAGCGATGCGAAAGGTTTGGTTCTTGATCTTGCCGTAGCCGTTGTCGATGGCATAGCCGCGCTCAGCGGCGAGTTTTTTCAGGGTTTCAAGATCGGTGCGACCATCGTTGTTGGCGCAGGTCAGGGTTTGCGAGCGCGCACCTTCAGCGGCGAACAGGCTGAAGCCCTGGGTCTGCACCCAGGCGCGCGCGGCATCGGCCATGCGCGCGTGGCGGGCATAGCGCTGGGCAAGGCCTTCGGCAAACATCTTGTCGAGTTGATGGGCCAGGGCGTAGATCAGGCTGATGCACGGGGTGCTCGGCGTGTTGTGCTTAAGGTCATTCTGTTCGAATTCCTCAAAATCGAAATAGTAGCCGCGGGCGGGAGTGGTACGGGCCTTGTCGAGGGCACGCCGCGAGACGGAAAAAACCGTCAGCCCCGGCGGCAGACCGAAGGCTTTCTGGACCCCGGCCAAGCAGACATCGGTACCCAATTCTGTCAGATCCAGGGGAACCGCGCTCATTGAGGAGACCGTGTCGACGATAAAGGAGACTTTCGGAAACTTTTTCATGACCGCCGCGATCTCATCCAAGGGCGACATCACACCGGTGGAGGTTTCGTTGTGGACCAGAGTCATGGCGTCGTATTTTCCCGTGGACAGGGCTTTCTCGACCAGCGCGGCAGTGATGGGCGCGCCCCAGGGCGCACTGAACAGGTCGGCCTCGATGCCGCAACGGCGCGTGACGTCGTGCCACTTGCCGCTAAAGGCGCCGTTGCCGAAACAGGCGCAGCGTTTCTGCACCAGATTGCGCACCGCCCCTTCCATGACGCCGAAAGCGCTGGATGTAGACAGAAACACCGGATCCTGGGTGTTGAGCAATTGTTTGAGGGCGCTGGTTACTTTCTCATGGACCAAGGCATATTCTTTCATGCGATGGCCGACCATGGGGGCGCACATGGCCTCCATGACATCAGGCGACACCTCCACCGGGCCGGGGATGTAGAGTTTTTTGTGCATGGGGAAAGCTCCTTGCAGGGATGTCATTTGTCAGCTGTCATTGATCGGGGGGGGAACCGAGACGCTTGCAGGTCCCTGGTCATGGATAAAAAAACGCCTGGACCTTTTCGCGAAAGGTGCCCAGGCGTGCGGCTTCTCGGTCCATGCGTTCCTGCTCCCCGGGGGATGTCCACTTCAGCGCCGGTTGCGGGAGACCTTTGCAATTGTCGTTGTTTGTATTCTATGCAACTAGTTCAGTTGCATTTATTATATTTATAAGTGTCGAGTAATCTACTCGCGGGGGGCCTTGAGTGTCAACCTGAAACCGTGAGATCCGGGCGCCAAGGGAACGACGTTGACAGGAGAGTGGCGCCGCGGCTAAGATTGACCCTTAGTGGGTGCCAATGGTTGGCGAGAGTCATTCCAGTGTGCCGGGAAGGGCGAATCGGATGAAAATAATGCGAGTCTCGATGGTTTTTGGTTTTGCGTTGCTGCTGGCTGCCTGTGTTGCCGGCTCGCCCCTCGTCGTCGAGAAGAAAACCGGATTTGCCGCCCGTCCCGAGATGGACGCCGTCTTTGTCGTGCCGTTCCGCACTGTGATGGTTCCCGCCGCAGTGGCCGATCCGCTCTTCGACAGATTCATCGATGAGCTCAACCAGCGCGCCGCGACCCTTGGGGACGATGCTTTCGAATTCATCATTCTCAAAGAGGAGCTCGCCCGCATCGACCCCGCGTGGCTTGCCGCGCGCCACTATGTCACCGGCGAGATCTTCGGTTATATCGAAGACAGCGGCTCTCGCTCCACCGACATCCGCATCAAAGCGCGCCTCGAATTGCGCCAACCCGGCCCAGCCGAGCCAACCCTGATGATCGAATATCCCGATGGCGTTTTTTTTGATCATGAGCGCGCCACGCTGGACGAGAAACGCGCCGAACTTGCTCATCGCGTCGCCGCCGCCCTCGCCGCCGGTCTCTGGAGCGCTCTGATGGAAGAGTATAAACCGGTCGCCGCTCAGCGGTAACCGACCATCCGTCTTTCTCCCTCCACCGCCCATCGTTTTTTTTTCTCCTTTGCCCCCTTGACATTGTTTTTGAGCTGATTATATTTAGGCCTGTCGTTAGCACTCGCTTGCGGTGAGTGCTAACAAAATTTAAGAGCACAGGCCGGAAATCAAACCTGTTCGTCGTCATTCAGACGGATTAATCGCGGGGGCTCGACTCCGCTTATCTTTCGCTTCGCGGAAAGGAGAAAAAGAAAATGAACATCAGACCGCTGCACGACCGTATCATCGTTGAGAGAATTGAAGAAGAGACCACAACCGCCGGGGGCCTCATTATCCCCGACACCGCCAAGGAAAAACCCCAGCAGGGCCAGATCATCGCCGTAGGCAAGGGCAAGAAGACCGAAGACGGCAAGGTGCTGCCTCTCGATGTCAAGGTCGGCGACAAGGTGTTGTTCGGCAAGTATGCCGGCAGCGAAATCAAGATCGAAGGCAAGGAATATCTGATGATGCGCGAAGAAGATATTCTCGGCGTCGTTGAAAACTAATTCTCTCTTAAACTTAATCCTGACAAGGAGGACATAATTATTATGGCAGCTAAGGAAATCAAATACGGGCAGGACGCCCGCGCCAAGATTCTCACAGGAGTCAATGCTCTGGCCAATGCCGTCAAGGTCACCCTCGGTCCCAAGGGCCGCAACGTGGTCATCGAAAAATCTTTTGGTGCACCGCTGATCACCAAGGACGGCGTGACGGTTGCCAAAGAAATGGAACTCGAGGACAAGTTCGAGAACATGGGCGTGCAGCTGGTCAAGGAAGTCGCCTCCAAGACTTCCGATGTCGCCGGTGACGGCACCACCACCGCCACCGTCTTGGCCCAGGCCATTTACCGTGAAGGCGTCAAGCTGGTCACCGCCGGGCACAATCCCATGGAAATCAAGCGCGGCATCGACAAGGCCGTCGAAGCCTGTGTTGCGTCCCTGCGTGAGCTCTCCAAGCCCATCAAGGACCACAAAGAAATTGCTCAGATCGGCACCATCTCCGCCAACGGCGATGCCACCATCGGCAACATTATCGCCGAGGCCATGGAGAAAGTCGGCAAGGAAGGGGTCATTACCGTCGAGGAAGCCAAGTCGATGGAGACCACTCTGGAGACTGTCGAGGGCATGCAGTTCGACCGCGGCTATCTCTCACCGTACTTCGTCACCGATGCCGAGCGCATGGAAACCGTGCTCGAAGACGCCTTGATTCTCATCCATGACAAGAAGATCAGCAACATGCGCGACCTGCTGCCGGTGCTCGAGCCGGTCGCCAAGCAGGGCCGCCCCCTGGTGATCATCTCCGAAGACGTCGAGGGCGAAGCTCTGGCCACGTTGGTTGTCAACAAGCTGCGCGGCACCCTTAACGTTGCTGCCGTCAAGGCCCCCGGCTTCGGTGACCGCCGCAAAGCCATGCTCGAAGACATCGCCGTTCTGACCGGCGGCAAGGTCATCAGCGAAGAGATCGGCTTCAAGCTTGAGAATGCAACACTCGACATGCTCGGCAGCGCCAAGCGCATCGTCATCGACAAAGACAACACCACCATCATCGACGGTGCCGGCGCCGAGGCCGATATCGAAGGGCGGGTCAAGATCATTCGCGCCCAGATCGAGGAAACCACCAGCGACTATGATCGGGAGAAGCTCCAGGAGCGTCTTGCCAAACTGGTCGGCGGCGTTGCCGTGGTCAAGGTCGGTGCCGCCACCGAGACCGAAATGAAAGAGAAGAAAGCCCGCGTTGAAGATGCCCTTCATGCGACTCGCGCGGCTGTGGAAGAGGGCATCGTGCCTGGCGGCGGCGTCGCGATGATTCGCGTCATCAGCGCGCTCGACACCATCAAGGTCGAAGGCGAGCAGGAGTTCGGCGTCAAGATCGTGCGCCGGGCCCTTGAAGAGCCTCTGCGCCAGATTGCGGCCAATGCCGGCATGGAAGGCTCCATCGTGGTCAACAAGGTCATGAGCGAAAGCGGTGCCTTTGGTTTTGACGCCGCCACCGACACTTATTGCGACATGATTGAGGCCGGTATCATCGATCCCACCAAAGTCTCCCGCTATGCGCTGCAGAACGCAGGCTCCGTGGCCGGTCTCATGCTGACCACCGAAGCCTGTATCGCCGAGAAGCCCAAGAAGGATGAGGGCGGCATGCCTGCGATGCCGGGCGGCATGGGCGGCATGGGCGGCATGGGCGGCATGGACATGATGTAAGTCGCACCGCTTAAGTCGTTGTTCAGTAAATGAAGAAGGGGGCTTGCGCGTGATGCGCAAGCCCCCTTGTTTTATTTCGGCCGAAGGTTTTTTGTAACTATTCAGCGGCAACGTCCGAGAGTACCGCAGGGTGCGGCGGTTGAGTGCTGCGGCAAATGTTTGAGCCGCAGTTGAGTTTTTGCCGCACGCGATGCCGCCGTGCCCTGCGGTGTATGCTGAACAGTTACGGTTTTTTTATCTGCACTCTGGCTACATGCGCAGGTTTGACGGTGCATGCATTTCGCTGGCTTTGAACTCAGTCTTGCCGAATTGGAAGATTTCGGTGCGGTTGCGTCCGTTGCGCTTGGCGGAATATAGAGCGCAGTCGGCCTGTTCGAAGATCAGTGCCCCTTCGACGGTCTCTTCCCCAGGGCAACAACTGATGCCGATACTGACGGTCAGGGGTTGGCGGAAATGCGCATAGTCTGCGGCGAGATCGGCGATTTCCCGGTGAATGCGCGCGGCCAGCACCTGGGCCTTGGGAATGTCGGTTTCGGGCAGCAGCAGGGCAAATTCTTCGCCGCCGTAGCGAAAGGCCATATCCGACTTGCGCACCGCATGGCGCAGGACGCGGGCGATGGCTTGCAGGACTGTGTCGCCTAATTGGTGGCCGTAGGTATCGTTGACCCATTTGAAATGATCGACATCAACCAGCAGCAGCGAATAGGACGCGCCCGTGCGGGCGCTGCGCGCCGCTTCCGATTCGAGGCTGGCATCAAAGAAAGCGCGGTTGCACAGTCCGGTAAGCCCATCGGTGAGCGCGACTCGGGCAAGGTCTTCGCGCGATTTTTTGATCTTTTTAATTTCCTTGCGTTCTCGCAGGCGACAGCGCAGGCGAGCGGCGATTTCGGGTCCAGGGGTGGTGAAGCTCAGGACATCGCAGGCTCCCATTTCCAGGGCCGCAACACGAGTTTCCACCTGTTCTTCGCCCGTGAAGACCACCACCGGGATTTCTTTCCAGCGGTCGCGTTTGGCCAGATTTTTCAGCCAGAGCAAAGCCTCCGGACCGCGCTGGTCGCAGCTGTACAAAATAAGCTCGACGTTGCGATTTTCCAGAACATCAAAGAGCTGCTCTTCGCCTGCGCAGTGCGAGGCCGCTTCCAGCAGGCCTTCGCCGGCGCCGACCCTGGCCAAAAGGTCAAGCTCGGAGCGGGTGTGGGCAAAAATAACAGCCTGAAGATTCATGCGCTGTGGTCCTTTTTGTGTGGGTCGAAAAATCCGGGCTTCAGTTGTGCGGTCCCTCTGTTCTATTTACTTATCGGCCAGACCTGCCAAATTATTAAATAAAATTAAACAATTTTCCACTCTAGCCCGTTCCCTCGCCTCTTCAGTATAGGCCCGGCAAGACGAAAAATCATTAAAGAATCCCCTTTTGCTGCCCGATAAGAGTCCCATGAATATTGTGCCTGCCCTCACGCTGCCGAATGTCGTGGTTCACGCTGCGTCGCAACCGGCTCAGTTAACCCGCGAGGAGCGCCAAAACGCGCTGTTGATGCATCAGATGGTCCGCGCCACCGTTGAAGAGGGCGGGCAGGAAAAGGCATTGCTGCAGTTCGGTGAGCGCAAACTCTGGGTCGAAAGCCGGGTGCCCCTGCGCGCCGGAGAGCAACTCAGCCTGCAGGTCATCGAAACTCATCCTGAGCTTAAGCTGCGGATTCTTGACACCGGTCTGCTGGAGCGTCTGGGGCGCTCACTGCATATGCTGGGAAGCCGCCTGGATGTAGGAGCACTTGCGGCAGCCTTGCTGCGCATGGCGCCGCAGGCGGGGGACGGCGCGGGCGAGAAGGCTTTGGCGCAAAATCTTCAGAGCCTGGCCGACGGGCTCAGAGGGCAGACGGCTGTGCCTTTTTCGACCGCCCAGTTGCAGGCGCTGTCCGGACAGCTTGGACTGGCCCTGGAGCGTCAGCTGATTGCCGGTCAAGGCGGGCAGGCCGCGGCCTCCCTTAAAAATGCCCTGCTCGCCAACGGCAGCCTGCTCGGGCAGCGGCAAAACGAACTTTCGCGCCAGTTGCAGCCCTTGTTGGCCGCTTTATCGCTGGTGCCCCAAGCCCTTGCAACACCGAGCGCGGAGCCCCCCCAATTTCTGAGCTTGAGCGAAGGTGGGCGACAGATTGCCGAGGCCCTTCTGGGCATGGCGCGCTTGCCGCCGGGGCAGGAGGGCCGCGGTCAAGCCGAATCTCTGGCGCGCTTGCTGGGTCAGGGTTTTGAGCGATATCTGGCCGCATTTCCCGCAGAAACCGCAGACGCCCTGGCGCGTCTGCGCCAGGTATTCGCCGAGTTGCCGGCACTGGTTCTTAATCCCGCGGCTGAAGCGGCGGTGGTTTCGCGGTTGGATCCTGTGCAACGCGACTTGCTTGCCAGTCTGCTGCGCCTGATTCAGCGTGAACCCCGGCGGCATGTGGGTGGCGAAGGCGAGACCTTGATGCGGCGCCTGGCTGCCGGGCTTGAAAAAGAGCTGCTGGCCGGGTTGCAACAGGGGCGCGAGAAAAATGCCGATGCTCTCCAGCATCTGGAGTTCTGGCAGATGTGCCGGGCGCGGATGGCGGAAATCGGAGCTGATTTTCTTCCTTTGCCCCTCGGCTTTCTTGAGCAGGGCTACCTGCTGGCCCGCCGTCACGGCGGCCAGGACGACACAGAGGCCGGGCCGACCAAGCAGGCTTGCTCTCTGTCATTGTTTCTGGAGCTTGAGGGGTTGGGATCTTTGCAGGTCCATTGCCTGCATCAGGAAGACGGCTTGTATCTGCGTTTTTCCTGCCAGAACGCGCAGGTTGCCGAATTTCTCGCCGGCGGCCGGGACGAATTGACCCAGGCCCTGGGCGAGTCGCTTTTGCGTGCGGTAACCTTCGCCGATGACGCCGAAGCCCCGGGCCCGGCCCTCATTCGCTGTCTGATGCCGGCCGAAACCCGCATTGTCAACGCAAGAGTCTGAGGGCAAAACACCGGAAAAGGACAAAGGATCAAGAACAAAGGACGGCCTGACCGAGATGATGAATAATAGATTCAAAAAAGCCGCGGCCCTGCAATACGAGGGCGCCGGCGGCAAGGCGCCCGTGGTCGTGGCCAGCGGGCGCGGCGAGGTGGCGGAGCGGATTCTTGAGAAGGCGCGCGAGGCCGGCGTGCAGATAGTTGAAGATCCCGATCTCATTGAAATCCTTGCCCAGGTTCCGGTGGGCGAAGAAATTCCCGAAGATCTTTACCAGGCGGTGGCAGAGATTCTGGCCTTTGTCTATCGCATGAACGAACGATACAAAAATGTATCGCCCCCTGTCCGAGATGCGGTCGATTGAAGAACGCGCTGAAGCGGGGCTGATCATCCGAGCGAAACTGCCTGCCGGTTTAAACCTTTCCCTTGATTTTCGCAAGCCTCTCATGTATCTTGTCCCCCCTGCGGAGAGGTGACCGAGAGGCCGAAGGTGCACGACTGGAAATCGTGTGTACCGCAAGGTACCGGGGGTTCGAATCCCCCCCTCTCCGCCAGATTTGATTTTTGTCACAGGCCTCAGAGGCCGGATTGCCGATAGAAGTGACAGCCGGGTCCTGCGCAACGGACGGTCGCCAACCCCGTCAGGCCCGGAAGGGAGCAGCGGTAACGACTTGCTTCGTGTGCCGCGGGGGTGCCTGGCTGTCACTTGTGCCGGCAATTCTTTTATGCGTCGGCTGGTGCCGCCGCCTTTTCCTCGGAGCCGCAACCTCGCATGTCCTACCTGGTACTCGCTCGCAAGTATCGGCCTCAGAGCTTCGCCGATCTGGTGGGCCAGGAACATGTCAGCCGCACCCTCGGCAACGCCATCGCCGGCGACCGGGTGCATCACGCCTTTTTGTTTACCGGTGCGCGCGGAGTCGGAAAAACCTCGGCGGCACGCATTTTTGCCAAATCCCTCAATTGCGAAACCGGCCCGGGCTCCTTCCCCTGCAACGTCTGCCCCATCTGTGAAGAAATCACCAGCGGCACCAGCGTCGATGTGTTGGAAATTGACGGTGCCTCCAATACCGGGGTCGACGATGTGCGCGAATTGCGCGAGAGTATTCGTTACCTGCCGTCGCGGGCGCGCTATAAGATCTTCATCATCGACGAAGTGCATATGCTCTCCATCAATGCCTTCAATGCTTTGTTGAAAACCCTGGAAGAGCCGCCCCCTCACGCCAAGTTCATTTTCGCCACCACCGAGCCGCATAAAATCCCCGCCACCATTTTGTCGCGCTGTCAGCGCTTCGATTTTCGCAAAATCGCTCTTGCCCAGGTGGTTGAACATTTGCGCGGGATCGTCACTCAGGAGCACATTGAGATCTCCGATCGCGCTTTGGCCCTGGTGGCGCGCCGCGGCGAAGGCAGCATGCGCGATGCGCTCTCGGCCCTGGATCAGGTCATCGCCTTCTGCGGCGCTCAGGTGCGGGACGAAGAAGTCCAGGCGTTGTTCGGACAGGTCGATCGCCGCTTGCTGCTCGATACGGTGGAGGCGGTTCTGCACCACGACGGTCGTCGAGCGCTGGAAGCGGTACGGCGGGTCGATCATCTCGGCCATTCTTTTCGTCAGTTCTGTCGGGAATTGGTGGAAATCTTTCGCAGCCTGACCGTGCTTAAAGTGGCCGAAGATCCGGAAGGGTTGCTTGAGGCGACTGCCGAGGAACTGGCCGAATTGCAGAAACTGGCCGCCGAGACCGGGCTCGAAGAGCTGCAGCGCACCTTGACCTTGCTGCTCAAGACCGAAGCGGAATTGCCGGCCTCGAGCTTTCCCCGCCTGACATTGGAAATGGTCCTGATTCGCCTGGCGCATTTGCCGCCGGCGCGGGATGTGGCGACTCTTATCCGTAAGCTGGAGGATCTTGAACGACGCTTGGGCGAGGGCCGGATGCCCTCATCCGGTGGGGGATCTTCCGCGGCGCCTGCCGATTTGCCCGGCGAACCACCGCCTGAGGAGCCGCCACCCCCCAGGCAAACCCTGGCGGCGCAAAGCCGTCCGCGGCCCGCTGCCGCGCCAGAGCGGCCTGCGCCCGTCGCAACGGCGGCTGCCAAGGGCTGGCCGGGGTTGGTGGACAAAATCCGCAAGAAAAAACCTCTGCTTGCCAGCATTCTCGAGCACGGCAGTCTGCTGCCGCCGCAGTTGCCACGCTTGGAGATCGCTTTCCCCGCAGGCTCCTTTTATTATGACCAACTCAAGGATCCCGATAAGTTGGAGCAGCTCGAGCTGTTGGCGACGGACTATTTCGGTGAAAAGGTGCAACTGCGGGTCAGTGTGCTTGAGGGCGGTGCGCACCCGGCGCCGGCGCCGCTGATTGAGGAGCGTCGGGCACAGGAGCAGGGCTATCGGGCGCAGGTTCGCCAGCAGGCCATGGATCACCCCAAGGTCAAGGCGGTGCTGGAGGTTTTCGGCGGCGAGGTGAAGCAGGTCCGGCCCCTGGAGCCTGCATCGGGCAGCGATGCCGGAGCAGATGTGAAAGAAGAACGATGAACGATTTTGTCAACCATATCGGCCGCGGTGACGGCCGTCTCAGGAGGATTGATCATGGCTAAGGGTTTGGGCAACATTATGAAGCAAGCGCAAATGATGCAGCAGAAAATGGCGCGCTTGCAGGAAGAACTTGCGGAGCGCACCATCGAAGCCAGCTCCGGCGGCGGCATGGTGACAGCAGTGGCCAACGGTAAGCAGCAACTGGTCGCGCTCAAAATCGAGAAGGACGTGGTTGATCCCGACGACATCGAAATGTTGCAGGATCTGGTGCTGGCCGCGGCTAACGAAGCTCTCAAGAAAAGCCAGGAAATGATGCAGGAAGAAATGGGCAAGATCACCGGCGGCCTTAACATCCCCGGGATGTTCTGAGGCCCCGCAGCCGTTTCTTGGCACGACTGGGCGACTGAAATTGGCCGGAGTGGCCGATGTCGGCCCATTTTGTGGCGGGCAGGGCGTGGCGATTTCCGGTTTCAGGATTCTGTTTACAATGAGTTCCGTTTACGGTATTACTTTTGCTTGGTCAGACCACTGTGTTTTAGTGGGAAGAAATTTTTTTCATCCCCTTAAAACAAAATAAAACACCATTTTAAAAAGTTTGGAATTTAACGGAACGCATGCTAGACTCCATACCGTCTTTTGCGCGATTGGTCGCCGAGCTGTCGAAACTTCCCGGAATTGGGAAGAAAACGGCTGCTCGACTGGTGTTTCACCTGCTGCGTCGCCCCGCGGCCGAGGTCGAGGCTCTGGCGGCGGCGATTGCTGAAATCAAGCGCAATGTGCGTTTTTGTTCGTGCTGCTTCAGCTTGACTGAGCAAGACCCCTGCCGCCTGTGCGTTGATCCCGCGCGGGATGATCGTGTGTTGTGCGTGGTCGAGCAGCCTCAGGATTTGATCGCTATTGAGCGCAGCCGCTCTTTTCGTGGCCGCTATCATGTCCTGCACGGTGCTCTTTCCCCCCTCGATGGCATGGGTCCGGAAGATCTACATCTGGCGGAGTTGATGACCCGCCTGGAGGGCGTCGAGGAAGTGGTCGTCGCCACCAATTTTTCGGTGGAGGGCGAAGCCACGGCTCTTTATCTGGCCGACCAGGTCAAGGGGCGCGGCATCCGGGTGACGCGTCTGGCTTATGGTATTCCCATGGGCAGCGACCTTGAATTTGTCGACGAGGCGACGGTCAATCGTGCCGTGGAGGGCAGGCGTGAGCTGTAAGATCCCCGGCAGCGGTTGTTTTTTTCACCCTTTTTCGTATACTCTTTTTTTTCGTGTCGGTGCGAATTGCCGGCATGCTTTTTAAATGCTCCAGCTGTTTTCTTTCCCTTTCGGCCGCAGGGATTCGCGGTGCGACCGATTCAGCCAGTGATCCAACCTAAAGGAGGAGCTTCAATGTCCAAAAAGATGGTGACTATTGACGGAAACACCGCGGCTGCGCATGTGGCGCACGCCACCAACGAGGTGTGTGCGATCTATCCCATTACCCCTTCGTCGGTCATGGGTGAAATCTGCGATGCCAAGAGTGCGGTGGGCCAGAAAAACATCTGGGGTACGGTGCCCAAGGTTGTCGAGCTGCAATCCGAAGGCGGCGCCGCCGGCGCGGTGCACGGCGCTTTGCAAGGTGGCGCGCTGACCACCACCTTTACCGCCTCCCAGGGCTTGCTGCTGATGATCCCCAACATGTACAAGATCGCCGGTGAGCTTACCCCCACGGTCTTTCATGTCTCGGCGCGCGCCATTGCCGCCCAGGGCCTGTCGATCTTCGGCGATCATTCCGACGTCATGGCCTGCCGCCAGACCGGCTGGGGCATGCTCGCCTCCAACAACGTGCAGGAAGTCATGGACTTCGCCTGTATCTCCCAGGCTGTTACGCTGGAGTCGCGTATTCCGGTTCTGCACTACTTTGACGGCTTTCGCACCTCCCACGAAGTGCAGAAGGTGCATGAACTCTCCAACGACGACATGAAGCAGATGATCGATGACGAGTTGGTGCGCGCCCACCGCGCCCGCGCGCTGTCGCCCGATCATCCTGTGCTGCGCGGCACCGCCCAGAACCCGGACGTTTATTTCCAGGGCCGCGAGACCGTCAACAAGTATTATGATGCTTTCCCCGGTATCCTGCAGACGCAGATGGACAAGTTCGCCGGCATCACCGGTCGCCAGTACAAGCTGGTTGACTACGTGGGCGCTCCCGACGCCGAGCGCGTCGTGGTGGTCATGGGCTCAGGTGCCGACACGGTTCACGAATTGGTGGAATACCTGGTTTCCAAGGGCGAGAAGGTCGGCGTGCTCAAAATTCGCATGTTCAACCCTTTCCCGGTCGATGGCCTGGTGGATTGCCTGCCCAAGACGGTCAAATCCATCGCCGTCATGGACCGCACGAAAGAGCCCGGCTCCCTGGGAGAGCCTCTCTATCAACTGGTGCGCACCGCCATCGGCGAAGCCATGGCCGATCAGAAAGTCCAGTTCAAGGGCTATCCGGTCATCGTCGGTGGCCGCTACGGCCTGGGCTCCTACGAATTCTCCCCGGGCATGGCTAAAGCGATCTTCGACAATCTGGCCGGCGCCAAGCCCAAGAACCATTTCATCGTCGGCATCAAGGACGATGTCACCAACGCAAGTCTTGATTACGATCCCGACTTCAAGGTTTCCCACGAAGGCATCTATCAGGCCATGTTCTTCGGCCTGGGTTCCGACGGCACCGTGGGCGCCAACAAGAACTCCATCAAGATCATCGGCGAGACCACCGACAACAACGTGCAGGCCTATTTTGTCTACGATTCCAAGAAGGCCGGCAGCATGACCACCTCGCACCTGCGTTTCGGCATGAAGGAAATCCGCGCGCCCTATCTGGTGCAGACCGCCGATTTCGTCGCCTGCCACAACTTTGCCTTCCTTGAGAAGTTCGACATGCTCAAGAACGCCAAGCAGGGCGCGACCTTCCTGCTCAACAGCCCCTTCAACAAGGATGAGGTGTGGGAAAACCTGCCCCTTGAGGTGCAGAAGCGCATCATCGACAAGAAGCTCAAGTTCTACGTGATCGATGCCGTGCATCTGGGCGAGAAGATCGGGCTGGGCGCGCGCATCAACGTCATCATGCAGACCGCCTTCTTCAAAATCTCCAACATCATCCCCTTTGCGCAAGCCGAAGAGCAGATCAAGGAGGCCATCGTCGCCAGTTACGGCAAGGCCGGCGAGAAGGTCGTCAACATGAACTTCCTGGCGGTGGATGCCGGCGCCAACAACATCGAGGAAGTGGCGGTGCCCGCCCAGGCCACCAGCTCTATCGGCATGAAGAGCGGCTTGGGCGCCGAAGCGCCTGATTTCGTGCGCAATACCATCGGACCCATTATCGACGGCAAGGGCGATCAGCTGCCCATCTCCGCAATGCCCGCTGACGGCACCTTCCCCACCGACACCGCCAAGTGGGAAAAGCGCAACATCGCCGTCAACATTCCCGTGTGGGACGAGGAGCTGTGCATTCAGTGCGGGATCTGCTCCTTTGTCTGTCCCCATGCCACTATCCGCATGAAAATCTACGAAGGCGACAAGCTGGACGGCGCCCCTGCGACCTTCAAGTCAACCGAAGCGCGCGGCAAGGGCCTGGAGGGCAAGAAGTTCACCCTGCAGGTGGCACCCGAAGACTGCACCGGCTGCGGCGCCTGCGTCTACAATTGCCCGGCCAAGAGCAAAGAAGATCCCAAGCACAAGGCCATCAACATGAAATTCCAGGCGCCTCTGCGCGCCGAGGAAGCGAAGAACTGGGACTTTTTCCTGAGTCTTCCCGAAACCGATGCGGCGCTCGTCAACCGCGCCACCCTCAAGGGTACCCAGTTGCTCCGGCCACTCTTCGAGTTCTCCGGGGCCTGCGCCGGCTGCGGCGAAACACCCTTCATCAAGCTGGCCAGCCAGTTGTTCGGCGACCGCATGATGATCGCCAATGCAACCGGTTGTACCTCAATCTACTGCGGCAACTTGCCCACCACGCCCTTCACCAAGCGCGCCGATGGCCGTGGCCCGACTTGGAGCAACTCGCTGTTCGAGGACAATGCCGAATTCGGCTATGGCATGCGCCTAGCCGTCGACAAATTCAACACCTATGCACTGGAGTTGCTGGACCGCATCGCCAGCTGCGATTGCAGCGCCTGCAAAGGTCAGGATGCGCTGTTTGCCGCGATTAAGGATGCCGACCAGTCGACCCAGGAGGCCATCGAGGAGCAGCGCGCGCGCGTTGATCAGCTTAAAACCCTTCTTTCCCAGTGCAACGATGCCGATGCGCAAAATCTGCTGTCGGTAGCCGACTACCTGGTGAAAAAGTCGGTGTGGATCGTCGGCGGTGACGGCTGGGCCTACGACATCGGCTACGGCGGCCTCGACCATGTGCTCGCCTCGGGGGAGAATGTTAATGTCCTGGTGCTTGACACCGAGGTTTACTCTAATACTGGCGGTCAGGCCTCCAAGGCGACACCCTTGGGTGCTGTCGCCCAGTTTGCCGCCGGCGGCAAGCGCATGCCCAAGAAGGACCTGGGACTGATCTCCATGACCTACGGCAATATCTATGTCGCCAAGGTTTCGTTGGCCAACCCGGCCCAGTGCGTCAAGGCTTTCATTGAAGCCGATGCCTACGATGGTCCGTCGATCATCTTGGCCTACAGCCACTGTATTGCCCACGGTATCGCCATGGACAGCGGTATCGAGAACTGTAAAAAGGCCGTTAACTCCGGCCATTGGCCGCTGTTCCGCTTCGACCCCCGCCGCGCCGCGGAAGACAAGAATCCCTTGCAGCTCGACAGCAAGGATTCCACGATCTCCTTTGAGGATTATGCCTCGGTGGAAAACCGATACCGCGTCCTCAAAAAGTCCAACCCCGAAGCCTCGGCCATGCTCATGGAGAAGGCCAATCGCTTCACCGCCAGCCGTTTTGAGCTTTACAAGAAGCTGGCCGAAATGCAGACCGATTGGGGCGCAAAGTAAGCGCTTTATGACAGGATAGTTCAGCTCAAACAGCAAACCCCCGGTGGGAACCGGGGGTTTGCTGTTTTGCGGCCTATTAATTGCAGCTCCTTTTGGAAACTCAGGGATTCTTGATATCAGATCTTTGCGATGCTATAACAGCCTGGCATGCCAACCCCAGTAAGGAGCAAGGCGAACATGTTCGGACCCCAGTCTCCCTTTGTCATGTACGATGAGGAGCTTGAGAACATCAATGCCGTCATCGAGAAGTTGCGGCATGACTCCAATTCCAAGGTCATCTTCCTGGTTGACAAAAATGGTCAGCTCATTTCGTCTGTCGGCGAGACCGCGCAACTCGATACGACCAGTCTTGCCTCCTTGACCGCCGGCAACATAGCTGCCACCGGCGGACTCGCTAAGCTCATCGGCGAAAAGGAATTCTCCATCCTCTTCCACGAAGGGGAAAAGGACAATCTGCACATTTCCATCGTCGGGGGTCGCGTCATTCTGGTGGTGATCTTCGATCAGCGCAGCTCTCTGGGATTGGTGCGTCTGCGTGTCAAGCGCGCCAGTCGCGACCTTGATCAGATTTTTGCCGATCTTGCGCAAAAAACCGCTGAAGCCGAAAAGCGCGGCGGTCTTGGCAGTCCCTTTGCCGAGATCACCGATGACGACATCGACAATCTCTTTCGCTAGGAGGCGTGCCGCATGTCCTTCATCAACTACGCCTCGCGCGAAATCAATTGCAAAATCGTCTATTACGGGCCCGGTTTATGCGGGAAAACCGCCAACCTGCAACACATCTACCAGAAAACCGCCCCGGAGGCCAAAGGCAAGATGATCAGCCTGGCTACCGAAACCGAGCGTACCCTGTTCTTTGACTTTCTGCCCCTGGCGCTCGGGGAGATTCGCGGCTTCAAGGTGCGCTTTCACCTCTACACAGTCCCTGGACAGGTGTTTTACGACGCCTCGCGCAAGCTCATTCTCAAAGGAGTCGACGGGGTGGTTTTTGTGGCTGACTCCCAGGAAGAGCGTCTCGACGCCAATATCGAAAGCCTCGAAAATCTGCGCTACAACCTTGAAGAGCAAGGGCTGATGCTGGAAAAATTGCCTTTTGTCATGCAGTACAATAAGCGCGATCTGGCCAATGTCAGCTCTTTGGAAGAACTGCGCAACCTTCTCAATCCCGATGGGATTCCTGATTTTGAGGCTTGCGCCCTGACCGGCGAAGGTGTATTTGAAACACTCAAGTCCGTGGCTAAACTGATTCTGCTCGATCTGCAGAAAGGTCGGCGCTGAGCGGCGGTAAAAGATCGGGATTTTCCCTTGACTTGTCGCAAGTGAAAAGTGTATAAAGCAACTCGTTTCAAGCCAAGGCTCGAGACAAACCCATTCCCCGGTAGCTCAGTTGGTAGAGCAGGCGGCTGTTAACCGCCTTGTCGCTGGTTCGAGTCCGGCCCGGGGAGCCAAACAATCAAAGGCCGATTTCCTTAAGGAAATCGGCCTTTTGTCGCTATCTCCGTTTTTGTCCCCCAAAACTCTCCCCCATAAAACTGTAGCGGAACCGGTTTCTTGGACACAAGTTAAGCCTACACCACATGACGGATTTCATAGGGCGATTTGAATTGGTTTTTCTCGACGCGCCCGCCTGCTCATGTCGATGCCGTCGACATCAACCGGGCGCAGGCCCCTCTTGTGTCGATAGAATTAAATTGTTTCGACATTGAATGGTTGACATGTCGATATCCTCGACATATCTTGGGCCTATCACCCACTATGTGTCGATAAAAGGCGGATTTGCAAAGATGAAATGGCAACCGGATCAACCCTACAACGCCCTTCCGCCCCTGCCACCCCCGGTGGAAGCGGTCGAAACCCGAACGATTCTTAAAGCCTGTATCGCGGCTCGCGCCGCACTTGCCGAGCTTAAGCAGGCGGGGGAATTGCTGCCGGATCAGGGCCTGTTGATCAACCTGCTGCCGATGCTGGAAGCCAAGGACAGCTCGGAAATCGAGAATATCCTGACTACCACCGACAAGCTGTTCCGCCACGCCCAGCGGGAGAGCGAGGCCGATGCGGCCACCCGGGAGGCGCTGCGTTACCGTACCGCCCTGTACCAGGGGTTCAGGCAACTGCGGGACCGGCCCCTGTCCACCGCAACCGCCATCGAGGTCTGTAGCACCCTGAAGAATCAGGCCATGGAGCTGCGCCGGTTACCGGGAACCGTCATTGGCAATCAGGCTACGGGCGAGGTGATCTACACGCCGCCTGAAGGCGAAATTGTCGTCCGCGATCTGCTGAGCAACTGGGAGCGCTTTGTCCACGCCGAAGACGATCTGGACCCGCTGATCAAGATGGCCATCAGCCACTACCAGTTTGAGGCCATTCATCCCTTTTACGATGGCAATGGCCGCACCGGGCGTATCCTCAATGTCTTGTATCTGATCGAACAGGGGCTGTTGCCCCTGCCGATACTCTATCTGAGCCGCTATATCGTGCAGAACAAATCGGCGTACTACCGTTTGTTGACCCAGGTGACACGGGAGGATCAGTGGCAGGAGTGGATCCTGTTCATGCTCGAAGGAGTCGAGCAGGTATCGCGCTGGACCTGTCTGAAAATTGCTGCCGTGCGGGGGTTGATGGAGCAAACCTCGCACTACGTCAAAGAGCAGCTCCCCAAGATATACAGCCACGAGTTGATGCAAATGCTCTTCGAACAACCCTATTGCCGCATCAGCTCGCTGGCGGAGCGGGATATCGCCAAACGGCAAACGGCCTCGGTTTACCTGAAACATCTGGTGGATATTGGCGTACTGGAAGAAAAGTCCGCCGGCAAGGAGAAACTATTCATGCATACGAAGCTGGTGCGACTGATGTCGCAGGACAGTAACCAATTCCCCCCGTATCCGACGCTATGAGCTGTAGCGGAACCGGTTTTTTGGACAATGGGCATTCTTCTCGGCGGCATGTTGAGGGGCCGGAGAATCGCTTGACGACCGTTCACATTGTTGGATAAAGTGTGCGAAATTCACTGGGAGTCCGGGCTGTTGATCAGAACCCCCCTTCATAGCTCGATCATCTCCGGCATTGTGTTGCTGACCTTCCTCTTTTCTGCCAACGGCTTTCTTTTCGGCAGCCATGCGGCTGAGGAGATGATTTCGGGGGCCGCCCGCATTGATTTCGATTTTGCCTCTCGTTGCGAATCTCACTCTTCATTGCACCATCACGGCCACAGCCATCACTCGCACAGCGACTCCGAATGCTGCGGCGTTCACGGACATCACAGTCACGATTTCAGGATTGGACAGCCGCTAATCGTTTCACCCTTTGTTTTTTCTTCCCAGCGCCGTTTTTTCGACATCGTCGTTTATATCCCCGAAGTTTATCTCGAACGCTTCATCCCCCCGCAAAATAACGCCTGACCCTGCTTTTCACACAACCTCATCCGTCGGCTCGATCCCGGTTGCAAGCCTGTGTCCTTTCGCAATTGATCGCCGAGTGATGATTTTTTGACCTGACCTGGTGCGGTTCGGAATGGCTCACTGCCACGACCGAATCCAAATCGTAACGGAGTAACCATGATTTTGTCGCTCACTGCCCGCGCGCAGTCTGAACAACCATCATTCCACTACAGAGCCCTCCTGAGCGCTTTTCTTTGCATTCTTCTCTCTCTGCTCTTCAGCGCCGTCGCGCATGCCCATGGCGTGGCCGACGGCGACAAGGGCTATATTCAGGAGATTTCCGGCACACACCTGCTCCCCTTCACCTATCTCGGCGCCAAACACATGGTCACAGGCTACGACCATCTGCTCTTTTTGGCGGGGGTGATCTTTTTCCTGTATCGCCTGAAGGACATCGCCATCTACGTCAGCCTTTTTGCGATTGGCCATTCCCTCACCATGCTGTACGGAGTCTATGCCGGGGTGAACGTCAACGCCTACCTGATCGACGCCATTATCGGCCTGTCGGTGGTCTACAAGGCCCTCGACAATCTCGGCGCCTACCAGCGCTGGTTCGGCATCCAGCCCAACACCAAGATCGCCACCCTCGTCTTCGGGCTTTTCCACGGCTTCGGCCTGGCGGCTAAAATCCAGGAATATGAGATCGCCCGCGAGGGTCTTTTGCCGAATCTGCTCGCCTTCAACGTTGGTGTCGAAATCGGGCAACTGCTGGCTCTTGGCGCCATTCTCATCGCTATGGGATTTTGGAGGCGAACCCCGGCTTTTCTCAAATACGCATACACAACGAATGTGGCTCTGATGTGCGCGGGCTTTGTCCTGGTCGGCTATCAGCTCACCGGCTTTTTCGTATCCTGAAACAAGGAGATTTACTCATGTACAATACCGATCTTCCCACCCGAGCTGAACTGCCCACGACAGGCAGACTGGTGCGTTCCACTGTTGTTGCCGCCCTCATTGCGGCGGTCTTGCTCGTTACCACCATCCTTCCGGCGGAGTACGGCATCGATCCGACCGGGGTCGGCCACGCCCTCGGCCTGACGCATATGGGTGAAATCAAAGTCTCGCTTGCTGCTGAGGCGGGAGTTTCAGCAAGCGAGCCGGCTCCCACCACCCCAACACCGCCAGTGACGGTCGAGCAACCGACGGCACCTGTCGAGAGCGCGCCGGTCGGGCAAGCGCACACCATGACGGTCACGCTCAAACCAGGGGAGGCAGCAGAGATCAAGCTGTCCATGCGCAAAGACGCCAGGGTCCTTTTCGAATGGACTTCTGCAGGGGGACCGGTCAACTTCGATACCCACGGCGACCCGGTCGGCGCTCCGAGGGGCTTTTACCATGGCTACGATAAAGGAAGAAATCAGATGGGCCAGTCCGGCGAGTTGCAAGCTGCCTTCGACGGCACACATGGATGGTTCTGGCGCAATCGCTCAAACGCCGAGGTGACGATCACTCTAGACACCAGTGGCGAGTATGAAGAGATAAAGCGCGTACTCTGAGTCCGAATAGAATTAATCTGAGATGAACAACATGGCCCCTTTCACCTTCGGTGACGGGGGCCATGTTCATTGATGTCAAAAAAATGCAACGGCGGTCGCCGTCTCGCATCAGGCTGACTGATGGCCAAACCCGCGGTAAAGCAGGTCATCGACTGCGGCGTTGACGAGATCTTCGATGCCATTTTGGTTGATCTGCTTGAGCAGAAAATGAAAGTCCTCTTCTTTGACCTGGAAAAATGCCTCAAGAATCTGCGGGTCAAAAAGTTTTCCCGAGGCTTGGGCAAGATGCTCGCGCGCCTGGCAAAAGGAAAATGCCTGCTTATAAGGGCGCTCGCTGAGCAGGGCGTCAAAGACATCGACCACGGCAAAGACCCGTGCGGCAACCGGAATGCTGGTCTGGCTCAGACCGTGCGGATAGCCCGAGCCATCCCATCGTTCATGATGAAATTGGATGACTTCGGCGGCGGGCTGCAAGAAAGCAACATCACGAATGATCTCCAGCCCTTTGCAAACATGGGTTTCAATGATGGTACGCTGGTCGGCTGAGAGTTCGCCGGGACGCAGCAGAACATCGTCGGGGATGCCGATTTTGCCAAGGTCATGCAGAAACGCACCAATGACCAGTTTATGGATTTCCGTTTCGGGCAATTCAAGAGAGCGCCCGATGTGAACAGCCAGAGCCACCACGCGCTCCGAATGCCCCTCGGTTTCCATGTCGCGCACTTCAAGTGCTCTGGCCAGGCTGCGGATGGTTGCCACATAGGACATGCCAAGGGATTGATAGGCCTGGCCAAGCTTTTCTTCGTTGGCGACCACGGTCTGTACGGCGCGGCGAAAACGTCCGAACAAAAGCAGGTGAAGCATGATAAGCGTGAGAAAAGACAAAGAGACGACAAGGAAAATATGGCTGCCGAGAAAGCGAAAAGGCGGCGTGACACGATAAACTTCGGCAGCGCCCACCACCTTGTCGCCGTGCACAATAGGTGCATAGAGTTCGACAAGTTTGCCGAATTTTTTCAGGTCCAGATTTTCATGGTCACGCGTGTCCTCGATTTCTGTGTGCGGCATGCGCGTTTGAAGCATTGTCTGCAAACGCGCATTGTCAAATTGCAGGCCGACTTGCTCGCGCTGGCGAAAGGCATAAAGCACCCTACCGTCATGTGCCCATATCTTGAATTCGACGAAATCGGCATAGGCAAGAAAATTTTCAATATTTCCCAGCGCGCGTTGCGCTCTTGGAGAAGGCTCGTGGAGCTCGCCCAAGGGGAAGTCGAGTTCCTTGGCAATGAATGTCTCAAGCAGGTGAAGAGATTCTTGCTGATATGCGCGCAGATGATGGTGGTAAATCAGAGCCGGCAAGGCCACGAGCAGAGCCAGGGCCAGAATCATCACAATCCCCAGGCTGCGATTGAAGAAATTTTTCAGAAGTCGTTGCGATGCCTGTTCGGTCACTTGGATAATCCAATCTTTTTTAAGATTCGAGCAACGGGCCAACGTGTGGCGGTGATGTTTCCCCATCAGCGTCAGCCGAATCGAGACCTGTTTTGGCGGCATAGCCAAAATTGCGGGGCTTGACCCAGGAATAAGACACCAGGCAGCTGGAAGAGGAGGTTGACGTCTCTTAGGCGCAGATCCGAGGGATCACGGCATAACAATTACTTCTTCCTGACCGCAGGGCTCCGCAGGTTCGTCATAGAGCAGATGGGGGACATTGAGTAAGATTTTGACCTCCTGACCCGTCTTCGCCATTCCCTGAATGTAGCGGCTGCACGCCGTTGCGCTTGTGCGCGGCGGCGGCTCAATCTGATCCTCGGCGATATCGGCGACTTCGCTCACCTCATCGACCAGCAGGCCCATGGAGGCCTCGTTGACATGAACCACGATGATGCAGGTGCGATCATCAAAATCACGCGGTGACATGAGAAAGCGCATGCGCACATCCATCACCGGTACGAGTTTGTTGCGCAGGTTGATCACGCCGCGGATAAAATCGGGCATATCCACGACCTTGGTGATTTTCTGCAGGTTGACGATTTCGGTGACGTAGCGGATCTCGATTCCGTATTCCTCGCCGGCAAGATGAAAGCTCAGATATTTGCCCTGCTGGGTGTCTTCCTGCTCGCTGGAGAGTGGCGGGTCCAGGGCCGCGGGCTCTTGCGTCATACGGGGCTCCTTCATCCGTGTGTTATCGCGCGCAGGTTCTCGGAGGCGCCGGCGCCTTGCCTCAAGGTAAAACCTTGCAGCATCTGCCGCAACTCTGCGGCCTGGCCGGAGAGTTCTTCCGCGGCTGCAGCGCTTTGCTCAGCGCTGGCGGTATTTTGCTGGGTGACCTGATCGATCTGGGTGAGCCCCTGATTGATCTGGGCGACGCCTTCACTCTGTTCGGCGGTGGCTGCGGCGATTTCACTGACCAGATCCGAGGTCTTATTAATCGCAGAAACAATCTGCTCCAGCGCGTTTTCTGTCTTTCCGGCAATTGCCACGCCAACCTGTGTTTTCTGACCCGCCTGTTCAATGAGAGTAGCGGTTTCACCCGCCGCCTTGGCACTGCGCGCCGCAAGGTTTCGCACTTCTTCAGCCACGACCGCAAAGCCCTTGCCATGCTGGCCGGCGCGCGCTGCTTCCACGGCGGCATTGAGGGCAAGCAGGTTGGTTTGGAAGGCAATTTCTTCTATGGTCTTGATGATGTGCGAGACCGAAGTGCTGGCCGTATTGATTTCCTTCATGGCACTCACCATTGCCTGCATCTGTGCTTGACCGTGCTCGGCAGACTTTTTGGCCTCACAGGAATTACGATCCGCCTGGGTTGCGTTTTCCGCGCTGGCCCTGACTTGCGCGGCAATCTGATTCATCGAGGCAGCAATCTCCTCCAGCGAACTGGCCTGCTCCGTTGCGCCCTGACTCAGGGATTGGCTCGCATCGGAAACCTCTCCCGCGGCGGAGGCGATCTGGCCACCGGCCCCTTGCACACGCGCCAGAACCTCGTTGAGCGCGGTGTTGGCCTCATGCAGTGGTTCGCGAATCACGCCCTTAGCGCTAAAGGTGAAGTCCCCGGTGGCCAGTGCTTTAAAGGCCGCCACCACCTCATCGCGCATGTTGTCGGCAAAGGCATCAAGGGCCAGGGCCAAGCGGCCGATTTCGTCCTTGCGGCTCATCCGCAGGCGCGGCTCCAGATTGCCGCGCCCGAGTTCTTCGATCATGTGCACCGCCTGGGCGGTCGGGCGGGTAATGCCGCGAATAATCAGGAACGACAACAGAATCGCCAGTAAAATGCCGCCGCCGAGACTGCCGACGACCATCTTCTGAATGAACTTATAGTTACCCACTGCCGTTGCAACTTCGGCTTGCGCCACCTCAAGCTGAACGTCGATTAAGTCGGCGACGGTATCGCTGATTGGATCGATCTTGGCATAGAGTTCCGTCCTGATGAAAAGGACCAGAGCGGCCTCATCGCGTTGCTCGAAAATCTTTCTCAATCTGGACACGGCCTGATCGGCATCGGCCATGAGGGGTCCGGCACGCGTGACAAGAGTTTTCTCCTGCGGCACCAATTCGGTGCCGAGGTAGGTCTGCCAATTGACTCGGATCTGCTGGCCGGCTGCGGCCAGATTGTCTAATCCTTGCTGCCAGCTCAATTCGTTATTACGCACCTTGTGCGCGGTATCAACGATATTGACCGCATACATGTCGCTGACGATTTTAAGCTGTTGCAAGGGCACGACGCGGTCCTGATAGACGGTTTCCAAAGCGTCGTTTGAGGAACTGATTCCGGCGAGACCTTGCAGACCGATGGTCGCCAGAAGCAAGATCAGAATTCCGACCAGAAGGCTCAATCGCACGCCAATTTTTAAGTCACTGAATTTCATCGCCGACTCCTGTGTAATGAGGGAATTATTCGTATTTTTAATGTCGCTTCGCAGGATGCTTTTTTTGTGGCAAGCAGGGAATCGGAGCGGATGCAGATGATTAAGGTGAGCCAATAATATGGCAAGCAGAAAGATTGGTGTCAACTAAAATTTTGCAGGAAAAACTTTACTTAAAGAGTGGGGAATCATCGATCGGGGCCAAAATAGCTTGACTGTTAAATGTGAACCTTGAGATAATTTGTAAAATTTAACATACGGACCAAGGGTCAAGCTGAGAGGATTTGATGGATAATCAATTTTTGGAACAGGTTTTTTCGGCGTCTGGGCCGCTTTGTTTACAGCGAATGCAGTGTCCGGAGCTGGGATTTCTTCAATCCATCCTCGATGCTATGCCCAACCCCGTTGTGCTCAAGGCGCGTGACGGCAGCTATCTTGGCTGCAATCAAGAAATGGAAAAGTGGGCGGGCATGTCACGCCAGGAATTGCTCGGCAAGTCCCCCCTGGATATCTTTGGTCGGTCCTTGGCCGATCTCTGCCTGGAGAATGACCGCAAGGTTTTCGACAGTGGCAAGCCCTGTTCATACGGCGCCAGGATTACCTCGTTCCAGGGCTGTGAAAAAGAGGCGTTGGTTTTCAAGGCGCCTCTGTATCAGCTCGATGGCACCGTTGCGGGCGTTGTCACGACCCTGGTCGATGTTTCCGACTTGAAGACTTCTCAACGCCAACTTCAGGAAAGCGGTGAATTTTGGAAGACGATTCTCGATGAGATGAGTGACGCAGTGGCCATCATCGATGGGGCGACACGCAAGATCATCAGTGCAAACAAAGTGTTTTTGAGGCAGTTCGGGGTTTCCGCCAACCAGGTCCTGGGAGGCTTTTGTCACGATATTGTGTTTCCCGGCGAGAGAGATCAGGCACGTGCCTGGCAGAACCCCTGTCCCTTAAATGAAGCAATTGTCACCGGCCGTGCAACTCTCATGGAGCATCAGCTGTCGTTGCCCGATGGTCAGAGGTGGCTGGAAGTTTCCACCACGCCCATTAAGGATGAAGGCGGCAACCTCAAGTATCTGGTGCATGTGTGCCGCGATGTGACGGCGCGCAAAAAAGCCGAGCGCGAGATCGAGCGCTTGGCCTGTTTTGATCAACTCACTGACTTGCCCAACCGTACGTTGCTGCTGGACCGTCTCCACCAGGCCATCAGCTTGGCCGGGCGCGATGAGCGGATGCTGGCGGTGTTGTTTCTTGACCTTGATCATTTCAAGAAAATCAACGATTCCTTGGGTTACAGTGTCGGGGACAGCATGTTGCAGGCTATCGCACAGCGTCTGCGCCAGTGCGTGCGCGCGAGCGATACCTTGTCGCGAATCGGCGGCGATGATTTTGTTGTGCTGTTGAACTCCATCCACAGCGAAAATGATGTGCTCAGTGTCGTGCGCCATCTACAGGAGGCCCTTGTCCCTCCCGTTCGGGTGGGGGGGCAGGAATTTCACCTGGACGCAAGCATCGGCATCAGCCTGTTTCCCCATGACGGCGACAAAGCGCAGGATCTTTTGCGTACTGCGGAACTGGCTATGCACGAAGCGAAAAACGCGGGCCGCAACAACTACAAGTTTTTTTCCAGCCAGATGAACAGTGAGGCCTTTGAGCGGCTGCGCATGGAAGTAGATTTGCGCCGTGCGCTGCGCGAGGATGAGCTGTTTGTGGTCTATCAGCCTCAGCTCGATCTGACCACCAGGCGCGTCTGTGGGGTTGAAGCTCTGGTTCGTTGGCACCATCCCCAGCTGGGTGTAGTTTCCCCGGCACGCTTTATTCCTTTGGCGGAAGAGACGGGGCTGATTCTACCTTTGGGCGAATGGGTGCTGCGTGAGGCCTGTAGCCAGATACGCGCCTGGCAGAAGGCTGGATTGAACGATTTGCGCCTGGGGGTCAACCTCTCTCCGGTTCAGTTTCGCCAGGCTGGCCTGGTTGCCACGGTACGCGACATTCTCGCAGAAACGGGTCTTGCCGCCAGCAGCTTGGAGTTGGAGTTGACCGAAAGTGTGTTGATGGAAAAAGGTCGTGCCGTCAAGGACAGCCTCGATGAGTTCAAAACTTTGGGTATCCGCCTGTCTTTGGATGATTTCGGTACCGGGTACTCGTCGCTGAGTTATTTGAAATATTTTCCCATTGACCGCATTAAGATCGCACAGGAGTTTGTACGTGACCTCCTGGCCGATTCCAACCATGTGGAGATCGTCAAGGCCATCCTTGCCATGGCCGCCAGTTTTAAGTTCGACGTGATCGCTGAAGGGGTCGAAAACCGCGACCAGTTTGACATGCTTGTGGCGCTGGGATGCCGCGAGATGCAAGGCTATTACTTCGCCCGCCCTCTCATAGCCAAAGAGTGCTTTCATTTGCTGCAGGAGTGGATAGCCGAGCCGCCAGGACCTCTGCGCTGATTTGAGATGCTTCAGGAGAGAAATAAATGTTGCCCTTTTATTCTTCAAGCCAAGCTTCAGCCTGTGCCTCTTCATCGGAGGAGAAAGCCTTGATGGTCAGCCCCGGAATCAATGCGCCCTCCATCTCGCTTATTTTTCTGACCCACTGCTTGCCGGCCACGACTGCGGCACGGTCGAATTTGCGAATAAACCGGAACAATTGAGGCAGACGCGAAAGTTCAACCCCGATGGCACCCAGAGTGGGCATATCGAAATCCCCTATTCGATAGAGCATGCGTCCATGCTCAATACCTTCACCCTTGGCGACAAGATCGTCAAGGGCTACCTTCATCGCATCACGATCAAGTTTGCCGCCAAATTGGATATCTAGGCGATTATCGCTCTTGCGGTGGACAGTGAACATAAATACCCCCAGGATTTACCATCAATTTGTTTGCCGGAAGCCGTTTCGCGAACCATCTGTTGACTTACAGTTTAGCAGATAACCTCCCTCAAGATTAGATCAAATCTATTTTCTGCCCCCCCCTGAAACGTCTAGGCGGTCAAAGGATTAAAGACTTCATTAATTTGATGGGTCCTCTTGCTCAAGCGGCATTATTTATTATGCTTTGAAGAATCGGGCGCTGAGATTTCTTGAGACCTCAGGCTGAGGGTCACGGCCCGATAGAAATCGAGCAAAAGATGCCTATCCTGTGTCGCTTGATTTTCTGGGTGTTGGTGTCCGCAACGGGGGCCGGCTGCAGTTCCTGGGCGTCCATGGAACTGCGTGTGGCCCAGGCGGAGGAGCAGGAACGGCAACTCAAAAAGGCTGTAACGGGACATTTGGATTCCTGGATCGGCAGGCCCGTCGGCTCCGCCCTGGATAAAGCGGTGACAGCTCTTTTGCCTCGTCAATGGCTTGAGAACGCCCCCAGAATTTCTCCGACGCAACCAGGCTATGCAAATATCAGGATAGATGAAAGCACCGGGAAAATCGCCCCGCAAACGCGCCTTTCTCAAGTCCAGCTGCATATTCAGCAGGAACAGGGATGCCTGGCCTGCCATCAGCGATGAAAAAGCCGAGGCCGGCGCGCGGGGCGGCGGCAATTGATTATTTCACCTGAAGATCCTCGGCGGCCTTGCGGTTCATGGGGGTGACGCTGAGCAGCGTCGCATCCTCGCCCTGGGCATCCTCGGATATGGCGACGGTCACCTGTTCGAAATCCTTGCCCTTGCCGTAGCTCGCGACCAGAGCGCCGGCGGCTTTCAAGTCGCCTTCATCGGGCTGTCCGGTGATCAGTCCCAAGGGTCCGGAAATGCCGCAAGCGCGCACCAGCAGCGACCCCTCGCGCAGCCGCTCACGGATCGCGGTATTGTCGTCTTCATTGCGCCCGAGGGTGAGTTTTGCGCGAGGGGAGAGGCGAAACTGCCGGCCGACCTTGAGCAGTTCGACATCGGCGGGGGTGCAGTCGGGCTGATGCTCAAAAAGGTCGTGCAGGCGCCCGGTAAAGGATTTTTCCGTGAGCAGGCAGCCACCGCCGGAAGACGGGTATTCTTTGAGGCCCCATTCCTGGGCAAATTCCTGCTGGCGGCGGCGCGAACGGCCCTGAATGTCAAGAAGTTGCTCGCGCACGACCAGTCCCTGCTCCTCCATGGGCGTGATGGGCAGCAGCTTTGCGGACAGGGGGCGCAAGATGCGCTGGGGGAATCCCGAATAGTTGGCCACCGATTTAAGTGCGTTGATGTTCTGGCTCATGGGACGTTGCCCCAGGACTTCGCCTGAGAAGAGAAAATCAAACCCTTGCTCTTCCATGATCCGCCCCGCCAGACGAAACATCATGGCGTGGCAGTCGATGCAGGGGTTGAGGTTCTTACCGTAGCCATAGCGCGGGTTTTTGACCATCTCGAGGTGCTCCGCGCTGATGTTTTGCACGATCAGGGGGATGTCCATGGCGGCTGCGGCTTTTTGCGCGCGGCCCGAACCGAAGAACGGCGTGACGAAGGAGATGCAGGTGACTTCGATGCCCTGGCGCTTGAGAGCCAGGGCCGCCAGGCTGCTGTCAAGACCGCCGGATAGAAGTCCTAGTGCTTTACTCATATTTCTTTCTCCGAAAAAATCGATTTATCGTGCTGTTAGGTGGGGAAGATACCACAGAAGATTACCGCAGACAAGCCGCGGGCCGAGGAAGACTTGACAGGCAAGGGAAATTGGTAGAGACTAATTATTGGTTTTTATTATCCCTGGATTCGCAGGCAACGGACAGAAAATACCATGGCCAAAATCGATGCTTTGTTCAAATTGATGAAGCAGCAGGGTGCCAGCGACCTGCATATTTCTTCCGGAGCCCCACCTCTGCTGCGCCTGCATGGCGAGATGGCGCAACTCAATTATCCGCCGTTGACCGCCGAGCAGGCCAGGGGCCTGCTGTTTGAGATGTTGACCGGCGAGCAGCGCAAAGAGTTCGAGGAAACCCGCGATCTGGATTTTGCCTACGCTCTGCCGGAGGTGGCGCGCTTTCGCGGCAACATTCTCGACACTCACCGCGGCATCGCCGCAGTGTTTCGCATCATCCCCAGTAAAATCCTCTCCGCCGACGACCTCAACCTGCCGGAGGGCATCCGCAAGCTCACCCGGCTGAAAAAAGGCCTGGTGCTGGTCACCGGTCCCACGGGCAGTGGCAAGTCGACGACTCTGGCGGCCATGGTCGATTTGATCAACAGCACCCGCAAAGAGCACATCCTGACCCTGGAAGATCCTCTCGAATTCATCCACGAGAATAAACAGTCGCTGGTCAATCAGCGCCAGGTGGGACAGCACACCCAATCCTTTACCAGCGCTCTGCGTGCGGCCCTACGCGAGGATCCCGACGTCATCCTGGTCGGCGAGATGCGCGACCTGGAGACCATCTCCCTGGCCATGACCGCCGCCGAAACGGGTCATCTGGTGTTCGGCACCCTGCACACCAACTCGGCGGCCAAGACCATCGACCGCATCATCGATGCCTTTCCCAAGGATGCTCAGGAGCAGGTACGCACCATGCTCGGCGAAAGTCTCAAGGGCGTGGTCTGTCAGCAGTTGATGAAAACAGCAGACGGCAAGGGGCGGGTGGCGGCCCATGAAATTCTCATCGGCAACGCGGCCGTGAGCAACCTGATCCGCGAAGGCAAGACATTCCAGATTCCCTCCATCATGCAGACCGCCAAGGGCGAGGGCATGCAACTCATGGATCAGCGCATCATGGAGTTGTTGAAAGACAGCAAAGTGACAGCGGAAGAGGCCTGCCGCTGCGCCGTCGAAAAGCGCTCCTTTGAGGCGCTGCTGCCCAAAGGGGGCGCAGGCGGCGCGGGACGCTGAGTGCTACGGGTTGCCGTGAGAACTCCGGAGGTGGTATAAGGAGTAAATGCCTTGGGCGCAAACCCTTTGCCGTTTGTGCCTCTTGCTCTCCTCTAGCCTGCGGAGTTTCCCTTGCGCGATAATTTTGGGCGAGTTGTTGATTATCTGCGGCTTTCGGTGACGGATCGCTGTAATCTGCGCTGCCGTTACTGCATGCCGGCGCAGGGGGTCGACTCCCTTGGTCATGGGCAGATTCTTTCTTACGAAGAATTGCTGCGGGTAGCGGCGGCGGCCGCTGCCATCGGCGTGCGCAAGATTCGCGTGACCGGCGGCGAGCCTTTGGTACGCAAGGGGCTGGTGGAATTTATCGGGCGCTTGGCGGCTTTGCCGCAGCGGCCCGAAATCACCCTGACCACCAACGGCATGCTGCTGGCCCAATATGCGGCGCCATTGAAGCAGGCCGGGCTCTCGCGGGTCAATGTGAGTCTCGACACTCTGCGCTCCGAGCGCTTTGCGCAGTTGACGCGCCGTTCCGGGTTCGAGCAGGTGTTGGCGGGGTTGACTGCGGCGGAACAGGTTGGGCTGGCGCCGCTGAAAATCAATATGGTACCCATTGCCGGAGTCAATGCCGACGAGGTCGCCGACTTCGCCCGCCTGACTCTGGAACACCCCTGGGAAATCCGTTTTATCGAATTCATGCCCGTCAGCGGCGACCTCGATTTTCCTCCCGAAAGCCGTTTTCCTGCTGACGACATCATTGCCGCCTTCTCCAGCGTCGCCCCGGTGAAAGTGATCCCGCGCCAGGGATCCGGCGGCGTGGCGCGCCTGTTTCGCTTTGCCGGTGCGTCGGGCCGCCTCGGGGTGATACCCGCGGTGTCTCATCATTTCTGTCATGAGTGCAACCGCCTGCGGGTCACCGCCGACGGGCGCGTGCGCCCCTGTCTTTTTTCCGACGATGAACTCGACTTGCGCACTCTGCTGCGCAGCGGCGTCGGCGACGAGGAATTGCATCGCTTTTTGCGCCATGCCATCAGCGCCAAGCCCGAAAAGCACCACATCGGAGAAGAGGATTTTCGACCCGGTGCGCGTCCCATGCAGGGCATCGGCGGCTGAGGGGCGCGCTACGCAAAAAGGCCCGCTTTGCAGCAGGCCTTTTCAAATCGATTGATCAACAAACTCAACTCTTTTTGTCTTCCGACTCGCCTTCAATTCGATCGGTCTTGGCGCTTTTTCCCTCATCCTCGTCATCCTTGTTGAGGCCTTCCTTGAAATTGCGCAAACCTTTCCCCAAGGCGCCACCGACCTGCGGGAGCTTGCCCGCGCCGAAAATCACCAGAACCAGCACCAGGATAATCAACAGTTCCTGCGTCCCCAATCCGAACATGTCCGCTCTCTCCTAAAAAAAGGGTTACGTCCGAACATACCATCGGCGCGGCGCATTGTGCAACGTCTACGTTATCCGATCCTATTTCACCAGATATTTACGAATACCCTCGGCGAAATCCCTGGGCTCGATACCAAAGGTTTCGCGCCAGGTCTGCATCGCCTCTTCTGCGCACAGGTTGCCTTCGAGCAGCATGGTCAATTGCGCGCTCGTGATGGGAAACTGGGGGATGCTCTGCAAGACCTTGACGACCGGCTTCATCAGGCAGACCGGATGATGCAGCTTGCGCACCGGCGTCTTGCCGAGGGTCTCGCCGATCAGATCGAGAATCTCGTCATAGGAAAAATCCCCGGGGCCGCACAGATGATAAGTCTGGCCCAGGCACTCTTCTTTGGTGAGGGCGGCGACAAAGCTGGCGGCCACGTCTTCCACCGCCACCGGCGCCATGCGATAGCGGCCGTCGCCGATGACCGGTACCACCGGCGCCTTGCGAACCAGATCGGCGAGCATGTTGACGAATTCATCGGCCGGGCCGAAAATCAGCGACGGACGAAAGATGGTCCAGTCGAGTTGCGCGGCGCGCACCGCTTCTTCGCCTTGCCACTTGGTACGGTGATATTCCGATTCGGCGTCGGGGCGCACACCATTGGCGCTCATTTGCAGGTAGCGCCGTACCCCCTGGTTTTCGGCGGCGGCGACCAGATTCCGTGTGGCCTCGACGTGCAATTTTTTAAAGGTGACGCCTTTGCCGGGAAACTCGCGGATGATGCCGACCAGATGAATGGCTGCATCGCAGCCTTCCAGCGATGCGTCGAGGCTTTCGGCGTCGGTGGCGTCGCCCAGACGCACTTCGATGTTTTTCTCGATGGGCAGTCGGCCTTCGGACCCGGGCCGCACCAGGCAGCGCACGATGTGGCCCGCGGCAAGCAATTGCTTCAGCATTTCGTGCCCCACGAAGCCGGTGGCGCCGGTAAGGAAAACTTTCATCGCGATTCTCCCTTGCAGGTACTCAGATTGTTGACAAGTCTTAACCCTTGATCACCGCCAGCGGCCGCAGCCGGGCGACGATGCGGCCGATTCCGGCCTGAGCGACGATGTTCACAACGTCCTTGACATCCTTGTAGGCCTCCGAAATTTCTTCGGCAACCGTGGCACGGTTGGCGGCGCGCACCAGAATGCCCCGGGCGGCCAGTTCGGTCTCGGTGTTGTGGCCACGCGCCTGTTTCTTGGCCGCGTGGCGCGAGAGGACGCGGCCCGCGCCGTGGCAGGTGGAGCCAAAGGTCTCATCGAAGGCCTCCGGGGTGCCGACCAGGACGTAGGAGTAGCGCCCCATGTCGCCGGGGATCAGCACCGGCTGGCCGATGGCGCGATACAGTGCCGGGGTGTCGGGGTGATGGGGTGGAAAGGCACGGGTCGCTCCCTTGCGATGCACGCAGAGGCGGCGTTTTTGGCCCTGCACCTCGTGCTGTTCCCATTTTGCGATGTTGTGGCAGACATCGTAAATCAGGCCCATGCGCAGTTGCGCCGGTCCCTTGCCCAGAACCTGCTCGAAGGTTTCACGCACCCAGTGGGTGATGAGCTGGCGGTTGGCGAAGGCGAAATTGGCAGCGCCGGCCATGGCGGCCAGATACTGCTTGCCTTCGGGACTGGTCAGGGGCGCGCAGCACAGTTGGCGGTCGGGCAAATGGATGCCGTATTTGGCCGCGGCGCGCAACATGGTGCGGATGGAGTCGTCGCACACCTGGTAGCCGAGGCCGCGGCTGCCGGTGTGAATCGAGACGGTGACCTGCCCGGCAAACAGACCGAGCACCGCGGCAGCCTGCTCATCGTGAATTTCTTCGACGACCTGTACTTCGAGAAAATGATTGCCGCCGCCCAGGGTGCCGAGCTGGTTGCGGCCCCGCTCAAGAGCGCGGTCGGAAACCAGTTCGGGCTCGGCGTCGGGCAAGGTGCCGCGTTCTTCGATGTGCTCAAGATCCTCGGCGCGGCCGAACCCGTTGCGCACCGCCCAGTGCGCACCCTCCTTGAGCACCTTGCATTCTTCCTGCACCGAGAGCTTGAGATCGCGCCGGTGCGAGCCGACCCCTGAAGGTACGTTGCGAAACAGCGCGTCGGCCAGTTCCTTGAGACGCGGGCGTACCTCGCTCACTTCCAATTCGCTGCGCAGCAGGCGCACTCCGCAGTTGATGTCGTAGCCCACCCCGCCGGGCGACACCACGCCCCCGTCATCGGGATCAAAGGCCGCTACTCCACCGATGGGAAAGCCGTAGCCCCAATGGATATCAGGCATGGCGATAGAGCGCCCGACGATGCCGGGCAGAGTGGCCACATTGCGCACCTGCTCCAGGGCCTGCTCCTTTTGCAGCACCTCGATCATGGCCTGGTCGGCAAACACCAGGCCCTCGGTGCGCATGGCTCCTTCGCGGGGAATGCGCCAGCGGCAAGCGTCGATTTGTTCGATCTTGACGGGCATGGTTTTATCACTCGCTTCGTTTGCAGCTCGCCGTTTAGCGGCCAGGGGCCTTGTCCCGCAGGCCTACAAGTCCAGGTAAACGCGACCGTGCCAGCCTTGGGCGGTTTGTTCAGCCAGCACTTGATGGTGCGTGACGGCCTTGACCTCGCGCTCGACGGGGTGGCGTTGAAAGTCAAAATCCTCGCCCCTGATCCGCGCCACCAGAGAATCGTCTTCGAACTCAAGTATAAACTCTGCAGGCAGAAAGTCGCGGCATTCAAACTGGAAAAGCAACTCGGACAGCCAATTGACCAGCAACTCGGCAGTGTCGCCGCCGCTGATTTCCACCTGCGCACTGCGCCCGGTGCTGACCCTGGCCCTTTTCCCCAGAATAACCTCGCGCAGTGCCAGGGCCGCTTGCGTGAAAAGCGCCTCGCGGCTCTCTCCCCAAGCTTCCAGCCCTATATCGGCGGTGTGTTCAAGCAGACGATAATGATCCATGTGCCGCGCGCCTAAAGCAAAAAGAACCGGGACGCCTGTTGCAGACGCGGTTCCGGTTCTTTGTTTGATAATGTGCTCTGGCCGCGCCTTATAGGAGTCTTTCCCAGCCGACCCGGCAGAGCCTGTGGTCGTCACTCCAAGTGACCGAAAGAGCACCCTGGTGAGCGCGGTGCAAGACTTTTCCCAGCCGTTCGGCAAGCTTTTGCTCCGTGGTTTCGATAATCAGCTCGTCGCCCTCGCGTTCCATGCGCATGATGCGCTGCAAAGGGTTTTGAGACATGGCGCGGCTTTCTTCATTGCGCAGAATGTTGCGGATTTCTTCTTCGTGTTCCCAAAGGTAAGCACCGCGCAAAGTGACAACGCCTTCGGGATATTTCTCCGCAATCTTCTGGCAGGCCGGACAGCTCACCCGGCTCACCTCGGGATTGGCGCTTTCGACTTCCGCGGCCTGTGCATCCAACTGCCAGCGACGGTTGCGATACAGCGCACCGCAGCCGTCGCAGATCGCCGGCTCCTTCAGTCCTTCCTCGGGATGGTAGGGATCTTCATTGGTGATCGTGCGGTCGCGTTTGCCGCTGATCCCAAACTTTCCGATGTCTTTTTGCATACAAGCCTCCCTTTACGGCAACATGACGCATCCTGTTGTGTCTTCAGTATACCATCTTAACGGGAGGTTTGCGGAATTCAGCGGGGCAGGTCGAGGATCAGGCGAACTTCATATTCAAGGATGGCGGCGGCCAGGCCGAGAACGATCTGATTGGGTGTCGGCTCGCTTTCCCACCAGGCCAGATCGAGCTGGTGAGCAAGGCCGTCCCAGTCGCGGATGATCTGGCCATAGGGATCGGGTGTGTGGCTGAGAATTTGGCTGATTTCACGCGCCAGCACGGAGTTGAGGTCACCAGTGGGGGCTTCAATCAAAGGCATGGCGAACTGGCGGCAAACGATCTCCGCGACGCGGCGTGCCAACTCTTCACGAGATTTCATGGCAAAGGCCTCCTGATAAAGCAAATTTGGAATATCAAAAAAATCACCGTCCAGGGCGCAGCATGCGGCGCCCCTACGCCGGCAGGTCGCGGGCGATGAGTTCGAGCAGATGAATCACACGCGGTTTGAGACCGGCATGATTGATGGTGTCCTGCAACTGCATCATGCACCCCGGGCAGGCGGTGGCGACCAGATCGGAGCCGCTTTGTTCGATGCCCGGCACCTTGCGCGCGCCGATCAGCTTGCTGGTGTCGTAGTGATAGACTGAAAAAGTACCGCCCAGCCCGCAGCAGCGATCGGCGCCTTCCATGTCCACGAAGCGTACCCCGGGCAGGGCCTTGAGCAGCGCGCGCGGCTCCTTGGTGATGCCCTGGGTGCGCAGGTGGCAGGGGTCGTGGTAGGTGACGCGCTGGAAGACTTCCTTGCGCGGCAGCTCGGCGAGCAGCTTGTCGAGACCATGGCGTACCAGAAACACGTTCATGTCCATGACTTTTTCCGCCATGGCCGCGTAGTCGCCCTCGAGGTGCTTGAAATGGCGACCGATGCCCTCGTTGCAGGTGGCGCAGGCGGTAATAATAACATCCGGGGTGCGCCGCGTGAGTGCCGCCAGATTGCGTTCGGAGAGTTCCTCGACGATGTCGCCGGCACCCGCGGAGATGGCCGGCAGACCGCAGCAGCCCTGATCCCCGGGAATAAGCACGGTGACGCCCATGAACTTGAGGATCTTGAGCAGCGCATCGCCGATTTCGGGGTACATGTAATTAATCATGCAGCCGGTGAAAAAGGCCACCGTCGGCTTGCCCGGCTCGCCGGGGATGACCTCGGGATGACGCTCGCGAAAGGGCTTGGCGGCGATGGCGGGGATGCTGCGATCACGGCTCACGAAGGGCACCGGAAAGCGCAGGCGCAAACCGCTCTGGTCGGGGACTTTCTTGAACAGCAGCCCGGAGAAGGTCTTGCCGCTTTTCGCCAGGACGTTCATCAGCCTGGGGCTCTTGATCACCGTGGTCAGAGCCTTGCCGAAATTGCTCAGGCCCTGCTTTTCGGTAATCTCGCGGCGCGCGGCGGCGACGATTTCATCCGTCGGCACCAGGTTCGGGCACTTGTCGAAGCAGCTCGCACACAGCAGGCACTTGCTCATATCCTCGACCATGCGCTCGTCGAGTTCGACCTCGTCGTTGAGCAGCGCATGGGCCAGAGCCACTTTGCCGCGCGCGACGATGGATTCGCGCTTGTGTTCGCCGAACACCGGGCAATGCGCCTGGCAGGCGCCGCATTTGACGCACTGTTCGATCTGTTCGCGGTAGTCTTCGAGTTTCTTATGTTTGGCCATGATTTTATTAACCGCCCGCTCGCATGCTCGCTTGAGCGCGCTGAGAGCGCCGAGAAACCCAAGAGAAAAACCTGAAAAATCTCCTTGAGGCTTGTCTCGGCGCACTCCGCGCGCTCAGCGGTGAAAATTCTAATCCAAAAGGATTTTCCCGGGATTGAGAATGTTGTTGGGGTCGAGTGCCTTCTTGATGGCCTTCATGTAGGCCACCGCCGCCGGATCGAGCTCCATGGCGATGTAGGGCGCCTTGGTGATGCCCACGCCGTGCTCGCCGCTCATGGTGCCGCCCAGTTTGAGAGCTGCGGCGAAGATTTCTTCGATGGCCTGATCGGCTTTTTCCTGCTGGCCGGGCACCTTTTTGTCGATCATGACGTTAACGTGAATGTTGCCGTCGCCGGCGTGGCCGAAATTGACGATGGGAATGGCGTGTTTCTGTGCAATCGCCTCCACCGCGCGAATCATGTCAGGCACTTTGGAGCGCGGCACGCAGATGTCCTCGTTGAACTTGTCGGGGTTGACCTTGCGCAGGCTGGGGCTGACCAGACGTCGCACCTTCCAGATATCCTCGCTCTCGGCGGGGGTGTTGGCGACGCGTGTTTCGACGACGCCCAGGGGCTCGACGATTTCGAGAATTTTTTTCGCCTGGCGCTCAAGCATTTCGCGCTCGCCGTCCACCTCGATGATCAGCACCGCCTTGGCCGCTTCGGGTAGTTGAAGACCGGTGGCCTTGCGCACGCAGTCGATGGTGGTGGCATCCATGAATTCGAGGGTGGCGGGGATGATCTTGCCGCCGATGATGGCCGAAACCGCCTGGGCTGCGCCGTCGATGGAATCAAACAGCACGAGCATGGTTTTGCGCCCTTCGGGCAGGGGCAGCAGCTTGATGATGATTTTGGTAATGACGCCCAGGGTGCCTTCCGATCCGCACATAAGCTTGGTCAGATCGTATCCCACCACGCCCTTCATGGTTTCGCCGCCGGTGCGGATGATATCACCCTGGGGCGTGACCAGTTCAAGTCCGAGAATATAATCCTTGGTCACGCCGTATTTGACGCAGCGCGGGCCGCCGGCGCACTCGGCGACGTTGCCGCCCAGAGTCGAGAATTTCAGCGAGGCCGGATCGGGAGGATAGAACAGGCCGACTTTTTCCACCGCCTGCTGGAACTGCTCGGTCACCACTCCCGGCTGCACTTCGGCCACCAGGTTGTCGCTGTCGATGCGCAGAATCTTGTCCAGGCGTGAGGTGACCAGCACGATACCGCCTTGCGTCGGCAGGCTGCCGCCGGTAAAGCCGCTGCCCGCGCCGCGGGGGAATACGGGAACCTTCTCGGCGTTGGCCAGTTTGATAATCAAGCTGATCTGCTCGGCGTTTGCGGGAAACACCACCGCCTCGGGCAGAAATTTCTGCTGGGTGGCGTCGTAGGAATAACAGATGAGGTCGGCGCGTTCGGTGGTGACCTGATCCTTGCCGACGATCTCCTGCAGGGTGCTGAGGATGTGTTGCTGCATAAGGGCTGTCCTTTGTCCTTGGTCCTTGGTCATTTGTTCGTTGGGGGCGCGGGGGCCTCGAATCAGCCCGCCGGGGGATCGATCCGCGGCAGGACCGTGCCGCCGTCGGGGATAATCACCGTGCGCGCCCTGGAGGGCAGACCTTCCTGGGCCAGGGTCAGGGCCGCGTCGAGGCCGGCGGCTTTTTCCATGCCCATGGCGGCGGTCTGCTCGGGGCTGAACTCGCTGACCAGAATCACGCGGAATTTTCTGGCCTTGGCCAGGGTGGCGTGGGCGGTCTGGCCGTTGATTTCGTAGTTGCGCCGCAGAGCGGCTTCAAATTCATCCAGATCGCGGTGGCGAAACCAGTCGAAAAACGTCTTGTTGCCGAAGCCGTCGGCGCAGGCGGCCAGCAGAATCAGGGTGCCGCCCGGTCGCAGGGCTTGAACGCCGTAATCCAGGGCCTTGTGCGCCTGGATGAAGTTGATGTCCTTGGGGTAGCCGCCGCAGGAGACCACCGCCAGATCCGCCGGTTCCTCCAGGGCGACACTGTAAAGCGCGTTGCAGCGGGCGCAGCCGGCAAGGTGCGCCTCTTCCAGATCGCCGCAGAAGACCTCGAGAATTTCCTTGTCCGGCGAGAGCACAGTGTTGAGGAGGAAATCGGGATGAATCATGCGCGCCGCTTCCAGAATCGCTTCATGCACCGGGTTGCCCTCAAGGATTCCAGTGACCGCGCGTGGGTGCTTGCCGCCGATCTCGGGCGGATTGAACACGCCGAAATGGGTCGCCATACAGGTGGCTCGGCTCGCCACGCCTGGTACCAGGCCCTTGCGGCCCCCGCCGAAACCGGCGAAATAGTGAAAGCCCACCGTGCCGGTGACGATCAGCCGCTCGGCCTCGGCCACGCACCGATTGACGCTCACGGGAATGCCGTTTGTGGTTTCGCCCAGCACCACCAGCTCGGCCGGGTTGTCGCAATCGTGATCGACCACCTTCACCCGTCCGTACAACGATCCGAGGATCTTGCGGTGTTCGGTTTCGCTCTGCGCACGGTGAATGCCCAGAGCGATGACCACTGTGATGTCGTCGTCCTTGATACCGCAGGCGTTGAGATGATCGACCAGCACCGGTAGATAGTGCTCACTGCCGGTGTAGCGGGTAATGTCCGAGGTGACGATGACCACCTGTTCACCCGGCCTGACGATCTTGTTCAGCGTCGGGCTGCTGATGGGTTCAGCCAGCGCGGCGCGCACCAATTCATCCGGCGCAGCCTTGGGCGCAATCGCCTGCGGGCGCAGAACGCGGGCCTCGGGCAGATCGAGAGACAGAAGCTCATGACCGTATTTGAGTTGCACAGCGGACATTGGCTACCTCAGGGGTTAACTTTCCCATAATAGGGAAAAACCACGTGGAACATCAAGATAATATATCATTTTTTGGACTCTGTCAGTCCGGGGACGTTGTTTACCTGTCAATTAAAGCGTCGACCTGCGAACTGTTGTTTGTACCAGGCCGGGGACGTTGTTTACCTGTCAATTAAAGCGTCGATCTGCGAACCGTTGCTTGTATTGATGTTGTCAGGGATACGAACAAAAGGTAATATTCGAGAGTGTCGATGACAGTTACTCATCAATTTATGGCCGATTGGACGATTCGATGAATGCCGCCCGTGCTGAGATAATCACCAGGACAGAATTAAACTCATAGAGTCAGACAAACGAACGTAAATTTGAGAGGCAATCCCATGCCCACATGCAACGACATCACCTATAAACTACACAACCATCTCACTGAGTTGCGTCAACAATTCGGCGTTGAAAAAATCGGCATTTTTGGCTCCTATGCACGCAATGAGCAACGGCCCGAGAGCGATATAGATCTTCTCGTCGAGTTTGGCCAACCCGTCGGGTTTGTCCGGTTTATGCAACTGGAGGCCCATCTGCAGGATCTGCTCGGCAAAAAAGTCGACCTGGTGACCCCCAAAGCACTCAAGCCGCACATGGGTAAACGCATCCTCGACGAGGTGCGGTATGTCCAATAGGGGCGCCGAGGATTACCTCGCGGATATTCTGGATGCCGTGGGAGATATTGACTCATTCGTGCGGGGGAATGGACTTCTCGGCCTTTGCCGCCGACAAAAAGACCGTCAACGCGGTGATTCGCAGCCTTGAGGTGATTGGCGAGGCCGCCAAGAAAATCCCACCGGAGATACGTCAACACGACCCGCATCTGCCCTGGCGGGAAATTGCAGGCATGCGCGACAAGCTTATTCACGAGTATTTCGGTGTTGACCTGGAGATCGTCTGGAGCACAATTCAGACCGATTTGGATGGCTTAGCTGAGGCGGCAAGGAAAATTTTGGAAAAAGGGAGATAGCTCGCCGAAAAGAAATCAGAAAAGCCACTGCGACAGTAGCGGAGCGCAGGGAACCCGGCGACGCGACAGCGGCGGCGGGGGTGTCCTTTTTGTCCGGCTTTTTGGACACGCAAAAAGCCGGGCGCCGCGCGGGGCCGCAACCTCCGCGATTTTTTCTGTCATCAGCACTCAATAGACATTTTACCCCCCGCCAAAATGAAGTTTCCCGGCGGGGCTAAACCCGCCGCCTTTGACTTTTCCCTCCCCTGATCCCACCAAAATTTCTCCTCTATTGTTTTTTGGCTCTACGCTTGCAAAAACTCCATGAAAAGAAATTCACTGTGTCAAAAACTTGGCTCGTGGTTGGGTCTTTACGGTTTTCTTCTTGAAAGGGAACGGAATGTCGACATCTGGGACGCAGGGGTTGGGCCCTTTTCTCACCAACCGATTTGGTGATCGGTATCTGTATGAGGTCAACCGTAGTGTTTTCGATCAGGTTGGGTCGGCTGCGGTCTACCAGAAATACTTTGGCGAGGACTTTTTCAAACCCAATCATCTCTACATCGTGGTGGGTACGGATTCCGGAGTTTTATTGCGCCACGTTAAAAAGCGCCCCCTTGCCGACGGTGCCCGCTACCTGTTCGTGGAACTCCCCAGCGTAGTCGAGGCCTTGCGGGCCGAGGGGGATCTGGAAGATCTGCCCCGGCACATTCAAGTCGTTTCCTTGGAAAATCTCTGGGCGCAAGCGGAAGCGTTTCAACTCCAGAATTATCTCTTCTTAAGTGCGGTTAAATTGCGTGATTCCATGGCTGCCATGGACGCCAACCTGACGGAATATCGTGACCTGTCCGACCACTTGCGTGAGCAGTTTCAAGCGATGGAATGGGCAACGCGTGGCGGTTTGGGCTGTCGGGATTTTGTCGTACGGCAGTTGGAGAACCTGGGGGAAAATCGCATCCCAGCCATTCATCTCAAAGGCAAGTTCACAGGGAAAACGGCTGTCATTTTGGGTGGCGGACCTTCCCTGGACGAGATTCTTCCGTGGGTCAAGGAGCATCAGGACGAGATTGCCATCCTCGCGGTTTCACGGGTGAGCCGAAGGCTCCAGGAATTTGGCCTGGTTCCTCACTTTGTTTTTTCCGTTGACCCGCACGACGTCAGCTTTGATGTCAGTCGCGAGATGTTGCATTTCTGGGAGAAAACACTTTTCGTCAACTCTTACCATGTTTCTCCCAAGCTGCTTGGTCAATGGCGCGGCCGTTCCGTTTATGTGGGTGACCTTTTTCCTTGGGCCGGAGGGGCAAATCCCCCAAACCTTCACGCGCCTGGTCCTACCGTTACCAATACCGCATTGTCCGTTGCAATAGATATGGGATTTTCTCAGATTGTGCTTGCAGGCGTTGATCTGTGTTACAGTAAAAGCGGCATAACACATGCCAAGGGAAGCTTTGAAAGCGAGATTGGGCCACGACTGAATAATATTTTGACAGTAGAAACAAACGGTGGTTGGCGAGCTGAAACAGGTCCGGATTATCACAAAGCAATTGAGGTACTTGACCAGCAAGCAGCTATTGCGTTGAACGCAGGATGCCAGGTGATAAACTCGGCTCTTGGCGCTGCAAAAATGTCGAATGTCAAATTTGCGCCTGTTGAAGAAATTACGCTTAATCCATTCGAGCGTCCAATCTTTTCGGAGTTATTAGAAATTCTTCCGGTCGATAGTTCGCAGGAGCGCCTTGTTCATTACCACCTCGTGCGTAAAGAGCTTGAGCGGACAAAATTGCAGTTGGAAATAATTAAAGAGCTTTCCGGCGAGGCGTTATACTGCAACAAAGGGCTATTCGGTAAGATTGGAAAAAAGGCGAATTACCAGTATAAACGCAGAATGGATGAAATTGAAAGCCGTCTTAATTCCGAATTCGAAGATTTAATTCTTTTAGTCAAGAAATTCGGGATACTTGAATTTTTGAACGTAACACGGCTAAGTGACGAAAAGGATTGGACGGATAAAGAGATTGAGGAAACAGCAGATATTTATTATGGCGCCTATAAAAATAGTGCCACTCGGCTTATTGGATTAATTAATGTTGCCCTTGAGCGCATCGACACTCGCCAGACGGAAGAGAATTCTAATCCTTCCCTTGAAGTGATGAGCGAAATTTGGCGGCGTGACAGTCAGCCCGGGCGGGTAAATATTTGGTTAGATCGCTACGCGGATCAAGCAGAAGTCATCGCATTTTATCAGAAATTAATAGATGCATTGATTTTTGAATTTGACTCTATGCTGAATAAAACAGATTTAGATTCTAAGATAAAATTGCGAGAAGCATTAAGCCTCGCTCCTGTCCGTGGGAAAGTCCTTCGCCTTTTCCGGTCCAAAAACACAGAGGGCCTTAGGGGGGTAATCGAATCCCTTGAAGGGCATAGCGACCAAGAGGTGGCTGGTTCCTTGTGTGCCTTGGCAAAAGGATACTTGGATGAGATTGAGCAAGATCTCTCTTCCGCTTTGGCGCATTATCAAGAATTGATCGGCGAACATTTCACGCCGATTACCGAAGATGCTTTAAAGCGAATTGCCTCTATCAGCTTAAAAAATGGACAAATCGACTTCGCTAAACTGGCCTTGGAATGTCTGGCCAGCGCAGTTTTTATTTATAAATCGCAGTATGCCGACTTATTGAAGACCCTTGGCGAGCATCAGGCTGCCGCCGATCTTTACGTTGATTACCTTGAAAGGGCTCCTTCGGATCTTTCCGTTTTGCTTAAGCTTGGCCAACTTTATCGAACCATGGGTGCGGAAGATGCCGCTCGCCAAGTTTTTGAAATGGTGTTGGGGCAGGACCCGGTTAATGCTGCAGCCGCGAAGTTTTTAACGGAAGGGACCAGTCAATGTTGAATGGCGCTTCAATTTTGGTCACCGGCGGCACCGGCTCTTTCGGCCGGAAATTCACGGAAACCATCCTGACAAAATACCCGGGGGTGCGACGCCTGGTCATCTTCTCCCGCGACGAGATGAAGCAATTCGAGATGGAGCAGGATTTCCCGCGCAAAAAGTACCCGCAGATCCGCTATTTCATCGGCGACGTGCGCGACGCCCAGCGCCTCCGGCGGGCCATGGAGGGGATTGATGTCGTGATACATGCCGCCGCTCTAAAGCAGGTGCCGGCTGCGGAATACAACCCTTTCGAGTGCATCAAGACCAATGTGCTCGGTGCGCAGAACGTCATCGAGGCTTGTTTCGATTCCAGCGTGAAGAAGGTCGTGGCCTTGTCTACGGACAAAGCGGCCGCGCCCATCAACCTGTACGGTGCCACCAAGCTCTGCTCCGACAAACTGTTCGTCGCGGCGAATCACATGCGCGGCGCACGTGGCATTAAGCTCTCCGTTGTGCGCTACGGCAACGTCATGGGCAGTCGCGGCAGTGTGATTCCCTTCTTCCTCAAAAAACGCCGCGAAGGGGTGCTTCCCATCACCGACGAGCGCATGACCCGCTTCAACATCACATTGGATGAAGGGGTGGCTCTGGTGTTGCGCGCCCTCGACATTATGTGGGGCGGAGAAATCTTTGTGCCTAAGATACCCAGCTACCGCATTACCGATTTGGCGAAGGCTGTGGACGGTGATTGCCGCACGGAAATCGTGGGTATTCGACCAGGGGAGAAGTTGCATGAAGAGATGATTACCGAGACGGATGCCTTCAGCACGATTGAATTTGAAAAATATTATGTGATCTTGCCATCTATGAAAATCTGGGATTTCGAACAGTTTATGCAAACTTTCAATGGTCGGCGTTGCGGCGATGGGTTTTCATACAACAGTGGTACCAATACGGAATGGTTAAGTGTGGAACAGCTGCGGGATTTGATTCAAGTTCACGCTAATCCTGAAATACATCGCAGGAAAGATGACTTCCAGTGAGCTCCTCTGTTATTCCCTATGGGCGCCAGAGTATCAGCCAAGCCGATATCCAGGCCGTCGTCGATGTGCTCAACTCCGATTGGCTCACCCAGGGGCCGGCTGTGGAACGTTTTGAAAAGACCGTTGCCGACTACTGCGGTGCCGCCCGTGCAGTGGCGGTAAACAGTGCCACGTCCGCCCTCCACATCGCCTGCCTCGCCGCAGGTCTTGGTTGCGGCGATATCCTCTGGACGTCTCCCAACACCTTTGTCGCTTCCGCCAACTGCGGTCTTTACTGCGGGGCCACGGTCGACTTTGTCGACATTGACCCTCGCACCTACAACATGAGCGTTGAGCGACTTGAAGAAAAGCTGGAGCGGGCTGAGCGGGAAGGGAAGTTACCGAAGGTGGTGATCCCGGTTCACTTTGCAGGGCAGTCCTGCGATATGGAGGCGATCGCCCGGCTTGCAGACCGCTACGGCTTCCTCGTCATCGAGGATGCCTCCCACGCTATCGGTGGGTGCTACAAAGATGGGCCGGTTGGTTGCTGTCGTTACTCCGCCATGACGGTCTTCAGCTTTCACCCCGTCAAGATCATCACCACCGGTGAAGGGGGGATGGTGCTGACCAGCAGTCCCGAACTGCACGAAAAATTGGTGAGGCTTCGTAGTCACGGAATCACTCGCGACCCGGCTCTCATGGCGGGCGAATCCCATGGCCCTTGGTACTACGAACAGATCGAGTTGGGCTTAAACTACCGGATGACTGACATCCAGGCGGCTCTGGGGACGAGTCAGATGAAGCGGCTCGATGAGTTCGTGGCGCAGCGAAACCATTTGGCGAAGCGTTATGATGAGGGGTCGAAATGACAACCGAAAATTGACCACCTGTGATCACCGAAATTTGACCACCCCCGTTGGTTGAAAATTACTTCTTTTTCTCGGGTTGTGGGTGGTTGNTCGAAATGACAACCGAAAATTGACCACCTGTGATCACCGAAATTTGACCACCCCCGTTGGTTGAAAATTACTTCTTTTTCTCGGGTTGTGGGTGGTTGTTGTCTCTTGCTTTCAGGGACTGCTTGAGGCGGTAGCTGTCCCAGGTGCATTCGATGATATGGGCGCGGTGGGTCAGCCGGTCGAGAAGCGCGGCGGTCATGTTCGGATCGCCGAAAATCTGCGTCCAGTCGGCAAAGCCCAGATTGGTGGTGATGATCACNCCCCCCGTTGGTTGAAAATTACTTCTTTTTCTCGGGTTGTGGGTGGTTGTTGTCTCTTGCTTTCAGGGACTGCTTGAGGCGGTAGCTGTCCCAGGTGCATTCGATGATATGGCGCGGTGGGTCAGCCGGTCGAGAAGCGCGGCGGTCATGTTCGGATCGCCGAAAATCTGCGTCCAGTCGGCAAAGCCCAGATTGGTGGTGATGATCACCGAACCACGCTCGTGGCGCTCGGCCAGGATCTGGAAGAGCAACTCGGCGCCTTCTTTGGAGAAGGGCACGTAGCCAAGCTCATCGAGAATGAGTAGATCAAGGCGAGCGTATTTGCCGAGAAGCCGGCTTAAGTCCTTTTCGGTGCGTGCCTCGATCAGCTCGTTTGCCAGGGCATAGCCGGTCACAAAGCGCACTCGCTTGCTCTGGCGGCAGGCTTCGATCCCCAGGGCGGTGGCAAGATGGGTTTTGCCGGTACCGCTTTTGCCCAGCAGGATGACGTTGCGCTGGTTATCGAGATAATCACCCGTTGCCAACTCACGCACCAGGCGCCGGTCTAGACTCGGAGCGGCTTCGAATTCGAAACTTTCCAAAGGTTTGAGCAGCGGGAACTTTGCCTCTTTGAGTCGGCGTTTCTCGCGGTTCTCGGTGCGGATGCGCAGCTCAAGCTCGGTCATCTCCAGCAAAAACTGGCTGTAGTCGATCCCCTCGTCTCGGGCCTGACGTAGGTGCTGCTCAATATGGCGAGCCATATTGGTCAGGTTCAGGGCTTTGAGATTGTGCTGCACCAGCAGTGCATCGGCGGCACGACTCATGATTCACCTCCGAGACCGGCATAAACTGAGACATCTGCCTCGGGCAGGCGCGCATAGCGCTCAAGGGCAACGATCTTTGGCTGCGGGGTGTAGTGATGCAGCAGGTGCCGCACGCCATCGCTGGCGCTGATACCGGCTTCAACGGCGGTGGCGATAGCGGCCTCGACGTGCTCGGCCTTATGGTTGCGGAACAGCAGCAGCACTTCGATGAAAGCCTTGATCCCCCGGCTTTCTCCGTGGGCCTGACAGAAGCGCTCCAGAAGCTGGTGCATCGGCTGTGGCCAGTGCTTTTTCCAGTTGCGGATCGGCCGGGCGCTGTGGAAAGCCAGCGGCCGCTGCTTGAGCAACTCCAGGTAGTGATCGGGGTCGAGTTGCCACTGATTGTTGGCGAACAGTCGGCGGTGACAGGCGACGCGCCGGCTCTGGGCGAAGATCTCGACCTGTTCGACGTGGCAGATCACCCGCAGGCTCTGGCCGACCAGGCGGGTGGGCACTGAGTAGCGGTTTTTGTCCACCATGACGGTGGCGTATTTATCCGCCCGGGCGGACAGAAGCTGCGTATTGACAAAGGCCACCTCGGGCAAAGGCAGCAGGCAGGCGCGCTCTTGCTCGAAGAGCGCCTCCACCGGCTGGTCCTTGCCGCGGATCGTATGCTGGCCGTAGGCGATGCACTGCCGCAGCAGGCGCTCGTTGATCTCTTCAAGGCAATCGGCCTCGGGTAGCGGCACAAGGAAGTTGCGCCGGGAAAAGCCGACCAACCCTTCGACGCCGCCTTTTTCGTGACCGGCGCCGGGGTTGCAGAAGCGCGCCTCAAAGTTGTAGTAGGCGCGAAAGCGGCTAAACGACTCCTGCTCCAGGCGCGCCTTGCCCTGCAGGACCTTGCGCACCGCGCTGGTGAGATTGTCAAAGATCAGCCGGGAAAAGACGCCGCCATAAAAAGCGAAGGCGTGCATCAGGGCATCGAAGAAAGCCTGCTGCCGCTCGCAAGGGTAGAGGCGCACAAACGGTTTTCCCGAGCCCTTGGAGCGCATACAGAAGGATTTGACCTTGACCGGCTGGCCCTGCAGCACCACCGTGGCCGTACCCCAATCCACCTCGGCTTCCTGGCCCAGTTCCGGCTCCAGAGGCAAAAAAGCCTGCTGATGGCCGAGGCCAAGGCCGGCTTTAGCGTCACGCACGTATTTGCGCACATTCGACTCGCTGCCGCTGTAACCGTGCTCATCGACTAACCTGTCGAAAATGCGCCTGGCGGTGTGGCGTTGCTTGCGCGGGCTTGCCTGATCCTCGCGCAGCCAGCCATCGATGATGTCGAGATAGGCCCCGAGTACCGGGTAAGGCTGATGTTGACGCTGCGAATAGCCGTCGTAAGGCTGTTTCAGTGCTTTGCGAATTGTGTTGCGCGAATGGCCGGTAGTGCGGGCAATCTCGCTGATCGTTTGCCCGTAGACCCGGTAGGCCGTGCGAATGTGTTCATATTGATCCATCCTAAGCATCCTCTCTCCTTCGGTAGCAGTGGTCTGTTGCCATCGTACCGAAGGGATGCCGGGGGTGGTCAATTTTGGGTAATCACAGGGCCCCTTAACTGGTCAAATTTAGATTATCAAAACCANCAGTGGTCTGTTGCCATCGTACCGAAGGGATGCCGGGGGTGGTCAATTTTGGGTAATCACAGGGCCCCTTAACTGGTCAAATTTAGATTATCAAAACCATCCATCTGGCGATTCAGCCAAGTGCGCAGTTTTTGCTCGTTCTCCTGCGTGTCATCAAGACCTGTGGATTTTTCAATCCGCTGCCTGTAGTAATAAAACAGCACGTAGAGCTTTTTCGAGCCGCGTTTGCGGATGATGGCGCCCTGTTTTTTGCTTTGATTGTCAAAGATCGCAATTTCGCGAGACAGATTTCTCATCGTAACCTCCATGAGCCACCTGTTCCGCTGTCAAAGTCCGCTTGAATTATATCACGAATCGCCATAATATTCAGGCCTGCTAATAATCAAGCTTGATGAAAGGTTTAATTTTTTGGGCAACCTGTGTCGGACGGGGAGTCAGCCCGGGCTTTTTGACACAAGATTCTTGGTGAAAAATATTCAAAAGATCTTTTCCCCAAATAAAACGATAACACCGACCAATCCGGAAAAAATGCTTCCCGGCCACCAGAGCGCCTTTCTTGATTTGCGTATAAATCGAGGATTTCGACAATTTCATGCGCTTGGAAAACTCTTCAAGGGTTATAACCTCGAAGTCAGACTCGATAATTGACATGTTTTTGCTGTCATTGGTGCCGACATCATTGCCTTGAATTGGGATTGTCTTGGTTGACGTTTTGAAATTTTCCATGGGTTTCTCCTTTGTGAGTTTCTTTTGTAAGGAGATTCCACAGGGGGTGAACAAATTTCGTGATTTTTATATAAATTTTTTTTGGCCGATTACCTCAGGCCTCAATAGTCGTATATCTGCGGGATCTAATTTTCTGGACAATGCTCTTGACAGCCCCATTTTATCTGATGTGCGGCAGGTCCGGTCTCCAGTGAGGGCGACCGTTGTAATAGGAAAATGTAATTCGTTCAGGTTTACGACTGAATGCCGCTCTCTGTGCTTCTTTTCCGACGCTGTATCGGTCAGCCATGCTGACCAATTCTGCTTCAGGAAAAGCGGGTATGCCACGATCCTTTGCGTATTTTCCTAACCACACCCAGATGTGACGCAATGCATCGGCACCTGACTCCCAGCGTTTATCAAGTTCAGCCAAATAGGGTGCTAAAATTTCTAATGTCAAATGATTGTGGTCGATAATTTTCGCACGAGGATGGAAACTGTGATCAGGGAGAATTGTTTTAATCTTCCCGATATCATGAAATAGCGCGGCCACCATTGCAATCTCTTTTGCGCTGTCGTCGATAATAGATGACCCTTCAATGCTGTCCCAGCATTCAAGCGAGTGAAACAACAGTCCGCTGCGGTAGGAATGATGATAATTTTTGCTCGCCGGTATAATTGTAAATTTTTCAAAGATTTCTGCATTATTTAGGATGGAAAAAGAAAAATCTTGCAAAGCTGTAATTTTCAAGCGATTAATTCTTGAAAATAACCCGTGTTTTTTTTCGCAGAGGTCAGCATGATTATGTTCTATAATTTTGTCATTGATTGACGTTATGATTTCGGCACGACGGATATCAGCGATCCATGCATTGTTGAAGGAACGCAATTGTCCTTCAACTAAAATTTCACATTTATTGGGGATTGATTCTGGCCCACGATAGGTTTTTTCCCACCCGTGTGCACGTATTTTGCCTGAAGAATCAAACAGGCAAAATCGCAGATAAAGTTTCCCATTGTATGCTTTCCGCCAGGATCCTGAGTATGCGCGATAGACTCCCGCAAAATCTTTGGCGCACATGTCTTTTAGTTCTTGCAGTAGCATTTACACCCCCGTGAGCCCCGGATTTAGCCTACAATCAAGCTATAAACAGAACTTGTATGTCGTATATATACGACATTAAATTAAAAAAGTCAACAAATAATTAATGTACAAATCTATGAGGGACGCAGATGGGGGAACAGCTTTTAAAAGAGGGAGCGATCATGGTGAACTATGACTCGGGATGGTGTGGCTTAGCCTTGATACCAAGCATCAGCGTTCACTTGACAAATAATTTATAGGAGAAGATTATTGATCTCAAACATTACGTACAGGGTGGCTAAATGATCAAATTTAAGCTGGGCCAGCTGATCAAGAAATTTGAGATCGAAAACTGCAGGTCTCTTTCCCTGGAAGAGATTACAAAAAAAACGGGTATCCATCGCTCTACGTTATCTAAAATTATTAACAATAGAGAATGCAATATTACGCTATACAACATTGATTGCTTGTGTGAATTTTTTGATTGTGCAATTGAAGAATTGATTGAAAGGGAGCCGGGTTTGTCCGAAATGATGAAAGAGAAATTAAAAAAGCGGCTGGAGTGAGATGAATATCTATATTTAATTAAAGTTATGGTCCAAAAAAAAGCGGAGGCGCGGCTTAACGCCGCGCCTCCGCTAGTTACCCCATGTGTTTGAAAATGTGATATTTTTTAGAACCTAACAAGCTCACTCTAGAGATCGCAATAGTGACGAAGCTTGCTCTGGTCATAATGACCAACTTCCTGAACCACTTGATTGCGAGTCTCTTCATCTGCAGAGCCTACTGATCCATTTAAACGCTCTTGCACGACTACATGGCGACCCAGATGGCTATTCGCCTTATTCTCCTTGGTGCCGCCTGCTACTCTGATTGCATTGCGGTAGGCATCGTATCCCTGTTTTAAAGATTTGTCTGCTGGAATCAGGCCTCTTCCACCTTGTGTCTCCTTGATTTCGAGCGCGCGCTGCAGAGCCGCTTCTCGCTCGGGCGTATCAATTGGCGGAAAGTAGATATTTCCGTTTTTCCCGTGGACCTCCATGCAACTCTGGCCTTTGTGCTCTATGATCTTAAGCGGTTTGATTGCTTCACTCAGCCGTAGACCAAAGGCCTGCTGAAGTTGCCAAGCGGCCCCAAGCCAGGCTGCCTTTTCATTCAAGATTTCCTGAATCTCCGCCATTTTCTCTAGATCTGCGGTTTTCGGGCATAAACGACTTCCCTCACGGCTTGCTCCAAGGTCCTTGTTGCTTCGGACGATGTTCTCCTTACCGATCGCCTCTGCGATATCGCGCGCAACTACCGCATAGCCTGCTAGCGTGGTTGGGGAAAAAACTTGCCGCATTTCGGCGAAAAAACCGTCCATGTGTTTTGTTTTAAGGTTGTGAATGCTTTCGAGACCATACTCTTCCTGGATCCAACCCATCAACCGCTCCAAATTCCCCTGATTCTTTTCAATTGTTAAATGGGAGAGGTCATGGGTTTTTCCAATGCGAGCTTTTGCCTGATGTGCTAAAGATTTTTTGCTCATCTTTTTACCTCCATTATCGTTGGCTGTCGGTTATCTCGAAACCGGGGAAAGTTGAGTGTCGTCATCGGCGATTGACTGCCCTACGACAGGGCAAAGGATCTCTCCTTTGGCTGTTTCGTAGTACGCTTCGGAATTTTCTGGTTGAATGACTGAAAAGCCATGCAACCAGTCTGCTTTGGCAATGCAGAAAAAAGCGCAGATGTACCACCACAGTCACCTGTGGGGGAGATTGCCATTTATATGAACAAACCGCAGCAAAGCCCGGTAGGCGGGTTCGGCGGTTTGGAATTGCGGGAAGTCAGGGATTTTTCGGCTTGGAATTGCTACCCCAGGGTGGGCTAGCATTTTGGGAAGTCGTCAAGAATCTTGCTTGCCTAGCGGCAAGGATTTGATTTTATACAGCTTTTTCAATGCGTCTCTTGCTTTATCATTTCGCCCGATCCCAGAAAACCGCCACTTGGCGGTTTTTGTTCTCAGGCTCATTCACTAGCGCAAGAGACGCATTGAACTGCTTGGCGTTCGCGATAGAGGGAAGGATTTCGTAGCCTTGCGGCAACGAAATCCCCTAACGGCCGCGAACTTTTAACTGCTTTTGTTCGCTTCTTATGGCTGTAAACAGCGAACAAAAAGCGATTTACATCTCGGGGGCACTTGCCTGCTCAGGCCATTCACACAACCAAGCCGACGGAGCGCCACAAACAGCAAACATGCTGTCGTTTTCAACGGCCACCCGACATCGTGCTGGATAGCTGTTGCAGTTGCTCTTAAGAGAGTTAACCAAATTGGTTCCGGAGGCCGGATGATTTGAGAAAAATCTAGCATCACCCTGAAGGTCTGTCAAGAAAAAACGTCGCTAAATCACAGACATACAAAATTTATACAAAATTTTGCTCTGGTTGAAAGGCTATGAGCGATAAGGTGGATGCTTATCGTGTCGGTCTCTGCGGACGGGGAGCAGATGCACTTTTTCCTTTTGACACTTTTTAGGCATCAGGGAAATTTAAGGGAGTCTCTCAGAAAAAACGAACCTCGTTTTCAGGTTTTTCCTGATAGGCAGGGGCTCTCGATTTTGTTAAGTTATCTCGTTGATGTTGCACAGAATGGGGTAGGGGTGGATCGGCCTTCAATAATAATTCAACGATGTGTGGAGTATTGATGTCAGAGCAAAAATTCCTGCAAGATCTCGAAAAGAAACTCTGGAACGCCGCCGACAAGCTGCGTTCCACCCTCGACGCGGCCCAATACAAGCACGCTGTGCTGGGTCTGTTGTTCGTCAAATACGTTTCCGATGCCTTTGACCTGCGTCGTAAGGAGTTGCTTGCGCAGTTTCGGGATAAAAATCACGATTACTACCTCAAGCCCGCCGATTACGCCTCCAATGAAGAGTACCAGGCTGAAATCGCTGCCGAGCTTGAAATCCGCGATTACTACACCGAGAAAAACGTCTTCTGGGTTCCGGCGCTGGGCCGTTGGGAGAATTTGCAGAACAACGCCAAGCTGCCGCCGGGCACCAAGATCGAAATCAAGAACGGCAAAACCGAAACCTACGAGATGCGTAGCATCGGCCGGTTGATTGACGATGCCCTAGAGGCCATCGAAAAGGATAACCCAAAACTCAAGGGAGTTCTCAACAAGCAGTACGGGCGCTTGCAGATCGACCAGGCCAAGCTCGGTGAGCTGATCGATCTCATCGCCACCATTCCTTTTGTGCACGCATCGCTGCAATCCAAAGACATCCTCGGTCATGTCTATGAATATTTTCTCGGCCAGTTCGCCCTGGCCGAAGGCAAGAAGGGCGGCCAGTTCTACACCCCCAAATCCATCGTCACTCTGATGGTCGAGATGCTTCAACCCTATACCGGGCGGGTTTATGACCCGGCCATGGGTTCGGGCGGCTTTTTCGTGCAAAGCGAAAAATTCATCAAGGAACACGGCGGCAAGCTCGGCAACGTCTCCATCTACGGCCAGGAGTACAACCACACCACCTGGCAGTTGGCGGCCATGAACATGGTCATTCGCGGACTTGATTTCAACTTCGGCAAAGAGCCCGCCAATACCTTTACCAACGACCAGCACCCCGACCTGCGCGCCGACACCATCATGGCCAATCCCCCGTTCAACATGAAGGAGTGGGATACCAGCGTCAAAGACGACGATCCGCGCTGGCAGTACGGTCGGCCACCCTCCGGCAACGCCAACTTTGCATGGATGCAGCACATGCTTCATCACCTGGCGCCCAACGGCTCCATGGGCCTGCTGCTTGCCAACGGGTCCATGAGTTCCAACACCAACACCGAGGGGGATATCCGCCGCGCGCTGGTCGAAAACGATCTGGTTGAGTGCATGGTCGCTCTGCCGGGGCAGCTCTTCACCAACACGCAAATACCCGCCTGCATCTGGTTACTTACCCGCAACAAGAAGGCGCGGGGCGATAAGGCCGATCGTTCCGGCAAGGTACTATTCATCGACGCCCGCAAACTCGGCTATATGAAGGATCGTGTGCTACGGGATTTCAAACCTGAGGATATCGCCAAGATTGCCGATACCTTTCATGCCTGGCAAAAAGGACAGGGGTATACCGACGAGGCGGGCTTTTGCTATGCCACCACGCTGGCGGAGACCAAAAAGCATGACTTCGTGTTGACACCGGGGAGGTATGTGGGGGCGGCAGATGAGTTGGAGGATGGGGAACCCTTCGCCGAGAAGATGGCGCGATTGACGGCGCAGTTGCAGGAACAGTTTGCCAAGAGTGCGGAGTTGGAAGAGCAGATTAAGCGGAATTTGGCGGGGCTTGGGTATGAGTGCTGAGTGGCCTAAAGTTCAACTTCAAGATATAGCTGAATTAAAAGGTGGTTATGCCTTTAAAAGTGAGGATTACACTGATGCGGGTCGCTTTGTCCTTCGAACTGTAAATATTGATTCAAGTGGGCGGATTAATCGGGAAGGCACAACTTTTGTTTCTGAAGAGACGGCAAAAGAGTACGAAAGATTTGCGTTGCAGCCATGGGATACGCTCTTCGTCATGGTGGGGGCAACACTAGGAAAAACAGGCATTGTAAAAGAGTGCGATTTGCCTGCGCTACTCAATCAAAATATGTGGGTGGTTAGGGCGAAAGATGGAAGAGTAAATCAACGCTATCTTTATTATGCTTTTACATTTAAATCAAAAGACCTCTTAGCGTGGGCATCGGGTGCGGCTAGAGAATTCGTCCGTAGAGATGATTTTCGGACAATGGAATTGGCCCTGCCTCCAAGAGAGGTTCAAGATCAAGTTGCAGATTACATTGGGGCAATAGACGACAAAATTGAACTCAACCGCCAAATTAACCAAACCCTTGAACAGATCGCCCAAACCATTTTCAAAAGCTGGTTTGTCGATTTCGAGCCGGTCAAAGGTAAGATCGAAGCCAAAGCCGCAGGCCGCGATCCCGAGCGCGCAGCCATTTGCGCCATCAGCGGAAAATCCGAGGTCGACCAGCTTTCCACCGAACAGCGCCAACAGCTTGCCGCTACCGCCGCCCTGTTTCCTGGTGCGTTGGTGGAGTCGGAGTTGGGGTTGATTCCGGAGGGGTGGAGGGTGGAAGCGCTGCCTGACGCTATAGAGGTGAATCCTTCGCGGACGTTGAAAAGAGGCGTCATGGCACCTTATCTGGATATGGCTAATGTGCCGACAAATTCGGCCAGAGTCTGTGAGGTTGTCCAACGAGAATTCAGTTCAGGTTCAAAGTTCATGAATGGCGACTCATTGCTCGCACGTATTACTCCATGCCTTGAGAACGGGAAAACTGCCTATGTCGATTTTCTTACAGAGCAGCAGGTTGGCTGGGGGTCTACTGAGTTCATCGTTTTGCGGCCAAGAGCTCCTTTGCCGCAGGCATTTGGTTACTTGTTGTGTCGGCATCCCGAATTCAGAGCCTTTGCTATCGCGAATATGTCAGGCACATCAGGCCGACAGCGGGTTCCAAACGACTGTTTTGTAAATTATCAGATTGCGGTTCCGGGGCATGACGTTACGGCATCTTTTGGCGAAATTGTTGGTGGCATATTTTCCGTTATCAAGGCACGAGATGAAGAATCGCGTACCCTAGCCACCCTCCGAGACACCCTGCTCTGGCGAACTTTCAATTGCTGAAACTCAACCTGATCAAATAGCAAATGTCATCTAACAACAAGGGCCAAGTTTCATGAAAATTAGAACTATTCTCGAAAAAATCGACGAAAAACAACTTTTCATCCCCGCTTTTCAGCGCGAATACGTCTGGAAACGTGACGATGCAAAGCAGCTTATCGACTCGCTGATCAAGGAGTATCCCACTGGAACCATGCTTACTTGGGAGACAGCGAATCCGCCGGAACTGAAAGGCCCGCACAAGTATGATGAGAAGCAGGGCGCTGTTCGGCTGTTACTTGACGGCCAGCAGCGGATCACCTCACTGTATATGCTCATTACGGGGGAGTTGCCGAGTTATTACACCATCAGCGAAATCATGAATGACACCCGGGGGCTGTATGTAAACCTCGAAACCCTGGAGCTCGCCTACTACATGAAAACCCGGATGGAGAACAATCCTCTGTGGCAGAACATTACCGACGTGTTCCAGAAGCGAGTCGGCGCCTTCGATCTGCAAACAAAATTTACCGCGATCGGCAAGCAGATTGAAATGAAAGAACTTAAAAAGCTCAATGACAATATCAGTAAAATTACGGGTGTTCTCGAACGGGATTTCCCGGAGCAGATCATTCCGGTCAAAGCCACAATCCGCGAGGCGATCGACATCTTTTACAAGGTGAACGCCAGCGGAGTAGCTTTGACCGACGCAGAGCTGGCCCTGGCGCAGATCTCCGGTTATTGGCCCCAGGCCCGTGACCTCTTCAAGGCAAAACTCGCCAATTTGCAAAAGGAAGGCTTTATTTTCAAGCTTGATTTCATTGTCTATGTCCTGCTGGGTTGTCTGTACCACCAGGGCTCGGATATGAAAAAACTGCACGGCGAAGAGAATAACGAACGGCTGAGAGCCGCCTGGGACCGTCTCGATAAACAGGTGCTTGATTACGTCGCCAATCTGCTGCGCAGTAACGCCTACGTTGATCACACCGACGAGATTAATTCGGTTTATGCCTTGGTCCCGATGATAGTCTATTGCTTCGATAAAGGCGATCAGCACTTGAACGAGACGGAAATCCGCAAGATGGTGAAGTGGTTTTACTATTCTCAGATCCGGGCGCGCTATGTCAGTCAGTTACCGCAAAAACTTGATCGCGACCTGCGAACGGTGGCGGAATCAGCTCATCCTTTTGATGATCTGCTGCAGATAATTTCAGAAGAAAGTCGTTTGGAGATTAGCCCATCAGAGTTTGAGGGTCGGGGAATCTCTCATCCGCTCTTCAGTTTGATGCGCTGGTACCATAAAAGCCGTATGGCAGTTTGCCTGACTACCGGAATTGAGCTCCGCCGCAATATGGGTGCGAAGTACCAGTTGGAAAAGGATCATATTTTCCCGTATTCGGAACTCAAAAAAGTTGGATACGGCAAAGAAAACCGCGTCAAATATGCCTTGGCTCAGGAGTTTACCAACCGGGCAATCCTTACCCAATTTGCCAACCGAGCCAAGTCTGCAACTTCGGCACAAGCCTATCTGGGCCAAGTGAAATCTCACTTCCGCGTGGCTCTTGAACTTCAAAGCATCCCTGAGAACGAGGAACTGTGGAAAATCGAAAACTATGAGCAATTTTTGGCCGAGCGGCGAAAGATGCTGGTCGAGAGATTGAATGCGTTTCTGGAGGGGATAACCGCAACCGAGCAGGTGGCTGTGCCGGTTACTCTTGATGATATGATCGCAGAGGGGGAGAGTGATGAGTTGGAGTTTAAATCATCGCTGCGCTGGGATTATGTTGAATCCAGGGTAAATAAAGATCTGGAAATGGTCATAGTTAAATCGGTAGCTGCCTTTGCCAACAGTCAAGGAGGTACCTTGATGATTGGCGTCAAAGACGATGGTGAAGTACTTGGTCTGGAGCATGATTACATTTCGCTCGATGGGGGGGATCGCGACAAGTTCGAGCGGCACCTGCGCGGCATTCTCAACAACCATATTGGCGCATCCTATGTCGCCGGAAAGGTGCGGGTCAGGTTTCATGTAGACGGTGACGATTTGGAGGTTTGCCAGGTCGATATTCTGCCAGCTCAGAAGCCCATCATCCTTATCCTCAAGGATAAAGGAGGGCAACCGGTTGAAAAGTTTTTTGTGCGTAGCGGCAATTCCTCTCTGCATCTTTCACTGTCTGAAATGAACCCTTACGTTAAAGAGCGGTTTGATTGAGGTCACAATGATCACCGAAGACCACCTCGAACAACTTTGCCTCGACTGGTTCCGCACAGGCGGCTACGCAACCGCCTTCGGCCCCGATCTCGCCCCCGACGGCGGCACCCCCGAGCGCCGCGATTATCAACAAACCATTCTCACCGAGCGCCTGCTTGCCGCCCTGCAAAAAATCAACCCGCACATCCCCTTCGCCATCCTCGAAGACGCCGCCCAGTTAGTCACCAAGCCCGAATCGCCGGTATTGATCCACAACAACCGCGCTTTTCATAAGCTCTTGCTCGAAGGCGTGCCGGTCGAATACCGCGACAACGACGACATCCAAAACGACCATGTGCAGTTGATCGACTTTCAGCATGTCGAACGCAATCAGTTCCTGGTGGTCAATCAGTTCACCGTCAAGGGCTGCAAGCAACTGCGCCGCCCGGATCTCGTGGTGTTTATCAACGGCCTGCCCATCGCGCTCATCGAATTGAAAAACCCCGCCGATGTGCACGCCGATATCTGGAAAGCCTACGATCAGGTCCAGACCTATAAGGACGAGGTCCCCGATCTCTTTGTCTGCAACGAAGCCTTAGTCGTCTCCGACGGCTTGACGGCGCGCATTGGTTCGCTGACGGCGAGCAAGGAGCGCTTTCTGCCTTGGCGCACCCTGCGCAATGAAGACGACAAGCCGCTGCTGGAATACGAGCTGGAAAAAGTTATCAAGGGATTTTTCGACCGCACCTTGCTCCTTGATTACCTGCGCTATTTCATCCTTTTCGAGCAGGATGACGGCCAACTGATCAAGAAAATCGCTGGCTATCATCAGTTTCATGCCGTGCGCGAAGCCGTGCGGGTGACGCTCATCGCCTCGGCGACCGTCACACCGGAACGCGTGTCGATGCCGCGCGCGACCTGGGGCCAGGAGGTGCAGCCCGGATCGCGCAAGGCCGGGGTGGTCTGGCATACCCAGGGATCGGGCAAAAGCATCACCATGTGCTGCTACGCTGGCAAACTTCTGCAACAGCCCGAAATGAACAATCCGACCATTGTCGTCGTCACCGACCGCAATGATCTCGATGGTCAACTCTTCAGCACCTTCTCCAATGCCCAGGAACTGTTGCGGCAGACCCCGGTGCAGGCCGATAGCCGCGAGGATCTGCGTGAACTGCTGGCGGCACGGCAATCGGGCGGCATCATCTTTACCACCGTACAGAAATTCTCGCTGTTGAACGGCGAGGAAAAACACCCGCCGCTGAGCACGCGCAGCAATATCGTGGTGATTAGCGACGAGGCGCATCGCAGCCAGTACGGGTTTAAGGCCAGGCTCGACACCAAAACCGGCGCTTATGTCTACGGCTACGCCAAGCACATGCGCGACGCCATCCCCCAGGCATCGTTTATCGGTTTTACCGGCACGCCCATCTCCCAGGAAGACAAGGACACCCGCGCGGTCTTCGGGGATTATGTAAGTATCTACGATATTCAGGATGCCGTCGATGATGGCGCCACGGTCCCGATTTATTATGAATCGCGCCTGGCCAAGCTTGATATCAACCGCGCGGAAATCGAGGCGCTCAACGACGAAGTCGAAGAGGTCATCGAGGACGAGGAAGACTTGAATCTCCGCGAGCGCACCAAAAGCAAATGGGCGGCGCTGGAAAAACTGGTCGGCGCCGAACCGCGCCTGAAGGAAGTTGCCGAGGATCTGGTGAATCACTTTGAGGCGCGCACGGCGGTCATCGACGGCAAAGGCATGATCGTGTGCATGAGCCGCGAGATCTGCGTGCATCTCTACAACGAGATCGTCAGAATCCGGCCCAAATGGCACAACCCCGATCCGGAAAAGGGCGCGATCAAAATTGTCATGACCGGTTCGGCGGCCGACCGGGCGCTGATGCAGCCGCATATCTACAACAACCAAACCAAAAAACGCCTGGAGCGCCGTTTCAAGGATCCCAGGGATGAGCTGAAACTGGTGATCGTGCGCGATATGTGGCTGACCGGCTTTGATTGCCCGAGCTGCCACACCATGTACGTCGATAAGCCGATGCGCGGTCATAACCTGATGCAGGCGATTGCGCGGGTCAATCGGGTTTTCAAGGACAAGCCCGGCGGGCTGGTGGTCGATTACATCGGCATCGCCAATGAACTCAAGCAGGCCCTCAAGGTTTACATCAACGCGCAAGGCAAGGGCGTGCCGACACTGGCCGCCGAAGAAGCCCTGGCGGTGCTTCTGGAAAAGATCGACGTGGTCAGGGGACTGTTTCACGGCTTCGACTACAGCGACTACCCAACCCGCGCTCATCAGATTCTGGTGCTGGCGGCAAATCATATCCTTGGCCTGCGGGAGGGCAAAAAGCGCTTTCTCGACGCCATGGCCGCCATCACCCGCGCTTTTTCCCTGTGCGGCACCCTGGACGAAGCCGAACCGCTGCGCAAGGAAATCGCCTTCTTTGCCGCCATCCGCGCCGCCATCGTCAAACACACCACGGTGGACAGCAAGCTGACCGAAGAACAAAAAAACAGCGCTCTGAAGCAGATCCTCGACAATGCGGTCATCGCGGAAGGTGTGGCGGATGTCTTTTCCCTGGCCGGGCTGGACAAACCGAATATCGCCTTGCTGTCCGATGAATTTCTGGAAGACGTGCGCAACATGAAAAGCCGCAACCTGGCCCTGGAACTGCTGGAAAAACTGCTGCGCGACACCATCAAGGCGCGCACCCGCAACAACCTGGTTCTGGAGCAGAAATTCAGCGAACGCCTGCTGGCCAGCCTGAACCGTTATCACGCCCGCGCCATCGAAACCGCCCAGGTCATCGAAGAGTTGATTCAAATGGCCAAGGATTTCCAGAAAGCCCTCAAGCGTGATGAGGAACTGGGACTCAACACCGACGAGGTCGCTTTCTACGACGCCTTGGCCAGGAATGAAAGCGCCGTGCGGGAGTTGGGCGACGACATCCTCAAAATAATTGCCGTTGAGATAACCGAAAAGCTGCGCAAAAGCACCTCGGTTGACTGGCAGGTGCGCGAAAACGTGAGGGCCAAGCTTCGCAACCTCGTGCGGCGCACCCTGCGCAAATGGAAATATCCGCCGGATCGTCAGGAGGACGCGGTGAATTTGGTGCTTAAGCAGGCCGAAGTGCTGTGTGCGTGGTGGGTGTAAACCCGTTATTCTGGAGTTTCTTATGAGTGATAGTGGAAATAAATTAATAAGATGGCTGATCCTGCTAACTGAATATGTGAAGAAAATTAATAGAAAGTATGTGTTTAATTATAAAATTAATTGTCCAATGTGCTCAGGCAACGGAATGGTTGTTTATGTGAAGGAGACCACGCACTACCTGAAAAACTGTAAAACTAATGCCCCGCCTTCTTTCTGGGTCAGAAAATTCTGTGATTTGCCAAAATTTAAGGACAAGCTAAAAAATCCGCCATTTAGAGAAATAGAAAATGAATTCTTGAGAAAATTTGATTTAACGAGAATTTACACTAGGGGCAATTGCCCTTACTGTGGCGGGGACGGAGTTGCTTTAGCGAAATTTTATGAGAAAAATTTTCAATGTGATATATGTAATAGCGTCGGTAACGTGTCACAAGTAGAAAAAAAAACAAATAGTATTGGTTCCGAAAAAATTGTTTATAAATGTGAAAAATGTTCTGGCAATGGCTTATATTTTAAAAAATATGTATTATTCAAGACTAAAGTTGATTCAAATTTAGCTCTTCCTGATAATTTTTGGCAAAAAAAAGTAGGTAAAAAAATATTTATGTCAGAAATCAATCAAAGCAATTTTGAATTCTATGAAAAAAGAGAAAAAATAACACATCTTGATAGTGAATTATGAAAATGCAATAATAAAGTAAAAATTTAAAAAGGAGAATCATGGGGAAAAAAAACAAAAAGAAATTTTTGAATGTGTAAAAAAAACAAATAATAAAAGAGTATTCATTGTCAAAATGGATAGCGATCCATTCTATACTGTAATAATCGGAAAAAAGCGTTTCAGTGGAATTTCTGATTATAATGCCGTCGTTTCTCTTTGTGAAAATGGTTATTTTAAAAAAGAAAATGAAAAAAGTTATCTTGTACTAAGTGAGAAATTTAAAGATGCATGTATTACAACGTAGCATTTTTAAGTGATAGAGCCGACAAAACGTTATTAGGCAGGTGCTGATCGTAAACCGGCCCCTTTTTCTCGAATGTTGTGCGAGGAAACATTCGCGGGGGTTTCAATAGAGAAGCTCCTGAGGTCGTGGAAAGGGCTATTAAGTATGTCGTCGAGACAACAATTCGCTTTGAAGAAGCTCTGTGACGTTCAAAGTAGACGTTGATTTACCGAAGGGAGCTTCATGAAGTCACGATCTCGATTAATGCTCGAAAAATCTATCTCGGCAATGCTTTCGGCAATAGAGATATACAATAAGCCAGATTTCAAGTATCGCGAAGAGACCTTCTCAGTATTGTGCATTAACTCTTGGGAATTGCTCTTAAAAGCGAAGATACTTAACTTGGCCAGCAATAAATTGGCCGCGCTCTATGCGATGGAGTACAAAACACTTATAACTGGCAAGAAATCTACCGTAAAAAGACCGAAAAAGAATCGCTCTGGTAATCCGCTTTCTATTAATCTTTTTGAAGCCTACCGAATCGTGACGGAGGAATACGGAGTTAAAATAAACAAAGCTGTGAGCGATAACTTGGTTGCCCTTACTGAGATTAGGGATAACTCGATACATTTCGTAAATGATGATTTGCTGTTGTCACTGAAGATTCAGGAGTTAGGTAGCGCATCTCTTCAAAACTACCTTCATTTAGTATCTTCTTGGTTTGGCGATGTTCTATCAAGATATAATTTTTACCTCATGCCCTTATCGTTCTTCAGGAATTTTAATGAGGCCCCCGGTATTTCACTCAATTCTAGCGAAAGGAAGGTTTTGGATTACATCAAGAAATCAGAAGAAGGATATGATGGCATTGAGGATGTTGGCGATTACAACTTGACCCTGAGGATTGATGTAAAATTTCAAAAGGTCAAGAGCACTTCTGGTCTTCCAGTTCAGATCACCAACGATCCAGGCGCTACTGCAGTATATCTGTCAGAAGAGGACTTTACTGATAAGTATCCTTGGGATTACGATATCCTTAGTACCCGGTTATCGAAGCGGTATTCCGATTTCAAAATGAACGCAAATTATCACAAGATAAGGAAGAAGCTGGAAGGGGATAAAAAGTTCGCATACGAGCGGCTTCTGAATCCGAAAAATCCAAATGGCGGTAAGAAAACGTTTTATAATCCGAACATCCAGAAAGAGTTTGACAAGCATTATACAAAAATAAGTTAACGCCGCAACCCTTGCATGACTTTCACCAGACTTTCACCAAACAGGATGATATTACCTGGATTTAGATGTTAAGAGATGGACTTTGACAGGCGGAACAGATGGCAAAAGTTATTGAAAATATAGACTATTGCCTCTTTTGTTATTTTTTCGACAGCGGGTTCGAATCCCGTTTCCCGCTCCAAAAAAAACAAGGGTTAGGCGATATGCTTAACCCTTTTTTTATGCCCTGTATTAATTTTCCGGCAAAATTGTGACCTATGGCAGCACTCTGGTCGTGCGTCAGCGCACCTTATTCTCTTCCCGCCGGCGATACTCCGCAGCTTCCATCGCAATAAGGTTGGTCCCCGCTCGAGCCACAGCCGCAGAGATAGACTTTCTGGCGTTTCTTGATTTTAAAAGTGATCGGCAACTGGCCGGTACTGCTGTGTGATTCGTCGCAGAATGGAAGGTTTTGCGACTTTCCGCAGGTGCATCGAAAATAGGTGCCCGGGTCAAGGGTCAACGCGATGGGCATCCCGCCGTCGGGCATGTTCTTGGACATATCTCACTCCTCCTAAAAATTGATCCACCATTAAGGTTGTTGCAGGGGCTCTAATTATATCATTCGCGCAGCATGCGTGTGAGTGTGCGATCCAGGGCGGAGGCGAAGCGCTGGCGGTCTGCGGATCCGAACGGGCCAGGGCCACCCTGTACCATTCCTTCATCGCGCAAGCTCTGCATGAGATCGCGCGAGGAGAGTCGCTCGCCAACATTGTCGCCGGTGTAGAGGGTGCCACGCGGATCAATCGCCACAGTCCCCTTGGCGACAACCTTGGCGGCCAGAGGGATGTCGGCAGTGATCACGAGATCGCAAGCTGTGGCATGCTGAGCGATGTACTTGTCCGCTTCGTCAGGATCGCCGGGAACCACGACTGAGGAAATCAGGTGGGTATGGTGCTTGGCAAGACCCTTGTTGGCCACCAGGCAAACCTTGAGCTGTAAGCGCTCTGCGGCCCGAAAGACGATGTCTTTGACCGCGCGCGGGCAGGCATCGGCGTCGATCCATATCGTCACGTTCATTTCGCGCAGCATTTTTTGTATTTGAGTCCGCTGCCGCAGCTACAGGGGTCGTTGCGGCCGACTTTGTTTGAGGTCAGCGGCTGGGGCTTGACCATAATCCCCTCTGTGAACAGCCACTGATTTTCCTTGCGTTTAAACTGTCCGCGTTCATGATGGGTGCGCTTGCCGTCCTTGTCGCGAAAGCGGGTAATGAACTCGACTTCACCGTCTTCGTCACCTGGGCCGCCCTGGACGGTGTTGAGAATTTCCAGACCGTACCAGTCGGAACTTTCCGCCCAGGTCCGGGTCCCTTTATGATCATAGCCCTCGCGGTAGTCAGGGTGGGTGCTCTCAAACAGAAAATCAACTTCGACTTTTACATGGGCCGTGTAGCGTGCCCGCATGACCTGCTCGGCGGTCTCGGCGGTTTTCTTTCCGGTGATGATCGGCTCACAACAGACGGCATACTCTTTTGCGCTCCCGCAGGGACAACTGCTCATAGATATAGCTCCTTTTTTGTTCGGGACCGGTTTATATAATCCTGGATCTGACGGATTCAGGATAATTTATCAATTCAGGCTGCTGAGAAAAGTGGAGGTTACTTTATTTTCAAAAATTGATCCAGCGTCCTGAGCAACAAACTTTTCAAGAAGACCCGACACCTCGTGATCCAGAAAAGAGTGAACGGGCGGTCAGTGACCACACTGAAAAGCTTATTCCTTTCTCAAGGATGTTTTTTTTTTGATTCTCGGGTAAAATGCAACGATGTTAATTTTTCAAGGAGGATATTTATTATGAGATCCAAACTCGCGATCGTGTTTGCTTGCGCGGCAGTTCTGTTTGGCTCCCAGGTTTTTGCGCAAAACCTGAAAATCGATTCCGGGCTGTGGGAGCACACCCTGAGCATGACCAGTCAGAGCGGACAGATGGAAGAGATGATGCGTGAGGCGCGGCGGCAACTGGATTCTTTGCCGCCGGAACAACGGCAGATGATGGAACAGATGATGGCCGCTCAGGGAATCAGTATCGGGGCGGATGAAAGCAGCTTTCGCGTTTGTCTCAGCGAAGAAGAGATTGCCCGTGGCGAATTGCATCTGGCCGAAGAAAACTGTACTCAGGAAGTTCTCGAGCGTTCAGGAAACACCATTCGCGTACGTTTTACCTGTGACGATGAGCCGCCCTCGCACGGTGAAGGCGAGGTGACGATTGTCAGCCGCAAGGAATACATCGGCAACGCGGTTATCAATACGACAATAGAAGGCAGGCCGGAAGTGATCGATATCGACCAGAGGGCACGCTGGATCTCCTCCGATTGCGGAAATCTCCAGCCTGTCGGGCGTTAGAGCGAACGATCATGAAATTTATTTCGTTCAACGTCAACGGACTGCGTTCGCGCCTGCATCAGCTCAAAGCTGTCATCGACAAGCATCAACCCGACATCATCGGTTTGCAGGAAACCAAGGTTCAGGATGCCGATTTCCCAGTTCAGGCCATTGAGGATCTGGGTTATCAGGTTGCCTATCACGGCCAGAAAACCCATTACGGCGTGGCTCTTCTTTCGCTGCAGGCGCCGACCGAGGTGCGCTTCGGCTTTCCCGGTGATGGTGAAGAGGCGCAAAAGCGCTTCATCAGTGCGCGCTTCGCCTTGCCTTCGGGAAAAACCCTGGAGGTGATCAACGGCTATTTTCCTCAGGGAGAGAACCGCGATCATCCAATCAAATTTCCTGCCAAGCGGCGCTTTTATGCTGACCTGCAGCGATATCTGCAGGAAGAAGGCGATCCGGATGCGCCGTTGGTGGTCATGGGCGATTTCAACATCGCACCAGTTGACGGCGACATCGGCATCGGCCCCGAGAACGCCAAGCGCTGGCTTCGCACTGGTAAAACCAGCTTCCTGCCGGAAGAGCGCGAATGGTTTTCCGCCCTGCAGGAATGGGGGCTGCGAGACAGTTTTCGGGAATTGCATCCCGAAATCTCGGATCGGTTCAGCTGGTTTGATTATCGCAGCCGAGGGTTTGAGGATGACCCCAAACGCGGCCTGCGCATCGACCTGGTTCTGGTGAGCAGGCCGTTGCTCAATGCGTGCGGTGCGGCGGGCATTGATTACGATATCCGCGCCATGGACAAACCATCGGATCATTGCCCGGTTTGGGTGGAGATCGACGTGGAGTAGGCGAGGAGCGCCAATGCCGGACAAACCCTTATTTCCGTTGCTGATTTTCTATGACGGTGGCTGTTCGGTCTGTGCACGGGAGGTTGAGCATTATCTGCGCCGGGACCGCGACGATCACCTGATCGGCGTTGACATCAGCGACCCGGACTTTGATCCGGGCCCTTACCACATCTCCCTGAAAGATTTTATGTACGAGCTGCACGCCATCGACGCGCAGGGCCGGGTGTATCGTGGGGTTGAGGCCTTCTGGGCGATCTGGCAGGCTTTCCCCGCCTCGACCCTGTTCGGCCTGCTTGGCACATTCATCACCTTGCCTCTGATCAATCCACTGGCCCGTCTTGGTTACAAGGGCTTTGCCAACATCCGGCCCTACCTTCCCAAGCGAAAGCCTCATTGCAGTTCAGGTTCGTGCCGTATCGGCAAGGATCATGATCAAGTGTAAGGCTATGCTTTGTCGCGCGTAACTTCGCCTGCGGCTCAAACATTTACCGCTGCCTTCAACCACCAGGCCCTGCGGGCCGATTGGGCATAGACGCTGAATCAGCCCTCGTCACGCCTGCCTTTCTCCAAAAAATCCAGACGTTTGAGCCACCGAAATATCACCAGTGCCCCAATGACCACCAACAGTAACGTCGCGCCCAATAGGCTGAAATTCACAAGATCTCTTTGGTGGATAACCGCCCTGATGCGGTCGGCCACCAGAATTAGAGCGATTAAACCAGGCAGAGTGCCTATAAGGGTGCCGAGGAAAAAATGCCTTACCCTCACCCGCGAAGCGCCCGCCACCAGGTTGACCACCGGAAAAGGTGCGATCGGGACCAACCGCACGGCAAGGATTGCCCGCAGGCCACCCTGGGTAAGACGGCGACTGACCCGATTGAGACGCTTGCCCGCCAGACGGCGTGTCAGATCACGCGGCAAAAGCCGCCCAAGCGCCAAGCCGATAAGAGCCCCCAGTAAAAGCCCGACCCAGGAGTAGGCCAAACCGAGCCAAGGTCCGAAAATGGCGACAGTCGCAACGACCAGCAGCATGACCGGCAACAGCCCAAAAGCCGCCAAAAGAAAACCTCCCGCAACCAGCAGCGGCGCCAGATCGTTGGAGCGAATGGTCTCGGCGACTTCTCTCAGGTTTTCCAGGTGAAGCCATTGATCGAGGGGGGTCCAATGCCACAGCATGACCAGAACCGAGATCCCCACGATCAAGGCAGTCACAAGAGAGAGCCTTGATTCAGCGAAGCGGCGATGGTCGGGAGGCAGCATCTCGCCGGCAAGGCGGTTGGGGTCGATGGGCTGTTCGGGATCCAGCAAATCAGCCTCGGGGACCAGGTCGTCGACGTCTTCATCGATTTCGTCCGGAAGCCGCTCAAGGGTACGTTCGCCGCCGCGCAGACTCTCGATGACCGCAAGCAGCGAATTCTTTTGCTGTTCCTGTTCTGCCAGGCGTTGCGCTTCGGTGCCCAGATGTTCACTGAGCAAGCGGCGCCGCAGGGCGCGGATCGCCTCGGTTTGCGCCTCGGTTTGTGCTTCAAAAGCGAGGTCACACTCGGAATCGTATCCCATGGATCGGTTGGCCAAATTGGCAGAACCGATTTGCACAAATCGATCGTCGATAATCATCAGTTTGCTGTGCAAATCTATTTTTTCGCCTTCACTGAACCCTTTGTGGTGAGGATAGAAGGCGCCGAGCCGCTGCTGATTGTCAGCGGCGCGCAGTTTCTTGAGCAGGCGGGCACGCAACACGCTCATGGTCATCTCTTCCAGCCAACCGCCGCCACCACTACGGGATAGAATGATGATTTCAGGTCCATCAGCTTGGCTCAGACGGTCGACAAGCGCGTTCACAATTTCAGCGCTGGTCAGATATTGGTTCTCGATATAGATGAAGCGCTGCGCGTTCGCGATGGCATCGAGATAGAGTTGTTTGATTTGCTGAAGAGCAAGGTTGTTGTTAAAGGCGGGTTGGGTGAGGGCGATAGCCACTTCGACGTCCCGGGCGGCGGCTTCGATACTTTCAGGCCAGAGATCTCCATTTGTTTCACCGGGGAGAGCTTGGGGAGGCCGAGCGCCGCTGTCGCGCCAGCGCTTGCGCACCACGCTACCGATTTCCCGCGCAACGTCTCCCTCAACCAGCATTTCCAGATCATGAAAAGGGTTGTAGGATTCGTTTTGGGGCGTGACGCGGCGCGGATCACCAGGGCGGTGCTCCGAGGTGTCCCAGCGTTTAGTGGTCAGATCAAGTCCGCCGACAAAAGCCAGGGTGTCATCGATGACAACGATTTTCTGATGATGCGAGCCGCCGGTTGGGTGATTGGCATCGAGCTTGAAGTGAACGCGGCGATGAGATGACCAGGCCGGGCGATAAAGTGGAAGAAACTCGCGGTCAAGGGCATAGATCATGGCGAAGTCCCAGGCCAATACATGGACTTCAAGTTCTTTGCTCTGCTTGACCAGCGCATTGAGAAAATCACCCAGGGCTGCGGGAAGGCCGTCTTCGGGTTCATCCTCGGGTGCGAGGCGAGTGCTGCTGTGAATGTCCCAGCCGACAATATAGATGGAACGCTGTGCCTGCATCGCCGCCGCGCGAAAGGCGGAAAAATAATCGGCTCCGTCGATCAGAAAAGCGACGCGCGAGGCACGTGCCGTTTTCAGGCAATTTCGACCGGGGTCCAAGATGTCTCTTGCCTTGGATGTCTGACCCGGTTTGTTCTTTTCGGAGGTCACGGATTTCACTCCTGGCGCAAGACCACAAGTGAGCGAGCCTCGGCTTCGACCTGCTCTCCAGCCTCTATGGATTGCGCCTCATCGACCCAACCTTGCGCCGTATCGAGTTCCATAACCCAGCGTTCACCCCAGGAGACATCGGGCAATGTGAAGGTCAAAGGCTCATAGTGAGCGTTGAAGATAATATAAAAGCTGTCATCGGTAACCGGCTCACCCTTGGGGTTGGGGTTGGGAATGGCTTTGCCGTTGAGATAGACGCCGAGGGATTTGGCAAACCACTCGCCCCAGTGATCTTCCTCCATCTGCTGCCCGTCAAAGGTAAACCAGGCGATATCGGTAATTTCAGGTCCATGAATTTCGCGCCCCTGAAACCAGCGACGGCGACGAAAAACCGGATGATCATGAAAATACCGGATGAGCCGACGCGTGAAGTCGAGAAGTTCCCCGTCGGCATTGTCCCAGTCGAACCAGGAAGTTTCGTTGTCCTGGCAGTAGGCGTTGTTGTTACCTTGCTGAGTGCGGCCGATTTCATCGCCGCCGAGCAGCATCGGAACCCCTTGGGAGAGCAGCAGGGTCGTCAGGAAGTTGCGTTGCTGCCGAGCGCGCAGCGCGAGGATCTCCCCATCCTCGGTGGGGCCTTCGACGCCGCAGTTCCATGAGCCGTCGTGATCGGAGCCATCGCGGTTGTCCTCGCCGTTGGCCTCGTTATGCTTGTGATCGTAGGAGACCAGGTCATTGAGGGTGAACCCATCGTGGGCAGTGATGAAGTTGATACTGGCAAAAGGCAGGCGACTGGTATTTTCGTAGAGATCGGAGCTGCCGGTAAAGCGGGCGGCAAACTCGCCCAGGGTTTCGTCGCGACCGGGCCAGAAGTCGCGCACGCAGTCGCGGTACTTGCCGTTCCATTCGGCCCACACCGGTGGAAAGTTTCCCACCTGATAGCCCCCTTCGCCGACATCCCAGGGCTCGGCAATGAGCTTGACCTGGCTGATCACGGGATCCTGCTGGATGAGATTGAAAAATACAGAAAGGCGATCGACGTCGTGCAACTCGCGCGCCAGGGTCGAAGCCAGATCAAAGCGAAAGCCGTCGACATGCATCTCCAGCACCCAGTAGCGCAGGGAATCCATAAGCAGCTGAAGGACGTGGGGATTGCGCATGTGCAGGCTGTTGCCGGTGCCCGTGTAGTCCATGTAGTAGCGTTTGTCGTCTTCAACCGTGCGATAGTAATAGGCGTTGTCGATGCCCTTGAAGCAGAGCATCGGCCCCATGTGGTTGCCTTCGCCGGTGTGGTTGTAGACCACGTCGAGAATCACCTCGATGCCGGCCTGGTGCAAAGCCTGGACCATCTGTTTAAATTCGGCAACGACCGCAGCGGGCCGCTGATCGGCGGCATACTCATTGTGTGGGGCAAAGTAGCCGATACTGTTGTAGCCCCAGTAATTGCGCAGCCCCTTGTCGACAAGGTGTTTGTCGTGGATGAACTGATGTACCGGCAGCAGCTCTATTGCGGTTACACCGAGATCTCTCAGGTAATTGATTGCCGCTGGATGCGCCAAGCCGGCATAGGTGCCGCGGAGGTCCTCGGGAATATCGGGATGGCGGGCGGTGAAGCCCTTGACGTGGGTTTCGTAGATAATCGTTTCGTGCCAGGGTCGCTGCAGGCGGCGGTCGCCGCTCCAGTCGAAATGCGGCTGGTGAACCACGCTGCGCGGCACGAAAGGCGCACTGTCGCTCTCGCTCAGGGATTCGGGCCCGTCATCGAAGCGATAGGGAAAGACGGCCTCGTCCCATTCGATCTGCCCCTCGATAGCCTTGGCATAGGGGTCGAGAAGCAGTTTGGCGGGGTTGCAGCGATGGCCTTCTTCAGGCTTCCAGGGTCCGTGAACGCGAAATCCGTAGCGCTGCCCAGGCTCGACGCCGGGCAGATAAGCGTGCCAGCAATAGCCGGTGACCTCCTGCATTTCGATGCGGGTTTCGCGATCCCCGTGATCGAATAAGCATAGTTCGACCCGTTCGGCGATTTCTGAAAAAAGTGAAAAGTTGGTGCCGGCGCCGTCATAGGTGGCACCCAGAGGATAGGGGTTTCCGGGCCAGACTTTCATGGGGTTTCCCTTAGCTTTAATATTGCGATATTGGTTTTATTCCCAGACCTGCCAGCCCTCATCGCCGAAATCAAGCCAGAGGTAATCGGCGTCTGAAACGGATGCGTTGCCGCGATCGATGCGTCCGCGCACTTCCGGCAAAACCACCCGGTAGTCGAATTCGGCGAGATTTTCAAGCTGGGCGGGAATACCGTATTTCCACGCATGGCCACTGCCGGCCAGGACGACAAGGGTATGGTCTGGATTCTCCTCGAGAAAATTGACCAGGTTATTGGCCATGGCGGCATCCCACAGCAGTTGAGCCTCGCAGAAATGAGTGAACCTGTCGTTGTCGGCATGCCCATGCAAGCCCAGGGCGCGGCGGATGAACTGCTCGTAGGCAGGATCAACAATGCAGGCAAAGCCTTTGAGGTTCATTCCGCGCAGCTGCTCGGGGTTGAGGCTGGCAAACCCTTCGCGGGCAACCTGCCGGGTTATTTCGCGCGGAATGTTGAGGCCCACCAGCGGTATGCCTTGCTCGCGCGCGTGCATAAAAATCGGTCGGTAGAGGGGCCACAGGCTCCAGTTCTGCTGGTAGACCAACAGAAAGTTAAGCTCTTCCATTTCCTGGGCGACCCATTTGTCCAGGGCGCCTTGATAGTCGCTTTGAAACATTTCAAGGCCGATCGCGAGGGGACCGCCGCGCTCATGCAGGGCGCGGATGATTTCGAGCTGCATCTGGTGGTGGCCTTCATGATCGTGCAGTTCGCCGACGAAAACCACCTGCGCTTGGTCGAGGTCGGTTATGAGGTCGTCGAAGGCGATTTCCTCGCCACTGGAGAGCGCAATGATGTGAGGATGCGTCCAGGCGCTACCTGTGCCGAGCAGGAAAAATGCTGTGAGGGCGAGAAAAGAAATTCGTATTTTCATTGGATTGTCTCCGAAGAGTTAAAGTTTTGGATGAGGGGAGATTCACGCACCTCCCAGGTGCCGCGCACGCGATTTTCTCCTTGATCGAAGACGAGATAACTGTCGCGTCCGTAATGGGGAATTCTGCGTGCCGCATCGCGGGCCGCTTCCGGCGAGGCGGGTATGAAATAGGCCCAGTTGCGGTCGGGGAAGTCCTTGGGGGTCACGGCGGCAAAGAGAGCCGCTTGCGGACTCTCGAAGCGTTCTTCGCCAAAAGTGAAGCCTTGCTCGTCAAAGCTCAGGCCGGTGTCGGCGAGCAGCGCATTGGCAAAACGGCGCGGAAGGCCAAGGAAAAGAACATCATGGGTGCCAAGCTGTTCGGGTCGGATCTGTTTCTCGTCCACCACGCGAATGCCTTCTTGGCGCAGGGCCCGCAAAATCAGGCGCGCGGCGTCGGCGGTCGCAGGCGGCAAATCCGCAGCGACGACTGCGATGAGATTTTCGGAACCGCGGATGCTGTTGACCGAGGGGGGAATTTCTTTGGGGTGCAGCCGGCGAAAAGCATGGGCGTCCGGATCCACCAACAGGCGCCTGGGTGTGTCGGCGGTTCTCAATTCAAAGTGATTTTCACGCTCTTTAAGGGATATCCATCGGACCAGGGGTTCGCCATCGGTTTCCACAATCAAAGGCAGGCGAAGGTCAAAAGGCCGCGTCTTTTGTAGCAGATGTCCGCTGATGTACCACTGCTCGTCGCGGTGCTCGACTTCGACATTCTCCAGGGACAGAATCGGTGCGCCCGGCCGACGCACCCACTGATCGAAGAAGGCCTGCAGGTCGGTGCTGCTCAGACGCGAATAAAGTGCTGCGAAATCATCCCAACTGACCTGATCAAACATGCGCGTTTCGGCCATCTCGCGCAGACCGGCCCAGAAAATCTCCTCACCGACCTTGTGGCGCAGCATGTGAAAAACCATGGCCGCCTTGCCGTAACCCATGGCCTGAGTGGGTCGGTCGGTGCGCCGCAGGAAGCGGGTCAGGGGAAAGTCGCGTTCCGGAGTCACCAGCGAGGCGTAATCGCGCAGAATTCTGAGGCGATAATCGCGTGCACCTTCCGCGGAGCGTCGTTCGAGAAACAGGTAATCGGCGACATAGGTGGTGAGGCCCTCCGACCAGTTGCCCTGGGCATGATCGACGCGCACGCCGGTGCCCCACCAGGAATGGGCTATTTCATGGCCCAGACTGGTTTCGACGATGAACGGCAGGCGGATCACCGTGCTGCCAAGTAAGGTCCAAGAAGGAAAACCGTAGCCGGTTGGGAAGAAGTTTTCCACCACCGCGAACTTGGCGAAAGGATAGGGACCGAAAAGGTCTTCGTAGAGTTCCAGGTATTCGCGGGCGGCGTCGAGGTAGGTCGGCGCGAGTTCCTGAGTTTGAGGGTAGAAATAGGTGCTGACGGGAATATCGCCCACCTGGACCGTTTTGACCTCGTAAGGCCCGGCGGAGACGGTCAGATTGGACAGAGGGATACTCTCCTCCCACACCGAGCGGCTGTATTCAGCGGTCGTGACCTGCTCCTCGAGGCGTCCGGCGCTGACGGCGAGATAGCCCGGCGGCGCCGTGACGCTCAGGCGCCAGGCGGCGTTGCCTTGGCGCGGATCGGGATACCAACCGCTGCCGCCGGCAAGAAAAGTTCCCTGTGGCGAAATCGCCGCCGCGACTCCGAAACTTGGATCTTCGGTCATGATGGGATCCTGCGGCGGGGTGTCGGTAAAACGCCCCTCATAATAGATTTCAAGAGTGACTGGCTGTCCCCGGAACTCTGCAGGAAGGCGTACGTTGATGATTCCGTTGTTAAATGTGTGACCAAGGGTGCGCTCGTTAAGGCGGATATCGGTGATGCTTGCCTGAGGTGATAAAAAAAGCCGCACCGAAGGGGGTGCGTCAGGTAAACTCAGGCGATCCACCGCCTCAAGGCGGCCCTCCGCGGGAAAGAGTTGCACCTCCAGATCGTGATGAACGATCTGTGGCTGGGTTGCCGAGGCGGAAAGGCATAGGGCCAAACCGCCGCCAAGAAAAAACACCAGGAAAAAAGTCAGGAGCTTGAATGATTTCATGGCTTTTATTATAACCGATGGGCCATATTTTCAAGGAAATTTGTAACCGTTCAGCAGGCACCCCAGGGTGCGGCGGCATCGCGTGCGGCAAAAACTCGCCTGCGGCTCAAACATTTGCCGCAGCACTCAACCGCCGCACCCTGGGGTGCCTTCGGACGTCGCAGCTGAATGCTTACGGAAATGTTTCTATTTACCCTCTTCCCACGCCTTGCGCAAAAACCGATCACGGCCTGATCCCTGGCGATAGATCTGATAACGCACGGGATTTGCGTTGCAATAATCCTGGTGGTGTTGCTCGGCAGGGTAAAAGGTGGTAGCGGCGACTATTTCCGTCACGACCGGCGCATTGAATCTGCCGGAATGCGCCAAGCGCCGCCGGGATTCCTCGGCCAGGCGCCGCTGGCTTTCGTCGCGATAGAAAATGGCGCTGCGGTACTGGTTGCCGCGGTCGGCGAACTGACCACCGCCATCCGTGGGGTCGATGTTTTTCCAGAAGATCTCCAATAATTGTTCATAGGAAATTTGCCGTGGATCGTAGCTGATTTCAACCGCCTCGGCATGGCCGGTGGTACCGGAGCAGACCTCCTCATAGCTCGGATCAACTTTCGCGCCGCCCGTATAACCCGAAACCACCGCAAGGACTCCCGGCAGCTTCTTGAACGGAGGCTCCATGCACCAGAAACATCCCCCTGCGAATATGGCTTTTTCGGTTGTTGCGTTGTTGGTTTCCATGATCGTTCTCCGCATTTCCATCGAGGTCAGTGCAGCTAGCGCGAAATTTATTTTTCTTCCCCAGTGAATTCCAGTGCTGCCGAATTGATGCAGTAGCGCTGGCCTGTCGGTGTGGGCCCATCATCAAAAACATGACCCAGGTGACCGCCGCAGCGAGCGCAGAGCACTTCGGTGCGGCGCATAAACAGGCTTCGGTCTTCCTCGGTTCGCACGTTTTCCTCTGCGACCGGAGCACTGAAACTCGGCCAACCGGTGCCCGAATCATATTTTTCTTCTGAACTGAAAAGGTCCAGACCACAGCCGGCACATCGGTAAAATCCCCGAGCATGATTGTCCCAATACTGGCCCGAAAATGCCCGCTCAGTGCCCTTTTTGCGCAGAATGCGGAACTGTTCGGGGGTCAGTTTTTCTTGCCACTCTTCCCGGGTCTTTTCAACTTTTTCAGTCATGACGTATTGCTCCTTTGCGACGGAGTAAACGTTGATTCGTCCCATGGCTGCGACAGCTTTGGCATCGACGATTAGTAGGCCAAGCATTGCCCATCCTAAAATAAGCATGAAATTTTTCATTGAATTGCTCATCTCCTTTAGCTTGCTAGACTTGAAAACTCACCAATCCGGCCAACTGTCTCCCCGGCTGAAGAAGAGAAGGGAAGGATCTGCCATGAGAGTTATGCATCCCTTGGTCTTATGCCTGATTGTAGCATGCATTGGGGGCTGCGCTTTTCTTCCCCGCGACGCCGGATTCAGTGACGTGGAAAGCTTGGTTGCGGAGCGAGTGGGCGAACCGCTGCATTGGGCAGGCGTGAGTCTGGAAGAAGAGGCCATCAGGCTGCGCGTTGAGGCGTTGCTTGGAGAGCCGTTGAGTGCGGCAGGCGCGGTACGCCTGGCATTGCTGAATAATCCATCTTTACAGGCCGAGTTGGAAGAAATGGGTATTGCCCGTGCTGACTTGGTGCGCGCAGGGTTGCTGCGCAATCCGGTTTTTGGCGCGACATTGCGCTTTCCGGAAGGGGGCGGAGGAACCAATCTCGAGTTGTCTCTCGTGCAGGAATTCCTGAATGTTGTGCAATTACCTATGCGGCGCAGGGTTGCGGTTAAAAGCTTTGAGCAGGTGAAGCTGCGCACCGTCGACACCGCTCTTACTCTGGTCGCGGACACCCAGGATGCCTTCTATGTAGCCCAGGCAAGTCTCTGGGTCACCGAAATTCGCAGTTTGATAGTGGATGTTTCTGAAGCTATGGCCGATGTCGCCGAGCGGTTGCACCATGCCGGAAATATAACCGATCTGGACCTTGCGAAAGAGAAAACGCGCTACCAGCAGGTGCGGCTCAAACATATGCAGGCCCAGGCACATCAGGCTCTGGCGCAGGAGCAACTTGCTGTTCTGTTGGGACTTGCGGAATCGAGTTCCATGCGAATATCACCAAGATTGCCCGAGTTGCCGCCAACCGCGATCTCCGAATCCGGTTTGGAAGACCGGGCGCTGGCTCAGCGACTCGATCTGGCGGCGGTGCGCATGGAGCGAGAGATCTTGCTTGAAAGCCTTGGGGGCGCGCGTTTAGCTGCTCTTCAACCTGATTTTGGCCTGGGAGTCGAAGCAGAGCGCGAAACCGACGGAAGCTGGTTGGCAGGCCCAAAAATCCGCATGAATCTGCCGGTATTTGATGGAGGCGGCACAGCGGTCGATGCCAAGGAGGGGCGTTTGCGCGAAGCCCTCCGACGTGAGAGGGCGATGGAAGTTCAGATACGCAGCGAAGTGCGCCAAGCCTGGGTGCGCTTGCAGCATGGCCGCCAAGAGGTTGATCATTACCAGCAGGTTCTCGTGCCACTACATGCGCGCATAATGGAAGAAAGTCAATTGCAGTACAACGCCATGCAGTTGGGTGTTTTTCAACTGCTAAACACCAAGCGAGAGCAACTTGAAGTCGGTGCTCTTCATGTGGATGCCAGGAAGAATTACTGGCTGGCTCGCAGTCGCTTGGCGCGTGTCGTCGGCGGTTTGCTGCCGGAACCGGAACCGTTGCCGGTGGACGACGAACTGGAGGATTTGTTCGGGGCAAACCCTGCGCCGCCTGTAAATACAGGATTTCTGTCAGATTCGCTTGAAAGGTTTAGGCAATGAATGCTCTCACGCGACGCCAGATGCTGGCCCGCAGCGCCGCCGCCCTTGCGGGTGGAGCGCTTCTGCTCGGGGAACGCAGCGAAACTCAAGCCGGAGCCTCTCCCGAGCCACAGGCGCGGGCATCTCGACCGCAAAGCCCTGGAAAAGGGCATCTGCCCGTGGTCACGCCCAATGGAGAAAACTTGCCCTGGCGCCTGGTGGGCGGCGTCAAGGTTTATCATCTCATCGCGGAACCGGTACGCCACGAACTCGCCCCCGGCCTGAGCGTGAACGCCTGGGGCTACAACGGCCGGGTGCATGGCCCGACCATCGAAGCGGTGGAAGGCGACCGGGTGCGCATCTACGTCACCAATCGCCTGCCCGAGCCGACCTCGGTGCATTGGCACGGCATTCTCTTGCCAAACGGCATGGACGGCGTGACTGGGCTCAACCAGCGCCCCATCCCGCCGGGGGAAACCTATCGCTACGAATTTACCCTGCGGCAGCACGGCACCCACATGTATCATCCCCATTTCGACGAGATGACGCAGCAGGCTATGGGCATGATGGGGTTGTTCATCATTCATCCGCGCGATCCACAACCCTATCGGGTCGATCGCGACTTTGCCATTCTGCTCAGCGAGTGGCAGGTCAAGATCGGGACCGCGCGTCCCGATCCGGGAGAAATGGTGGACTTCAATATCCTCACCATGAACGGCCGGGCTTTTCCCGGTACCGAGCCCCTGTGCGTGCGGCAAGGCGAAAAGGTGCGTATCCGCCTCGGCAATCTCAGCGCCATGAGCCACCACCCCATTCATCTGCACGGCTACAAATTCATGGTGACCGCCACCGACGGCGGCAAAATCGCGCCTTCGGCCCAATGGCCCGAAAACACGGTGTTGGTGCCGGTGGGCAGCAGTCGCGACATTGAGTTTGCAGCTGATGAGCCGGGCGACTGGGCTCTGCACTGTCACATGACCCACCATGTGATGAACCAGATGGGCCACGACATTCCCAACATGATCGGTATGGATGCCGACGGACTCGATGAAAAAATCCAGCGCCTGGTGCCCGGTTACATGACCATGGGCCACACCGGCATGGGTGGGATGGGCACCATGGACATGCCGGTGCCGCGCAACAGCATTCCCATGCTCGGCGGTGAGGGCCCCTTCGGCCATATAGACATGGGGGGCATGTTTACCATCGTCAAGGTGCATCCGACCCTGCCCGGGGCCGACGACTGGTATGAGCAACCCCCTGGTACCCTGGCGGACAAAGCTGACGCAGAGGAAATGCGCCGGGACGGGATCGACTTGGGGGGCGATTCAGGCTAACTTTCCCTTGAGAGTGAACAGCAGCGGTCAGGTTTCCTTTTTTTGTCCGAAAAACCTGATCTCTGCCTGCGCGACGGCCTCGTCCACAAAATCGTCGATGTGTTCGATTCCCGCCTCGTAGCGTTCAATTTCGGCGAGGTCGGCGCGGGTTTCGGGGTGGGGGGAGATCATGAAGGAACAGCAGTCGGGGTAGGGCTGGGCCGAGGCCTCGAAGGTGCCGATGCGCCGGGCCAGCACCACCGTTTCTTCCTTGTTGAAACCGATCAGGGGTGAAAGCACCGGCAGGGGCGAGGCGGCCTGGATGCAGCGCAGGTTGTCGAGCGTCTGCGAAGCGACCTGACCGAGAGAGTCGCCGGTGACGACGGCCTTGCCACCTTCCTTTGCGGCGATGCGTGCGATGATGCGCATCATGAAGCGCCGATAGACGATCATGCGGTGCTTGGCTGGCGGACGCCTGCGCGTTGCCAGCTTGATAAAAAAAAATCGCCGAGGGCGCTGAGCGATAAAAAAAGCCCCGGAGATTTACCGGGGCTTTTTCAGAGGGATGGCAGTTTCCGCGTACAACCCTTAGTGTTTATCAGCGTGGCCTTTGGTTCTATTCTCTTTGGTCGACTTGGTTTTGTCCTTCATCATCTTCATCATCGGGCATTTGTCCATCATTTCATCCGTGATCTCGGGGTGCATGTGTTCCATCATGTGGCGCATCATCTCCGGACCCATTTTCGTCATCATGTCGTGCATCGCCCGACGTTGTTCGATGAGTTCATTGATGACGACGGCGATGGCCTCGACTTTTTCTTCGCCGGTGGCGGCGTTCATCGCTTCGACGCGTTCCTGCAGGCGCGCGTCCCGTTCAGCCATTTTCTTCTGCATGGCTTCATGTTTTTCCCCCATTTCCTTGCACTTCTCCATCATGGCCGCGGACTTATCGGCTTTCTTTGTCGCGTCATAGCCTTTTTCGGCGGCAAATCCGCTTGTTGCAAACAGACTGGCGCATAGTAGAACCAAAAAAACACGTGTTTTCATAGACTTCTCCTTTGGGTTGAGGAGGGGCGTTATGCCACTTCCCGGTTTGGAGAGAGTCTAACAGAAGCGTCTCCGAAAACCAGGCAACCGCCTATTGCCGCGCGGAAAAGTTGAAATCGGGGCCTGCGCCATGGACAAGCTACTCACCTACGACTGGCCGGGAAAGGTGCGAGAGTTGGAAAACGTTATGGAGCGGGTGGTGATTCGGTCTCGCGGCGCTAAACTTGAGCAAAATGATTTGCCGTTGAAGATTTGCTGCCGCCACATTCTGGTTTTCCGCATGGGAAAATATGGCCTGAGGCGGTGTAAGATCGCCTGGCGCCACAAGGTCGGAAGCGCTGTGGAAGAATCGTTGCAGCGTCCGATTTTTAGACGAGAAAGGACTGAGTCAATGCCAAAGGAGAATTCTTCGAAGGGTACGACGGAAAAAGAGGTGACCCTGACCGTCCCCGGCATGGGTTCGGACCACTGCGCCGGCATTGTGCGCACCTCGTTGGAGCGTTTGGACGGTGAATACCAACATCAGCAATCATCGCGTGCGTGCACGCATCGGCGATGAGGACGTCGCACCCGACGACCTGCGTAGTGCCGTAGAGAACCCAGGTTTTGCCGCGCAGCCATTGACCGATGATGATGAATGCAAACTGGCCGAAAAGTACCTCTCGCCAAGAATCTTTCAGCGCAAAGCGTCAGTCAAGCCCCGCTCTCAAGTTTCAGAAAAAAAATTGAAGAATATTCTAAAGTTTGTTGTTGGATATTCTACACCAAGTCGCTTTTTTTTCGCCCACAGGGGAACAAGTCCGCGATTTGTCGTTCAATTTATTTTAGGCATGCAATGTGTATTTCATATATTCATCACCGGCTGATTGTTGACAGGTCAACAGAGGAATCTATGCTTTGGCTTATACTTAACAAGTCGACCGCGAGGAGAGAATGTTCATGATGCGCATCCTATGTTTTTTCGTGCTGACCCTGACGATGAGTCTGCCCGGGACTGTTCAGGCACAGGCAGTGGAGGAGGTGCCCCTGTCTCTGGATGGGTTGGTAGCCCAAGCTCTGGAGCGCAATCCTGAAATCAAGGCCAGTGAAGCCCGCTGGCAGGTTTTTGTGGAGCGCGCGCGACAAGCCGGCACCTTCGAAGACCCCATGTTGATGCTCGGCATTCAGAATGCCATGGTGCGTGATCCGCTGGCTTTTGACCGCGACAACATGACCTCAAAGGTCATCGGCATCAGCCAGATGGTGCCCTTCGCGGGCAAGCGCGCATTGGCACGACGCTCCGCTGAGTTGGACGCCGAGGTCAGGCGCTGGAGTTTGGAGGAGCGCAAAATTCAAATTGAGTTCATGGTCAAGGAAAGCTGGAACCAGTTGTATGCCGTGGACCGCTCCCTGGAGATCATCGAGAAAAATATTATGCTCCTCGATGATCTGGCGCACCTGACCGAAACGCTCTACGGCGTTGGCGATGCTCTGCAGCAAGATGTGCTGCGTGTGCAACTGGAGCGCTCGAAAATGGAGGACATGCGCATCAGACTGCGTCAGCAGCGCCGCAGCCTGGCAGCGCGCCTCAACGTGCTGGCCTTTCGCCCCGCCGCCGAGCCCATTCCCACCATTCCCGAGGTGTCTTTGGTGCCCGTGACCATCGACCCCGCGCAGTTGGAAGAGCTGGCCTACCAGCATCGGCCGCTGCTGCGCGGTCTGCAAAGCGAGCAGGAAAAATCGCGCGTCATGCGCGACCTGGCCCTGCGGGATAATTATCCCGACTTCACCTTGTCTCTTGAATACATGCAGCGTGAACCGACGACCATGGGGAGCGAGGGTTACGACATGTACAGTGCCGGCGTCAGTTTTAATCTGCCGGTGCAACGTCAGCGCCGTCAGGCCATGGTTGCCGAGGCCGATTCGGAAAGACGCATGGCCGAGCAGGAAATCGAAATGTTTCGCAACGACCTGCGTTTCGATATCGCCGATGCCCTGGCGCGGCTGGAACGCAACCGACGCATGGCCGATCTCTATCAGGGCGGCATCATCCCTCAGGCCGAAGGCACTCTGGATGCGTCCCTGGCCGCGTACCGCGTCGGCCGCGCCGAATTCATGAACGTACTGGAAAGCCAGATGACCTTGTTCAATTACGAACGGGATTATTTCGAGGCGGTGGCCGAACACCAGATGGTGCGCGCCCAACTCGAAGCGCTGGTGGGCACGCAGCTACGGTGACGTAGGGGCGACGCATGCGTCGCCCAGGGCAAGGCATGCCTTGCCCCTACAAACACACAAACACACCGGTCATAAGAACAATAGATATTTTTCGATCATATCAACAACGGGGATCAACGCATGGCCATGTCATCAAAATCCAAAAAAATCCTGCTGATTCTCGCTCTGATCCTGGCGCTGGTCGCCGGCTATTTCGCCGGAAGCGGGCGCCATACCGGACATGAACCCGGCGCGCCGGGCGAGCCGACGGCGAACGGAGGCAAGGTGCAGTACACCTGCGGTATGCATCCCTTCATCATTCAGGATGAGCCGGGCACCTGTCCCATCTGCGGCATGCGTCTGACCCCCATGCGGCCCAGCGACGAGAAACCGGCGACAGCCGAGCGGCAAATCAAGCACTGGGCGTCACCCATGGACCCGACCTATGTGCGCGACGAACCCGGTCAGGATTACATGGGCCATGATCTGGTGCCCGTTTATGAAGATGGCGCGGTTCCCGGACAGGTCTTGATCGATCCGGTGACCATGCAGAACATGGGCGTACGCATAGCGCCCGTGGAACGCCGCGATCTCAGCCGCACCATCCGCACCGTAGGCACCATCGAATACGATGAGCCGCACCGTTATAGCATTAACAACAAGATTGACGGCTGGGTGGAGCGCCTGCATGTCAACCAGACCGGTCAAACGGTGCGCAAGGGTCAGGCGCTACTCGATATTTACAGCCCCGAACTGGTCTCCGCGCAGGAGGAATTCCTGCTCGCCCTGCGCAATCGCGATCGCCTGGCGCAAAGCTCCTTCCCCGAGGTGGCCGCGGGCGGTGAGCGGCTGCTCGAAGCCGCCCGCACCCGCCTGAAATACTGGGACATCAGCGAGCGCCAGATTGCCGAGCTGGAAAAATCCCGCCAAGCGCGCAAAACCCTGACTCTTTTCAGCCCCCACGCGGGGATCGTCACCGAAAAGCGGGTTTTTGAGGGGATGCGAATCATGGCGGGCGAGGATTTGTTCCAGATTTCTGATTTGAGCCGGGTCTGGATCATTTCCGATATCTATGAATTCGAGGCGCCTTGGGTGCGTGTCGGCCTTCAGGCGCGCGTTGAACTACCCTTTGCCGCCGAAGCGGCACGTGAGGGCGAGATTACCTTTCTCTATCCGTATCTGCGCGCCGAAACGCGAACCCTTCAGGCGCGCATCGAATTCGACAACCCCGATCTGCAACTCAAGCCCGGCATGTATGCCAACGTCTTTATCGCCGCGGATCCGGTCATGGATGTCCTGGCCATACCGAGCGAGGCGGTGCTGCGCTCGGGGAAACGCGAACGGGTTTTCGTCGCCCTTGGTGAAGGCCGCTTCGAGCCGCGCACCGTTACCGTCGGCGTGACGGATGAAGACGGCTATGTTCAGATTAAAAGCGGATTGCGCATGGGCGAGGATGTGGTCGTTTCGGCGCAGTTCATGCTCGATTCCGAGGCCAAGCTGCAAGAGGCCATTCAGAAGATGACGCCGCTGCCCGAAGCCCCGGAACCCGAGCCGGAAATCGACCTGGAAGACCTGTTTTAAAATCGTCCGTAGTCCGTTGCAAGTGACCAACCACGGACAACCAACCACAGACAACTGACCACGGACAACTGACCACGGACAGCCTTTATGATTGAAAAAATTATTGAATGGTCAGCGCGCAACCGGTTCATGGTTGTGCTGGCGACGATCGTGCTTATCATCGGGGGAATTTATTCCCTGCGCAATGTGGCCGTCGACGCCATTCCCGACCTCTCGGATGTCCAGGTTATCATTTTCACCGAGTATCCCGGGCAGGCGCCTCAGGTGGTGGAAGATCAGGTCACCTATCCCCTGACCACGCGCATGCTCTCGGTGCCCGGCGCCAAGGACGTGCGCGGCTACTCGTTCTTCGGTTTTTCCTTCGTCTATATCATTTTCGAAGACGGCACCGACATGTACTGGGCGCGTTCGCGGGTGCTCGAATATCTCAACTATGCCGCCGGTCAGCTTCCGCGGGACGTAACGCCGGTACTGGGGCCCGATGCCACGGGCGTGGGCTGGGTTTACAGCTACGCCCTGACCAGCGACCGGCATGACCTGCAGGAGTTGCGCTCCATTCAGGACTGGTTTCTGCGCTATGAACTGGCCGCGCTGGACGGGGTCTCGGAAGTGGCGAGCCTGGGCGGTTTCGTCAAGCAATACCAGGTGGTGGTCGATCCCAATAAGCTGCTCGCCTACGATCTGCCCATCTCCGATCTGATGATGGCCATTGAACGCTCCAACGTCGATGTGGGGGGCGGCGCCATCGAGATGGCGGAAACCGAGTACATGGTGCGCAGCCGCGGCTATATCCAGTCTGTGGAAGATCTGGAAAATGTGGTGGTCATGGCCACCGCAGACGGCACGCCGATCCTGGTGAGGGATCTGGCCGAGGTGCGTCTGGGCGCCGAGATGCGTCGTGGGATCGCGGAGCTTGACGGCGAGGGCGAGGTGGTCGGCGGCATCATCGTCATGCGCTTCGGGGAAAATGCGCGCGAAGTCATCGCGCGCGTGCAGGACCGCCTTGAGGAGCTCAAGGTCGGGTTGCCCGAGGGGATCGAGATCGTCACGACCTATGATCGTTCCGATCTCATCGATCGCTCCGTCGACAACCTCAAGCGGAAGCTCCTGGAAGAGATGCTGGTGGTGGCGCTGATCATCATCCTGTTTCTCTTTCATCTGCCCAGCGCGGCGGTCATTATTCTGGCGCTGCCGGTGGCCATCCTCATGGCGTTCATCATCATGCATGCCCAGGGGCTCAATGCCAACATCATGAGTCTCGGCGGCATCGCCATCGCCATCGGCACCATGGTCGACTCGGGCATCATCATGGTGGAGAATGCGCACAAAAATCTGGAACGCAATCGACACAGGCCACGCTCGGAAGTCATTATCGCCTCCGCCAAGGAAGTCGGACCCACGATCTTTTTCGCTTTGCTGGTGATCGCGGCCTCCTTTGCACCGGTCTTCACCCTGCAGGAGCAGGCGGGTCGCCTGTTCAAGCCGCTTGCCTTCACGAAAACCTATTCCCTGGCGGCCGCGGCGTTTCTCTCCATCACTCTGGTGCCGGTGCTGATGCTGTGGTTCATTCGTGGGCGTATTCGCCGCGAAGATGAAAATCCCATCAACCGCGCCCTGAACCGCATTTATCATCCCGCCGTCAATCTGGTGCTGCGGTGGCGCAAAACCACCCTGCTGGTGGCGCTGTTGATGGTGATGTCCATTGCCTGGCCGGTTTCGAAAATCGGCACCGAGTTTATGCCGCCCCTCTACGAGGGCGATCTGCTCTATATGCCCACCACTTTGCCGGGTCTCTCGGTGACCAAAGCGCGCGAATTGCTGCAACAGACGGACAAGATCATCGCGAGCTTTCCCGAGGTGGAGAGGGTCTTCGGCAAGATCGGACGGGCTGAAACCGCCACCGATCCGGCGCCGATGATGATGATCGAAACCACCATTCTGCTCAAACCCGAAGATCAGTGGCGCACCACGCATGTGCATCGCTTCTATTCGGATTGGCCGCAGGGGACGGAATGGTTCAAGAAGCCTCTGCGCCTCATCTGGCCCGAGGAAAAGACCATCACTGCCGACCAACTCATCGATGAGCTAAATAATGCCGTGCATTTCCCTGGCCTAACCAATGCCTGGACCATGCCCATTCGCACGCGCATCGATATGCTCTCGACCGGTATCCGCACCCCGGTAGGGATCAAGGTCATGGGTGATGATCTACAAGAGCTGGCGCGCCTCGGCGAAGAGATAGAAGCTCTGGTACGGCCGTTGCCCGGAACCCTGAGCGCCATTGCCGAGCGCACCGTCGGCGGCTATTACCTCGATATCGATATCGACCGGCGCGCGGCGGCGCGCTACGGCATCAACGTCGGCGATATTCAGGATGTGATCCAGTCGGCCATCGGCGGCATGCGTATTTCGGAAACGGTGGAAGGACTTGAGCGCTATCCCATCAGCGTCCGTTATGACCGGGATTTCCGCAGCGATTTCGATTCCCTGCGGCGGGTGCTGGTGCCGGGTCCGGGTGGACGGCACATTCCGTTGGGACAGCTGGCCGAGATCAACATCATCAACGCACCTGACAGCATCAAGAGCGAAAACGCGCGGCGTACCGCCTGGGTTTACGTCGATATCCGCGGGATCGATGTCGGCACCTATGTGGAAAACGCTCGGCGCGCGGTGGCGGAAAACATCACCCTGCCGCCCGGCTACAGCATCGTGTGGAGCGGGCAGTACGAATATATCGAATCGACCCGCGAACGTTTGATGCTTATTTTGCCCCTGACGGTTATGGCCATCTTCGTGCTCATCTACATCAGCACCCGGTCGGTGATCAAAACCCTCATCGTTTTCATGGGGGTTCCCATTTCCCTGGTGGGGGCATTCTGGCTGCTGTACATGCTGGATTACAACATGTCGATTGCGGTGTGGGTGGGCCTGATCGCCATGGCCGGACTTGATGCCGAAACGGGCACGGTTATGCTGCTCTATCTCGATCTGGCACGCGAGAAATGGGCGAAAAAGGGGCGCATGCTGACCCGCGGCGATCTGATCCAGGCGGTGCATTACGGGGCGGTTAAGCGCATCCGACCCAAAATTATGACCGTCGTCACTATTATTGTCGCGCTGCTGCCCATCATGTGGAGCAGCGGCGCGGGTTCCGATGTGATGAAGCGTGTCGCCGCACCCATGGTCGGCGGTGCGGTGTCATCGCTGATCATCGAATTGCTGCTCTATCCGGTGGTATATTATGTATGGAAGGCTCGTGAACTCGATAAGAGCATGGTTGCGACTTCGGAGGAGGATATCGATCTGGACGAAGGTCCTGAGGAAGCAAATGGCCTGGCAACCTAAACTGCGGAGATCATCCGCTTACTCCACAAACAACAAGGAGAACACATCATGAAAACAACCTTAAGTCTTTTACTGACCGCAACGCTGATTTTTTCCCTTCCACTGGGCGCCGAGGCTTTCTTCCACCGCTCGAGTCATGACGGGCATGGTGACCAGCATCAGGAAAAGGCAGAAAAAAAGCACGGGCAGCAGGATCATGGTGCTGCCGCGCATGACACCCACGATGCCCATGCGGGGCACGACGTGCATGGGGAAATGTACGATCTCGGCAGTCAATCCGTTCAGGGGGTCAAAGGTAATGCGCACATCAGCGACGTGCGCGAAGCCATGGCTGCAGTTGGCATGCCGGAGACTCATCACTTCATGATCCATTTCATGGATGAAGAAAGCGGCGAGCCCATCGAAGAAGGCACGGTCGCGGTGCGCATCGTCAATCCCGCCGGCGAACAGAGTGCGCCCGTGCGCCTCATCGGCATGGATGGCCATTTCGGTGCCGACATCGTTCTTGATCAGAAAGGCACCTATAAATTTATCGTGGGCAGCGCCCTGCCCGATGAGGTGCGCCGCCAGTTTGAATTCAGCTACGATAACGAATAACAACTTCTGCTAAAAAACGATGCAAAAGGGCCGCTTCCATGTCAGGAACGGCCCTTTTTCCATATCTTTATGAGGGCTTTCTCAGCGCATTTGTCCACCCGTTGCTCCGCGCAGAACCTCGGCGGAGATCACCCCTTCCTCGCGCAGGGGAAAGGTCAGGTTGCGCACTCCTATGCCGCCGACCTTGACCGTGCCGTCGAGCAGGTAGGAGAGTGCCTCCTCGCGCTGCAGGCTGCCGATGAGTTGCAGCAGGCTGAGATAGGCGCCGGAAATACGCAGGGAGATGTCGGCGCTTTTTCCGCCGGCGACGCGCACGGGGGAAAGACTTTTGCCAGAAGATACGCGAACGCCGTTGAGAGCCAGGGCATAGTCGACTTCCTGAATGTTGAGAGCGACGCGATTGGGATTGAACAGACGCAGGTCCGCGCGCATGTTGACATGGGTCAGGGTCAGTTCCTGCACCTGTAAACCGACCAGGCTCACCTGGGGTGGTTCAGGGCGCAAGCCAGCGCAGCCGCTGAACAGCACCAGGGTGAAAAACACAATGAAAATCCGCGAGAGTGTAAGCATTGAATGGCTCCATGTGAGAATAGGTCGTTACATTCTATCAGCAAAAGTCATTCGGGGTACAAAAGTCATTCAGGGTACAAAAGCCCAATGTGGAAAGATTATGGAAATAACCGGAAACAGTTGTCAAACAAGCCTGCCGGCGTATATCATTTTTTTATGTGGATGACGATAAACCGAACCAGGGCGGGCGCACTTTGGGTGTCGCTTTTTTTTCTGTTCGCGACGGGCTGTGCCGGTCCCGCCGGGCATTTTTCCAAGGCCGAACGGGTAGCTGGGCAGATTATCACCGACAAGCAGCAGCAGGCGCTAGGCCGGATCGAACCGTTTTCCGTCGTTCCCGCGGAGCAGACGCTGCGCTATCGTCTGCTCGGCGAACAGGGTCTGGCGACTTCCCATCCTGCATCAGGGGGCAGTCATAAGCTGGATTCCATTTCCCACTGGCCCCGTACGGGCTATTCTGAACTCCTGGAAAAAGACCAGGGTGACGCACATATCGTCATCGATGCACAAGAACCTCTGAGTCTTTCCCTCTTCGATGCACTGCAGGTGGCCGCCGCCAACAGCCGTGAATACCAGGACGCCAAGGAGCGGGTGTTCCGCGCGGCCTTGGCCCTTGACCTGGAGCGCAACACCTTTCGCAACATCCTTTTTGCACGAGGCGAGAGTCAGATCAGCACCGACCGCAGCGGCGAGAAAACACGCTCAGGGGTGGAAAACAGCGCCAGCGGCGGGGTCAGTCGGGCCTTGCAGAGCGGTACCCAACTGACCACCCAGATCGCCTTTGATCTGGTGCGGATGCTCAATGCCGGGGGTTCTTCGTCCATGGGATTACAGGCCGATGCCTCCATCGCCATTCCCCTGTGGCGCGGCTCAGGCCGGCATATCGTTGGTGAGCCCCTGTTGCAGGCCGAACGTGATGTCGTCTATGCCATCTGGGAGTTCGAACGCTTCAAGCATACTTTCGTCGTCGGTGTAGCCAGCGGCTATCTCGGGGTCTTGAGCCAACTCGACCAGGTGGAAAATGCCGAAGACAATTATCGGCGCCTGGTTTCATCCACGCGCCGTGCCAGACGTCTAGCCGATGCCGGACGCCTGCCGGAAATTCAGGTCGATCAAGCCGTGCAGGATGAGTTGCGCGCCCGCGACCGCTGGATCAGCGCGCGCCAGGCCTATGCCCGCACCCTGGATAATTTCCGCATCAGTCTGGGGTTGCCGCCTGATGCTCGCGTCACCCCCGACCGGGATGAACTGCAAAGACTCGCCGACCTTGCGCGCGCGCGACTCGATGCCGAGGGACCGGCCGCCTCGGCTTCAGCCGGCAAGGTTCCACCGGCCGACGCCCCGATTATTCTAAACGAGCCGAGCATGGACGATGCCGGTCCCTATGAATTGCCGGAGCAATTGGCTCTGCGACTGGCTTTCGATTATCGGCTCGATTTGCGAATTGCCCAGGAGCGCACCTTTGACGCACAACGCGGCGTGGTGGTGGCTGCCGATGCTCTCAAGGGCGAGTTGACTCTGCTCGGCCGCGGTTTTACAGGTGAACGGCGCAGCCTGGGATCTGCGGCCTTGCCCGATGCGCGTCTGCGCCCGGAAAGCGGCTTTTACTCAGCTCTTCTGAGTCTTGATCTGCCCATCGAGCGCATCGCCGAACGCAACGCATTCCGCAACAGCTATTTGAATCTGGAACAACGGGTGCGCGCCTTGCAGGAACAGGAAGATCGGGTCAAGGGCGACGTTCGCAACCGCCTGCGCGATCTGGTGGAATTTCGCGAAGGGCTCCACATCCAGGCCCAAGCTGTCCGCGTGGCGCAACGCCGCGTCGAGAGTACCAGTCTTTTTCTGCAGGCGGGGCGGGCCGAAATCCGCGACCTTCTTGAAGCACAGGAGGCCTTGGTCGGCGCCCAGAACGCCTTGACCTCCGCCCTGGTCAACTACCGGGTGGCTGAACTGGAATTGCAGCGCGATATGGGCGTGCTCAAAGTCGACGAAAAAGGTCTGTGGACCGAATTCGACACCATGGAGATTCGACATGAAGGAAGCTAAACAGGCGCTTACGCCCCGTTGGGGCGCTAAAAAATTTTTGTTGCTGATTGGCAGTATCGTTGTCGTTGTCGCAGTCGCGCTGACTTTTTACGTGTCCGGCGGCGCCAAGGAACGGCAAAACACCCAGGGGACGTCAACCTTCAAGGTTGAGCAGGGCCCCCTGGCCATCAGCGTCGCGCAATCCGGCACCATTCAATCTCTGGATCAGGTGGTGATTAAGAACGAGGTCGAGGGACGTACCACCATTTTGTATCTAGTGCGCGAGGGAACCCGGGTCAATAAGGGCGATCTATTGATCGAACTCGACGCCAGCCGCTTGAACGACGACATGGTCGATCAGCAGATTCGCATGATCAACGCGGAAGCCGCCTATATCCGCGCGCGCGAAAATCTCGAAGTGGTGCGCAACCAGGCACAGAGCGAAACAGAACGGGCGGAACTCGACGCGCAGTTCGCCGCCGAAGACCTGAAGAAATACGTCGACGGCGACTTTCCCAAGGATTTGATGTCCGCCGAGGCGCGCATCACCATCAACCGCGAAGAGCTGCGCCGCGCCGAGGAAAAACTGGAATGGTCGCGGGTGCTGTTTGAAGAAAAATACATCTCACAGACGGAATTGCAGGCCGACGAACTGGCGGCCCAGCGAGCCCAGCTTGATCTGGATCTGGCCCTGGCCGAACTCAAACTGCTGCAGGATTTTACCTACCGGCGCAAACTCGACGAATTGCGTAGCCAGGAGAATCAGACCGCCATGGCTCTGGAGCGGGTACGGCGCAAGGCCACGGCCGACGTCATTCAGACCGAAGCCGAATTGCGTGCTCGGGAATCCGAATTCCAGCGCGAGCAGGGGCGGGTTGTCAAGCTTGAGCAGCAGATCGCTAAAACGCGGATCTATGCACCCAATGATGGTTTGGTGGTCTACGCTACCTCGACCCAGGCCAATTTTCGCGGCAATGCCGAACCCCTGGCCGAAGGGCAGGAAATCCGTGAACGGCAGGAGTTGATTTATCTGCCTGCGCCGGGTTCAGTCAAGGCCGAAATCAAGGTGCATGAATCCAACCTGGAAAAGGTACGGGTCGGCATGCCGGTACGCATTACGGTCAACGCCCTGCCGGGACGGGTCTTTCAGGGACGGGTCACCAACATTGCCCCGCTGCCCGACGCCGTAAGCGTCTGGCTTAATCCCGACCTCAAGGTTTACAATACCGACATTCACATCGAAGGCGATGCTGAAGGCCTGCGTACCGGGATGAGTTGTCGAGCGGAGATTATGGTGGCCGAATATCCCGAGGCGCTTTATGTGCCGGTACAGGCGGTGACACGCATCGACGGAATGCCCACGGTTTACGTGCGCCAGGGCGCAAACTTCGGGCCACGGCAGGTGGAAGTCGGCCTGGACAACAACCGCATGGTGCATGTTCTGGGCGGCCTTGAAGTCGGCGAAGCCGTGCTTCTGACTCCGCCGCTGGAGAGTACGCGCGGTCGCGTCACAGGCCAGAACGGCGCACGCGCGGCGCACCCCCAAAGGGGAGGGCGCGGATGAGTTCTGCCGACACCAGTGTCATCCGCCTGGATGAGGTCTGGAAGACCTATCGCGTCGGCAGTGAAGACGTGCATGCCCTGGCCGGAGTCTCCATCGACTTTTTGCGGGGCAGTTTTTGGGCGATCATGGGGCCCAGCGGCTCGGGCAAGAGCACCCTGCTCAACCTGCTCGGCTGCCTTGATCGACCGACACAGGGTGCCTGCTACATCCAGGAGCAGCAGACCGCCGGAGTCGATGACGATGCCCTGAGTGAGATTCGCCTGCGCCATCTTGGTTTTATTTTTCAGAGCTTCAACCTCATCGCCCAGCTCAGTGTGCGTGAGAATATCGAACTACCGTTGTTTTATCTCGGCTGGGAGGCCGAGCGCAGCCGCCGGCGGGCCGAAGAACTGGCGGCCCTGGTGGGGCTGGAAGAGCGCCTTGAGCATCGCCCCAACGAGCTCTCCGGCGGTCAGCAGCAGCGGGTCGCCATCGCCCGGGCTCTGGCCAACGATCCGCAAATCATTCTTGCCGATGAGCCGACGGGTAACCTCGATACCGCCACGGGCACGCAGATCATGGAGATGCTTAAAACCCTCAACCACCAAGGCAAGACCGTGATCATGGTCACCCATGAACCGGAAATCGCTGCCTATGCCGACCATCGCCTGCATATTCGCGACGGCCTTATCGACCGCATCGAGTCTGCGGACAACTGAACATGCGTGAACTCAAGATCGTCCGTAATATTCGCCTGGGTATCAAGAATCTGGTGCTCAACGGCCTGCGTAGCCTGCTCACCATGCTCGGCATGGTGTTCGGCGTCGGCAGCGTCATCGCCATGCTTTCGGTCGGCGAGGGAGCCAGCCAGGAGGCGTTGGAGCAGATCCGCCGTCTGGGCAGCGAAAACATCCTCATCTCGTCCATCAAGCCGGTAGAGGAGGAGAGCAGTCCTCAGGTACGTATTCTCATGAGCATGTACGGCCTGACCTATCAGGACGAGCAGCGCATTCGCGAGACGTTCGATGCTGTTCGCACCACCGTGCCGGTCAAGGCGGTGCGCAAGGAGGCACGACTGGGCGCGCGGGCTATGGAAACACGCCTTATGGGTGTGACGCCGGAGTGGTTCGACCTTGTACAGCGACCCTTGTTGGCCGGTCGTTTTCTCAGTTATCAGGATGAAGAAAATCATGCCGCGGTCGTAGTGGTTACCGAGGCCGTCGCGCGCAACCTCTTGCCTTTGGAGCACCCCCTGGGTTCGTTCCTGCAAATTGGCGGCGAGGTATTCGAGGTAGTCGGCATTGTGGAGTCACTGGGCGAGCAAACCGCGGGAGTGCAAGCGCCTGATCGCCAGGAGGATGTCTACCTGCCCCTGAGCACCACCCGTGAACGCTACGGCGACATGACGGTGCGGCGCAGCGCGGGGAGCTTCATGCGCGAACGGGTCGAGCTGCATCAGATCATTGTACGGGTTGACGATATCGAGAATGTCGAAGCCACCGCCCAGGCCATCGAGGAGATGCTGGGACGGTTTCATAGACAGAAGGACTACCGCATTGACGTGCCCCTGGCCCTGCTGCGCCAGGCCGAGGCCACCAAGCGCACTTTCAATATCGTGCTCGGCTCCATCGCCGGCATCAGCCTGCTGGTGGGAGGCATCGGCATCATGAATATCATGCTTGCCTCGGTGACCGAGCGGACACGTGAAATCGGTATCCGCCGCGCCATCGGCGCTAAACGCCGCCAGATCGTCGGCCAGTTTCTCATCGAAACAGTGGTACTTTCCTGCGCCGGGGGGATGATCGGCATCGGGGTGGGAGTTCTGATTCCGCACCTGATTACCTATTTCGCCGGTCTGACCACGGTCGTTACCGCGGGCAGCCTGATCCTTTCGGTGGTCATTAGCCTCTCGGTGGGGATTATCTTCGGGCTCTACCCGGCGGTACGAGCCGCGCGCCTGGATCCCATCGATGCCCTGCGGCATGAATAGTCGCAGAGTAACTGTTCAGCATGCACCGCAGGGTACGGCGGCATCGTGTGCGGCAAAAACTCACCTGCGGCTCAAACATTTGCCGCAGCACTCAACCGCCGCACCCTGCGGTCCTGTTTTGGACGTTGCAGAATAGTTACGTCGCAGATTCAAAAGATGCAACTGTTCACCACCGCCCGGAAGGGGCTCGCGGTACCCATGTCCGCGGCTGCATGAGCCTGTCCCTGAGACTTGACAAAAAAGACCTTTTAGGTAATAATCTCTCTAAACCAACCTTTATTTCGGGGTGCCCTTATCCCTCCTGGGGGCACCCCATTTTTTTGCCTTTTTCAGTCAATTTCTTGTGACAACCATTCCAAAGCGCTTTCCAGATCGCACTTTCGCGCCAACTTGACCAATCCGACCACATCTCCCTGAACACCGCAACGAAAGCACTGAAAGTGTCCGTCCTTGATTACCATGGGAGCTTCGGCGTCATGGCAGCTCGGACAGAAAAAATGCTTTCCCTCAGCCCTTAGTCCGAGGTCTCTGGCAACCCGCGCGATTGTTTGGGGGTCTTTGATTTGCTCATCCATTTGACGGCGCTTTTCGTCCATGACGCACCTTTTCAAAAATAGGCAAACGTTCAGCTTGCACCGCAGGGCTCAGCCGCCTTGTTCTGCGGCGCCGCGATGACCCTGCGGCTGAATTGTTAAAAAAACAATCACTTCTTATATTTATCAAAGATTTTCGTAGCGACAAGGGTCGAAAGTTGGAAAATATCAGGTAAAGTGTCCAAGATGAAATCAACGACAAGGGAGGAGACCATGGCAAACACGATCCTGGTTACGGGCGCCAATCGGGGTATTGGTCTGGAGCTTTCGCGCCAGTACAGTGCAGCCGGCTGGCGAGTTTTGGCCTGTTGCCGCAATCCCGAGGAGGCCGTGGAGCTGAAAAAATTGGCCGAACACAGCGGCAATAAGATTCTTGTTCTCACCCTCGATGTCGGCCGTGTGGAAGATATTTCCCGCCTGGCCGACGATCTGCGCAAAGAAAAAATCGATATTCTGTTCAACAATGCCGGAATCAACGGTCCAAAGCAGCAAGAATTCGGCCTTATCGATGCCGAAGGATGGATGGCCGCCATGCGGGTCAACGTTCTGGCACCCTATTATATGGCGGTGGCTTTTCTCGACCAACTGGCCGCCGGAAAACGGCGTTTGTTGGCCATCATGGGAACCCAGCTCGGCAGCATCGCCGATAATACCTCGGGCGGCAAATACGTCTACCGTTCATCCAAGGCTGCGGTGCATATGGTCGGCAAGTCCCTCTCAATCGACCTCAAGCCTCGTGGCATTACCACTTTACTGCTGCACCCGGGATGGGTGCGCACCGATATGGGCGGAGCGCAGGCAGCGCTGAGTGTCGAGGAAAGCGTCCAGGGGCTGCGACAGGTGCTGGAGCAGGCAAATGCCGACGACAACGGCAAACTCATTGCCTATGACGGCCGCATCATCCCCTGGTAGATCGTCACCATACGGGGCTTCCGAATGACCAAGAGATCGTCAATCTGACGGAGGACAGCATGCAGGTACACGAAAAATTGTATATCGGCGGAGAATGGGTTCCTGCCTCGGCACGCGCGGGAATCGAAGTTATTCATTCCACCACGGAAGAGACCATCGGCGTCATCCCCTCCGGCGGCAGTGAAGAGGTGGGCATTGCAGTGCAGGCCGCACGCAAAGCCTTGCCCGGTTGGGCTGCGCTGAGTCCGCGGGAACGCGGAGAATATCTGTCGCGTCTGCACGCCGGATTGATCGCGAGCAGCGACGTCATCGCGCACACCATCAGCGCCGAGGTCGGCATGCCCTTTAAACTCTCCCAGCGTATTCAGGCCGGGCTGCCACCGATGATTCTGGAGAGTTACATCAAGCTACTTGATGACTATGCCTTTAGCGAAGAAATCGGCAATTCCCTGGTACTCAAGGAACCACGCGGCGTGGTGGGGTGCATTACCCCGTGGAACTATCCTCTCCATCAGGTCATGGCTAAGATCGCGCCGGCCTTGGCCGCGGGCTGTACGGTGGTGATCAAGCCGAGCGAGCAAGCGCCCCTGTCCGCCTTTAAACTGGCGGAAATCGCTCAGGAAGCAGGGCTGCCGCCGGGGGTTTTCAATCTGGTTAGTGGCTATGGTCCGGAAGCGGGTGAAGCCCTGGTGCGCCATCCCGATGTGCGCATGATTTCTTTTACCGGCTCGACGCGCGCCGGAAGACGCATCAGCGAACTGGCCGCCGCGACGGTCAAGCGCCTGACCCTGGAGATGGGCGGCAAATCGCCCGCGGTGATTCTCGCGGACGCCGATCTGGGAAAAGCGGTCAAAGCGACGGTGGCTTCCTGCTTTCTCAACTCGGGTCAAACCTGCAGTGCTCTGACCCGCATGTTGGTGCCGGAACGCCTTTATGAAAAAGCCGCCGCGATGGCTGTGGAAATCGCCGGCACCTTTGTTCCTGGGGATCCCTTTGCCCCCGACACGCGCTTGGGTCCCCTGGTTTCCGCTGCCCAGCGCGAGCGGGTGCGCGATTCCATCCGCCGTGGTGTTGCCGAGGGGGCCAGGTTGCTGTGTGGCGGAGCCGAGGCGCCTGAGGGCTTGGAACGTGGTTTTTTTGTGCAGCCCACCGTTTTTGGCGAGGTAACGCCAGAGATGAGTATCGCCCGTGAAGAGATTTTCGGCCCGGTGTTGTCAATTCTTGCTTACCGCGATGATGAGCAGGCCGTCGCCATCGCCAATGGCACCGATTACGGCCTGTCGGCTGCGGTGTGGTCGGCGGATACCGATCGTGCTCTGGAGGTGGCGCGACGCATCGAGGCGGGGCAGATCGATATCAACGGCGGCCGTTTCAATCCGCTTGCGCCCTTCGGCGGCTTTAAGCATTCGGGGATCGGTCGCGAGTTCGGCACCTATGGACTGGATGAATTTCTGGAAATCAAGTCTCTGCAACGTTAAGGAAAACAAAAACCAACCTGATTTGCAACTGTTCGGCCTGCGCCGCAGGGCGCGATTGGCAGTGCAGCTAAATAGCACCCTGATTTAAAAGTACTCTGTGGGAGGGTTCTCTGTGCCTGGTCTTATTTTGCGTTGGCTTATTCTGACCGCCGCCATTCTGGCGGCGGCCTACCTGCTCGGCGGCATTCATGTCGCCGGTTTTGGCTCCGCTCTTCTCGCGGCAGCGATTCTCGGCTTTCTCAATGCCTTTTTTCGCCCCATTCTTTTTCTTCTCACCCTGCCCATCAACATCCTGACACTGGGATTGTTCACCTTCGTCATCAACGCATTGATGCTGATGATGGTCTCGGGGGTTATCGGCGGCTTTCAGGTTGCCGGTTTCGGCTCGGCCCTCCTTGGCTCTCTGGTCATCAGTCTGGTCAGTTGGTTGCTGAGTTCTTTCGTCAGCGACCGCGGGCGCATCGAGTCAGTGGACATCGAATTACGCCGTCGCCGCGACGGTCGTTGGGAGTGAGGACGCTCAGAGCGGTTTGAGTTGACCTTGGTCAGGGCCTTTGGGTAACATCAGATTTTACTTTATTCCCCTCTTCACCTAAAGGTTCAAAAATGAAAACGCGTTCACGAAAAAAGGCTTTCGTCCGTAAAGTCGGATTGCTGTTGATGTTGCTGGCGGTTGTGGGGCTGATTGTCGGCGCCTTCAGTTACTTCCGTGACACGGATGGCCCCGAAATCACCCTCCTGGCTGACTCCGAGCGGGTATCGAACAAGCCGTTGACCTTCGAGCTGAGCGATGAGGGCTCAGGTCTCAAAAATGTGACGATTACCCTGACTCAAGGCAACATTTCCCGGCAAATTCTCGACAAAACCTATGAGCAAGGCGTCACTCGCAGCAGTGAAACCATCACCTTGCAAGACCCTGCCTTGCGCGACGGCCCCATCGAAGTTCGCGTAACGGCCAGGGACCAGTCGATTTTTCGTTTTGGCGCCGGCAACACCACCGACCAGGTCTTTGAGCTGATTTTCGACGCGACCCCGCCACGTGTCAACGTATTGAGCACGGCCCACAACATCAATCAGGGGGGCGCCGCTCTCATCGTCTATACAGTTTCCGAAGAGGTAAAGAGGACCGGGATCGAAATCGGCGAGTATTTTTTCCCCGGCTTTCTCCAGCCGTCGGGCGAATACATCGCTTTGTTCGCTTTTCCTCACGACATGAGCACGGCCGATTTCTCGCCGCGCCTTATCGCTGTTGATCTTGCCGGCAATGAAGGCCGCGGGGGCTTTCAATACCACGCCAACGCGCGCCGTTTCCGTCATGACAACCTCAACATATCCGACAATTTTCTGAACGCAGTCATACCGCAGTTCGAGCGTTATTTTCCTGCAGCCAATTCGTTACTGGAGACTTTTTTGAAAGTCAACAGCCGGATGCGCGAGGACAACCGGCAAACCTTGGTTGACCTGAGCCTCAATACCGCTTCGGAGCCTCTTTGGCACGGCGATTTCCTGCGCATGGCCGGAGCGGCCAATATGGCCGGGTATGCCGATCGCCGCACTTACCTCCACCAGGGACAAAAAATCAGTGAAGCGACCCATATGGGTGTCGATCTGGCCTCGGTTCAGCAGGCCCCGATCCGTGCAAGTAATCATGGACGGGTGATTTTTGCGGATTTCCTGGGGATCTACGGAAACTGCGTGGTCATCGACCATGGGCTGGGGCTACAAAGCCTTTACGCGCATCTGTCGCGGATGGAGGTCGCGCCCGGAGATTTTGTACAAAAAGGTGATCCCATTGGCAACAGCGGCGCCACAGGCATGGCCATGGGCGATCATCTGCATTTCGAGGTCACCGTCGGCGGCGTCTCGGTCAACCCCATCGAGTGGTGGGATCCCAACTGGGTGCGGAATAATATCACCAGCAAATTGCCCCAATAAGGAAACTAGGGAATAATTCGCACCGGAGCAAAGCCGCTGCCTTCGGATTGCATATTGGTCACCTGGCCTTGGTAGAGACGGGCCGCAATGCCGAGAATGTGATCGCGGTAGGCAAAGAGGCGAAAATCAGTTTTTAACGGATGATTTTGGCTTGGGGTCAGGGAAGGTGGGACCAGAGTCTGGGCCAGGGTGTGCTCCAGCGGCAGCGAATTGAAGCGGGTACGGGAAATGCTCGCCCCCATATAAACTCCGCGGCTACCGAAGCGGGTCACCGGTTTGAAAACCAGATTCTTGCGTTGCTGCCAGGCAGCCTCCGCGCCCAGATCGACCAACAGGCGGCTGTAAGGCACGCCGCTGAGAATGCGTTGGGACATCTTTTCATGCAACCCAAACTCGCGCAGCGCTTCCGCGTCCGACCAGAGGACCATGCGGCGCTTGTCGCCAAGCAGTGCATAGGAAAAGGGGTTGGGCGTGAGGCAGATGTTCCCCTCAGCGTAAGCCCGGGCGATAGCCGCCATGGCCGGTGATTCAAGATAAAAGTCGCAATGGCGGTTGTAGATAAGGCTCAGCGCTTGACCCTGATGGAACAATGCTCCCTCGCGCTCTTCCAATTCGGTCGGATCCGCGATCACCGCCGGCACCCCCCAATCTTGGAACAACCGCTGAAATGCCTGCATTTCCGGGTAGAGGAACTGGGTTGCCGGATTTTCATCGACAATCGCAATGCGCTGAGGGCGCAAACGGCCCCCACCTGAATGGCGTTGCATTTCCTGCGCAAAGGATTGAAGTAGTTTACTTTGCAGTCGCAAAGGAATCCCTGTGACGCTATTGCGATCTTTGGGCCGGTGAGCGAGATAAGCCAACAGGCCACCGCCCGCATTGGTGTTGACTTCGATCAGGCGCGGCCCATTGGGACCGAGATGAAAATCGTATCCCATCATGACGGCGTCATGGCCTGGATCAAAGGCAGCAATGGCAGGAATCTGCGGCGCAATCAGTGCGCGGTAACCGGCCAAGCGACTCAAATGAAACAGATCCCGGGCCAGGCGCATCATGGTGAGCAACTCGCGACGGGGAAGATCAACGGGTGTCTCGATCAGATTCCGGGCGAATAAAGGCATGGAATATTCACCCCTGAATGATGCGTTGATGTTCAAGGTGCCTCACCTTCATCCCAGGTAAAGGGCAGGTAGAGGGAAACCACGGCGCCGCTTTTTTCGCTGTTGGCAATGATCATGTCGCCGCCGTGGCTTTGCAGAATGCGCGAGCACAGCGACAACCCCAGGCCGGATGTTTTGCCGTTGTTCGTGGCGAAGGGGGTAGCCACATGCGTCAGGATCTCCGGCGCGATGCCGGGCCCGGTGTCGCGGATTTCGATGACCAGACGATTCTCTTCGCGACGGGTAGCGATGGTCAATTCACCACCGTTGGGCATGGCTTCCAGCGAGTTGGTGAAGATGCTGCGCAGACAGTAGCTCATCTGCTTAAAATCGATGCGTGCCTGCGGCAAGCCCGCCGTCAGGTCGAAGCGAGCGGCAATGCCCCCGAGATCCATGTCTTCGAGCAGACTACCGTAGACCGTGGTCAGCAATTGGTTGATATCCCAGGTGTCAAAAGTGGGGTGCAGGGATTCGGAATAGTTAAGCGCCTCCTGGAGCACTTCCTCAAGTTTACGCGTTTCGCGCACAATGGATTCAATGTAGCGGCGACGTTCATCGCCTTCAGGAATATGGCGGCTCAGGGAGCGGGCAAACCCCCCGATGATCATCAGCGGATTGCGTATGGAATGGGAAAAGTGGGAAACAATTTTACCCACCAGGGCCATTTTTTCCATGCGCACCATTTGCTCTTGCTGCTGCTGCAAGCGCCGATGAGCATCGCGCAGCTTGCCCAGTTCCTCCTGCAACTGTTCATACAGGGCCCCCCGCTCGATGGCGAAGGCAAGGGGCAGGGCGAAGGTTTCCAGGGAGCGCAGATCGTGCTGCGCGATCGGGCGCCGATTAACGATGTTGTCGGCGATCAGCAGCCCAACACGTCGGTTGCGACTTTTTAGAGGAACCAGCACGACTTCTTTGACTTCCAGAGCCTCAACTTGCCGACGGTCGATATGGGGCTCATGCCAGAGATCATAGATGTGGCGGCTCGTGGAGCCGTTGAGGGTTTCGATGAAGAGATGATTGCCCTGCGAGAGGGGAATGGACAGCAACTCGAGAAGATCGCGAAATTTTTCTTTTTCAGAAATCATTTTGTGTTCGTAAAACAGGCGCGCCATCTCTTGCAGGCTGTAGTGTTTTTCCTCGATTTCATGCCAGATGCGTTGCGCGTCTTCCAGGCGACGCGGACCGACGGCCACATAGCCGTTAAGATTTAGGCGCTGGCCATCAACCAGCAATAAAATGGCGCGGTTGAAACCGAATCCCTGGCCCGCGGTGATGGCGGTGAGTGCCATGGAAATGATTTCATCCAGGTCGAGACTGGACTGGATTGTCGAGGTCACTTCATGGAGAAACTGAAATTCGCGGTTGCGTACTTCAAGTTCGCCATGTAGGGTCTGGCGCTCCAGGCGCAAATCACTGATGCTGTCGAGAGCAATACTGAGAAGTTCTGCCGAGGATTCGCCCTGGTTGCGCAAATCGTTCAGATCTTCAAAAAAACGAGGACATTTGAAGCAGCGTTCGATCAGCCGTTTTTTTTGGTTGAAGAGCAGCTCTTCATCGCCGGCAGCGAGGTTGGGACAGCGCTCCAGGGAATCTAATTCCCGGTTCCAGCAACAATTCTGTGCCAAAGTATTTTCCTCGCAAAAGAACAAAAAAAGTTATTCTTTACTCCGCAAGTGCTATTTTACCAGAACAGGGTGCATAAAAAAAGCCGGCGATTGGATTCGCCGGCTTTTTCAATGCTGCGAGGGGAGTAAAATCAAGACATACCCACTCCCAGAAATTTTTTGGCCATCTGCATCAAACTTGGTTTATACGTCTGCGGCTCAGGTTCCTGACGTAGCGCCAAGCGCTCCTCCAGAGTTATTTGCGCACTCTTGTCGGCAGGCGGAGTCTGACTGAGCTTTTGCGCGAGTTCGGAAAACTGAACCCGGTCCGTGGTCGCAGGCTGTAAAGGCCGACTCGTAGCTTGAGGCTTTTCGGCGGGCGCCTGTGCGGCGGGGTTCACTTCCGGTGTCGTGGTTGCTTTTGTCAGCCAATTCAGAAGAGAAGAACCGATATTCATGGCATTCACTCGCAGTCATGAGACTAGAAAGATAAGATTAAGTTGATCTCACCAGGCAACTTTAAGCGAGGATCGAGAGATTTTCAAGAAAAAAATGATCACATGAAAAAAATTTTCTCTTTATGCCCAGTGATGGGTTGGCCTTGACAAAAACGCACGAATAAAGCCAAAAGAAAGACAATAAAAATTTATTTTAGCGGCGGGTCTTCCGCCATCCTGACCCTTAATCCAGCCTGGAACCTTGAGATCTGCGCACTGGCCTGCTCGGAACTCACGCGTCCCGGCAAAGAAATGAGGCGAGATGAACCCCAACCAAACCATCAATCTTGACGATTATCGCCCCCCGGCTTATCTGGTCAACCACATCGATCTGCGCTTTGATCTGGATGAAAGCCGCACCCGCGTGACCGCCCTGCTTGAAATTGTGTGCAATCCCCAGGGCTCTGGAGCTGGCTCGCCGTTGGTTCTCGACGGTAACAACCTTGAACTTGTGAAGCTGCGTCTCGACGGGCGCGAGTTGTCAGCCGACGAATATTCTCTCGAGGGTGAACGACTGGTATTGGGCGAAGTTCCGGTAAATTTCAGTCTTGAGATCGAAACCTTGACCGATCCCAGCAGCAATGCCGCCTTGGAAGGGCTTTACCTCTCCGGAGGCAATTTCTGCACTCAGTGCGAGCCCGAAGGTTTTCGTCGAATCACCTATTTTCCTGACCGTCCCGATGTCATGGCCGGGTATCGCACCACCATCGTCGCGGATCGCGCGCGTTATCCGGTGCTGCTGGCCAACGGCAATCGCGTGGCCCACGGCGAGCTTGAAGGGGGCAAGCATTTCGCCGAATGGGTGGATCCTTTTCCAAAGCCGTCCTATCTGTTCGCTCTGGTCGCCGGTAAGCTGGCCTGCCTCGAAGATACCTTTACCACGCGTTCGCGTCGCGCCATTAAGTTGCAAATCTACGTCGAGGCGCACAATCTCGACCAGTGCGCCCATGCCATGCATTCGCTGAAAAAAGCCATGCGCTGGGATGAGGAGCGCTTCGGTCTGGAGTGCGATCTGGATCAGTACATGGTCGTCGCGGTGGATGATTTCAATATGGGCGCCATGGAAAACAAGGGCCTCAACATCTTCAATTCAAAATATGTGCTGGCACGTTCCGACACCGCCACCGATGTTGATTTCGAGAATATCGAAGGGGTGATCGGCCACGAATACTTCCACAACTGGACGGGCAATCGCGTGACCTGCCGCGACTGGTTCCAGCTGAGTCTCAAGGAAGGCTTGACGGTGTTCCGCGACCAGGAATTTTCCGCGGACATGAGCGTGCGCGCCATCAAGCGCATTGCTGATGTGCGCCTGCTGCGCACCGCACAGTTCGCCGAGGATGCCGGGCCCATGGCGCATCCGGTGCGCCCCTCGAGTTACGAGGAAATCAACAATTTCTACACCCTGACGGTTTACCACAAGGGTGCCGAAGTGATCCGCATGATGCACACTCTGCTCGGCGAACAGGGATTCCGCCGCGGCATGGATCTCTATTTCCAGCGCCATGACGGGCAGGCGGTGACGACCGACGATTTCGTGCGCGCCATGGAGGATGCCGGCGCTATCGATCTGGTTCAATTCCGCCGCTGGTACACCCAGGCCGGTACCCCCCAGGTACATGTCGAACGCCATTACGATCCGCAATCCCACACCTATACCCTGACTTTGAGCCAGAGTTGTCCTGCAACGCCGGGCCAGGATCAAAAACTGCCCTTTCACATCCCCGTCGCCGTCGGCCTGCTCGACGGCAAGGGGCACTCCCTGCCGCTGCACCTGGAAGGGGAGACAGAAGGCGCGGCGCCACACACGCGGGTGCTCAGCCTGACCGAAGCGCAACAGACCTTTCGTTTCACCGGCGTGCGCCGGGAGCCGGTACCGTCGCTGCTGCGCGATTTCTCCGCCCCGGTCAAGCTGACGTGCGATTTCAGCGATGACGAACTGGCTTTTCTCGCCGGGCATGACAGCGATGCCTTTACGCGCTGGGACAGTGGACAGCAACTGGCTTTGCGCGTCTTGCTGCGCATGGTGGATGATTTCCGGCAGGCACGCACCCCGCAAGCGCCGGGGGCGCTGTCGGCAGCCTTACGCAGGACTCTGGGCGACACGCACCTGGAGGCAGCGTTCAAGGCACAGGCCCTGCAATTGCCCAGCGAGGCCTATGTGGCGGAGCAGATGGCCGTCATCGATCCGCTTGCCGTGCATCAAGCCCGCGATTACCTGTTGCGGCACCTGGCGAAGGAGTTACGCACGGACTTGTTGGCTGGCTGGCAGAATCACATGGATGCCGGGCCCTATCATTTCGAGCCCGAGGCTGTGGGCCGGCGCAGTCTGAAAAACGCGTGCCTGGGTTACCTGACCAGGTTGGATGAACAGGTCTACGTGGATCTCTGCGTCAACCAGGCTCAGCAGGGCCGCAATATGACCGATGTGCTCGCGGCGCTGAGCCATCTCGCGCAGCTCGACTGCCCTGAAAGCGACGCGCAGTTGGCGGCCTTTTACGACAAGTGGCAGGCTCAGCCGCTGGTGGTGGATAAATGGTTTACCCTGCAGGCCACCTCGTCCCGGGCGGATACCGCAACCCGCGTATCACAATTGTTGCAGCATCCGGCCTTCACCCTGCGCAATCCCAACCGGGTACGCTCGCTGCTTGGAGCCTTTTCTCAGGGCAATCCCGTGCATTTCCATGCCGCCTCCGGCGCCGGCTATCGCCTGCTTGGCGAGCATGTGTGCAAGATCGACGCTTTCAATCCTCAGCTTGCCGCGCGTCTGGTTTCGGCCTTCAATCACTGGCGCCGTTATGACGCGCAGCGACAGATGCTGATGAAAGAACAGCTTGAGCAGATTCTGGACCAACCGGGATTGTCGCGGGATGTGCGCGAAGTGGCAGGGAAGAGTCTCGGGCAATGAGGAGCGTGGCTTGCGAAAGGCGGGAGCTGAGAGGCGGTGAACAATTGAGCTTCACGAGCGTATTCATTGTCGGCTGCGGAGACATCGGACAACGGGTGGGGCAGTTGTGGCGGGAGCGCGGGGTTGAAGTCACGGCTCTGGTCCGTTCGCCCGAGGCGCAAATGAAACTTGAAGCCCTGGGATTTTCCGTGGTGCGGGGTGACCTTGATGAGCCGCAAAGTCTTGCGGATCTGCCGTTGCGCAACCGCCTGGTTTATTATTTCGCGCCGCCGCCGGCTCAGGGTACGCACGATCCGCGGATGGCGGCTTTTTGCGAGAACTCGCTGGCGGCGCACAAGCCCTGGAAGATCGTGTATATCAGCACCAGTGGGGTGTATGGCGATTGCGCCGGGGCGCTGGTTGACGAGGATGCCCCATTAAAGCCGCTGACAGACCGGGCCCGGCGCCGGGTCGCTGCCGAAGAGCATCTGCGCAGCTGGCAGGCCCGGCATGACGGGCAAGTGGTGATTCTGCGTGTCCCCGGCATCTATGGCCCGGGACGTCTGCCGCGCAAGCGCATCGAGCAGGGTGTGCCGGTGCTCGATGCGCGGCAGGCGGCGCCCTCCAACCGCATTCACGCCGTCGATCTGGCGCGCATCTGCGTGGCGGCGGGGGATAAGGGCGAGGCGGGCGATGTCTTCAATGTCTGTGATGAAAGCGGCGGCAGCATGAGCGATTACTTCAATGCCGTAGCCGATGCCTGCGGATTGCCGCGCCCGCCCCAGATCAGCATGGAGGAGGCGCACCGGATGATGAGTCCCGAAATGCTCTCCTATCTCAACGAATCGCGCCGCCTCGATACCAGGCGTTTGCGCGACAGGCTGCGCATCGAGCTTCTCTATCCCGATCTGGTTTCGGGCCTGCGCGCGGCGTTGGCCGAAGAAAGCGAAAACGCGCGACCATGAACGGCGGTGAGATTTTTTTTCGCCTGCGCATCTCCGCCGAGGAATACCTGCGCTATTATCGGGGCACGGCGACGTTTGTTCAGGTAAGAGCCGAAGACGGCCGCCGTATTCGCCTGCCTGCCTCAAGCCTGCGTCGCTTTGTGATGCGCGGGGGGATTGAGGGTCGCTTCCGGCTGCGTTTTGACGGCCATCAGAAAATTATTTCGCTGGAAAAAGTCAATTCCTGACGTCTTCGTCTCTTCTCCCTGATAAACGCGACTTTTCTATTCTTCCTCAGCCCCCCCTCCGGCGACATGCAGAGCAATCTTCTCGCGCGCCAGCAGTGCGGCAATTTCTCGTGGCGGCGGCGCATCGGTAAACAACGCATCGATGGCATCAATACGATTCACCCGCACGAGAGCGCTGCGCCCGAATTTGGTGTGATCCGCAACCAGAAAAATCCGGCGGGAATTTTCAATGATGGCTTGGGCGACCTTGACTTCGCGGTAATCGTAGTCAAGCAATGAGCCGTCACGGTCGATGCCCGAAATGCCGATGATGCCGTAATCCACTTTGAACTGACGAATAAAATCAATGGTCGCCTCGCCGATTATGCCACCGTCACGCGGGCGCACGATGCCGCCGGCAATAGTGATTTCGAAGCTCGGGTTGGCACTGAGCAGCGCGGCCACATGCAGGTTGTTGGTGATCACCCGCAAGCCCTCGTGGTCGCGCAGGGCTTTGGCCACTTCCTCCGTCGTCGTACCGATGTTGATAAAAATCGAGGCACGATCGGGGATGTTTCGGGCCACCAGCGCGGCGATGCGCCGCTTCTCTTCAAGGCACAGCACCTGGCGGGCTTGATAGTCGACATTCTCCACGCTCGATGCCAACCCTGCGCCGCCATGGTAGCGGCGCAGCAAACCCAGCGCACAGAGTTCATTGATGTCGCGGCGGATAGTTTGCGGCGTCACGTCGAAAGCTTTGACCAGATCTTCCGTGGCGACAAACTTTTGTTGTTGCGCCAACTCCATGATCTGCTGCTGACGAGGAGTCAAAGCGGGTGGATGGGGAGTCATTTTTTCACGCCTTTCTTTCGTAAACGAAAATAAGAAAACATCAACGCAGATTTTGGCATTTTTTTTTAAGGGTGTCTACTCTTAATACTTTATGCCAGGAATGACGGTGCGTAAGAAATTGTCGCCAATTCATTTGAAACCAAACGGAAATTTCCAGCTTGTGCCATGGAAGATAAAAAAAATTCCGATTTCGTTTTTTTTCGTTTACACCGTGACTTGCTTGTTGTATGTTCGCATTAGAACATTTGAGGGGGAAGGTTTCCCAGAGCGAGCAACGAATACGCAGGCGAAACGCAAGCCCAGGAGGCGCTTATGGCACGAAAAGATATCATCCGCAACCTGCAACAGGATACACCCTTTGATCTGCTGGTGATCGGCGGCGGGGCAACCGGCAGCGGTATCGCCCTTGATGCCGCGAGTCGCGGCATCAGGACCGCACTTATCGAGAAATACGATTTCAGCGAAGGAACCAGCAGCCGCAGCACCAAGCTGGTGCATGGCGGCGTCCGCTATCTCGAAATGGCGATCAAGCGCCTCGATCGAACCCAATACAATCTGGTCAAAGATGGCCTTTACGAACGCGGCGTCCTACTTAAAAACGCCCCGCATCTGGCGGGGCGCCTGCCTCTTGTCACACCTCTCTACAGCTGGATGGAGGTGCCATACATCTTTGCCGGCCTCAAACTCTACGACATCCTCGCCGGCAAAATGGGGATCGGCCGTAGCCGCATTGTCAGCCGCAAAGAGGCTTTGGAGCGCTTCCCTATGCTCAAGGCCGAGGGGCTCAAGGCCGGCGTGCTGTATTACGACGGCCAGTTCAACGATGCCCGCATGGCGGTGACCCTGATTACCACGGCCTTGCGCCAGGGCGCGGTGACCGCCAACCACGTGGAAGCGATCTCGCTGCTTAAGGAGAAAGGGCGGATAGCCGGGGCGGTGGTGCGAGACAACATCTCCAAGCAGGAATTTACCGTGCGCGCCCGCGGGGTGATCAATGCCACAGGCCCATTTGCCGACAGTATCCGGCGCATGGATGAGCCCGAAGCCGCACCGATTCTGAAAGCCAGTTCGGGCATCCACATCGTGCTTGACAAGCGCTTTGCGCCTCCCGCAACGGGCTTGATGATTCCCAAGACCGAAGATGGTCGGGTGCTCTTCATTCTGCCCTGGCAGGGGCATGCTTTGATCGGCACCACTGACGAACCGGCGGACATCGTCGACCATCCCCGTCCCAAAGACGAGGAAGTCGCCTACCTTCTGCGCCACGTGCGTCAATACTTCAATCTGGAGATCGGTCCACAGGACATCAAGTCGACCTGGTCGGGACTGCGCCCGCTGCTGGATGATCCGCAAGCTGTCGATACGGCGCGCTTGGCTCGCGACCATATCATTCAGGTGAGCAAGTCCGGCCTTCTCACCATGGCGGGCGGCAAGTGGACCACCTACCGCAAAATGGCCCAGGATGCCGTTGACCATGCCGTAAAGACCTTTGCTCTGGCCCCGGAAAAAAACTGCCACACCGACCATCTGCCTCTCATCGGTGCGAGCGGTTTTGAAGAGAAGGGCGACCTCAAGCTGAGCTCTGACTTTGCTCTTGACGCTGATATCGCCTCGCATCTGCACCGCGCATACGGTAGCGAAGCGCTCAAAGTTGCAGAGTTGGCGCAAAAAGGTTTGGGCAAGCGCCTGCACCCGGAGCATCCGGTGATCGAAGCCGAGGTGGTCTACGTCAGCCGGCACGAACAGGCCGAGCGGGTGTCCGATGTGCTGGTGCGCCGCACGACTCTGGCCTTGCTCGATAAAGAGGCGGCCCGCAACGCCGTGGAGAGAACGGTTGAACTCATGGCTGAAGAACTCGGCTGGGACGAGGCACGCTGCCGCGACGAACGCAAGCTGTGCATCCAGTTGCTTGAAACCGCTATTTGAGCCACACGGAGACCATCATGAACTGTTATTCCTGTGCCAAGAAAAATCACATAATTGAGGCCGTGGCAGTGTGCTCGGTCTGTGGCAAGGGACTGTGTCTGGATCACGCCGTGGAGCGCGAATTGCCGTTGGTGCAGCGCGTTTCGGGATGGCTCGATCAGTCCCTGGTGCATATCCTATGCGCCGACTGTGCCCGGGTAAAGACCTTGACCGACTGAAGAACTCAAACAGTGGAGCGGGCAGAACCATTCAGTCGTCCGGGCAGGCGTCTCACGACGGCGACGCCGAGGTCGCACAGCTGCAGGCAAACCGGCAAGGAGGTGTGAGTGATGCCCTTAGGCAATATCTTTGTTGGAGAGTTTCTCGGCACGATGATCCTGATTCTTCTCGGCAATGGCGTGGTTGCCAATGTTGTACTGGAAAAATCTAAAGGACAGAATTCAGGGTGGATTGTTATTTCGGCGGGCTGGGGGTTCGGGGTCGCCATCGCGGTTTACGTCGCCGGTTGGATGAGCGGCGCGCATATCAATCCAGCGGTCACAGTGGGGCTTCTGGTGATTGGAAAAGTCACGGCGGGAGATGTTCCGATCTATGTCGCCGGGCAGTTCGCCGGGGCCTTCGCCGGCTCGGTTCTGGTATGGCTGGCCTATCTGGCCCATTGGGGCAAAACCGAATCGCCCGAACTCAAGTTGGCGGTTTTCTGCACGGCACCGGCCATTCGCTCCTACAGCCGCAATCTGATCACCGAGATTATCGGCTCGGCGCTGCTCCTGATCGGCGTGCTGGGGATTTTCAGCGCCCATAACGAGATCAGCAGCGGGTTCGGCCCTTATGCAGTGGGCATTCTGGTGTTCAGCATCGGTCTGTCTCTCGGCGGCCCCACCGGCTATGCCATCAATCCCGCGCGCGATCTCGGCCCGCGCATTGCCCATGCCCTGCTGCCCATTGCCGGCAAAGGCGGATCCGACTGGGCCTACTCCTGGGTACCGGTGGTCGGGCCGATCATCGGTGGAATTCTCGGGGCGTTTATTTATCAGATCGTTGTGAGCAGATTGATTGTCGGGTAAACCTAACAGGAGAATCGAAACAATAAGGGGAGGAACGTCATGGCGAAATACGTTGTCGCGCTTGATCAGGGAACCACCAGCACCCGCTGCATGATCTTCAATCACGGCGGAGAGATTGTGGCTCATCATCAGATCGAACACGAGCAGCTCTATCCTCAGGCAGGCTGGGTCGAGCATGATGCCATGGAAATATGGAAACGCACCAAAGACGTCATTCATGCCGCTATGGAGAAAGGTGGTCTGGTGGCTGCCGATATCGCCGCTGTCGGCATCACCAACCAGCGCGAAACGACCCTGGTGTGGGATAGAAAAACCGGACAGCCCTACGGCAACGCCATTGTCTGGCAGGACACGCGCACCGATAAGATCTGCCATCAACTCGCTGAGAACGGCGGCCAGGATCGCTTCCGCGCCAAGACCGGTCTGCCCCTGGCGACCTACTTTTCCGGGCCGAAACTCAAGTGGATGCTCGACAATGTTCCCGGCCTGCGCGCCGCGGCCGAGCGCGGCGACGCGCTGTTCGGCAATATGGACACCTGGATAATCTGGAAACTCACTGGCGGTCCCGGTCCCCAGGCCGCTCACGTCACCGATGTGACCAATGCCTCGCGCACCCTGCTGATGAACCTCGAAACCCTGGACTGGGATGATGAGATTCTGCAGGAGTTGGGCATTGAACGCTCTTTGTTGCCGGAGATCCGCCCCTCAAGCGATCCTGATTTTTACGGCATGACGCGCGCTGACGGTCCCTTCGGTGGGGAAATTCCCGTGTGCGGCGATCTTGGCGATCAGCAGGCGGCGACCGTCGGGCAGACCTGTTTTGAGGTGGGAGAGGCGAAGAACACCTACGGAACCGGTTGTTTTCTGCTGCTCAACACCGGCCACGAAATCGTGCAGTCCCAACACGGCCTGGTCACCACCCTGTGTTATCAGTTCGGCAAAGAGAAACCGGTTTATGCCCTTGAAGGCTCGATTGCCATCACTGGAGCGCTGGTGCAATGGTTGCGCGACCGTATGCGCCTGATCAACACCGCTGCGGATGTGGAAAACCTGGCCAAAATGGTTGACGACAACGGGGGTATGTATTTCGTGCCGGCATTCTCTGGATTGTTTGCGCCCTATTGGCGCAGCGAGGCGCGCGGGCTGGTGATCGGCATGACACGCTTCATCACGCGCGGCCATTTTGCCCGTGCCGCTCTGGAGGCCACGGCTTACCAGACGCGCGAAGTGGTCGACGCCATGGCGGCCGATTCCGGCGTGACGCTCAAATCCCTCAAAGTCGACGGCGGCATGACCGCCAATGAACTGCTGATGCAGATTCAAGCCGATGTTCTCGGCGTACCTGTGATTCGTCCCAGGGTCTCTGAAAGCACGGCTCTGGGTGCCGCCTACGCGGCGGGACTGGCCGTGGGTTACTGGAAAAACACGGGAGATCTCAAGAAGAACTGGGGAATCGACAAAACCTGGCAGCCTTCCGAGGACGAGACCCTGCGGACCAAAAACTACCGCATGTGGAAAAAGGCCGTGACGCGTACCTTTGATTGGTTGGAGTAGACCGTATACGATAGAATGGTGTTTGCAAAAATGCAAAATGGTGAACTTTTATATTTAAACACTTGGAAGTTTCTGAATTTGCAAGGTATTTACTTGATTCGCGCATTGATCACGCTGAGCTTTTTTGCAAAATTGCGAATATGAACATCCTGGCCAGCCGGTGGACATGGATCGCAAAGTACTGAAAAAACAGAAAAGGACTGCTTTAGAACGTTTTTTTATGTTTTGGTACGGGGGTTGCTGATAGAGAAAGGAGATATTGATGAGCAGCTGATTTCAGCAAAGCGATGCTGCGAACCAGGCATTCGCTTTCCGACCAGGAGGTTGACGATGAAGGCAAAAATCAATGGCGTGCAGATCGGCTACGACGATTTCGGCAAGGGCCCCGCGGTCTTGTTCGTTCATGGCTACCCCCTCAATCGAAAGATGTGGCGCCGCCAGGTGGAACCCCTGGTCAATGACGGTTTTCGCGTTATCCTCACCGATCTAAGTGGTTTTGGCGAAAGCGAACTGCGTGAGGATGCTGGAGATCTGCACACCCATGCCGACGATCTGGTCGGCCTGCTCAATTACCTGGGCGTCGGCCGCGCGGTGGTGTGCGGTATTTCCATGGGCGGCTATGTACTCTTTGATCTACTTGATCGCTATCCCAAGCGGGTGGCTGGGGCCTGTTTCGTGGTGACGCGCCCCGTGGGCGACGATGTCCAGGAACGTGTCAAGCGCGCAGAACTGCGCCGCGCTTTGGACAATGGTGAAACCGATCAGGTGCGAGAAGCTTTTCTGCGTGTTCTGATGACACCCTCAGCTCGAAAAAAGTCCCGCTCTCCAGACATGCGAGAGGTTTGCGAATGGGTACGTAGCGCCGAGCCACTCAGTCTTGCGGCCGGCCTTAACGCCATCGGTGGTCGCAAGGATTACACCAGCCTGCTCAAAAACTTCTCGCTGCCGACCCTGGTGGTGGGTGCCGAGCTGGACCGAGTGATTCATCCCCTGCATTCGGAAATATTGGCCCGGCATCTGCCAAACTGTTTTCGTGCGGTCAGCCTCAAGGGCGGGCACCTTGTCAATTTGGAAAAATTTCAGGCTTTTAACGGCCACTTGTTGGAATTTCTCCGTACCTTGGTCCCGCGATCGCGGGATATGGCAGAACCGAGCGTTCCATCCTCCTGAATTCCGAAAACCCAACGACCTGACAAAGCCCGCTTCAAGCGGGCTTTTTTCTGTAGTATTTGCCATCGTATTGGGATAGGTTTCAGAGTTTTCGGAGACCGCACATGTATCTTGTCAAGATAGTCCTGTTTTTAGCCTATTCCCTGTGTCTGTTATGGCTGTCCCTCACCTCGGCGCCACCCGGCGACGATCTCTATTGGCCCTGGCCGCATAAAGACAAAGTCGGACATTTTCTCGCCTACGCGCTGATGACCCTGCTGGGTGCCTGGACCTGGAGCCGGGGACATTTTCCGACAAAACGCGGTCTGCTGACGGGCCTGATTGTTGCCGCGGCCTTCGGAGCCTTAATGGAGCTCCTGCAGGGCACCCTGACCACTCACCGTCATGCCGAGGCGGCGGACCTCGTTGCAAATCTCGCAGGCAGCCTGACGGCTTTCGCCGCCGGCTGGTGGTGGCTTTCAAAAAAAAGAGTTTAACCCGGATCTCACGGATTCAGGTTTAAGGTTCGTGGGTTACCTCATTGAGGCAGTCCCAGGCAACCTCAACGACCTGCTCTAAAGCGCCCATGGGAATGTTGAGGGGCGGCATGAAATAAACGACATTTCCCAGGGGCCGCAACAGCACCCCCCGCTTGAGAGCTTTTTGATAAAGCTGAAAGCCGCGGCGCTGCTGCCAGGGGTAGCCCGTCCTGGTTTCTTTGTCCGTCACCATTTCGATGGCTCCCACCAGGCCGCAGCGGCGCATTTCTCCCACATGGGGATGGGCGGCAAAGCGCGCTCGTGCCTCTTCCAGCAAGGCCATGCGCGGCTTCAATTGTCCCAGCACGTCCTCCTCCTCAAAAATCTTCATGACTTCCACGGCAACGGCACAGGCCAGGGGGTTGCCGGTGTAGGAGTGTGAATGCAGAAACGCCTTGAGGGTTTCGTAATCATCGTAAAAAGCGCCGTAGATCTCATCGGTGGTCAGTGTGACCGACAAGGGCAGGTAGCCGCCGGTGATGCCTTTGGATAGACAGAGGATGTCGGGAGCCGTTCCCGCGAGTTCATTGGCGAAGAGACGACCGGTGCGGCCGAAGCCGACGGCGATCTCATCAGCAATATAATGCACCTGATAGCGGTCGCACAGGGCGCGCAGCTTTTGCAGGTAGACCGGGGAGTAGATGCGCATGCCCGCGGCAGCCTGAATCAGAGGTTCGATGATAACGCCGGCGATTTCTTCGTGATGGGCTGTAACGGCTTCTTCCATGGGTGCGAAGCACTCGGCGCTGCAGGTATCACGCTCCAGGCCGTAGGGACAGTTGAAGCAGTCGGGTCCCTGCACGGAGAATCCCTGCATGAGAATGGGGCGATAGGTATCGCGATAAAGATCGCAACCACTTACGGCCAGAGCGCCGAGAGTTTCTCCGTGATAGGCCTCGCTGATGGAGACAAAACGGGTTTTGCGCGATTTGCCGCTTTGCTGCCAATACTGAAAACTCATTTTGAGTGCCACTTCGACCGCCGCCGAGCCGTTGTCGGCGAAAAAAACCCTGGTCAGGTTGCCGGGCGCTTTATCGCACAAACGCCGCGCCAGTTCCACGGCCGGTTCGTGGGTGAAACCGGCGAAAATATGGTGAGCGATGCGCTGCGATTGCTCCTGCAGGGCGCGGTTGAGGCGTGGGTGGTTGTGCCCGAAGAGATTGACCCACCAGGACGAAACGGCATCGATGATGTGCTTGCCGTCGACGGTGACAAGATAGCAGCCGTCGCCGCGCGCAATGGGGATGGGTGGCAGGGTTTCGTGATCTTTCTCCTGGGTGCAGGGATGCCACACATGTTGGCGATCAAGACGCACAATCTCTTTTTCATCCATGGTTTAAATAATCTCCTCTCAACCTATTTCGAGGTCTTTTCGGGCCAGGCGAGGTTGCGCCGCAGGATAGAGTAGGTGGGCAACTTCTCGATCAGACCGGCAAGATTCTCAACCTTGCTCTGCTCATCTTTCGCAGCGACCCGGTTGAGAACCCCGAGCAGGTCTGTGGATGCCAGAGCGGCCAGGGTATGAGGGGCTTCACTCATGGCTTCGTCGGGGATATCCGGCATGCCGTTGAGAAGAAACCCGGCCACCGGCAAATCCATGGTTTGTGCGGAAAACACTGTCAGCAGGGTGTGATTGATGGTTCCCAGATCCGGTCGACAGACCACCAGCAGGGGCAGGCACATGGCCCGAGCCAGATCGGCGATGAGCAGTCCGCCTGCCAGAGGGACCATCAAGCCGCCGGCGCCTTCCACGATGACGAAGTCATGGTTTTCGCGCAAACGTCGGCAAGCCTCGAGCAGGGCTCCGAAGTCGACGAAAATCTTGTCTTTTTCAGCCGCGACCGCAGGCGCCAGGGGACGCCGCAGCCGCAGGGGGGCGACATCCTGCAAGGGCGCATCGCAGGTGGCGGCCCAACGCAGCAGGGCGGCGTCTGAGCCCTCAGCAGCAGGATCGGTCACACCTGTTTCAACCGGTTTCATCACCCCGACGCGCAAGCCCAGATCACGCAGATGGCGGGCGAGGGCGGCCGCGACCAGGGTTTTGCCCACGCCGGTGTCGGTGCCGGTGATGAAAATACCAGGCGCCAGAGGCTTTTCAGCAGGCATGGACTTGCACCTCGGCATCGGAGAACATCTGCAGATCAATTTCGGCGTTGCGTCCGGTGGTGGTCAGATAGTTGCCGACCATGGTGCCGCTGGCGCCGGCCATGAACATCCAGGATTGGAATTCGCGCAGATTGTGCTCGCGCCCCCCGCAGACCGCAATGCGGGTGGACGGAAGAAGATAGCGGAACAAGGCGATGATGCGCACACAATCGAGGGGAGTGAGGTGATTTGATCCCTCCAGGGGGGTGCCGATCACAGGATTGAGAAAGTTCAACGGCACCGAATCCACCTTGAGGTCACGCAGGGTCAAGGCCAACTCAACCCGCTGCTCGGCACGTTCACCGAGGCCGAAGATTCCTCCGCAGCAGACCTTCATACCGGCTTGTATGGCAACCCGCACGGTGTCCACATCCTCTTCATAATCATGGGTGGTGCAGACCTGGGGAAAAAAGGAACGTGCGGTTTCCAGGTTGTGGTGATAGGTAACACAGCCGGCCGCCGCCAAGGCTTGAGCGGTTTGTTCATCGAGCAGGCCGAGGGAGGCCGAGGGTTCGATGGATGTTTCTTGTCGGATGCGGCGGAGAGCCGCCAGAATGGTGTCCAGTTCACTGCCGGCGCTGATGGTCGTGCCGCTGGTGACGATTCCGTAGCAATGAGATTTGTTGGATGCGGCCGCATGGGCGCCGGCGACCAGTTCGTCTTCACTTTTCAGGGGATAAACCGGTGCCGTGGTGCGATGATGGGCTGACTGGGCACAAAAACTGCAATTTTCGCCGCACCGTCCCGACTTGGCGTTGATAATGGAGCACAATTCGATGCGGTCGCCGAAGGCTTGCTCCCGCAGGTGGTGGGCGCCCGCCAGGATTGTCGTCAAGGCGGCCCCGCGCGCCTGCAAAATGGCCAGTCCGTCATCCGCGCTCAACGGCTGACCTGCCAGAACTTTATCCAGAAAAGGGTTTGTCATCGCTTTCGCTCCCGCCGAAAAATTGACTGAAAATGGGTGATTAGCAAGTGATTATATGGAAGTCAGAGGCATTGTCAACCTTGAGATGTCATTCGGTTGACGATTGATCTATTCAAATTTCTACTATTTGTGGTTTTGTTTTCTCATATCGGTATTGACACGGCCTCGCCACAGTGATAGAACATCATTTTATTAAATATCTGGAGTTTTCTCATCATGGTAAAGAAGCTCATCGGTAAGAAGCTCAAAACAACGCGCTTGCGCAACGACCTGACGATTCAGGAACTTGCGCAAAAATCGCGTGTTTCATCAAACATGATTTCTCGCATCGAACGCGGCTTGACCATTCCTTCCGTGGAAATCCTGATGAAACTCGCCGACGCTTTCGGCATGAGTATCGGTTATTTCGTCGAAGAGGCCGAGAAGGGCACCATGATCGTTCCCACCGTGCAGCGCAGAGGCGAGCCGATCTTCTTTTTTGAAGATAAGCACCAGATCACCAGTCTGACCCACGGCATTCGCGACCCCAGCTTTACCGTTTTTTGCGATACCCTCGAAGAGGGTTGCAGCAGCGGTGAAGGGGGTATGGTCCACAACGGCGAAGAGTTTGCCTATGTTCTGAAAGGCAAAATGCAGTTTGTCATCGACGGCGAGAGTTATGTTCTGGAAGAGGGGGACTCCATTGTATTCAAGGCGTCCATTCCTCATCGATGGGACAATCTTCACGGCGGTCAAACCGAGATTCTTTGGGTCGTTTCTCCCGCACCGAATGTTTCGCAGTGAGCTTAGCTTGTTGCACTCAACTGTAATTTATTCGATTTTTCTGAAATCGGCTCAACCCAGTGGAGCAGTTCATGCGTATTAAGAAAATTGTCGGCAAGAAACTTAAGGCCATCCGCCTTAAAAACGACATGACGATTCAGGAACTGGCCGAGAAATCCGGCGTTTCTTCCAATATGATCAGTCGGGTCGAGCGTGGGCTGACCATCCCTTCAGTGGAAATTCTGATGAAGTTGGCAGGGGTGTTCGATAAGAGCATCAACTATTTCGTCGAGGAGGTCAGCACGACCCACGAGGTTGTGTTCACCACTCCCGGCAAGCGCGATACGACTGTGTATGACGACGAACATAATATGCACACGGAGTCCTTCACATCGGGACTGCGCGATCCGCAGTTCATGTCCTTCTTCTGCACCGTGCCTCCCGGGGGAACCAGTGGCGTGAAGCACATGTATCACCCCGGCGATGAATTGATCTATCTGGTTGAGGGAAGGTTGCGGGTCACCATCGCCGACGAGGAGTACGTGCTTCAACCCGGCGACAGCCTGTCCTTCAAGTCGCATCTGCCCCACCGCTGGGACAACGTCAGCGATCAGGATGCCAAGGTGCTCTGGACTCTTTCCCCATTTACCATCATTTAATCCGAAAATGAGTTTCCGCTATGGTTTTCTCCCGATTGTTCGGCCGCAAAAACCCCCTCGTTCAAATGCGTCGCGCCCTGCAGGACAACCGCTGGGCGGATGTCCTGCAGATTGGTGAAGGGATCGATCGCGAAGCCCTGCCAGAGGCGGATCGGCATGAATTCGAAACACTTCTCGGTCGCGCGGGCGACCATTTGGCGCAGCTTAACCTTGAAGAGGGTGAAGGCTGCCTGCGCGCCGGCGAAAATCTCAAGGCCCGCGAACACCTGGAGTTGGCTCTGACCCAAGTGCGCAATGCGCCTTTGCGACAAAAGATAGCCACCGCCCTGAGCACTTTTTCCACGGCCGGGGAGGCGCCTGTCGCGACCGCGAGCGCAACCGCCGCCCACTGCGCCTCCGGCGGTTGCGCTGGAAGCGGTGCGGTTTCTGCAGCCGCAGCCGATCCGCAGGTTCTCGATGAATCAAGTCGCTTCGAGCTGATTCTTGCCTCTTACCCACCCGAGTTGGCACAGCGCTACCTCGCTGTGTCGGAGCCTTTCCGTCAGGCCTTTCTCGCCACCCATGAAGGACGTGACCGGGAGGCTTTGGACCTTTATTCCCAAATTCCCGAAGCAGAGCAGGACGACCTGTTTTTTTTCGAACGCGGCTGCCTTGCGGCGCGTTCCGGCGACGCCGCTGCCGCGCGCCGCGACCTGGGTCGCGCCCTGGAGCTTAACCCCGCCCATGTTCAGGCTCTTGAAGCGCTGGTCACACTGGAACTATCCGACAATCAGCTTGAGCAGGCCCGCACCCATGCTTTGCGAGCCCTTGAGTCCGGGACGGCACCAGCTTTCTGCCTGTCCCGTCTGGCGATTATTTGCACGCGTCAGGGGGATTTGGATCAAGCCCTGGCATTTGCGCGGCAGGCGCTGCAGGGAGGTGGACGTCCCGATCCGGAGATCGTGCTGCTGACTTCCTCCTTGCTGGAAAAGCGCGGCGAACTCGCTGAGGCTGAACAGTTGCTTTCCACTCTTGGAGGCGGCGGATGCAAAGGGGGCGCTTCGGCTTATCTTGCCGAATTCTGGCTGCGCCACGGGCGTCATCTCGACAAAGCTCTGGATGCTTTCAACCAGGCGGCCCGACAGGAACCCGCCAACCCCCGGTGGCAGCTCAGAATTGGTGAGACTTACCTTGCCCGCGGGTGGAAAAAAGATGGACTCGCCCTGGTGGAGAAGATCATTAACCACCCCGACCTGCCCTCCGAGCTTAGGGCGGCGGCTGAAAAGCTGGTTTCGACTCCGGAAAAATCATGAAATTTTTTCGCCCTGTTGACACCTTTTTTTCAGGAGGTATATTTTTATAAAGGTTTTAAGGCGTTAGAGTTGTTTTTGGTTCGCGCCAAGGCGATTTTTATCCGGAGGCACCATGAACAAGTCTGAACTGGTGGAAAAGCTGGCTAGCAAGAAGAATCTGACCTACAAGAAATCAGAGGAAATTGTCAATCTGATCTTTGATTCGATGACCGATGCTCTGATTAACAGTGACCGCATTGAAATCCGCGGTTTCGGTAGTTTTGTGGTCAAGGATTACAAAGACTACATGGGGCGTAACCCGAAAACGGGTGAGGTAATTCACGTAAAGCCCAAAAAGCTGCCGTTCTTCAAGGTTGGTAAAGAGCTGCGCGAGCGGGTCAACAAAGGCCATTAAGCGCGCGGCCCTTGCTGGAAACAACACAAAAATCTACTTGCCTTGGGAAAAAGTCCGCCGTGGCTTGAAAGGTTCGGCGGTTGTGGGCGCAACTCTCGATAAAGCCCGGAAAAGCTTTTCTTTTCCGGGCTTTATCTGTTTTTGCGAAGGCTGCCCCTTTATCTAACGCACAGGAGAGACTCATGCTTATCCCTTTTTTTGAATCCACTCCCCATCTTGAGGGCGAAGTTTTTATTGACGACAGCGCCCGAATCATTGGGGATGTTCGCATCGGGCATCAATCAAGCGTGTGGTTCAATGTCGTTGTCCGTGGCGATGTCAACCATATCCGCATTGGTGAGCGCACCAACATTCAGGACGGCAGCGTGGTTCATGTCAGCCACAAGACCCATCCGACTTTTCTCGGAAACGATGTGACGGTGGGACACAACGTGACCCTGCACGGTTGCACTATCGGCGATCGCTGCCTGATCGGCATCGGAGCGATTGTCCTCGATGGTGCGGTGATCGGAGACGATTGCCTGGTAGCCGCCGGTTCACTGATCGCGCCCGGCACCCAAATACCTCCAGGGCACCTGGTTCTCGGCAGTCCCGCGCGGGTTAAAAGGGCCTTGAGCGATGAGGAACGGGCGCATTTGAAGACTTCGGCAGAAAACTATGTGGGCTACATGCAGCAGTATTTTTCTTTGCTTCGGGACCAGGAGAGAAAGAGGGGTTGATTTTATGGATAAAAAATAATATGATTGCTCTAATTTTTTAGGCAATCCTATTATTCCATTCCCGCGTAAAGCCCGGGCCGGGGAAAGAGGCTGCATGAGAACCACCGCCGTTAAGTTGCTCATCATCGGCTCGCTCGCCCTGTGGTTGAGCTTTCCCGGGTCTAGTTACGCAGTCCCCACGCAATATGGCGACACCGGCCTGTTGTCCCAACCAAGTGCCGACACTCTGGACGCCGGCAACCTCAGTTTCGGCGTATGGCTTAATCACTCGGACGGCGATGCCGGCAGCGCAACGATTATGCCGACATCCCTTACCCTGGGCCTGGGTTCCTTTCTGGAGGTCTACGGCTCCTATCCCAACCTGCTATTCAACGATGACGACCTGAGCAGCGGGCGCGGCGATGTCAGTCTTGGCTTTAAGGCCCGCGTCCTCGGTAAGCGCTCCTCACCCTTTAAGCTGGCCTTCGATATTCAGGGGCGTCGCTCCGTGTCCGACGACCCCGGACGCGATGGAATCAACAGCTACCTGAGCCGCATGATCGCAAGTTATCGCCCGGATCGTTTTGGAGTCCACGCCAATGTTGGCTATCAGGGCAACGAAAGTCCGGTAGACGCAGACTATGGCAACCAGGTAGTGATGGGCGGCGGCATTGAATTCTATCCCAGTTCACGCGCCCGCCTGATTGCCGAAGTGGGTTACTCCACAGAGAAGGAAAAGGGCCGGGGCGAGGAGGGTGAAGCCATGATCGGGGTGCAATACTTCGCATCGCCGCACCTGACCTTCAACCTCGGGGTCGGCGTGGGACTGACGGATGCCACCCCGGATTGGCGCGTTCTTCTCGGGATGTCGACCACTCAGGGCGTCGGCACCTACTTCGTACAGGTGCCGCGCTTGATCCAGGCGCCCGATCCTGTCGCCGCAGCGCCGGGAGTGGAGGCGGAACCGGTGCCCGGCATCCGGCCGCTCTCGCCGTTGCTGGCAACCCAGGCCCGACCCCGTGCCCTGACCGGGGTGGAGTTGCATGAAATGCCGGTGGCGCCGCCCACGTCGGCTGCGGATGTGATTCTAACGCCTGCGGAACGTCTGCCGGAGACTGCGGCTTCCTCGGTACGGACCCGCGCTGTCAGTCCTCTGGCCCCCATGACGACCGCACCGCAAAGACCCGCGGGAGCAGTTTCTGAACCTGATGCACAGGTGGACGAGGAGCCCATCCGTACTTATGTCTATCGTAAGTTCAGGCTGCCTGAGTTCAGCTTTGACTTTGATCAGTACAGCCTGTCCGACGAGGGCAAAAAAGCTGTTTCGGAAATCATCGCCGACCTTCGCAGAGAAGGGCGCTGGTTTTTGCTGCGCATCGACGGCCACACCGACAACGTCGGTTCCGCGCAATACAACACCAGGCTGTCGGTGCGACGGGCTATCGCCATGGGTTCCCACATCGCTACGCATGAAGGATTGGATCCGACCCGCATTTTCGTTAAAGGCCATGGGGATACCCAACCCCTGGCCGACAATCAGACAGCTGAAGGACGCAGTACCAATCGGAGGGTCGAAATTCTGGTGCTGCTGCCGAAGGCTGCAAACCCATGAGGTCTCTTCTGGTCGGCTTCTGGATAGCGTTTCTCTGCTTTGCGGCAGTGGCGCAATCACCGCCACCCGAGGCGGCGGAAACGGAAAATTATTTCGCCGACCGCCGGGTGTTGGGCACGGTCAATTTTGATCAAGATTCACATCAACTTACCGAGGAGGGACGGCGGGCAATCTCGGCCCTGGTGCCGCAACTGAGAAGTCTTGAAGAGCCTCGCAGGCTGGTGCGCATTGAAGGCTTTTCGACCTCTTGCGGCAACGCCGGTGACAGGGTGACATTATCCATGATTCGGGCCAATGCGGTCGGCGAAGCGATCAGGCAGCGCTTGCCGAAATTCTCCCCGACGCTAACCGGCCATGCCGTGGCGATCGGAACTGCCGGGAGCCTTGCACCGGACCGTGTGGAAATCGTTTTATATGATAATCTTCTCGATATTGATACGGTCGATATTCAAGAGGCCATCACGCGATAACCGCAGGGGATCCAATGGCTTTTGCTGGTCTTGAAAACTGTGCTTTGCTCAAGGGCCTCGACGAGGGGGAGCTGGTCCTGCTGGCTGATTCCTTCAATGAAAAGACCATGGTTGAAGGAACCACCGTCTTTATCGAAAACATGCCCGGGGAAAGCCTCTATCTCATCCAAAGCGGTGCCGTGCAAATCTCGAAGGCAACCGCCGAAGGGGAGGAGCGAACGCTGATCATTCTGGGTCCGGAGGAGGTTTTCGGCGAGCTGGCTGTTGTGATCCAGGGCCGCCGTCCGGTGACGGCGCGTATTGTCGAAGCCGCCTGTCTGCTCAATCTGACCCGAAAAGAATTCAACCGTCTTTGCGATCGCCATCCCCGCCTGGGAATGAAGCTGATGCGCAACATCCTGCGGGTGTTCAGCGAGCGAGTGCGAGCCGCTGAAGAGGATTATCACCAGATGCTGCGTTTTGCACTGGGCAAATCGCCTCACCATGCCGGAGGTCACTAAAAATGAATCGAGTAATTCTGATAATCTTGTGTTCCTTTGTGTTTCTCGGCGGCTGTGGCGTCAAAGTGGTGCCACAACCCCTGGCCGGTTCCCAGGTTGATCCTTCTGACGGATCGGTGACCCAGCAACTGGAACAGATGAGTCTTACCGTCAGGGTGCAGGATCTGGAAGTGCGTCCTTACCAGATGGTAGAGAATCTAACTTCCTTTTGGATCGGCTTCGATAATTCATCCAATCAGGGTGTACCTCTTTCCCTCGACGGTTTTTACCTGGTCGATGGAGGCGGCAATCAGATGCGTCCGGTTACGCCGAAAAAAGTCCACGAAATGATTGCGCGTGATTCCTTCTATCTGATTCCTTATCCCTATGTGGGCTTTTATTATCTTCAGGATGCCGTCCGCGTCTCGCGCGCCGCTGATTTTGACAGCTCCCTGCCTTATTTTCCCCAGCGATTTCCCCAGGATCTCTACACGCAGGCTCTGCCTGAAGGCGTTGTTCTACCCGGCGGCCGTGTTTCCGGGTTGGTTTATTTCGTTGCCGATTTGACCCGCATGAAGTCTTTTGAACTACGTTATTTCCTGCCCGGCACACCTCTATCTGAAGACGCCGATTTTCGCTTCCCCTTTTCCGTTGAAAAAAACTGATCTATCCGCTATATTCAGCCCGTTTTTTCAAGGACTGCGTGCCCCGTTCATTCCCGCCTAAACTTCATTCTTCCCGGGCGACCGGGGAAGAGGGAACTCCATGTTATCTGTCCTGCTTGATGAAACCCTGATCTTCATGCTTCTCGGTGGCCTTGGCCTGTTTCTTTACGGCATGAAAATCATGTCGGAGGGCTTGCAGAAAATCGCCGGCGACCGCATGCGGCAAATTCTTGCGGCACTCACCAACAACCGCTTCATGGGGACATTGGTTGGAATCGGGGTAACCACGATCATTCAGTCTTCGAGCGCCACCACCGTCATGGTGGTGGGTTTTGTCAATGCTGGGCTGATGAATCTGATGCAGGCCATCGGTGTGGTATTGGGCGCTAATATCGGCACCACGGTCACGGCTCAGATTATCGCCTTCAAAATCACCAAATATGCCTTGCCGGCCATCGGAATCGGTGTTTTTCTCAAGCTTTTCTGCCGGAAAAAACGTGAATGGGGTTATTTTGGCGAGGTGATTCTCGGTTTTGGCTTGTTGTTTTTCGGTCTCACCATCATGCGCGAGGCCTTTGATCCCCTTCGCGCCAGTGAGGAGTTTCGGACTTTTTTTCTGCTGATCGGTGACAACCTCTTGCTGGGGGTGCTCATTGGCGCGATCATGACCGTAATCGTGCAGAGCAGCACCGCGATCATCGCCATAACCCTGGCCCTGGCCAGCAGCGGCCTGTTGACCTTCGAGGCAAGCGTTGCTCTGATTCTGGGCGAAAATATCGGCACCACCGTCACCGCCAATCTGGCGGCGATGGGAACCAATCTGGCCGCACGACGCACTGCTTTGGCGCACTTTCTGTTTAACGCCATCGGGGTGACTTACATGCTGTTGTTGTTTCCGTTTTTCCTCCAGATTATTTCGGCCATAACTCCCGGCGACGCGGATTTTGTTTTGCAGACCCAGGCTCAGGCTGATGCTTTCGGTGCCGGCCTCAAGGAGGGAGAGAAGCCTTACATAGCCCGCCACATCGCCAATACGCATACTCTCTTCAATATCATCAATACGCTGATTTTCCTGCCTTTGGTCGGGATTCTGGCAAAATTGACGACAATAATGATTCGCGGCGAGGATGCCGTCCAGGATTTTCATCTCAAGCACATCGATACACGCGTACTCAATTCGCCGCCGATTGCATTGGGACAGGCCCGTGCCGAAACCCGTCGTATGGGGCTTATTTGTCGTGAAATGGTTGAAGAAACCATGGCGTATTTGCACGACAATGACAAAAAAAGGCTTGAAACTCTTGAGAAAAAAGAGGAAACCGTCGATCTCCTGCAAAAGGAGGTGACCAATTTTCTGGTGGCGCTCTCTCAGCAATCAGTCTCCTCGCAGATGCACAAGGAAATCGCTTCGCTCATGCACATGGTTAACGACCTGGAGCGCATTGGCGATTACTGTGAGAAAATCTGGCTGCTGGGGCAGCGCAAACAGGAACAGAAAATAATCTTCTCCGGCACGGCCGATCAGGAAGTTGCCGACATCGCGCAAAAAGCGCGGGATTTCCTGGCTTTCATTATCGATGCCGTAGAGCGGGAAGACACTTCGGTCATGGAAAAGGCCGAATTTTTCGAGAAGAGCATCAATCAGGCTGAGGAAGTCTATCGCAATGGGCATATTTCTCGACTCAATACTGGCGAGTGCGCCGTGCTGCCCGGACTGATCTTCATCGATATCCTGCACAGTTTCGAAAAGATCGGCGACCATACCTTCAATGTGACCAAGGCACTGGTTGGGCGCAAATAAATCCCTGGGCGCCCGCCTCAAAGGCGGGCGCCAACCCCGTATAATCCTGAATGAAATTGACATCTCCCCGCGCTTGATCTATATTCCCGGTTCTGCTTAGACTCTCCAAATTCAATCTTTGAACGGCACTCTGGAAAGGACATCCATGGACAAGACCATTCTTTCGGGCAACGAAGCCTTTGCCCGCGGGGCCTTTGAGGCCGGCGTCAAGGTGGCTTCGGCCTATCCCGGTACGCCCAGTACGGAAATTCTCGAAAACATCGCGCGTTCTTATCCCAGTATTGATTCCTCCTGGGCCCCCAACGAAAAAGTGTCCCTTGAAGTTGCCATTGGCGCCAGTTTCGGCGGCGCGCGCGCCCTTTGCACCATGAAACATGTCGGCGTCAACGTGGCGGCCGATCCCTTGTTCACGCTGTCATATACCGGGGTGCGCGGCGGCCTGGTGCTAATCGTCGCCGATGACCCGGAGCTGCACTCATCACAGAACGAGCAGGACAGCCGTCATTACGCACGCTTCGCCAAGGTACCCATGTTTGAGCCCGCGGACAGCGAGGAGGCACGCGCCTTTACCCGCCTGGCCTTCGAGGCGAGCGAGAAGTTCGATACGCCCATCATGGTGCGCTCGACCACCCGTATTTCACACTCCAAGTCTATTGTTCATCCCGAGGCACCGGTGGAAGGGCTGCCCGAGCCGAGTCTGGTGCGTGATCCAGCCAAGCTGGTCATGCTGCCCGGCAACGCCCGCAAGCGCCACTATTTCGTGGAAGAGCGCCTGGAGAAAATGGCCGAATGGTCCTGCACCCAACCCTTCAACCGCATCGAGGAAGGCAAAAGCGATGTTGGCGTCATTACATCCGGCGTGGCCTATCAGTACGCCAAGGAAGTGCTGCCTGAGGCTCAGATGCTCAAACTCGGTCTGGTTCATCCGCTGCCGAAAAACCTGATTCGCGAGTTCGCTGCGCGCTGCAAGACGCTCTACGTCATTGAAGAGCTCGACCCCTTCATTGAAGAGCAGGTGCGTGCCATGGGTATTGAAGTGCATGGCAAGGATCTGTTGCCCATCTGCGGGGAACTGACCCCCGGACGGGTCGCTGCCGGCCTGCACAAGAAGGAAATTCCCCAGGGATTCACGCCCACGGAAACCCTGCCGCAGCGTCCGCCCAACATGTGTCCGGGCTGCCCCCATCGCGGTGTGTTTTATCAACTCAATCGCCTCAAGGCGTATGTCACCGGCGATATCGGCTGCTACACCCTGGGTTTCATGCCGCCGCTCTCGGCTATGGACACCTGCGTATGCATGGGGGCCAGCATCGGCAACGCGACGGGAATCAGCAAGGTTCTCCCGGCGGAGGACAAGCAGAAAGTGGTCGCTGTTATTGGCGATTCGACTTTTCTGCACACCGGCATCAACGGCCTGATCGACATGGTCTACAACGGCTCCACCGCCACCGTGATCATCCTCGACAACAGCACCACGGGCATGACCGGCCGTCAGGACCATCCCGGCACCGGTTATAGCCTCAAGGGCGATCCCTCCTATCAGGTGGATCTCGAAGCTCTGTGCCGCTCAGTCGGTGTCAAGCACGTCTATACCATCGATCCCTACGGTCTTGATGAGACCCGCGACCTGATCAAGCGCGAGATGGAGCGTCCCGAAGTCTCCGTCATCATCACGCGCCGCGCCTGCATGTTGCACAAGCGCGACCTCATTCAAAGAAAGCCGCCGCTTTTTGTCGATGCCGAGAAATGCACCGCTTGCAAGGCCTGTCTGAAGCTTGGCTGTCCCGCCATAAAGTGGAATCCGTCTGCCGGAACCAAGGGGCAGGCGCAGATTGACAAGTTGGTCTGCGTGGGATGTGAGGTTTGTATGCAAGTCTGTAAATTCGGTGCCTTCGGAGTCTGCCATGAAGAATAAAGTACAAAACATCCTGCTGGTCGGTGTCGGTGGGCAAGGTATCCTGCTCGCCAGCGAAATTCTCTCCGAAGTGCTCATGCTCGGCGGCTATGACGTCAAAAAAGCCGAGGTGCACGGCATGGCTCAACGCGGCGGCAGTGTCGTCTCCCATGTGCGTTACGGTGAAAAGGTTTATTCACCCATTATTCCCGAAGGCGAGGCGGACATCCTCTTCGGTTTTGAGCTTCTCGAATCTTACCGCTATCTGCCGCTGCTCAAGAAGGATGCACAGGTGGTGGTCAGCGACCTGCAGATTGTGCCCCCGGGCGTGGCCCTGGGCAAGGAAAGCTACCCCGAGGATGTTCCGGGCAAAATCCGCGCGGCCTTCCCCCGCAGTCGCATTGTCAACAGCATGGATCTGGCCGTGCAGGCCGGCAATATGCGTACCGTCAACACCGTGTTGCTCGGCGCGCTATCGACGATGATGGATATCGCCGAAGACGCCTGGGTTCAGGCCATGAAAAACCGGGTGCCCGCAAGATTTCTCGACGAAAACCTGAAGGCGTTTTCCCTGGGACGCCAGGCCTAAATAAGGTGATAAGTGATGAGTATCACCCATCACTGCATTTAAGAGGTTGCCATGATCTGGAACGATGATTTTGAAACCCTGCCGCGCGAGGCCATTGAATCCCTGCAATTCAAACGACTGCGCCAGACCCTGGAGCGGGTCAGCGCCACGGTGCCTTTTTACCGCGAGCATTTTCGTCGTGCCGGCGTCACGCCCGATCAACTCAAGAGTCTCGATGACCTGCAGCGCTTTCCTTTCACACTTAAGCAGGACATGCGCGACAATTACCCCTACGGGCTGTTCGCCGTGCCTCTAGAGCAGATCGTGCGCATCCATGCCAGTTCCGGTACCACCGGCAAGCCGACGGTCGTCGGCTACACCCGCCGCGATATCGACACCTGGTCTGAACTCATGGCGCGCTCTTTTGTCGCCGCCGGTGCCCACAAAAGCGATGTCATCCACAACGCCTACGGCTACGGCCTGTTCACCGGCGGTCTCGGAGCCCACTACGGCGCCGAACGCCTGGGCGCCTCAGTCATTCCCATGTCCGGCGGCAACACCAAAAAGCAGATCATGATCATGCAGGATTTTGGCTCGACGGTTTTGACCTGCACCCCTTCCTACAGTCTGTTTCTGGCGGAATCGGTTGCGGAGATGGGCCTTGATATACGCAATTTCAAGTTGCGTATCGGCATCTTCGGTGCCGAACCCTGGAGCGAGAAGATGCGTGATGAGATCGAGGTCAAACTCAACTTGAAGGCCATCGATATTTACGGGCTTTCCGAAATCCTCGGACCGGGCGTCGCTATTGAGTGCTACGAAGCGCAAAATGGCCTGCATATGTGGGAAGACCATTTTCTGCCGGAAATTATCAATCCCGAAACCGGAGAGGTGCTGCCCGATGGGGAAAAGGGCGAACTGGTCATCACCACCATTACCAAAGAGGGCATTCCCCTTATCCGCTATCGCACCCGTGACATTACCCGCCTGATCGCCGAACCTTGCATCTGCGGCCGCACCCACAAGCGTATCGAGCGACTCAGCGGGCGCAGTGACGATATGCTCATCATTCGCGGGGTCAATGTCTTTCCCTCGCAGATTGAAAGCATCCTTATCAACATCGAGGGGATCGAGCCACACTACCAGCTTATTGTTGATCGCGACGATAACCTCGATACCCTGGAAGTGCAGGTCGAAGTCAACGAGCGAACCTTTTCAGATGAAATCAAGGTCTTACAGGAGTTATCCAACCGCATTCGCAAGGAAATCAAGGATCTACTCGGCGTAACCTGCAAGGTGCGCCTGGTTGAGCCCAAGTCCATAACCCGTAGCGAGGGCAAGGCTAAACGCGTCGTCGACAACCGGCCGCAACTCTAAGCCAAGAGAGGGGAGAGCCATGAAAGTCGAGCAGATTTCCATCTTCATCGAAAACAAATCGGGTCGCCTGGCAGAGGTCACCCGGGTTCTGGGGGAGGCAGGCGTCAATATTCGCGCTCTGTCCCTGGCTGATACCTCAGATTTCGGCATTCTGCGGCTGATTGTGGATAAAACCGATGCAGCCAACGAAGTGCTCAAAAGTAAAGGATTTACCGTCAACAAGACCGCGGTGGTCGCGGTTGAAGTACCGGATCGTCCGCTTGGACTCAGCAGTATTCTTCAAGTCCTCGATTCTTCGCGCATCAATGTTGAGTACATGTATGCCTTTGTCGAGCGCTGCGGGGAGAATGCAGTGATCATCTTTCGCTTTGACGATACCGAAGGCGCAATCCAGGTATTGACTGCGAAGGGTGTGAATGTCTTGGCGGGTGAGCGAGTCTATTGCATGTAGAACGAATGGTTGTGGCCGTATTTCTCGAAACGGATTGAGGCTTTTCAGGAAGGTATGGCATGAGGATCTGGGATCCCGATCGCGAATGCATGGGGCGCGACAAACTCGAAGCGCTGCAATTCGAAAACCTGCGTATCACCCTTGAGCGCGCCTATCGCAACGTTCCCTGTTACCAGAAAAAGTTTCTGGAAACCGGCGTCAGCGCAAAAGACCTACAACAACTTTCCGACCTGGCCCACTTTCCTTTCACCACCAAGGAAGACCTGCGCCTCAATTATCCCTATGGGATGTTCGCCGTTCCCTTGCGCGAAGTGGTGCGCATTCATTCTTCTTCGGGGACTACGGGCAAACCCACCGTGGTCGGGTATACGCGCAACGATCTCGACAACTGGACCGAGTTGGTGGCGCGCATGATGACGGCCGCCGGTGTAACGGCCGACGACATCGTGCATATCGCCTTCGGCTATGGCCTGTTCACCGGCGCTTTCGGCCTGCACTATGGAGCCGAACGGATCGGAGCCTCGGTGATCCCCATTTCCAGCGGCAACACCGAAAAGCAGATTATGATTATGCAGGACTATCAGTCCTCGGCCCTGGTCTGCACGCCCTCCTACGCGTTGACGATCGCTGATCACCTCGATCGCATGGGTTTGGGAGCGGACAGCCTCAAGTTGCGCGTCGGTTTGTTCGGTGCCGAACCTTGGAGCGAGGAAATGCGCCGAGAGATCGAAACGCGGCTGGGTGTTCTTGCCACCGATAACTTCGGGCTCTCAGAAGTTATGGGGCCAGGGGTCGCGGGGGAGTGTGAATTCAAGTGCGGCATGCACATTTTCGAGGATCATTTTATCCCTGAAATCATCGATCCTCACACCTGTGAGGTGCTTCCCGCTGGAGCGGTGGGCGAGCTGGTACTCACCACCCTGACCAAGGAAGCCTTTCCTATGATCCGCTATCGCACCCGGGATATCACGCGGTTGCATTACGACACCTGCCAATGCGGACGCACCCTCGTGCGCATGGAAAAAACCCGTGGGCGCTCTGACGACATGCTCATCGTCAAAGGGGTCAACGTATTTCCGACGCAGATCGAAGAAGTGCTGTTTCAGGTGGAGGGCTGCGAACCCCATTACCAGCTGGTCCTTGACCGCGAGGGACATATGGATACTCTGGAGGTCCAGGTTGAGGTCAACGAGACAATTTTCTTTGATGAGATGAAAAAACAGCGTGAATTCGTCGGCATGGTGGAAAAACGCCTGGCCGCGACGCTGGGGCTTCGTGCGCGGGTGAAGCTGGTGGAGCCGACCTCCATACCACGCCACGAAGGCAAGGCCCAGCGTGTCATCGATCGCCGCAAACCTTGAATAACAATCGAAAGTTACAGAGGTTTTTTGTTTTTCACGGGTCGTTTTTTCTGCTTGACATTTAACCTCGAATCCAACATAATCCCGACGCATTGGTTGACGGGGCGTAGCGCAGCCTGGTAGCGCACCTGCATGGGGTGCAGGGGGTCGGAGGTTCAAATCCTCTCGCCCCGACCAATAAAAAAGCAAAAAGGTCGACCCGCAAGGGTCGGCCTTTTTGCTTTTAGGCGATAGAGTCAGGATGTCGCGATGACAGAGTTCGGTCGAGCAAGCCGAAGTCGATGCTATTTCCTCGGGGTCTCAGGCGGATTTTGTTGCACTCCATGTAACAAGTGTTACAATGTCTGCAACAAGAGGAGGTAACGCATGGTCCCTTATGCACGCCAAATTCACCAGAATCCCGAGTCCCCGGATTTGCGTGATCGCGATACGCGCGCCCGGTTGGCACGCATGATTATGCGGTTGCTGGAGCACTGGGATCTCTCCGCCGAAGACCAGTGCCTGCTGCTGGGCCTTTCTCCGCAGGCCAGAACCTCCCTGGGACGCTACCGCAGGGGCGAGCCCCTGGCCGACAGCGTAGATTTGCTGGGGCGTGCCGGCCACCTTCTGGCCATTCATAAATCCCTGCGCATCTTTTTTCCCCATGACCGGGATCTGGCCTATCGCTGGATCAGCCAGCCCAACAGCCGGTTTGCCGGTCGCAGACCCCTCGACATCATGCGCGAAGGCTACGAAGGGCTTCTGGCCATTCGCCGTTACCTGGATTTTGAACGGGGCCGCTGATGTATGCCGATCTTGTCTCGCGCGTGCGTGTCTTTGAGGGACGCCCCTTTCGCAATATCAAGAGCATTCGTGATTCCCAGGATCTTTTTGATGACCTCGCCGAGGATGAGCAGGACTCGGCTGCCGCTGTCGCCGCCGAGAGCCTGGGAAAGCCCGCAGCCAAAGACACCTTTGTGCGCAGGCCCTTTGACTATGCGCTGATCTGCTACCCCTTCGTTGCACAGCCCTGGCAGCACACCCGCTTCAGCGACGGCAGCCGCTATGGAGTGTGGTACGGCTCACTTGAGATGGAGACCACCGTCTACGAAACCGTCCACCACTGGCGTAAATTTGTCCTGAGTGCTTTTCCCGACGAGGAGCGTGAGATCCTTGGGGAGCGTCGTATTTTTCAGGTTTTCTGCCAGGGAGTGCTGGTCGATCTACGCGGCAAGGAAAAAAGGTGGCCGGCTCTGATCGCCGATGACTACGCCTTCACCCAGCCGCTGGGGGCTTATCTCCATGACCAGCGACTTAATGGCCTGTTGGTCAGATCGGCCCGCTGCGAAGGGGTTAATCTGGCAAGCTTTACGCCGGATATCCTCTCCAATCCACAGGACTTCTGCTACCTGAACTACCGCTTCAATCCCGCGCTCCGCAGTCCCGTGGTGGTGGAGCGCGAGCCAGGAATTGGGTGGATGAAGATCCAGCATGGTTCTGCTGAATAAATCACTCATCGTTTCAGCTCGTCGCGGGCATTAAGCCAAGCCAGCAGGTTCAGTGCAAAGATATCATAGAGGGCATGAGCGGCCATCGGCACAAACAGGTTGCCAGTGTATTGGAACAGCCAGCCAAGGTAAAAACTTACGGCTGTCGCCAGAAGAAAATAACTGAAAGTGACGGCGTGCAAGGCACCAAAAACGACACTGGTCACCGCAATTCCCCAGGATGGCTGCAAAACACCCCGGAACAGTAATTCCTCGGAAAAACCAGCCAGGACAGAAACATAAATCCTTTCTGACTGACTCAGGCCGGCCAGCAACGGCTGGTATTGCGCCAATTTTTCTTGAATGCGCCCCATAAAGGGCAGGTCAAGGACAACCAGCAGCCATACCGCCGCCATCATCAACCCGGACGCCGCGACTGCTAGCCCTGCCGCCTCCCAGCTCAACACAACAGGCGAGGGAAGATAGGTTCCCGTCAGCAGGCGATTGAGAATCAGGGCGACCAGTGTGAGGCCTGCATAAAAAAACGCAGTAAAGTAGAGGAACAGGTTTTTGTTCATACAGTCCGCGCCATTTCGTCCCTTACCGAGCTCAGGTGAGCTACACCGACAGTCCCTGTGTTGCGCACCAGTGACGCAGCAGTGCTTCGATCCGTTGGTCTTCGAAAACCTGCCAACTGTCCAGCAAATTTTGGCGACGCAGCAGGTCCTTAACATGGCGAAATGCGCCGGGGCGGGCGAAGAGCGCTTCAACGCGCGCCAATTCGCGCGGACAGTAGTTCTGAATGAATTCCAGCACCAGCGGTTTGCCGGGATCTAAATCTTTGCGGTGGGGGATGGTCAGGTAGTCGGGATCTGCTTCACTTCCGGCAGGTCGTTGGTCGTACCCGGCTTTAAGAGAAGCAATAAAGACCTGGCCGGTGAGCCGATGGACCACGGCGCTGCGTTCGCCGGGCGGGGCGTCGCTGACAAAGTGAAAAGCATCCTCTATGCTGTCGTAGGCCATGGAATCTCCGCAAGTCAGGGTTTGCCGGACTGTATATTGATTGATTGTCGACACTTATAAGCATTGCCTGATGGCTATAGACGACGTTTCAGATTCTGGATGCGGTGGTAAGATTCATCGATGCGGGACGCGCTGAGCGAGCCGCTGTCCACCAAGCCTCTGATAAGCGCGATGGTGCGAACCACGATTTTTTCATCGTAGTCTAGATTGTTGCCGAAAACCAGAATGTCGACTCCGGCCTTGATCGCCAAGTGAACGGCCGTTTCAAAACTGTAATGTTGGGTAATCGCGCCCATCTGCATGTCATCTGAAATCACCACCCCCTCAAAAGCCAGATCCTCCCGCAGCAGGCCGCCGATGACTGCGGAGGAGAGGGTGGCGGGGTGCTGCTCGTCGAGACGGGCGTGGAAAACATGGGCCGTCATCACGGCATCGGCTCTTCCCTGTGCGATCAGCCGGCGGAAGGGTATGAGTTCAGTCTCCGACCAAGTGTCGCTGATATCGGTAAATCCGAGGTGAGAGTCGGTTGTTGAGCTGCCATGGCCGGGAAAATGCTTGAGGCTGGTCAGTACTCCCGCCTGATGATGGGCCTTGATGAATCTCAAGGCATGAGCCGTCGTTTTCTCGGGATCTGCCGAAAAACAACGCTCGTAATGGGCGATGACCGGATTGTCGGGATTGACGCAGAGATCGACAACCGGAGCAAGATTCAGTCCGATGCCCAGGTCGGCGAGCGTTTTCGCAAGTTTGGCGCTGTGTTCTGAGGTGATTTCCAGATCGTCCACCTGTCCCAGAAAACCGTGGGAGACCGTCGGCGGAAAACCATCGCGCGCTTTCAGGCGTGCGATTCTTCCCCCTTCCTGGTCGATGGCAATGAGCAGGGGGGCAGAGGACGCTGCCTGCAGGGATGCAACGAGAGCGTCAACCTGGGCCGGCGACTTGATATTGCGTCCTGGTTGTCTTTCGGCAATATCGTAATCGAACAGGATAACCCCGCCGAGTTTCCTCGCTTTGATATCCTGAACGATAAAATGATTTTCGTCCACGATTGTCCCCCGGAAGCCAACCATCAGCATCTGAGCGATTTTTTCGTCAAGGGAAGGGGAGAGGGCGGACGCCTTGGGGGAGCAGCCCGCCAGAAAAAAAGCGCCAACCAGCAGAAAAAAAGCAACTTTCCTTACAGTTTTCAATTGGTTTCCTTACAGTTTTGGACCGAACACAACCAGCAGTAAAATGCCCAGGGCGATACGGTAGATGACGAAGGGCTGCATGCCGATGCGCCGAATAAAGACCAGGAAGTAGTGAATGCAGATAAAGGCGCTGATTCCGGAAAAGAGGGCGCCGAGAATCATGGGCGTCCAATGGACCAGACCCGGTGAACGGGTCAGTTCTACGGCTTGCAGGCCACCAGCCAGAGCAGTCACGGGGATGGAAAGAAGAAAGGAGAAGCGCGCCGCACCCTCGCGGTTAAGGCCAAGAAGCAAGGCGGCGGTCATAGTGATTCCCGAGCGCGAGGTGCCGGGAATCAGAGCCAATGCCTGCGCGCACCCTATGAGCAGAATGTCTTTCCAGGTCAGACTGTACTCGTCACGTGCGCCTCGGCGGCGCCAGTCGGCGTAGGAGAGCACAAAGGCGAAGCCGATCAGGCTGCAGGCAAGAATGACGGGCGAGCGCATGGATGTTTCAATGAACCCCTTAAAGCTCAAACCGGCTAGTCCAACGGGTATGGTGCCCAGCAGAATTCCCCAACCAAGGCGCGCGGAGGGCGTCAGGCGCCGGCTTTTGAGCGAATGGGCCCATTCGACGCTGACTTGGTAGAGGTCGCGGCGAAAGTAAAGCATGACGGCGGCGAGGGTTCCGACATGGGTGGCAATATCAAATGCCAGACCCTGATCTTCCCAGGCGGTAAATATGGGGACAAGAATCAGATGAGCCGAGCTGGATATGGGCAAAAATTCTGTGAGGCCTTGAACCACGGAGAGAACAAAGATCTGCAAAAAATCCATAGACGATTTTCCAGAGAAGAGTAAAGACCCTTAGGGGAGGTTTGTGGATAAGAAAACGGACATCAAGGTAACACAGCAAAAAGGCAAAGAACAATAAAATGAGAGGTCAGAAGCCAGAGACCGCAAAACACCTAACGTCGCATAATATATATTATGTAAACTTTAGTAGCAAGGAGAGTTGCATGGTAGCTATTTGCCAAGAGCTTGATATCGTTAAGTAGAAAGCCGCCACCGTGTGCAAAACCAGCAAAGGAGAATAACCTATGGACCTCTCTCGATACTTCAGCGACGCCAGCGGCACCGGTGTTCTATCCACCGCGGATGACCAAGGCCGCGTTGATGCTGCAATCTATGCTCGTCCGCATGTGATGCCCGACGGCACACTTGCCTTTGTCATGCGTGAACGCCTGACTTACAGCAATATCAAGGTCAATCCCCATGCCGCCTATCTCTTTATCGAGGCCGGCGGTGGTTATCGCGGTGTGCGGCTTTTTCTGAAAAAAGTCCGCGAGGACCAGGATCCCGAACTTCTTGCACAGATGACCAGACCTTCCCTGTCCGTGGAAGAAGACAAGGACAAGGGCCCGAAACATTTGGTTTATTTTTCCCTGGAGAAGTCTTTGCCTCTGGTCGGCGGTAGCTGGTGATACCGACTCAGCCGATACTTGCCAACTCCAGGCGACTGCCCCAACGGTCCATAAGGGCCAGGCGTGTATCGGCATACTTGGCCGCAGATAAAAACTCGGGATTCTCCGCCAAGCGAAAGGCTTCTGTGCGGGCCGATTCAAGCATGCGGCCGTCGCGCAGAAGATTGGCGACACGAAAATCCGGTAAGCCCGCCTGGCGGGTGCCGAGAAATTCGCCTGGTCCACGGATCTCAAGGTCGGCTTCCGCGATACGAAAACCATCGGTGGTCTCGGCCATGACCTGCAAACGGCGCTTACCGTCCTGGCTGCAGCGGGACGACTGAACCAGCAGACAGTAACTTTTCTCGGCACCTCGTCCCACACGCCCGCGTAATTGATGTAGCTGCGCCAGCCCGAAACGCTCTGCATGCTCCACCATCATGACGCTGGCATTGGGAACGTCGATCCCCACTTCAATGACCGTCGTCGCCACCAAAAGGTCGATTTCCCGATTTTTAAATGCCTTCATGACCGATTCTTTTTCCTGGGGCTTGATACGGCCGTGGAGTAAACCAACCTTGTGATCGGAGAAAACCTCAGACTGCAGGGTTTCGGCCGCTGCCGCTGCGGCAAGCAGATCGCTTTTTTCCGACTCCTCTACCAGAGGATAAACAATGTAGGCCTGCCTGCCCTGCTCCAGCTCTTTTTTAATGAGACGATAACCCTCTTCCCGCCGGCTTTCCGCCAGCACCCGGGTTTTGATGGGCGTGCGCCCCGGCGGCAGCTCGTCAATGACCGACAGGGCCAGATCTCCATAGAGGGTGAGCGACAAAGTACGCGGAATGGGAGTTGCCGTCATCACCAGGATATCGGGATTTTCTCCCTTGCGGCGCAGAATTCCACGCTGCAGAACGCCGAAACGGTGTTGTTCGTCGATGATTCCAAGGCCTAACTTTTTGAATTCCACGCCCTGCTGCAGAACCGCATGGGTACCGACAACCAGGTCGACCTCCCCTGCCCTGATCTTGTCCTGCACCTGGGCCTTGTCCTTGGGCCCAAGAGAGCCGGATAACAGAATGGCCCGCAGGCCAAGCTTTTCCAACCAATCGTGAAACTGCAGAAAATGCTGTTCGGCAAGGATTTCCGTCGGGGCGATGACCGCCACCTGGGTGTGGTTCTCGATAGCGATCAAGGCGGCCATCAAAGCAACAACTGTTTTGCCGCTGCCGACATCACCCTGCACCAGGCGGTTCATGGGATGTGGTGCCATCATGTCTTGTTTGATTTCACCGAGAACATGCCGCTGCGCACCGGTCAGGCGATAAGGCAGCATTTGCGCCAGAGGCCGGGTGTACTTGTGGGTGACGTCAAAGGCAATGCCGGGTTCGAGCACCACGCCACGTCGCTTGAGAGCCAGTCCCAATTCGAGAAAAAAGAATTCATCGAACACCAGAGCGGACCTAGCGCGCCCGGCACCCGTTTCCAGATCGAAATCCGGTTCGGGATTTTCAGGCCAGTGGCACTCGGCTAAGGCGAGGGAAAGTGACAAAAGTTCTTGTTTTTTAAGGATGTGGGGAGGAATGGGCGAGACCGCGAAAGGCGCGAACTCATCGACGACCTGCTTGAAGATTTTACGGGCGACCTTCTGGGACAGGCCTTCGGTGAGGGGGTAAACGGGAAGAATGCGACCGAAGTTCATGGGATCTTCAGTCATTACCTGTTCAAGAGATTTGTCGCCGAGAATTTCGGAATCAGGATGATGGATCTCGCGAATCGGACCGAAGCGCTTTATTTCGCCGGTAAATACGGCGCGAGTACCGACACAGAAGCGTTTCTTCAACCAATCCTTGCGATAATGAAACCATTTGAGAGACACCTGAGCGCTGCCGTCGCTGACCACGACTTCATAGATGCGCTTGCGAGCCTTGGGCGTGAAGGTTTCACCGCTGGCGAGAACCTCCCCAACAAAAACTTCTTGTCGTCCTTCGCGCAATTGGGCAATGCGTCGGATTTCTCGGCGGTCTTCATAACGGTGCGGCAGGTGGTAGAGGGCATCTTCAACGGTATTCAGACCGGCTTTGGCGAGGATTTGCAGCAAACGCGGGCCCACCCCCCTGATCTGCGCCAAGGGGGTGGCCAGCAATTCGCGACTGCGTTGATAGGTTGGGGTCGGGGGCATCGGCCCTCCCCTTTACTGGGGCGAAGAACTTTCGAAGATGGCGTTGAGATCGCGCAACAGATCGTCAATGTTGATGCCGTGGGCAGTGGCGCCCTGCTCAAGTCTTTCGTTCATGGCTCCCATGCAACCGACGCAGCCCATATTGTAGCTGCCAAGCACTTTTGCCACATCGGGATGCATTTTGAGAATCTGGAAAAATGTCATGTCTTTGGTGATGGTCTGGCTCATGTCGACTCCGCAGTAATGGTAATGATTGGGTTTTGAAACCTTGAATATTACAGCAATATGTTGCGAAAAAAAAAGATTTTTGCACGTCTGCAACAAAAAAAGGCCCAAAAGGTGGGCCTGGAGATCAAGCTTGCGGGCGCGGCAGCGGCCTTACTCGTACTTGATATCGATAACTTCGTAAGTTTTGAGGCCGGAGGGAATTTTTACCGTGACCTCGTCATCAAGTTTGTGCCCGATGAGGGCTTTTCCCACGGGCGAAGTCACAGAGATTTTGCCGAATTTGAGATCAGCCTCATCTTCGCCGACAATCTGATAGGTCACTTCGTTACCTGAGTCGACATCAAAGAGAGTCACGCGGGCGCCGAAAACCACCTTGTCTGTGTCGAGTTCCGCGGGATTGATGACCTGAGCGCGGGACAGCTTATCATTGATTTCCTGGATTCGCCCTTCGATAAAGCCCTGACGTTCTTTGGCAGCGTCGTACTCGGCGTTTTCCGAAAGATCACCATGGCCTCGGGCCTCGGCGATATCCTGCACAACTTTGGGGCGTTCTTCGCGAATCAGCTTTTTCAACTCTTCCTGAAGACGCTGATGGCCTTCGCGGGTCATGGGGACGCTTTGGGTCATGAAACCGATTCCTTGCTGAGGGACAAAAGTTAAGGGCGGGGGAAACCCCGCCCGTCAATATCAGATTTTTCTATGTAGAGCCTGCAGGCTCACTGTTTCGGATAATACTCTTGCAGGGGTTTAACGTCAAGACTTTCTCGTTGCATGGCGATGATGCCGTCCACAGCTGCGCGGATACCGGCCGCCGTGGTGAAGTAAGCCACGTTGTAAACCAGCGTGGTGCGGCGGATGGAATAGGAATCCGCCACCGCCCGCGGACCGAAAGTGGTATTGAAAACCAGGTCGATCTGCTGACTTTTGATGGCGTCGACAATATGCGGGCGCCCCTCCTGCACCTTGTTGACCACCTCGGCAACAATCCCTTTTTCCTGAAGAAAGCTTGCCGTGCCTCGCGTCGCGACGATTTTAAATCCAGCTTCGGAGATTTTACGCGCCGGCTCGATGATGTGCTTTTTATCGCTATCCTTGACGCTGATAAACACCGTTCCCTTGAGGGGCAATTTGACGTTGGCGCCCAACTGGGCCTTGGCAAAGGCGTGAGCAAAATCGTAATCGATGCCCATAACTTCACCGGTGGATTTCATCTCAGGCCCAAGCAGAGTATCGACTCCGGGGAATTTGACGAAGGGAAAAACAGATTCCTTCACCGACACATGCCGCGGCACAACGTAGCCAGTCACGCCAAGTTCCTGAAGCGTCTTGCCGGCCATGACGCGCGCCGCAATCTGCGCCAGGGGCCGACCCGTGGCTTTGGAAACGAAGGGAACCGTGCGGCTGGCGCGCGGGTTGACTTCCAGAAGATAGACGGCACCGTCTTTGACGGCAAACTGGATATTCATCAGCCCGACCACCTTGAGCTCCAGAGCCAGCGCGACGGTTTGACGCTTGATTTCTTCAATGATGGCTTCGTCAAGAGAATATGGCGGCAGGGCGCAGGCCGAATCGCCCGAGTGAATGCCGGCCTCTTCGATATGCTCCATGATGCCGCCGATGACCACGTCCCTGCCGTCGCACAGAGCGTCTACATCAACTTCGATAGCCTCGTCGAGAAATTTGTCGATCAGGATCGGGTGCTCCGGCGATGCCTTCACCGCGTGGGTCATGTAGTTGCGCAACTGCTCGGCGTCGTAAACGATCTCCATGGCGCGGCCACCCAATACGTACGAGGGTCTGACCACCACCGGATAGCCGATGCGTGTTGCCACTTTTTCGGCCTCGGCAAAGGAGCGCGCAATGCCGTTTTCCGGTTGCTTGAGATCGAGTTTATGCAGCAGCGCTTGAAAACGCTCGCGGTCTTCGGCACGGTCGATGGCATCCGGACTGGTGCCGATGATGGGCACTCCTGCCTGCTCCAAAGCCATTGCCAGCTTGAGTGGTGTTTGCCCACCGAACTGCACGATCAGGCCTTCGGGCCGCTCGACGGCGACGATTTCCAAGACATCTTCCAGCGTCAGAGGCTCAAAATAGAGACGATCCGAAGTATCGTAATCGGTAGAGACCGTTTCCGGGTTGCAGTTGACCATGATGGTTTCAAAGCCGTCCTTGGCCAGGGCAAACACGCCGTGCACGCAGCAGTAGTCGAACTCAATGCCCTGCCCGATGCGGTTGGGACCTCCGCCAAGAATCATGATTTTGCGACGATCGCTCGGCTCGGCCTCGCATTCCTGCTCGTAGGTCGAATACAGATAGGGCGTGTAGGCTTCAAACTCTGCAGCACAGGTATCGACCCGTTTATAGACGGGATGAATACCGAATTGGCCGCGGTATTGGCGCACGTCGCCCTCGGTGATGCCCCACAGCGTCGCCAGGCGTTGGTCCGAAAAGCCATACTGCTTGGCATGCCGTAGCAGAGCCTCGAATTGTTCCCGGTCGCGTGACAGCAGGTTGTGGTTGTCCCGCAACTCTTTTTCCATCTCGATGATCTGGCGGATGTTGTTGAGAAACCAGGGATCGATAAAGGTAAGCTGGTGGATTTCCTCAAGAGACAGACCGGCGCGAAAAGCGTCGCCAAGATACCACAGCCTTTCCCAGTTGGGCACGCGCAGCTTGCCGCGCAGCCGATCCATTTCCTCCTCGGACAGGGCGCGACGTTCATCCTCGGGTTCGCTAAAGAGGCGACTTTCAAAGCCGCAAGATCCGATTTCCAGAGAGCGCATGGCCTTTTGCAGACTTTCCTTGAAGGTGCGGCCCATAGACATCACCTCGCCCACAGATTTCATTTGTGTGGTCAGGGTGGCATTGGCCTGCGGAAACTTCTCGAAAGTGAAACGAGGAATCTTTGTCACCACGTAATCGATGGTCGGCTCGAATGAGGCGAAGGTTTCGCGGGTGATGTCGTTGGGAATTTCGTCGAGAGTGTAGCCGACGGCGAGTTTGGCGGCAATCTTGGCGATGGGGAACCCCGTGGCCTTCGATGCCAGCGCCGAGGAGCGCGACACCCGCGGGTTCATCTCGATGACCACCAGGCGGCCGTCAGCCGGATTGATGCCGAACTGGATGTTTGAGCCCCCGGTTTCGACCCCGATCTCGCGAATGATGCGAATCGAAGCATCGCGCAGCAGTTGGTATTCTTTGTCCGTCAGGGTTTGGGCAGGCGCCACGGTGATGGAATCGCCGGTGTGCACCCCCATGGGATCAAAGTTTTCGATGGAGCAGATAATGACCACGTTATCGGCCATGTCGCGCATGACCTCGAGTTCGTATTCCTTCCAGCCGATGATCGACTCGTCCACCTGGATTTCGCTGGTGGGTGAGGCATCGATCCCCGCCATGGCCATTTCCTCGTATTCTTCACGGTTGTAGGCGATGCCGCCACCGCTGCCACCAAGGGTGAAGGAGGGTCGAATAATGGCAGGAAAGCCAATGTTCTCGATAATTTCCATCGCCTCCTGGTAATTGTGCGCCAACCCAGCGCGCGGCACTTCCAGGCCGATTCTTTCCATGGCCTGCTTGAACAGGGTGCGGTCCTCGGCTTTTTCAATGGCCGGCAACTTGGCGCCGATCAACTCGACACCGAACTTTTCCAACACTCCCCTTTTCGCCACGGTCACCGCGGTGTTGAGGGCGGTCTGTCCACCCAGTGTCGGCAACACCGCATCGGGGCGCTCCTTTTCGATGATGCGCGCGAGGGTGTCGGGATTGACGGGCTCGATATAAGTGCGGTCGGCAAAATCAGGATCGGTCATGATGGTGGCCGGATTCGAATTGAGCAGCACCACCTCATAGCCCTCTTCCTTGAGCGCTTTGCACGCCTGGGTGCCGGAGTAGTCGAATTCGCATGCCTGGCCGATGACGATGGGGCCGGCGCCGATGATGAGGATCTTCTTGATGTCTGTACGCTTGGGCATTTTTTAAATCCAGAGATGAATGATAAATGATGCGTGACAAGTGTGGTTGACCACCTATCGCCCTATTGCTTTTTGGCCTTGTCCATCATGCGCGTAAACTTCTCGAACAGATAGGCTGCGTCGTGGGGACCGGGCGAAGCTTCGGGATGATACTGCACGGAAAACGCCGGCAGCAGCTTATGCTCAATGCCCTCCACGGTGTTGTCATTAAGATTGGTGTGGGTCTGAATAGCGGCATCATGAATCGATGCGGCATCCACGGCAAAACCGTGATTTTGTGACGTAATCTCAACACGTTGATCCTCGCCGCGAAGTACGGGCTGGTTGCCACCGCGATGGCCGAACTTGAGTTTGTAGGTCTTGCCGCCCAAGGCCAGAGAAAGGAGCTGATGTCCCAGGCAGATGCCGAAAATGGGTGTTTTCCCTAGGAGCTTACGGATATTTTCCTGGGCGTAGACGATGGGTGCGGGATCGCCGGGACCATTGCTTAAAAAGACCCCGTCGGGATTCATTGCCAGCACCTCTTCGGCCGGCGTCTCCGCCGGCACTACGGTGACATCACAGCCGGAGGCCACCAGCTTGCGCAAAATGTTGCGCTTGATGCCGAAATCGTAGGCCACGACCTTGTAGCGCGGCGCCTGATCCGGACTCGTGTAGCCTTTGCCGAGTTGCCAGGGCCCTTCGCTCCAAGGATAGGATGTTTGGCAGGTAACTTCGCGTACCAGATCACGCCCAACGATGGAGGGTGCCCGCCGCGCCTTTTCCACCAAGCTCTCGGGATCCAGATCAATGGAGCTGACGATGCCGGTCTGCGCACCCTTATCGCGAATGTGACGCACCAGGGCGCGCGTATCGATGCCCTGAATCCCGATGACACCGTTTTCTCTGAGGTAGGCATCGAGACTCATCTTTGAGCGCCAGTTGCTGGGAAATTCGCACACTTCTTTAACCACGAAAGCCGAAAGAAAGGGGCGCGCCGATTCCACGTCCTCCACGTTGATGCCGTAGTTTCCGATCTGCGGATAGGTCATGGTAACGATCTCACCACAGTAGGAGGGATCGGTGAGGATTTCCTGATAACCGGTCATGCTGGTGTTGAATACCACCTCACCGGTGATTTCACCGCCGGCTCCGAACGCTCTGCCGTGAAAAACTCTGCCGTCGGCCAGGGCCAGAATGGCTTTCATGCTGCACAAACTCCTTTTATTTAGCGCTGATAACTGATATGCCCGGCAACGATGGTGTAGGTGGCGGCGCCAACCATCTTCCAGCCGTCGAAGGGCGTGTTTTTGCTTTTGGAGGAAAATTTCTGTGCGTCCACCGTCCATTTCAACTCAGGATCGATGACGGTGACATCCGCCGCGCGCCCGACTTCCAGCGTCCCGCTCTTCAGGCCCAGCACCCGAGCCGGGTTGATGGTGAGCTTGGCAATGGCGTCGGAGAGCGACAATACCCCGTCGCTGACCAGGCGCAGAGTCAGAGGCAGCGCCGTTTCCAGCCCGACCACGCCGTTGTAGGCAATATTGAATTCGACGTTCTTCTCATCAATGTGATGCGGGGCGTGATCGGTGGCGATGGCATCGATCGTTCCGTCGGCCAACCCTTCGCGCACGGCGGCCACATCTTCGGCGCAACGCAGGGGCGGATTCATCTTTGCGTTGGTGTCGTATCCACGGACCGCTTCGTCTGTCAGGGTAAAGTGATGAGGTGTTACCTCGGCAGTCACGCGCACGCCACGTTTTTTGGCGGCGCGGATGACTGCGACAGCGGCCGCGCAGGACACATGCGCCAGGTGCAGGTGGCCGCGGGTGAATTCGGCAAGCATTACGTCGCGGGCGATGGGGGCCGCTTCGGCCACCCAGGGAATGCCTTTGAGTCCGAGTTCGGTGGCAACGAAGCCTTCGTTCATAACTCCCTGCCCCACCAGTTCAAGATCTTCCGAGTGGGCGATAATGGGCATGCCGAAGGGCCGCGAGTATTCAAGCGCGCGGCGCAGCAGTTCGCCGCTGGTCACCGGATGGCCGTCGTCGGAAAATCCGACGCAGCCCGCTTCCTTCATATCGCCCATTTCCGCCAGGGCCTCGCCTTTGGAGCCCTGAGTGATGGCACCCACCGGCAACACATGGCAGAAACCCTCTGCAGCGGCTTTGTCGAGGATGTAGCGGGTCACGCTCGCGCTATCGTTGACCGGCTTGGTATTGGGCATGCAGGCCACAGCGGTAAACCCGCCGGCCACTGCGGCACGGGTGCCGCTGGCGATGTCTTCCTTGTACTCCTGGCCGGGGTCGCGCAGATGCACGTGAATGTCGATCAGACCCGGCGTCACCAGCTTGCCGCGTGCATCGATGATTTGCGCGCCTTCAGCCTGAATGTCTTTTTCCAGGCGACTGATCAGACCGTCTTCAATGAGCAGATCAAATTCATCATCAATTCCATGCGCCGGATCGATCACCCGGCCACCTTTGATCAGAATCTTCATCTCTATGTTCTCCTGCGTTAAGGATGACATTGTTTTTTTACTTACCGTGGCTGCTCGCCGCCCAGCACCAGGTACAGCAGAGCCATGCGTATCGCCACGCCGTTTTCCACCTGGTCGAGAATTACGCTTTGCGCACCATCGGCGACATAGCTTGAAAGTTCCACCCCGCGATTCACCGGACCAGGGTGCATGACCAGGGCATCTTTGGCCGCGAGTTTGAGATTTTCCGTGTTGAGCCCATAAAACCTGGCGTACTCGCGCAGGGTCGGCAGCAGGGTTTTGCCTTGGCGCTCCAGCTGAATGCGCAGCATCATGACCACATCGGCGCCGGCAATCGCCTGGTTCATGTCATGATAGACTGTGGCGCCCAGGCGCTCGATGCCCGGCGGCATCATGGTGCCGGGGCCGGCCAAGCGTACCTCGGCCCCCATGCGGGTCAGGCCGTAGAGATTCGAACGCACCACCCGGCTGTGGGTGATATCTCCGATGATGGCGACCTTGAGCCCTTCAATCCGTCCCTTGTGCTGGCGGATGGTGAGCATGTCGAGAAGTGCCTGGCTGGGATGCTCATGGGCTCCGTCGCCTGCGTTGATGATTGAGCAATCGACGCGCTGCGCCAAGTAATGGCAGGCGCCTGAAGCCCCATGGCGCATGACGATGATGTCCGGCCGCATGGCTTCGATGTTTTTTGCGGTATCTTCGAGGGTTTCGCCTTTGACAACGGAGGAGGATGAGGCCGTGATGTTGATGGTGTCGGCGGAAAGGCGCTTGCCCGCGATCTCAAAAGAAGTGCGCGTGCGAGTACTGGCCTCGAAGAACAGATTGATGATGGTTTTGCCCCGCAGAGTCGGTACTTTCTTGATTTCGCGGCTGTTGATTTCCTTGAAGCTGTCCGCCGTATCGAGAATGAAGCCGATATCCTCTTTCGAGAGCTGTTCGATACCCAGGATGTTTTTGTGCCGGAACGTCATGGATCCCTCCACAGGAAAAGGACTATTTTTTCACCAATCGAACTTCGACCGGCTGATTCTTGTCGTTGAACTCCGTTTCAATCAGTTCATCCCGTGAGGTCGGTACGTTGCGGCCGATGAAATCGGGACGGATCGGCAGTTCGCGATGACCGCGGTCGATGAGCACCGCTAACTGGATGCTTTTGGGCCGCCCCAGATCCATCAACGAGTCCATGGCGGCACGGATGGTGCGGCCGGTGTAGAGCACATCGTCGACCAGCACCACATTTTTGCCGTCGAGGGGAAAGGGAATGTCGGTCCTGCCGATGGCCAGATCGGTGCGGGTGCCGATATCGTCGCGGTACATGGTGATGTCGAGGATGCCCAATGGAACGGTTTCCCCCTCAATCTGCGCCAGCCGCTCTTGCAACATGGCGGCCAGATGATCGCCGCCGGTGCGGATGCCGACCAGCACCACATCAGTCGTTCCCTTGTTGCGTTCGAGAATTTCGTGGGCGATACGGGTCAAGGCACGAGCGACCCCGGCCTGATCAAGAATGATGGTTGCCATGAGATCTCCCTGTCAGTTGATGGCGCAGCATGAGAGCGTTTGCGGACACAAAAAAAGGTACCGCGGCGCAGCAATGCGCCAGGGTACCTGGATGGTCGATGTCTTTAACTTGGTGTGCATTCGGGGTCACCCTTGCCGACCTCTCGGATCAGCTTAAAAGGAGACAAACGGTCGATTTTCGGAACCCTATCAGGGCAGCGCCGGCCTTGTCAATATAAAATATTGACGCTTGCAACAAGCCTTAGCGAATCGGCCGAGCGATACGGTTGAAGCGCGGGGAATTCTTTTCTGCATCCCAGGACCAGTATTTGATAAACGCCAACCCCTTGATGCTCTCTTCGGGCACAAACCCCCAGAATCGGCTGTCGTAGGAATAATCGCGATTATCGCCCATGGTGAAATAATGGCTTTCGGGAACCGTGATGGGTCCGAAGTGATCGCGTCCATTACTGTTTGGCGCAAGCGTCACGGGATCCTTATGCACCTCTTCAGGAATGCGGTAAGGCTCGCCGTTGACATAAAGGGTCTTAGATCGTACTTCGATGACATCCCCCGGCAGCCCGACGATGCGCTTGATAAAATCCTTGCGTTGGAAATAGGGCTTATCCCGATCCCCGGGGAATTCGAAGACCACAATGTCACCGCGCGCCGGATCACGCAGAGCGAGAAAGGAGATATCGGTAAACGGAATGTTGGTGCCGTAGATGAATTTGTTCACCAGAAGGTGGTCGCCCACCAGCAGCGTATCTTCCATTGAGCCCGAAGGGATTTTGAAAGCCTGAATAACGAAGGTGCGGATAATCAGGGCCAGAATCAGGGCAACGATCAGGGCTTCGCCGTATTCACGGTACCAGGGTCGCTTGACCGCGGCGATGGATTGTTCGCTATGGCCCCGAGTTTTGGATTTGAACATGGGTTATTCTTTCACTTTGAGAATGGCCATGAAGGCCTCCTGAGGCAACTCCACATTGCCCACCTGTTTCATGCGTTTCTTGCCCTCTTTCTGCTTTTCCAGCAGCTTGCGTTTGCGGCTGATGTCGCCGCCGTAACATTTGGCGGTGACGTCCTTGCGCAACGCCTTGACCGTTTCGCGCGCCACGACCTTGCCGCCGATGGCCGCCTGCAAAGCGACCTCGAACTGCTGGCGAGGAATGAACTCCTTCATTTTGGAGACCAGATCCTTGCCGCGATAATAGGCCTTGTCGCGATGCACGATGAGGGAGAGAGCATCGACGGGTTCACCGTTGACTAGAATATTGAGCCGAACCAGATCACTCTTGCGGTAGTCGAGAGGTTCGTAGTCCAGAGAGGCATAACCACGGGTGAGCGTCTTGAGCCGGTCATAAAAATCGAGAACGATTTCATTGAGGGGCAACTCATAGACCACCATCACCCGACTGGCCGTCAGGTATTTGATTTCACGCTGTGTCCCGCGCTTTTCCTCGCACAGGGCAAGCACCGCTCCCACGTACTCGTTGGGGACATGAATAGAGGCGAGGATGAAAGGCTCTTCCATCTTCTCGATGTATTGGACCTCGGGCAGCATGTTGGCGCTTTCCACCTTGAGCATTTCGCCCTTGACCGTAGTGACATGGTAAACGACCGTCGGCGCGGTCGTGATCAGGTCGACGCCGAATTCGCGCTCAAGGCGTTCCTGAATGATTTCCATGTGCAACAGGCCGAGGAAACCGCAACGAAAACCAAACCCCAGCGCCAGAGAGTTCTCCGGCTCAAAGGAAAAAGACGAGTCGTTGAGGCGCAGCTTTTCCAGTGCGTCGCGCAACAGGTCGTATTCGCCCGTGTCGATGGGATAAAGCCCCGAAAAAACCATGGGCTTGACCACCTGGAAACCGGGCAGCGGTGTGGCGGTGGGCCGATCAGGATGGGTGATGGTGTCGCCGACCTTGGCATCCTGCACAACCTTGATGCTGGCAATGACAAACCCGACTTCGCCGGCGGAAAGGGAGCCAATGGCCACCGGGTGAGGCGAAAAGACCCCGACCTGAGTCACCTCGTAGTTTTTTTTATTCGCCATGAGAAGAATCTTGTCGCCCTTTTTCAACCGGCCGTCAATAATGCGCACCAGGGTAATGACTCCCTGATAAGAATCATACCAGCTGTCGAAGATCAGGGCTTTGAGGGGCGCATCGGGATCCCCCTTTGGGGGCGGCACTTTCTGCACGATGTGTTCGAGAATTTCGTGAATGCCGATGCCTTCCTTGGCACTGGCTTCCACGGCATCAGAAGCATCAAGTCCGATAATTTCTTCGATCTCTTCCTTGACTCGCTGCGGATCGGCAGCAGGCAGGTCGATTTTGTTGATGACCGGAAAGACTTCGAGATTCTGGTCGATGGCCATATAAACATTGGCGAGGGTCTGTGCTTCGACCCCCTGGGAGGCGTCGACCACCAGCAAAGCACCCTCGCAGGCCTTGAGCGAGCGACTCACCTCATAAGAGAAATCCACATGTCCCGGGGTATCGATGAGGTTGAGGATATAGTCCTTGCCATCATCGGCGTGATACTTGAGGCGCACCGCCTGGGCCTTGATGGTGATGCCGCGCTCGCGCTCCAGCTCCATCTTATCCAGGAACTGGTCGGCCTTCTCACGCGCCGAGAGTGTGCCGGTTTCTTCAAGCAAACGGTCGGCCAGGGTCGACTTGCCGTGGTCAATGTGGGCGATAATGGAAAAATTACGGATCAGCTCTTGTTTCATGGGCCTTCAGATAAACACGGTTAGGGGAAATTCAGAATGACAAACCATTAGGATATACAGGAAAGTACGAAGATTGTAAAGAACTGTTCGCGCTTGAGTTCAGCTCAAAGCAGCCTTTCCCGCAAGGGAATAGGCCTGAGCGAGGTAGGCGATCAGGGCCGTCCCCGCGGAGCCAGAATCCGGTCCGAAGGCCAGAATCCCATCCTCGTGCCCGCCCATGGCCAGCACAGCGAGTGGACAAAGCTCCTCCTCCATACAAACGCGGCGCACCTCATCGGCCATCGCCGGGGTTCCGTAGGGTACATCCTCACGGGTCAGGGGCAGATCAAGCTGTTTTGCCAGACGCCAAATGTGGGGTGAGTGGGCATGCAGCACACAATTCACGCGGGGATCAAGGGCATAGACGATGCCGTGGGTCAGCGACTCCGAGGAGGGCCTGATCGGTCCCTGTGCCTCTACCAGATTGCGCTGCGGATCGCAGTGTCGCACAATAGCATAGTGCCCGGGTTCAAGGTCCCGAATCCCACCAGTTTGCGTGCCGCTGATGACAAAGCCGCCCGCGGAGCCGTCGGGCAAAGGCGGCAAACGCTGACTGATATTGCCGAACCCCAGCCCGGCGTAGCGATCCGGCACGCTGCCAATCAATTCAAGCTGGAAGAGAATTTTGCGCCAGGCGTTGATCTCTGCCAGAAAGCCTGAGTCCAGAGGCGCGCCGGCACGATAGCGGCAGTGAAATTTAACGACTCCTTCATGCTCGACGCCAAGAGACATTCACACACCAGCCTGAAAAGAGACGACTCAAAATTGCGGATGCGATTCGGGAAACTCAGCATCTACGGTCAGATAGGGAATCTCACGACCTTTCTCCAACCAGTGCGCCAGAACGAGGGACCGCTCTTCGCGCGGCAAATCGGCAAGTCTCTGGGCTTCCGTGTAGAACTGCTTCAGATTGCCGCCATGGCGCACAAGCAGGCTCTGAAAAGCCGGCACCAGCGTACGATAGGTACTTACCGAGGCAAAGTGAGCATTATTCAGTGGACGATTGAGCCAGGAATCAAAACCGGCATAGCCATCCCAGCGCTCTTTGAGCTGGGCGTAGTCATTGCGGAAAAGTTCAAATGTTTCCTCTTTTTTCGAGCGCATGAGATCCTCGTCCAAAGGCAGAGCATAGACCTGCATGAGACGGCTGCGCATTTCGAGCAGCAGAAGGACAAACTCTTCCTCGCGGACAAAGCGCTTGCGGTACTTTTCGATTTGTTCGCTATTGCCCCGCGCCTCGAGCCAGCGCTCTACACCCTCGAGTTCTACAGCCACCGCAAAAGCTTCATTGAAGGACGAATCATTTTTCACATAGACCTGCTGATGCGCCAGTTCGTGAAAGATCAGAGCGGCAAGGGACGTTTCTTCACGATGGGAAAAGGTGTTGAGAACCGGGTCGTTGAACCAACTTAGCGTCGAATAGGCCGCAACGCCATACACCTGGACATCGTGACCCTGCTCCTTGAGTTGCTCGGCGAATCTGCGTGCGGACTCTTCTTTGTAATAGCCGCGGTAAGGAACGCAGCCGGCGACAGGAAAACACCAGGTGATGGGATCAACGGAAAATTCCGGGGTCGCCACCACGTTCCACACGACATAGGGTCGTTGCAGATCGGCATAAGAGCGATAACTTCCGTTTTCCGGAAGATTCAACTCACGGCTGGCGAAATTGCGGATTTCCAGCACCCTTGAAAGACGTTCATGCAATTCTGGAGAGGTTTCAGGGTCGTTGAGAACAGCAGTAATGGGGCGGGCTCTGGACATCAGGTGCAGATGCCCTGTCACGCACTGGCTGTAATACGCCAGCTCGCCGCAACCACTGAGTAGAACAGCCGCCAGGAGGTATGATAAAAACCGCACCCACTTCATGCCCAGAATCCTAGCACAGGAAGTCAGGCGGTGGGAACCCCGGTGGAACTAAGCCTGGTTGCGGTCGAGGTTGATCTGGCCGCTGAGCAGGCGTCCGGCAATACCGATAAGCTCGACCATGCGAGGACGGAACAGGATCAAAACGATGACGGAGAAATTGGCAAAAAGGAAAAGGGCAATCAGCCCGTCGCCCAGGATGAAAAGCACCAGGCCGAGCAATGCGATGCTTTCGGCAAGTCCCAAGGTGAAAATCTGCAGCGCCTGATAAAGGCGTGCCGCAGGGTGCAGATAATCAGGGGCGGCTGCGGCGAGACGCCGTTCAATGCGCAGTATCAACCGCCAGGGCCTACCGGCCAGGGTCAATCGCCGAGCCTGCCAGGAAACCGCGACGTTAAGCAGAGCAAGCAGGGCAAGCCCGGCCCGCATGAACGGCAACATCCAATCGCCCCCCCAAGTGCGATCAGTCCAAATGGGACCGACCAGATACCCCATAAACAGATAGATGAAGGGTGCCGCAAACATCAGCAGCCAAAGATTTTTCTGGGTCTTGAGGTTGGCGTTGAGCTGCTCGAGATCTTTTTGCCGAAGCATCACGCGGTGAATTCCTGCTTGGTCGCGAAACGGTTAGAATGAATCTTCTCCCAGGCAAGATCTTCCTGTGAATGACCAGGTTTGGACTCAGCAGGGCGACCGATGCCGATAATAAAGGGCACCACATAATCCTTGGGCAATTGCAAAACCTCGCGCAGGTAGTCCTCGGCGCTATCGCCGTCGCCATGCTCGCGCAAGCGCATCTGCGCCCAGCAACTTCCCAGCCCGAGCGATTCCGCAGTGATTTGCAGAAGGATCGCGGCTATGGAGCAGTCTTCGATCCACACATCGCACTTGTTCGGGTCGGCAACCACCGCCACGGCCAAAGGTGCCTGACTCAGAAAGTCGGCGCCATGAGGCTTGGCGAGAGAGACCTGCGCGCGCAGATCGGACTCGGTGATAAAAATGAATTCCCAGGGATTGCGGCCTCGTGAAGAAGGTGAGCGCAACACCGCTTCTGCCAGAATTTTAATCTCTTCGGCACTCAAGGGTTCGGGCTTGAATTGACGAATGCTGCGGCGCTGTTTCAGCAGATCCAGAATCATATCCTCTCCTTTAAGCCAGCCCAGATTGCGCACACCGGTAAATCGTTCCCGTGGAAAGGATGCAGCGGTAGCACAAAACCTACCCTGGGTCAAGATTTACGCCGGAGGATCTTTACCCACCACCCGGGCAGAACCGCCGGGGGGAAGCTGTGGCGGCCCGTCTGACTTGCCTCGGAACAGACGCTGGAGTGCATCGAGAACGCTGCGGATTCCACGCCAGATTTTGGGCAATACCCAGAACATGGCGGCGATGAAAACGATCAATAGAATAAGAAACACCCAGGGGTAATAGAGAGCAGTCCACAACCCCCCGACAACCGCGATGTCTTCACTGACCGAGGCCGTCCAGTTGGAGAAAGGTTCAGGCGAAGTGTTGATCAAGACACGTGTGCCGGCCTTGGTCAGATGAGCCCCGGTTGCAAGCCCGCCCCCTACAAGAGCGGCCGCAAGGCTGATAGCCGGATGCATCTCTCCTACCGCCGCGGCAGCCAATGCCGCAGCGGCGGGAATGCGGATAAAGGTGTGAAAAACATCCCAGGACGTATCAACTCCCGGAATCTTGTCGACAAAAAATTCAACCAGATACATAAACCCGGCAGCCACCAGAACCAAAGGGTGAGTGACAATTTCAAGGCCTGGCGGCAGTACCATATGGCCACTTGCGCCAAGCAGCCCCAGCACCAGAATCGCAGCATACAGGTTGATGCCGCTGGCCCAGGCAACACCCATGGTCAAGGCAATGATGGAGACGACCTGGTGCAATTCGTTCATTATTCGTCCTTTGCCTCAATCCTCAGCGCTGCGGGGGCGCCGGCTCCCCTCTCCTGCTGGATTTTCATTTAACGGCCCCGACGGCCACTGTCGTCAGGACCCCGATCATCACGACCTGTGCCGGAATAGCCCCGGTCATCATCCCGCCGTTGCGGGCGGTCATCGCGATACGTTTTGCGCTCATCCTTGCGCACACCTTTCATTTCTTTTTTCTGGATATTGTAGCGCTCTTCCAGTTCCTTGCGCTCCTGCTGGTGACGCTCTTGCATCTCTTTTTTTTCGATACGATATTCCTCTTCAATGTTTTTCCGATTCCCCTCGGAATCTTCGCCCATGACCGAACCGGGCGCGAGGCCCGCCATCATAAAGATTGCAGTAACCATGACAGCAAGAGCGCTTTTTCTGATTTTGATTTTCATGGTTTCCTCCACATTCACCGGGGATTGATTTACGGGGAAAATCCCAAACCGATAGACCCTTTCAGCATTTGACCCCATGACAACTATGATAAGATTAATTCTAGCACCCGCGCCGACTCTGTAAACACACCAAAAAAAGACGCATGAGGCTTCAAAGAGTGCCTGAAGCTGCCAGATAAGTGATTTTTTAATTGACTTAGGGGCCATATCTGCTGGAAATTGCCCTTCATTGGGGATGTTTTGACCTCTCTTTGACCCTGAATTTTCACGGTTTTTATGGTTTTTTCAAAAATTCTAAAAAGCAGCCTGTTGCCCTTGACTGTCATGGTCGTAGCCGCCCTGGGGTATTATCTGTACTACAACACCTATTTCGGCATGGACTCGACCCGCAGGGTTCAAAGTCGCGCCGAGGAAGTCGTGCAGAGCGCCTATTTCATGTGCCAGGTCACCGAGCGCCTGTTACAGAAGCGAGCCAACGATCTCATTGTCGCCATGGAGGAGGCCGCGTCCATGCTTGGCGAGCCCTCCCTCGGGCCAGGTCGACAGAACTGGGAAGTCCGTTCTCCCGAGGATGGACAGACCCGCAATGTCAGCCTGGCGCCACTGCGCCTCTACCATCAAAGCAGCGAAACCAGAGAACTTTCAACTCTGGTCACGCTCATTATGCGCCGCACCGGTGGAGAGATCACAGTTCTGCAGAACCTCAACCAACGAGGTGATCAGGTCAAGGTTTTTTGCACACTCGATTCCATCAGTGGTCCTCAGCAGGTCACGACACTGGTGCCGGGACAATTGCCCGGGGGACAACCGGATATTTTTCTGGAACCCCTATCCCGGGGGGAAGTCGTGATACGGCCGGAACTGGTTCATGGCCGACTATATCTTTCCATCTACCGCCCTTTGCGAGAAGGGCGTAAAACGATCGGCTCCCTGGTGTTACACGTCAAGGATCAGAATCTCGATCGATTGCGTGAGAACCTACTGCAATTAAATGTGGGTCGCACGGGTTATGTTTTTGCTCTCAAGGCCACCGGGGCCCAGCGTGGTCATTACGCCATTTCCTCTGGAGGCCTGCGCGATGGAGAGGACATCTGGAGGGCGACGGATGCTGCCGGACGCCCAATCATCCGTTCCCTTATCAATCAGGCTCTGAATCTCAATCCGCATAAAAAGCGCATTTCTGTACCCATCGCCTTTGAACGCTACCCCTGGAAGAATCCCGGCGAAGTCCATGCGCGCTACAAAACTTCGGCGATCACCTATTTCGAACCCTGGGATTGGGCCATCGGCGCAGGTTATTACGAAGATGAGTTCTAAGACATCAACCCTTGGGCGCAGCAGATTCAGGGGCCTTGCAATAGATGGTTGAGTTTGGCCAGCTTGGCCTGCACTGCCGCTTTCACCTTCTCTTCGCCGAACATGAAGGTGAGTTGCCCGACCATCAACCAGACATCGGCCAACTCTTCAACAACGCGGTCCGCATCGGCCTTGCCACGTCGGAAATGTTTAAGGACCGCAATTAACTCGGCGCATTCCTCCACGGCCTGATCATATTGAGCCTCGCTCCCCCACTTGACCAGGGTTTTGCGGTAAATGTTTGGGTTTTCAAGCATTTTCTGGGTGTCTCCTGATAAAATACGTGATGCATTTACGCTGATTGACGAAATCAACAAAAAGGATGCGCCATGCAGCCCTCTTTGCGTCTGACCATTCTGTGTGAAAATACTGTCGGCCGGCCCATAGCGGCCATCGGCGAGCACGGGTTTGCCTGCCTGATCGAACGCGGGGCGGACACCTATTTATTCGATACCGGCCAGGGGCTGGGACTACTGCAAAATGCCCGAGCGCTGAAAAAGGACCTCGCACGCGTCTCGACGGTTGTTCTCAGTCACGGACATTACGACCACACGGGCGGATTGCCGGACCTGCTGAGACTCACCGGCGAGATCGAGGTGGTGGCACATCCCGACATTTTTTCAGAACGTTACTGGGCGGGACTGGGACCTCGACGCTTTATCGGTATCCCCTACCAGCGGCCCTACCTGGAAAATCTGGGTTGCCGCTTTCGCTTCACGTCTTCCTTCACGCCCCTTGCACCGGGTTTATGGGTGACAGGCGAAATTCCCCGGCGTCATCCGTTGGAAAAAGGCGATGCCAACATGGTGATGATCGACGCGAATGGCCGTGAGACGATTGACCCCCTGAGTGATGATCTGTCTCTGGTGATTGATGCCCCGCGAGGTCTGGTCGTGGTTCTGGGATGTGCCCACGCCGGGCTTATCAACATCCTGCACCATGTCAGGGCAAAAACCGGGCGGGAGAAAATTTACGCGATTGTCGGCGGCACCCACCTGATGGCCGCCAGTGACGCATTGTTTGAAGAAACGGTACGGGCTCTCGATGAGTTTGGCGTGGAAAAAATCGCCGCGGCCCACTGCACTGGTCTGCCGCGCGCAGCGCAACTCCAGGCGCGCTTTGGCGCGCGCTTTGTTTTTGCTACCGTGGGAACTCAGCTTGAAGCCTAATCAGATTTGGACGATGATCGCCTGCGCGGCTCGAGAACCCGCGTCCAGAGAATAACAAAAGCAATGCTGGAGAAAGAAAACAGCAACAATTGGGCCTCCGGGGGGATCGCTGGGAAAATCGCCAGCAAGACACCCACGAAAACAGCCCCCAGACCAAACCAGAAAATGCTGACGACTGGAATGAACTTTTTCAAAATCACCAAGGCTGATCCGAATAGAATCCAATGCCACCAAAGCAGAACGTCCATGGGAGCCCCATCCTTTCTTTCTAAAATATATTGATCATTTAACAAGGGAATCGAGAAGTAGGACCACCGCTAGGAGTAAAAAAGCAAAGCTGACCAAATAGCCGTAATAGGCCGGACCGGTCCGGCCGTGTTTGGCTTTGGTCAAATCTCGATACTTGCCGAGATTTTTGAACACATGCCAGCGCAGATCAAAAGTCAGGGTACTATTTTTTTCCGCGGAAAGTTCCCGCAGGATCACAATGGCGCACAGGAAATTGAAAACACCGAACGCCAGAACCAGAAACAGAAAAAAAGCTGTCACAACGCCTCGCAATGAAAATTAGGGTGTTTGTGCCCTGCGCATGAATCTCGGATCTATGTACCTATCCGGCTGCAGTACATGCCGAACAGGTACATATCTATCGGAATTCATTCCATCTCGCAAGTACCGATCTGCCCCACCCCCACTCAGGTGGTCACAAACTGATCCGTCAGGCTGCCATCAATCTCTTCGCAACGCGTTGACTGCGGAGACTTTGTTCGATAAGTTTTTGTACCTGTTCAACCGCCGCGCCCTGCAGTACATGCTGAACGGTTACTGACTCCCAAGGAGCAATCTATGCCGGAATTCTACGATGTGGCTATCATTGGTGCAGGCACCGCCGGCCTGGCGGCATTGCACGAGGTGAAGAAAAGCACAGAAAATTTCGTGCTGATCAACCATGGACCCTACGGCACCACCTGTGCGCGTGTGGGGTGCATGCCCTCCAAAGTGCTTATCGAAACCGCCGCCGCTTTCCATCGCCGCGAAGTTTTTGAGGATTTCGGTATCCGCGGCAGCGCGGGGCTGCGCATGGATATACCTTCGGCCCTGGCGCGCGTGCGGCGACTGCGGGACGACTTCGTACGCGGCACTCTGAAAGCGACAGAGACTCTGGGAGAGCGCAACATTGCCGGCCAGGCAAGGTTCCTCGAACCTGATACCCTGGCTGTCGGAGATCGCCGTGTGCGGGCAAATAAAATCATTATCGCAACAGGCTCAAGTCCCGTCGTTCCTGATGCCTGGCAAAGACTGGGAAAGCGGATCTTGACCAGTGACGACCTGTTTGAGCAGATTGATCTTCCGTCCAAAATGGCCGTGATCGGACTCGGGGTCATCGGTGTTGAAATGGCCCAGGCTCTGGCGCGTCTGGGTATCCATCTTCATGCTTTTGATAGAGGCGGCTGGATTGCGAACCTCTCCGATCCGCAAATCAACGATATCGCTGCCGCTTGCCTGAGGGAGGAGTTCTCTGTCTACCTTGGCGCATCAGCCGAACTGGAACCTGCGGGAGATGGGGTCAGGGTGCGTTCCGGCGACGTCGATATGGTTGTCGACAAGGTGCTGGCCGCCTTGGGGCGCCGCCCCAACCTCGAGCACCTCGGCCTTGAGGTGCTGGGAGTCGCCCTGGACGAAAAAGGGTTGCCGCCTTTTGATCCGCTCACCATGCAGATCGCCGATCTGCCGATATTTATTGCCGGCGATGTCAACCAGCGCGCCCCGCTATTGCATGAAGCCGCCGACGACGGACACATTGCCGGGCGCAATGCCACCGCTGAAAAACCGCAGTGCCATGCCCGCCGAACGCCCCTGGCTATTGTTTTCTCCGATCCCAACATTGCGGTCGTGGGCCGGCGTTTTGCCGATTTGCCCGAGGACCAAACTCTCATCGGCGATGTCAGTTTTGCGCGTTCGGGTCGAGCCCTCGCCGCGGCGACCAATCGCGGAGGTTTACGCGTGTACGCCGACAAACAAAGCGGATGCTTGCTGGGCGCCGAGATCTGTGCCCCGCAAGGAGAACATATGGCCCATTTGCTCGCCCTGGCCATTCAACAGAAGCTTAGCGTGCACGATCTGCTGCGGTTGCCTTTTTATCATCCAGTTGTTGAAGAAGGACTGCGCAAGGCCTTGCGCAGACTGGCAAAACAGCTTCCCGAAGCGCCTGCATCAGACCTTGCCGACTGCGAGGCTTTCGGGATCGATGCCCTTGACTGACTCTTGGTTTTCTGTCCCGCCAACACGAGGTTTTGACCTTATTCCTGAGTTCTTTGTCGTCTGGACGCCAAGGCTCCTGCAAACGGTTGCCGGACAGGCATGTTTTTCGTCCGATGACCTTTTGGGGGGCCACCTCCCATGAACCTAACGGACAAAATGCACCAGCTAAAATTTCGCGCAACTGCGTACTTTGCGCCTTTTAAGCAGGCGATCGCCTATATCAGGGCACGCCAAAAGCGCTTCTTTGCGCTGTTTGTGACCCTGGCCCACATTGCCGGAGCGCTGACATCGGTTCAAGCCGTCATGGAAACCCGCACCGCCCAGGGTGCCATTGCCTGGGCAGTCTCCCTTAATACCATTCCCATTGCCGCGGTCCCCGCCTACTGGGCTTTTGGGCGCACCAAGTTTCAGGGATACGTGAAAAAGCGCCAGGAGAAAATTGATGAAACCAATCCCCTGGTCCGGCATTTCATCGACCTGGCGCGCGAGGAGCAGTTCCTGGTGTCAAATCGGACCCGGGAAACCCCGCTTCTGGAGCGTCTGACCAACCTCCCGGCCACCGTCGGTAATGATGTCCAATTGCTGCGCAACGGCGAAGAAATTTTTCCCTCTATTTTTCGCGGTATGGAAAAAGCCGAGGATTACCTGCTGGTTCAGTTCTACATTGTCCGCGACGACAACCTGGGACGTGAACTCCAGGCCCGACTTCTCGCTGCAGCCCAACGTGGCGTGAGAGTCAAGTTTCTCTATGATGAGATCGGCTCCTATCAATTGCCCCGCAGCTATCTCGATACCCTGCGAGAAAGCGGTGTTCAGGTCAGCGCTTTCAACAGCACCCAGGGGCGCGCCAACCCTTTTCAGATCAATTTCCGCAACCATCGCAAGATCGTGGTGGTTGACGGTCGCCATGCCTGGGTGGGTGGAGCCAACGTCGGTGATGAATACCTGGGGCTTCACCCGCGACTGACACCCTGGGTGGATGCCATGGTCAAAGTCACAGGGCCGGCGGTACAGGCCCTCCAAGTCCCCTTTCTGGAAGACTGGTTCTGGGCGAGCGGCGAAATGCTGGATCTGGATTGGACACCGCGAGCCGCCCCCAATGGCACATCGCGCACCGTTTTCATCCTGCCCACCGGACCCGCTGATCGGTTTGAAACCTGCGCGTTGTATTTTCTCCACAGTATCAACAGCGCCAGCCATCGCTTATGGATTGCCAGCCCCTATTTCGTGCCTGACGAGCAGATTGTCAGCGCGCTGCAATTGGCGGCGTTGCGCGGGGTGGATGTCCGAATCCTGGTGCCCGAAGACTGCGACAACCGTCTGGTGCGCTTGTCGGGCTGGTCTTATGTGGCAGCCCTGGAAAAAGCGGGTGTAAAGGTCTATCGCTATACCAACGGTTTTCTGCATCACAAAACCATGTTGCTCGACAACGAGACCAGTGCCGTCGGCACAGCCAACTTCGACAACCGCTCTTTCCGGCTGAACTTTGAAATAACATTGGAAGTACAGGACGAAGAGTTTGCGCGCGAGGTGGAAGAGATGTTATTGCAGAATTTTTCCGAATCACGTTTGTCATCGGCTCAGGAACTCGAGCAACGCAGTTTTCCTTTTCGCCTGGCCGTACGGGTGGCGCGCCTGCTGGCCCCAATTCAATAATTTCCCCCCCCAAACAGGTCACTAAGCCCTTGCCTACCCGAAGCGGTAAACACAGCGACCGTTCCGATAGAGTTCCACGGGGCCATCCTCAGACACCTTGAAGACCCAACCATAGTACGACGCCGCCGTAGCAGCCGTGGTGCGGCCGCCGCCGGTAACCAGGTCACCAACTTTGGAGGTGTCGATGATCACCCCCGTATCGAGCAATTCGCCCTTGCGGTTGATCACTGTCAGCCCGTCGGACGAAAGGATGCGGCTCAACTCACCGGAGCGCTTGAGCAGGCCGATTTTAGAACCGCGTACGTGGCGGATCAGGGCGCGGCTCAGGGCCTCACGACCGCCTACCGAGCCCTTGCGCAGGGCCTTAAGGTCGGTTTCATCATCGGCGATCAGCACCACGGTTCCATGGCGAGCCTTGGATAAAGCGTAGATGGACCACACCAGGTAATCAATAGAGCGCTTATCCAGATGACCAGCGAGAAAATCGCGAAAGATGTCGGGATCGTAGACTCCCCAGTAACCTTTGCGCCACACCAGCAGTTGATCGCTGTCCAGAACGATCTCCACTTCCGAAACCTTGTTGACGAAAATGGCGAACGCCCCTTCCCCGGCAGTCGCAAGCAAAGCGAGACTTTCCCGATTGGCCAACTGGTCGATGGAATCGCGGGGACCTGGAGCCCTGGTTCGCAGGATTCCTTTGACATTCATGCGGATATCACAGACAAACAGAGCACGCAGTCCGTCAACAAAACGGTAAGACAGGGGATTGCGAAAAAAATCGCCGGAAATACGTTGACGATCCTCACCAAGATCAAACCAGTCGTAGCGGCTTTTTTCAGCGGCGGCAAGAAAATCATCAAGCTGTGTGCGGTAGACGATAAACCCGGTCGTCGCCGGTACGCCTTCATAGCGCTGATAAGAAAGACTTTTCAAGAGCTGGATGAGGCTCTGGGTCGGCCAGAAAACCCCTTTGCGGTCACCGCGAATAAAGCGCGCCACGGCAATATCCGTCAGTGAGGTCAGCAGTGCAGTGCGGAAATGGGCTGCGTAACCTTGGGCCGAGAACCCGGCGAAGAGCCCCTCAAAGGCCGTGAGCAACTCCTGAACAAAGTTTTTTTCCGTGGCAGTGAAGGCAAGCTCTTTACGGACCGCACGAAACAGGAATCTGTCCTTGTCGAATTCAAGCGGAACCCTGATTTCAAGAGGGTTGTTCGTTTCACTTGACGAATCGTCTTCTTCGATCTCCGTCAAAGATAATTTCGCCCCGCCGAGGAAGGTTTGAACGCTATTTTCAATGGCGCTGAAAGCTGACTTGGGCATTTCGTTCCGATTGCCTTATCCTTGCGGCGGTTTCAGAAAAAAGGCCGCAGAACATCCGCGGCCTTCAAAATTTGCTTAAAAGGGCGACGTAGGGCCTCGATTAGCGTTTCTCCAGCCGAATTTCGCGATACTGGCCGTTGTGAATAAAGCGCACCCGATCCTGAAGAATGCGATCGACCTTGACCCCCTCGATAACAGTGCCCTCCATGACCGGCAAATCGTTGACCACCGCCAAGCGGTTTTTCACATCCCACTGGTAATGAATTTCGCTGACCCGCAGAGTAGGAAAAGCGACCGTTCCGGAAGCAGAGCGGGTTGTCGTGGGCCGGCGCGTGGTCGTCGACCCAGAGGGTGTTGGTGTCACCGCGCTCGGACGATTAACCTGGGTCTGAGCCTGAGTCTGATTCTGAGTTTGACTCTGGTTGGTGCGCGGTGTGGGTGTCGGCGCCGGAGTGTTTTCCGCAAGGTAGAGAACCCGCACATTGCTCCCGCTGACGGCGGTGGCTGTGGTGCTTGAGGGTGCCTGATCGGAGGCCGTCCTGGTTGTCGTCGGTGCCGGCGTGGCGGAACGAGGTGCAGGTTGCGCAGTGGGCTGTGCCTGCACGACACTACGCGGCTGCGCTTGCGGTGCGGCTTGAGATTTTTCAACCTTAGCTGGGGCAGGCGCGGCGGTCTTGGCCGGTTCCGCAGGTTTTTCGCGAACGGCAACGACGGTTTCCGCCCTGCTTGATTGGGGCTTGTCCGGGGAGACAACCAGAACCTCCCTGGGAAACACCACCCGATCTTTAAGGGCTTCAGCCGTATCCTTCAGAGCCCGGGCCGTTTCGTTGAGCGCGGCAGCGGTCTCATTTTGTGCGGCAATGCTTGCATCGACAGCCTTGTCTCCGGAACCCGCCACAGACTCAGATGCTGTGGAGTCGTCTCCCCCTGCCGGCAAAGGATCCCTGCCGGCAAAAAGCGCTTCGGGAGTTTCAACCACTAGGGGGGGATCGATGCCGTCGAGGGGCACGATGGTTGTTTCGGCAACCTCATTGGCGACGGCAGGCACGGCGACCTGCTCTTCGTCGGGCGAGGAAAATCCACCGAACAAGGCATAGGCGACCATGCCTCCGGTCAGGAGTAAGGCAGCAATGGCCGTAGGGAGAATCCAGTTTTCGACCTTCTTCGCCTTGCGACTCGAGCGCAGAATGTCGCGCGCGATATTGACCGCGCCCTCTTTTTTTTCCGCTTTTTGTTCTTCAAGCTTTTTGAGGGCTTTGAGAATGGAACTCATGTACAAACTCCCCTATATCAATAGTCACGGTCGCGGACGAATTGTCGAAAGACGGATTCGCTTATCGCAGCTTTCTTTATACCAGAAACATGCCCAAAACCGCTCAGGCGCCGAGGTTACACCTACAGATTCAGATAGTAGCCTAGAATCCCTACTGCGAAGGCCACGACCAAGGCTCCAATCCAGAGCATGGGGCGACGCTGAAAAGTTCTTTGCGGATAACCCAGCTCACCGATGGCGGTCTGGATCATACGGGTGTCAATTTCCCGGCACCCTTCGGCATAGCCGACCAGCAGTGCGCGATCGCACAGAATATTGATCAGGCGCGGATACCCCTTGGAAAAAGAAAAGATTTTTTTCAGTGCGCCGTCACCGAAAACCCGTTGTTGCGTTCCGCCGGCAATCCTTAAACGATGGCTGATGTAATCGCAGGTATCGGTAAAGTCCATGGGCTGCAGATGGTAACGCACGGTGATGCGCTGATTGAGCTGGCGCAGGTCGGAACGTGACAGAATATCTTTGAGCTCGGGTTGCCCCACCAGAACGATCTGGATCAGTTTGTCGGTTTCCGTTTCGAGGTTGGAGAGTAGGCGGATCTGTTCAAGAACCGCGGGCTCGAGGTTCTGGGCCTCATCGATGACCAGCACCACGGTACGGCCTTCGCTGCGCTGTTGCAGCAAAAATTCGTTGAGTGCGCTCAGCAGGTCGGAGTTGCTGCCTTCCTTGTCGGCGAGGCCGAATTCGCGATTGATGTTGCGCAGCAAATCCGTCGCCGATAGACAGGGATTAAAGATGAACGCCAGGCAATAGTGGTCTTCCTGAAGCTCACCGAACAGGGTGCGCAGCACCGTGGTCTTCCCCGTGCCCACCTCACCCGTCACCACCACGAACCCAGCCTGATTCTGAACCCCGTAGAGCAGATGGGCGAAGACTTCCTTGTGGTTTTTGCTCAGATAGATGAACTTGGGGTTCGGCGTGATGGTGAAGGGTTTTTCCTTCAAACCGTAATAATCAAGATACATGGCATCCCTGGTGTCGCCGGGCCTTTGCCCGACCCGGACAGAGGGTTGAAAAACTCCACCAATTTCCCATAGATCCCAGCGTATTTCAAGCAGAAACTGTAAGGATCGACTTTTCCGCTCCGCGCATTTCCCGGTACGTCGAGGGCATGAAGTTTTCCCTGTCGGCACGGGAAAATCCTGCTATTCTAGATACGATTTTTGGGTCAATCCGCAACAAGGAGCAAGGAACGGCGATGGAAAAACACAACTCCTGGAAGAAATTCACCTGGGAACCGCGCATTGCTTACTTTTCCATGGAAATGGGCCTTTCTGCCGAGATACCTACCTACAGTGGCGGCTTGGGAATTCTCGCGGGTGACACGATCAAAAGTGCCGCCGATTTGGATCTGCCCATGGTTGCGGTGACCCTGCTTCACCGCAAAGGCTATTTTCGCCAGCAGATCGACCCTGAAGGCTGGCAGCGTGAATTTCCGGTCGAGTGGAATCCCGAGAAATATCTGCAACTTTTACCCGTCAAGGCGCTGGTGGCCGTGGAGGGGCGCGATGTCAAGATCCAACCCTGGCTTTATCGCGTCAAAAGCCCCGCCGGAGGTGTGGTTCCGGTGCTGCTGCTCGACACCGACATTCCCGGCAACGCCGAAGAAGATCGTCACCTGACCGACTACCTGTACGGCGGAGATCTGGAATATCGGCTCAAGCAAGAAATCGTCCTGGGCATCGGCGGCGCCCGCATTCTCGGCGCCCTGAACTTCAGCATCCGCAAATATCACATGAACGAAGGGCATGCGGCGATGCTGACCCTGGAGCTGCTCAGCAACACCCGAGGGCGCATTGACGACCCCTGGGAAGAGCGTGCCTCCTGGGATACCCACCGGGTCATTGAACAGTGCGTGTTTACCACCCATACGCCCGTTGAAGCCGGACATGACAAGTTCCCCTGGGAGATGGTCGAGCGTGTCCTGCCGGAAATCGTCCCCTTTACCCTGTTGCGGGATCTGGCCGGCCAAGAGACCTTCAACCTGACCCTGCTTGCCCTCAACCTGAGCAATTTTGTCAACGGGGTTGCAAAAAAACATGGTGAAATATCCAAAACCATGTTCCCCGGATTTAAAATCCATGCAATCACCAACGGCATTCACAGTTTCACCTGGACTTCGCCGTTTTTCGTGCAGTTATACAACAAATATCTGCCCGGCTGGGCCAACGAGCCCGAACTATTGGTCCGCGTGGACAACATTCCGGACGAAGAAATCTGGGATGCCCACTGCGGCGCCAAAGCTTTTCTGTTTATGTATATCGAGGAAACCACCGGGCAGCGCTTTGACCCCAACGTTCTGACGATCGGTTTTGCCCGCCGCTCGGCAACCTACAAGCGGGCCGATCTGATCTTCAGCGATCTCGAGCGTCTGGTGCGCCTCGGTGAAGGCAAGCTGCAACTGGTTTTCGCCGGCAAATCCCATCCCCGGGATCTACCCGGCAAGGAAATCATTCACCGCATTTATGAAAAAATCGCGAGTCTCCAGGGCAAAATCCGCGTCGTCTATCTGGAAAATTACAACATGGATGTGGCCTATCGTCTCATCCCCGGAGTCGACCTGTGGCTCAATACCCCGGTGCGCCCCCTGGAAGCCTCAGGGACCAGCGGCATGAAGGCAGCCATCAACGGTGTTCCCAATTTCAGCATTCTTGACGGGTGGTGGATTGAAGGGCATATCGAGGGTGTGACGGGTTGGTCCATCGGACCCGCCCCCACCGAAAACAGTGCCATCGCCAACGGCGACAGTCTTGAAGACGTCGAAGACCTTTATCGCAAGCTCGAAAAGGTTATCCTGCCCCTCTACACCAGCGACCGTTCGGGGTGGATCCGGGTGATGAAAAATGCCATCGGCAAAAACGCCTATTATTTCAACACCCATGTCATGATGCGCCGCTACGTAACGGAGGCCTATATCCGCTGAGAGAAACGCCCGTGAATACTTGACTTTTTCTGTCCCGTTTTGCAGGATAAGACACTGACTAAACGCTGAAAGCACATGTAGAAAAAAAGGCTTTTTATGCTGAAGAAATTTTGGCGGTTGCGCAAAAAGATACCTGAGAGTGCCACGGTTGCCGAAAAAGCAGGGATGCTGTTTGCGTCAGGTCACAATTGCACCCAGGCTGTTTTTGTGGCGACGACCGGCGAAGAGGATCCTCGGATTCTGAAAATGGCCGAAGCATTCGGCGGCGGAATCGGCGGAGCCAAATGCCTGTGTGGGGCGGTTACGGGGGGCGTTATGGCTCTCTCAATAAAGGACCGAGGACACCTCGCCGCCCGACTCGTTGAAGAATTCAAACAAAATCATCGTGCAACCTGCTGTGCTGCCCTGTCAAAAAGTTTCCGCTGGAACAGCAGGGAACATCGCGAGAACTGCCGGCGCATTACCCAGGAAACCGCCGCGCTTACCGCTCGCCTCCTGCAGGAATAAATCCTTTACTGGGCAATCGTCTCCATTCTCGATTGTCCGCTCAGAACCTCGCAAGATAAGTCTGGACGCGCTCAACTTCCTGGTTAAGTTCGACGGCCAGGGCGTCGATACCTTCAAATTTGTTTTCCCTGCCTCTTTGCTCCACTTCCTCGGCCAACGCATAGGCCTGAAGGGCCTGAAAAATCCCCAGCAGCGACTTCATGCTATGGGCGGTTTTCTCGATTTTCGCGCCGTCTTTTTGACAAATGGCCTCGTTGAGAGTTCGCACATAGCGCGGACAATCAATGTTGAACTGTTCAATCAAGCTGGAAATAACACTTTTCTGGCTGCCGAGATCCTCAATCAAGTCGGTCAGATCCACCGGTGGAGGCAAGGTGTTGGAACTCATGTCGCGAGTAATCCTTCTCTATGACGCTTCAGGCAGCGCTGCGTTCAAGCAAGTCTGCAAATGCGTCGCTTCTTAATGGCGGACTGAATAAATAGCCCTGCATCTTATCGCAACCCGCCTCAGCTAAAAAGGCTTTTTGCGCTGCGGTTTCAACCCCTTCGGCGACAACGGACATTTTCAGATGGTGAGCCATGGCAACAACAGCCGTTGTAATGGTACACGCCCCCCGATCATCCGGGATACCGGCAATAAAAGATTGATCGATCTTAAGGGTGCCGACAGGAAAATTCTTCAGATAGGACAGGGATGAATAACCCGTGCCGAAGTCATCGATGATGAGATGAACACCCAGGTCGCGCAATTTTTCCAATGTCCTTACGGTTTCACTGATATCTCGAAAGAGGACGCTTTCGGTGATTTCCAGAGCAAGCCAGCGCGGATCAAGCCCGGTCTCGCGCAATACCCGGGCTACCAGGGCGGCAATGTCGCGATGATAGAACTGGCGGGCGGAAACATTCACCGCAACCCTTTGCGGCGGCAATCCCGCCTGCTGCCAAAGCCGGTTTTGTTCGCAGGCAGACAGCAGAATCCACTCTCCCAGAGGATCGATCAACCCTGTTTCCTCGGCCAGGGGAATGAATTCCGAGGGAGAAAACTGCGAGCGTCCTTCCTGGGTCCAGCAGATCAGTGCCTCCATGCCGCTCAATGTGCCGCGGGAGAGATCTAGCTGAGGCTGATAGAGAAGGACGAACTCGTCACGCTCCATGGCGCGATGCAGTCGATTTTCCAGAACCAGCGTCTGAAAAGATGCACGACTCATCTCAGGATTAAAAAACTGCACATTGTTTCGTCCCAGGGCCTTGGCGCGACTCATGGCCACATCGGCGTTGCGCAGCAGGGTTTCGCTGTCCTGACCATCGTGGGGAAAGACGGCCACCCCGATGCTGGCAGTTACATAAAGTTCATGCCCGACAACGTTGAGTGGGATTTTAATTGCCGCCAGTAACTGCGCGATAAAGCCTTGCACGTCCTCGACAGAGTTCACCTGGGGAAGGCACAAGGCAAATTCATCTCCGTCGAGATGAGCCAGCAACCCCTGTCCGTCCATCTGCTGACTGAGCCGTTCGGCGGTCAATTGTAAAACCTGCCGTCCATGGCGATGGCCAAGGGTGCGGACAATGGTTTTAAAGCGATCGAAATCGAGATAAATAAGGGCCAGTTGGCTGCCGCTTTGCCGCGCCCGCCCCAGGGCGGCATCAAACCCCTCGCGAAACATCTGCTGGTTGGGCAAACCTGTCAGCTCATCATAGTAAGCCATCCGCAGCATCTTTTTCTCCGCGGCGCGCCTTTCAAGTTCAGACGCGGCACGCGACGCAAAAATCCGCAGAAGGGATTCCGCCGTTTTCTTCTGCCCCATGGGCTGTCGCGACATGACCAGCACAACGCCGAGAAGCCGTTGCCGGGTATCGCGCAGCCCCAGGGCCAGACAACCTTCAATCTGCATGCGACTGAAGGGATGGTCTGCTTCCTGCCGGTTTGCGACCCCATTGGGGCACCAGCAACTTTCGCTGGTGTGCAGCGCACTGCAAGCGGACCCCTTCAGGGCAAAATCAAAATTGTCGCCGATGGCGCCGTCTCTCCAGAACGCAATAGTGCGTGCCTGGTGTTTCTCTTCATCCTCAAAAGCTGCGATCAGGGCGCAGTCGCTGTTGAGGGCTTGAGCGAGATAAGCAGCCAGCGAGGTGAAAAAAGCATCACCGATTTCGGCCGAAATGCCCTGCGCGGCAAGAAAAACTTGCTCTTCGGCACGCCGCAGGGTGCGCAGATGGCGCCATAGCAGAAAAAACAGCAGAAGTCCGGTGATCAGGACAAAAATCAACCCTTTAAAAGTTTGCAATCGGGTCAATGCAGTGGGATCAGTAATGAAAACAGCCACAAGTCGATCCGAAAGCAGGATCCAGAGCAGTCCGGCGAGCAAATAACCACCCGCGATTTTAAGGGCGGTTGCCCATCCTGCGGGCAGCAGATTCTTGAGGGAATCTTTAGGGGTGGTGTGTTTTAGCAACATTGTCTGACTGGGGCTAGGGGTGAACGGTCACTGATTGACACTATCTCATCATCCACGCCTGTCAAGCAATTCCTATTTTCTTCCTTGGAAATCCGCTTTGACCATGATAGAAGATGCGGATTCTTTCATACTAACCGGCATCGAGGCTATTTCATGCAAAAGTTAACCGGAAAACAGGCACGTCACCTGCGCGCCCTTGGGCATCATCTCAATCCGACCGTCATGGTGGGCAAGGAAGAGATCGACGAACGGGTAATGCAATCCGTCGAAGAAGTGCTTGAAGCCCACGAGCTGATCAAGGTGAAGATCCAGAAAGGCTGCCTGACTGACCGCAAGGATGTGGCCGAGGAACTGGCGCGCCGCAGTGGTTCCGTCGTGGCGCAGATTCTCGGTCAAACGATCCTGCTTTATCGTCCGAGCGAAAAACAGCGTATCAGCCTACCTGCGGCTTCACCCAAGAGCTCGGCGAAAAAGGGATAATCGATCCTCGGTCCGGCTCGGGGCCGCTTGGCGTCGTCTCTTTTCAGTCCTCTGTAATTTTAGATGGCACAGCCCAAACCCGGTTGCGGGTACGGGCTATGCGCAAAAACCCATCCCCCCCGGTCTCGGCCAATCCGGCTTCCTCAGCCGGCGGCGACCGTTCGTCCGACCGCGCCACGCCGTCTTGCGCATAATGCCGCAACGACAGCAACTTTCAACGCCACCATCCACTCACATGGGCTCCCAACTCCTTGCGTCATCTTATCCTTATACGGGTTCATAAGGTTCAACGAGACGACGAAATTCGTCCAAAGCATAACGGTCCGTCATCCCTGCGATATAGTCGCAAATGGCGCGTTTATGCCCGTGTTGATCCATTTTTTTCTGTTGTTCGAGCGGGAGCAACTGGGGATTGGTCACATAGGCATCAAAGAGAAAAGTCAGGCAGCGCTCTGTTTTCAGCCGCATGCGTTCAACCTTATAATGCCGATACAGATATTTGTGAAGGAAGGTTTTGAGTTGCTGATTTTTTTCCGCGATTCCAGGGCTGAAACCGACCAGGCCGGCAGGGTGGGAACGCACGTCATCAACGGACTGGATACCGGCCGCACTTATTGCCTGCGTGGTCGTGGTGACCAGATCTTGAATCAGAGCGCCGATAAGATGACTGATGGTTTGGTGGATATGGCGGCTCTGGTCGGCGCCGGGGAATTTTTGCGCCACCATCATCCAGGTTTCCTCCCAGATCGCAACCTGCTCCAAATCGATTAAGGTTACATAGCCTGATTTTAGGCCATCGTCGATATCATGATTGTTGTAGGCGATTTCGTCGGCGAGATCAATAATCTGGGCCTCGATGGCGGGGCTGTGGCGGGGGTCATAATCGGCGAGCGCCGCATCATCCTCTTGCCCGATGCAGGCGCAAGAGTGCTTGATGATCCCTTCGCGGGTTTCCCAACTGAGATTAAGGCCGCAGAAGCCGGGATATCGTTCTTCAAGGAGCTCAACGATGCGCAAGGACTGACGGTTATGTTCAAATCCGCCCTGATCGGCCATCAACCGACTCAACACCTCTTCGCCGCTGTGGCCAAAGGGCGTATGACCGAGATCGTGGGCCAGGGCCAGGGCTTCGACGAGATCTTCGTTGAGCCGCATCTGCCGAGCGATGCCCCGGGCGATTTGAGCGACTTCCAGTGAATGGGTCAGACGGGTACGGTAGTAATCTCCTTCATGATTGACGAAGACCTGGGTTTTATATTCAAGACGGCGAAAGGCAGCGCAGTGGATAATGCGGTCGCGGTCACGTTCAAACGCGGGGCGATTGTCTTTAAAGGGTTCAGTATGACGGCGACCGCGGCTGTTGCTGCTGCGAGCGGCGTAAGGGGCGAGATCGGGACGTTCCATGCCTGGCAGGCTCCTGAAGAATTTAAAGTTTATCTCTTGTGCCTTGACCGTGGCACTTGATTATGTTAATTTTTTGAAGGTTTTCATGTATTTAGATGGCCTTCAGCATTTCGGCCGGGATATGGGGTCACCAGTGCGCATCGTCAGCGGCTCAGCTCGGGGCACCCGATTGGCAGGCCTCGCCGGAAAAGACATCCGGCCTACTTCCGATCGTGTTCGCGAGGCAATTTTCAGCATTATCTACAGCCGGTTGGGAGAACTGACCGGAAAAAGTGTGCTTGATCTTTATGCCGGAACCGGCGCCCTGGCTCTGGAAGCGTTGAGCCGTGGAGCGCAGCGCGCTGTTGTGATCGATGCCGCTCGCCAGGCGATCCGTACCATTGAATTCAACGCCCGCGCCTGTCGCCTGGCCGAAGGTGTTCAGATCCTGTGCGGTACGGTCGCAGAGCAACTCGCCCGACTGCCCGAAGACCAACCCTTCGATCTGATTTTCTTCGACCCGCCCTACGACAAAGGGCTTGTCGAAAAAACGCTTCAACTCATCGGCGATCTTGACGTACTCGCCGCAGGCGGTCTGGTCTGCGCCGAAAGTTCCGCACGCGAGAGCATTCCCACGATCGTCGCCGGCCAGGGTGCGACGCTGGTTCTTGCTGATTCGCGCATTTACGGAGCGACCGCCGTGCATTTTTTCACTCATTCAGACGCAGAGGATTCGCACGAATGAAAAAGCGCCTTGCGGTTTATCCCGGCTCCTTTGATCCAGTCACCTATGGCCATCTCGATATCATCCAGAGGGGGCTTGAAGTTTTTGATCACTTGATCATCGCGGTTGCAGGCAATTCCGAAAAAAGCGGTTTGTTCACCTTCGCCGAACGTCTTGGGTTGCTCGAAGAACTGGTGGGAGACAACCCACGCGTACAGATCGAAACTTTTCAGGGCCTGCTGGTGGATTATGTCGTTTCTCGTGGTGCCAGCGTCATTATCCGCGGCTTGCGCGCGGTTTCGGATTTCGAGTACGAGTTTCAACTGGCCCAGACCAACCGCGCCATTCACCCCGAGGTGGAAACCATCTTCATGATGACATCCGTTCCCTATGTCTACCTCAGTTCATCCGTCGTTAAAACCGTTGCCTCACTCGGCGGACCCGTCGACTCTTTTGTTCCGCCTCCTGTAAAGGCCGCGTTGCAGAAAAAATTCACCAACCTTCGTTCCAGCTGACACTTTCCGGAGGTCACCATGATTACCAAAGACATGAAAATTTCAGATGTTATCCGCAGGTATCCCGAAACAGTCGCGGTGTTTGAAAAGTTCGGCCTTGCCTGCATGGAATGCCAGATCGCCGATTACGAAGAGGTCGAGTACGGAGCCGGTAAACACCAGGTGAATCTTGATGACTTGATGACGGAGCTCAACCGGGCCGCGCGCAACTCCTAATCGGCCATCGCCGTCAATCGCGCGCCTGTTCCAATTTCAAGACGAGACGTTCAAGGGCATCCACCACCAACGCCTCGATCCGGCGACCCTTGTCCGCCGAAGCCTTGGTGGGATCGCCATGCACCCCTCCGGGCCAGTAACGGCGCTTGTCGCGCACCAGGATTGCTTGAGGGAAAGTCGGAACCTCCGCCCTCCCCCTGCCCTTGACCAGATGCGGCCGCGCGTGCAGAATGCGTGATGTCTCGATCTCGCCGGCATGCGCATCACCAGACGTTTCGATGATATCGCCTCCCTCCCCGACCGCCAGATCGTATTCGGTGACAACTGCAATCTGTGCCTCAGGCAACTTTTTCAACAACACCTCGCCCGCGTCAAGCAGCGTAGCATTGTGCGTCCCTCCGGCATGTCCGCTGATCAGCACGAAACAGCGCAGGCCGTTGCGATACAGATCGCTCACGATATCCACGGTCAGCGCTTTGAGGGTTTCGGTGGAAATCGAAATCGTCCCCGGATGATCCGCCGTTGAACGGCAGACGCCGTAGTGTATCGGGGGCGCAACAAACACAGCCCGCCGTTGCGCCAGTTTCAGGCAGACATCTTCGGCCTGCATGGTGTCGGTTCCCAAAGGCAGATGATCGCCGTGCTGCTCCACCACACCAAAGGGAATCAACACGGTGCGGGTGCGCTTCAATCCCTTTTCGAATTCCGGCATGGTGATTTCGGAAAGTATCATGAATTGCCCTTAAATCACTCGAAGCGCGACTTACAGAAGCCCGACAAAACGGTGAGTTTGAGGAATGATGCGAAGATTGGCGTGGATAGCGGACGCCTGACGCTGCAAATCGAGCAGGGTTGAGGCGCAAACCCCAATCTGCCCGTTACGGGTCAGAGGCTGCAGAACAAGTACGACTTCCGGTGCCGTTTCGTGAACCAGGCGTGCTGCGCGTAAGACCTCGCTTGCCGGTGTTTCCTCGCCGATGACCGCCTTGACATAACACTGCCTGCGGCGCGCAATGGAGAGAAATTCCCGATGGGCCGCCCAGGGGGTTGGGCACCCGCTGACCGAAGCCAGCTTGAGGTCCATGGAAATCCAGTCGAGATGGTCGATCAGTGTCTCCAAAGACGCCGCCAGTGTTCCATTGGTTTCCAGGTAGATGGGCATGATCTGGCGCAAGACCGGCAACCACTCACCCAGAACATTTGCCTGCAGAAGCGGCTCGCCCCCGGTAAGGCTCAGTGAATGGTGCATCTGCGGGGCCTCTTGATGCCAGCGGCAGAGAATTCCGGCAAGGATTTCCAGCGGCACCGGATTGGCCAGCCCACGAAACACCCCGGATCCTGGCGCATCTTCGATGCGGCATTCGGGAGTTGGCGCATAGGGAGTGTCGCAATAAGCACAATCGAGGTTGCACAGAGCGAAACGCAGAAATACCTGGCGACACCCCACCAGCAGACCCTCTCCCTGGATTGAGGAGAAGACCTCGAGAAGTGGGGCCTCAGTCGGCGGTATAGCTGGCACAGGCATTGTCCGATTCCCAGACGGTAATTCGTTCGACGATGACATTGCCATTATTGAGAGATTCCGTTAATTTCTCGAAAATAAACCGGGAAATATTCTCCGAAGAAGGACTTATTTCGTCAAATGGCTTAATTTCATTGAGATATTTATGGTCAAGCAGATCAAGAATGAGGTTGGTTTCGCGCTTGAGGATCTTGAAATCAATGGCCAGACCCGCCTTGTCAAGCTCGTGTGCACCCACCGTCACTTCAACTTTCCAGTTATGCCCGTGGAGATTCTCACAGTCTCCCTGGTAATGAATCAGGTTGTGGGCAGCAGCAAAGTGAGTCTGGATGGTTAAGTGATACATATTTTAATCCTTTGTCAGTTGTTGTCTTCCGAATCCGGTTGTGGAACTTTTTCCCCAAGGATAAAGTACTCCCCTTCTGCCCATTTGCCAAGATCCACCAAGCGGCATTTCTCACTGCAAAAAGGGCGGTGAGGATTCTCATCCCAGGAAACTTTTGTCCGGCAGCGCGGACAAGCGACCTGCCGTTTTTTTTCGTCTCCCATCTTATCGCCTCGTCCAAAAAAGAAAAAGCCTTCCAGTTGAGCTTTTTACGGGTAAAGTTTCCTTGAGAGGGCTGTGTGAAAAAAGCATACCTCTAACATAATGACAAGACAATCCTCATGCAACAGCATTTATCCCTGTGCTGTGCCGGACGCTGACAGCCCTTTTGCGGCGGAGAAATTGAGATCGTACAGCCTCAAGGGAAAACTTGGATCAAGGCAAGACGGCTCGTTTTCCATGGAGGAGTTGACAAATGACCACCACAGCCATTCGCGACCGCGCCAAAGGTGCCCTCATGGGCGCCTTGATCGGTGATGCCCTGGCCCTGGGTCCCCATTGGTATTACGACTTGGAGGAACTGCGCCGCGACTACGGCGAATGGATCAGCGACTACACCGACCCTAAACCCGGACGCTATCATGCCGGCCTCAAAGCAGGACAACTCTCTCAAGCCGGGTTTATCCTCACCCTTATGCTTGCCTCGTTGGCTGAATGCGGACATTATGATGAGGCCGATTTTTGCCGCCGCATGGACGAAGAACTCTTTCCCCTTCTCGACGGCACCCCGGTCAGTGGACCGGGCGGTTACACCAGTCAGTCCATCCGTGAAGCCTGGCGGCGGCGCGTACAAAAGAAACGGCCCTGGGGTCAGACAGGCGGGCATGCCGACACTACCGAAGCCATAGAGCGCACTCTTGCCATCGCGATTCGTTATGCTCTCCACCCCAAACAACTTGCCCAGAAGGTGGCCGGCAACACGGTTCTCACCCAAACCGATGAAACCGTGGTCTCAATGACCGTTGCCTATGGTGCGGTGCTCGGCCTGCTGGTCCAGGGGTACGCCCTGGATAACCAAATCTCGGCGAAGCTTATGGACTTGGTCAAATCCGGCGAATTGCCCTTTCACGCAGTCACCGGTGACAATCTCGAGCCACCTCGACCCGGTGATCCTGATCCGCCCCGCGCCGGTCGTTTCGCTTCTCCCGACGCCCTGCTGACGCCATCTTACATGGCCGCAGCCGTCGAGGATTCAGATATCCGCATAGAACCGGCCTGGAAAGTTTCCATCGTGTACGGCATGCCCTGCGCCATCTACCACCAACTGCCCGCAGCTTATTACCTTGCCGCACGTTACCCGCAGGATTTTGAGTTGGCCATTCTCCACGCCGTCAACGGTGGCGGCCAGAATCAAGCCCGCGCTATCCTCACAGGCGCCCTCGTCGGCGCCCAGGCAGGGTTCTCCCGCATTCCACAGCGCTTCGTCGATGGCCTCAAAAACTCTGCGACCCTTTGCAGCCTTGTCAACAGGTTGACCGCTAAAATACGGTGAAACCGCAACGCTCGAAAAGTTTTACGCAGAACCAAAAAAGAAAAACAGGGACTTACGCCGAGGAGGCACAAGTCCCTGTTTTTATTGATGGCGGCCCCGGCGCGATTCGAACGCACGACCCCTCGCTTAGGAGGCGAGTGCTCTATCCAGCTGAGCTACGGGGCCTGAAGCTGTAATCTTATACACCAACAATGGAGAGAGAACAACCCTGGCTTCCGATCATCAGTCAAACTGCATCAGACTGAAGACCTTGTCTGCCGGTAGACGCTGGCGGCCGTTGAGAAACTTGAGCTCCGTCATGAAGGCACATTCGACGATCTCGGCACCCAGGCTGGTCACCAACTCATAGACGGCGGCGACGGTACCACCGGTGGCGAGCAGATCGTCGGCAATAATGACCCGGGTTCCAGGCTGAAAAGCATCTTCGTGAATTTCTAGAGTATCCTCACCGTATTCCAGTTGATAGCTTTTCTTGCGCGTGCGAAAAGGCAGTTTTCCCGGCTTGCGGACCAGGGTCACCCCGGCACCGAGCTTGTATGCGAGAGCCGCGCCCAGAACAAATCCGCGGGCCTCGACTCCGACGACCTGGGCGATATTCTGCCCGAAATAGCGATGGGCAATGAGATCAACCATGCGGTGATAGCTCTTGGCATCCGAGAGAAGCGTGGTGATGTCCTTGAAAACGACCCCTTGTTTAGGAAAGTCCTGAATATCGCGAATGATTGATTTGAGTTCTTCCACGGTACATAACTCCTGAAAAAAAACCGACGCAGAATTTCCGGAATAGAAAGTTCGAAGGTTTCAGCTATGTTCTTCCCTGTTGGCCTTGGCGCTCGCTTCACCCTCTTCCATGATTTTGCGCAGCTTTTCGAGGCTCTTGGCTTCAATCTGACGAATGCGTTCACGGGTAACGCCGAATTTTCGACCTATGGTATCAAGAGTTTGCGGTTCGCGGTCCTCAAGCCCAAAACGCAGGCTGAGAATTTCGCGCTCGCTTTCATTCAGGGTCGCCAGCCATTCCTGAACGCGTGTGAATTTTTCAAGATCCTCAACCAGTCCTGAAGGGTCGATGGCCGAAGAGTCCTCAATCGTGTCCATGAGGCTGTAATCGCTGTTCTCACCCATGGGATGCTCGATGGAATAAGTCTTTTTGACCAGCACCATGAGTCGTCGCACGTAGGCCGGCTCGACGCCCATGGCTTCGGCAACCTCTTTGACCTGTGGTTCGCGATTGAGTTTCTGCTGCAGCTCGCGGCTGATTTTGATGAGTTTGTTGATATCGTCGGAAACGTGCACGGGAAGCCGTATGGTGCGGCTCTGATTGACCAATGCACGCTCGATGGACTGCCTGATCCACCAGGTGGCATAAGTGGAGAAGCGGCATTCCTTACTCAGCTTGAAGCGCTCCACCGCTTTGATCAATCCCATATTGCCTTCTTCGATCAGATCGAGAAAGGGAAGACCACGATTCATATAGCGCTTGGCAATTTTAACCACCAGGCGTAGGTTGGACTCGATCATACGGTCGCGCGCCGCCATTTCGCCCTTGGCAATGCGGCGCGCGAGCTCTCGTTCTTCTTCCGCGGTCAATAGTTTGGTTTTCTGAATTTCTTTCAGATAGAGCTTGATTGCGTCGTCGGAGTGGTCGCTGAAATCGCTTTTGGCCTCAACTTCCTCGCTTTCTTCCTCGACCTCTTCTTCGTCGTCATTGCGCCCTTCTTCCATCGCGTCGCTCTCTTCCTCTTCGAGTTCAACTTCTTCGAGTTCGCTCAGCTCGTCGTTCATTGTCGATCCTTTTAGTCGGGTTTCCCGGATGTGTTTGAGGCAGCGGAAAGTCTAGGAGAGCTGAGGTGCTATGGCAAGTAAAAAAGGGGATCAACCGTCTCCTTGCCACGACGCACCTCGAAATAAAGACGCGAAGCACCTCCCCCGGGCGGTGTGCCGACGGCGGCGATATGCTCGCCGCGCCCGACAAAGGTTCCATCCTGAACCAGATTTCGTTCATTGAAACCATAAACCGTGAAGAAATTGTCGTCATGCTCAACAATGATCAAGTTGCCATAACCGCGAATGCCATCCCCACTGTAAATGACCCGGCCGGAAGCTGCGGAGTGCACGGGACTGCCCTTGCCACCGGCTATTTCGATGCCTCGATTGGTGCCACCGCTTTGCTGTCCGAATTTTTTCAGGAGTTCGCCCTTCAACGGCCAGGCAAAATGCCCCTTGCCCACCGTGGAGGCCGCGGGCGGGCGAGACACAGGCGGAGTCTGCCGGGTCGGAGGCGGTTTGGCTGTTGGGGGTGCAGGTGGGGGCCTGGGAGCAGAAACAGACGCTGAGGGTCGAGCCGGTGGGGCCGGCCTCTGCGCAGTGGTCACCGCAGTGCCAACCCTTTTTTCCTGGGTGGCGCCGGGGATAAAGATGCGCTGCCCGGCGCGCAGTTGGGTTGGATCGCCGATGCCGTTGAGACGCGCCAGGTTTTTTTCATCCACGCCATAGCTACGGCTGATGCGGTAAAGAGTCTGTCCCGGCTCAACAGTGTGATAGATACCCTTATGGGGCGCACAGCTCCACAGAAGCGCTGCAAGCAATAAGCTGATAAGAGGGGAGATTAAACGTGCCATTGCGTCCCTTGGCTGATGCACGGCAAATCTGCACAGAAAAAGCGTTCCCGGCAATCATGGGATTCGGGGCCGGTTTCAGACAAGATATTTTACCACCCACACTCCCGCAACTAGAAGAATAAAAAAGACCAATGCCAGAAAGTTGAAATATTTCTCAATAAAGACGCGCACGGGAGGACCGAAGCGGTAAATAAACCATGCCACCAGAAAAAAGCGCAGACTTCGGCTGACCACGGAAGCCAGCACGAAGATCGGCACATTGATATGAAAGACCCCGGCGCCGACCGTAATGAGTTTGTAAGGAACGGGGGTAAATCCTGCAGAAAAGACCACCCAGAAATTGTAACGTTCAAACAGTTCCTGAACCTGAACAAAACCCTCCGGCGAAAAGCCGGGAATATACGTATAGAAAAAAGAATCCAGCGCATGCCACATTCCGAAACCCAGCAAATAGCCGAAAAGGCCACCAAGCACCGATCCGCAGGCTGCCAGGAAGGCAAAGCGAAAAGCGCGAGTCGGAAGAGACAAGGCCAGAGCGATCAGGAGAACATCAGGAGGGATGGGAAAAAAGGAGGATTCGGCAAACGCCAGAAAAAAAAGAGCGATGCCGCCATAAGGGGTTTGCGCCCAGGAAAGAACCCAATCGTAAAGCCGCCGCAAGCCAAACATTGATCAAGTCCCGTCATTCTGCCAGCCGTTGCCGCCGATGAGCGGAACGAACCTGCAATCGAGAAGACGCTCTTCTTCAAAACGCCCTTCTCCGGATTTGGTGACACGCATCAGTACCTGGCTGCCGAGGCTGCCAACGGGAATCACAAGGCGACCGCCCGGCCCGAGTTGATCCAGATAGCTGCGCGGAATGGAGGGCGCGCCTGCGGTAACGATGATTCCATCAAAAGGCTGCTGCTCTTCCCAGCCGAAAGTACCGTCAGTCACCTTGACGTTAACGTTGGTGCATCCGATCTGATCCAGAATCCGACGGGCCCGGCGGGCCAGTTCGGGAATACGCTCCACCGAGTAAACCCGACCGGCAATGCGCGCTAATACTGCTGCTTGGTAACCCGAACCTGTGCCGACTTCCAGAATTTTCTCTCCGCCTTTGAGTTGTAAGGCCTCCGTCATGACCGCCACCATGTAGGGTTGCGAAATGGTCTGGCGTTGCCCGATGGGCAATGGATAGTCGCCATAGGCCTGATCGGCCAGGGCCTGTTCCACAAACAAATGACGAGGAACCTGGAGCATGGCATCAAGCACCAGCGGGTCTTTGACACCGCGCGACTTAATGTGCTGCTCGACCATGCGGCGCCTGGAAATGGCAAAATCCATCAATAACCCTTAGGCCTACGTTATGATTGGGAAGAAAAAATATCCCAACGGGACAATTCATCAAATGAACGATAATTCGTGAGATCCAGATGAAGTGGAGTCAGCGAAACATAACCGCGGTGAACAGCGTGAAAATCCGTACCGTCGACATCCTTGAAATCGAGATCTCCGGCACCGATCCAATAATATTTGCGCCCGCGGGGATCGGTATTCTCAATAACGAGATCACCATAAATGCGCTTGCCCTGGCGAGTCAGACGAATCCCCTGAATCTGTGCGTCGTCAACCGGCGGGATATTGACATTAAAAAAGGTGTCCGTTGGCAGGCCATGAGTCATAAGCGTGCGGGCAAGTCGCGCTGCGATACGCGCCGCGGGGCGATAATCCTCACTGCACCCATGAGTCAGTGCCAAAGAAACGGCAAATGCCGGAACTCCCATCAGGGTAGCCTCCATTGCGGCGGCAACGGTTCCCGAATAGGTAATATCATCGCCCATGTTGGCCCCTCGGTTGATGCCGGAAACAACCAAGGCGGGACGTTCGCGAAACAAACCATGAATTCCGAGATTAACGCAATCGGTCGGAGTCCCGTCGATGGCGAACCAGTGAGGGCGAACTTCTTCGGCGCGCAAAGGCGAATGCAGGGTCAGGGAATGCCCGGTGGCACTGCGTTCCCGATCGGGCGCAACCACCACGATGCGACCTAGCTCGCTCAATTCCTGCGCCAGGGCGACGAGGCCGGGGGCGTGGATGCCGTCATCATTGGTAATCAGAATGAACAAGACGTATCAGTCCATGCGTGAAGATTAATCATCGCGCCGCGGAATTTTCGGGGAACACAAAGAATCACGCAAGACCTTAAGATCCTGGCGGATTTCGGAAAGGAGGTCAGGCGGTGGGGCAAAAAATTCAAGGGAGGGTTGCGCTGTCTCCGCACGCTCCTCCCTGAGTTTTTTGCGCGCTCCGGCAATGGTGAACCCCTCTTCGTAAAGAAGTTGCTTGAGGCGCAGCACCAGTTCGATGTCCTTGCGCTGATAAAGGCGTTGCTGCGTACGACTCTTTATGGGAGAAAAAGAGCCGAATTCCGATTCCCAGTATCGCAGGACATGGGGTTTGACACCCGTGATCCGGGAGACTTCACCGATCTTGAAGTAGAGCTTATCGGGGATCATGGCATTCGGAGCGCAGCACCTCTCGGCAGCACAGGGGCATCATCAGTCGGTATTGATCGACGCCTTCAGAACCTGACTGGGCTTAAATGTCAGAATGCGCCGCGAAGTAATTTCGATCTCATCACCCGTCTGGGGATTTCTACCTCGCCGTGAATCTTTTTCTTTTACAACGAAGTTACCGAACCCGGCGATTTTGATCTTCTCACCCTTTTCCAGGGTCGTTTTGATCAGGTCAAAGACCATTTCGACGATTTCGGCCGACTCTTTTTTGGAAAAGCCGGTTTTCAGATAAACATTTTCGATCAGATCCGCCTTGGTCATAGCACCTCCAGTACGCAAAACCCATGTCCTTGAATTTGCTGGTTTTATAACACAGGACAATAGGCACCGCAACCGATTTTTTCAGCGAATTTCAGCACCTAACTGATTTTCGAGACTTCGGATGATTCGCCCATGAGCCTTGCTGATTTCTTCATCAGTCAGGGTTTTCTCCGCAGAACGGTAGCGGACGCGAATCGCGACACTTTTTTTGTCCCCTGCGATCCCCTTGCCTCGGTAAACATCGAACAGCACGACGTCTTCCATATCTTGCGCCTTTGCCGAGTGCACGACATCGAGGATTTGCTGAGCGGTAACGGTTTCGTCAAACAACATGGCACTGTCGCGATAAACTCCGGGGAAGCGAGACAGGGCTGTGAATTCCGTGCGCCCCAGGCCGCATCGAGAAAGAGCCCCCAGATCCAAATCAAAGAGAAAGACCGCCTGCTCAATTTCGAAGGCGCTCAAAACCCTGGGATGAATTTCTCCCAAGTTGCCAAGCAGTTGTTCGTTGCCGTACAGTGCACAGCTTTTGCCGGGATGATAAAAGGACTCGCCGACCTCGCTGCGCCAGGAAAGATTTTGCAGGCGCAAGTGTCCCAGAAGTTCTTCCACAACGCCCTTGATATCGAAAAAGTCGACGGTCTCACCACTCTGGGACCAGCCAAGAGGACTGCGCCGGCCACACATAAGAGCGGTCAGCCGCGGGTTTTCCTCCGGCAGGTCCTCATTCTCACGGGGCAAAAAAACAGGCCGCAACTCAAACAGCCGCAAATCCGCGGCGCTGCGATGGGCAAGGTTCTGTGCAACCGTCTGCAGCAGGCTCGGCACCAAAGTGGTGCGTAAAACGGACTGCTCCTCGTTGAGCGGATTTAGCAAGCGCACCTGGTGACGACGGCCATCGTCCCCGGCGAGTCCCAAGCGGTCGAGTAAAGTCGGGCTGTTGAACGAATAATTAATCACTTCGTTGAAGCCGCAAGCTACCATCGTATCGCGCAACCGCCGCTCAAGGCTGCGCAGTTCGGGTTCACGCTGACAAAGGATGCGGCCTTGAGGCATGGTGGTCGGAATATGCTCATAGCCTTTGAGGCGCGCCACCTCTTCGATGAGATCCACCTCGCGCTCCAGGTCCGGGCGGAAAGTGGGAACCTCGACGTACAGCACGTCTTCCTTGCGATCGGCGGCCAACTCGGCCGCCAGAGCGATGGAGCGAAGCAAGCTTTGAATTTCGAAAATATCAATATCAATGCCCAGCAAACGGCTGGTTTTTTCTGCGGAGATGCTGAGTTTGCGGGGTGCAATGGGCTGCGGATAGCAATCAATCGCCCCTTTAGCGAGGGTACCGCCAGCGACTTCGACAATCAGAGCCGCTGCGCGGTCCAGGGCGCGCGGCACCATATCCACATCCGCGCCACGCTCGAAGCGATGCGAGGATTCGCTGTGCAGGCCCAGCCGCTTACTGGTACGGCGGATAGTCGGAGGATTAAAAAAGGCACTTTCCAGTAGAATATCGACGGTGTCGGGACGAATTTCTGAGTTTTCGCCACCCATGATGCCGGCCAGGGCCACCGGGCCCTGTGCGTCACAAATGGTGAGATCCCCACTGTTGAGAGTGCGCTCCTGGCTGTCGAGCGTCATGAATTTTTCGCCATCTCCGGCGCGGCGAACAAGAATGCGGCCACCCCGCAGCAGACTGAAATCAAAGGCGTGAAGCGGGTGGCCAAGTTCCATCAACACAAAGTTAGTGACATCGACAACGTTATTGATGGACCGCAGACCGATGGATTCCAGGCGACGCACGATCCACTGAGGCGAAGGGCCGATCTGGACCCCGCGAATCAGACGGGCGGCATAACGCGGACACATGCCGGGTTCCTCAATTGTCACGGAAGTCTGCTCGGTGATCGGTGCATCATCCTCGACAATCAGCGGTTGTGGCAATCGCAGGGATTTACCGGTCAACGCAGCAACTTCCCGCGCAACCCCAACCACGCTTAGACAGTCGGCGCGATTGGGCGTTAGTCCCAACTCAAACCGCACGTCTTTGAGACCAAGGGCGTCGAAAACAGGGGTGCCGGGAATCAAATCAGCCGGCAAGATGAGGATACCTTCGGCGTCTTCGGCTAAACCCAGCTCCTTTTCCGAACAGAGCATGCCATAGGATTCCTGCCCGCGAATTTTCGATTTCTTGATTTTGAAATCACCGGGCAGAACCGTTCCGACTTGGGCCAGAGCGACCAGGTCGCCGGTTTTGTGGTTCTTGGCGCCACACACCACCTGAACGACATCGGCACCCGTATCGACACGGCAAACCGTCAAGCGGTCGGCATCAGGATGCGCAGCGACCTCCTGCAAGCGCGCGACAATGACCGTGTCCAGCCCCTCGCCGATCTTCTCCATGCTATCGACTTCCAACCCGGTCATCGTCAGGCGGTGAGCCAATTCTTCGGGAGACAAATCGCAGTCGACGTATTCCTTGAGCCAGTTGTAGGTGAGAATCATCCCTTCACGTCCTTTATCAAAAAGTGCAACCCAAGCACCTGTTCTTTAAACGTTTTTTTGCTCAGAATTGCCGCAAAAACCGCACATCGTTTTCAAAAAACAGGCGCAGATCATTGACCCCGTACTTGAGCATGGCGATGCGCTCGATACCCATCCCGAAAGCGAAACCGGAATAGATGTCCGGGTCATAATTCACGGATTTGAACACTTCAGGATCGATCATGCCGCTGCCCAGGATCTCTAACCAGCCGCTTCCCTTACAAACCCGGCACCCACTGCCCTTGCAGATAACACACTGAATATCGACTTCAGCGGAAGGTTCGGTGAAGGGGAAAAAGGAAGGTCTGAAGCGCACCCCGATACTCTTGCCGAAATACTGACTGATAAAGGCGGTAAGAATACCCTTGAGGTCGCCGAAAGTGACATGGCGGTCAACCAGAAAACCCTCGACCTGATGAAACATAGGGCTATGCGTGATGTCGGAATCGCGACGATACACAGTCCCTGGAGCAATGACCCTTACCGGAGGCGCATGCTGCAACATGGTTCGTACCTGCACCGGCGAAGTATGGGTGCGCAGCAGCACATCTTCGGAAACAAAAAAGGTATCCTGCATGTCCCGCGCAGGGTGATCTTTGGGAAAGTTGAGAGCTTCAAAATTATAGAAATCCTTTTCCACTTCAGGGCCTTCGGCGATGCCGAACCCCAAGGCCGTAAATATGGAGCAGATTTCTTCCATCACCAGAGTGATAGGATGCTTGCTGCCGGTGAAGCGAACGCGGCCGGGCAAGGTTACATCGACCCGCTCCCGTTCCAGGCGAAGTCGGATTTCCTCATCGCGCACGATTGCGAGGCGTGCTTGGAAAATCTCTTCCAACTGGTCTTTAAGCTGATTGAGCAAGGCACCGAGTCCAGGACGCTCTTCGGCTGAAACGGAACCCAGCCCCTTCATGAGGGTGGTCAATTCGCCCTTCTTGCCGAGATAGCGCACCCGCGCCTGTTGCAGGTCGTTCTCGGTGGCGGCGCTTTGCAACGCCTGCCGCCCATCGGCGGCGATTGCCTCAAGTTTTTCCTTCATGATCCCCATCCAACCACTTAATAAAACATACTTTGGTTACAGGACAAACGAAGGTCGTGCGCACCGCTGTCCATGAAAAAGGATGGAAGCCCCAAAAGCCGGCTTCCACCAAAGACCACCTAAGCTGAATATGAAAAAAAAGAGATGAGGAGCCCCCATCTCTTTTTTTTCTTTGCGGCTTGATTTACTGCAGTTGAGCTTTTGCTTGCTCGACCACCCGGCTGAAGCCTGTCGGATCTTCTACCGCAAGTTGCGCCAGAATTTTCCGATCGAGTCCGACTTCCGCCTTCTTCAACCCATGCACCAGGCGACTATAGGACAATCCGTTGTCGCGCGATGCTGCATTGATACGCGCAATCCACAGAGCGCGAAAATCACGTTTGCGCACCCTGCGGTCACGGAAGGCATAGTTGAGCGCCCGGTCAACGGCTTCGGTTGCACTGCGGAACAACTTGCTGCGCGCGCCCCGGTAACCTTTGGCCAGTTTCAGAACCTTGTTTCTTCTGCGTCTCGCTTTGAATCCTCTTTTGACTCTCGGCATGATGTTGCTCCTTCTGGAAAAAAATAAGCGGCCGAAGCCGCTACCGGATCTGAAGGGGGAGACATGAACCCCTCAGTTCTCGGATTTTAAGCCGATAGGCAGTATCTGCCAATCAGAGATAAGGAATTAGGCGGCTGATATTGGCATGGTCACGACTGTCGACAATCGCTCCACCACGCAGATTGCGTTTGCGTTTGGTGCTTTTACTGGTCAGGATATGCCGCCGAAAAGCTCTATTGCGACGAATCTTGCCACTGCCGGTCTTGCTGAAGCGCTTAGCGGCTCCACGATTGGTTTTGATTTTGGGCATCAGACAAACTCCTTGCAAAAAAAATGAGAATTTTAGGATTTTTTTGTCGGCGAAACGATCATGGACATGAAGCGCCCTTGCAGATTGGGACGTCCTTCAACCTGACCGATATCCGCTATTTCCAAGGACGCTTTTTCCAGCAGCATCCGGCCACGTTCGGGGTGAGTGACCTCACGTCCACGAAACATGATGGTAAATTTGACTTTGTTGCCCTCTTCAAGAAAGCGTCGCGCGTTGCGTAACTTGACCTGAAAGTCGTGCTCCTCCGTCTTGGGGCGCATCTTTACTTCTTTCAACTCAACGCGGGCCATTTTCTTCTTGGCCTCGGCTGCCTTCTTGCTCTGCTGGTACTTGAACTTACCAAAGTCCATGATCCGGCAAACGGGCGGGTTCGCATTGGGCGAGACTTCAACCAGGTCGAGTCCCCGCTCCTGGGCTGCAGCCAGAGCATCACTCAAAGTCATGACCCCAAGCTGCTGGGATTCATCATCGATAACCCGAACCTCCCTGGCTCGAATGGCGCGATTGATATTGGTTTCTGGCTTAGCTATGATGCGACCTCCTAGTGATATTGTTTACACTCATCCCGGACAAAGTCGGCAAACTCCGCGGGAGTCATGGAATCCAGCATTTTGCCGGACCTGTGCCGTGGAGCAACACTCCCCTGCTCCATCTCTTTGTCGCCGATTACCAGCATATATGGAATTTTCTCAACCTGCGCTTCGCGAATCTTAAAACCTAGCTTTTCGTTGCGCAAATCCTTACGGACTCGCACACCGGCGGAGCGCAGATCGTTAAACACCTGCTCGGCATAGGCAGCCTGATTATCCGTCACATTCAGCACAACGGCCTGTACCGGAGAAATCCACAAAGGGAAGTTGCCGGCGTAATGTTCAATCAGAATGCCGATAAACCGCTCGATGGAGCCGAGAATGACACGATGCACCATAACCGGGCGGTGCTTCTCGCCATCATTTCCCACATAGGTCAGATCGAATCGCTCGGGCAGGGTAAAATCGCACTGGATTGTAGCACACTGCCACCGCCTGTCAAGGGCATCCTTGAGCTTGATATCGATCTTCGGGCCATAGAAGGCACCGTCGCCCTCGTTGACCTCAAAGGGCAACCCAGTGTCCTTTAGAGCACTCATCAGAGCTTGGGTGGCGCGCTCCCAATCCTCTTCAGCACCGATAGACTTTTCGGGACGCGTGGAAATTTCCAGTTCGTACTCGAAACCGAAAATATCCATAACATCGCGCACAAATTGCAGAACGCCCTTAATTTCGCTGTCAAGCTGCTCGGGGGTGCAGAGAATATGCGCGTCGTCCTGCGTAAAACCGCGTACCCGCGTCAAGCCATGCAGAACGCCCGATTTTTCGTGCCGATGCACCGTGCCCAATTCAAAGAAACGCAATGGAAGGTCGCGATAAGAGCGGATATGCGATTTATAGATAAGCATGTGGGACAAGCAGTTCATCGGCTTAATGCCGTAACTCTGCTCCTCCACATCAGTGAAATACATGTTCTCGCGATAATTGTCGTAATGCCCCGAGGTTTTCCAAAGATCGGTACGCAAAAGCTGCGGACCCATGACAATATCGTAGCCGCGCCGGAGGTGTTCGCGGCGCTCAAAATCTTCCAGAACAGTGCGCAGCAACGCGCCCTTGGGATGCCAGATCACCAGGCCGGCACCCGCCTCCTCGCTGAAGGAGAAAAGATCGAGCTCACGACCAAGCTTGCGATGATCGCGTTTGCGGGCTTCTTCGAGACGATGCAGATATGCTTTGAGTTCTTTGCGATCTGGAAAGCTGGTTGCATAAAGGCGTTGCAGCATCGCCTTGTTCTCGTCGCCGCGCCAATAGGCTCCGGCCACGCTGGTAAGTTTAAACGCCTTGATGAGCCCCGTGGAAGGAAGATGCGGGCCGCGGCACAAATCAACAAAATCGCCCTGACGGTAAAGTGAGACCGTCTCATTGGGCAGGTCCTCGATCAGCTCGACCTTGTAAGTCTCCCCCATCTCGCGAAATAGTTGGATGGCGCTTTCACGCGTCATCTCTTCGCGCCGTATGGGAAGGTCCGCGGCAGCCAATTCAGCCATTTTATTTTCGATGGCGGCGAATTCTTCCGGGGTAAACTTATGGGTGTCGCTGTAAAAATCGTAGTAGAAGCCGTTTTCGATGGCGGGACCGATAGTCACCTGGACGTCCTGCCCGAAAAGAGCCTTGACGGCATGAGCCATAAGATGGGCAGTAGAATGGCGATAAACATCAAGGCCTTCGGCGCTGCTCAGGGTGAGCAGTTCAAGGCGGCAATCCTGCAGCAAAGGGGTTTGGATGTCGACCAACTCTCCGTCAACCCGGGCCGCGACCGCTTGGCGAGCCAGCCGTTCACCGATGGCGCGAGCGACGTCCAGAGCTGTGGTGCCGGCCGGAAAATCTTTCATTGATCCGTCCGGAAGTTCTATCTGCACCTTGCTCATGACCTACTCCGCGAATAAAAAGAGGCATCCGAAGATGCCTCAAGGAAACATGATTGCGGGTGATTGCAATTGGTAGGCACGGGCGGGATTGAACCGCCGACCCCTACCGTGTCAAGGTAGTGCTCTCCCACTGAGCTACGTGCCTCCATCCGCAATGCCGGTAACTTTTAACAGAATACTTTAAATGATGTCAAGCCCTTTGTTGAACGAGCAAGCATTTTTCATGTCGCGACGAAACATTCAGGCAAGATCGTTTTCGATACGAATAAGGTGACTTTTTTCCCGCACCAGTTCCAGTTGGTCGATCTCTGCTAAAGCGGCACGAACATTCGCCTCGCCCGCGTCATGGGTCATGATCACGATGGGGACCGCGCCTCCGATCTGGCGCTCAGGCTGCATCATGGATGCGATGCTGATGTCGTGGTTGCCGAGAATGCCGGCAATCTGCGCCAGAACGCCGGGGCGATCCAGGACACCGACGCGCAGATAATAGTGACCGACGAGTTCCTCCATGGGCCGCACCGGCAAATCAGCTCGCACTGCCACAGCACAGCCCATGGAAGGTGTTCTCAGGGGGCCTTTGCGCAAAAGATCGCGCGTTACCGCCATGGCATCGCCCATCACCGCACTGGCAGTGGCATCCATGCCCGCGCCCTGCCCATGGAGCATAACCGGTCCGACAAAATCACCCTGCAGGCGCACGGCATTGAATACGCCACCGACATCCGCCAGCGGATGGCTTATGGGTATCATGGTCGGATGCACCCGCGCTTCAACCTTGCCATAGCCCAACTTGCCGATGGCAAGCAATTTTATTTCGTAACCAAACTGCTTGGCAAACTGCAGATCCAGAGCCGAGATATTCGAAATTCCCTCGGTATAGATACTTTTGAAATCGACACGCGTTCCAAAGCACAGGGAAATCAAAATCGCAAGCTTATGAGATGTATCGACCCCTTCGATGTCAAAGGTCGGGTCGGCTTCGGCGTAGCCCTGGGTCTGTGCATCTTTGAGAACTGTCTCAAACTCCTGCCCTTCGCGACTCATTCGGCTCAAAATGTAGTTGCAGGTCCCGTTGAGTATCCCGAGAACGCTGCGAAAGCGGTTGGCGCACAGGCTTTCTTTGATGGCCGAGATGACCGGGATGCCCCCCGCCACGGCCGCCTCAAACATGACGCTGACCCCCTGCTTCTCGGCTGCGGCAAGAATTTCGTCACCGTGGAGTGCGAGCAGAGCTTTGTTGGCGGTAATGACGTGCTTGCCCTGCGCTATGGCCTCAAGGACGAAAGTGCGAGCCGGCTCGTAGCCACCGATCAACTCGATTATGATTTTGATATCCGGATCACGAATCACCGCATAGGCATCCGTCGTCAACAAAGCCGGATCAAGAGAAATCCCTCGATCGGTGGTGATGTCCAGGTCGGCGATTTTAACCAGTCGCAACCTTGCGCCAAGGCGCTTTTCCATGAGTTCGGCGTTTTTTTGAAAGACCTTCACCACCCCGGTACCGATGGTACCAAGACCGATGAGCCCTGCCTTGATTTCTTTCATAGCTTGGCTGCTCCTGGTGATTTGATTAAAGATTCAATTTTTTTCAGCGAGCGTCGCTGAATCATAGGCGATGCAACAGGTGATTTCTTTTCCGCCTGGATCCCGGCATTGCTTCTGTACCTGTGCCTCCAGAAACTCCGGGGTAATATCCTGGGTAGGATCAAAACAAAGACCTACTTGAAAAAAACCGGCCAGGCGACAGATCCGCAAAACATCGTCAAACAACTCAGCGCAGGAGCTTTTATGAAAATCTGCCCGGGCGCCGGCACCGACGAACAATATCCAGGGTGCGTGAAGCTTGCAGCGTCCGGCCGCCAGAACATATTCGCCGAATCGTCCGCTCACCCGACCAGCCGGCAGCAAATCGGTCAGCATCCCGCCAAGGTGTTGGTCGAGAAGCGCGCAAACACCACACAGGGGATTTTCTTCAAGAAAAAATGGGGCCACCAGCACTTGAGCGTCAAGACGCTCAAAAGAGAGATCTGCTTGTTGACTTAACCGCATCATTGCCCATATTTGCGGGAGATCTGGTCGAGGATACCGTTGACAAAAGACGGTGTTTCCTGGGATCCGAAGCGTTTGCCTATTTCTATGGCCTCATTGATGATGACACTGTTCGGCACCGAAGGGCAGTAAAGCAGCTCATAGGCAGCAAGGCGCAGAATCGCCAGATCAACCCGTGCCATGCGACCCAGGGTCCAATTGGTGGAATATTCCTTGAGTACACGATCGATGGCTTCAAGATTTGCGTGAACACCGCGCACCAGAGTTTCGGCAAAGCTCAGGACATCGGGAGACATCTTTTGAGAAACATCCTCAAGAGGATCTCCGAGAACATCTTCGGAAAACCGGAAATTGCCCCAGAAACGATCCAGAACCAAACGGATATCAGGTTCCTGGTCCCGCAAACTGTAAATCACCTTGAGGGCCAGTTCCCGCGCCTGACGACGGGCTCCGCGCCGGCCGGTGGTGTCTCGGCCTGACGTTTGAGCAGCTTTTAGACCGGTACTTTTCAAAGAATTGCTCGACATTGTGACAAGAAAAACCTCGGGAATCTAATTCTTCGCTCGACCTTTTGGCCCGCAACGAAAAAACAGGTTTAAAAATTCTTCAGAAGATTGGCCATTTCTATCGCGCCAACGGCCGCTTCAAAGCCTTTGTTGCCGGCTTTGGTGCCGGCCCTCTCGATGGCCTGCTCAAGATTGTCCGTGGTAAGGACGCCAAAGGAAATCGGCAGTCCGCTATCGAGGCTGACATGGGCGATCCCTTTGGAAACTTCAGCGCTGACATAATCAAAATGCGGAGTGGATCCGCGAATCACGGCACCCAGACAGATAAGCGCGTCATAGCGCCCACTGCCGGCGGCTTTTTGCGCGACAAGGGGGATTTCAAAAGCACCAGGCACACGAATGATTTCAAGATCCGCGTCCTGTGCCCCATGGCGTATGAGGGCGTCCTGTGCCCCTTCCAGCAGCCGTTCAGAGATGAAGCTGTTGAATCTGCCGACGATCAGACCGAATCTCAATCCAGTCGCATCCAGTTTGCCTTCGATGGTTTTCGCCATAGAGTCCTTCTCCTTGCCCCAAACAATTTTAAATATTTTCCAGCAGATGCCCCATTTTTTCCCGTTTGGTGCGTAAGTACTTCAGATTGGAACGATTTGGGACAATTTCAATCGCAACACGCTCAACGATCTCCAGGCCATAACCCTCAAGCCCGATAATTTTCTTCGGATTGTTGGTCAGCAGGCGAATTTGGCGAATCCCGAGATCTGCCAGAATCTGAGCACCAATCCCGTAATCACGTAAATCAGCTTTAAAACCGAGAACTTCGTTCGCTTCAACGGTGTCGTGCCCGTCGTCCTGCAAAGCATAGGCTTTAATCTTATTGACCAGGCCAATCCCGCGACCTTCCTGGCGCATGTAGAGGACCACTCCGTTCCCGGCGCGCGCGATCTGCTCCATGGCGCTGTGCAACTGATCGCCGCAATCGCAGCGCAGAGAACCGAAGACATCTCCGGTCAGGCATTCGGAATGAACCCGCACCAGAACGGGTGAGTCGGGAAGAATTTCTCCTTTGACCAACGCCAGGTGTTGTGCCTGATCGACTTCGTTCTCAAAGATGAGGGCCCGAAATTCTCCACCAAAAGGCGTCGGCAGAACTGTTTCAGCGGCAAGCCGTACCAAGCGTTCTTTGCGCATGCGATAGGCCACCAAGTCCGCAACGGATACAATTTTCAGGCCATGACGCTCGGCAAACTTGAGCAGATCGGGCATACGCGCCATGGTTCCGTCATCGTTCATGACTTCGCAGATAACGCCGGCAGGCTTGAGACCGGCCAGGCGCGCCAGATCAACGGAGCCTTCCGTCTGGCCGGCGCGTACCAGTACGCCGCCCTTCTTGGCACGCAAGGGGAATACATGACCGGGCCGCGCCAGATCTAGAGCAGTGCTTTCGTCGGCGATGGCCACCTTGATGGTTTGCGCCCTGTCGGCCGCGGAAATGCCGGTGGTCACGCCTTTGCGCGCCTCGATGGAAACGGTAAAGGCGGTGCCGAAGGAGCTGCTGTTATCACGCACCATCAGCGGCAATTCGAGGTGATCGGCGCGCTCTTCGGTCAGTGAGAGACAGATCAGCCCCCGTCCTTCGCGAGCCATGAAATTGATGGCCTCAGGCGTGACCATTTCGGCGGCCATGGCCAAATCACCTTCATTCTCCCGGTCTTCATCATCGACCAGGATCACCATTTTCCCCTGGCGAATGTCCTTGAGTGCTTCTTCAACTCTGGCAATCGGCATGACTCACATATCCTCTCTCAAAGCTGATAACTATGTCACAGATACCCGTTCCTGGCAAGAAATTCAAGGTCGATACGACGGCTCCCTTCTTGGTCGCCGTGGCGACTTAATAGCCGCTCCACGTACTTGCCGAGGATGTCGGTTTCAAGATTAACCCGTGCCCCGACATTGAGTTCTGCGAGATTGGTTTGACCCAAACTGTGGGGAATGATGGTCAGAGAGAAGCTGGTTTCTGTGAGGCCACTGATTGTCAGGCTGATGCCATCAAGAGCTACTGATCCCTTGGGCACCAGGTAACGAAGCAAGTGCGCCGGGGGTTGAACGGTAAACAGAACGGAATTGCCGCGTGATTCGCGTTTGATAATCATTCCGACCCCATCAACATGCCCGGTCACCAGGTGTCCGCCGAGACGATCACCGAGACGTAAAGCACGTTCCAGATTGACCCTGATCCCGCACCTCAGCTCGCCCAGGGTCGACGATGCCAGAGTTTGAGGCGAAACATCGGCCTGAAAGAAGTCAGATCCAAAAGCCTCCACAGTCAGGCAGACACCATTGACGGCAATGCTTTCGCCATGAGTGAAATCAGCAAACGGTGGGCAGGTGCCCAGGGTCAGCCGGCAACCATCCCTTCCCTGCCGAACTTCCTGCAAGGTGCCCAGCCCTTCAATCAGCCCCGTGAACATAACTAACCTGCCCTTCGTAGAAGATATCGTCGCCGAAGCGGCCTACCCGCAAGTTGGTGATTGACGCCGCCGCGCTCAACAAAGGCGCTCCGGCGCCGGCAAACAACCCTTTACCGTCGCCGCCGATGAGGCGCGGAGCGATGAACAGCATCACCCGATCAATAAGCCGGGAGCGCAAGAATTCACCATTAAGCGTTGCGCCGCCTTCGAGTAGAATGCTTTGCAGATCCATCCCGCCAAGCGCTGCGAGCAAGGCATGCAGGTCAACGCGACCCTCGCGCTCGGGCAAAACCAGAACACGAACACCCGCATCGCGCAGCCTGCGGATCTTTCCATAAGGTGCCTGATTGGTTGTGGCAATGACCGTCGGCGCGGCGGAGGTGAGATGCAGAAGTCTAGCGTTTTCAGGTAAGCGCAAGCAACTGTCGACCACCACCCGGACTGCATCGCGGCCGTCCTGGCCGGCGAGTCGCGTTGTCAGGCTGGGATCGTCGCGCTCAACGGTGCCGACCCCGACCATGATGGCGTCGACGCGATTGCGGATTTCATGCACCTGGGCACGACTCGCCTCGTTGCTGATCCATTGAGAATCGCCGCCGGCCGTGGCGGTGCGACCGTCAAGGGAAATCGCCGCTTTAAGGATGACCAGGGGCAAGCCCGTGGTGATATGGCGGGCGAAAGGGCCGATCAGCCATCGACATTCGTTTTCCAATACGCCTTCAATGACCTCAATGCCGGCTTGCTGCAAGCGTGTCACACCGCGCCCGGCAACCTGAGGATTGGGATCGCGGCAGCCGATAAAGACACGACGGATGCCGGCGGAAATGACCGCTTCGACGCAGGGGCCGGTGCGTCCCTGATGAGAACAGGGTTCCAGGGTTACGTAAAGGTCGGCGCCATTGGTACGCTCAGCAGCCTGGTGCAAGGCATGGATTTCGGCATGGGCCTCCCCGGCGCGCAAATGAAAGCCCTCACCGATGACCTGGCCCTGCCAAACAACCAATGCTCCCACCGGGGGATTTGGGCGAGTTCGGCCCTCAGCCCTGCGGGCCAGATCCAAAGCACGCTGCATGTATTGGTCGACATTTGACATTTTAGAAAAAGGCAGCCTTGACAGCCGTGGAAAGCATCGTAGGAAAGCAACCGCAAGCAGCGCGGGTGCGATCAGGTTGAGAATTCAGACCTCGCCGCGCGCCAGCAGATCCTTGAGTTCGTCCATAAACTCGTTGATGTCTTTGAATTGCCGGTAGACCGAGGCAAAGCGAACATAAGCAACTTCGTCGACACGATGAAGTGCGTCCATCACCGCCTCACCGATGCGACTGGCGACAATCTCCTTTTCTCCACTTTCCTGCAATTGGCGCTCTAACTGATCAACCATCTTTTCAATGGTTTCGATGGAGACAGGACGTTTTTCACAGGCCTTCTGCATGCCGACGAAAATTTTCATGCGGTCAAAGGGTTCGCGCCGCCCATCCTTCTTGATCACAAGAGGCAGAATTTCTTCCACCCGCTCGTAGGTGGTAAAACGACGCTCGCACTGAATGCATTCACGGCGTCGACGAATATTATTGCCCTCTTTGCCCAAACGGGAATCGATGACTTTGGTGTCGACAAATGCACAGAAAGGACATTTCATGTCGCGCACTCCTTTTCGCCGCCCGCAATTTCAGAGAATGCCCGTGTATCAACACCTGCCTCGGCCAGCATATCCAGGGAAAGCCGGTCTGGATAACCATCGGCATAGACAACCTGAGTCAGTCCGGCATTGATAATCATTTTCGTGCAGATAATACAGGGGGTATTGGTGCAATAAAGGGTTCCGCCGGCGATATTGATGCCATGCTTGGCCGCCTGAATGATGGCGTTCTGCTCGGCATGCAGGCCGCGACAGAGTTCATGGCGTTCGCCCGAGGGAACCTGCATCTTCTGCCGTAAACACCCTGTCTCAGCGCAGTGGGTGATGCCTGACGGCGTCCCGTTGTAACCGGTGGCCAGAATGTTCTTGTCCTTCACGATCACCGCCCCGACCTGGCGGCGCAAGCAGGTTGAACGCTTGGCCACCAGGCGGGTGATGTCCATGAAATATTCCGGCCAACTGGGGCGTTGCGGCATAGGACAGCCTGTCAATTCAGCCGATGGGCATAAAGAGGAAATTGGCGGCAGAGGTCCTGGACTTCACCGCGGATGGCCTGCAGTTCGGCATCGTTCCCCACATTATCAAGAGCACGTCCGATCCAGGCGGCAATGTACTGCATCTGCTCTTCGCGCAGGCCGCGGGTCGTGGTTGCAGGAGTACCGATACGAATGCCGCTGGTCACAAAAGGCGAGCGAGTATCAAAAGGAACCGCGTTTTTATTAACCGTGATGCCGGCCTTCTCCAAAGTCTCTTCAGCCACCTTGCCGGTCAACTCCGTCCCGGAAAAGTCAACCAGCATGAGATGGTTGTCGGTTCCTCCGGAAACGAGTTTAAAGCCGCGCTCAAGCAGCGCCTGGGCAAGCGCCTTGGCGTTTTTCACGACCTGACCCGCATAGGTTTTGAATTCGGCAGACTGGGCCTCTTTCAGGGCGACGGCTTTAGCGGCGATGACGTGCATCAAAGGACCGCCTTGAATCCCGGGGAAAATGTTGCTGTTGAGCTTCTTTGCAAACTCTTCGCGACACAGAATCATGCCACCGCGCGGTCCACGCAGCGTCTTGTGGGTCGTGGTGGTGACAAATTCCGCGTAGGGCACCGGACTGGGGTGCTCACCCGCGGCAACGAGCCCGGCAATATGCGCCATGTCAACCATGATCGGCACGCCAATTTCGTCGGCGATGCGACGAAAAGCGGCGAAATCGATAGTGCGCGGATAAGCGCTGGCGCCGACCACCAGCAGTTTGGGACGGTGTTCCCGCGCCAGTTGGGCAACCTCGTCATAATCGATGAGACCGGTTTCGGCGCGCACGCCGTAGGGGACCACATTGAACAATTTTCCGGAAAAATTAACCGGAGACCCATGAGTGAGATGGCCGCCATGGGCGAGGTTCATGCCGAGAATGGTATCGCCGGGTTGGCAGACGGCGAAATAAACCGCCATATTGGCCTGGGAACCAGAGTGGGGCTGCACGTTGGCGTGCTCAGCACCGAACAAAGCGCAAGCGCGATCAATGGCGAGCTGCTCGGCTTTATCGACAAATTCGCACCCGCCGTAGTAGCGCTTTCCGGGATAACCTTCGGCGTACTTATTGGTCAATACCGAGCCTTGGGCCTCCAGAACCTCTTCGCTGACAAAATTTTCCGAGGCAATCAACTCCAGACTGGATTCCTGGCGAAGGGTTTCCTCTTCAATAGTCTGGGCGATTTCAGGATCAAACTGGGCAAGCTTCTGTGACATGAATCCAATCTCCGCTCAATGAGTATTCGGTCTTCAACACGAACGGGCAGGCGTTTGCCTGCCCGTGTCAACCGGACTGTATGTTTATTGTCAGGATCCCAGGCCCGCGACCTCTTGCTCTATGCGGGTAATTTTATCGAGGCGCTGCTGATGGCGTCCGCCCTCATAAGCAGCTTCAAGCCAAGCGGCCACCATGCGCTGCGCCGACTCAGGCGTGATCACCCGCCCGCCAAGGACAACAATGTTGGCGTTGTTGTGTTCCTTAGCCATGCGCGCCATAAACTCGTCGGTGGCCAAGGCGGCGCGAACACCTGGAAATTTGTTGGCGACGATGGACATGCCGATCCCTGTACCGCAGATCAAGATCCCACGCGAAACCTCTCCACGGGAGACCAGGCGCGCCACCTTTTCGCCAAAATCAGGATAATCGACGGATTCCTGATTGCTGGTGCCGACGTCGTCGACCTTGAATCCCTGCATCTCAAGAAAGCCGATGACTGCCTCCTTGAGAGCCAGACCACCATGATCACTGCCTATGACGATCACTTCAGACATATTAAACCTTAAATTTTCTTGAACAACAGGGTGGCGTTGGTGCCGCCAAAGCCGAAGGAATTACTCATCGCCACGCGAACATCGGCTTCCCGCGCCTGGTTGGGCACGTAGTCGAGATCACATTCAGGGTCCGGCTCATCATAATTAATAGTGGGAGGAATGAAACCACGCTCCATGGCGAGCAGGGTAAAAACAGCCTCTACCCCCCCCGCGGCGCCCAAAGCGTGGCCTGTCATGCTTTTGGTGGAACTGACCGCGGTTTTAGCCGCATGGTCTCCGAGTACAGCCTTGATGGCGAGGGTCTCGTAGAGATCATTGAAGGGCGTCGAGGTTCCGTGGGCATTAATGTAATCGACTTGATCGGGGTTGACCCCGGCTCCACGCATGGCCATGCGCATGCAGCGCGCGGCGCCCTCACCCCCAGGCGCGGGGGCGGTCAGGTGATAAGCGTCACCCGTAAGACCATAACCGCAGACCTCGGCATAAATTTTGGCTCCGCGACGTTGTGCGCTCTCGAGTTCTTCGAGAATAACGATCCCGGCACCTTCGGCCATAACAAAGCCGTCGCGACTCTTTTCGAAGGGGCGGCTGGCGGCTGCGGGATCGTCGTTGCGCGTGGAAAGAGCTTTCATTACGTTGAATCCGGCGATCCCCAGAGGCGTAATCGTAGACTCCGACCCTCCGGCGAACATAGCGTCGGCATCTCCGCGTGCGATCATGTGATAGGCGTCACCAATGGAATGGGTACCTGTCGCACACGCGGAAACCGACGAAACGTTGGGGCCTTTGGCGCCAAAACGGATGGAGATGTGACCCGGCGCAAGATTGATGATGAGCATGGGGATGAAAAAGGGCGTAATCTTGCGATATCCGCCTTCCAGCATCGCCTGATGATATTTCTCTATCGTCGGCAATCCGCCAAGGCCGGCACCGACAACCACCCCTACCCGCTCAGCATTTTCCTCGGTGATTTCCAGTCCCGAATCCCGCAGGGCCATATCGGCGGCACCCACGGCATATTGAATGAAGAGATCCATTTTTTTGATCTCTTTTTTCTCAATGTAATCTTCCGGGTTGAAGTCGCGGACTTCTCCGGCAATCTGCGTCGGCAACTCGCTTGCATCGAATCGGGTGATCCGGTCGATGCCTGAGCGTCCTTCGGCAAGTGCCTGCCAGTTTTTTTCGATGCCGGTTCCAAGCGGGGAGACAATACCGATACCGGTGACAACGACTCTGCGCATGGTGATGGGAGTCCTCCGTCAAAAGCTGAATGTCGAGGCTGGCTCCGTCGTAAAGACAAGCAACACTCTACGAACAAGATCCGAGTTTGCGGGAAAAGGGGAGGAGTCGCAACCCCTCCCCTCTTTGTCAGGAATGCTCGCTGATATAATCGATGGCGTCCTGCACGGTCTGAATTTTTTCGGCGTCTTCGTCAGAGATTTCGATATCGAATTCCTCCTCAAGCGCCATGACCAGTTCAACAGTATCGAGGGAGTCGGCACCGAGGTCTTCCATAAAGGAAGCTTCGGATGTCACCTGATCCTCATCAACGCCCAACTGCTCTGCTACAATTTGCTTCACTCGTTCTTCAACAGAAGCCATTTTCTTAACCTCCTTGGTCATTTGTCCAGTCGATCGGCTGATCGCTCGAAAAGTTTGTGTTACATATACATGCCACCATTGACGCCAAGAACCTGGCCGGTAATGTACCCGGCCTGGTCAGAGCTCAAAAAAAGTACTGCGTGAGCGACTTCGGAGGCTTCCCCCAGGCGACCCAGGGGAATCATCGCGCTGAGTTCCACCCTGGTTTTCTCGGGCAACTCCTCCGTCATGTCCGTGAGAATAAAACCCGGCGTCACGGCGTTAACCGTTACATTGCGCCGAGCAAGTTCACGCGCCACGGATTTGGTCAACCCGATCAATCCCGCTTTGCTGGCGCAATAATTAGCCTGCCCGGGATTGCCCATCTCTCCCACCACGGAAGAGATATTGACGATACGACCGAATTTCTGCTTGCTCATGATTTTGGCGGCGGCCCGGGTGCACATGAACGCCCCTTTGAGGTTGGTATCGAGCACAGCGTCCCAATCCTCATTCTTCATGCGCAACAACAATCCGTCCCGGGTGATGCCGGCGTTGTTGACGAGTATATCAACCCGCTGAAAAGTTTCTCCGGCTTTTTTAAAAAGTTCGTCGACATCGGCCATTTGTGCAATATCACCGGAAACGGCCAAGGCCTGGCCACCGAGTGCTTCAATTTCGACAACCAGCTCCTGCAATTTCTCAAGATTGCGTCCGCTGGCGACAACTTTCGCGCCGCCCGCAGCGAATTGCAGGGCGATTTCGCGACCAATTCCTCGTGAAGCCCCGGTGACAACAACAACCTTATCTTTAAACAAGGCGATCTCCTAAATTTTTTGCAGCCCGGCACTGTCTTCTAAATTGCCGATTTCCACATTTTTTGCAATGCGCTTGACCAGTCCGCTCAACACCTTGCCGGGACCAATCTCAATAAAGCGCTTGACTCCCTGCTCGGCCATAAACTCAACCGACTCCTGCCAGCGAACCGGAGCACTCACCTGGGCGACAAGCAGTTCACGAATCCGCTCACTTTGATCGTTGGGGCAGGCTTCCACATTCGTAACCACAGGAATCCGCAAGGCTTTGAAATTCAGGCCTGACAGAACCTCATCAAGCTCCTTGCCGGCCGGTGCCATCAGAGCACAATGAAAAGGTGCGCTGACGGGAAGCGGAAGTGCGCGCTTTGCGCCTTTCTGCTTGGCCAACTCCATGGCGCGCGCCACGGCGGCGGCATGACCGGCAATAACCACCTGCCCAGGACTGTTGAAGTTGGCGGGAGAAACAATTTCCGGGCCGGCAGCCGCAAGGCAGACCGATTCGACCTCGGCTGCGTCAAGCCCAATGATGGCCGCCATGGCCCCCTCGCCTACGGGAACCGCCTGTTGCATGAATCGGCCGCGGCGCCGCACAGTGCGCAGCGCGTCGGCAAAATCCATGCCTCCAGCACTAACGAGTGCTGAAAACTCCCCCAGAGAGTGACCGGCTACAAAATCGGGGGCCATGTCGCGCTCTTGCTGCAAAACCCGTAGCGCGGCCACACTGGCAGCAAGAATGGCCGGCTGGGTGTTTTCCGTCAACCTGAGATCGTCCTCGGGACCAGCAAAACAAAGCGCGGAGAGACGAAATTCCAGAGCTTCATCGGCCTCCTCGAAAGTGCGGCGGGCAACGTCGAAATTCTCTGCGAGGTCTTTGCCCATGCCGGCATATTGAGAACCCTGGCCGGGGAAAATAAAGGAAAGCATAGGGTTGCGTCCCGTTTAAATAAAAGTGGAAAAACAGCTACCAGCGAATCAGGGCGGATGCCCAGGTAAAACCGCCGCCGAATGCATCGAAAAGAAGGATATCGCCCGGCTTGATGCGTCCGGCCCGATTCGCCTCGTCAAGAGCGATAGGAATAGAGGCGCCGGAAGTGTTGCCATAAAAATCGACGTTGATATACACCTGCTCGTCGCGCAAATGCAAGCGCTTGGCGACCGCCTCAAGTATGCGACGGTTAGCCTGGTGAGGAATGAACAGATCGATATCCTTGCACTCCATACCGTTATGAGTCAAGGCTTCGTGTGCCACCTCGGTGAGCATGCGTACCGCCACCTTGAAAACCTCATTGCCCTGCATCTTGAGAAATGGCAAGCGCTGGTCAAGCCCCTGGGAAGAGGCTGGATGACGGGCCCCGAATCCGGCCTGATAGAGCAACTCCCAATAACTTCCATCGGAATGCAGATGGGTAGAGAGAACTCCATGCTCACCCTCCTCGGCCGAAAGCACCACCGCACCGGCGCCATCGCCGAAGAGCACACAAGTATTGCGGTCCTCCCAGTCAACGATACGGCTGAGGATTTCAGCGCCGATGACAAGCGCCTTTTTAACGCCACCACACTGGATCTGCTTTACCGCCGCATCCAGGGCATAAACAAAACCACTACAGGCTGCGGACACATCAAAGGCAAAGGCACGCTTAGCACCGATTTTTTCCTGAACCAGGCAAGCTGTGGCGGGCCAGGGGAAATCGCCCGTAATGGTGCCGACGACGATCAGATCGATTTCTTGCGCGGACACGCCGGCCATTTCCATGGCACGCCGCGCGGCATGAGCAGCGAGATCCGAGGTACACTCCCCCTCGGCGGCAATACGCCGTTCGCGAATCCCGGTACGGCTGACGATCCACTCGTCGTTAGTATCGACTTTTTTTTCGATGTCGCGGTTGGTAAGAACAGCCTCTGGAGCATAGCAACCCGTGCCGACAATCCGAGCTTTTTTCACGCGAAGAATCTCCCTGTCATCCGTTATCCGGCGCTATTGCCACCAGCAACCTCTGAAGCGTTCCCTTCGCCAGCCGGTGGTTCACCGATTTTCTCCAGATAGGCGGTAAGTTTCCGATTGACGTCCATGGCCGAATAATCACGGGCCATGCGGATAGCGTTCATGATCGCCTGGGCGCTGGAGCCCCCGTGACAAATCATGCCGACCCCTTCGATCCCGAGAAGAGGAGCCCCGCCGTATTCAGCGTAATCAATCTTTTTCTTAAATGCGCGAAAGGCGGGCTTTGCCAAAAGAAAGCCTAGCTTGGCCAGCAGTCGTCCATCGAATTCACGGCGCAGCATGGTGGTCATGGCATCGGCGACCCCTTCGGACACCTTAAGAACCACGTTGCCCACGAATCCATCGCAGACCACGACATCGACGGTGCCGTTGAAAATATCGCGCCCTTCGACATAGCCGACATAATTGAAATGGGAGGATTTGAGAATACCGTGAGTTTCTCGCGTCAACTCGGTACCCTTCTTCTCCTCTTCGCCATTGGACAGCAGTCCCACCCTTGGATTTTTCTTGCCAAGAATGTGTCGCGCATAAACGTCGCCCATCGCGGCAAACTGCGCCAGGTGAAGTGGTTTGCAGTCGACATTGCCCCCGACATCCAAAACCAGGGTCTGGTCGCGCAGATTCGGCATGATGGTGGCGATGGCAGGCCGATCAATTCCTCGCACACGCTTGAGAACAAACATCCCGGCAGCCATGGTGGCACCAGAGTTTCCGGCACTGACAACGGCGTGAGCGTCGCCTTCCTTGACCATATTGAAGGCGACGCGAATCGAAGAGTCCTTTTTTTTGCGCACCGCGTCCGAGGCCGAATCCTGCATGCCCACAACCTGGCTGGCATGCCGGACGCGCAGGTCAAGCCCGGCGACATTATGCTTATTCAACTCGTCGTTGATGCGCTCTTGATCACCGACCAAAGCGATCGCGATGTCCCAGCGCCTCGCGGCCTGAATGGCTGCTTCGATTTCCACGGCGGGCGCATGATCCCCCCCCATGGCATCGACTGCAACGACTACACGCTCTTTCAACCAACGGCCCTCTTAAAGTTCTTCGGCAGGAAGAATTTCCCGGCCTTTATAGGTGCCGCAACTGGGGCAGACACGATGAGGCTGCTTAGGCTCCTTGCACTGGGGACACACCGAAAGCCCGGGCGCGCTCAGAGCGTCATGGGCACGGCGCATATCTCTTTTGGATTTGGAAGTTTTCTTTTTAGGTACAGCCATGGGTATCTATCTCCTGACAACTTATCGTTCAAAAATCGGATGACCACAAGATGGGCCGCTCCGTCCACTACTTACTTCTCGGCCTTGAAGTCTTTAAGTGCCGCGAACTTGTTATTGAAGACCGGCGGGCGACAACCGCAATCCCCCGCATTGAGATTTGCGCCGCAGTGAGGACAAATGCCCTTGCAACGACTGGAGCAAAGTGGACGCAAGGGCAACTCCATCACCAATTGCTCCTGAACAATCTCCCGCAGATCGATCTCATCGCCCTCAATGGGAATCATGCCCATATCTTCTGCCGTCAACTCGACCTCGTCATCCTCGCCACCCTCAATCTGAGGCAAATCACCGACAAAAGTCGCTGTAAGATCGGCAACCAATGGCATTTCAAGCTCTTTGAGACACCGGCTGCAAGGCAGAAGAACGCGCGTCTCGACCCGGCCTTCGACTTCAATAATACTATTAGCGAAAAAAGCTCTCACGCGGCCCGCAACAGGTCCTGCGAATCGGCATTCCTCGCGCTGAATCAAGTCTTCTAAGGCGGGGAAACTCTCGGCGGATTCCTCGATATCGAGAACAACCTCATTTTCCTTGATTTTTTCAACGCTGACACGCAAAGGTTTAGCATCCGTATAAGTTGAAAACGGTTAGTATAAGGAGCACCCCTTTTTTGTCAAGAAATAAATCCGGGCGCTTGTCCGGGGGGCACAAGACGTCATCTATTAGCCCATTACGACCTTATTTGCAAGGGATAATTCCTCATCTTCCCTGGAGATCAAAACCATCCGATCCTTGCATTTTTTCGCCCACATGGTTTAGAAACAAAGCTTCTTTTACCCACACAAATTGGGGAGCATGCATAAAAAGGATAGAATTTTGAAAAAAAATCCAACCGCGTTTCTCGATCTGGTGGAAATCATGCAGCGTCTGCGGGCTCCAAACGGCTGCCCCTGGGATCGCGAACAAACGACCCAGAGCCTTAAACCTTACCTGCTGGAGGAAACCTACGAGGTCTTGGAGGCCGTGGATCTGAATGATCCTTCCGCAATCTGCGAAGAGTTGGGCGATCTGCTGTTACAGGTTGTTTTTCTCGCACAGATTTTTGCCGAGCAAGGCCTATTCACCGTTGAGGAGGTTGCCCGCGGCATCACCGATAAACTAATCCGGCGCCACCCCCATGTTTTCGCTGACGGCGAATGCTCTGACCTTAAAGAACTCAACCGTCAGTGGGAGCAGATAAAAAGTGAAGAAAAAAGGGAGCGTGGTGACACCGCTCCGCGAAAAACCGCTCCACGCAATCTGCCGGCATTGGCGCGCGCACACAAGGTTTTGCCACCCCCAGGTCCCGGCGAACACTCAATACTGCACGCGCAGATCCTCAACTGCCTCGCCCGCCTGGAGAATCAGTCCCCCAAGAATCGCGAACTCAGCCTCGGTCAAGCCTACAGCTATCTGGTGGCTTTGGGTCAATACTGGAGCATAGACAGCGAGCAGGCTCTGCGGCGTTATCTGAATTGCATTGAGGAGGGTTGCGACGCCAAGGGCAAGGGTGGAAAAACAGACGGCAGCCAAGCCAGTTAAGGAACTTTTCCACATTTTTCGTGGATAGCCTGTGGATTCAGCCGTTGAAAACCCAGCGAGCCAGAGAGCCGCACTGGCTGTTCGCCTCTCTGGCTGTTTTTTAGACACAAATTCTTCCCGTTAAATTTCGGCCACTTACATGGTTGGGATATTTTTTCAAATGAGACCGTCCCATCTCATGAGGTTCTAACAGATTCAACATACGCATAGAGGTAGAGGATGTTCATAAGATTGCTGTTACTTTTCACTTTAATTCCGGTTCTGGAGATTTATGTGATTCTCAAAGTCGGAGGACAAATTGGGGCCGGGTCGACCGTCGCCCTGATTATCCTGACCGGAATCGCGGGCGCCTACCTGGCCAGAACGCAAGGTTTTGATATTGTGCGCCGCATCCAGCGTGACACTGCCCAAGGCCATCTGCCGGCAGAGTCCTTGCTGGACGGGGCCCTGGTCCTGAGCGGCGGACTATTGCTCCTGACACCGGGTTTCTGCACTGATCTTGTCGGGTTTGCCCTGCTCGTTCCCCTGACCCGCGACTCGCTCAAGCGTGCTCTGCGCCGGTGGCTGCAAGCCCAGATCGAACGGGGCAATATCACACTGGGGCGTTACTGATTATCGCCGTCATTCCGAAGAGAGCGGCGCTCAAAATCGAGCAACCATTGCTTGCTGGCGATTCCTGCACCACCTGAATAACCCGTCATCCTGCCGCCACGACCGAGCACGCGGTGGCAGGGCACCACAATAACAAAGGGGTTGACGGCCATAACCGCGCCTATCGCCCGCGCCGCGCGCGGTGCACCGACTTGGCGCGCCATCTCGCCATAGGTTGTCAATTCGGCAAAAGGCAACTGTTGCAGATGCCGCAAAACCCGGCGCTGAAAATCACTTAACCTTCGCCAATCAAGAGGCAGGTTGAAGCGCTCGCGTTTTCCCGCGAAATATTCCAGCAACTGAGTACGGGCATCGACCAGCACCCCGCTTAACTCTTCATGCGCCAGGGGAAAGCGCAAATTCACGCTGTCCGACACCGCCTCACGGGTGGTATGCATCTGAATATCCACCAGGCCTCGTGGCCCACCGACCAGTCCCAACCAGCCGACGGGAGTGGAAAATATGTGGTAAAAAAGTTTTTCACCCTGAGCATTAGGATCCACGACCAGACCTCCTTGTCAGTTTGCGACGCACAAGAGCCCAGCCCTCGCGCACCTCTTGAACACCGGCACCCAAGCAGCCAAGCACATAGACCAGCATGCCCGCGGTAATGGCCGACAGCAGCACCAGACATTTCTGCCAAAAAGCCGCCGCCCCCAAGACCTGCCAGTCAGCTAGGTTGAGCAACGGCACCACCACCGCGGTCATGGCCAGCAAAGGCAAAACCAGACGCAGGCAGCAACCGGCCAGCCGGCGCAAACCCAGTGCGCCGAGTTTGCGCCGCAATGCCCAGACCAACAGCAGACAATTGCCGCAGGTAGCCAAAGTCAGAGCCAGCGCCAGCCCGACATGTCCCAAAGGTTGCATCAGGAGCAATCCGAGAGCCGCGTTGAGCAGCAGCGTCCAGAAGGAAATCCTTACGGGTGTGCGGGTGTCCTTCATGGCATAAAAGGTTGGTACGATAACTCTGGCAATCCCTAGAAAAAAAAGACCTGGAGCATAGGCGATCAGAGCCGCAGAGGTGTGCCTGACCGCGCCATAGTCAAATGTCTCGCTGAGAAATAAAAGACTGTAGATGGGAACGGCGCACAGCATCAGCCCCAAGGCCGCCGGCAAAGTCACGACGGCAATCAGACGCAGGGCAAAGTCCAGAGACTCGCGGAGTCCAGCCTCATCCCCGGCCGATGCTTGCCGGCTCATGGAAGGAAGAACCGCCTGGGCCAGGGACAGGATAAAAATGCCCTGCGGAAACTCAAAAAGGCGCTGGCCGTAATAGAGATAGGAAACGCTGCCTTCGGGCAGGAACGAGGCCAGAATACGGGTGACAACCACATTGATCTGGTAGATGGCAACGCCAATGACGCCGGGCAACATCAGCTTTCCAATGCGCCGCACCGCGGGATGGCGCCAGTGGAAATCCAGACGGGGCAAAATCCCGTAACGCCTGAGAATCGGCCCCTGCATGAGTAACTGTAACACCCCGCCCAGCAGAACCCCAACGGCCAATGCCTTGATGGGGGGATCGAAGAAAGGGCTCAGCAGGGCAGCACCGGCGACCATGGCGAGGTTGAGCATCACTGGCGAAAGTGCGGGCACGAAATAGTGACCATGCACATTGAGTCTTCCGGTGAGCAGCGCCAGCAGACTGACAAAGAAGATATAGGGAAACATGATGCGGTTCAGCATGTCCGTCAACGCCAGCTTGCCTTCAATATCACGGAACCCGTAGCCGATGGTCTGCACCAGCCAAGGCGAGCCGACAATTCCCACCAGCGTCACCCCTGCCATGATCAGCAGCAGCAGGGTGAAGCAGATATTGCCGACGCGAATGGCCTCTTCGCGCCCCTGCCGATGATACACATCCGAATAGGTCGGGACAAATGCCGCAGTCAGGGAACCCTCGGCAAAAAAGCGCCTGAGCAGATTGGGCAGGGTAAAGGCCATGAAAAAGGCGTCCGTCGCAAAACCGGCACCGAACATGCGGCCGATAACCACATCACGGACCAGACCGCTGATGCGACTCAGCAGAGTGGCGCCACCAAGAACGCCCGTGGCACGGGTAATAATTTTCTTCTCCGACATTTTTTCCGACATGGGCCCCGCGTTATAAAATCTGCAATTTAAATCTATTAATCCCGACACCAGCCACAGCTTTGTAATATTTTTCAGGTGCTTACAAATTTTGATTGATTTTTTTTAACTTGACTGGCGAGGATTGTGATGATAAACAATCATTCGTCAAAAGAAAACACCAAATAAATACCCATCGACCATGGAGGTTACAAGCTTTGGCTAATCACAAATCAGCTCTCAAGAGAATCAAGCAAAATGAAAAACGCGCGGCGCGCAACCGCCATATTCGCTCCACCATGCGCACCCTGGTGAAGCAGGTTCGCGAAGCGGCTGCCGGGGGCGATGCCGGCTCGGCTCGGGCGGCTCTTGAGCGTGCCGTCCCTTATATCGACAAGTCTGCGAGCAAAGGCATTATTCACAAGGCGACTGCAAGCCGCAAGATTGCGCGCCTGACGAAACTTGTGGGCAGCCTTGCCTGATTCTGCCTGCCGGACCGAAGCTGACTGAAAAAGGGGCCGCACGGCCCCTTTTTTTGTAACTATTCAGCACAGGGGCTCGCTGCATCCATGGCGAAGGTCTCCGGCGCCCGGATGGCGCCGGCCCCCAGGCAAGAGCACATACGAGCTTCGCCAGGGATGTCGCAAGGCTCTCCCCGGCCAGGGCGAACAGTTACATTTTCTTATTGTCGTTCCCCCTCCTGTATCAGCGCAAGAACCAACTGTTCCATCAAGGCTCCAGGATCGCCACCACTCGATTTGAGTGCGAGATCGGCCTGCAGACAGACGGTAAAGGCCTTGCGATATTCCGTTGCGTTGAAGCGTTTGGACTGGGTAAGTAATCCATCCAGAAAATAGGGATTGATGCGCATGCGTCGCGCCATTTCCCCACGCTCGGCACCCAGTTTGAGCAGTTCGGCGGCCTGCCATAGTTGGCGAAAGTGCCGGACCACCATCGTCAAGATCCGCAAAGGCGGCTCGCCATCGTCAAGCATCCGACCCAGCAAACGCAAAGCTTCGGCGGGACGACGTCTCCCGATGGCATTGATCAGGTCAAAAACACTTTCGGCGCGAGTATCGCTGATGATCTGCCGCACATCCTCGACATCGATCAGAGTTCTCTCGTCCACATAGGTGCAGAGCTTGTTCAACTCTGCCTGAATCTCACCCAGATCGCTGCCCATGCGCCGGCAGAACAATGCCAGGGCATCCTCGGTAAAGCTCTTGCCGTTTATTCGCACCTGCTCCTTGATGAACGTCGGCACCTGATTATCATAGAGGCGCCGAAACTCAACCAGGGTTCCCTTTTTTTTGAAATCGCGAAAAAAAGACAGGCGCCCGTCAATGCCGCGGCCCATAAAAAGCAGCACCGTTTCCGGTACCGGATCCTTGAGATAGGGAAGAAAGCGCGCTAGGTCGACAGCCGTCAGGAGATGAGCATCCTTGACCACGACCAGTCGACGCGCGGCAAAAACCGGCAGGGTACGGCAGGCGTCCAGGATGGTTTCAGGTGAAGTTTCGCGACCGGTGAAAACCTCAAAGTTGAAATCCCGCCCCTGCACGTCAAGAACTTTCTCCACCACCTCGTGGTAAGCACGCTCCAGAAGAAACGTCTCCTCACCGTGGAGAAACAAAAGGTTCGGCACCTGAGCGCTTTCAAGCACGCGTTGGAACTCAGAAGGCTTCACCGGAAAAGATCCTCAGAAATTGTCATGGAGGCGCACGAACAGATTTTCCGCTAGGCGCCGGCTGATGACCCGAATCGCAGCCTGCTCATTGTCTTCCTGCTCACTTTTATCTGAAACAACTGGATATTTTTCCGACCAACTAAGCTGTCCACGCCACAGCACCAGCCCGCTGTCGGATCGGCGCAGAGTGGCCGCAATGGTCAGGGTAGCACGGTATTGGCCGATCCGGTCTTCAGGTCCGAACGACAAAGCTCCGGCATGAAAAGTGATAACCTCTCCTTCGAGACGGGCATCGGCAGCGCGAGGATCCTCAACGACCCGCAATCCTTTGCGGCGGGAAAACTCCTCAACGACATCGCGACTGATCTGGTTTTCAAGAAAAGGTTCAAGGGAGCGATTGTCGAACACTCCGATGTAAATACTCTCGACGCCCTCGGGCAGGCCATTACCGCTCCCCAAAGGGTGATAACCACAGCCGCCTGCAAACAATAACAGCAGCAGGAATACCGTACTGAGCAGAGGCCGCACCTTAGTTTGCCACCACGTTGACCAGCCGGCCGGGAACAACAATGACCTTGCGCAGGGTGGCGCCCTCAAGAAAACGACTGACATTGGGACTGTCCAAGGCCTGGCGGCGAATTTCATCCTCGCCGGCTGCGGCAGGAACCTCTATTTTGCCCCGCACCTTCCCGTTGACCTGCACGACGATGGTGATTTCGTCCTGCGCAAGAGCGGCTTCGTCCCAACTCGGCCAGCCCTGGGCCTCAATTCCGCCTTCATGACCCATCTGTGTCCAGAGCTCTTCACTGAGATGGGGAACAAAGGGGGCGAGCAATCGCACCACGGCCTCGAGGGCTTCGCGCAGCACCCCGGGCGAGCCGTCCTTGTCCGCAAAGGTATAAATGGCATTGACCAGCTCCATGATCGCGGCAATAGCGGTGTTGAAACTGAACCGTCCGTCAATATCTTCCGTTACCTTGCGAATGGTGCGATGAGTAATGCGACGCAGATCGCGCGCCGCGCCCTCGGCACTCCGAGGAATCTCAGCGCTGCGGATCCCGTCCAGGTTGTCATGGACCGCGCGCCAGACCCGATTGAGAAAACGATAACAGCCCTCAACCGCCTGGTCGCTCCATTCAAGATCTTTTTCAGGCGGTGCGGCAAACAGGATGAAGAGACGAGCGGTATCGGCACCGTAGCGGGAAATGAGGGCATCGGGATCGATCACGTTTTTCTTCGACTTGCTCATCTTTTCGTTGCGCCCGAGACTGGCGGCCCTGCCGCATTTGCTGCAGGTCCCGTCGCGAACCTCTTCGGGGTAGAGCCAACCATGCTCGGGACAGGACAGGGTCTCCATGCAGACCATACCTTGGGTGAGCAGGTTCTGAAAAGGCTCATCGAGATCGATCATGCCTAGATCACGAAGCACTTTCGTGAAGAATCGCGCGTAGAGCAGATGCATGACCGCATGTTCAATGCCGCCGATGTATTGGTCGACGGGCAGCCAATACTCGGCGGCCTCACGGTTGAGGGGGGCCGTCTCATGCCGCGGGCAGGCGTAGCGCAGAAAATACCAGGAACTTTCTACAAAGGTGTCAAAGGTATCCGTTTCGCGTCGTCCGGGTTTGCCGCAACGGGGGCAATCAACAACGAGAAAAGCTGCGCTGCTTGCCAGGGGCGTGCCCCCTTCGCCGCTGAAAGCGACATCGGTCGGCAGCACCACCGGCAGATCGGAGCGAGGTACCGGGACGGCTCCGCAGTCGTCGCAGTAAATAATGGGGATAGGTGTTCCCCAATAGCGCTGACGCGACACGCCCCAATCCCGCAGGCGGTAATTGACGGTTTTTTTGCCCAAACCCTGCGCTTCGAGGGACTCGGCGATTTTCTCTTTGCCCTCCTCGTTGGGCAGGCCGTCGAAATCACCCGAATTGACCAGCCCCCCCTCCCCGACCCAGGCTTGCTCCATCGTTTCGGGGTGCAGCGTTTCACCCTCTGGTTGAATAACGACCACGAGGGGCAGATCGTATTTGCGGGCGAACTCAAAATCGCGTTGATCATGAGTCGGTACGGCCATGACCGCGCCGGTTCCGTATTCCATGAGGACAAAATTGGCCAGATAAATGGGCATTTCCCGCCCGGTGAGGGGATTGAGGCAGAAAGAGCCGGTAAACACACCCTCTTTTTCAAAATCTTCGCCCGAACGCTGGTTTTTGTCCTGCCGGCGTACCTTCTCGATAAATGCATCAACCTCGGCGCGCCGCTCCGCACGGGTCAGCGACAACGCCAGGGGGTGCTCCGGTGCGAGACTCATGAAAGTGGCGCCACAGAGGGTGTCGGGCCGAGTCGTAAACACTCGAATGCGCGTATCGCCGCCTTTGACGGGAAATTCAATTTCACACCCGGTGCTGCGACCAATCCAATTGCGTTGCATGGTCAGTACCCGTTCGGGCCAACCCGGCAGACGTTCGGTCCAATCAAGCAACTCTTCGGCGTAATCGGTGATCTTGAAAAACCACTGCTCCAGATCCTTTTGCGTAACAACATCGTCGCAACGCCAGCAGCAGCCGTCTTCGACCTGCTCGTTGGCCAGAACGGTCTTGCATTTGGGACACCAGTTGACCGAGGAGTTTTTCTTGTAGGCCAGCCCCCGCTCCAGCATGTCGAGAAAAATCAGCTGTTCCCACTTGTAGTAATCGACATCGCAGGTCGCAAATTCACGCTCCCAGTCATAAGCCAAGCCCATTTTCTGAAGCTGGCTGCGCATGTGGTCGATGTTCTGGCGCGTCCACCCGGCAGGATGGATGCCATGCTGGATGGCGGCATTCTCCGCGGGCATGCCGAAGGCGTCCCAGCCCATGGGATGCAGCACGTTGAAGCCCTGCATGCGCTTGAAGCGTGCCACCACGTCACCGATGGAGTAATTGCGCACATGCCCCATATGAATGCGCCCCGAGGGATAAGGAAACATTTCCAGGACGTAATATTTGGGCAGACTGAGATCCTCCTGAACCTTGAAGACCTTGCCCTGCTGCCAGTGCGATTGCCATTTGGCCTCAATGGCGCCTGGATTGTAGCGCTCTTCCATAAAACCTCCAGCGGGGAATGACCAACCCTGGGCCTGATCCGAGTGCCCTGCCCAGGCTTAAAAAAGGAAAACCGGCAGACGCCGGCATGGTCACAGGATAGGGACTGCGGAAAGGGGCAACCCTCAAGCGCAAAAGGCGGCGGCGCGCGGAGCGATCCGCTGACGCCGCCCGGTTCCGCAGGGTTGCAGCCGTCCTTATTTTTCCCGATAGGTGATGCGGCCCCGGGTCAGATCATAGGGAGACAGCTCAACCGTCACCCGGTCGCCGGGAAGAATGCGGATGTAGTATTTTCGCATTTTCCCCGAAATGTGAGCAAGAATTACATGGCCGTTGTCAAGTTCGACCTTGAACATGGCATTCGGCAAAGGTTCGATCACCTTGCCCTCGACTTCAATGGCTTCTTCCTTAGCCAAGAGAACCTCCCTTTAATTCAACGTTACTGGTCCTGTCCGGCAATGATCCAAGACAGATAAAAAAATCACAAATCGGCTAAATCCGCACTATTAAACATAACTGGCGTATCTTTTGTCAAGTTTGCAATGATTTTGCCCGGATATGGAAATTGCGCGACGAGTTTCTCAGAGGTATGGAGGTACGGCCTGACCGCGGCGCAAAATCTCGGGTCCGATATCTGCCAACGGCAGGATGCGATCCACATCCCCCGTCGCGATTGCTTCTTTCGGCATGCCGAAAACGACACAGGATTCCTCTGATTCAGCGATAACCTGCCCACCAGCGGATTTGACCCTGCGCACGCCCTGGGCGCCGTCGTTGCCCATTCCGGTGAGAACGACCGCGACAACAGGAACTGGAGCGACCTCTATTGCCGAAGAAAACATAACATCGACTGATGGAAGATAAAGCTGCCCCGGTTCGGGGTCAACCACCTGAGCTAAAATTTCTCCGGCGCGTCGATAGAACTTGAGATTCTTTCCGCCTGGCGCAACCAGCACACGCCCCGGCGCAAGACTGTCGCCCGAACGAGCCTCAAAAACTTCCAACTCGCAGAACTTGTTGAGACGCTCGGCAAACGCCCGGGTGAACCCTGCCGGCATGTGCTGACAGACGGCGAACATCAAAGGACAATCGCCTTTGATGCCGGCCAGGATATTCTGGATCGCCGGCGGACCACCGGTGGACGCCCCTATCAAGACCAGGCGATTCCGGCTGGACGGCTGAACCTCCCCAGCGGCTCTGGAGAAAATCCGCGGTCTGCTCTGGGTACGCGGGGAGTTGGCGTTACGTTGCACGATTTTTCGCATGTCGGTGCGGGCACAGTAAAGAACCTTCCGCACCAGGTCGTCTCGAATATCAAACAATTGGCTGTCGCTGCGCGCCGTGGGTTTAGGGACAAATTCGACCGCACCAAGCTCCAGCGCCTTGAAAACATTCTCGTCACCAGCTCGCGATGAAACGACAATGACCGGTGTCGGCTGCTTCTGCATGATAATCCGCAGAAAGGTGAAACCGTCGATACGCGGCATCTCAAGATCCAGGGTGATGAGATCAGGCCGCAGATCGGAAGCCTTGCGCAGCCCCTCCTCGCCGTTGACGGCATAGCCGACAACCACCACTCCGGGGATTTCTTCAAGAATCCGGGTAATGGTGCGCCGGTTGTAAGCCGAGTCATCGACCACCAGGATGCGGATAGGAGCCAAGGACATCACAAGCGTCCTCCACCAGGCTGGTCACCGCTCTTGAGGGGATGTTGATAAACCATGTCATGGGTGAAGTGCCGCAACGCAAAACGCGTACTGACGTTGATCAGCGATTCCGAATGCCCGAGCATCAGAAATCCACCGGGGTGCAGGCGCTGAAAAAAGTTCTCCACCACTTTTTTCTTGGCTTCGAGATCAAAATAGATAATGACGTTGCGACAGAAGATGGCATCCATATGACCGAGCAGCGAAACCCGTGAATTGTCGAACAGATTAAGGTGACTGATATTCACCATCCGTCGAACTTCGTCGACAATTCGATACTTGCCTTCTGATTCTTCGAAATAATCTTGGATATAGCGGCTGTCGGTGGTACGGAAAGACGAGGGCCCGTAAACACCCTTGCGCGCAACCTGCAACACCCGCTGGCTGATATCGGTACCGATGATATCGATGTTCCAGTCGTGCAGACCGGCGCGATGCAGCAACATGGCCAGGGTGTAAGGCTCTTCACCCGTTGAGCAGCCGGCACTCCAGATGCGCAGTTTGCGGCTGCCTTCACTTTCACGGCGCTTCTTGATTTCGGGAATGACTTCCTCGACAAACGTGCGCAACTGGCTTTCTTCACGAAAGAAGTAGGTTTCGTTGGTGGTTAGAAGATCGATGGCCTGGGCCAACTCATCATCGCGTGTCTTGCTGTAGCGCAGCAGATAATAGTAATCCTTGAAGCTTTTAAATTTATGCAGACGCACCTGTTTGCTCAGGCGTTTCTCCAGAAGATATTTGTTGTCTTCCGAAAAATGCAGTCCGCAATGCTGATAGATGAGTTCCCGCATGAGGCGGAACTCCTCGTTGGTCATTGGGATGTCGGGGGTAAAATTAAACATCAGTAGCTCATTCCCCCTGCTGTGTGCGACAAGCCAGAAGATTTTCGATCGCCTGCCGAACGAGATCATCGCCTTCTATAATCAGCCGCGTTTCCAGAAGAGGGCGAATTGCGTCATTTTCCACGGATGCCAGCAGGCTGACCAGCGCCAAGCGCACGTCCCATTGGGGATGATCGATCATCTTGATCGCCACCTCGTCAACCCAGCCGCCTTTCGGCAGCTGCCCCAATCCCTGCAGCGCCGTTTTAACCACTTCTTCATCGTCATGGTCAAGGGCGGCCAAAAGGGCTGAACGCGCGCGCCTGGGATCAAACTCGGCCAACGCTTCCAGGGCGGCAATCGCCACCAGACCAACCGGGTCATGCACCAACTGCTCAACCAGGTTGTAGGCGCGCTCACCGCCGATTCGACTCAAGGAGCGCACGGCATTGGCGCGCACCCAGATGTCATCATCCGTCAGCGCCAGACCAAGGGATTCAACGGCCTCATCCCCTCCCACATGCCCAAGATTTTCCGCTGCCAGCGCCCGCACTTCGGCGTCCTCATCGGTTAGGGCCAATTTAAATCCGGCCGTCAAATCTTCGCCGCCGCATCCAGCCAAAGCGCGCACCGCGGCCTGGCGCACGGCGGGCGACTCGTCCTTAAAAGCCATATCCAAATAAGATCGGCAGCTCGGCTCGCCGATCTGCCCGAGAATTTCCACTGCGCAGGTCCGCACGGAGGCGCGAGCAGCTTCAACCATGGGCGAAACCTTTTCCAGAACCTGACGCGGCGCTTGGCGGCCAATGGCGGCAAGGCCCGCGGCGGCCGCATCGCGCACCTCTTCCACCTCATCGTCAAGGGCTTCAAGCAAATGTTGGATCACCTCGGCGCCGCCAATTTTCGTCAGTGTTCGTGCGGTTACCAGGCGCATCTGGGCATCGGCCGCCGCCAATCCGGCAGCAAGGCGCCCCGCCAAGTCACGGCATTGTCCTTCGCCGGCCAGATACACCAGATAAACATCCATGGCCGAATCCTCACCGAGATACTGCCGGACCAGGTCGCAGACCACCTCCTGCCCCATTTCCATGAGGGCGCTAAAAACGCGAGAGCCAAGTGCTTCATCGCCGAGCAGAGTGAGCATGCGACCGGCGGCTGCGCTATTGCCGATCCAGCCGAGAATGCGAACGGCAGATTCCTGAACGCTGCGGTCGCGGCTTGCAAGCAAACCCGCCACCGAGGTGGCCAGATTGTCATCCTGGTGAAGGCGCAGGCACTGTTTAACCTCTTCGGGAAACCGATCCGCCAGTGTAACCAACGCCAGAGCAGCAGCTTCCCGACATTTGCGCATGTCGTCTTCAAGACCCTCAACCAGCAAAGCCGCGGCGTCGCGGTCGCCAATACTGCCGAGACAATCATACAAAGGCTTGCGCAACAAGCGATCCCCGCGAAAAGGAGCGAGCCTTGCCAGGGGAATGCGTTCGCCGATTTGCGCCAAAGCCTCAAGTATGGTGAACCGCCAACTGAAGTCGGGGGTATCCATGGCGTCAAGCAAAGCCGGAATTGCCTCCTGGGATTTAAGTTTTCCGAGGTTTTCCACCGCGGATGAACGCACGTTTATATCTGCGTCGGTCAAAGCCTCCACCAGCGTGCCGATACAAACCTCATCGCCGATCTCACCGAAGATATCCAAAATAAATTTGCGCACATCCTGATCGGCATGCGCCATTTCCGCTTTAAGATCGGCAACCGCCGAAGAACCCATGCCGATCAGCACGTCCATGGCCGCATTGCGCAAACCCGCATTGTCTTGGGAGTGCAGCAGAGCAATGGCATCAGCAGCAGTCCAGCGGCGATGCGCGCCTTTCAAAAAGCAGCTGACCGCCTCTTTACGCACCCGCCAACTGGCATCTCCCAAAGCTTCGGCCAGAACTGCCATAGGCAGAGAAAGATCAAGCTCCCGAGCGGTGCGCACCGCTTCGATGCGATCTTCCTCATCAGGGGAAGCCAATCGATCCTGTATCTGCTCAATGTTCACAGGCCCGTTACCTTTCGCTTGCTTGAATACGCACGCCATGCATGGAATAAGTTCAGCAAAAAAACCAATCCCGGCGGCAGGACGACAGATCAGTCACGAATTCACCGACAAAATCAATCCATCCGGAGTGTCTCGATTTTGATTACTTCTTGGTGGGATAGAATTTTTTCCAAATCAAGGATGATGACCAGAGAGCTCCTTAATCGACAGACGCCAAGAATGAAATCGGTTTCGCGTTCTTGCATGAACTGAGGAGCGGGTTGAACTTCCTCGCGAGTAAAATTGCGCACCTCCGTGACTTCATCGACCAGCAACCCAATAATTTTCCCGGCAACCGAACAGATGATGACGCGGGCTTTGTTTTGCAAAACTCCAACCGGCAGCTCGAAACGCCGACGCAAATCGACAATGGGAATCACCGCCCCGCGCAAATTGATGACGCCTTCGATAAACGCCGGCGCCTTAGGGACGGGTGTCAGTTTCTGCGGCTTGATGATTTCACGAATTTTCATGATGTCGAGGGCGTAAAGCTCATCCCCCAGACGAAAGCATGCCAGTTGAACTTCACGGCGCTCCGTGTTGTTTTCCTTGACCGCCTTTCTGGCATCAATAAGCATTGATGTCATCTGGACAAATACCTCTGAATGGTTTCGATGACCATCGCCGACTTGAAAGGCTTGGTGATGTAGCAGTCGGCGCCGACTTCGCGGCCGCGCTCCATGTCTTCGCGGGTTTTTTTGGCGGTGAGCATAATGACCGGGATATGGCGGGTCACCGGATTCTGCTTGATGCGCCGACAGACCTCGAAACCATCCATTTCAGGGAGCATAATGTCTAGAAGAACCAAATCGGGCATATCTTCTTCAAGACCTTCAAGCGCTGCTCTGCCATTGGCGACCCCCCGAACCTCGTAGCCCTTCGACGTCAGCAAGATGCTTTCCAACTTCAAAAGGCTTTCTTCATCTTCCACGATCAGTATTTTTTTCTTGGACACGCAAGTGCTCCTTTCACTGCCTGATAGTCACGCCAGCATTGAATATGCCGTCAAGATTGAGCAATATCAGAAAACTGCCCTGATGACGGCCGACACCATTAACCAGATCGACGTCGATATCCGGAAGCAGGGATGGGGGTGGCTCGACGTTGCGTTCGGCAATACGAACCACCTGGTTTATGCCGTCAACCAGAAAGCCCGCGGTTGCCTCATCCTTCTGGCAGACGATAATGCGTGAAGTTGGGGTCTGCTCACCAGCACCGAGCTGCAGCCTGCGCTTGAGATCGAAAATGGGGACGATAACCCCGCGCAAGCTGATAATGCCCAGCACAAAATCCGGAACCCGAGGAATTTCCGTAATTTCTCGGGGCTTAATGATCTCGGCAACGGCACTGATGTCCAGCGCATAGTCTTCACTGCCTAGAGAAAATGTCAGCCATTCCAGGCGTTTTTCGTCGTTCTGCTCGATGTTGCCCGTCAGTCCTTGAAAGTATATCTCTTCGCTGGCCAGTTGCAGACTGTTTTGCGACGAAAACAACCGATCGAGAGAATCATTCACCTTCGGCGATCCGTCAGCTGTTCCCTCCGGGACGCTCACAGCCCTGGCCGGTACCCCCTGGACGGAATTCTGCGAAGCTTCAGAGCCTTGCTTATCCTCAGGAGCGACCGCCGCTTGCGGGGGAAGGTCTTTTTGCTCCCGGGCTTTTTTTCGAATGTCGGCGAGATCAATCATTTATTTACCTGCTGCATGAAAAGCGTGAGAGGCAACCCTAAATAATTTTTAGGTCTTATTGAAAAAGGCGCAATTCATCCGCGACCGCATCGAGGATACTGCCGTCGAGTTGCCTGGCTTCCCGCCCGAAACCCTCAATGAGCGCAAGAGACGCGGCGTGATTGATCCGTCGCGGCACTCCCTGAGAAAGCTCATGAATGCGATCGACAGCCGCCGGTGAAAACAACCCGGCTTGCCCACCGGCCGTCTGCAAACGAAAATCAAGGTAATGTTCCGTTTCGTCGCGGTTTAAACACTGCAACTCATACTGCATGCCGATACGCTGCCGCAGGGGTTCATAGACCGGATGACTCAACCTTCGGCGCAATTCCGGCTGGCCCATGAGGATCACGCTCAACAGATTGCGGTCATCAAGCTGAAAATTGGTCAACAGACGGATTTCATCAAAGGTCTCCTTGTGCGGCACCAATTGCGCCTCATCGATCACCAGAACCGGGCAAACGCCTTGCTGGTACAGCAGATAGAGTTTTTCTCCAATCTGCTCAAGCAAATCGGTCTTGAAAGTCGAGGGTTCCTCAACCCCGAGGTGGCGCGCCAGGGCGCGCAAAAATTCCAGAGGGGTGAGCCGAGGATTGATCAGCAAAATCACTTTGAACGACGAATCGAGCTGATCCATCAGCGCCCGTGAAATGGTTGTCTTGCCGCAGCCGATCCCACCGGTCAAGAGAGCCAGATCGCGCTCTTCGACGGCAAAAAGGAGGCGGGCCAGAGCCTCTCGATGTGAGCGGCTCAGATACAGAAAGCGCGGGTCCGGCGTCTTGCTGAAGGGCCTTTCGCGAAATCCGTAGAAGCTCTCATACATTGAGGGTCAACTCTCCCCGCAAAGATTCGCTCATCAGGCTGCCGACATCAAGCACCAGAATGGTTTTGCGGTTGCCCAGTTCAGCGGCACCGGCAAAACCACGCACCAATGACAGGATATTACCCAGGGGTTTGATCACGACGTCCTGCTGGCCGAGCAGTTCGTCAACCACTAATCCCATGCGTTTTTCCGCCATTCCTACGACCACCACAAAAAATGGGCCTTTACCATCGTCGGCAACAGGTTGATAGTTGAACAACTTCGCAAGACGCAACAGGGGCAGCGTACTCTGCCGCAATTCGATCACCTCGCGCCCCTCGATAGTGCGCACGGAAGTCCTTTCAACCATCAGGGTTTCCATAACCGAGGTGATGGGAATGGCGAATTCCTTATCCATCACCCGGATGATGAGAGCCTTGATGATGGCCAAAGTAATGGGCAGAGTAATCACCATGGTGGTGCCTTCGCCCAGGCGGCTGGAGATTTCAATCATGCCGGAGAGTGCCGAGATGTTGTTTTTGACCACGTCCATCCCCACCCCGCGCCCTGAAAGCTCGCTGACCTTATCCGCGGTGGAGAAGCCCGGCAATAAAATCAGTTCAAAGACTTCTTCCTGGCTCAGATCGGCACTCTCGTCGATAAGCCCGCGCTCAATGGCCTTGCGGCGGACTTTTTCTCCGTCGATGCCGCGTCCGTCATCGTGAATCTCGATGACGACATGATTGCCCTTTTGCACGGCGTACAAGCCGATGTGACCATTCTCGGGCTTACCGGCAGCCAGCCGTGTTTCAGGCAGCTCGATGCCATGATCGATTGCGTTGCGGATGATGTGCAGCAAGGGATCGGAGAGATCTTCGGTGATCAGTTTATCGAGCTCGGTTTCCGCTCCGCGAATATCGAGGACGATCTTTTTGCCGACATCACCGGCCATGCGCCGCACCACACGCGCCATTTTATCAAAGAGCTGACTGATGGGCACCATGCGCACTTCCATGACTCCCTTTTGCAACTCGGAAAGACGTCTTTCGAGTATGCGCGTCGCCTTGACCAGATCGCTGCCGAGGCCATGCCCTTCGAGCTTAAGGCGGTCGGAAAGTTCGCCGATGGTTCCCTTGGCGATAACCAACTCGCCAACGATATTCATGAGAAGGTCAAGCTTGTCGATATCGACTCGTACCATGCGGCTGATGGAGCGCATCGAGGCCGTGGAGTCCCCTTTTTTCGCGGCCGGCTCAACCGATGTCTGCCGCGCGGGGGGCAGCGCCGCAGACACTTCAGGCTTTTTTCCTTTGGTGCCGATTCCCTCAACGGACAAACCCTCGCGCGCGACCAACGCACAGAGTTCATCGAGACTCAGGGGCGAGCCGACCAGGATCTGAAACGCGATGGCATCGTCACTGCCGCCGTCACTGCTGGGAAGGGTACTGATCACCTCGCCGTCCTTCTTGAGAAGTTCGGTGACCTCGGCAAGATCCGTATCGAAGGTTGTCAGCTGAAAGCAGGCCAGAACGCGAAAGAGATTGCGCCCTTTCTTCATATTCTCCAGCAGTCGATGCTCTTCATATTCCGTGAGTACGTCAAGCACCAAGGGATCAATATCAAGGGCGGCGAAAGGGTTGTCTCTGCCCTGCTCCCCGTCTCCCTTGAGCATGCCTTCAAGACTTTTGACCACCGGTCCCACATCAATGGTGTAATCAGCGGACTCGCCCTTGCCGTGAACCAGTCGCCCAAGAATCTCGAGAGCTTCGAACAGGGTTTCAACCAACACCTGCTCAAGGGGTAGCTTACCCAGACGCAGACCGTCAAGTACGCTTTCCAGCTGATGAGACAAATCGGCAATATCGACAAAGCCGAACATGCCCGAGAGGCCCTTGAGTGAATGCGCGCCGCGAAAAATGCTGTTGAGCAGATCCGGATTGGTGTCGCCACCCTCGATGGTTTCTCCAAGCTCCATCAAATCAGCACTGAGGTTCTCCAGAATTTCTTCGGCTTCACCGAGGAATTCCTTGATCGCTTGTGAAGATTTCTCCGTCAAGGAAGCCTCCTTAAGATAGGTACTTCTTTACCAGTTTCTGCAATTCTTCCGGCGAAAAAGGTTTGACCAAGTACGCATCGGCGCCAAGCTTCAAACCCTTTTCTCGGTCTCGCTCACTGCCCTCGGTACTGACGATAACCAAAGGAATGGCCTTGTACTGATCGTTTCGTTTTATGAAACTCACCAGTTCAAGGCCATTGATATCCGGCATATTGATGTCTGTGATCACCAGGTCGAACTTTTCCCTCGGGAGCATGCGCAGCGCCTCGAAACCATTGGGAGCTTCGAATATATCAAATTCACCCAACGCTTCGAGCGTGGCGCAAATCATCGCCCGCATGGTGGGCGAGTCTTCGGTAATAAGTATTTTTTTAGACACGCTGACAGCCACTCCTTCGCAAAAAAGGCATTTCACCAGCACAACAGCCGTTTACCTGGACAAGCATGGCAGACATGAAAAAAATTCCTGCCCAGGCGACCGTCCTGCTCCCCCTGAAATATCAGTCAGTCTACCAGCAAACGAGCCTACTGCCAGGTCTGCCTCGACTATCAGGGCCATATTCTGCCGCGATTGCAGAAAAATGAGCCGCGACAAAGCCCGCCAGTGGATTCTGACACACCATGAATGAATGTGATTTAATATATAGAAGGAGTGCGGGTCTGTAAAGTTTTTTTGCGAGGCAAGGAGCCTATCTGCGCTCCCGGTCCCGAAAGATCAGCCGGATAGGGGTTCCTTGAAAACCAAAGGCTTCGCGGATTTTGTTGGTCAAATATCGTTCATAGGAAAAGTGAAAACCTTCAGCCTTGGATACAAAAATCATAAAAGACGGGGGACGCACACCAACCTGGGTGGCATAGAAAATTTTAAGGCGTCTTCCCTGGTGCATTGCCGGCGGGTGAGCGGTGACGGCCATTTCCAGCGCCTTATTGAGCTCTCCCGTGGTCACCTGGCGATTGTATTCCGCGGCAACCTTTTCGATTTCAGCCATGATTTTTGCAACCCGCTGACCGGTCAGAGCGGAAACAAACAAAATGGGAGCGTAGGGAAGAAACTTAAAATTGATGCGAATGTCCTCGACAAACCGACCCAGGGTCTGATTGTCCTTTTCGACGGCGTCCCACTTATTGACCACCAGCATCAGCGCCCTGCCCTGCTCATGGGCATAGCCGGCAACTGTTAAGTCCTGTTCGGTTACGCCCTCGACGGCGTCGATCACCATAATCACAACGTGGGCACGCTCAAGGGCTTTGAGCGCCTGCACCACACTGAACTTTTCGAGTTTCTGACTCACCTTGCCCTTGCGTCGGATCCCGGCGGTATCGATCAGAAGGTAGGGCTTGCGGTTATAGACAAAAGCGGTATCGATGCTGTCGCGCGTGGTGCCGGCCACGGGATTGGCCACCACGCGTTCGAAACCCAGAAGGCGGTTGACCAGACTCGACTTGCCGACATTGGGCCGCCCGATCACCGCAATGCGGGTGACTTCTTCGGCAGCGGCCGGCCCGGGCGCAGACGGAAGCCGGTCGAGAATGTTCGCCACCAGATCATTGATTCCCAGACCATGCTCTGCTGAAACGGTAAAAAGCTCTTCGACACCCAAGGCATAAAATTCGGCGGCAGCCTGTTCCTGGCGCTCACCATCGACCTTGTTGATCGCGAAGAGCACAGGCTTGTCAACCCGCCGCAACATCGCCGCAACCTCCTGGTCCGCAGGCGTCAGGCCCTGTTGCACATCGAGAAGAAAAACAATGAGGTCTGCCTCCTCGATGGCCAACTGCGATTGTTCGCGCATCTGCTGTAGCAGTCGTTCCTGCGATTGCGGCTCGAATCCGCCGGTATCAATGAGGGTAAACGGCCGCTCAAAGCGTGTTACTTCGGCATAATTTCGATCGCGAGTGACGCCGGGAAAATCCTCGACGAGAGCTTTTCGCCGGCCGAAAATGCGATTGAACAGAGTCGATTTGCCGACATTGGGGCGGCCGACGATGGCAACTACGGGCATGGGAATCAGGTCCTTAAATTAATTCACGGGGGTAGACAAATGGCGTACTCGGGGCAATTGACGTCCATCCGTCATCTGTCTTGCTGTTTCAATGGGTGGTTTATTCGTACCCTAAATCACGCACCAGTCGCTCGGAGCGGGTCCAATCTTTCTGCACGCGCACGAACACTTCGAGAAATACCCGGGCACCGAGCAGAGCTTCGATGGACTTGCGCGCCTCGCTGCCGATATTGCGCAGCATCGCGCCTTTGTTACCAATGACGATGCGCTTGTGTGCTTCGCGCTCGACATGGATAACCGCCTCGATGACCACGAGATTTTTCTCGGGTTTCTCCGTGAATGATTCCACTTCCACCGCGCAGCCATAGGGAATCTCGTCGCGGGTCAGGCGCATGACCTTTTCACGAATGAATTCCGCCACGATAAAGCGCTCGGGCAGATCAGTCACCTGGTCGCTCGGATAGTAGCGCGGACCTTCGGGCAGATAACGCCCGATGGTCTGCAGCAGACCATCAACTCCTTCACCGGTCAGGGCCGACACCGGTATCGTCTCGGCAAAATCATGACTACGATAGGATTCGATGATCTCCAGCAACCGCGGACGCGGCACCTGGTCGATCTTATTGATCACCAGAAACAACGGGCGACCGCAGGCGGCGACTCTCTCCAGCACTTCGTCGGCGCGCCGCAAAGGGCCGGATGTCGCCTCAATGAGATAAAGCGCCAGGTCAACTCCGCCGCAGGTACTCAGTGCCTGTTCTACCATGTAGCGATGCAAGGGTCCGCGGGCCTGATGGATCCCGGGTGTGTCAAGGAACAGCATCTGTTCACCGGGACGGTTGCAGATGCCGAGAATGCGATTGCGGGTGGTCTGCGGCTTATTCGAGGTGATGGAAATCTTCTGCCCGAGGACCCGGTTGAGCAGGGTCGATTTACCCACGTTGGGACGGCCGATAATCCCCACGAATCCAGAACGCAGGGTTTCTTGTTCTTCAGGCTGTTCGATCATTGGCTCTTCTCGCTCTCATCCGTCAATATTCATGGTATTTAGTGCAGCGCCGGCGGCAAGCTGCTCGGCACGCTTTTTGGTGGAACCCTCGCCGGAGCCGATCACATCTCCATCGAACAAAACCTCGACCCGGTAGAGCCGGTCATGGTCCGGGCCGCTCGACCCGACGAGATGATATACAGGCGTGCGGCCAAAGGTTTTCTGGAAATGCTCCTGCAGACGGGTCTTGTAATCGATGCCGGCTTTGCGCCGGGCACTCTGGACAATCTCATCTGCAAGCAACCTGTGGATAGTTTGACGCGCCGCGGCAAAACCACCATCGCAAAACACGGCACCAAAGAGCGCTTCCAGGACATTGGCCAGCAGACTGGACTTATTGCGTCCACCGCTGCGTTCCTCGCCGCGACCAAGAAGCAGGTGCCCCCCCAGTTCGAGTCGGCGGGCAATCGCGGCCAGACAGGATTCACTGACCACTTCGGAGCGAATGCGACTCATTTCACCTTCGCTCAACGCCGAAAAAGTCTCAAAGACATACTGGCTCACGGCCAAACCGAGAACCGCGTCACCAAGAAATTCGAGCCGCTCATTGTAGGACCAGGTCGAATCGCCCTGCTCGTTGGCGTAGGATTTATGGGTCAAGGCAACCTGCAACAGCTGCGAATCACCGAATTGGTAGCCAATGCGTGACTGCAGAGCGTCTACTTGACTATGTTCGTTCATAATTGTCTTTTTTGAAAGAAGGTGCTTGCATGAAAACAAAGAGCGTACCAGAATCACATCAGGGAGTACAGTCTGTTCATCGCCCTGAATGGCGCATGGCCTGGGTTTTTCCTTGATTCCCCGGGAACCAATCCATTAGTATGCAGCTTTTATGGATATTTACGGGCGCCATGTCATTATTCATCACTTTTGAAGGTATTGAAGGCTCAGGCAAAACCACCCAGATCAGCCGTCTGGCAACGCACTTGCGCAGTCAGGGTCTTGAGGTGGTGCAAACCCGCGAACCCGGCGGCTGCCGCGTCGCCGACGCCATACGCGGCATTCTGCTCGATAGCGACAACGCCGGGTTGGCGCCGACTGCGGAGTTGCTGCTTTATGCGGCGGCCCGCCGGCAACATGTCGAAGAAGTGATCCAACCGGCCCTGGCCGCGGATCAGGTGGTTCTCTGTGACCGCTTTACCGATGCGACCCTGGCCTACCAGGGGTACGGGCGCGGGCTTTCCCTAGAACTCATCGAGAACCTCAACACCCTTGCGGGAGCCGGCCTCTGCCCTGACCTGACCCTTTTATTTGAATTGCCGGTTGAGATCGGCTTGAATCGCGCCCTGCGCCGCATCGAAAACGCCACCGGTCCCGCGGAAGATCGCTTTGAGCAGGAATCCCTGGCCTTTCACGAGCGGGTTCGACAAGGGTACCTAACCCTGGCCGAGCGCAATCCTCATCGCTACCGATTGCTCGCCGCCGAGGCTCATCCCGACCAGGTTTTCGCCCAGGCTGTTAAGATCGTTGATAAAATCCTGATTAAGCGACAAGGGTTATGATTTTTTCGCAGATTCTCGGACACGAGCGGCAAAAAGACATCCTGCGACGAGTTCTTGCTGCTGATCGCCTGGCCCATGCGTATCTGTTCACCGGACCCGAGGGCGTCGGCAAGCGTTTGATGGCACTGGCTCTGGTGCGCGCCGTTTTCTGCCCACATCAGGGTTGCGGCAACTGCATCGCCTGTCGCAAAGTTGACCACTTCAACCATCCAGACCTTCATCTGCTCGAGCCTGACGGCAACAGCATCAAAATTGAGCAGGTTCGCGCCATTCAACGGGAATTTTCCTATCGCCCTCTCGAAGCGCCCAAAAAGGTGTGCCTGATTGAACAGGCGGAAAAAATGGTTCCTGCCGCCGGCAACGCGCTGCTGAAAACCCTGGAGGAGCCCTCTGGAGAAGCCTTGTTCATTCTTCTGAGCGCTCATCCCGAGCAACTGCTGCAAACGATCCGGTCACGCTGCCAGCCTCTGCCCTTTCATCGCATCCCGGCTGAGCTTTTAAAACGCGATCTGGTTCAGCGCCTGGAAATCGACGATGCCGGTGCCCATCTGCTGGCCGCGCTGTCCGACGGCAGCTTTCGAAAAGCCCTGGGGCGTGATCGGGAACTGTTTCTCACCGGCCGGCGCGATTTTCTCAAAGCCGTAACGGCACTTTCTCCCGGAAGCGTGCTGCCGCTTTTCGATCTGGCACGGGATCTGGCCGAGAAAAAAGAACAGATACCGGAACACCTCGAAATTCTTGAAGCCTTTTATCGCGATGTGCTACTGACCCTGCACGGACGCCCTGAAGAAGATCTGGTCAATATCGATTTACTGGAAAAGGTGCGACGCTGTGCCGGGCGCGAAACCCCGGCATCGGTGCTGGGCAAACTCGAGGCGGTTCAGACCACCCGCCGCTACCTGAGCCGCAACGTCAACAAGCAACTTGCCATGGACCATCTGTTGCTGCAGCTCTGCGCGTGACGGGTACCGTTAACCTGGAGACACGGATCTAGCCCGATCGCAGCGGTTGGGTTTGTGACGAACCATCGCTTGACCAGATCCGTGTAGAAATGATTCTTCATGTTTTTTAAATAAGGAACAGGCAAACCGTTCATGATTCGAGTCGTTTCCATAAAATTTCGTGAGGCCGGCAAAATTTATGATTTTGACGCCGGTGACCTGGAGCTTAACGTCGGCGATAAAATCGTCGTGGAAACCGAACGCGGCCGCGCTTTGGGGACGGTGGTGCTTGCTCCCCGCGAGGCGGAGCAAACCGGGCAAAATGAAGATCTCAAAAAGATCTTGCGTCAAGCCACCGAAGAGGATCTGGAACTGGCCTTACGCTACGCCGCCCGGGAGGAAGAAGCCTTTCGTTTTTGTCGCAAGCGCATCGAAGAGCGCGGCTTGGCGATGAAACTGGTTCAGGCGGAATATCTTTTTGACGGCTCCAAGATCGTTTTCTACTTCACGGCCGATGGCCGCATCGATTTTCGCGATCTGGTCAAGGACCTGGCCCAGTATTTCCACACCCGCATCGAAATGCGTCAAATCGGCGTGCGTGATGAAGCCAAGCTGGTGGGCGGTATTGGTATCTGCGGGCGGGAACTGTGTTGCTGCACTTTTTTGCGGGACTTCAATCCGGTCTCGGTGAAAATGGCCAAAGAACAGGGATTGGCCCTCAATCCCAACAAAATTTCCGGCCAGTGTGGGCGCCTGCTGTGCTGCCTGGGGTACGAATACGAAACCTACTGCCACCTCAAGCGCGGCCTGCCCAAGATCGGTCGCATCATCAAAGTCGGCGAACTTGAAGCAATGGTCCTCAGTCAGAATATCTTTGCCGGAACGGTGAAGGTCAAACTGGAGACCGGAAGCGAGGCCATCCTTTCGGCTCAAGACATCGAGCGAGGTGAACTGCCGTCACCCAAAGCAGCGTCCGAAGAACCCGTTGAAAAGCCGAAGCCGACCGCGCCGGCTGCAGCTTCCGCGCAAGAACGCAGCGACTCGGAGAAGCCGCCACGCAAACGATCGCGCAGTCGCTCACGCAGCAAAAAAAAGTCACCAGCCACCGGAGGCAGCGAGAACAAACCCGCGACCACCGAATCTCAAAAGCCATCGGCGGATTCCGGTGAGCGCAAGCAGCCACCAGCTTCCAGCGCCGAACAAGCCGCTAAGCCGCAAGGCGGCGAACGCAAACGCCGGCCGCGCCGCCGTTCACGAAAAAAAGACCAATAAGGGGAGATCGAGATCATGCCAGAGCCTTTTTACATCACCACGCCCATTTATTACGTCAACGATGTTCCCCACATCGGCCATGCCTACACCACCCTCGCCTGCGATGTCATAGCACGCTACAAGCGCGCCCGGGGCCACGAGGTGTTTTTTCTCACCGGCACCGACGAGCATGGCCAGAAAGTTGAAAAAGCCGCCCAGGCCAAGGGTGAAACGCCGCTGGAGTTGGCTGACCGCGTGGTTAAACGTTTTCAGGCTTTGTGGGAGCGGCTCAACATTTCTCACACCGATTTCATCCGCACCACCCAGGAACGGCACAAAAAAGGCGTGCATCGCCTCTTCCAGATCATTCAAGCCAAAGGCGATATTTATCTGGGCGATTACGAAGACTGGTATTGCACTCCCTGCGAAACTTTTTGGACGGAAAACCAGCTGCTTGACGGCACCTGCCCCGATTGTGGACGCCCCACGGACAAACTCAAGGAAGAGTCCTATTTTTTTCGCATGAGCAAATATCAGCAGGCGCTGCTGACGCATATCGAAGAGAACCCCGACTTCATTCAACCCAAAACGCGCCGCAATGAAATTCTCAATTTCGTTCGCGAAGGGCTGCGCGACCTGTCCATTTCGCGCACCTCTTTTTCCTGGGGCACACCGGTGCCCGGCGATGACAAACACGTAATTTATGTCTGGTTCGACGCCCTGACCAACTACATCAGTGCTCTGGGTTATCCTGACGACCCCAACGGACACTTCGCCACCTTCTGGCCTGCTGACGCTCATGTCATCGGCAAGGACATCCTGCGCTTCCACACCGTCTACTGGCCGACCTTTCTCATGGCCGCCGGCATTCCCTTGCCCAAAAAGGTGTTTGCCCACGGCTGGTGGACGGTGGAGGGCAAGAAGATGAGTAAGAGCCTGATGAACGTGGTCGAGCCCAACATGCTGGTCGATAAGTACGGTGCCGACGCCATCCGCTACTTCCTCATGCGCGAGGTGCCCTTCGGCTTGGACGGCGATTTCTCCCATGCCTCCCTGGTGCATCGCATCAACTCCGACTTGGCGAACGATCTGGGCAATCTGGTGAGCCGCTCGACGGCCATGCTCAGCAAATACTTCCGCGGCGAACTACCTGCGGCAGAAGTCCAGACGGAACTCGACGCTGCGTTTACCGCGCGTTTTCCCGCCGCGGTAAAACTGGTGGACGGACACATGAATGATATGGCCTTCAACAAGGCACTCCAGGCAACCTGGGAATTGATCAGTGCCGCCAACAAATATATCGATGAAACCGCGCCCTGGGCTCTGGCCAAAGATCCGGCGCAGAGCGGACGCCTGGGCACCGTCATGTATAACCTGCTCGAAGGCACACGCATCATCGCCTTGCTGATCAATCCCTTCATGCCGGAAACTGCTGCGAAGATCATGGGCATTCTCGGCGGCGAAAAAAACGATTTGACCTTTGCCGACAATGAGGTGTGGGGTGGTCTGCAGGCCGGCACAATTATCGCCAAAGCAGCCCCCCTGTTCCCTCGCATTGAGACGCAGTAACTGTTGGAAAGAACAAACCTTTCACTGATAACACCCCAAGGGGCGCCACGGCGCCCCTTGGTTTTGCCGGAGCATCGCATGTCCCTGAGATCTTCTCTCATCGATACCCACGCCCATCTCTACAATCGCCCCTTTGCCGAAGACCTGGACCTGGTCATCGCCCGAGCGCGGGACAACGGGGTCGAAACCATTCTTACTGTGGGCTGTGACCTTGAGAGTTCGCGTAACAGCATTACGCTTGCGGAACGTTTCGACGAAGTCTATGCAGCGGTGGGCATTCATCCCCACGACGCCTTGCAAGCCGACGAGGAAGGTATTCGGCGGCTGCGCGAACTGGCCGCCGCTCCCAAAGTTGTTGCCATCGGCGAAACGGGACTCGATTACTATCGCGACCGCGCTCCCCGGGATGCCCAACGCCTCGCCTTTCGCCGCCAGATCAGACTGGCCCGCGAACTGGCTCTGCCGCTTATCGTGCATGATCGCGACGCCCATGAAGACATATTGAGCATTTTGCGCGAAGAGCAGGCCGCCGAGGTCGGCGGGGTCATTCATTGCTTTTCCGGAGACGCCGCCATGGCGCGCGCCTGCCTGGAAATGGGCTTTTACATCAGCTTTCCCGCCACCATCACCTATCCGAAAAACGAAGAGCTGCGCGCGGTGGTGCGCAGCGTTCCCATGGAACGTCTGCTGGTTGAAACCGACTGCCCATATCTTGCGCCCCAACCCTTTCGCGGCAAACGCAACGAACCCGCCTATGTGCGCCTGACCGCCGAGAAGATCGGTGAAATCAAGGGGTTGTCTCTGGAGGACGTCGCACGCATCACCACCCTCAACGCCGGCAACCTGTTCGGCATCGGCCAGGCCGAACAGGCCGTGCGCATCGCCTATGCCATTCGCAACAGCCTCTATCTCAACATCACCAACCGCTGCACCAATGCCTGCTCTTTCTGCGCAAAATTCCACGACTTCACCGTCAAGGGCCACCGCCTTAAGCTCGATCATGAACCCGACGCCGCCGAAGTCATCGCCGCCGTGGGCGATCCACGCGCCTATGATGAAGTGGTCTTTTGCGGCTACGGCGAACCGTTGCTGCGCCTCGATCTCATCAAGGAAGTCGCCGCCTGGCTCAAGAAAAAAGGCTGCAAGGTGCGCATCAACACCGACGGCCAGGCGAACCTTGTGCACGGGCGCAACATCGTTCCGGAGCTGGTCGGGTTGGTGGACAGTTTATCGGTGTCCCTCAATGCACCCGACGCTGCCACCTATCAGGATCTGTGCCATTCACAATTCGGCGAACTCGCTTTCGAGGGGGTCAAGGAGTTTATTCGTGAAGCAGCGCGGTGCATTCCCGAGGTCGTCGCCAGCGCCGTCACGGTGCCAAGCCTCGACATCGCCGCCTGCCGGAAGCTCGCGGAAGAACTGGGGGCAAAATTTCGGGAACGGGAATACAACGAGGTGGGATAAGCTTTCGGCCTCAGTCGGATCGACTGAGGCCGATTATTTTCAGGCGCCCTCTTGATCGACGCAGGTCAGGCGCGGCGGCCCGCCATCCTTGAGTTCGGGATGGTCGTAGGCCAGCGCCCAAAGGCGCCCATCATTGGGATCGCGGTACAGAGCATTACGTCCTTCGCCGCGTTTCACCAGTTCCAGCTTTTCATGGATCAACCAAAGAATGCGCTGCCAGGCGGCATCCTCCTCCATGCTGCTGCCGAGGTCGATCCAAAAAGCCCGCAATTCCTGGTCCCTGGGCTGAAGTTCCCAATCCTCCTCATGAATAGCCATGGTTTCCTCCTTGTTTAGTGCGCATTTTTAGCCCCCCGGCGGCGCAGATTGCCGAACCATCCACGCGGGGGCTTGTCATGTAAAAGAGAATAGAGCACCGGCACCACCACCAGGGTCAGCAGGGTCGCGACCGCCAGGCCGAAGATCACCGCCACGGCCATGGGCCCCCACCATTCCGCGGACTCGCCACCGATCTGAAAACTCAGGGAGCGAAAATCGAAACTGAACCCCACGGCCATGGGCAAGAGGCCCAGAATCGTGGTTGCAGCCGTGAGCAGCACCGGCCGAAAACGCACCACTCCCGCCCGCACCAGAGCCTCTTCCAGCCCCATCCCGGAGCGGCGCAACTGATTGACATAGTCGATAAGCACGATGGCGTTGTTGACCACCACCCCTGCCAGAGAGATGACGCCGATGCCCGTCATAATGATGCCGAACGCCATACCGGTCAAGGTCAGTCCGAGAAAAACCCCGGACAGGGATAGGATCACCGAGGTCATGACGATGAGGGACTGGCGAAACGAATTGAACTGGGTTACCAGCACCAGGGTGATGAGCAAAATGGCGGCGATAAATGCCTTGCTCAAAAAGGCCACGGCCTTTTCCTGCTCTTGCTGCTCACCGCTGTAATCGATGCGGTAACCACCGGGCATCTCCAGATTCTTCAGCAGCCCCTGCGCCTCGCGCAGCACTTCGATGCTGTTGCGCCCGGAGGTGTTGGCGGTGATGGTCACGACCCGCTTCTGGTTGAGACGGCGGATAGAACCGAACCCCGTGCCCATCTCAAAGCTCGCCAGACTGGAGACAGGCACCGGATCGCCGGTCATCGTCGGGATCAGCAGCCCGGTGACATCCGCTAATGACCGCCGCCGCTCCTCGGGCAGCCGGGCGACGATGTCGTATTCCTCATTGCCCTCGCGGTAGACCCCGAGTTTGGTGCCGCTTACCGCAGCCTTGACGGTTTCGGAAATATCCACCGTAGAGAGGCCCAGCAGACTGGCTTTTTCTCGATCCACAAGAATGCGAATTTCCGGATTGGCTCGCACCAGATCGTCCTTGAGATCCACCAGGCCCCGCACGTTCTTGATGCGCTCCCTGATCTCATTGGCCACCTGAGCGAGAACTTCGATGTCCTCGCCGCTGACCTCGATGCTCACCGGCGCACCCGTGGGCGGTCCCTCCTTGTGTTTTTCCACTTTGATTTCGGCACCGGGCAGAGCAGCAACGGCCTGGCGAATCCGCGCCAGCACCTTGTCGGCATGCTCACGACGCTCTTCGCGCTCGATGAAATCCAGAGAGATCTTGCTCTGGTGACTTTGCCCACCGCCCTCCCCGCCCATATCGGCGTTGGCCGACACCCCCATTTCGGAAATGACGAAGCGCAGGTCACCTTCCTGAAAGGTAATGTCCTCGACCGCGCGCGCCAGCAGATCCGAGGTGTCGAGATTGGTACCCTCGGGGGCGCTGATTTCAACATAGGCCAAATTGGGTTCGATATCAGGGAAAAGTTCGACACCGTGCTCAAAATAGGCGTAGAGGATGGCGATGCCGATCAAGAATCCTCCCGCCGCGCCCAGCACCAGCACCCGCCAGCGCAATGACCATTGCAGCAGACGCTGATAAAAACGCAGAATCGGCGGCAGCGCATCGCCCTCGGCCTTGCGCCGCCCTACCCAGAGAAAGCTTGCGCAAACCACCGGATTGATGACCAGGGCCACAAACAGCGAGGCGCTCAGGGTGACGATCAGGGTCAGGGGCAGAAATTTCATGAATTCGCCCATGATACCCGGCCAGAACATCAGGGGAGAAAAGGCGCAGAGCGTCGTCAGGGTTGAGCTGATGACCGGCCAGCCCACCTCTGTCACCGCATCGCGCGCGGCCTGCACCCGATCCTTGCCCTCCTGCATATGTCGGTAGATGTTCTCGACAATGACGATGGCGTTGTCCACCAGCATGCCGAGGGCCAGAATCAGGCTGAACAGCACCACCATGTTCAAGGTGATGCCCAGGGCATGCAGCACCGCAAAGGAGATGAGCATGGAAAAAGGTATGGCCAAGGCGACGAACAGGGAGTTGCGCAGGCCCAAAAACAGGAACAACACCGACACCACCAGGATCAGCCCGGTAAGGATGCTGTTTTCAAGCTCGGCGACCATGCGCCGGATGTCTTTGGACTGATTGAGGGTGACCGCCATCTCGACTTCTGGCGGTAATTGCCCCTGTGCCTGTTCGAGGACGGCAAAGACCTGATCAGCCACGGCGATGATGTTTTCGCCCGTGCGTTTCTTGATCGCCAGGGTCACGCTGGGTTCGCCGTTGAACCGCGCATAGCTTAGGCGATCTTCAAGGGTATCGACGATGTTGGCGACATCCTTGAAGTAGATGGGGCGACCGTCGCGCACCACCAGAACCAAATTGTCGATCTGCGCAGGGTCAGTAAATTCTCCGGGGATGCGCAGCAGATATTTGCCTTCGCCGATGTCGATGCTGCCGCCGGGGATATTAACGTTTTCCCGCTGAACGGCAGCCATGATTTCGACAAAGGACAGGCGATAAGCCGCCAAGCGATCGGGGTCGAATTCGACGCGTACCTGACGCTCGCGCCCGCCGGTGATCGCTACGTCGAGAACCCCGGGGATCTGTTCGATGTAGTCCTCAAGGCGCTCGGCTACTTGCTTGAGTACCATTTCGCCCACGGGACCCGAGACCGCGATCATCAGAATGGGAAATTCCGCGATGTTGATTTCCAGAATGGAAGGATCGTTCTCCAGATCGTCGGGCAGATCGCCCTTGGCCTGATCGACACGATCGCGCACCAGTTGCCGGGCGTTGTCGATATCGACATCCGGGGTGAATTCGATGGTGATCATGGAAGATCCCTCGGAACTCACCGAGCGCATCTTCTCCACATCCTTGAGGCCTTTGAGCTTGCGCTCCAAAGGCAGCGTGATGAGAGTTTCGATATCCTCGGGCGCCACTCCCTCATGATTGGTGACAACCAGCACCACGGGAATGGTGATGTCCGGAGCCGATTCGCGGGGCAGTACCAGGTAGCTGTAGAGGCCCGCCACCAGAGCGATCATCATGAGAGTGAAGACAGTGCTGCGGCGGCTGATGGCGGCGTTGCTGAGCAGCATCAGTGATTACCCGTCGTCACCGCTGTGCCGTCTTCGAGCAGTTGTTGGCCGCGCACGATAAGACGCTCTCCTGCCACCAGTCCATCTTGAATCACCACCCGATCGCCGATGATGCTTCCGGTGGTCAGAAAACGCCGGCGCGCCACGCCTTGCTCTTCAACATAAGCCAGGGTTTTCCCATCGCGCTCCACCAGGGCATAGAGAGGAACGGCCACGGCCTCAGGAAAGGCCTGGCGCAGAAAACGTACGCGCAGAATCATGCCGGGGCGCAGGGAACCATCGGCATTATCGACGACAACCTTGGCGCGGTAGGTGCGCGTTGTCGGGTCGGCCTTGAAGGCCAGATAAAACAACTCGCCGGAGCGAACCGGCCCCCCCTCGCCGACCAGACGCGCCGCAACCACCTCGACCCGGTCGCCGACCTGCAAAAAGTGCACGTCCTTTTCCGGCACTTCGACAACGGCTTGCAGCCGGTCGACCTGGACCAGTTCGGCCACCGGAGTCCCCTCGGAAACAAATTCGCCGCGATCCACATGCAGCCGATCAATGATGCCGTCCAAGGGACTGACCAGAACGCTTTTGGCGAGGGCCACTTCGGCGCTGCGCAAAGCGGCGCGGGCGACCTCGATGTTGCGCCGCGCTTCCTCGAATTCCTGGGGACTGATGATCTGTTCATCGACCAGGCGGCTCATCCGCGCGAAGTGGCTTTGTTGCACCTCGAATTCAGCCCGCGCTCGATCAAGATCGGCCTCGCGTGCCTCCGGATCGATGCGCAAAATGACATCGCCCTTGCGCACCCGATCCCCTTCACGCGGCCCGACGTAACGCACCGGGCCGGCAATTTCCGCAGCCAGCAGCAAATCCTCCCAGGCTTCAAGAGTCGCCGGCAAGGTGAATGTTTCTGAGAGGTTGGTGGACTTGAGGGTCTCCACCGCAACGGAAACAACCCGCACCTGGGGTCCCTGTCCTGTGTCGGTCTCCGCCGTGCTTTCGCGGCCGCAACCCCCTAAAACCCAAGCGGCCAGTACAATGGCCCACAGTGGAGCCAAACCTATCCTGATAATTCTCACGGTGCAGTACCCTCAGAATGGAAAAAGTAACGATTCGTAATCGCCTCGTTATCGGCCTGCAGACCTTGTACCAACGCCTTCTCTAACCGATCAATTTTATCTTCCTGGTCGCTTTCCCGTCAAAGCAATTCTTAACCCGATTTTACTAAAAAAGCGCCGCCGATCCTGGACTCTTCTTTAGAAAAGCCGGGACCGGCGGCGCCGTGATAAATAAAAGTGACTCTGAAATCCAAAAATTCAGATTGTCATCACCTCATTTGAAGGTTTCCAAAATGTAGTGCCCGATATTCTCACCTTGTTCGTCCGAGATGGTATTTTGGTTGAATGCCGGCATTCCAGGTCCCGGATCCCGCAGATAATCCCTGAGACTTTCCGGCGTTCCCAAGCCCCTTTCCATCAGATTGGCATGAGTGAGATTTCTCTCGGGACGCATGACGTTGCCGCCGTCCGCATGGCAAGCGGCACAGTGCTGATTGAAAAGCGTTTCTCCCGCTTCGAGATCCGCCGCGGCAGGCGTTGCCGCAGGGGTAGCCGCCGGTGCAGGTGGCGCCTCCTCTTTGCGTTCACTGCAACCAAAGAAGACCAGACTTCCCAGAACCAGTGTCACGATCACAAATTTCGATCTGCTGCGTTTCATTTTTTCCTCCCGACAAAGGTTAAATTAAAGACCGGCTTCCGACCAGGACGGAAGCCGGAAAGAACAATCACCCGAGCATCTGCTTCATGTCTTCTTCCACCGTACCGATGGGAGCGATATTGAAATTCTCGACCAGAAAGTTGAGCACGTTGGGCGTGACGAACGCAGGGAGACTGGGGCCGAGCTTCATGTTCTGCAGGCCGAGGGAAAGCAGTGACAACAGGACCACAACGGCCTTCTGCTCGTACCAGCTCAGGATAATGGACAGGGGCAGGTCATTGACCTCGCAGTCAAAGGCTTTGGCCAGGGCCAGCGCGATCTGTACCGCCGAATAGGCATCGTTGCACTGACCGACGTCGAGGAGGCGCGGAATCCCGCCGATATCACCGAGATCGAGCTTGTTGAAGCGGTATTTGCCGCAAGCCAGGGTGAGGATCACCGTATCCTTGGGCAGTTGCTCGGCAAATTTGGTGTAGTAATTGCGCCCGGGCTTGGCGCCGTCACATCCACCGATGACAAAAAAGCGCTTGATGGCCCCGGAATTGACCGCTTCGATCACCTTGTCGGCGAGTCCCAACACCGCGTCATGCCCGCAGCCAGTGAGGATGTCCTTATCCGCTTTTTCACTGAAGCCCTCAGCCTTCTGGGCGGCGGCGATGACTTCGGAGAAATCCCAACCCTCGACGTGCTTAACGCCCGGCCATTGCACACGTCCCCAGGTGAACAGACGATCTTTGTACTCGTCGGCAGGGCGCTGGATGCAGTTGGTATTGAAGATGATGGCGCCGGGGAAGTTCTGAAATTCCTGGTACTGGTTCTGCCAGGCGCCGCCGAAGTTGCCCACCAGATGTTTGTATTTTTTGAGCCCCGGATAGCCATGGGCAGGCAGCATCTCAACGTGGGTATAAATGTTGATGCCCTTACCTTCGGTCTGCTTGAGCAGCTCTTCGAGCATCTTCAGGTCGTGGCCCGAAACCAGAATGGCCTTACCGGCCTTGGTCCCGATATTGACCGGGGTGGGCGTGGGCGCCTGATAATTTTCGATGTGCGCCTGATTGAGCAACCCCATGCATTTGATGTTGGTCTGGCCGCATTCCATACACAGGGTGACGAAATCCATCAGGCCGAGCTTGCTCTCGGCAATGGCCGCCAGCGCCTTATGGATGAAGGCGTAAATCTCGTTGTCGTCCTTGCCGAGAATGTGGGCATGATCGGCATAGGCAGCCATCCCCTTGCAGCCATAGAGCAGAATGTTCTGCACCGAATTGATGTCCGCATCGCTGTTGAAGCTTTTGACGCCGCGTTCGCGGCCGAGGGTGGCCATCTCTTCGCGGTTGGCGGGGCAGATCCAGTTGGCGGCGGCATCTGGAACCTCGCCGGTATAGGGACCGTTATTGGCTTTTTCAAAGAGGGCCCAGGCCTTGTCGCGCATCTGGACGGTCTTCTTTGCCACAGCGGCACAGTTCTCCGGATCAAAATCGACATTGGTCACTGTGGTGAAGAGCCCCTCAATCATGTGCACGTCGATATCGCGGTCAATGGCGCCTTTTTCACGCGCCTTGTGCGCCCAGAAGGCCATGCCCATCAAACCCCAAACAATGAGGTTCTGCAATGCCGCCACCTCAGGGTTCTTACCGCATACGCCCATCTTAGTGCAGCCAGTGCCCTGGGCCGCCTGCTCGCACTGAAAACAGAACATCTCTTCCATGTTTCTTCCTCCGTGGTCTTTTAGTTCGTTTTATTGCCCTGCCAAGCAAAACGAGAAGAGGTCGGAGCCAGCTAAGACACCGACCAGAATAAAAAGCAGTACCGGAGGATAGTTTAACAGACAAAGAACATTTTTCCAGGGAGGGTGGAATCAGGATTGTCCACGAAACCACCCTCACCTATCGGGGGAGTGCTCAGGCTTGCGTCTCTGCCCGCATGGGCGGCGAAAATCTCCGCAAGCGCAAAGCGTTGCTCAGGACGCAGATGCTTGAAGCTGCCATGGCCATGGCAGCAAACACCGGCGAAAGCATCAAGCCAAAGAACGGATAGAGGGCTCCAGCCGCCACTGGAATGAGCAAAGTGTTGTAGGCGAAAGCCCAGAACAGGTTTTGTTTGATGTTGCGAAGGGTCGCCTTAGACAGGGCAATGGCGTTTGGCACGTTACGCAGATCACCGGACATGAGCACCACTTCGGCGGCCTCCATGGCGATATCCGTGCCGGTGCCGATGGCAATGCCGACATCGGCCTGGGCCAGCGCCGGAGCGTCATTGATGCCGTCGCCCACGAAGGCCACCTTGTGCCTTTGAGATTGCAGTTTTTTCACCGCTTCGACCTTACCGTCGGGCAGCACCTCGGCCACCACCTGGTCAATGCCGAGGTGCCTGGCAATCGCCTCGGCGGTACGGCGGTTGTCACCGGTGATCATGACCACCTTCAACCCTTCAGCGTGCAGAGCTGCAATGGCTGCCGGAGTCGATTCTTTGATGGGATCGGCCACTGCGAGAATCGCGGCGAGCCTACCATCCACCGCCGCATAGAGGGGCGTTTTTCCTTGATCGCCAAGTTCTAACGCAGCTTCGGCGAAAGCTTCCAGGTTCAGCTCAAGGCGGCGCATATAACGATCCGCGCCGACATGAACACGATGTCCCTCGACGTCCGCGACCACCCCGAAACCAGGCTCGGCCGTGAAGTTGCTCCCTTCCGCCGGCTTGAGTCCGCGGGATTTTGCCGCCGCGACGATGGCCTCGGCGATGGGATGTTCCGACAGGCGCTCCACGGAGGTCACCCACCGCAGCACATCTTTTTCAAAAAAACCCTCGGCGACGACGAAATCGGTCAATTCCGGGCGCCCCCGGGTCAGAGTCCCCGTTTTGTCCAGGGCGACCACCCCGGCATCGCGCAGGCGCTGCAAAGCATCGCCTTTGCGAAACAATATGCCCAATTCCGCACCCTTGCCGGTGCCGACCATGATGGACGTCGGCGTTGCCAATCCCATGGCGCAGGGGCAGGCGATGATGAGCACGGCCACGGCATTAACCAGGGCAAAGGTCAAGGCCGGTGCAGGCCCTAACAATAGCCAGACGACGAAGGTAAGCACCGCCGCACCAATCACAGCCGGCACGAAATAATTGGTAACCCGGTCGACCAGTGCCTGAATGGGCAGCTTCGCGCCCTGGGCTTGCTCGACCATGCGCACGATCTGCGCAAGCAGTGTATCGGCGCCGATTCTGGTCGCACGAAAGGTAAAGCTGCCGGTCTTGTTGATCGTGCCGCCCACCACCTCGGCGCCCTGCTCTTTTTCGACCGGTAGCGGTTCACCGGTGATCATCGATTCATCAACGTAGGACCGCCCCTCGACCACCTCGCCGTCGACGGGAATTTTTTCACCGGGACGCACCCGCACCAAATCATCGACCCGCACCTCCTCGATGGCCGTTTCAAGCTCTTCACCATTGCGCACCACCCGCGCGGTTTTCGCCTGCAAACCGATCAGCCGCTTGATGGCTTCGCTGGTGCGCCCCTTGGCTCGGGCTTCGAGATAACGACCGACCAGAATCAGCGTAACAATGACCGCAGAAGCCTCAAAATAGACATGCACCGTACCTTCAGGAAGAACTCCCGGCAGGAAAGTCGCCACCACCGAATACCCCCAGGCCGCTGAAGTGCCAAGCATGACCAGCGAATTCATATCCGGCCCACCGCGCACCAAAGCCGGCCAGCCCTTCTTGTAAAATCTCAGTCCCGGGCCGAACTGCACCAGGCTGGCTAACACAAAGAATAGGTAAAACAGGTTCTGCTGACCCAGACTCCGCACCAGCCAATGGTGAAAAGGCGGGATAAAATGGGAGCCCATGTCGAGCACGAAAATGGGCAGGGTCAGGGCCGCGGCAAATAAAACCGAGCGCTTAAGGCGGCGCGCCTCCTGCTCACGCGCCTCTCCCTCTTCAACGCTGCGCTGCGCGGCGGAACCCAGTTCTTCGGCCTCATATCCTGCCTCCCGCAGCGCGGCAATGATCGTCTCAACCATCACCGCGCCCGAGACAATGCGTACCCTGGCTTTTTCCGTGGCAAGGTTGACCTGTCCTTCCAGAACTCCGGGCACACGCCCCAGGGCCTTTTCCACCCGACCGACACAGGAAGCGCAATTCATGCCGTGGATAGCGAACTCCAGATTTTCTACCTTTGGACCATAGCCGGCTTGCTGAATCGCGTCGAGGACCGCGGCGACATCTCCCTGCTTCGCGGCAAAAACCACCCGGGCACGCTCCGTAGCGAGGTTTACCGATACCTCGACAACCCCCGGCACCTCGCGCAGGGCTTTCTCAACGCGCCCCACACAGGAGGCGCAACTCATTCCGGAAACACCTATATCCAAGGTTTGGCCGCTTGACAGCGGTCCGGAAGAATCATCCGAAGTCATTTGTTTGCCCACGAGAAAAAGATCTCCTATTTGCAGAAGGGTTCAGCGGCATTGCCAAAAATCGCTCGTTTTCGCAGGAAAAACTTGCTACTGTCCATCCGGAAAAAATCGATGGTCAAAGTTAAGATTATGTCACACTGGCCTCTGGACGCTAGCACTCGCACCACCACTATGGAGAAAAGGAGAATCTCGTCTATGCAAGCCCTGATCTGCGGTTCTTTTGCCTACGACAACATCATGGTCTTTGGCGACCGCTTCAAAAACCACATTTTACCCGACCAGGTGCACATCCTGAATGTATCGTTTTTGGTGCCGGAGATGCGCAAGGAATTCGGTGGTTGCGCGGGCAACATCGCTTACAATCTTCAGTTGCTCGGTGGCTCACCGCTGCCCATGGGCACCGTCGGCGAAGACTTCGCTCCCTATGCCGAATGGATGGATGCATGCGGCATTGAGCAGCGCCACGTGATCCGGATCGAAAACAGTTTCACGGCTCAGGCTTTCATCACCACCGACCTGGACGACAACCAGATCACCGCCTTTCACCCGGGCGCCATGGCCTTCGCCCACCACAACAAGGTCAGCGATGCCCAAGGCGTCTCTCTGGGCATCGTCTCTCCCGACGGGCGCGAGGGGATGATCGAACACGCCGCCCAGTTCGTCGCTGCCGGGATCCCTTTCATCTTCGATCCCGGCCAGGGGCTGCCCATGTTCGACGGCGACGATCTGCGTCGTTTCATCGATCAGGCCACCTGGCTGACTGTCAATGATTACGAATGGCAACTGATCCGCGAACGGACCGGCTTGAGTGCCGCCGAAGTCGCCGGACGGTTGGAAGCGCTGATCGTTACCCGCGGCGGCCAAGGCTCCACTATTTATACCACTGGAGGTGAGATTTGCATTCCCGCCGCCCACGCAGCACAGCTCAAGGATCCCACCGGCTGCGGTGACGCCTATCGTGCCGGGCTGCTGTACGGACTCATGAACAAGCTGGACTGGGAAACCACCGGACGCATCGCCTCGCTCATGGGCGCCATCAAAATCGAACATCAGGGCACCCAGAATCACCGCTTCGACATGACTGAATTCAGCAACCGCTACCGCGAGGCATTCGACCGCGAACTCTAGTGCATCGTGTGCTAAGACAAGTCGGCACAGCGCAGACCGCGGCCGAAAGAGCCGGAATCAGACGTCATGACGCCTCGCACGGTGCGTTCCCATATACCACCAAAGCCTCTTGAGTCAGGGGCTTTGGTGGTTTTTTATCGGGCGATTTGGATTGTACCCTGGTACCGCGAAGTCGGCAGCGGCCGGCACCGAGGCTGCCGGTGAGGCTGTGCGCCTTGTTCTAAGGTTTCGATCTGCTCTGGGCCGGCGTCGGTCGACATATTCGTTTCGTTACCAATCCGTCACCTTTCATCGGCCCAAGTCGAGGCGTTTCATCACACTCGGCGCGCTGATCCCGTGAATCACGATCGAAATAATGATGACGGCGAGTACGATACTCCAGAGGGCCCTGGCGTCGGGAAAATCCACATGAAAAAGCCCGTAAGCGAGGTAGTAAACAGAGCCGATGCCGCGAATCCCGAAAAATGAAATCGCCCAGCGTTGTTTGCGCGACAGGTCGCTTCCAACCAAAGCGAGCATGCTGGTCAGGGGCCGAATGAGAAAAACGATGGCCAAGGCGACACCCCACATCCCGGGAGTCATCATGTTCAAGGCCCCACTGGATCCATAAGCTCCGACGAAAAACATGAGGACAGCCACCAGCACACGCACGGTTTGCTCGGCAAAATCATGCACCAGTTGCTGATACTGATGGTTGCGTTCGTAGTGGCGAAAGACGCAGGCTGCAACAAAAACAGCGATAAAGCCATAGCTTGAGGCCAGCTCAGCGAATCCGTAAGGAACAAGAGTGAGGCTTAGGGCTAGAACCCCGGTCATAGCCGTCATGAATTTGGACAAGATAATCTTGGCGATCAAATATCCGCAAGAGGCTCCGATAACAGCGCCCACCGTGAGTTTGTAAAAAACGTCAACGGCCAGCCAGCCGGCGACCCAGCCCGATGGCGCCAATCCCACCAGAGCCACGGCAATGGCCAGGTTGGTAAATGGAAACGCCAAACTATCGTTAATGCCGGCCTCTGTGGTTAATGCCAACCTGGTTTTGGATCGCTCCGGCTCATTGTGAATGCCGGCCTCAGTGTTTAAAACCAATCTGGTTTTTGGCCCTTGCGGCTCGTCCGGCGCACGGACTTCAACATCGCCGGCGAGCACGGGGTCGGTCGGCGAAATAACTGCGCCCAGCAGAATGGCAGAGGCTGGAAGTAGACCGGCCGCCCACCAGCCAAGCCAGGCCGAAGCGGCAACAGTCAGCGGCATGGTCAACACCAAAAGCCGCCAACTGATTCGCCAGCTTGCCCACGCGAAAGGGCTGTTGAGCTTCAGTCCCGCTGACGTAAGGGAAAGGATCACGCCGAGTTCGGCAACACGTTTCAGCCACGCGACGTCATCCACCAAGTCCGGCAACAGTGGAGCCCAGGGCAGGATAAAAACCAGGACTCCTAACCCCATATAGAAAATGGGTACCGTGATCAGCCGTTTTTCAGACACCAGTCCCGGAAGAAGTGATGCAATGAAAATGATGAGGCCCGCCAGCAAAAGACCGATGTCATACAGATCAATACTGAACACATCGAATTCACCATAAGAGATCAGCCGCTGCGCTGAATATGACATAATAATAAGTTCCGTCGACTGGAATTAGAAATAGCCAGGAATGCCATTGCGGTTTGAGCCCACCTGCACCCTCTGGTTTACAAAGGAACCATCTTTCCAGGGAAAAGCAACCTTGAACAGCCGCCGAAAGGATCTTGCGTGCTCTCAGGGTCAAGTTTCGTCAGTTCCACATCCCAATCCTTGCCCTTTTAGCTGCTGTCGTCGCGGACTTTCTTCACCTGACATACAACTTGAAAACGATTATCTTTTTCCTTGACACTCAGGCAGGCTTTCAGCAAAAATGCCTATTGTTTTCAAATTCATTTATCTTTCTGCTGTCGTCTGAGCAAACCTTCCGGCAGCGGTTTTTTTCCAGCGATTAAAATTCCTATCAAACTGAAGGAGACATTCGCATGACTCACTCCTTGCGACGGCTTGCCGTCAATGAACGGGCGCGGATTACCTCGGTTACGGCCGGTGGAGAAATCGGCCGACGTCTGCGCGACATGGGACTGACTCCCGGCACCATCGTACAGGTCATCGGCCGTGCACCGCTCAGGGATCCCGTGGCTCTGCGACTGCGCGATTTCACGCTGACCCTGCGCAACAACGAAGCCGACGTCATCATGATCGAAAAGCTGGAGGAGTAGTCCATGAGCAGCACAGCGACAATAGCCTTTGCCGGCAATCCCAACTCCGGAAAAACGACACTTTTCAACACTCTCACCGGGTCGCGGCAACGGGTCGGCAACTACCCCGGCATCACGGTGGAGCGCAAGGAAGGCCACTTCACTTTCGAGAACGTCAAGGTCAACGTGATCGACCTGCCGGGGTGCTATTCCCTATCGGCCTACTCCGCGGAAGAACTGGTGGCGCGCAAGGTGCTGGTTGATGAGCGACCCGACATCGTGGTCGATATCGTCGATGCCACCAAACTCGAACGCCACCTCTACCTGGCAGTTCAGCTCTTCGAGTTGGGCGTTCCCGTCATGTTGGCACTTAACATGATCGACGACGCAAAAAAACAGGGACTGCGCATCGACACCGGCCGCCTGAGTGAGCTACTCGGCTGTCCGGTGGTCGAAACCGTTGCCCGCACCGGCCAGGGCAAGCAGGAGCTGACCGCTAAGGCCCTCGCCCACGCCAAACAGCGTGGCGGCACCTGGGAGCCACTGGCCGTCTCCTACGGCCCCGACATCGATCCGGCTCTCAAGACCATGAGCGAAAAAATCGAGGCCGCAGGATTCATGACCAATCGCTATCCGGCTCGCTGGGTGGCCCTGAAGTACATGGAAGCCGATGAGGAGATCGTCGCGGCCGGAAAAGAGATCGGCGGGCTCCACGACGAGCTGCAGACGATCGTCGCACAAACCCGCGAGCATTGCCGCAAGACGCTGAACACGGTGCCCGAGGCGATCGTCGCCGACTACCGCTACGGCCTGATCAACTCGATCATGAAGCAGGATATCGTCACCAGGGAGATCTCTCAGCGAGAACGCGTCGACTTCAGCCAGAAGCTCGACAGCGTCCTGACCAATCGCGTTCTCGGCCCCTCGATCATGATCGCCGTGCTCTACACCATGTTCCACATCACCTTTACCGTCGGTGAAATTCCCATGGGCTGGCTGGAGGGCTTTTTCGGCTGGCTCGGCGAGACGGCAACGGCCCTTATTCCCGATGGCATGGTGCAGTCGCTGGTGGTCTCGGGCGTCATCGACGGCGTCGGCGGCGTTCTCGGTTTCGTGCCCCTGATCATCGTCATGTTTATCATGATTTCCTTTCTCGAAGACTCAGGCTACATGGCCCGCGTCGCCTACATGCTCGACCGAATCTTGCGGATTTTCGGCCTGCACGGCTGTTCGGCCATGCCATTTATTATTTCCGGGGGCATCGCCGGCGGCTGTGCCGTCCCCGGCATCATGGCAACACGCACCCTGCGCAGCCCCAAAGAGAAGCTGGCCACCCTGCTGACGGCCCCCTTCATGCCCTGTGGCGCCAAGCTGCCGGTGTTTTTGCTGCTGGTGGCGGCCTTCTTCTCTGAACACCAGGCCCTCGTCATGTTCTCCATCACCCTGTTCGCCTGGGCCATGGCCCTGCTCGTTTCCAAGCTGGTGCGCTCGACCATTATCAAGGGCGATCCGACACCCTTTATCATGGAGTTGCCTCCCTACCGCATGCCGACTCTGCGTGGCGTCCTGACCCATACCTGGGAGCGGGCCTGGCAGTATATCAAGAAAGCCGGTACGATTATTCTGGCCGTTTCGATCATCCTGTGGGCTGCTTTGACCTTTCCGGGGCTGCCGGAAAGCGAAGAGGCCCGCTTCGAAGCACAACGCCAGAGCGTCATGGAAACCGTTCTGCAGGAAGAGCAGCGGCAGAAACTGTTAATCGAGATTGAAAATGCGCAGGCCCAGGCGGCTGTCCGCAACAGCTTCGCCGGTCAGGTCGGCACCTTTTTCGAACCGGTCAGCCAATGGGCCGGATTCGACTGGCGCACCAATATCGCCCTGGTCGGGGGCTTTGCCGCCAAGGAAGTCATCGTATCGAGCTTCGGCACGGCTTACTCCCTCGGCGAAATCGATCCCGAAGAATCAGCGCCTCTGTCAGCCAGGCTCGCGGCCGACCCGATGTGGACACCGTACACGGCCATTGCGTTGATTGTCTTCGTGCTCCTCTATGCGCCTTGTTTTGTGACAGTGGTAACCATGGCTAAAGAGTCCTCCTGGCGCTGGGCGCTGTTTTCGACCGTGTTTAATACTTCTCTCGGGTTTGCCATTGCGGTTCTGGTCTATCAGATCGGCAGTGCTCTGAGCTGAGGCAAAGACTGGGAATTTATACCCTCAGGAGAAATCTGAAATGGGTCTCTGGGACAGCATTATTACCCTCGTCATCGTTATCGGCGCCGCATTCTATCTCTACCGCAAGTTCAGCCGGACTCGCTCCGACAGTGGTTGCGGCTGCTCCGGTGAGGGAGGTTGCAACCAAGCGGGCTCTTCGCGCGATCTCCCCCATGCCGGATGCAAAAGCGACCGGAAGCGTTGAGTTCAATCGAGTTGACAGAAGCATTTCAATTAGTGCGCGCATTTCCCAGGGGACGAAGAAAATCTCCTCCGTCCCCTGGGCACCACAAATCAGCCTCTCAATAACCAACTAGATCACCCACCATAAAAAAACCTGCATCGAAAAATGCAGGTTTTTTTATGGAATCTACACCGCTCACAAGCGGTGTTTTTTTATCTGCAGGGTCGTTGCTGGTCAGAACTGAAAAGCGAGCTGAGCCATCACGCTGTGGCTCTTCTCGGCATCGCTGTCGCCATAGAGATATTCCAGAGCCAGCACCGTACTGCGGAACAGACCACGGGAAACAACACCACCGTAACGCTGGAGATCGTCCTGAAAATCCTTGGCGCCTTCTGCCTTGACCCCCAGCTGCCAGCGCTCCGCAGGCAGCCAGGCCAGCTCAACATTCCATGCCTGGGGGCGCTTGCCCGTCAGATCCTCGCCTGCGGCAACGACATCGGCAGAAAAACCTCTAAGCGCTGCGACATATTCGGCCTGAAGTACGAAAGCGTTCATCTCCCAAGTCCCATAAAACGCGATTCCATCAACACTTGAGGTATACAAATCGGCATCCGTCACCAGCCCGATATCGCTTTCGGCCAGATCGCTGAGGTACGAAACCCCCATGGACAACCCCTCCGCCAGGATAATATCAAACGATGCCACCCAGGAGTCGATACTGTCATCGTCGCCGACGGTATCGACCTCGCCGTTAAACACCCCGACGCGCAGGACCGCAAAATCTCCTTCAACACCAAGGACCACGGCGGTCTGATTGGTTTCGCCAAGTTCAAGAGTCAGGGGATCGGTGATGAAGACGCTTTCGAAATTTCCGAAAGGCAGATACATTTTCCCCCCTGCAAATGTTGGATGCATACCCCATACGGGATAGGGATGACGCAACAGGATCACGGCCTGATCGACCTCCATGGATTCGGTTTCACCCTCCTCCCACAGCAGTGAAAGGTGTCCGCCGATATTGTCGTTGATGGCGACATCGGCATAGAGTTCAATAGTTGCCAGTTGCAGATCGCTACTCTCGTCACCGCCCTCGCTCTTATGCCAGGACCCTTCCAACTCCAGCAAACCACCGAAATCGATGCGCTTGCCCAGCGCCCACAAGCTAAAGGGCTCGTCCAGCTCCACCTCATCTTTTTCCAGAGCTGCAATACGCTTCTTTAAATTTTCAATCTCACTGCGTGTCGCGTCATGTGTCGGCTGTGCCACGGCCATCGTCGGCACCAATGCCACAGCCACTATGATCGCGACCAAAATGGGCCAAAATCCTGCTTTCTGCATAGTTACTTTTCTCCTCTTCGGGGTTAATTTGGCGTAACATAAGACATTTGAAAGCGATTTTCAAGTACAAATTCAAACTATTGCCTTGACCTCGGGAACGAGTTATCTATGATCAAAAATTCTCTTGAATATCTTTTCCAGCGACGAGTGCGGGTTATGATGGACGAGCAGAAAAAAACGAATGTGCTTCGCCAAGGTGTGGCGGCTGCCTGGCCGATCTGCCTGGGCTACTTTCCCCTCGGCCTGGCACTAGGCGTGCTGGCGCAGAAAGCGGAAATTCCCTGGTGGGCGGTAGCCATGATGTCCGTTCTGGTTTTTGCCGGCAGTGCCCAATTCATTTGCGTCGCCATGCTCGCCGCTGGAGCCTCGATGCCGGCCATCATTCTGACGACCTTCTTCGTTAACCTGCGCCATGTACTGATGAGTTCGGCACTGGCGGTCTATCTGCAGGGCGTCAGCCGTCGATTCCTGGCCCTTTATTCCTACGGCGTCACCGACGAGAGCTTCGCCGTGAACCTGACTCGCTTCCGCGCAGGAGCCTGGGATCGCTGGCGGGCCCTGATAGTCAACCACCTGGCCAATTCGGTCTGGATCCTGGCAACGATCTGCGGAACCCTCGTCGGGCAATTTGTCCCGCCCGGCGCTCTGGGTATCGACTATGCCCTGACCGCAATGTTCATCTGCCTACTGGTTCTTCAGTTGCAGGGTGCCATCTACCTTCTTACCGCCGTGATCGCCGGCGCGCTGGCCGTTGTCTGGTACCTGACGATTCCCGGTGACTCCTACATTGTCGGCGCCTCGATAAGTGCCGCGACAATGGGCTACATTCTTAAGCGGCGACTGCGGAGGGAACCATGAAATTCATGGATTACCTGTTTCTCTTCGCCGGCATGGGGCTGGTTACCTACCTGCCCCGCGCCCTGCCCCTGCTCTACTTTACCCAGCGGAAAATGCCACTGTGGCTCATCGACTGGCTCAGCCTGATTCCCGCAGCAATTCTTAGCGCCCTGCTCGCGCCGACCCTTTTTACCGATACCGCGACGCGCACCCTTTCCTTCAGCAAGCTCGAACTGCTGGTGGCGATTCCAACCCTGTTGTTCGCATTAAAAACGCGCAGCCTAGGAGGCACGGTATTGGTGGGCATGCTGCTTTACTGGCTGGGGGGAATGCTTTTTTGACAAGATTTGCGCGGCTCTGAGTGCATCCTGCGCGTGGATATCGGCACGTGGGCGCAACGCGGGCCGCGCTCATCTCTAAAAACAAGGAGAAAGTTTCTCATGCGCGATGATCTGGTTCTGGACGAATTCGAAAAACTTCTGGAGGAGCGCCTCGCCACAATCCAAAGCGAACGCGAAGCCCAGCGCAAAGAAGGGGCACCCGTTGAGCTTGATCAAACCAAGGTCGGGCGTCTTTCGCGTATGGACGCCATGCAACAACAGGCCATGGCTCAAGCTACGGCTAACCGTGCTGAATTGGAAACGCAGCGGATCCGAACCGCTCTGAGCCGTTTGCGCTCAGGAGACTATGGCTACTGCGTTAAATGCGAAGAAGAGATCGCCGAGGGGCGCCTACGGGTTGATCCGGCAACCTTGATCTGTATCGATTGTGCTCGGACCGCAGAGAAAAAATAAAGGGAGGATATCAACATAAATTCTGCTGATGCGAGCCATAATGGCTGACAGGTGAGAAAAAAAAACCTGACATCTCAACCACGCTTGTTAAAGACAGCGGTGAAAGTCAGGGTTTATTTTCTCGAAATCCGCAAGAATTTCGAAATTTTAAATTGGAGCGGGAAACGGGATTCGAACCCGCGACCTTCAGCTTGGGAAGCTGACACTCTACCACTGAGTTATTCCCGCCCAGAATGTGGAAGTGGATTATAGGAACCGCCCCACCCTTTGTCAATCTTCTTTTTGGCTCAGGGATTTCAGGAATTCTTGCGCGCTTTCAGGGCTTGTGACGGAGCCGTTAAGTTCGGCTTCAGTAAGAGCATCCAGAAGTTTCCCGACCGTCCTGCCGTTGCTGACGTGGAGTTCGCGTCGCACCCAGTCGCCGCCGAGCAGAGGCGGCACACGCCCGTCGAGATTAAGGGACTGCCAGGCCCTCGCGACATGGGGAATAAGTTTTTTGAGCTGCGCGGTCGCATCGACTTGGCAGGCTAAAAACACCAAGGCATCAAGGGGGTCGCGGCCGAGGCGCGCGGCCCACAGGGCGAGTTGCCGCTGTGATGGATTGTTGTTGCCGGGCAGGGGTGAAATTTGGCTGGGCCGGAGCAACGCCAGAGCCTGTAAGCGATTGGTTGTGACCCGCGCCAGAGCCAAACGTTGGCCCAGCCCAATCAGCCCTAAGGCGATGGGATAAGCACGTAAAAATGCTCCCAGGCGCAGAAGGCCTGCGCGGGTCAGCCCCGCTTCCACGCCGTCCGCCAGACAATCCTGCATGCCGTCCAGGGCGCTCAGGCGTTCACAGAATTCAGTCGTTTCTTCAATGGCAACGCTCTGCTCCCGCTCCGTGGCCGCGCCGAATATATTTGTCAGGCCTGCACAATCGGCCAGGACCTCTAGACCCTTCAGGAGTTGCGCACTGCCAAAGAGGATAAAGAGTTCAGCCTTGATGCGCTCACCGGCCACCTTGACCAGTTGCGATGACGCGGCCTGGGCCAGAGAGCAGGTTTCGCGATCGGGGTAAAGGTCATGAACCGCCGCAAAGCGCGCCGCCCGCACCACCCGCAGAGGATCATCCGCGAAGCTCGTCGCCGCGCAAGCCCTGAGCCTTCCCTGGGCCAGATCCTGCGCGCCCCCCAGGGGATCGATGAGCTCCGGCGCGTCTGTGGCGGTCATGTCGATGGCCAGGGCATTGACCGTAAAATCGCGGCCGCGCAGATCACCCTCCAGATCGGCTGCGCGAAAAGGCGAAAAATCAAAGGTCGGCTCTTGGGCACCACGTCCAAGGACCACCCGACTTTGACGGCGTGGCTTATCAAGCCAGAACCAGTGGCCTTTGCACTGACGCGCCCAAGCCCGCGCCAGAGATGTCGGATCACCCGGAGAGGCAAAATCATAATCATGAATCGCGCGCCCGCGCAGAGCATCACGCACTGCTCCCCCGACCAGGTAGCAGGCTTGCCCTTCAGGAAGAAACCCAATAAATTCAAAAATCTTGCAATCTTTTTCAAGAAACGACTTGAGGTTTTTCAACGACCCACCAAAAAGAAAAGGCCCGCCGAAGCGGGCCTTTTCCCTACTGTTTCAAGGCTCAGGTTAAATCCTGAACCGCCTGGTAAATGATGTCGAACAATTCCGGAATATCTTTCTCTTCGATACACGAGAAGGCGATCCGCAGATCGGTCTTGCCGATGGAGATAGTGCCCACGCCGTATTTGTCGAGCAGATGCACACGCAAATTTTCGGCATCGACGTTCTTGAGCTTGAGGCACATGAAATAGCCCGAGTTGAAAGGATAGTAATCCCAGGCCTTGTCGAACTTGCCGCTGTTGAGCACCTTTTTGACCTTAAGCGCGCGGCCCTTCATGACCTTGTATTTTTCTTCCTTCTGCTTCTGGAATTTGGGCGACTTGAGCGCCTCGACCACGAAGGTTTGCGAAGGATGCGGACAGTTGGAAATGGTGGCGCGGATGATGCCCAGAGTTTTCTTTTCCAGAGCGGTAATCACCGGGGCGTTTTCGTACTCATGTCCATCGGCGAACGTGATAAATCCAATGCGAAAACCCCAGACATACTCTTCCTTGGTCGCGCCGTCGAGTTTGACCGCCAGCACGCGCGGGTGCCGGTTAGCCAGTTTGCCAAACAGCGACTCGGTCATGGAATCCTCGAAAAACAGACCGAAATAAGCGTCATCGGTGACCGCAACGATCTTGCAGCCGCTCTCGGCCACCTCAAAAATCGCCTCGATGATGGCATCACCCTCGGCAACCGTCGGCGTGTAGCCGCTGGGATTGTTGGGGAAGTTGAGCAACACCACCGCCTTGCCCTTCTCTTCAGCCGAATTTCTCAGCACAGCTTTGAAGGCATCGACATCGAATCCGCCCGCGACGGTAAAGGTCGGATACTTCTTGATGATGGCGCCACGCCGAGTGGCAAAGGTCAGATTATAGTTGCCCCACAGCATGTCGGGAAGAATCAGATGGTCGCCCGGATCCATGAACAAGTCTGCGACAATGGAAAGACCATGGGTCAAAGCGTTGGTGACGATGGGCAGGCTGATGTGTTTGCCCTGAAGGCTGGGGTTTTCTGCCAGCATCTTGTCGCGCCAGAGGTTTCGCAGGTCCAGGCGCCCGGCCGGTGGCGCATAGGGGTAGATATCCTTGGGCTCGAAAGCGGAGAGTTTTTCGTGAATGCACGGCAGATACATGGGTCCGCCCTTTTCCGTGGCGATCCCGATGGTGGCGTTGAACTTGTGCGCTTTTTCCTTCGCTTCGGCCGACTGGGTCAAAATCCCCTTGGGGAAAAACAGGTTTTTCCCGAGATCCGAAAGGGATTCAAGAACATTGGAGTTGTGCTGCACAAGCATTTCATTGAGTTCGGCGGCCAGTGGATTCATCAAGTCCTCCCAGATACAGGTTTCCAACGTTTCGAGCCTTTTCGTGGCAGGGAAAAGGCCTGCTCAAAGTCGGTATTTAATCAGGATGGTCGGGGACTGTCAATGGGAATCAAAGTCCCTTTGAATGTATACAAACAAGGCCCTCAATCGTGCGAGAGAAGCGCCAGGGGCCAGAAACCTTCGCCCTGTGCCTCGCGCCCCTTGCCGTCGACGATCTGCCAACTCAGGTAAACCTCGTCGCCGGCGCGAATGTGCCCGGGCTCGACAGGGTGTACCACCACGGCCATGTCGAATACCGAGGTGAAGTAGTCTCCCCGAACAGGCTCGCCCCGCGGATACTCCATCTGAAATGCCTTGACCTCAACGGGGCGATCAAAAAAGACCAGCATTTCCCCGGGAATCGCGTCGGAATCCTCGTGCAGCAAGGCCTGCAGGACAATCGGCGGACCGGGGTCCACAACCTCGGTTCCCGCCAGCGAAATATCGCCTTCGGGCAAAAGGGCCGGCACCTGTCCAGCCACCATCACCCTGACCCGCTCTATCTCTTCGAATTGCAGCAGAGTTTGGCCGATGGAGGCCAGCATGGCCTGTTGCAAATCGGATCGCATCTGCATCAATTCAGCGGAAAAATGAGCTATCGCCAGCCCGTCGCTCACCGCGACCTCGCGCAGGACGGCCTCTTCGGGGAAGGGATTGAGCAGTGAGGTCTCCATGCCGAAAGCCTCCGGTCCATGCATGACCTGCCCCAGCACCATTTGCGGCCGTCCCTGGGTCGCAAAGGTGAAATGCGGCACAGGCCTTAACTTCGTCGGATCTTCGGCCAAGGGATAAAACCCGACCAGCGCATAGCACACGCCTTCGGCAACCGTGGGCGGCTCACCAAAATGCGCGCGATAAGCTTCGCTGGCCACGACCCGCGCGGTGGGTGCCTCCTGGCGCTGGCAGCCAAGAGCCAGAAAAAAGACAACCAGCACCGCAATCATGAACGTGCCGAACTTCATGGGAATCTCCTTATGTTTGTGGGGCTTCGTAACAGTCTACCAAAATGTCATCTGCGCTGCAGAGCGTTGCGCCGCGCAAGGCTGCATGCTACTCTCCTGCTTCATTCCGCGCGAGGTTTCCATGCTTTTCGTCCAGGTTGTCTTACCTGTTTTTCTGATTGTTTTCAGCGGCTTTGTTCTGGAAAAAAGCAGCCGCCTGGATTTTCGCACGCTCACCATCACCTCGCTCTACCTGCTTGCACCTGCCCTGGTATTCAGCGCCCTGATGAAAAGGGACTTCGACCTGAGCCTGGCGGGCGACCTGTTTCTCTTCATGGTGCTTTACACGGCGATCCTCTATGCCCTCTCCCGCGGGTTGGCCGCACTGCTCGGCTTTGATGACGAGAGTCGCGGCGCCCTACTGCTGACCACCGTCATGATGAATGTCGGCAACTTCGGTCTGCCCCTGACCTATTTCGCCTTTGGTGAGGCAGCGTTGGAAATCTCTGTGCTGACCTTCGTCCTTTTTAACATCCCTTTGGGAACTCTGGCCATCGTTATTGCCCAGGGATCCCGCAGCTCCCTGCCTACGGCCCTGGGCAACATGGCAAAAATCCCCATCTTTCATGCGGTCATTCTGGCCTTTTTCTTTAAATGGCTCGGCTGGCATCCCCCCGAATTCATTCTGCGCCCTCTCGATCTGCTCGGCCAGGCGGCGATTCCCCTCATGTTGGTCATGCTCGGCATGCAACTCGCGCGCACCCAATGGCAAAGCCGTGTCGGATTTTTCTCGCTGGCCACAGCGGTGCGGCTCGGTGTCGCTCCTATTCTGGCCTGGGGCCTGACTGCCGTCCTGGGGATAGAGGGCCTGACACGCGCGGTCCTCATCCTGCAAACCAGTACGCCTTCTGCGGTGTTGCCCCTGCTCTACGCATTGCGCTTCGGCGGACGTCCCGACCTGGTCGCCGGCACCATCCTCACCACGACTTTGATCAGCGCGGTGACGCTGACGATTTTGCTGTATTTACTCTAGGAGCAGAAATCGGACACGGATCGAATCTGATCAAACCGGATTCAACAAAAAGAATTTTCCGAAAACCCTGTTGGTCGGATTTATCATCCGTCTTTATCAGATTGGATCCGTGTCCCATGACCGGGTCTAACCAAAAAAAGCCCCCCGGCTGAAACCGGGGGGCTTTTTGGTGCTGCGATCGAAATTGCCGAGAGATCAGCAGTCGTAATACAGAGCGAACTCCAGAGGCGCGGGACGCATGCGCACGGGGTTGACTTCGGCGTTCATTTTGTAGTCAATCCACATGTCGATGACGTCCTCGGTGAACACGTCGCCCTTAAGAAGGAATTCGTGGTCATTGCGCAGGGACTCGAGGGCATCCTGCAAGGAGGTGGCAACGGCGGGGATGTCCTTGAGCTCTTCGGGGCTGAGGCCGTAGATGTCCTTGTCGAGGGGATCGCCGGGATCGATCTTGTTCTCGATACCGTCGAGACCCGCCATGAGCAGCGCAGCAAAGGTCAGGTAGCCATTGCACGAGGGATCGGGCGTGCGGTACTCGACGCGTTTGCTCTTGGGGTTGGTCGTTGCGGGAATACGCAGCGACGCCGAGCGGTTGCGGTTGGAGTAGGCCAGGTTGACAGGCGCTTCAAAGCCGGGCACCAAACGTTTGTAAGAGTTGGTGGTCGGGTTGGTGAAGGCACACAGCGCCTTGGCGTGCTTCATGATACCGCCGATGTACCAAAGGGCTTCCTTGGAGAGGCCGCCGTAGCCGTCGCCGTAAAAGAGATTGACGCCGTCTTTCCAGATTGACTGGTGACAATGCATGCCCGAACCGTTGTCTCCATACAGAGGCTTTGGCATAAAAGTTACGGTTTTTCCATTACGTACGGCAACATTCTTAATAATATACTTGAACCACTGAAGGGTATCGGCCATGGAAACCAGGGAGTCGAAGCGCATGTCGATTTCACACTGGCCACCGGTAGCGACTTCGTGATGAGCGGCTTCAACGCGAACGCCCACGCCTTGCAGCACCTGCACCATCTCGTTGCGCAGGTCGATGAGGGAATCGGTCGGCGCGCAGGGGAAATAACCTTCCTTGTGGCGCGGCTTGTAGCCGAGGTTGGGAAACTCTTCACGGCCGGTGTTCCAGATGCCTTCCACCGAGTCCAGGCAATAGAAGGACTCATTGGCACTTGAGGCGTAGCGCACATCGTCAAACACGAAAAACTCGGGCTCGGGACCAAAAAAGGCGGTGTCGCCGATACCGGTAGACTTCAGGTAGGCTTCGGCCTTCTGCGCGATGAAACGCGGATCCCGAGAATACCCCTCGCGGGTGAAGGGATCGATGATATTGCAGATCAGGCTCAGAGTAGAAACTTCCGGGAAAGGATCAACCTTGGCGGTGGCGGGATCGGGCATGATCAGCATGTCGCTGTTGTGAATCGGCTGCCAGCCACGAATAGAGGAACCATCAAACCCAAGACCTTCCTCGAAGATGTCTTCTCCAAATTCACTGACGGGGGTGGTGAAGTGCTGCCAAACACCGACGAAATCCAGGAATTTGTAGTCAACCATCTGGCAATTATTTTCTTTGGCGAATTCGACAACTTCTCTTGGGGTCATGCGCATCTCCTTTGAACGTTAAACGTTTCTGAACAGTCCTTCCCTTTGAAGGATAGCTCAACACTTTGTTGCATAATCCTATGTCGCGACGGGATCAGAGGGCATCGTCACCGGTTTCGCCGGTACGAATACGTACCACTTCATCAACCGGAGTGACGAAAATTTTCCCGTCACCGATGCGCCCGGTGCGGGCGGCCTCGGCGATGGCATCGACCACTTTCGACACCAGATCATCGCGAACAATAATCTCCATCTTGATCTTCGGAATGAAATCAACGACATACTCGGCACCGCGATAAAGTTCCGTGTGCCCTTTCTGGCGCCCGAAACCCTTGACCTCACTGACGGTGAGGCCCTGGATCCCAATTTCGTTGAGAGCCTCTTTGACCTCATCGAGTTTAAAGGGCTTGATGATTGCTTCAACTTTTCTCATCTTTTTTACCTCCAGAACGATTTTGGAAAACCAAGCATGCAAAAGGTTGACAATTATAGGCTTCACATCTCGCCCAAGCAAGGTGAATTGCGGGATTGTGTTTTCCGCTGCGCTCTCGAGATCCAAATAATAGCAAAGAGTCTGCCCATTTCTGGCAACCCTCAACAGAAACACAACAAGCCTATGTAAACATTAAGTATTTAAATTTATCAAGGAGAATTCTTACCGCGCCCCGAACGGGTTCAGGGCTCAAAAGTTAGGCATCCAGACAACGCCCGTGCCTAAAAAGAGAGCAACAATCAAAGAACAGGGTTAACCTGCGATGCATTTGCAGGCAGGTGCCAACAGCGGCTGGACCAATAATCCTTTGACCTGGTTAAAAACCTATTGTATAAAAATTACCAACTATTATTCCCTTTCATCAACTGGGACCCCATGAAAAAAAACCTCACTGTGCTGGTGGTGGATGACAGTCCGACCCAGGTAGCCGTCTTACAGGACGCCCTGGAAGAAAGGGGATTTTCGGTTCAGGCAGCTGCCAACGGCATCGAAGCGATCGGCAAAGTCTACCAAAATCCTCCCCACTTGGTTCTCAGCGATATCATTATGCCTGAACTCAACGGCTACCATTTATGCCGATTGCTCAAGAACGACCCCGCGACTGCCGAGATACCCGTCGTCCTTCTGACTCACCTCAGTGAACAACATGATCGTTTCTGGGGCCAGCATGCAGGAGCGGATCTCTATCTCGAAAAATCATCTCCCACAGATCAGATTGCCGAGGCTCTGGAGAAGCTGGCCCAACAAAGCCCCCTGGCCAAAGCCCCCGGGTTTTCTCCCGCCGTCACAGGCAACCCGCCGCGGGAGGTTATCCAGGCACAGGTCAATGCGATTCTTGATCGGCTGCTTTACGAGTCCACCATTTCCAACGAAGTCCTCAAGCTAACCAGTCTCGCCCATGATGTCGGCGCCCTGGCGCAGGAGCTACTGAAGTTTCTCAGTGCTATCTGCCGTCATGATGCTGCAGGCCTTTTGCTACGCCACAGTCGCAAGAAACAGACTTTGGCCTTTTGTCTCAATGCGCCCATGCCGAGCGGATTTGCCGCCCAGGCACAGGAGATGATGCTGGCTCGGGCAGGCCTTGAGGCCGACAGCGTGGCGCGTACACAGCTCTTGATTTTCCCCGAAGGGCAGGATTCTGCTCCTGAGGATGAGGAGAAGGGCGAAATCCATGTTTTTCATGCTGCTGAGGTCAAAAGCGACGGCGAGCTTTTGGCCCTGATCTGCCTTTTCAATCGCGCTCCTCGCCGCCCCAGTGAAGGCATTGTCCAGGCGCTGCAACTGGTGGCCGAACGCTTTTTGATCGTGGCGCGCTACCTATGTAAATTAGCCGAAATCGATGAAGTTAAAGCCGACTTCATATCCATGCTGGTTCATGACCTGCGCTCCCCCCTGACCAGCATTCGCGGTTTTTCCGACGTCCTGGCCCAGGGAATGCTCGGGCCGCTCAACGATGAACAAGCAGGTGCCCTGCAAAATATCCAAGGCGGCTCAGACCGCCTGCTGTCGCTGATCGAAGATATCCTGCATCTCTCAAAACTTGAAGCCGGAAAAATGCAGATTCACCCCGGCCCTTTTCGATTCGACACCCTGGCACGCGCTACTTTTCAGGATCTGGCCGCTCTGTTTCTTGAAAAAGACCTTCAGTTGGATTTTTCGCCCGACGAAAATTTACCCGTCATTCTCGGTGACGAGCAACAATTGCAGAGGGTTCTTGCCAACTTGTTGACGAATGCGGCGAAATTCAGTCGCCGCGGTGGACGGATTCTCATCACTGCGCGGCTGCTTGAGGCTTTGCCCGAAGGCGCGACTTCTTTGCAGGTCGAGGTTGCCGATGAAGGTCCGGGAATCGCCAAAAACCAACAGAAAGAACTCTTCGGCCGCTACCAGCAGATCCGCGGCGACACCCCACGCTCCCGCGAGGGAACCGGGTTGGGGCTAGCCATCTGCAAAGAAATCGTGCATTTGCACGGTGGCCGGATCTGGGTTGAGAGTCCCATCAATGCTGCAGGCGGTAGTCGCTTTTGTTTTACCATCCCCCAACCCCGGCATTGACATCGGTCTGTCTGTTTCTGCATATCGCACATTGCCCTTGCCGCAGTCCGGGCTTGGTGGTATATCCATGGCGATTTACTCTGTGGAACAGTCGGCTGTGGCGGCATCGCTTGCAGTGACAACTCACCTGCGGCTCAAATATCCAACGCGACACTCAACGCCGCGGTCGGCGGCCCGATGGCCCATCGCAACTGAATAGTCGAGTTGCTTTTTTCAACGTCTTCCCAAAGGTGTTTATCATGGCGGTGAGAATTCATCCCAGTGCATATGTTGATCCGAAGGCTCAGTTGGGCGACGGAGTGGACATTGGCCCTCAGGCATTTGTCGATGCCGATGTGGTGATCGGTGAAGGCACGCACCTCATGCACGGCGCACACATCGCCCGCTGGACGACTCTGGGTAAAAACAATCGGATTTTTCCCGGTGCCATTATCGGCCAGGAGCCTCAGGATCTCGGTTACAAGGGTGAGGAAAGTTACACTCTTATCGGAGACGGAAACGTGTTTCGCGAAGGGGTCACGGTGCATCGCGGCAACCGCCCTGGTACCCGAACCCTGGTGGGCGACAATAATTATTTCATGGTCAACAGTCATATCGCCCACAACTGCATCCTCGGCAATCACATTATCCTGGTCAATGGCGCTCTGCTTGCGGGCCATGTGGAAATCGACGACCGAGTCATCATCTCGGGCAACTGCCAGGTTCATCAGTTCGTGCGCATCGGTGCATTTGCCATGATGCGCGGCGGTTCGGGAGCAGCCAAGGACGTCCCTCCTTTCTGTATAAACGACGGCCTCAACTGGATTCGCGCGATCAATGTGGTGGGCCTGAAACGCAACGGTTTCACTCCGGAAAGAGTCCGAGCGATCAAGGAGGCTTTTAAGATCATTTTTCGTTCGGGAGTTGGCCTGAAAGTGGCCTTGGAGAAGGTCGAGCAGGAGGTGCCGATGACGGAAGATGTACAGGCCATGCTGGCCTTTATCCGCGCCAGTGCGCGCGGCATCGGCAACGGACGTGGCTCAAGCAGGGAATGAGTTGATCTGAGTCCCTGAGGCGGAACAGGAATCAGTTATGCAAGCGGGCAAGGAAAATTTCAAGCAGGGAGCTTTTTTCACCGAGAAGAAAATTTCGCACTTCGTCGCGCGCAATGTTGCGGTCCCAGCCTCGGGCGACCAACTGATCGAGAACGCGTTGGAATTTCTCTCGACGCCGGCGACCCGGTTCGCTGTCGTCGCGCCGATCCCAGTAGTGAGCCACCAGGGTCGATCCGCAACGGCAATTGCGGTACAACTGGACAAAGCTCAGATCGTTGTCCGCCAAGGGCTTGAGTCGGCCGCCGCCGAACAGCCTGCGGGTCTTGCGCACATAATCCTCGGTTGACTGGAATACAGCGCCGCAATTGCCGCAAATCTTTGGAAAGGTTTCGGCGTGCAGGGCTTTCAGACTCTTCAGAATTTCATATCCTGGATTTCCCTCCATGGCCATGGGCCACCTACCTTCCTTGGGGTCGCTTACGGCACCTGCACAAAAAAATTAACTCACTCAAATATATTCGCAACAGAATAAATTGCAAGGGTTATTTGATCTATTCCAGCATTTTTTTCGGTTCAACCCGTAGGGTCGTGAACGCCTGCACACTCACCAGCCCCGCCGGCGCTCCCTTGGGCTTGCGCACGTCGGCGGCACGCGCCACCATCACCTCGACTTTACCTGCCGCAGACCCTTTGGAATAGCCGGCCGCCAGCGCCGCCGCAAAGAGCATGTCCTCGTCGGGGATCTCTTCGCCCCGGTTACGCACTTTGAGCACCAGGTGGCAACCGGGCATGCCCTGGGCATGGAACCACCAATCTTGCGGGGCGGCCAGCTCGCGTGTCACATAATCGTTGGTGCGATTGTTGCGCCCCCAGAAAATGCGATAGCCGCCCGGACTGACGGCTGAACGAACCCGACTGCGCGGATCAGTGACGGGGCGTTTGCCGAGACGCCCCTGCGAGGCAAGCAGGCCCGCCTCTTCGAGTTCATGGCGAACGGCGGTCACATCAACAGCTTCCTGCGCCTGTTCAAGAGCGTGCTGCACCGACTCGAGCCAGTCGCGCTCCTGTTGCGATTCCTGCAGGCGCCGGGCAATATGCCCGGCGCCGCGCCGCCCTTTTTTATAACGACGAAAATACTGTTCGGCATTCTGGGCTGCGCTGAGGCGCGGATCAAGGTTAATGGTCAGGGGTTGTGGCGGATCACGATAATAATCTTCCACTTGGATCTGGTGCATCCCCGCCGAAATGCGATAAAGGTTGGCCAGTAACAACTCCCCCTTTTCGCGCAAGCCTTCTCCCTCGGCAAGTCGCCGTTCTTCCTGGCGAATCTTCTCGATCCGTGCATTGATCCGCGCCAACTGCCGCGCCACTCGTTGCAGCAATTGCCGTTTTTCGCCCAACTCGCCGGCCTCCCCCATGGCCAATTGAAAATAATACTCAGCCGCCTCCGAGGGGGAGGTAAAGTGGCGCACATCCTCCAACTCCACGAAGTGCACCGGGAAGGCAGAGATAAAAGGCGCGCCTTCCAGGCGCCCGACCGTCGGGGCATAATCGCGCTCCCCGCGGCGAATAATGATTTCTTCAACAAGCTTGCTCAATGAGCGACCCTGTTGCAAGCCGGCGGCAAGTTCCGCCGCTACAAACGACGACATAGGCGTCAGCGTGCGAAACAACCAGCGCGCGACCTCGTCAGGCGCACCTCGGTCTTCCGGTAATTCGTGAACCTCGGAGAGGGGCGTCAGGAGCCGGGGGGCGGGAAGTTGATAGGGTTGCCCAGGCAGCAGAATGCGGGCTGCGCTCTCTTGTTTTTCACGTTTCCAGAGATCGACGATGAAACCGTCGCCGTCAACCAGCACCAGATTGGAGCGCCGCCCCACGAGTTCAACGGCCAGCAGATAGGCCTCGCCGCCGGGTCCGCTACAGTGCAGATGCACGATTCGCTCATTGGGTACAAGGGCGATGCGCTGAAGGCGGCTGAGTCGCGCACGCAGCAGTTGGCAGAAGCGCGGCGGTGCGGCCGGGTTGGGAAAACTCTGCTCGCTCAGGTGCAGACGAGGAAAGCGCTGCGCGGGAGAAAGCAGCAGACGCAAGTTTTCGCGGCCATTCCACAGGCGCAGAATGAGGATATCGGCCTCGGGTTGAAATATCTTGTCGATGCGCGAGCCTGCCAGCTTTTCTTGAAGTTCGGCAGTCACCGCTTCGATCATGAGAATGTCCATGGTTTCTCTCGAAGATGAAAAAAATGTTGAACTTTTTTTCGGATTTGATATAGGTACAAAGTTAGTTTCTTTATAATTTTACTTAATTTCTGCGAAGATTTTCCCCTCAAGGCAAGGAGTCATTCAATGAGTGAAGAAAGAAAAACCGGTCTCGGCACCAAGGCCCTGCATGCCGGCCAGGTCCCCGATCCCACAACTGGCGCCCGCGCCGTTCCCATCTACCAGACATCTTCCTACGCCTTCAGCTCCTCGGAACATGCGGCCAATCTTTTTGCCTTGAAGGAAATGGGCAACATCTACACCCGTATCATGAATCCGACCAGTGATGTGCTGGAAAGACGGCTGGCGGAACTCGATGGCGGGGTGGGCGCGCTGGCGCTGGCTTCGGGCTCGGCCGCCATCACCCTGGCGGTGCTCAATATCGCCCGCGCCGGGGACAATATCGTTTCCACCAGCTACCTCTACGGCGGCACCTACAACCTCTTCCGCCATACCCTGGCGCGCATGGGCATCCAAGTCAAGTTTGTCGATTCGTCCAACCCGCAAAACATCGCCGAGGCCATCGACGCCGACACCAAGGCCGTCTTTCTGGAAAGCATCGGCAACCCCAAAAACAACGTCGATGATTTCGAGACCATCGCCACCCTGGCCCATGGGCAAGGGGTCCCGGTTATCGTCGACAATACCGTGACCACGCCCATGCTCTTTCGCCCCATCGAGCACGGCGCCGATATCGTCTGCTACAGCCTGACCAAATTCATCGGCGGCCACGGCACCAGCATCGGCGGCGCGGTCGTCGACAGCGGTCGCTTCGACTGGTCGAGCGGCCGCTTTGCCGAATTCACCACGCCCGATCCCAGCTATCACGGTCTGGTCTATCATGAGGCGCTGGGCAACCTGGCCTACATCCTCAAAATGCGCCTCACCCTGCTGCGCGACATGGGGCCCTGCCCCTCACCTTTCAACAGCTTTCTCTTTTTACAGGGGCTTGAAACCCTGCATGTGCGCATGCCGCGCCACTGCGAGAACGCTCTGGGCGTCGCCCGCTTTCTTGAGCAGCATCCCCAGGTTTCCTGGGTTAATTATCCCGGGCTTGAAAGTCATGCGGACTACCAGCGCGCGCAAAAGTATCTGCCCAAGGGTCAGGGAGCGATTCTCGGCTTCGGCATCAAAGGCGGGGCCGCCGCCGGTGCAAAATTCATCGACAACGTCAAGCTGGCCAGTCATCTGGCCAACATCGGCGATGCCAAAACCCTGGTGATTCACCCGGCGTCCACAACCCACCAGCAGCTTTCCGCCGAGGCGCAGACTGCTGCCGGAGTGACGCCTGACTTCGTGCGGGTTTCAGTAGGCCTGGAAGATCTCGATGACATCCTTGCCGATCTCGACCAGGCGTTGCAGGCCGCAAAATAGAAAACCCGATGGCTGATGCCTGAACATTTATCAGGCATCAGCCATCGCCCCGAAAGTTCACCGTCTGACCCCGACAGCCGCCTCCACCACCGCGCTACGACCAATTCGCTCTTCAATCGCCGCTTTTATCTCGTCAAGTGCCACATCGTCGATGGATGTCGCCGACAGCAGGCGCATGGATAGATAAATCGGCTCTCCCCTGCGTACCGCGACATCACGGAGGACCACATTATGCACCTCCATGCCTTCCAGAGCGCGCACGATGGCCTGCTCTTGCTGCATGCGTACAAAACCAAACGCCAGCGGCACGCACACCAGGCCAACCAGCAGCACGGATAACAGTAATCCACGTTTGGCGCGGTGAAAGGGAGCGAAGCCCAACACCAGAAAAGTTAGAGTGCCCATCAACACAATACCGGAGAGATTGGTCAGAAACAGCAGCAGAGCTCCCCAGAGAACCTCCCAATTCATCCAGCCGATGCCGATGCCCGCGACCGCCAGGGGCGGCACCAGGGCTACGGCGATAGCCACGCCCGCCAGGCTCTTGACCACTTCCTCCCGGGCATGGGCATAGGCACCGGCGATCCCCGAAATGACCGCAACGCCCAGGTCCAGCAAGGTCGGGCTCAGGCGCGCCGCGATTTCCGGTGTTACCACGCGCAGCGGCATCAGCCATCCGACCACGGCAGAAAAGCCCAATGCCAGCGCAATCCCAAGCCCCAGGGTGCGCAGGCTACTGCCAAGAAGCGCCGCGTCCTGACGGGCGACGGCCATGGAAAGAGAAATGATGGGACCCATGGTAGGGGCTAGAATCATCGCGCCGATAATAACCGGCGAAGAATCGGCGAACAGGCCGACGGTTGCCAAAAGGGCGGCAAGCACCGTCAGGGTGAGATAATGGGGCGTCGTTCGCGCGTTCGCCCAGAGGTGTTCATAGAGATCACGGAACTCTTCGGTTGCCGCATGGGACATGATTGGCAGCGGCTTGGCCATCAATTCTTTGCAGGCTTCACCGACCGGAAGAGCCTGAATCCGGAAAACCTCTTTATCCGAGATGTCTCCTTCATCAATATCCAGGTCGCGGCCGGGGATCAGGCGCAGCACTCGGGAGGATACCTCGAAGACCAACTCCTGGCTGCTCAGCCAGGCGCCGTCCTGGACATACTCCAAAGGCTGATTGCTGGATATTTTCAACCATCCCGTGCGAATATGGCCGATAAAAGGAGCCCGCCGCCCCCCTCGGCGACCGCCCAAAAACAAGGCGTTGACCAAAAAACGCAGCATCTCCATCAAGCTGCGCGGCGCCAGCACCAGGGCATGCAGCTTGCCGTCATTGATGTTGGTGTCAGGTAGGATACTGCGCGAGAGTACCGAGTTGCGCGCATGCTCGACCACCACGACACCCAGCGCCGCGGTTTCGAGGTTTTTTTCCTGTTGAGTCAGTATCTGAAAAAGCTGTGGGCGCAGCTTGCCAAGACCCTTCAGGCGTTTGAGAAAGCTGGAAAATCTCACGCTCAGGCCCTCCACATCGGCGGCTGGGCGTAAACCGAATACCTGACCGGAAACCACCGAGTGGAATACCGGACGACCATTGCAGAACAACAGGTCAACGCGCCGCTCCTTGGGCTCGGCCAGAATATCGGCAACCGCATCTTCGAGTTTCTTTGCAATGCCATAGCCGGCCAAGGCATGCTCCATGTCCGGATGGGGAAGCAAGCCCAGGCACCAGCCCCGTTCGGCTGCCAGGGGCACAAGCTCATACATATCCTCGTCGCTGAGATATGTGACGACCCTCTGGTCTTCGCCCCACTCAGGAAGCGCCTTGAGCAGAAAAGGGAGGATTTCAACCTCCTGGGCTTCAAATAGGGGAGCAAGTTTTTCATGCACTTCCTGCTCTCTGGCAGGGTCAAACAAAAGCTTCAATGAGCCGGGCATAACTTTTACCTCATGCTTGAATTTTTCCAATCGCACGGAAATCAGTGCTGCCATCGCCAAGGACAGACGCTGCAGCCTTGGCAGAATTTTGCCTGTCCGGAGTTTGCACGCAAGGAGTTGCCAATAAGAGGATTCTCGATACTCTTATATCAATTTTTTCAGCGACCGCCGGGTTTTTGAGAGACTATCCCCTTTTATCGATTGAGCAACGACAATCCGGAGGACAAAAATAAAACTCCACAACCAAGCACCCTAAGGAAAAAGCCATGCAAAAAACATTGATCGCACTGGTCGTTGTGGTTCTCGTCGGAGTTGCCGGGTTTTTCTATTGGCAAGGCACCCGGCATCGTGATCCTGAGCCGCAACCCCTGGTGGAAACACCGACCCAGCCACTTCCAACGCGCGAAGAGCCCGCCATGCGTTATCCGGTTCCGGAAGTGCCTCCGCCGGTTGTGGAGGAGGCCACCCCGGAGCCCGTCGAACCCATTCGGCCGCTGCCCACCCTGAATGAAAGCGATGCGGAAATGCAGGACCACCTCGCCAGTTTTTTCCCCGGGCAGGAGTTGAGTGAGCTTTTTGTACTCAACAACATCATTCAGCGCATCACGGTTACAATCGATACTTTGCCGCAAAAAGATCTACCGGTGCGGCTTCTGCCCACCAAACCCACCCCCGGCTCTTTCATGGTCGAAGGCCCTGAAGGTGAGCAGGTCATCAGCCCCCAGAATCAGCGCCGCTACGGCACCTTCGTCAGACTTGTGGATGCCGTCGACACTCGCCGGGCGGTGGCCGTCTATGTGCGTCTCTATCCTTTGTTTCAGCAGGCGTACCGCCAATTGGGTCATCCCACGGGATATTTCAACGATCGACTGGTCGCGGTGATTGATCATCTACTGGCCACCCCCCAGGTCACCGAGCCTGTACGGGTCGCACAACACGTGGTCCGTTACCGCTTCGTCGACCCGGAACTCGAAGCACTCTCGGCGGGACAGAAGCTCATGATTCGCATCGGTCCGGACAACGCTCGGATCATCAAGGCAAAACTGCGTGAGATTCGCGAGGCGGTGACCAACCTGCCCCAATAAAAACTTGAGGGCGCGCAAGACACTGGAACTGGACATACTTTTTGTAACCGTTCAGCCTGCGGCGCCACTCAACATTGCAGCTGAACAGGTACATTTTTTTTTCGATTTTTGTCGACAACAACCACGGAGTCCCATGTATTACTATTTCGATTACGAAGAACCCGTTTTTCGCCCACCGTCTGAAGCTCGCTCATTGATTTTGCAGGCCACCATCGGGTGTTCTCAGAACAGTTGCGGATTTTGCGGCATGTACAAGATGAAGCGCTTTCGGGTACGGCCTGTCGCCGAAACCCTTGCGGAGATCAGATCCATCCCCCGGCATCATCGGGAAGATATTCAGCGGGTGTTTCTTGCCGACGGTGATGCGCTGGTTGCGCCCCAGGCCGACCTGGTTGCCATCCTCGATGAATTGGCCGCGACTCTGCCCCATCTGACCCGGGTGGGAATTTACGCCTCCCCTAACAGCCTGACGACCAAAACCCAGGATGATCTTGAGCAGTTAAGGGAAAAAAAGGTGCGCATTCTCTATTTCGGCCTGGAAAGCGGTGACGACCCGACACTGCAACTGGCCCGCAAGGGCTTTTCGGCCCAGGAGATGCTCGCATTATGTCGCAAGGCGCAAGCAGCAGGGATAAAACTATCGGTGACGGCCATTCTCGGTCTCGCCGGACAGGAACGCAGCGCAGAGCACGCCTTGGCCACTGCCAATTGGATCAACGCCCTATCTCCCGAATATTTTTCACTGCTGACCATGTTCCGCCGTCACAACGACACGTACTTCTCCGCCATTCGCCCCCTGAGCAACGGGCAAATCATTCAGGAGGCGCTGACTCTGGTGAGGCAACTGCAGCCGCGCCGCACCATCCTGCGCTCCAATCACATCTCCAACAACCTCAACCTTGCCGGTAGCTATCCCAAGGATCGCGATAAAATCATCGCCCAGGCTGAAATGGCACTGCTCCAGGCGCGCCGTCAGCCAAGCTGGTTTGAGGAAATTCCGGACTACGGCGAGGCCTACTATTGACCATGAACTCAGATACGCAGGGCTTTACGCCCGCCTATCTGCGCCTGTTTCAGAACGGTGCTTTGGCCGAGCGCGCACGCCGTGCGCGGCAGCTGCTGGAAAACTGCACGCTGTGTCCGCGCCGCTCTGCAAGCAGCAAAAAAGTCAGGACTACGGCGCCTCGACCGCACCTGAGCGAAAGAACTCCGGATTTATTTTTTTGCGGTTGACAGGCCTGATTCATAAAAGCTATTTTTTAATCTCACCTCATGCTTTTAATGATGAAATCATTGAGAAAAATTTTCCGGAAGTTCTGCAATGCCCACAAATTCCCATATCCTTTTGGTCAACAGCGCCGCGGAAATCCGCTGCATGTTGCGCAGGTTACTGGAAGAAGCGGGATATACGCATATCTCTGAAGGCCAGTGTGGACTGAGCGCCTCACAGATGCTTCGCACGACCCCTGTTGATCTGCTGATTACCGACATCGAAGTACCCAGCCTCGACGGCTGGCGGTTGGCGCGCCTGATTCGCAGCGGTGTCTTCAGATGCAAAAGTGATATCCCCATCATCGTCGTTGCCAAAACCTGGTGTGAACGCATTGCAGAAACCACCGCCCGCGAATTCGGCGTGAACGCGCTGGTTGCCCTGGAACATTATCAACGTCTGCCACAGGTGGTGCAAAACTGCCTGAACACCCCGACGGAAGCCTTTCGTAATCCAACGGTACTGGTCGTGGAGGACACGCCCGATACGGCGCAAATCGCCCAGCGCGTACTGAGTCACCGTTTCGACGTCGAAATCGCTGTGGACGGCCCTTCTGGCCTAGCCGCCTGGACCGCCCGTCGTCATGATCTTGTGCTGCTCGATACCATGCTTCCCGAGATGTCCGGGCCAGAGGTTCTTGCCGAAATCCTCAAACTCGACAACGCCCAGCCGGTGGTCGTCATGACCGCCTTCAGCAGTGTCGAGCTGGCCGAAAAGCTCATGCATCAGGGTGCCGCAGATTTCATCGCCAAGCCATTCAGGGCCGATCAGTTGCGCCGCGTGTGTGAACTGGCTGTGCGGCGTGAAGATTATCTGGTGAGCAACGCGCAATTTGCCGCGCGTGTCCGCGAGGTTAAGGAGCGCACGGAAGCCTTTCACCAGGTTTCACAAACCCATCAGCGTCTGCTGGACAATCTGCGCACGGTCGTGGTCGAACTCGATCATGATGGAGAAATTGCCTTTCTCAATCAGGCATGGACCGAACTTACCGGTTTCTCGTTGGACGAGTCACTGAACAAGCCCCTCGCCTCTTTTCTGCTGCCCGACGGTGACGGTCTGCGACCGCTTTTGTCAGCCAAATTGCACGAACTTCAGGGTGAGATGCGCCTGCTCGACAAACAGGGTGCCGTGCTCTGGGTCGAGTTCAGACTCAATTCCATGGTATCTCCAGGCGGCCGACGCACTATTTTCGGCTGCCTGGACGACATTTCCGAGCGCAAGAAAACCCAGAAACAACTCGATTTTCTCAACATGCATGATCGCGTCACCGGCCTTTACAATCGCCACTACTTCAATGGCTCCCTGCGTCGTATGGCCGCGGTCAGCGCCCGGGGCAAAGCCAGCCATGCCTTGCTGTATCTGGACATTGATCATTTCAAAGTCATCAACGACAATTTCGGCCACCAACGCGGCGATGCCATCCTGCGTGAAATTGCCGAGTTGATGAAATCACGACTGCGCCGATCCGACGTTTTGTGCCGCTTGGGCGGCGACGAATTCGCCATTCTCATTCCCGACGCCGATTTAACACAGGCTTGCCAAGTGGCCAACGAGATGTCTCAGATCATTCAAGGTCATTCGCTGCAAATGGACGCGCGGCAATCCCTGGAACTCAGTTGCAGCGTCGGCGTCAGTGAAATTGACGGCAGCGCCGGTAGCGCCGAAGAATACCTCAAGCAAGCCGACATCGCTCTTTATGCGGCAAAACGGCGGGGCCGCAATCGCATCCAGATTTATGACCCCGCAGACCGGGAGAATGACGCCTTGCGTGCCAGGCTCAACTGGGTCCGGCATCTTCGTCGCGCCATCGAGGATAATCGCCTGCTGCTGTATTTTCAGCCCATCATGCATATCGCCAGCGGTGAAATTGTCCATTACGAAGCTCTGGTGCGCCTCGATCTGCCCGAGCGCGGCATCGTTTCTCCCGGTGAATTTATTCCAGCCCTCGAGAGCGCCGGCGAAATGACCTTGCTCGACCACCAGGTTATCCGACAAGCCGTCGACCACCTCAAGAACTACCCCGGATTGCGGCGCATCGCCGTCAATCTCTCGGCGCAAGCTTTCAGCGATTTGGATCTGGTGCCCCTGGTAGAGGAGCAATTGCACCGGCACGGCGTCGAACCACGCCGCCTGATGTTTGAGCTGACGGAAAGCGCCAGCATCAGCAACATCAGCGGTGCGCAGCACATGATGACTCAACTCAACGATCTGGGGTGCGCATTCGCCCTGGATGATTTCGGCACAGGTTTCAGCACCTTCGGTTTCCTCAAGCAGTTTCCCGCCGATTACGTTAAAGTCGACGGCAGTTTTATCAGGAATCTCGACCGCGATCCCATTGACCAGGTTCTGGTGCGCTCCATCTGTGAAGTGGCCGCCACCCTGGGCAAAAAAACCATCGCCGAATTCGTTCACAACCAGGTGGTGCTGGATCTTGTGACCAAATTGGGTATTGATTACGCACAAGGCCATCACATCGGCCGCCCCCTGCCGGTGGATGCTCTCGGACTAACCTAGGACCCCGCTCGGCAAGTCGGAAATTATTCAGGAACTGTTCAACTGCAACGTCCGAAAGTGTTGCGGCAAATGTCTGAGCCGCAGGCGAGTTTTTGCCGCACGCGATGCCGCCGCGCTCCACGGTGCCTGCTGAACAGTTACCGTTGCTGATGGTCATTACATCGAGGAGAATTTTATGGGTGACTTCAGGGTATCAGAAATTGTCGACACACCACCTGTGACAGAACCTGCAAGACAACCCGAGTTAGGCGACCTGGTCGTTGAGTATCTGGAAGGCATCGGGGTCGAATATATTTTCGGAGTTCCCGGCGGCGCCATCGAACCCCTCTACAACGCCATGGCGCGCAGCGCTCGGCGCGGCGGGTTGCGCACCATCGTCGCCCGCCATGAGGCGGGGGCGGCGTTCATGGCCGACGGCTACGCCCGTGAAACAGGCAAACTCGGGGTGTGCTGCGCCACCACCGGGCCGGGTGCGACCAACCTCATCACCGGGGTGGCTTCGGCCTATTCCGACAACATTCCGATGCTGGTTCTGACCGCCCAGACCGCCCTGCCCCAATTCGGCAAAAGAACTTTGCAGGAATCCTCCTGCACGGCGGTCAATACAGTGGCCATGTTTCAATCATGCACCCGTTTCAGCAGCCTGGTGTCGCATCGCGGACAACTCGAAGGCAAACTTCTCTCCGCCATCCTCGCGACCCAGGGTCCACCCGCCGGGCCTGCCCATCTGAGTATTCCCATGGATGTATTGGCCTCACCCCGGCGCCTGCGCGCTGATGCCTATACCCCTTTGTTCAAAAGCCTGTTCAATAGTCACGACATGACCAATCAGCAGGCGATCGATGCTCTTTACGATGCCGTTGCAAAAAGTTCGCGCATTGTATTGGTGCTCGGTGAGGATTGCGGCGGCGCCATGTCTCCCATTACGGACTTTGCCGAAGCCACGAATGCCCATATCGTCAGCGGGCCCGCGGGCAAGCGCTGGGCAGACCATGACCACCCCCGGTATCACGGCGTGCTCGGCTTCGGAGGCCACGAAAGTGCCGCCCGGACCATCAATTGCGCAGAGGTGGATCTGATCCTGGCAGTCGGAACGCGCATGGATGAGTTGGCCTTCGGCAAACTCGGGAAAAGCAAAGCATTTCAGGAAAAACTGATCCAGATCGATGTGACTGCCGAAAACTTCTATCTTGCGCCTCTTGCGCACCTGCATGTCTGCGGCACCATTGATACTATCTTTCGCGCCCTCAATGAGCGCCTGCAAAAAGAACATCGTCAGCGGTTTCGCCTCGTGTATGCCCGCTGTGCCCCTCATCACTTGACCCTCAACGAACCAGAAAAATTTCATTCCGATGCCGTCCCTATCAAGCCACAGCGGCTAATGCGTGATTTGCCGATCAGATTTCCCGCCTCTACACGATTCATCATCGATGCGGGCAGTTGCTGGGCCTGGTCGATGCACTATCTTCTGCCTAAAAGCCAAGGGCTTTACCGTATCGCAATGGGTTTCGGCGCAATGGGTTGGGGCATAGGGGCGGCCGTCGGCACCGCGGTTGGTTGTCCGACCGAACCTGTGGTCTGCCTTACTGGAGACGGTAGTTGGCTGATGAGTGGCCAGGAACTAACCGTTGCAGTGATGGAAAAATTGCCCGTTATCTATGTCGTGCTTAACGATCAAGCTCTGGGGACGATCAAGCACGGACAACGTCTAGGAGGGGCCGAACCCGTGGGTTTCGAGTTGCCGCCGGTGGATTTCGCACAGATGGCCCGCGCCATGGGGGCTGTTGGCCTCAACATCCACACCATGGAGGATTTCGACAACCTCGATTTCGATGCACTTTGCCGCCGATCCGGTCCGACTGTTCTCGACGTACAGATCGATCCCGAAGAGGTTCAACCCATGGGTTTTCGCATGAAGACGCTGGAAAGATAAAAAAAACAAAAACTCAAACGGCCAGGGAAAAATCCTTAGTCGTTCGTCGTTTGAACTGGATTAACGCTCGTCCGGCAATGGCACCGGCCGCGGTGGCGGGCCCTGATAGTCAATGTCTTCACAACGCATCGGCAAAAAAGATTCTGGAGGTCGTTCGAAAGTATCGACGTAGCAGGCTGTAACGCCACTGGTCACAAGTACCGCGCACACCTGATAGGCCTCCTGCGCCGTCAAACCCTGATCGGCCAGAAAAGCACAGATGTAGCCGTTAAAGTTCATGGCCTCATCAAAATCCTCAAGCAAAACTTTCTCAATCTCCAAAGCCAAGGAAAGATGTTCTCCGACAGGAAACCCTAGGCGTTTCTGGATATTGAAAAATTCAGCCAAGCGTTCATCGCCTTTGGCTATTGGTCGGGAATATCCCATAAATTTCGGTTTGCCACCATGGCGGGCACACTCTTCCGCCACGATGTATTTTACACTTTTGCCCTTCCTTGCGCCCTTGAAGACCCGTTCGATAAAAGCGAAACCTTCAAGAATGGTTCCTTGACCATAGGCACGAGAATCCGCTGCCAATATTCCTGCAACCGTCGCGGCAACCACCGACGAACGCATGGTGCCTCCTAGAGCGCCAATCTGGTTGCACCAGATACGTGCATCAGGCCAACTCAGCCCGACGTGCATGGCTTCGAACCAATCTGCCAGGGGTTTTTCAACCAGTCGCCCGATGGCATTGAGAATCAGAACCTGGAAAAAGGAAACCTTTCCCATGAGGTCCTTGTTCATCTCAAAGCCATGAGAGAAAACACCCTTTCCCATGACCCACCCTCCCTTAAGGGAGTGTATCTTGCCACGGCGTTCGTCCCAATAGCGGGTATCAGTGGCCATCGGAATCCACCTCGATGAAATAGTTTTCGTCGGACGGAAAAGGAAGGGCAGTCAAGGGTTTGTTGACCATTTCCAGGCCATGGGCGAGCAAACCTGGAGCTTGAAAGTATTGGAAAAGCCCGGCTCCTGCCCTGGGGTGGAAACCTATATCCGCCAACACCGCTGCTGCCACACCTGGAAACTGCCAGCCTATTTCATAGGGGCGAAGGATTTCCGAGAAGGAACATCCCCACAAAAGCGCTTTGCCTGCGCCGGGAAGTCGGCTCAATTGATCAGCTAGTTTCCTTGGCATCTCATCTATACCGCCAAACCGGCTACCAAAACCCGGGACGGGATGCCAATCACCCTCAGTTGGCCGTTTTTCCCTTTGAAGCAATTCGCAACAAACGATTTTCGGATCACGCTTTGCGGCCTGGCGAAAAAAACGCATGGCTGGTTCAATACAGCCGGCGCCTTGGTGGGCGCCTCCCATAATGCTCAAAGATATGGGCAGAATGTGAGCGGGATTTGTTTTTCCGACCCCGGCATGCATGGCGGCGCGAGTTGCCGGATGACGAGGACCGGGATTGATGAGACCGATCATCAACTTTTCCAAGATTTGAGATTGATCGCCGGTTGGCAGTTCCCCGCGAAATAGCAAAAACAGGACATCAATGAAGCTGCGCTTTTCCATTAGCTCATGAAGATCGTAACCATGACAGCGAAGAGCCGATGCAAGGTAAGGATTCTCTTCGCTGGATTGTTCCTCCCAAACCCTTGTTGCTGGGCGCTGGGCAAAGATTTGCTCACGACTGGTAATGTTCTCATGTTTTGATTTCATGTTCAGAACCTGTAACTGATTTCGGCCCACGCTTGGCGGCCCTCAAGGGGGTAGTCACCGGCAATGACTGAGCTGCTCGGCTCGCGAGCATCCTCGTCAAAAATATTGCGCACCGCGAAGGCCGTGTCGAATAGTCCAAAAATACGATTTTTTCTAATAATCACATCAACCAGAGAATAGTTGTCTATAACCCCTCGAGGGTCGCTTATGGCACGTTTACGGCTTCCGATCCATCGATATTGAGGGCAAATCTCCCACTCTGGAAGAAATTCCCATTTCGCCGCTAAATAAACCATTTGCCCAGGTGCATCCGCAATCCTTTGCTTCGTTTCCACGTCTTTGGAACGCTGCCAGGCATAATACCCCTGCAATCGCAGTGTATCGAGAGCCCGCCAATCCATTTCCAGTTCAAACCCATACCCGTCTTGATCCCGGGCATTCTGCGCCGTCCGGGTAGTTCCTCCGGGATCGGCAGCAAACTCAATTAAATCCCTGGCGCGATAAGCAAACACGGAAAGATTTGTCTGTAAATCAAACGTGGGCCTGTAGTCAAAGGAAAGTTCGAGGGTATCGATTGTTTCAGGATCCAAATCGGGATTACCCAAGCCCACAGGATTGTTAATGGAGAACTGTTCACTGAATGAAGGAGCGCGAAACGCTCGGCCATATAGAATTTTCGCGGTCAGATCGTGGCGAGTGGCCCAAACCAAAGCGAGTCGCGGATTTACCGTGTCGCCAAAGTCCGAATAATGATCATAACGAACACCAGCGGTCAGTTCCCAATTGGGCACAAATTGCCATTCGTCCTGCAGCGACAGATACCAGACGGTGCGTGAAGCATCACGCAAAAAGACAAATTCGGTGTTTGTTATGTTCGTTAACGTACCATCAACGACCGGTCTGGTTCCATCGATAACGCCAGGACCAAAATTTTTTTCTTCTTTTTCAAGCTTGAATCTAAAGCTTTTGACACCAGCACCAATTCGCCAGCGATGATCGGCCATGCCGGTGTAAACCGCGGCGAAATCGATGCCGCCGCCGTCTTCCTCACCCACGGGTTTACCGATCATTCCCTCGGTAAACAACACGGAATTGGCGGTTTCGGAAAAACTCAGATTGCCATCGCTTCCTATGGGGAGAATAGCGCCCGGCGGAAACGCCACAAACCGGCTTTCGCTGTCACGATGCAGATAATGTGCATTAAGACGGAAGTCCCAATCCGCAACGAGATCAGCTGTGGAATAGGTTAAATCCACGAGATGCTGAGTCAGACTTTCCTCGCCCACGGGATCTAACGCCAGGGCACTGCCCGCCCCCAGCCCGGCATCCTGTTGCCGCCAAAGCCAATAGCGCAACTGCCAGTTATCACGACTCAGATTCAAATGCGTATCGAGCACATCATAACGGGTACTCAGGGCCCCAGGGGCAAGTGAAGCGTTCGTGTTAAAACGGTTATCGATAATGGTCTGTTGATCCGCTGCAATCCGACGGTCCCGGTCGCCGGCGCTTTTTTGCCATTCCAGAGAGAAAGCAAGGTCCCATTCACCGTACGGTCTGCCATGTTGAAGCCATAGATCTTGGGTATCAAACGATCCTGCCCGACCTCCGATCTCAGTGCCCTGAATGTCGGAGGCATCCTTGGTAATGATATTGATCACCCCGCCAAAAGCATCGGCGCCATAGACCGCCGAGCCGGGGCCGCGAATAACCTCCACCCGAGCAATGGCGTTCACTGGCAGACGGAAATGAAAGGGCCGTCCCCCGGAGAAATGAGGGAAAGGAATACCATTCATCAACACCAGCACTTGAGGATTGAAGCTGGTGTGAATCCCGCGGATGGAGTAGATCGAGTCAAGACGTCCTTGAGTGGACGGCACCACATGCAGCCCGGCCACGGTTTCCAGCACCTCGTCGAGATTACGCGCGCCCATGGCCTTGATTTCCGCGGAGGTAATCACCGTGGCCACGGCCGGTGCCTTGTAGATCGGTTTGCGGCTGCCGGTGGCAATGGTGATAAAGGCTTCGTCGCCGTAAAAATCACGCATCTCCTGAAGCATGGGGGATTCGGGGTCCAACCCCTCCAGTGCTTGCGCCGAACCGCTCCAAGGCAGGGATAGGAGGACCGTCAGCCCCAGGCACATCAACCCATTACGCATGAATTTACCTCCTTTTGCACTGGCTGCGCCACTCCCCTTCATTGCTGCAAATGACGGATTAACTCTTTCAGAGGTCCAGTCACTGCATCCATCTTCACTGCAAACCATCTCCCGATTCGAACAGAGTCGTATCAAAACTTAACTGTTCCTCACCTGCCTGAGCCGGCGCATCCCCGGCGACAGAAACAGGCAGGGGAATATAAATGGTAAAGGTCGAGCCGCGGCCTGGTTCACTCTGCACATCGATGGTTCCCCCCATCATTTCACAGAACCGCTTGGTGATGGTAAGACCAAGCCCCGTGCCCTCAAACTTGCGGGTGTAGCTGCCATCGACTTGTCGGAATTCTTCAAAAATCATGCGTTGCTGCTCCAACGTCAGACCGATGCCGGTATCGGCCACCAGGATTTTCAACAACCGCGGCGTCTGCGCCACCTTAAGCGCTATTGTGCCGGAAGTGGTAAACTTGGCGGCGTTACTGAGCAGATTGAGCAGGGACTGGAGAAGCTTTTCACGGTCGATTTCAACATCCGCTTCGGCATGGATATCCAGCGAGAGACGATTATCGTTTGTTGCCAGCAGGGGTTGCATCGTTTCAACGGCATCCTTGACCAAAACATGCAAATCCACGCTCTGTAACCGCACCTCCATGCGACCCGCTTCGGCCTTGGCCAACAGTAAAATATCATTGATCAGCGACAACAGGCGGTTGGCGTTGTGAATCACCCGCTCAAGTTCCTGAGCACTTGCATCCATGCCTTCCATTTCCAGATCTTCACGGACCACGTCGGCGTAGCCGATGATCGCCTGCAAAGGGGTACGCAGTTCGTGACTGATGCTGGAGAGAAACTCGGATTTGTAGCGATTGGCGCTCAAGGCGGCATCACGGGCCTGCACAAGTTCGCGAGTGCGCAGCGCCACCTCGGTCTGGAGAACCGCCTTGTGCTGGCGCAGTCCCCGGTCGCGCTCCTGCAAACTGGTCATCATGCGGTTGAACACGCCGGCCATGTGGGTGATTTCTTCAGGTCCTTTGAGATCGGCAAACACATAACCGTTTTTTTCTTCGGCTTCGCGCATGAGCGCCGATAATTCATCCAGCGGTCGCAATAAGCGTTTGATGCCGATATTCAGGCCGAACACAATGACTGCGGCAAAAGACAAGCCGATAATCAGGTTGTTGATGAAAATATCCATATTGAGGGTATGCAGGGCTCGCTTGTTCATGGTCACGTAGGCAAACCCGAGAAGTTCTTTAGGCGGCGCCTCCAAATCGAAGGGAGATTCTGTGGGATTTAACATTTCGCTGGAAGAACCTGCGTAAACCGGCGATACAAAATGCCAGGAAAAAGGCGTTTCGCGGGCCAGGGCGGGGACCCCGCCCGCTGCGATGCGTCGCACGGGTGGCAGGGACGCGTGATCGGCACCGACGATAAGCAGAGCCCGGCCGTCCGGATCAAAGATTCCGGCATAATCGACATGGGGAAATCCCATGATGGCCAGCAGAGGTTTTTCAGCGTTCTCGCGACTACCGAACAGAAGAGCCAGCGCGCTTTGTCCGGCAAGAGTATCCGTCACCTGAAGCCCCTGGGCCACCATCTGCGCACGGGTTCGATTACCACTCACCCAGGCCGTCATCAGGGCGGCAGTCAAAGCCAGGCAGAGAATTCCCAATGTCACGATCCCCAGAAGGCGTGTGCGGAAACTGGAAAATAATTTTCGTTTCTCGGCGAAAGCGCGCATCATTACCAAATCTTCAACGGGTTGGGAAAACCAGATCAAATCTCTCTTGCTGGCGCGGGGTGAAACGCAACCCAAGATGAAATGCCGTACGCAGGTTAACGGCCAACTGCACATCGGCCAGCGGAACAATTCCGGTGGATTGCTGACCTGAAGTGGCCATCCGCGCCAGACTTTGTCCCATGGCGAAATGCTCGGGAAAAACGGTAAAAAGAACCCCACGTTGAGCATGTGCGGGCTTGCTTGAAAAAACCACAAGTCCTCTTTCGAGCGATCCCTGCAGAACCAGTGGCAGTACCAGCTCATCATCGGCTGTGATGTTATCCAGAGGTAGCCAGATTGCTTGTGACGGACCGCGCAACGTTTGCAGCAAGTTGCGATATTCATGCACCGCCTCGCGCAGATCCTGAACCCGGTAAGCGGTAAAATCCAGCCCCTGAGCGGCAGCAGCGGACTCAGCCCAGGGGATCAACCAGGCATTGACCTCGGAATAGACGACATGAATATCTCTGACCTTGGGCGCCAGTTCTCTGAGATGCCGGAACAAGACTTCTGGAGCGGGGGACAGGCTGATGCCGGAAAGGCCTTGTACCGCGGCAGGCAATGCGCCGACGATAATTTTTGAGGGTCCCTTCAGGACTTGCGCGGCCCGCGCGCCTTGACGACCCAGAACAATAACCGAATCAACCTGTTCAGCCTCAAGCCAGGCATCAAGGGCCTTGGTATCCAAATTTTCAGGCAGGGAAAAGGATCGGACGCTGAGACCTGGATCAGACTCAACACCTCTGAGAATGCTTTGGAATACAGAAAGAAAGGGTTCTTGAACCTGAGGATAGAGCACGGCAACCCTGGCTTGCGCCCAGCAGGTGCCGGTCACCGGAAAAAACAGAAAAACCCATAAGAAAATGAGCAAAAACAGTGAAGAAAGCCGGCGTCGAAACATCAATCCACTCGGGGTTCGGAACCCAGGTCAGATAGGGCAGATTTTGAAAAATTCAAAATTTTTCTTAATGTCTCACAATGAAGTCCTATAGGTCAATCATTCAAACGACCTAAAGGAAAGTTTATTTCAAGATTCCAACGTTAATGATAACTCCCTTTGATTCCAGGGAAAATCTCCCTTTTCTGATTTTTTTTAACTAAGGGCATAATTCCAGCCTATTATCCCTGCGGACAAATAAATTTATGGTATTGTTTTGCATGAAACTTCAACCTGAGGAGACTCTTATGAGAAAAAGTATCATTTTTGTTCTGGCAATTCTTTTATTCCTGCCCCTCGGCGTCTCGGCCAAAGTCTATGAAATTCGCAGCGACTTGGCCGTAGTGCTGCCCGAACTCCCCGAACCCTGGGTTGTCTCGACCGAAGCGAGCCCGACCCTGGTGGAGCATCTTGCCGAACACCTGCTGGAAGATGCGGAAAGAGCCGGACGCAGCCTCTCCCAGGAGGAAGCCCTGAGGGGAGCGCGCCAGCGTCTGGCGAGTAACGATCTGCTGATTTTCAATGAGCAAAGCGAAGCCCACGTGCTGATCAGCTTCTCCCCCATCGGCCGCAGACAGTCCGATCCCTCTGCCGACTCGGTAGCCCTTTCGGCCCGCTATGCCGCCGAAGGCGTCTCGGACGAAGGATGGACCAAAGTTTCCGAGGAGCACCGCGCGACTCAGGTCAAAGGCGCGCAACAGGCTCAGTATTTCAAGATCGATTACACTGAAGATGGCGAAGAGCACCTGTTCATGGGCATCGTTGGATACGCTCGGCCTTACTGGTTCTGGGTCTATGCCAACGACCACCTGAAAGATCCTCTTGACCGCCCGACTCTCGATAATATTTTGAGCACCATTGAAATCCGCGTCAGTCGCTGACGTTTTCTGCAAATCCTGCATAAAATCTCAGGCCCCTGACCGGTTATGCGGTCAGGGGCCTGCTGCATCCAAATGCCCAATTAATGGGCTCTCTGCCTGAATTTTCTCCAGCTTTACACCCCACCCCCCTCGAAATTCCTCAAAAAAGCCTTTGATCCGTTCTGGCGAACCTCTTGCAGATACACTGATTCAGCAGTCACAACAGGGATTCGAGCCCATGCTGTCCGGCAGCCTTCAATAGAAAGGATTAGGTTTTGGGAAAAAAGCCGAAAATCAAGGAGCTTCTCGTTGAAAGCGCCTGTGCGCACAGCCCCACTAAAAAAAGCGCCTGCAACACGCAGACTCCCGGTGCCACGACCGGCGGTTGTGCTTTTGAAGGTGCGCAAATATCTCTTTTCCCCTACGCCGATGCCGTGCATCTGGTCCATGGTCCCATTACCTGCCTCGGCGCGTCCTGGGAGACCCGCGCCACGCCCACCAGCTATTCCGGTCGAGACTTTACGCAGATGGGTTTCACCACGGACATCTCGACCAACGATGTGGTGTTCGGCGGCGAAGACAAACTGCGCGACGCCATTGCCTACATCATGCAGCATTATGCGCCTGAGGCCATCCTCGTCTATGCCACCTGCGTGACCGCCCTGATCGGTGATGACATCGATGCCGTGTGTCGCCAGGCGCAAAACACCTATGGGATTCCCATGGTTCCGGTGCATGCACCGGGCTTTGTCGGCAGCAAGAATCTCGGCAGCCGCCTTGGCGGCGAAGCCGTTCTGGCCAGCCTGGTGGGAACCCGTGAACCTGAAAAAACCACCCCTTTCGACATCAACCTGATTGGTGAATACAACGTCACCGGTGATATGTGGCAATATACGCCCCTGCTCGAAGAACTCGGCATTCGTGTGCTCGCCACCCTGAGCGGCGATGGCCGCATCGCCGATATCCGCACCGCCCACCGCGCCCGACTCAACGTCATCGTCTGCGCCAAGTCGCTGATATCCCTGACTCGCAAGATGCAGGAGCAATACGGCATTCCCTTCATTTCCCTCTCCTTCTACGGAAAGCGCGACACCAGCAACGGATTGCTCGCCCTTGCCGAGGCCCTGGGCGATAAAGACCTGTGCGAGCGAACCCGCATCCTGGTGACCCGCGAGGAGGCCTGGCTGGATGAGAAGCTTGCCCCCTACCGCCGCCTCTTTCAAGGCAAGAAGGCGATTTTAAACACCGGCGGCAACAAATCCTGGTCCATTGCTTCGGCATTGCAGGATCTGGGCGTCGAGGTCGTGGCCACCTCGGTGCGCAAGGCGACGGAAGACGACAAGGAAAAAGCTCGGCAGTACCTGGGAGAAAATGGGGTATTGATGACCAACCCAGGCACCGAACAGGCACAGATCATCGACCGGACCGGCGCCCATCTGCTCTTGGCTGGAGGCCGCAGCCTCTACACGGCGATCAAGAAACGCATCGCCTTTATCGACGTCAACCAGGAGAAAAAAAAGAGCTACGGCGGCTACAAAGGTCTGCTCAACCTCGCAGAGGATGTCAAAAACGCCCTGGAGAATCCGGTCTTCACCATCGTCGCAAAGGAGGCACCATGGGAGAAGTAACACGTAAAGCCAATAAGCCTCTACAGATCAACCCCATTAAGCTCTCCCAACCCATGGGCGCGGCGCTGGCGTTTCTTGGGGTCAATCGGTGCATGCCGCTGATGCACGGCGCCCTGGGTTGCGCATCCTTTACCAAGGTGTTTCTGACACGTCATTTCAGCGAACCCATCGCCATTCAAACCACCGCTGTAACCGACATTACCGCGATTCTCGATGGCGGCGATTACAACATCGTTGAAGCGGTGAAAAACATCACGGCCAAGGTGTCTCCCCGCCTGGTCGGACTGCACACCACGGGGCTTACCGAAACCAAGGGCGACGACATTGCGGGCGTCGCCGCAAAAATCGATGTTCCCCTGGTGCATGTCAATACCCCCGACTACGAGGGCGGCCTGGAAAGCGGCTGGGCCTTGGCGACCCGCGCCCTGATTCGACAACTGGTTCGTCCGACGACAGAGATCAAACCTGGCAAGCTGGTGCTTCTACCCCACGTCGGCCTGCAGCCCATCGAGGTCGAGAAAATCAAGGATTTCATCACCCTGTTCGGCTTTGAAGTTCATGCCCTGCCCGATCTTTCCACCTCTCTGGACGGACACCTCGGGCAAAAACAAGGCGCCCTCAGCGGCGGCGGCATCGAGGTGGAAGACATCAAGAACCTTGCAGAAGCGGGCCTGGTGGTCACCGTCGGCGCCTCGATGAAGCCCTGCGGCGCGGCTTTTCTGGAAAAAAATCCCGGCGCCGCGGCCTTTCATTTCGACCACCTCCAGGGCCTGGAAGCCACCGATGCCCTGGTCGCGATGCTGCTCGCGCAGAGCGCGACGCAGGTTCCTCATCCGTCCGTGGTACGCTGGCGTCTGCGCCTCCAGGATGCGCTTCTCGATAGCCATTTTGCCCTTGGCCAAACACGCTTTCTGGTGGCCGGTGATCCTGATCAGATCGCCGGCATCTGCCAGGCACTCCATGAAGCGGGAGGACGCGTTGCCCTGGCGGTGGCCAGCGTCGACTCACCTCAACTCACAGAGATCAAGGCCGCCCGGATTCTGGTTGGTGATTTGCAAGACGCCGAAATTCTGCACGACGAATACGACATGATCCTCGGCAACTTTCATTGCGAAGCGTTGGCTGACAGATATCGAAAGGGGCTTGTGTTGAGGGGCTTTCCCAATTGGGAGCAGGTAGGAAATCAACTGAAAAACGATGTGCTCTACGAGGGCGGAAGTTATTTTCTCTTTGAAGCGGCCAACGCCGCCGAACACATGAGAACACATTTCGCAAAAGGGTAAAAAAACCATGTCCGGTTATACCGAAACCATCCGCCGCTGGGCGGCCGACAACCGACGCGCCGGCACCCTGCCCGACGCCGACGGCATCGGCGAAGTCGGCCTGGGCGAAGACGAGGCCGGCAAACGGTTGGCGGCGCGGTTTTTCCTGCGCATCCGCGAGGATCGTATTGAGGAATTGCGCTACCAGGTTTTCGGCTGCGGTTTCTCCATGGCCGCCTGTGCCGCGGCAGCCGAACTGGCCCTGCACCGCACCCCGAATGAAGCCTCGAGGCTTTCCCGCATCGAAGTGGAAAAACTGCTCGGCGGGCTGCCACAAGAACGCGGCTATTGCTCCGAACTGGCGGTGGAAGCATTGCACGCCGCGGTGGATGCCGCTCGGGTCGACAGCCGCCGGATTGAGAAAATTCTGCCCCCCCAAGAAGCACACGGCCCACGTGTGACGGCGGCGGATCCTTTGTACCGCACCCTGATGGACAGCCCCTGTCCTGCCCACGTCGATGCGCACGACCGCCACCTGTTCACCTGTCTGTTGTGCGTAGCGACAGAGGAATCTCAGCAGCCGGCCACCGCTCTCGGCCTGAGCAACGAGGATTTTGAGGACATTCTCAACACCTTATTTCCCGACATCCCTCCGGGCCTTCTCGGCGATTATGTAACGGCCGCCCCGCACCTGGCGCCGGAACAATCTGACGATATTCTTGCACTGCTGATGGCTCACATCCCCAATAACAGCAGTGGAACGCAGTACAAAATGGCTCGCTGGCTGGTACGAATCCTCACGGCGCGCGCCGCCCGTCCCGGTCACCTGTGGGTCGCCATGGGGCTTTTTGAGCGCCCCCAGCTCAGCGCCGCCATCGCCCGCCATCTGCCGTCCCTCGCAGCAGCCAACCATCAGGGCATGCGCTGGAAACGCTACCTTTACAAGCAGGTGTGCGAACAGCAAGGCGGGCGCCTGTGCAAGGCGCCCGCCTGTGGTCTGTGCAGCGATTACGCAATGTGCTTTCCTCATCCCTCGAGCGGTTAATTCGGGCCTGCGTCGACGCGCCTTGCCAGCAAGCAGGCAAGATTGCTCAGAATTATCTGAACGGACTAACTGCACGAGGCACTAGCGAAGAGCTTCCGCATAGCGGCGATTGACTTCGTTCCAGTTCACCAGGTTCCACCAGAAATCAAGGTAGGCGCCCCGGCGGTTCTGATAGCTCAGATAATAGGCGTGTTCCCAGACATCGAGGGCGAGAATCGGGGTTCCCTTGACTTCGGCGATGTCCATGAGCGGGTTGTCCTGATTCGCCGTCGAGGTGACCGCCAGTTCCTTGTCCGCCGTAACGATCAGCCAGGCCCAACCCGAGCCGAAGCGCGTCGCGCCCGCCTGATTGAATTGCTTTTTCATCTCGTCCATGGTGCCGAAGGCCTTATCAATGGCCTTGACCAACTCGGAAGAGGGTTCGCCACCCTGCCCCGGCGGTGCCATCACCTTCCAGAACAAATCGTGGTTGTAATGCCCCCCGCCATTGTTGCGTACCGCCGCGCTGAAGGTCGAGATTTTCCCCATCATCTCTTCCAGGGACATGCCTTCAAGCTGCGGAAAGTTTTTCACCTGGGCATTGAGATTGTTGATGTAGGCCTGGTGGTGAAGACCGTGGTGGATCTCCATGGTCATTTTATCGATATAGGGCTCAAGGGCGTCAGATGCATAAGGCAGGGGTTCAAGGGAAAAGGGCTTGGCGAAGGCAGTCGCGGCGACAAGCGGCACCACACACAAAAAAACGACCGATAATACGAATTTACGACCGAACATGACGAACCTCCCTGACGAAAGAAATAATGGCGGATTAAAGCACCGTGCTTGGTCATTCAAGCAGATTTTTTGCGAATTACAAGCAAGTCCCACCAAATCTGCGGCGTATCAATCACCCTTGGCCGCAATTGTTCGCGCCGCCCATAAACCGCTTTCAACGGCACCCTCCACGTTCGGTGCGCCCATGTAATCTCCGGCCATTAAAACCCGGCCGCGCGAACCTTGGGCGCGATAGGCCTGCAGATCGCGACAACGTCCGACGGAAGTTCCCGCGCAAGCCTCGCGCCAACGGTAGGCGCGCACCATATCGAGGCGTGCCTTGAGACCAGGATAGTAGGATTCGAGTTCAGGAACGACCTCGGCAAGAATATCGCTTAAGGGTGCATCGAGCAGGCGCTGTGACGCAGCGCCGCTGAGCATCACGGTAAGCATTTCTCCACGATCGACATGAATGGGACATTTTCGCGACGCCAAGATGACGCTGCCAAGGATGCGACGCTCGCGGCGCGGAATCATGATGGCGTGAACGTCACTCGGCATCGGGCTCTTGGGCAGACCGTCGGGTATCAGCAGGGACAGGGCCACAGCCGAAGAATAAGGCGTCAGCAACAACCTGCGCTCAACCTCATCGACGGGCGCATAAAGTGCCTGCGCTACGGGTGCCGGTACAGCAAGCACGACATAGTCGGCGGAAAAGCAGGCCTCGGCCGTGCGAACCACGACCTGATCGGCCTCGACCTCAATCTCTTCAACGGCAGAGCGCAAATGAACCTCAAGCGTTTTTGCCAAGGCCTCGGCAAAGTCCTCCATGCCCCCAAGAAGAACGCGGGGCTGCTTGCCGCGCCCGCCGAAATTCCACAACAGCATGGCCAGGGCACGCGACAGATCTTCCGGCTCCTGAAAATAGAACCCTTGCAGCATGGGCTCAAAAATGTAATCGAGAATCTGAGGATTAAACTGGCGAATAAGCCACTGATCGGCCACCTCGTCATCAAAATCCGCCCAGCGGGAGAAATCATCAAGGGGCAAGGCACTGGTTGCCTTGAACATCTGCCGCGATCCGTTGGCGAGAACCAAGGCGTCGGACATCCCCAAAAGGCCGCTGGTGTTCACGCTCCATGGACGATCGGAACTCACCGCCCGCCCCTTGCCGTCGTGAACCACCGCAGTCCACGGGCTGGCTGGGCGTAATTCGTCGCGCAAGTCTAACTCATCGATCAGCCGGCAAACATTGACATAACCATCCGAGAGAAACTGCGCACCCCGATCGAGCACGCAATCTTCGACGAAATCGCTACTGGCGCGACCGCCGACGCGGCTGCCCGCCTCCAGCACTCTGACCTCAAAACCCTGATTGCGCAAAGCATACCCGGCACTCAAGCCAGCCATGCCCGCGCCCACAACCACGATGGACTTTTTTCTCATCACTCCCCCAGGAAATTTTCAACACAAAATGTTTTCCGTCTCAGAAGGATAACAGGCAGTTGTCCCCCGCGCATCGCCTTTTTCCCATAAACTTCCTGCGCTTTGGCACGAATACGTTAAAATAGAACGGTGGAGATCGTAAACCAGTGAGAGTTCAGATATGAACAAGGACAATGTTCTCAATGTACTTGAACAATCCGCCGACAAAACCCAGAACTTTCTCGCAGCCTGGAAACGCGGAGTCGATTTTCTCGGTGGGCATCTTTTCGGACCGGCAACCACGCAAGAGGCGCGCGACAAGGATCAACTGCGCCCCCTGCGTGACCAGGTTGAAGAGGTATTCGCCCGGGAGAGCGGAGGGGAAGAGCAGCTTCTGGCAGCCATGGTGAGTTTTTATGACCCGGCCTGGGGTGAGGAGTTGGCGGCGCGCATTGACTGTTACAAATCTTTTTGCGGGCTGACCTTCAACCTTGATCACGAACGAGTCGAGGTCTTGTGCGAACTGTTACGCAATTTTGAAGGATGGAGCGAACTCTGAACTTTTTATGGCCCACCATTTGCATTAAGACATATGATGCTCCACGCCACTTTTTCCGCTCGACCAAGGAGACCTGTCTTATGCGCCTCGATTTTACCCTCGACCAAATCCTAGGCCGCAATCCACGTGAGGTCAGCCGCCTGTTCAAATCCCTCGGCCTCGACCCCGATCGGCCCTATCGTGCTCAAATTACTCTCAACAACGTCATCATTGAACAGGATACATTTTCGGAGGAAAAGACTGGCGGCAGGCACGCTCTCGAATAGCGGTTCCTGAATATCTCCTGCCAAGCAAATTTGCTTTACGTTCGCCTGCGCCAACCGCGGCACAGTCTCAGCGATATGGCACATCTTTTTGACTTATCCTGAGGTGTTGCTTGCTGCCTTGCGCTTGCACCCCGCCCCTTGGTTGTTCTTTTTTTATCTCAAGGACAAAAATTTTTCATCTTTCCGACTTTTTCTGTATAATTACATTCTTATCAGAATATTATCGGAGTTTTTCATGAGTAGTCGTTTTCTTTCGACCTTGACCCGTGCCGAATTCACCAAGCTTTTGCAACAATTCAACGCCACACCTGATGAATCCATCGCTTTTTCCGAATCCCTCGATCGGATTCTTGCCGCCGACCTCACCGCCTGCGAGGATTTGCCGGCCGGAGACCGCTCCTGCATGGACGGCTATGCCCTGGCCGCGGCCGATACCTTCGGCGCCGGCGAAGGCAATCCGGCCTACCTTGAATGCCGCCATTGCATTGAGGTCAATGTTTTTCCGAACTTTAGCCTGCAACCCGGTGAATGCGCCTGGATTCCCACCGGCGGTTTTCTGCCGCCCGGCGCCGACAGCGTGGTCATGGTCGAATATACGCATGATATCGGCGACGGCACCATCGAAGTGCGGCGCAGCCTGGCTCCCGGAGAGAACCTCATGTTTCGCGGCGAGGACGCGCGCAAGGGCTCTCCCCTGCTGAAACGAGGCACGCGCTTGCGCGTTCCCGAAATGGGGCTGCTGGCAGCCCTGGGCCTGACGCAAATCCGCGTGCATCGGCGACCACGCGTCGCCATCTTATCGACCGGCGATGAAATTGTACCGGTGGAGGCACAACCGCGGCCCGGTGAAATGCGTGACGTCAACTCGCACGCTGTTGCCGCCATGGTGATGCAAGCCGGGGGTGTCGTCGAACCGCTTGGAATCGTTCGCGATGATCTTGAGGCTTTGCGCGACGCTCTGGAGCGCGGACTGAAAAACAGCGATGCTCTCCTTTTGTCCGGTGGCAGCTCCAAGGGAACCCGTGATCACACCCTGGACGCCATCGCGCAACTGCCGGGGGCACAGATTCTGGCTCACGGCGTCGCCATGGCGCCCGGTAAGCCGACGATCCTCGCTCGGGTCGGCGCTAAACCCATCCTCGGGCTGCCCGGACAAGTCGGCTCGGCGCAGATCGTGATGCTGGTACTGGGCCAACCCCTGGTGCGGCATCTGGCCGGTGACGGCCGTGCTTTTGACGAGAGCCGCAGGTCACTGCGGCGCGCCCTTCTCACCCGTAATGTCCCCTCCAGCCAAGGCCGCGAAGATTATCTGCGGGTGCGCCTGGAAGAAACGGCGGACGGCCTGCTCGCCCATCCCGTCATGGGCAAGTCGGGCCTGTTGCGCACCCTGTTGCACAGCGATGCTCTGCTGGTCATCTCTGCGGAAACTGAAGGTTTACTCGAAGGCCGCCCGGTGGATGTCTGGCTGATTTGATTTTCTCCTCATTTACCCACATTTTCTTGCGGTTACAGGGAGCCCACATAACATGTCCCAACGCAACATCTACCTTCAGACTCTGACCGTCGCTGACGCCCTGGAGCGAGGGCGCACCGCCCTTGAGCGTGACAGGCTGGTCGCCGCCGTGACAATTCAAACGCACGAGGCCGCCGGTCGGGTGACGGCGGCACCGGTTTACGCCCGCGTCTCCTCGCCCCCCTATCACAGTGCCGCCATGGATGGGTATGCGGTCCGCGCGGAGGAGACTTTCGGCGCTCGCGAAGAGACCCCCCTGAAATTGACGCCGGGGCGCACCTGCTTTCCCATCAACACCGGCCAACCCCTGCCTGACGAGACCAACGCGGTCATTAAGATTGAAGACATAATCCAGCTGCCGGGCGGCGAAATTGAGATCGATGCCGCAGCCTATCCCTGGATGCACGTGCGCCGCATCGGCGAGGACATCGTCGCCACCGAACTGTTACTGCCGCAGAACCACCTCCTGTCTCCTTACGACATCGGTGCCCTGCTTACCGCCGGCGTGTGGGAACTGGAAACCTGGGAAGAGATTCGCATGACCTTCATTCCCACCGGTGATGAGGTTCTCGATTTTACCACCCGACCGACCCCGGCGCCAGGCCAGGTCATTGAAAGCAATTCCCAGATTTTCTGTGCCCTGGCCCGTCAATGGGGCGCCCAACCGCGCCGGGTGTCGCCGGTAGCCGACGACCCGGACAAATTGCGCGCTGCGGTTATTGCCGGCCTCGAGAGTGATGCCCATGTGGTCGTCGTCGGCGCCGGATCCTCCGCCGGCAGCAAGGATTTTACGCGTCGCGTTTTCGATGAACTGGGACAGGTTCTCGCCCACGGTCTGGCAATCAGTCCCGGCAAGCCGACCCTGCTCGCCGTTGCCCGAGGCAAACTGTTAATCGGAGCGCCGGGTTTTCCAGGCAGCGCCATCGTCTGCTTTGAAGAAATCCTGGCGCCCCTGGTGGCCTGGCTGGGTCGCCGGCAACCCCCGCAACGGCCGCGAAAAACCGTGCGTCTGAGCCGCAAGACCCCCTCTCGCCTGGGCATCGAGGAAATCCTGCGCCTGGCGGTGGGCACCTGCGGCGCCCAAGCTATCGCAACTCCGTTCGGCCGCGGCGCGGGCCTGCTCTCCACTCTTATCCGTGCCCAGGCCCTGGCCCGCATTCCCGCAGCCGGCGAAGGCATCGAGCAGGGTGCCGAAATGGAGGCCGAGTTGCTGGTGCCGGAATCGAGCCTCGAGCGGGTTCTATTGCATGTCGGCAGCCACGACAACACCCTTGATCTGCTGACCAACGAAATGATGGGCCTCACAGAGCCCTATCGTCTGGTCTCGACCAACGTGGGTAGCCTCGGCGGGTTGACCGCCCTGAAAAATGACGCGGCGATGATCAGCGGCTGTCATCTCTTTGATCCGCAGACACAGGACTTCAATTTTCCCTTTTTACAACGCTACCTGCCCGATCTGGCGGTGACCGTGGTCAACCTGGCGATTCGGCATCAGGGATTCATCGTCGCGCCCGGCAATCCCAAGGGCATCTCGAGCCTGGCGGATCTCGCCCGCGCTGATGTCAGCTTCGTCAATCGTCAGCGCGGCGCCGGTACGCGCATCCTGCTCGATCACCATCTGCGCCAGGCCGGCATTGCGCCCCAGCAGATTCGCGGCTATCAGCGCGAGGAACACACACATATGGCGGTGGCGGTCAACGTGCTCTCCGGCGCATCCGATTGCGGCCTCGGCATTCTCTCCGCGGCCCGCGCCCTGGGCCTGGATTTCGTGCCATTGGCACCGGAGCGCTATGATCTGGTGATCCCCGACTCTCTGCTCAATGACCCCCGTATTCTCACCCTTCTGGAACTCTTGCGCACTGAGGCTTTTCAGAAAAAAATCCAGGATTTGGGCGGCTACGAGACGTGCCTGACAGGCCAAATCATGACGGCGGGACAAGGATTGGGCAGAGAATAATTCGCGCCGCGCAGTGCTTCGATATTGTCGATCAACTGATTAGGTCTCACAAATACTATTGCTGTTCAGGGAAATAAAAAATACAATCACCGTGCACATGAATTTAATTTATTATTGAGGGCAGATGACATGGCATCACGCAATTCGGTCCATCGAGAGGATAGGGGCGACGCTGGCAGATCTTCGCCCTGCCCCATTATTGCTGTTGGTGCTTCGCCGGAAAGCCTCGAAGCCCTCAAGACCTTTCTTCACTCGCTTTCGGGCAATACCGGAGCAGCCCTGGTGGTTCTCGCCACCCTCCCCGACGGACAAGATCGCCGCCTCGCACTGGTTCTCGGCCGCCATACCGCGATGAAAGTGACCACGGCGCGCGAGGGCCTGGCACTCAAACCCAACCGGGTTTATGTTCTGCCCCCGGATCGTTTCTTGCGCGTCGAGAATGGGCGACTACGCCTCGACCCGCCTCCCGTTGGACACACCCCCCTGGCACCCATCGGCCATTTCCTGCGGTCGTTGGCCGAGGAGCAGGGCGAGCGGGCAGCCGCCGTAATGCTTGCCGGCACCTCCAAGGACGGCACTCTCGGGATCCGGGCACTCAAGGCGCAGGGCGGACTGGTGCTTGCACAGGCGGTTGAAGGCCTCGAACATTGTAAGCAGGCTGACTGGAGTCTGCCCCCAGCGGACCTGGCAGAAAAACTCACTCAGATCATTCCCTTTCTCGGTGGACAGCCACAAGAAGAAACTCCGGCGACTGCCGACACCAAGGCATTGAAGGGGGTTCTTGCCTTGTTGCAGCGCCGGCATGCTCAGGACTTCACCTGCTACAAGCCCAAAACGCTGCTGCGCCGCATCCGCCGCCGGCTCGTTATCCGTGGACGACGAAACCTTGGAGAATACCTGAAACTGCTGCGCGATTCCGAAGAGGAAATCGATGCCCTGTTTCGTGATCTGCTCATCGGCGTCACCCGTTTTTTCCGGGACGAGCAGGCGCAAGTGCTGTTGCAGCAAAAAGTCCTCCCTGCTCTGCTCGCCGCTCATGACGGGTCTCAACCCTTACGTGCCTGGGTCGCGGGCTGCTCAACGGGAGAAGAAGCTTACTCCCTGGCCATCCTGTTCAGCGAAACCCTCGAGCAACTCAACTCCAATGCCGAAATCCAGATTTTCGCTACCGATCTCGACCCCGAGGCCATTTCTTTTGCGCGGTGCGGATTTTATTCTTTCGGCATCGCCCGGGATGTTGCTCCGGAGCGTCTGGAGCGTTTTTTCGAACTTGAACCAGACGGCTATCGCGTCAAAGAAACCCTGCGCAAAAAAATCCTTTTCGCCCATCACAATCTGCTCAAAGATCCACCTTTTTCTAGACTTGATTTCATTTCCTGCCGAAACCTGCTGATTTACCTTGAGCCCCAAACCCAGCAGAAAGTGCTGGTCAGCTTTCAGCAGGTGCTGCGTCCCGGCGGATACCTGTTGCTGGGGGCCTCTGAGCATCTGGGCGAAACAGCCGGCTATTTCTCTGCCATCGACAAGAAATGGCGCCTCTTTCAGCGGGGCGAGAATCAGGCTCCCCGCGACCGGCGCCTTGCCCCAATGACTTGCGCAGTGGCGGCTCTTTCGTCGCTCAAAACTTCTGATTCCCGGGGTTCCCAAATCTCCCTCGGTGCGCTGGCCGAAAAAAAACTGCTGCGCGAGTATGCCCCCGCGGCGGTGGTGGTCAACCGCGACCTTGATGTCGTCCACTTCCCCAGCGGTACGGGAGATTTTCTCGTGCCGCCCGTCGGCACCGCCAATTTCAACTTGATCCGCATGGCCCGGGAAGAACTGCAGCCGGCATTGCGCTCCCTCATCTTCAAAGCGTTTAAGGATAAAAAAAAGACGACTTACCAGGGCCTGCGCCTGAACTGCGGGGGGCGCCCTCGCCACCTCGACATTATCGCCGACCCCTTCAGCACCGGAGTCGAAAATGACCTGCTGCTGGTCGTGATTCAGGAACATCCCGTTGAGCCGAACGCGGAAATAGCTGTTGAAGATGCCGCCGCGCCCACGCCAGGCGTGCATGACAGGGATCACCTCATCCAATACCTGGAAGAGGAGCTCAAAAGCAAAACGGAGCAACTTAGCAGCTCGGTGAGCGATTACGAATCCTCTCACGAAGAGTTGATGTCCATCAACGAAGAGCTTCACTCCGCCAACGAGGAACTGGAGACTTCGCGGGAAGAGCTGCAAGCCCTCAACGAAGAGTTGATCACCGTCAACGCCGAAGTCCAATGCAAGAATGAAGAACTGGCCCGCACCAGCAGCGATCTCTCCAATCTGATCACGAGCGCCCAGATCGCCACGGTTTTTCTTGACAAGGAGGCTCGAGTCCGACGGTTCACGCCTGCGGCCGCTGAAATCTTCAACCTTATAGAATCAGACCTCGGTCGACCTTTTCACCATATTGCGGGCAAGCTCGACACCACGCCGATTCTCGCCGGAGCCCGCGCCGTATTGCAAAAGCTCAACGAACAGGAGCAGGAGATGTGCACCGAGGAGGGTCGCTGTTTTCTGCTGCGTATCTTTCCCTATCGTTCGCTACAGGATGTCATCGAAGGGGTGGTCATTTCCTTTATCGACATCAGTCTGCGCAAAGAGGCGGAAGAAGACCGAGAACGCCAGCGCAAAATTGCCGAAGCCCGCGCCCGCGAAGCCGAGGAGTCGCGCAGGATTCTGCAGGCAATTATCGATCACATCCCCATGGGGCTGGGAGTTGCCGACCGCGACGGCAAGCTACTCATGATCAGCCGCTGCGGTCTCGATCTGTGCGGCCTGACTTTGGAACAGGTGCGTTCCGCGACGGTGCGTGAATACCCAAAACTGTGGGGGATGTTTCATCTTAATGGCGAACATCTGACCCGGACAGAGGAATTGCCGCTGGTCAGGGCCATCCGCAAAGGCGAAGTGACCACGGGTTCCGAATGGCTGTTGCGCTGCACTGACGCCGAGCCGATCGTGGCAGCAGTGCATGCCGCGCCCATCCGCGATCGGTCGGGAGACATTTCGGGGGCCGTCGTAGCCTGGAACGACATCACGGAAGCACGCAAGCAGAAACTGGCCCTTGAAGACAGCGAGAGGCGGCTCAAGGTGGTCGTCGACAACCTGCCGGCCATGGTCTTTGCCGCCGATGAATGTGGGCAAATTGTTTTCTGGAACCGCGAATGTGAGCGGGTCACAGGTTATCTGGCCGAGGAGGTGGTCGGCAATCCCATGGCTCCCGAGCGGTTGTTCGCCGATGCCGACAACCGCCGCCGCTGGCTGCAGGAGATCTGCTCGGGTGAAGGTACCGCGGCCGAACTCGAATTGGCGATCCGGGACAAAAGAGGCATGCGCAAAACCATCCTCTGGTCCAACGGCGCCTGTACCTGCGCTATCCCCGGCTGGACCATCTGGGGCAGCGGTATTGACATCACCGAACGCAAGGAAACGGAAAAAGCACTCAATGAGGCACGGCAAGCCGCCGAAAATGCAAGTCGGGCCAAAAGCGATTTTCTCGCGAATGTAAGCCACGAGGTACGCACACCTCTTACGATCATCAAGAGCGCTCAGGAATTACTCGGCGAGACACAGCTCAGCCCCTACCAGGAGCAGTTTCTGCACATGGCTCAGTCTTCATCGGAGACGCTGCTGCGCCTAATTGAGGATCTGCTGGATTTTTCATGTATCGAGGCGCGACGCTTGATTCTCGAAGAAACCCCTTTCGACCTGATCGATGGTGTTGAGACCACCCTGGCCGGATTTGCCATGGAGGCCGCCAAGAAAAAGCTCCCTATCCACTTTCACGCTGATCCCGCCGTGCCGCGACACATCATCGGTGACTCGCTACGCCTGCGCCAAGTGGTGACTAACCTGCTGTCCAATGCGGTTAAATTCACCGATAAGGGCCGCATCGATCTGCATATCTGCCTTAAAAAAGATGAAAAAGTCGACCCCGGCAGCGCCATGTTGTTTTTTTCCGTTGATGATACCGGGATCGGCATTCCCCCCGAAAAACAATCCCTGCTCTTCCAAAGCTTCAGCCAGATCGACAGCTCCGCAACCCGCCGCTTTGGCGGCACCGGTCTTGGATTGGCCATCTGCCACCGAATCGTGCGCCAGATGGGAGGAGAGATCTGGGTCGAGAGCGAACCTGACAAAGGCAGCAAATTCCTCTTTACCATTCCAGCCCGTCCGGTCCTGGAACCCGAGGCGGGGACCCTCATTCGAAAAAGGCAATTTTCGCGGCAACCTGAACGTCCCAGTCACCAAGACAGCCCGGCGCGGATTCTCCTGGCCGAAGACGAAGCGATGATTCGGCACCTGGTCTCCACCGTCCTCAAACGAAAGGGCTGGGAGGTCATCACCGCCACCGATGGGGCCGAAGCCATGGAGCGGCTTGAAAACGATTCGTTTGACTTGGTGCTCATGGATATTCAAATGCCGCAGCTCGACGGCATGCAGGTGACCCGTATTCTGCGCCAGAAAGAAGCAGAATTGGGGCGGCGCACCCCGGTCATTGCCCTGACCGCCCATGCCGGAGAAGATGACCGGCGCCGCTTCCTGCGCGCCGGCATGGACGGGCGCATCACCAAACCCATTCAGGTTGGGGAGTTTCTGCAAACCATCGAAAAGACCCTCGGCGTTGCGTCCGATGGCTCCTGAATTTCGTTTCTCCCCCACGCCTTGCCTGAGCGCGTGGGGAGTTCTTGTCCCATTGCGGTTTTTTATGGTATTGGTGTGAGCCTGCATGCAGGGGTAACCACGCCTCTCATGGCCAGGATTCCGACCAGCCAAGGCGACTATTCATGTCTGATCACAACAACGCCCTTCGTGCCCTGCCGGCCATAGATCGTCTTCTTCAGCAGCCCGCCCTGGCGACCCTGGCTGGGCGCTGCCCGGCGATCCTGCTCAAGGAAGCCGCCCAGGAAGCAGTTGCGGAAGTGCGCCGCCGCATTCTTAACGATTCGTCGCAAATCCCCCCCGAGGTCATGGACGAGGAACATATCGCGCGCGCGGCCGCGCAGCGTGCCCTGGCGCGCTTGGCCCCGAATCTGCGCCAGGTTATCAACGCCACCGGCACCCTGCTCCACACCAACCTGGGTCGCGCACCCCTGGCCCCCTCGGCCCTGTCGGCCATCGACCAGACGGCCCGCCGATATTCCAATCTCGAACTCGATCTGAGCGACGGTCGGCGCGGCCACCGCCACACGCATGTGGAAGAATTGCTTTGCCGCCTGACCGGCGCCGAGGCGGCCGCGGTCGTCAACAACAATGCCGGCGCGGTCTATCTTGCTCTGGCAGCCCTGGCACAGGGCAAGGAGGGTATCGTCTCGCGCGGCGAACTGGTCGAGATTGGAGGCGCCTTTCGTATCCCCGAAGTCATGGCGGCCAGCGGTGTGCACCTGGTCGAGGTGGGCGCAACCAACAAGACCCATTTGCGCGACTACGAGGGTGCCATCGGCGAAAATACCGGTCTGCTGCTCAAAGTCCACACCAGCAATTACCGCATCGTCGGTTTCAGTGCCGAGGTTTCCGGCGCCGAACTTGCCCAATTGGGCCGCCGCCACGGCATAACCGTCATGGAAGATCTCGGCAGCGGCATGCTCTTCGATCTCTCCGAGTACGGCTTGCCGCGTGAGCCCACGGTAGCTGAAGCCGTAGCGGCCGGCATCGATGTGGTCACCTTCAGCGGTGACAAACTTCTGGGGGGGCCGCAGGCGGGCATTCTTCTGGGTCGTCGTGAATTGATCGAAAAAATCCGCAAGCATCCCATGGCTCGGGCGCTGCGCATGGACAAATTGACCCTGGCGGCATTGGAGGCCACCCTGCGTTTGTACCTCGACCGCGACGCCGCCTTGCGCGAAATCCCGGTCCTCGCCATGCTCGCCGCCACCGCCGAAGAGCTGCGCATCCGCACGGAGAGTCTCGCCGCGCGTTGTGCACGGCAGCTTGGCGATGCAGCAACCCTCGCGGTCGTTGCGGCGACAGCGACGGTCGGCGGCGGCGCCCTGCCCCTGACCGAATTGCCGGGTTTTGCGTTAGCCCTGTCACCACGCGACGGCTCCGTCGACCAGTTGGCCGCGCGCCTGCGTCGCCAGATCCCGCCGGTCATCGGCCGCATTCACGAAGATCAGTTGCTTCTCAATCTGCGCACCCTGAGCCCCGAGGAAGAAGATCTGCTCCTGCAATCCCTGAAGAAGGCTATGAACTTATCTGATGAGTAAATCCGCATCCCCATCCGAGCGCCATGTCATCATCGGCACCGCCGGCCATGTCGACCACGGAAAAACCGCCCTGATCGGCGCTCTGACCGGTGTTGAAACCGACCGCCTCAAGGAAGAAAAAGCCCGCGGCATCTCCATCGACCTGGGCTTTGCCCCTTTTCGTCTGCCCAGCGGCCTGATTGCCGGCGTCGTGGATGTACCGGGCCACGAGCGCTTCATCAGCAACATGCTGGCCGGTATCGGCGGCATCGACCTGGTTTTGCTGGTCGTCGACGTGAACGAAGGGGTCATGCCCCAGACCCGCGAGCACCTGCAAATCCTCGATCTGCTGCAGATACCCAAGGGAATCGTGGTGCTGACCAAATGCGATCTGGCGGAAGAGGACTGGATCGATATCGTTGAAGAGGAAGTGCGTGAAGAAATCGCCGGAACTTTTCTGGACCAAGCCCCGGTGGCCCGGGTTTCTGCGATATCCAAAACGGGGCTTGATGAACTCGTCGCCCTGATTGAAAGTCTGGTTCGCACCCTACCGGAAAAAGACAGCGACGGCCCCATGCGGCTGCCCATCGACCGTCACTTCACCCTGCCCGGCTTCGGTACCGTGATTACCGGCACCCTGCTGTCCGGCAAGGTACGCCCCGGCGACATGGTGGATGTACTGCCCCCCGGCCAGGGAGTGCGGATCCGCGAAGTGCAGGTTCATGGCAAACAGGTGAACGAAGCCAGCGCTGGGCAACGGGTCGCTCTCAACCTTGCGGGACTCAACCGCGAACTCATCCGTCGCGGCGCGGTGGTCGCCACGCCCAAGGTTTTTGAGCAAACCACCTGCATCGACGCACGTCTCAGCCTGTTGGCCGGTGCACCACGGCCCCTGCGTTTTCGTGATCCGGTGCACCTCTATCTGGGCACCGCCCGTGTCGTCGGATTGGTGGCGCTGCTCGACCGCGATGTTTTGCAACCGGGTGAAAGCGTCATCGCCCAGATTCACCTTGACCGCCCTCTGGTCGCCCATCGCGAAGACCGCTTCATCGTTCGTTCGTACAGCCCCATGACCACCATTGGCGGCGGCCGGGTGCTTGATCCTCGGCCAGTCAAACACCGGCGCTTCCGCGCCGACATCATGGCGGGACTCAAGGAACTTGAAAGCGGCGAAAAGTCCTTTCTCTTGCAGAAGCTGGCCGAACAGCAGACCTCTACGGTAAAAAATCTGGAAATTCTTTCCGGCCTCGGCCGCGACCGGGTGGAACAGAATCTGCGAACCCTCGAAGAGGAAGGACTCGCCTGGCAACTGGTCGATCAGTGGGCAACCAGTGACGCCATTGCTTCCTGGCGCCATCGCCTCATTGACGAACTAACCCGCTTTCACGAGGCAAACCCTCTGCAGCCGGGCATTCCTCATGCGACCCTCAAAGGGGCGCTGCCCGACAAGGTTTCCCCCAAAGCCTTTCAAAAACTTTTACAAATGGTGATTGATGACGGTCAGTTGGTGCAGAAAGCCGAGTGGTTGCGTCTGCCCGATTGGGAGCCGCGCCCCTCTCCGCACCAGGCCGAGATGTTGAAAAAGCTTGAGGAAACCTACCGCGAGGAAGGAGCCCTGGCGAAAAACCGCAAGGAAATGATGGATCGTCTCGGCATTTCCGCCGCCGAGGCGGATCTCTATTTTTCTTTTCTGTTTGCCGAGGGGAAACTGGTCAAGCTCAACGAGGAGAGCTTTCTCCATATCGACACCTATTCTCAGGCACTGCGCCTCCTGCAAGAGCATTTTGCCGGCCACCAGACCCTGACCCTGGCGCAGTTTCGCGATCTGTTCGGCAGTGCGCGCAAACAGGTACAGGCGCTGCTCGAACATTTTGACGCTCTTAAATATACGCGCCGCGTCGGCGATGAGCGCGTGGCATGGAAGCTGCCGAACCAATAAAATGTCCGGGGCACGCCTTGCGCCTGCCCCGGACTGATTTGCCGCGCCGAAGAACAAGACCGGACCACCAGGCCAAGGCCGTAACGGCGGGCAACCACAGAGGGTTACCCCAACGGAGAAAGAAAAACATGAACCACAAAGTTCGGTTGACGAGCTTATCACGCTCAGCGGGTTGAGCGGCCAAAATCGGGCCCGAAACCCTGGCGCAGGTTCTGCGTCAACTGCCACAATCCACCGACCCGAATCTACTGTCGGCCGCCATTCCCTTCGCCGATGCCGGTATCTACCGCATCTCGGACGAACTGGCACTGGTGCAATCAGTGGATTTCTTCACCCCCGTGGTGGACGATCCCTTCGTCTACGGCCAGATTGCCGCGGCCAATGCGCTTTCCGACATCTATGCCATGGGCGGCCGGCCCATCACCGCCCTCAACCTCATCGGCTTTCCTCTCTGTCAACTGGGGGTTGAGACTCTCATCGCGGTTCTGCAAGGCGGGGCCGACAAGGTCGCCGAGGCCGGAGCGGTCATCGCCGGCGGCCATTCGGTCGAGGATGATGAACCCAAGTACGGTCTTTCCGTCACCGGCTTGGTTGATCCGCGCAAAATGGTCACTACGGTCGGGGCGCGCGCCGGAGATCTTCTATTTTTGACCAAACCCCTGGGGACCGGAATTCTCACCACTGCTCTCAAAGGCGAGATTTTAAGCGAAGCGGATCTGAGCGAAGCCATCACCGGCATGGCAACCCTCAACCGGCGCGCCGCCGAGATCATGCTCGAGGTTGGTGTCAACGCCTGCACCGACATCACCGGCTTCGGCCTGCTTGGTCACGCCCTCGAACTGGCCATGGCCAGTCAGGTATGCGTAATCCTGCAAGGCGATGCCCTGCCCGCCTATCCCCGTGCCCTGGAGATGGCCGCCATGGGCCTGATACCCGAGGGCAGTTACCGCAACCGCAGTCACTACCTGCCACAGGTTCTCGACGCCGCCCGGATATCCACGCCAATTCTCGATCTGCTCGCCGACCCGCAAACCTCCGGCGGTCTGCTTATCAGCGTCGCCGCCGACAAATCCGCCGCCCTGCGCGACAAACTCTTATCCGCCGGCTGCGCCGCCTTTCTCATCGGCCGCATTGCCGCCGATCCCAGCGGGCGGCTGCAGGTGGACTGACCCCCCGGCACGCTCCACCGCCCTACATCAGGGTCAGCAGCAAGCGTGTTCCCATAATAATCAAAAAGATGGCAAAGATTTTCTTCAAGCGCCCTACCGGCAGACTGTGTGCGAGACGCGCTCCAAGGGGCGCAGTGCAAACGCTGGCCAGGGCAATACCGAGCAAAGCCGGCAGATGAACAAATCCAAGGGTTTCAGCAGGCAGACCGTCAACCCAAAGACCATTGAGAATATAACCGGCGGCACCGGCCACGGCGATGGGAAAACCGATAGCCGCCGAAGTTCCCACCGCGCGATGTATGGGCACGTTGCACCAGGCGAGAAAAGGCACTGAGAGACTCCCCCCGCCGATCCCCACCCAGCTCGAAATCCCGCCGATGATATTGCCCACTCCGAACATTCCTCCCCGACCGGGCAGAGTGCGCGATGGCTTGGGGCGCGCATTGAAAAGCATCTGGGTAGCAACTGTGTAAGTGAACAGAACGAAGAAACCGGCCAGAAAACGGCTGCTGAACTGCGCCGCCACCCAACTGCCCAAAAAAGTGCCCGTCAGGATTCCCAGAGAAATGGTTCGCACGACCGCCCAATCCACCGCGCCGCGCGCATGATGCGCACGAAAGCTGGAAATGGAGGTGAACATGATGCTGGCCAGGGAGGTTCCCAGCGCAATGTGCAGAATATAGCCTTCCACGAGCCCCTGCGCCGTGAAAACAAAGGTCAGCAGCGGCACGATGACAATGCCTCCGCCGACGCCGAGCAGGCCGGCCAAAACGCCGGCGAAGGCTCCCGTCGCCAGGTATAGAATCCAATAAATCATGCTCGCTCAAGCCTTGTCGTCATTTCGAATCCATGCGATAGAAGTGGATCCGGATTCACAGAAGATGAAATTTTTTGAACCGAAAACGGTCATTACCATGCAAATGATTCGCAACCTCCATAAGGGTCTGGGCATTGCGGCGGAGATACGCATCCAATCCGCACCTGCCCGCCGGAGAAAACACACGTATCCACAACCACTAAGGCCGAACGATGATATTCGCCGTTTCGGTCTTCAAATCAAACACGACCCTTGCCTTGCCGGTTTTGAGCTGCCGGAGGACCTCATCGACCTTGTCCTCCAGACTGCATCCGGCATCGCCCCAGTCCGCACCGTCTCTGCTGACGAATTCCTGGATCAGGTTGCGCAGGGTTTCCGGGTTGATCTTCGCGTAGGGAACATCAATCCCCTCTTCCACTTGCCTGAAATCTTTTTCCCGGGTCAAGAGTCACTCCTATTGATGATGCCGCCAAAACAATAAAGATCTCGATTCGGCGACCGCTGAGCTTGCCCCTCCCACCAGCGACACATTGTATGATAGATTCACGGGCGGGGAAAGGCTCATCGGCTGCATCAAGTGACCGGGAACCGCCGCCGGAGCCAATTATCGCCCCGTGGAATATGTCATGAACTGGCAAGTCTACATTATTCTTTGCTCGGACAATTCGCTCTACACCGGGATCAGCACCGACCCCGAGCGCCGCATGGCCCAACACCTGGCCGGCACCGGCGCCAAGTATTTTCGCGGGCGCACGCCCCTGCGATTGGTTTATCTGGAGAGCGGTCACGACCGCGGCAGCGCCGGCCGCCGCGAGGCGCAGATCAAGCGTCTGCCGCTGACGGCGAAACGGCAATTGATCGCGGCGGCAAAATTTCCAGCTCCGCAATTCTGATGAGCTTTACACGGAAGATCAATCGGCGGTGCGCATTCAGCCGGAATGCTTTTCCAGAAGCGGCTTGAGAAATTTATCAAAAGTCACCCGCTGCTTGGCGGTAAGCAGATCGACGTCGCCGTCATTGTCGAGCAAAAAGGTGCCGACGCCGATGACGGTTCTGGGCAGATAGCCGGTTCCGGCGACGATCTGTTCGATCTCGTCGGTGTGTTTGGTGATCAGGGATTTGAGCAGGTCAAGGTCGATTTCCATTGTTCCGACTCCATGAAGTTTCATTGCAGTGCTCAGCGGTATTCTCTATGCGCAAGCCGGCCGCGCCAACAAGATTTTTCTCCCTCGGTCAGCAAGCCAGGAAACCTCGCCGCAAAGCGGTACCAACATTGCTCTCGCGCCGTTCATCGTTACCTAAATCGTCCATGTCAAGACTTTGCAACCGCTCCTACCAGCCCGCAAGTAGATAGCGCGCACACTGGCCAGAGGAGGTCTGCCGCCCTGCTCTTTCACGACATTCAAGGTACCGATCGACCTGCGGACAACCTGCAAAGCGCGTCCTGCGAAGGCGGCTGGCGCGGACTTCGCTCCCCGAAGGAGGCAGACAAAGCGCTTTGTCGGGCCCATCCGCTTGTGAGGCCCCAGCGTTACGGATCACGCGCAAAGGCGTTTGGTGGGAGGCCGAGGCGAACGGCAGTTTCGGCCGCTTCCAGGGCAGCGAAGCGTGCCTTCGTTTCGTCCACCGCGGCGCTCAGGGCGGCGGCGTCGATCGACCAGGGCCAGTCGGGAAACGCACTCACCGTTGCTACGAGGTCCCTGTCGTCAAATCGGACGAGCGGGGGGGCAAACATGCCGCCAAGCAGGCTTCGGAAAGTCGGTTGCCCGGGAAGGGAAAACACCGGCCATCGATCGGGCTGTGTCACCAAGGCTTCTCGAAGTGCCATCGCTCCATCGATGTCTTGAGCGGCGTCGGGCGGCGAGTTGAAGAGGAACCGCATCCGCTGATTCTTCCTCAGGCTATCGAGCGCCTCGTCCAAAGACATCATGCGCGCACACAAGTGGCGATAGACGGGATGGTCCAGGAATGCCTTGTTCTCCAGGACACCAAAGCCAACCCAAGGAGCCAGCCAGGTCGGCAAGTCGATGCGCTTTAGCGTCTTGGACAGTCCGTTGGCAAGCACACTCCAGAAGTCGAGCCAGTCGAGGTTGATAGCCTTGAGCGGATTGCGCCGCGCCGACGCTTCGCCCAGGACATCCTCTGACAGGCCGCGCTCGAACCCCGCCACGAACGCGGCGACCGGTGCGTCGGTGTTGAGGGCAAGAAAGCTCGCGACCGGTAGCAGAAGATTAACTGACCAACTTGCGGATTCCTCCACGGGCCCTGGCAACGCGTGGACGGCGGGCGCCGCACGGGCACGCTCCAGCATCCAGCGATAGGGCTTTGCGTAGACCTTGCAATCCGGCCCTGTCAGCATCACAGTATCGAACTCCAAGCTGGCATAGCTGCCCTGGGGTCGGATCGCGTCGATTTCCCGAAGCCTCCCCCCGAGGTCGCTGCCCTCCTCACGGATGAGTCGCGTCGGGCTCCGCGTATGGACATCCCAGAACCGCGCAAGACACTCGATCAGATCACGCACGGAAAAGGGCTCGTCCGCCGCGGCGCGGCCGAATGACTTTCGCAGCTCCGACCGGGGCAGCACCGCGCCGTCTTTTTCAAACCTCAGGAGCCGTTCCCACTCAGCCACGACAATCATTTGGAGGTGGCGCGACGATGCAAGCTGCCAATAGTGCAAAGACTCGTGATACAACTGGCGCGGAAGCGCAATGCCCCACGCGGGGTCGTTAGGCCTTTGGAAAAAGGGCTGAAGACCGCTGTCCCCAAGAAGCGCAACCGGGCACGGTGCGGCGATGCAGGCAACGCCCGTGAACCAATTGAATTCGGTTTTCATTGTGGATCGTCCTATTTAAACGCCTTGCCCAGCAGGTTCGTGAGGTCGTTTCCGGGGCTATCGGCGCGGACGCTCTCCGTGGTGCCATCGGGGTGAATGATCACGATAAAGCCTTGCGGCACACCTTTCAGGACGGACACATTGGGCGGTTTATCGCGCGCGTCCACCAACACGCCCTGGCCCCGCTTGGCCAGCGCAAAATGGAGAAGCCGCTCTGCGAGCACAGCAACGGTGAGGGCGACAACCACTGTGACGGGCTCGATAAAACCGGCTTCCATTGCTTCCGGATCGGGCGGCAGAGATTCGGGTTCGCCGAGCGCGTAATCCTCGCTTGCGGCCTTCGATTCGGCTTCATACATGTCGCGCGGTAGTTCCAACCGGATCTCGGTTTTCGTCCCTTCGGTGTTCATAATTCTACCTCCAATCAGACATCGGCGCCCGATTCGGAGCTAAGCGGCTTAACGCTCTGCTATTGTGCGCCGCTTGCGGTGTCACCATTAGGCGCCGTGGACAAATCAAGATCATCAATGATGTCTTTTTTTCCTTGGTCAAATTTCTTATCAAAATCTTTAGCTTTCATACAACTCTACCTCTCTTATGCGAGAACGCCTCACAGAAATGAGTCGAATTTTCCGTTTCTATAAGTGATGACCGCGGACCAGTGTTTTGGGCCGATAAGACCTATGACCAAAAATCGAGGCTCATCATCCGATCAAATCGATGCTTTTCTCAGTGGTTTCAAATATTTGGGCAGGTCCGACCCCGCACAAGCTTTCATGATCGACTTGCGACGATTGATGCAATGCGCTACAATTGCTGCAAGATGAGCACAGAGGAGGTTTATTATGTCTACAGCTAGTGTACGTCTTGACCAAGAGTTAGTTGATAAGGCCGCCATTATGGCAAAAGCCTTTCACCGTACAACGCCAAAGCAAATTGAGCATTGGGCTAAAATCGGTGAAATTATGGAAGACAACCCCGATCTGCCATATGAGTTTGTTCGGCAGGCTATCATTGCAAAAGCAGAAAAAGAAGCTGGCAAGCTTGAGGAATATAGCTTTGGTTAAAATTACCCAGGTCCTTCAAACTCCGGCCTTTAAAAAAGCTGTCAAGAAGCTCCATCCGGACCAGAAGATGGATTTGGATAAAGCTGTTAAAGAGCTTATTAAAGATCCTCTTTTGGGAGATCAGAAGAAAGGGGATCTGTTATTTCTGCGCATTTACAAGTTTAAAATGAATAAGCAGCTCACTCTTCTTGGTTACAGCTATCAAGAAGGAACGGTTACTCTTGAACTAATGGCTCTTGGTTCTATGAAAATTTCTACCGAGACATCAGAAGTATTTACTGATTCGAATTAAATCATAACGGTTTGGGGTCTGCGGCAGCAATATTTGGTTGAAAACTGCAAAAAAATAAAAGGGAAGCAGGGCCGCGCCTTCTGTCCGCTGACTCTCGTGTTAGGGCAATTATTGATTTTGGGCAGGCCATTTGGCCTGCCCATCTTTGCAGCAATTACTTTTGTGTAAATTTCTCGCCCGAGTCTAGCCAAGGTGTACCTTGAATCTCGGGGTACCCCTCAAGGAAGGTTACTGTTGAATTGGTTTTATTATTAATTTCCCTGATAACGTCAAGGAAGGTTTTCTCTACCCATTCCTCTGGAGTTCCAACCATTGCATTCGCCATTGATCTACTCAATTGCATGATGCCACCTTCTTGTTTAATAAAGTGGCCATAAAGATCAAGATGATAACCTTCGGCATAAGGGAACAAACAGGCAGTCAAGTTAAGGTTAAAGCTGCCGTCAACATTCTTGGTAGCATTTGCCGTCCAGCTTGCACCATCACATGTTGCCATTTTCAACCCCAAAGAACCACCTTGGGAGGCAAAAGCTGCCAAAGCAGTTCCCTTAAAAGGCTCCGTAACTTGAAATCGGCCAGGAGTGGCCGGGAGGGCGTTTGAGGTCGGGATAGGCCTTGCTTCATTTGCGTTGCCAACATTTTTGCCTAACCCATTACTGGCTGCAGTTGCAATTTCATTTTTCGACGCAGTTGTTTTGATGTCAAAAATTCTATAATATTCGTGACTTTTTGTTTTGTTAGCCAATGCATTGTTCATGGTTCCGCAGGCAGTCAGAGACAAGGAAAGCAGACAAAGCAGAATCAGTCGAAGCATTTAATTCCTCCAAAAGATGATAAGGGCTAGGTACAAATTTCACTGCAATCAGGTTGTGAAATGGGTCTATTTTCCTCCTTTCTTTGCCTTAACGCTCGCATCAGCGGCGCTGATCTACCGTGGCCGACTGCATGCGTTTGTTATGTGGTTTCTGATTGATTTGCCAATGCCTGCTCTATTGATTTCATATAAACCAAAACCACGTCGATGTATGACAGGATATCCGTAAATGAAATATCATTGGCACTGTCATTATGATGAATAATATTGTTTCTTTTAACAACAACAGAATTTACAAGATCCTTGTTATATTGAAACTGTTTTTCAATCGACAAATCGACTCCTAAAAGTCGAAATAGCTTAATCGTCTTGTAGGGATTACCTGAGATATCTTCTGAAATTTCCTTTTTAACAATATTAAATTCAGCATCCGAAAATTTCAGGTCCTTTTCTTTAACTTCTTTTGAAACTTTCCAATACAAAAAGTTATACGGAACACAGGCACTCTTCACACGATTGTTAATTTTATTAGCATGATCGAATGCAACATCTTGTAGGTATGCTTCTAGGTAGGTGCACACGTTTATCAAATATGATTTAACAAAGAAGTTTACGTTATTTGAAAATAGGTCATCCGGAACGTCATTAATTACTCTTTCTTGAGAAATTCCAATGATTGCTTTCAATTTAAAAAATAGCTCTTCATATTTCTCGTATAAAGTAATGCTAAGCATCGACTACAGCCTTTAGTAATTCACTCCATTTATTTCTACGCCTTACTATTCTGGACTTGTCCTGCAATCCACCTGCTAAAGTTCTTTTGAACTCCTCACTTTCACAAAGAGTGGCATATGCTTCACGAATTGCAGTAGCTTTTTGATTGGCAATATCTTCTGAAAGCTCACCGACTGTTGTCATCACAAGATCATAATGCACCAAGCCCTTACGCTTCTTTGCTACAGTTGGGTTAACAAATGCATCCTCTCCAAATACCCCTTCACAAATACTCAAGGCTTTATTGAATCGCTCTCTATGCTCAGAAATTTTTTCATCATCCAGCTCTGAGTTGGCCTCCATATAGTCATCGAGAAACCCTTTTAGATTACTTGTGAATTTCTCCAAGTTTTTGTCATCAGAAAATGCAAAAAACCGCAAAACTTGTTCTTCTGGCTCAAGCCCATCTTTTTCATTCTCGTTATTCTCGGCCATACCAAATCTAGAAATGGCGGGTGCAGAGGCAAGTTCAGCAAGTAGCATATCCAGTGATCCTGGGTAGATAGCATGCCTAATTTCTTGATCAGACAGTTCAACAGCCCCCTGGTTTAGCCTAGAAAAAATTTCACGAATCAGACTCTTCGGATTATCTTTTCTCAGAACGATGCATCGAATTGTAGTTGTCTCTAGCTCTGTTTGAAATTGGCCTATTTCAGAAAACTTCAACCCCTCAAGTTCCTTAAACTTTGTAAGCCCCTCTAGTGCAAACTCATCATTGAAAAATCTATTAATTGTTGTTAAACGCTGCAGTCCATCAATCACCATGTGGTTGCCATCATCATCCTCAGCAAAGTAACATGATGGGAGAGGTATCCTCATTAAACAGGACTCAATAAACTTCGACGACCTTACCCATCCATCATTATCCCACTTATATTTTCTTTGGAAATCAGGGTCTAACTTTAACTTAGCCGGTCTTGCGTTGATTCTATTTACCAACGTTTCGAATGGGTAGTCTATTGGATAAAGACTCAGCATTTTGTCTTCAATTTGGTTGCTCATATATAAATCCTAAATAAATGTGATTAAATATGTTTACGGCGCTGACGTTGCCGGTCACCGGTGGCCATGGAGCGGCAGCGTAATGGCAATCCGGTGGACTGGCGGGTTAGCGCCTATCCCCTATTTGCTCGACAATCCATGCTGGATCTCGGCGCATGGGTAATACTGCGACGACATAAGCAAAATTGTTTTCGATTTCATAATAAATGGCATAAGGGAATCGCTTGGCAAACATTTTATACAAACCGAACCCCCTCTTATGAATTCCTGCATAAATGATCAGTGATTCAATATCGGAAATCAATGAATCCCAAAAATATTCACCGACCCCGAATTCTCTGAGGTTATAAAAATCTTTCCCTTCACTCATATCATCAACGGCTTCTTCCAAAATAAAGACGTCATTGATCTTCATTGGTTTCGGATCGCTTTCAATTCCGACAAGCTGATAAATTTTGCTTTTCCGCTGTTAATTTTTGCTTGCCGTTTTTCGACAATTTTTTCATGCCATTCCGGGCTTTCCATTTCCTCATTCTCATATAAAAGAGAATCCCAGAGCGCCTCCATAGTTTTTAATCGTTCGACTGTACTCATTTTTTTTATATCTGCTAAGTTCATTTCTTTCTCCTTTGTTCGTTGCGCTAACGGGGCAATTAGGCAAATTTGAATAAGTCACTATCTTTTCCTTGATTGGGCTTTCTTTAAACAATTGTCGTACAAGCTCAAATTAGTTTCAACATCTTCTGCGGCCTGGATCAGTGTTACAGTATACATACCCAACTCTTCACTGAACATGTGAATCTTTTTTATTTCGTCCTTTCGACGTGATGAATTATAGAGCTTAACCAAGTCCGAAAGCCTTTCAAAGTATAGACGTCTGTAATTATCTATTAAATTTCCTGCACCGGAACAGCTGTTATCTGCCTGTGGATCGTCCTCAAAAGTCTGTTCAAGCTCAGACCAGTTTGGGTGCTTTGCTCTTATGTTCACTATCTTTGTGTTTATTTGAATAAAATGTTCATTCAGCATCATGCCCACATAGTCTTTTCCTATATTCTCAATTTTTTCCAGATACATAATGTTTTGCTGTTGAAAATAGGTATACAACGAAAAAGATGCGCTTGTAATGGCAACAACAAGAGCAAAAACAGATATAGTTATTTCTATTCTTTTCATTGAAGTATTCTCAAATCTGGATTCAGCCTAACGGATTTGAATAACCGGCTGCGTCGTACTGGTTCAATTTAGTAGAGTCCTTTTCGAGAACCGCGGCTGATTCAACAGTCCGTGTTCATGCTTGTGTTAGAAATTCTTTTTATCAACAAGTTCATTTATGAATCTGTCTCTAAGTTGTTTATAATGCATGTCTTCGGTTATAAAGGCTGGAATACTTTTGTCTTTAAAATTCGCCCAAGTAATCACACCCTCAAGCAAACCTTTCAGGTCCTCGTTTTTTGCTACCCTAATACTCATTTTTATATCTTTATGATCTTCTGTTGCTTTTTTTAGGCAATTATAAAAGTTTTCTGTCATTGCCCAACCGCCATGATTCCCCTGAAAAGAAATTTTCTGCCCAAATGGAAACCAGTCACCGGTTCGATTGTCTTCAATGACAATTGATACAAGGTTATAAAAAGTGCTCGGCTGCGCTTCGATAAACAAAAAAATATTTACAGATTCTATGCTTTTTAATAGGCTAGGCATAATTTTGTAGAAACTATCCCAGCCATCCCCCAGTGGCTTAGCTTTGAGATAATATTCGTTTTTGCTTATGTTCTCTTCAATAATCGTCGAATTTATACTTTTTGATTCTTCTTTGTTAATGGGTGGAATCTTTTCACTGATTTTGTTAGCGACAATGCTAGAAATTACATTTAAAAAAACCTCAGTGATGCCCATTTTTTCTTTATTCTCCTTTTAAATTTCTAACAATAAATAGACAGTTCTGTATATAAAAGTAAACACAGAAAGTCCGAGCTGTATATAATTCCCGACTGAATTGCTGACAAACCCGCATTTGCCAAATACTTCGGCATGTTGCAGTCACTAATGCCTTTACCGTGACTGGTATATACAGATATGCCTAAGCTGGTTCAAAGTCCATCCAAAGGGCTGCTGACTCCCTTTCCGCCCTTATTCAAAACGTGTGTGTAAATCATGGTGGTACTGATATCTTTATGCCCCAATAGTTCCTGAATGGTTCGAATGTCATAACCCGCTTCCAACAAATGGGTGGCAAAACAGTGGCGAAAGGTGTGGCAGCCGACTCGCTTAACCACTTCGGATTTAAAAACTGCCTCTCGAACGGCCCGCTGCAGAATGGTTTCGTGTATATGATGCCGCCCCTCTTCGCCGGTCTTCTTGTTTTTCCAGCGGTTGCCCTGGGGGAAAACCCACTGCCAGCGCCAATCCCATGACGCTTTCGGGTATTTCCGGTCAAGGGCGTTTGGTAACGGCACCCTCCCCCAGCCATCGTTCAGGTCTTTTTCATGAACCTTCTTAACATGGTTCATATGCTCTCTTAAAGCAGGCACCAACGACTGCGGCAACATGGTGCGCCTGTCTTTGCCGCCCTCCCCTGTTGATCATACCCCCCTCACAAATGTACAATGCTTGAAACAGAAAAACGCCACCGACCGGCATAATGCCGACGCGGTGGCGTTTGATAATCAGTGTGATGATTCCCTCATCTTCAGCCCCCCTCTGAAAATGCAGTTTTGTCTTGATACCTCATTAGTAAATTATTGTCAATCGGCAGATTCCTTCAATCCTGATCTCGAAGCCCTGTTGCGAGATCCGGGTCAGGCTTGTAAACCAGCAAACTGGGCAATCCATCTCCTGCATCTGAACGATTTTCTGCTGCAGAGCTGCATCTGCCCGGATCCGCGTAGTGAAACGCCTTGCGGCAGAGCTCAGAGAGGTGGCGTCCCCTCCATGGATTGCGCCCAGTTCTGTCAGTAAGGCGCGCCTGGATAAAGAATGCGAGGTTTTCTGGGCATATGGAGAGAGTACCTGGGAAGAATGCAAGTGGGACCGTAATTACAGAATCCATACCATTCCATCAGCCATTCTTGCATCTGGTCGATCTCCTCCTGCTGCCCTTCCACGATGCCTTGGCACATTTCGGTGAGTTAAGGATGGAGAATGCGCACTGCCGAGTTTGATCCTTCCGTCACAGCGCCATCCCCCGCTCCAGAAGGTTCCGGCGCATTTGGATATTTCAAGGGCACGGTAAAAGTGAAAACGCTTCCGCCACCCTTTCTGTTTCGAACCGTTATTTCTCCGCCCATCAGTTCCACCAAGCCCTTGCAGATCGCCAAACCCAGCCCCGAACCGCCATACCGGCGGGTCAGGGAGCTGTCAGCCTGACTGAAACTTTGGAAAAGAATCTCCTGTTTCTCAAGCGGGATACCAATACCCGTGTCGGCGATGGCAAATTCCAAGCACTCATTTTGGGGGCGCACGGATAGGACAATCTCTCCTTGGTGGGTGAACTTGACGGCATTGCCGATCAGGTTGACCAGTACCTGCCCAAGCCGGTGAGAGTCGCCAATGACTTTGTCAGGGATGTCATGAGCCACATTCAGCTCTAACCGGAGGCTCTTTTTCTGAGCAGCCATGGTGAACATGTCGAGCACTTCGCGAATGCAGTCGCGCAGGCAGAAAGGGGTATTTTCGATCTCCAGCTTTCTTGCTTCGATCCGGGAGAAATCAAGGATATCTTCGATAAGGTTTCGCAGGCGCTCTGACGAGGCTTCGGCCATCTGCAATAGTTCCCGCCTTTCGGGATTTGTGTCGATCTGCAGCAGATGCTCAATGGCCGCCATAAAAACGGTCATGGGTGTGCGGATCTCATGGCTGGTATTGGCCAAAAATTCGCTTTTCGCGCGGCTCGCGTCTTCAGCCGCTTCTCTGGCGGCAATCAGTTCCTGTTCGAGTTCCTTTTGGGCGCTGATATTCGTGCAGGTGCCGATCCAGCGCTCGACTTCAGATGATGGCCCTTGCTTCGGGACCCCCAGGGAGAGAAACCAACGGTAGCGGCCATCTTTTCCCCTGATCCGATATTCGACTTCATAGGGCTCGCGGTTGGCCACCGCAAAGGTCCACCTCTCCTGGGCATGCGGCACGTCTTCGGGGTGCAGAGTGTTCAACCAACCGAGATTTTTCGCTTCCTCATAGCTCTGCCCTGTGTAGGAGAACCACTTGGAATTAAAGTAATTGGCCCTGCCCGAAAGGTCAGAGGCCCAGACCATCTGGGACATGGCTTCGCTGAGAGCGCGAAATTTCTCTTCACTCTCCCGGATCGCCAGCTCGGCCTGTTTTCGCTCGGTGATGTCCTCAGAGAAAATGATGATGCCGCCTATCGCGCCAGAGATTTCACGCCAGGGTTGGATTTCCCAATGCAGCCATTGCACGCTGCCATCAGCGCGTTCGAAGCGATCCTCCCTGGCCGTCACCACTTCTCCGGTCAGCCCCCTGCGGTGGGCCGCCTTCCAGATATCCGGAATTTCCGGGAAGATCTCGTAGTGGGAAACCCCTTTGAGGTTGCGGTCTTCTAGCCCAAAAACTTGGCGCCAGCGCTGACTGGCTTCGACATAGCGCATCTGAAGATCGAACATCGCAATGGCTACCGGAGCTTGCTCGATAAAAAATCGCACTTCCGAATTCTCGCGTATTTTACTATCTGTGCGAGACTGATCGGAAACGCCATTATCCGCATGCTGATATCCCTGCAGCCGGCGCAGTTGTTCCAGTGCGTTTTGGCGATCTTCCTCAAGTTTCTGGATTTTTTTCTTCAAGGCCTCGATCTGATCGGTCCAAGCCCCGCTTTGGGCATTTTTCGACATGCTTTCGGCCATTCTCAAAAGGGCAGCACATAGTGTGTAAAATCCCCGGATCAGCTTCAACCCTTTAGGACCTGAGATCTTTACAATACCAGAGCTCACCCGTGCCGCATAGCGGCGTCGGGCGGCGCAGTTTGTTGGGCATGATTAGGGATATGCACCGCTTCCGCATGCAACTTCAAACCCAGCGCTGCCAGGACTTTTAGGATGGTGTCGAATCCGGGAGTTCGTTCTCCTGAGAGCGCGTAGCCACAAGGCTACACTTTGTCAATCGGACCTTCGTGCCCAACGCCCGGCTCATGCGCCGGTTTGGTTTGGACCGGGATCTCCCGGATCCTTGGACAATCCTCCCTGATTCAACTCCCCAATATCTCAACATCTTCTCCCAGGACATCTTCCACGTAGAGGAGTTGGATGGTGACAGCGACAACCACAGCCAGGGGGGTTGCCACTATGACTCCGGGGATACCGGCGATAACGCCGCCGGCGAGCTGGATGATGACGGTGTAGGCCGGGGCGATGTGGACCGCCTTTTTGTTGGCCAAAGGGGCGATCAAGCTGCTTTCGGCAGTCTCGACCACCAAATAGAGGATGGCCACGTAGAGTACAAACATCGGGCCTTGCAGCAACGCGACCATCAGAGCCGGAATTGCGCCCAGAATCGGGCCGATGTAAGGGATAAACGTTGCCACTCCGGCAATCAGGCCCAGCGTAAAGGCCATTGGCACCCCCAGCAGCATGAGCCCAATCCCGGCCAACACGCCCACGAACACCATGGACACCAGACGTCCCAGCAACCAGAAACGCAGGCTCTTGGTCTGGGCCTGCATCACTTCCTCGGCGCGTTTACGCTGGGCGCGGGGCACCAGGATCAGCAGATTCTGTACGTAGGCTTTCGGGGACAGGGTGAAATAGATAGCAATTAAAACGATCAGGGAAAGGTTGGTGATGGTGCCCAGCGTGGTGGAGAAAACCCCTAGCAGATGGCTGGGTATATTGAAACCACTGTCGCCATTGTTATTCCCGCCACTGCCACCGTCAGTGTCACCGACGCTTTCAATCGCTCCCTCGACCCAGGGCATCCGGCCAGCCATTTCGCTGAGTTGTTCAAACGCTTCTGGAACCTTTTCGATGAACTTCGGTATCTGCTCGGAAAGCTGGGGCCAGATCACGGCGCCTGCACCGGCCATCAGTACGACGATCAGCAAATAGGTAGCGACCAGCGACCACCTCTCCGACAGGGGCGTACGGTCATGGATGATGCAACGCACGCCGGTAATCGCGACAGCCAGCAATACTGCCGCAAAGATCACCAGAAGAACTTCGACCAGCAGGCCGAAAAAGTAGACAGTCAACCCGGCCAGCACCACCAGACCGATGGTCGTCAGCACACGTGAGACAAAGCCCGATCCTTCATGTACTGCCACGCATCACCTCCATTCCGCCGTGATCGGGCTTCTCGCATAACGTCCATCCCCGTACCAGTGGCAGATTGACGAAACCTCACCGATCGATCGAAACTAAGCCGGGTCGGACCTGCGCAACATAGCGTTAATGCGTCACTTCCTCGCAAAAAAAGCCGCCCCAGAAGCCTTAGAGACCACTTTTTGATTGTAAAATGCCCCATCTAAGCTCGTTTTCCCGCAAAATACACTCCCGGACGGCATTTCTTACTTCCCGGTATCGGCCCCTGATCCCCAGACCGTCTTTTATCTCCTCAACAAACTCTGATTGCGAAGACAGGTAACTTGCCATCCCCCTCCTTTTGCCTAATGCGCTGATTTCCCCCTCAAAAATCGCCCCATAGCCTGTTTTCAAAGGGTAATTTCAGGGGATTTTCTTTAAGTTTTAGGCACTTGTCTTGGTCCGACCCCAAGAAGTTAGTTTCACCATTACCCGCAGGAAAAATGATTTTCTCCCAGTATTTTGGCACATTCCCCCGAAACAGCAGCGACCATTTCGTGCTCAAGTTTTTCCAAGGTCCGCTGCGCGGAGGCCATTTCGTCCTCGAGGGCCGCGATCTCCGGGATCCTGTTCACCTCTCTTGCGACTTCGTCCTCGAGTGTGCTGACCGCCTGCCTCATGGGGGCGAGTGCGAGATTCGCGATTTTGCCCACCATCTGATTGACGCATGTGTTGGCGCTGTCCAGCTTCTTTTTGATCTTTTCATATAAATCCGGATAGGTATGCCGACCCACCCAGGTAAAGAGATACTCGACTTTCTTTTTCCCATAGGAGGCGGCCGTGTTGACCGCGTTTTCCACCTCGCGCAGCGCCTTGGAATAGAGGCTCAGGTCCTCGTACACCGTCTGGATCATCTTCAGGTAGCCGTCGACGCGGTGGAAGGCGTTTTCGACGTTCTTCAAGGGCGAGAGGTATTCATTGAGCTGCTTCGCGACCTGCTCTCTGGCGCAGCGCAACTCGTCGGCAACCGTCTCGATCCCTTCGTTGAGTCCCTTGGCGCACTTCTCGACGTTCTCTGGCGGGTGGTCTGCATAGCGCTGCATCAGGGCGTGCGTGCCGTTGACGAGCGAGTGGACGTCGAATGCAACGCCGTGAATCACCTTGAGAACTTTTTGGATAGCGCCCTGAGCCTTTTTGAGTTTGTTCTGCAGGGGGGTGAGAATCACATCGATCTCGTTGAGACTGGTTCTGATCTCGCCGATGCCACCGGCCGGCGGCGGCTCCTTCACGACGGGCAGCAGGGCTTTCGAGAGAGAACTTGCGACCTGTCCGACTTCGGGAAGCCAGTCCGCGTCGCTGGCGATGGACTGGATTTTCCCGAGGATCTCGCCAATGGTTTTCAGATCGTCGCTGAACGTCTTCGGCTTGCCGAGAAGATCGATGACGTCTCCGAGCAGGGTATTGAGCTGTTCGATGGGCGTTGCAATGACAGCGATATCGTTGTCGATATCCACGAGATGGCCGTGCAGGATCCGCAGTTGGCTCGTTTTATCTTTTCCCATGATGTCCTCCAGGGCAGAACGGCTTTTGCTCGACGTGCTCTCGGCATGGTGATCCTGGCAAGGCCGGGGCGGTGCCGGTGCAAGAAGCCTTGCACTAAAAAGATACCACTTTTGGTGAAGATTGCGCCCGGAATCTACTCGGCGCCGGTGACTGACGAAACGCCAGAACTCGCGGGGCTGTCAACTTCTGACAACCTTCCATCTTGAGAATTTACCTTGAGGGAGGGCCTGTGCGTCTGGGGTCAGGCTTGCGAACTTGCAAACTTGTCGACCAGCACCCGTAGCCGAGAGATCTTCAGCTGCAGATCCGCATCTGCCTGGGTTCGTGTGGTGAGCCGCCGGGCGGCAGAGCTTAGAGATGTGACGTCCCGTCTGAGCGCACCGCCCAGATCGGTCAGTGTGGCATCACTCAGCTCTCTGACCGCCCAGGCGGCCATGGCCCTGGCCTCGGATATTTTGCGGCCTTGTCCCGCGCCCGACAGGTCCTTGTCGCCGAGATCGTAAAGTTTCTCAACGGCCGTCAGGATGACCGCAAGGCCCGGCTTCGTCAAGGCGACCTCGCCTGTTTTTCTCAGCACTGTCTCAACGAAAGCGTCCTGGCCAAGGATTCGCCCGTCGCAATTGCCGCCGTGAAATTCCTCGCGGTGGCCTTCACCGTACTGGTCAGCCACCAGATCATCGAACAGTCTTCTCGCCTTGACCGGGTCGCCGGAGAGCTGTGACAGAGCCAGCCGGGTGGTGAGCCAGGGGATAGTCTCCAGCCCAAGGTAGGCGCGATGACTGCTCCACGGATAATCGCCCGGGACTGTGCCCATGCCGGCGCGTAGAGGATTGAGGTGCAGGTAGCCGATCAGTTGCACAAGATACGCATCCGTCTCGACCAGAACCGCCTTGTAGCGACCCTGAAAAAGATGGCCACTTCGGTTGTGTCGCCAGTTCACCCACCGGGTATAGCGAAAGGAGAGATTCTGCATGATTCGGGACAGCGGGACATCGCCGACTTGAATCGCCGTTAGAAATAAAACCGAAATCGACTTCCTGACAGAAGATTTTTATAAAAAGAAAAACTACTTCGGAGGAGCATCTTTATCGGATTCTTCTAAGGTTTTTTCTTGAACCTGATGAACCCCAGGTTCTGATAAGGATTTCAGAGTCAAGTCGCCAGAGAAAAGCCTATCTACAATCCATGCTTTATTTGAGTTTTTATCCATGAGGATATAATTTTTTTGATCATCAGCCCCAACTTGATAGAAAATTATTTCATTGATTTTTTCTTGCCTGTCATTATCAGAGAAAATCTTCATAAATCCAAAACCAACGAGGATGAACATCCCCAATGCAAAAGAAAAAATCAATATATTGAAATAAAAAGACTTGTTTTTATTTAACTGTTCAATATCCTTAGTTTTATCAATCTGACTTTTCTTTTCTCGGTACGAAGCCAGTTCGATTAAGTTTAGATGAGACAAGATTCCAGAAAAAGCAGCGACAAAAAAGAAAAATCCAGACAAAGAAAAAATAATTTTCTCATATAAAGAGTGTTCACCTTGTTGAAAAAAACCAAAGGCAAAAACAATTGCTCCGGACGATAGCGCAACCAACCATTTTGTCGCGTCGCGGTAATAATCAATTCCTTTTGGAATGGAATACACGGATTCTTGTGAATGAACCTTCTCTGTTTGTTGGCCAAAAGGAATTTTTACCTCCTGACCTTTTTCATCGACAATGTGAACCTCGATGTTAAATTTCATCTGATTCATGCCTCACTCAAGGGCTCAACTCGACCTCTTAACATGACGGGCGTCTTGTCACTACCAAATTCGGGCATTTTAGGGCACCGTGCAATTCCATTATTAATAACATCATCGCCGATGATTGGGATTTCATCACTGCCAATAGTGATAACGTGGCCTTTCTCTTTTGCCTCTTCGATCAAAATTTCAAGGAAACTTTCTCTGTTTGATTCCCAGCAATTCACCAAGGTATTGGGTGAGTCAAATTGTTTCGCTATTTGTTGTCCAAAGTAATCAACGAGAATCCCCATCGCAGATGCGGTAAAACAAATTTTTCCGCTTTCTGCGAAAAAATTCCGCAAAAAAGAGTTGAGTTGAAAATATTCTTCCTTTGTCATCGTGAAAGTCACCTCCTTCTCCTTCTGTTTAAAAAGAGAGTAACTTTGATCCTTTCAAAGTCAACTTGCCTGTAGGTTTGGTCTCGCTACCCCCCTGTAAACTGGGGGAGACTTGAAAATCTCATCCACTTCCCATGGAATGCGGATTCCGGGCCAGACCGGCCTCTCACTGATTCAGGTTTGAAAGAGTGTGCCCTAATACTATTCTTTCTGTCACAAACTAGCCGGCTCCTGCGTTTCAACCTGTAAAACCACGATGCGTCTACTTATCAGAGCGACGCGAAATCCCTAACCGAGGGTCACCTGGCCCATTCAATCAAAAGGAGATTGGCTGTGATGAAGAAAAAAGTGTCTGGCAAAAAGTTTCTGGCGGTTCTGGTCGGCACACTGGCATTTATGATTCCCCAGATGGCGGCTGCACACTGTGATGCCCTGGATGGACCGGTCATCACTGAAGCGAGGGTTGCTCTCGAAAAAGGCGATATCACCCCGCTTCTCAAGTGGGTCATGCCTGAGTATGAAAACGAGGTGCGCCAGGCATTTGCGCAAACCCTGCAGGTTCGAGGACTTGGGCCCCAGGCACAGGAGCTGGCCGATCTGTATTTCTTCGAAACCCTGGTACGCGTTCACCGTGCTGGCGAAGGAGCGCCCTATACCGGCATTAAACCGGCCGGCACCATTGAGGCGCCAATCGCCAAGGCGGATCTGGCTCTTGAAAAAGGGTCTGTTGATGAGCTGGCCGATGCCATTTCGTCCCATGTGGCCAAGGAAATGCGCAGCCGCTTTGCCCATGCCCTGGAACTTCGCAAACGTGCTGATGAGAGCGTTGAGGTCGGCCGTGAATTTGTCGAAGCCTATGTCCAATATGTTCACTTCGTTGAAGGGATCGTCGCCGTAGTTCATGGCGAGCACGCCCATTAATAGAGGCCACCTCCACAAAAAAAGGGCAGATGCCGCCGGCACCTGCCCTTTTTTTGTGTAACTCGTCAAATCCTATATTCTAGATGCGCAAAGCTTTCAGTCGTCGCCCTAGTCCAAATCCGACCAGATGGGCGGCCACCCCGCCAAGAATCCAGAACACAGAGAGCAACAGAAACGACTCGGTTCCCAGGAGCAGCAGCGCCAGGTAGGCACAGAGACTGTAGCTGCCAAAGAAAAGATATTTGCCGCGCCCTATGGCTTTGAGCTCTCGACGATTCGCAGCCAGGCCGCTGAGCAAAGCGCCAAAAAGAACAAACAGCACCCCGCACGACAGATAGTAAAGGGCCGGGTGAACGTGGGCGTGAAGGGCATGCAGTGCGCTGTTATGGTCGCCTGTTCCGATGCCGAACTGAGGACAAGCAGCCAACGTCAGCAGCCCGGAAGATACCTGGATCGCAAGAAACTTGGTGACAGCCGCGCGCGCTGAAGTTTTTTGGCCAACACGGGCCAGACGCATGACGGCATCCTCGGTATGCTGGCGCGGCGAGAGCCCGGGTGCATCGAGAAAGCTTGCAAATTCATTGAGTTCCTGACTCTGCTGATCCCGTTTTCGCATCATTGTTATTTCCTTGCACCCAGTGCCTTGCGCAGATGACGAATGGCACGACTGACCATCTGTCGGGCATTGCCGCTGCTGGTCTGAAGCCTGGCGGCAATTTCATCAAAGGAAAAATCCTGATCAAAGCGAAGCTCAAGGACTTCGCGCTGTCGATGGCTGAGGGTAGCCAGCCCGGCGAGGGTATTGCCGACAGGCGCATCAGAGCTTTCAACAGCAGCGGCATTCATGATCGACTCATCATTGAACACCAGATTTTTTCGGTACACCTGATTCCTGCGAAGGTGGTCGATCAACGCGTTGCGGGCAATGGTAAAAATCCAGGGCAGAAAAGGGATATCCTCGCGATATCTGTCTCTGGCCGCATGCAGTTTGGCAAAGGTTGCCTGGAACACTTCCTCGGCCCCGTCACGGTCACGCAGCTTGTTGTACAGGTAGCCCAGGATGCGTCCCCTGTGCCGGGCATACAACAGCTCAAAAGCCTGCATATCTCCATCGGCATAGGCCGTCATGAGTTGCTCGTCGGAGGGATTCATGGTTATCCATCTTTCCAGGTATAACGTTGTCGTCACTGGTTTTGTGACATCGGCCAGAGCAACGCTCTCGCAAGGCTCCCATACGCCCAACGAAAGGATGCCAGGACCGCGACCTAGAATGAGGATAACCCTTACACCGTCAGAATCATTTGATTTATGTCAATTCAAGGCCCACTCCTTCGTCACAGCCGATAACAACCGTCGAAATATCGTGAGAAAGAGCATAGCGTATCCACGGACGTTCGTTTCCCTCAGGTTGACGGCCGGGCTCCTCCGCCCGTCGATTTTTGTTTGTTGTGTGGAAAAGAGCTGCCTCACTCATCAAGGGCTCGCAGTTCGTTCAAATCAAGTGGGCGGGTCACCATCCGTAGCTCGCCCTTAGCGTCTTTCGGCCACAGCATTCCAAGAAAAACCCCGCCGGACGATTAAAGGCGGGGTTTTTGCGTTCAACCAGCGGTATCTTTTAATATTTTTTTGCCCTCGATTAGAGGTGAAAATCCCCAGCACTTTCTGGTTGATAGAGAATCTTTTCAATCCGCAGCCGCTTGACCCCGGCCTGCACCTGCCATTTAATCTCATCACCAACCGCATAACCAAGCACAGCGGTGCCAATCGGAGAGGTCACCGATAACCGTCCGGCGGCAAAATCAGCATTAGCCGGCAGCACCAGGGTCACCTCCAACTCTGTATTTTTATCCAGATCGCGCAGAAGGATGCGCGAATTGAGGGTCACCACGTCGGGTGGCATCTTGCTGGCCGCCACCACATTGCCCTTGCCCAGTTCATCCGCCAGGGCATCGAAACTCCCGCGTTTTGACTCCGTAAACCGGTAGCCATCGAGAATATCCTCTAAACGCTCGACATCATAATCGCTAAAAACCAGGGTACTCTCATTCATCTCTACATTCCTTTACCAGATTGGTTATAAAGCTCAAGCCGTTTTGACCGAGCGGAATCGAAAAATCTTTCTACCTCGGGTCGCCCGCGCAACCGGAGGGTGGGTTTCGTTAAAAAAGCGGACATCCTCAATAGTGTAAAAAGCGTTAGGGTTAAATTGTCGGATTAACCCCAGGGCTTTGGGTAAATCGCGGCGTTTAACGACGGTAAAAATAACTTTTACCGGGCCCGATTCTCCCCGCGCACAGACACTGGTCACGCCAAAATCAGCATCCCACAGCGCCTTGGTCAGGGTTGTATCGTCATTCGGCGTGATCACCCGTAAAATCAAATTACCGAAAGCCAATCGCTCTTCGATCAGCAAACCAACATAATTACCGGCACCAAACCCCAGAGCGAACGCCAGATAGGTGAACCAGCTGTCGAGGTGCTGCATCACCTGTGAGATCGCCAGCACCCAGATCAGCGCTTCGAGAAATCCTAGGGGCGCGGCTAAGTTCTTGAGTCCGCGATACACCATGGAAATCCGCAAAGTAGCCAGACTGACATCAAGAATCCGAGCCAGAAACACCAGTACTGGGATAGCTACAGTAGCAACCAGGCTGGAACTGCCAGCAAACTCAGAAAACATTTTTTCTCTCCTTGTGACTCGTATTGCGAATAAAGCCCAAACAAAAAAAGCCACAAACTTGAAAAAGTCTGTGGCCTGTGTAAACGAAATATGGAACGAATCAGAAGTCTTGATCAGACTCCATCACTGCGCCCCAAAATGCCCACACCTGGCCATGGATACACCAATGGCGTATTAACCTGGCTCTGTTGTGGACGTATTGGGAAGATAATTTTCATAGTAACGGCACCATAGCAGAAACCAACAGATGAAGCAACGGCAATCACCCTCTATTAGCCACAACATTTTGTAGGGGGGATTCGTGAAAGCCCCCGATCTGGTGATCGGGGTGTTTCCAGTTCAAGAATGGGTGATTTAATGGATCGTTCGAGCTTGCATGACTCAAGACATCCGTCAGGTCAGATCCGGCCTGATGGCGTGCCAATGCGGACCTTTTTTCCACAAAGTACTTGAGATAGGCAAAATACGCCTTTTGTCCTTCCTTGCCGTCGAATTCAGCAAGCTGACCAGTACGACTAGGGTGCGTTTCTGGATGGGAAAGCGTTTCATGGCATATTCCTGATACCGCGGCAAAAAATGGCAAAGACCTTCGGCGCATCATCGCGAATGCGATCCAGATCACTGGCCAGCAGCGATTGCATCACCAGCCCCTGGATAGTACCGATGAAGAGGCTTATGCGTCTGGTCGATTTTGTCAAGAGAGATTGCAGCAAATGAAAAAGATGCCTTGCCGTTACTACGCAGAAAAGCTTTATCTTTTCGTTAGATTGTGCTGCTCTTTGTTGGTAACAGGTTGAGGCGCAAAGGCCTAGGTGAAGAATTCACAAATACCATTTGCCATGCCACCGATCAGAGTTGAGCCGCCTTTAGAAAGAGGATGTTGTTTTCGAGATGGACATGCTTGTGCAGATCATCCTCGAATTCCTTGAGCTTCTTATAAGTAATCACAAACGTATTGCAGGCGTCCTCCGGAATCGCATAATCCGCAGCTAGATGCCGAATTTTGTGGATGGCATCGCCAATCTGCTCATGCTCACGATGCAGCTTTGTCAGCTCGGATTTGATCAGGGCGCGGTCATCAGATTGCGGGTCCTGCCCGCTGCTGACGGCCGTATCGACACGTTTGACCGCTGGAAAGAAAACCTCTTCTTCGGCTTTTAAGTGGACTGCCATATCATCGGCAATCTTGGCAAAGATGGTGGCGATTTCGATCACCTCGGGATGATGTACCCTATGCACCTCGGCAATCTTGCGGGCGTAGGCGACAATGTGCGCGTCATTCTCTTTTAGATAGGCATGATGAGTGTTGACGATGTAGTCAATGAGAAACGGCAGAGACCAGGTCGCAAAGTTTTCACTGCGACCAATCGGCTCCTTTTTCACAGTTTCCATCTCCTGCAGGATCTTCGTCAGGTCGAGATCGTTCTCCTGGCAGGTGGCGGCAAGGGTTGCCTGACCACCGCAGCAGAAGTCGATGCCGTGTTTCTCGAAGACGTCTGCAATCCGGTAATCTTCGGCGACCAAGGCGCCTATGGTCATGTTGCCGTTTTTTTCCTGGGACATGATGAACTCCTCTGTGAATTCTTTTCGACCAGTCGCTGGAACAGAATTTTCCAAACACCCTTAAGTCGTTGCAGTTTTTGAGATATTTTAAATCTTTCCCTAAAGGAAGCGCTGCGCCACCTAGGCCTGGAAGATCAATCCATCGCACTGGCTGATCTTTTTATTCTTCCATACCTCCAGCCTGCTGCGCGAGTTGGGTCAGAGCGGTTCCTTAGAAATGTCCGGTGCGACGGATTCCCATCTATTCATTGCGGCCGGAGCGCTCCAGCTCCTCTTGGGACTGGATCTTCTCCATCACAAGGGCCGTGGTATTGGCCAGCATCTTCAGTAGCTGCAACTCGGTTTCGCTGGTCACGTGTGGAATCGCCCAGTAGGCTCCGATCGCCGCCACCGGCGCTGTCGTTCCGATCGGCACGGTCGTCAGGCTGCGAACAAAGGTAGAGGTGTAGGCCTCCTTGGGAATGCGGTCATCGGCGGAGATGTCCTCCACGAGGGCCGGCGCGTTGTGAAGAATGGTCCACCCGCCGATGCACTGGTCGAGGGGAAAGCGCTTGCCGACGAAAAGGGGGCTGATGGCGTCCTCCGCCGCGTAATAGGAGAATTCCCCCTCCCGCAGAATGAAGGTGGCCCCATCGGCGCCCGTCAGCTCCCGGACGGCCCGACGGACGATCGCCATGACCTGTTCCAGCCCGCGCGCCCTGCTGAGCCTCTGCACGACCTCCGTCAGCCGCTCGACCCTTCTCATTTCCGGCTCAACCTCTGAGATAACGGGGCCTGGTTCGCTCCTGATGCTCCCCTTTTCTTCCGGTTCAGCCTCCTGGCGCCTTTCCATGATCTGGGCCTGGTCGTGGGGGGAAAGAGCTTCGGTTCCCAACCATGGAAGAGTGAAAGAAACAGTCGTGCCCCGCCCCGGGGCACTCTCCACCCGGATGGTCCCCCCGTGAGCTTCAACGATCCCTTTGGCGATACTCATCCCGAGCCCGATGCCACCCACAGCGGTGGTGGAGGTATCGGCGCGGTAGAACCTGTCGAAGACTTTTTCAACCTGCTCCTGCGTCATTCCGATCCCCTCATCGGTGACGGATATCAGCACTTCCCCCTCACCGGCCACCGCTCTTACCCGGATCGCTCCGCCACGGGGAGAATATTTGATGGCGTTTGTCAGCAGGTTTTCGAGCACCTGCAGAACCCTGGAGCGGTCCGCACTGACCACGATGGAATGGGGTGGCGCCTCAACAATGAAGCGATGGTTCGCTCCTGCCTTCCGGAAGGGATCGACCGAGTATTCAAGCAGTTCTCGAAGGTTCCAGGATGTTCTCTCAAGATTCAGGGGCTGTCCGCTCTCCATCCGTCCAAGGTCCAGGAGGTTGTCCACCAGGTGGGACAACCACTCACCTTTTTCGGCGATGTACCCTAGAAATTCACTTTTCTGCTCCGCGGTTAGGTGCTCGGATTCCTGTAGCAGCTCGACATAGCCGAGAACGGAAGTCAGAGGGGTGCGCAACTCGTGGGCGGCAGTGGCGAGAAACGCGTTTTTCATCCGGTCAAGTTCGTGCTCCCGTGTCACATCTTCCAGAAGTAGAATGACCCCCTTTAACCGTCTACTTTTTTGAGGGTAAGCCGAAAGACGCACCCGGAAAAACTGGGATAAGCCCCCCTCTCCCTGCCAGTGAATATCGAATGTATTTTGGTCCTTCTCACCTTGAAGCAGCGCATTGAGGCGGAAGTGTAGAGAGTCTTCAGGGATCAGCGAACGAACTGAAAGGCCGACCGTGGCGGCAGAGGCAACTCCGAGCATCTCCTCTGCCGCAGGGTTCATGAGAACAATTCTCTCCTCTTGGTCGGCGACGACCAGTCCGTCCGACAAAGAGTGCAGAATTGTTTTGAACCCCTCCTTGTCTGTCATGGGCGCTCCTTTTGAAAAGATTTTTCTAACTCTACCTCAGCTGGGGGAGAAGTAAAGGAAATGGGCTTTTGTAGCAAGTCCACTTTCTGAGACTGCCAGAAAAGCGTATCGGGGTTGGGTGAATTTACGAGAAAACGAAATTCGAATGATTATGATGGTCGGCCGGCAGGTCTATGAACTCGCCAACGGACAGTGGGACATCCCCCATTTGCGGACGTTGCTGGAAGAGGTGTTGCCGAGATTCAACACACCTTTGAACAGATCGGCCTCTCCATCTGAGACTATCGAGAATGCTAAACGCTCAATCGGAGGACAGAAATGGGCCGAGACACCGGCCTTGTTTCCCCTGGCATCAATTCGGTACCAGCCATGCCTTTCAAGATACACAGCATTTAGACCATGCAGACAGTACGGCGGTTTATCATTGCTGATGGTCAGACGTTGATAGCACAAGCCCGCCGGAATGCCGTTCGCACGCAGTAGTGCAGCAAGCAAGTGACTTTTTGCATAGCAATAGCCCGTACCCTGTTTAAGAACATCGGATGCTTTGCACGTTACCTGATTGCACTCATAATCTCAGCTATGCTTAATCTCATCCCGAACGAAGACAAAGCATTTCTCTGCGATTTGGTCAAGGCTCACCAAGCCATCAGCCAACGACTTCGCTTTGGCCAATACCTCCGGGGCTTTCCAATCAATGTATTCCGTTGACTCTAGGTATTCACGCACGTACTTAATTTCCTATTGCTGCTAACGTGGTCAGGCGGCTGCAGGTCTTGCTCACTTTTTACACCATCTTTTTTGCGACATAGACCCCGTAGCTGATGTAAGCCTTGTACCTCTCGTAGAGGTCGATTTCCCTTCGTTCCGCAGCCACGATTGCGCGTGCTTTTTCACTGTTTTCATTCCGGTCCAGGAAGTTTTCGAAACGGGCCTGCATGGGTCGGTAGTACTGGTCTAGCCAGCAATGTTCCGGTAACACGAAATACCCAACGGGCGAATAGCCGTGCTTTTCCAGAATCCTGATCTTGGCAGAAGCGACATCGATTTCGGGATATTCGCTATTCCAATGGTCCTGGAGCTCCTGCGGTCGCGAGCCGGTGATCCATGTAATCTCGGACGCAACCAACAAACCACCCGCCTTCAGGTAACGTCGCCAGTCCGCTACACCCTTTTCAAATCCAATATTATAGATTGCGCCCTCGGACCAGATGACATCTAACTCTTCGTCGGCGAAAGGCAGGTTGTCCATGGAGCATGCAAGCGTCGAGATTCTGTCCGCTACCCCCATATTTTCGGCTTTTTCCTTGAGCACGTCCAGAAAGTCCTGAAGGAAGTCCACCGCCGTAACTCGGGCATTCAAGAGTTTAGCAAGCAGGAGGGCAGATGCTCCCGTACCGCACCCGATATCCGCAACCTTCAGCGGCGCAGTGCGATCGGCTATGGCTAGATTGAGAGCCTTTTCCGTCTCGGCATCCCCGCCCGGTCCTTGACGATGGCCTTGCTTGTGTAGGTCGATCAAGAGCGTGTATTCATCCATAGCTATATCTTTTCTTGACTTTATGAAGAAGCGAACGTTGAGCGTGGACCCACTATTATTTATAGTACTGCTTGAACTCCTCAGCAGGTTCTCGATCTGAATAGATGTAGAGCATGACTCCGTTGGGGTCGAGCACGGCGAATCCGCGATCTCCCCACGGATGATTTTCAATCGGCATCACTGGTGTAAGGCCGCTGGCTATCAAACGGTCGAACTCGGCATCGACATCTTCCACGCAGAAGTTGTACATCAACCCCGCCGGATTGCACGCGGGAGGGCCTTGCTCCTGCGGAGCAATGAACTGCAGTTCAGATGTTTCATTTCCGAAGCGTAGGTTCACATACCACCCACAGTCGAACGTGATCTTGGCGCCGAAATGCTTCACGTAGAAATCTCGCGACTCATCCACCTTAGTCGTCGTGATACATGCTGAAAGTGTCTTTGCGATCATCCGTCAGTTTCTCCTTCTATTTTGTGCGATTGCCAAATGAATGAAACGGCGCGCTTCTTTTTCAGGTCATCAATGTGGAATGAAGCTTGATACGACACTTGGTCCCTGGATTACCTACGACGTCGGTTTTTCCAGTGCGCTGATTTTGGCCGCGAGAATAAAGTCACTTTCTGTCAGCCCGTCAATCTTGTGTGTCCAGATCCGCGCGGTTACAAGGCCCCATGTCAAGGTGATTTCCGGGTGGTGATTTTCATGTTCGGCGACTTCTCCAATGGCATTGGTAAAGGCCAAAGCCTGCTTGAAATTTTTAAAGGTGTAGGTGCAAGTCAAGTGATGCCCGCTTTCAACCGACCATTCCGGAGAGAGTTGCTCTGCCAGGGCAGTTAATTCTTTTCCGGATAAGGGTGGCACGCCACCTTTGCAAGGGATACAGCTTTTTCCAGCGAGAGCGCACGATTCTGTCATTGACCCCTCCTGATTCGGTTGGTAGCGCCTTAGTCATCTTTGTAGGAAGTAACAGTTGTGTATTCCTTCTTCGGGCCGCTGAAATCTGTAAAGATCCTACGATGGCGCTTTAGACCGTATTCATCATCTCGAAATTCATACTCTCGAACCCATTGGACAAGTTGTTCAAGCATCGCCTGTTGGGCTTCCTGCGATGAAAACTTTTCCGGTTCCCATGGCCTTCGTTTGCAGTGCTCAACACACACCTCAATACCAGGGTTCAGGAACCGCAGCTCTGTACAAAACGGTAGAGTAGCCTCCACCAGATCGCCATAACAACCTTCGATGATCCATTGGTCGTTGCTTTCAAAAAATCGTTGCAACTCCCGGATGCTCTCGTCAAGCGGTTTGCGCTCAGGGCCTTCATTCCAAGCGATTTCGTCCATAGAGAGGCGCGCAATAGCCCTGTTATGAATCAAATGCCGAGCCATCGTACTCTTGCCTGCCCCCGCATTTCCCAAAAGAATGATCCGCATACCGCGCCAACTACCCTTCATAACTCGCAATCATCACCTCGGCGGCACGATCGCGCAAGGGGATTAAGGACTGATATTCCTGCGAAGAGAACCATTGCTGCAACATTGCTTGATCGGCAAAGTGAATCAAAACTACCTGTTCATAAGGATGTTCTCCTGCCAGGACTGCCGTCTTCGCACCTCGGAACACCACCTCAGCGGCAAAGGCTCGCAGTGATTCACGGACTCCATCGACATATTGCTGCCACAGGATCGCATCCTTGATACGGATATGCCCAACCAGATAGGTCGCCATTCATCATCCTCATTTTAAAGAGATACACACAACCAAATCATTACAAAACGGCAGCATCATGTCAAAGTTAGACTCCAACCGACGACACTCGGATGCAGAAAGGTAGTCGCGTCTTATGAATCATCTTGCATTATTTGGAGGGTTGAAATTGATCTGAGCACGTAGTTACTAGAACCCCTGCAATGCAAACCGAAGGGATCAAGGACGCCATCAGATCCGTTAAAAAGCAGACTATCTGCGTAGACATGTTGCTTTAGGCCAAAGGTCAATGCACAGCAATTAGCCTCGAACCCAAAAGGAAAAAATCATATTGGCATGAATTTTTTGTTTCACAACTTCCCAGTCTGCCTGGCTATTTATTTTTGAGTTCGTCCAAGGGTCATTTTGAGGATGACCCTTGGACGACCGAAAACACAGGTTTTCGGCCATCCAAGGGTCAAAATTGATTTTTTTGGGCACAGGATGGGCACAAGATGGGCACAGAACGAACAAGGGGTTACAGCGAATGCCGTAACCCCTTGATATTATTGGTGCGCGATAGTGGACTCGAACCACTGACCTTTGGCTCCGGAGGCCAACGCTCTATCCAACTGAGCTAATCGCGCATGAACTGCTTTGTATAGCCCATCCCCCTGCTGATTGCAATAGTAAAATATCTGATGGAATATCTTGCCGTGGATAAAGCACCCCTGATAGAATAAGCATCATCTAATCAACCAGAGGTCAACTTTATGCGGTTTTCACAGATTCTGCTTGTTTTTTGCCTGCTTTTGAGTAGCGGGAACACCTGGGCCAACACCTTCAGCTATCACCTGGAAAAACTTGAGGAGGGGGTTTACGCGGCCATCGCCCAACCGGGCAGCCGGGCTTCGTCCAATGCCATCATTATTGAGGCAGGAGATGTCGTGGTGGTGGCCGGTGCCCATTTTACCGCCGAGGCCCTGCGCGATCTGATCTCTGCGGTGGCGATGGTCACGGTCAATCCCATCCGTTATTTTGTCCTTTGCCACCACCACCGAGGCTTTTCGCATATTGACCTGGATTTTCCCCCGAACAAGGATGTCATCATGTCCTGGCAGACCTACCAGGCCCTTGCTTCAGAGCCCAGGGCCACCCGCTTTCCTGTCGTGTTCTTCGACCAGGGACTGACTTTGAAGCTGGGCGGTCGCACGATCATTCTGACCAATATGGAACGCGGCCATAGCGAGGGAGATACCGTGGTCTACCTTCCCGAATCTGGAATTCTCTTCACCAGCGACCTGTTCTACAACAAGGGAGCGGGCTACCTCGGGGATGGTCACATGCAGGATTGGATACTGGCACTGGAGTTTCTGGAACGATTGCGTCCGGAAAAGATCGTGCCGGGCTATGGTCCCGTTGCAAAACGCAGCGACCTGACAGATTTCAAAAATTATCTGCGGGCCTTTGTTTCCGAGATTTTGTTTCTGATTGAGAAGGGCCACTCTCTCACGGAAACGAAAAAGAAGTTTTCTCTGCCCCGTTACGAAGACTTGGCAGGCTTCAAGCAGTTTCGCGATGTAAATATCGAGCGCGCTTATCACGACCTGAAGGAGAATGTCGTCGGGTCGCCCTGACCTCGTTTTTATCTGCATTGCTTGATTGAAAGTCAAGGAAGCAACCGCGTAATAAGCTCCTGCAGATCCTTGATCATAAAAGGCTTACGCACATAGGCCTGCGCCCCTTCGGCAAAGGCCCTTTCCTCATCGCTGGCATCAAGCATGCGCGCCGTCATGGCAACTATTGGACATTGCCGGATCTGCGGATTGGCGCGAATGGTGCGAATAGCCTCGAATCCGTCAAGCTTTCCCGGCATCATCAGATCCATCAGGATCAAGTCTGGGCTTTCAGCCAAAGCAAGAGCCACACCCTCTTCACCACTTTGTGCCTGAGAAAAAACTCGCCCGCTTTGCGCCAGGATCACTTCCAGAAGTCGGCAGATATCACGCTGATCGTCGACAATGAGAATTTTCTTCACCTTGTTTTCAACTCGCCTCAGCACAACTCGGGTCGGGATAAACAGCAGGGAAATTGCCGACGAACCACAGCAACTGTTCGCTGGCCAGTTCGTAAGTCTTGGCACGCGCGGCGGCTAATCGTTGATGCAGGGCGGACTGGGTAATGCCGACGGCCTCGGCTGCCTGAGCCTCGGTGCCATATCGCCGATAGGCAAGATAGGCTTCCAACTGTTTTTCCGTCCAAGTCTCAAAAAGAGTTTGCAGCAAAAGAAAAATTGTGTTGGCACCGGCATCGAGAAGAGGGTCGCCACTGAAAAGAAATGTCCCTCCGCGATGTCGTCGGGCCCTCTCCAGCCCTTTTCGAGAGCGCATCAGGCATGAACCCGCCATGCGCGAAAGGCCGTCGCTGAGATTTGCGCCAAGTTCTCCGCGCCCGATGCCGGTTGTAATCTGCAGGGGGAAAAGGCGATGCCTGAGAAACATATCGATTTCAACGGCGGCCGGTAGGGAGACAATGACTCCTCGCCACTCATGGCCCGATCCGAGCGTCAGGGGAAGAACCAACTTTTCAGTAAAGACCTCATTCGCCCGACCCAGCGCGGTTTCAATAAGCTCTACGGCATCATCGCGCACCCGCCGGCGGGCCATCGGCACCAGGTCGGAATGAAGACAAACGGACAGGTCATCAGAATTCATGTTATCTCCCTGGGAAGCTATCTGCTCTTTACATTTATCCCATATTGGCTCCCTGTCAACCACCGGACGGCGATTACCGCACGATTCCGTGAATTACAACCAAATGAAGAAGATTCTCCATCTACCGGATTTTCATGGAAACTATGTTATTCTTGTCCAAATAAAATTCCCCCCGAAAAGGAGAGATTCAGATGGCCGAAAAAATCGATGTACAGGATGCAGTGAAACGTTCCATCATGACGGAAAAAAATGCTATGTATTTCTACACTTTGGGTGCAGAGAAAATGAAAGACGCTGAAGCTCGGAAGTTTTTTGAGCTGCTGGCCCGAGAAGAGCGTGAGCACGCCGGGCAGTTTTTTTCTGTATACAAAGGCGGCGAAATTCCTGATTTTGAAGCATTCATCAATACTGCGCCTTCCATGGGCGAAGATTGGCTCAGCGACCTGGATAAAACCCTTATGGCCGGGTTCAACGAGCGCAAAGCCATGGAGTTGGCCATGGACAAGGAACTTAAGCTCGAAAAGAGCCTCAGGGAAATGGCGGCGCGGATCGAAGATCCCGAAGTCAAAGCCGTATTTGAGGCCAACGCCAAGTCAACCCACCATCACTATGAGCTGATTGAATCGGAATATGCCCGTCTGATGGGCATGGTCCACGAAACCGACATCGACACCTATGTTCGCGAATAACCCGTTTATTATTGTGCAACTGTTCAAATGCAACTCTCCATCGCGCCGGAGGCCGTGGCGATTGAGTGCCGCGATGAACGTTTGAGCCGCAGGCGAGTTTTCATTGCAAGCGATGCCGCGGCAGTCTCAGGTGCCTGCTGAACAGTTACACGTTTTCTCGACATAAAAAAGAGGCTCTGCTTGCACAGAGCCTCTTTTTTATTGAGAAACATAGTTATCAGTTGCGATTTTTCCGGCGGCGAGCGTGTTCTTCCTGCTCTCTATAGTTACGGTACAATTGGCCGAACAACACGGAAGCAATAAGCAGCAGCACCACCACCCCCGCGCCAATCAGTTTACGTTGCCCCAGTTCAGCGCGGTGATGATCGACCTCATTTTGGATATCACCGAGTTTCAGACGGAAATCAGCCGTCCGCCGCCGCACCTTGTCCACATCAACGCTGTGCAGCAGGCGATGGAAATCATTGCGTAGCGCAAACAGTCGCCCCTCCAGAACATCCGTCGCAACGCCGTGACGGTGTAATTTCTCCAGTTCGCCTTCGAGATCAACAATCATGATTTCGGTCTGTTCCATGGCGCTGCGCAATTCTCCCGCGCGACCATAATCGTGACAGCGAGAGCAGTCCTGCGGATTGATCAGTTCGATGGTCGCAATCTGGACGGCGTGGCTGCCATGACAGGTCACGCATTCCGGACCGCCTGCGCCAAGAGCCTGCCCATGGGCGCTGTTATGATAATCTTCCTCAACACCAACATGGCATCGACCGCAGAAAGCAGGCACATCACCCTCCTCGGGAACGCCGACAAACCCACGCTCAGGGCTCATGGCCTCCATGGTCATAAGGGTCGGATCACCGCCATGGCAACTGACGCAGAAAACCCCATGCCGGTGGTGAATGCTGTCGCGCCATTGAGCGATCGACTCTTCTCCCTGCTTCCCCGGGAGGCCGGCATGACATCCGATGCAGCTCCCCTCATCGGCCATAGCCGCTCCAGATAGAAACACAAGCCACAAAGTCACCGCTAGAGCCAGAAGGTGTTTCATGGATCGCCTCATGACAGATGCCCCCAGACGGAAAGACCGATAAAAAGAAGGATTCCCAGAACAAAACAACCGACAAACAGGGGCCGTCGCGCCGGTCGCCGCTCGCGAAAGCGATCAATGAACGGCAACAACGCGAGGAAGCTCATTGCAGCACCCTGCACTGCCAGGCCAATCGCCTCGCTGGGAAAAATTTTCAGGGTTTGATAAGCCCAGAGGAAATACCATTCCGGCTTGATGCGCTCCGGCGTAAGAAAAGGATTCGCAGGCTCAAAGGCCGCCGGTGGAATGAATAGGTTGGGCGCAAAAAAGACCAGAGCTGCCAGAACTGCAAGGAAAAAGCACACCACGGCGCCTTCCTTGGCCGCATAATGGGGAAAGAAAGGAATCCCCCCCGGATGATACTCGTGCTCGAAGGTGAGTCGCGGCGGATCGGGGCGATAATCCCGACCGAAGGGCGGTCGCGAAATGCCGGCGCGGCGCACACAGAAAAGATGCACCCCGATCATCAGAGCGAAGATCAAAGGCAGTCCCATAACGTGCAGGGCGAAAAATCGGCCGAGGGTCGCGTCGCCGACCATGTCGCCGCCGCGCAAGAATTGCACGATGTGCTCGCCGATGACGGGAATGGCGCCCGGTGCTTCCGTTGCCACGGTGGTCGCCCAGAAAGAAAGCTGACTCCAGGGCAGCAAATAGCCGGTGAGACACAGAACCAGACTGATGTTAAAAAGAATGAAACCCGAAAGCCAGGTCAGTTCGCGCGGTTTTTTGTAGGCGCTCATGAACAGAACCGAAAGCATGTGCAGCAGCAAAACGACAACGATAAGGTTGGATCCGACGGCGTGGGTGTTGCGAATCAGCCAGCCGTAGGGAACCTCGTTCATAATGTGCTGCACACTGCCAAAAGCCTGTCCGGTATCGGGCACATAATAGACAAGCAGCAGCAACCCGGTCAGAAACTGCAATCCGAACAGGGTCAAAAGAACGGCACCCAGCGAATACCAGAGATTAATGTTGCGCGGCAGCAGGTAGCGGGTAAGATTCTGCTCGATGAGGTCGCGGACCCCGAGGCGCACATCCAGCCAATCGACAATAAATTTGCGCATAGACATGGGGGCTCCTATCCGATCAGAATCTGGTCATCCCGCAGGGTGACGGAAAGTTTTTCCAGGGGACGGGGTGGAGGTCCGCCGATCACGTCCCCGTCGGCGGAAAAGAGCCCGGCGTGGCAGGGGCAGAGAAACCGCTGCTCGGCAAATTGCCACTGAACAACACAGCCCAGATGGGTGCAAACAGCGGAAAAAGCACTGAACTCTCCAGAACGTAACTGAAGGACGACGGCCGGCCGATTGCGAAAATTGAAGAAATGAGCGCCGCCGAGAGGAACCTGGTCCCGATGGAGCCTGACCTGATCCATGGTCTCGTCCCGACCGGAAGGTGCGAGAAAACGCCAGGTGGGATAAATGCCGGCCGCCGCCAGCAGGGCGCCGACACCGGCCAGCAGCGAGCCGAGCAATACGCGGCGGCGGTTTAAATCATCAGCTTTGATATCCATTGAACCTCCTGCAAATACCTCAATTGGCAAAACCGCGCGAAACGATTAATATTATAGACGTCGATCCGCTTCTTTCAACCTCAAGGGGCTTAAATGAAAACCCGAACCGCTCTCTTTATCATTGATCCTCCGGATCGCCTCGACCCGCCGACCGACACCTCGCTGGCGCTGATGCGCGAAAGCCTTGCACGCGGCTATCAGGTCTGTTGGACGACGCTCGACGGTCTCTCTCTGCGCGATGAGAAACCTCAAGCGAAGGTACACCCGGTCATTTTTTCCAAAGGACAGGAGATGTTTCTGCCTTATCCTGCAGAAGAGTTCAACCCAGCATCGGCAGATCTTATCTTCATGCGCAAGGATCCGCCCGTCGACCTTGCTTACCTGCATGCCACGCTGATTCTGGAGCGCCTTGCCTGCCGCACCCTCCAGATCAATCCGCCTCAGGCCCTGCGCAACCACTGTGAAAAACTTATCCCCTCGCTATTTCCAGAACTTGCGCCGGCAACCCTGGTCAGCAGCGATCAGGGGCTGTTGACCGACTTCCTTCGGCAGCAGCGACATATCGTCATCAAGCCTCTGGAGGATTGCAGCGGCAAAGGGGTTTATGTCCTGCGCCACGACGACCCTAACGCCCGCCCGCTCATGACAGACATGACCAGGGGCGGAACCCGCTTCCTGCAGGCTCAGAAATTTCTGCCGGCCATAATAAATTTTGGGGACAAACGGGTACTGCTTCTCGCAGGCGAGATTCTCGGCTGGATTCGACGCGTTCCCGCCGCCGGGGATTTTCGTTCAAATATTAATGCCGGCGGGCGATGCGAGCCCTGCGACCTCAACCCAAGGGATCACCACATCTGTAAGGTTGTGGGTCGATGGTTAAAACGCGAGGGCATTCTTCTGGCCGGAATCGATATCGTCGGCGAATACCTTCTGGAAGTCAATATCACCAGCCCCTCGTGCCTGCGCGAGATCAATCAATTAACCGGCACCCAGCTGGAGATCCAGATCATGGATCGACTTGAGCAAGAGTTGGAGACTGCATCAAAAACGCGGGAAGTATAAATTATCCCTCCCCATAAAAAACAGACGGCCGGGGAGCACTCAGGGAGTCACCGTCCCGAAAATCGACAACCGCAATTGCGGCACGCTCGGATGGTCAGTGGGGATGAGGACATAACCGCTTAAACGGCCACGCTCCTGAGCCGGAAGCGCCTCGATCTTCAGCTCGACGACCTCACCGGGTTTAAGCATCCTTTCGTCCAACTCAGCGCGCACATCCTTATTGGTCAGGACAGGCTCACCGAAAATCACCGTAACCGAACTGCGATTGTGCAGTCGCACCACGGCGGACTTAGCCTCTCCTGTCCTCATCACCCCAAAATCTATGCGCTCAGGATCAGGCGCGATGACTTGTTCCACGGTTCCCTTGAGCGATAGTTGCACTACATCCTGTTGCGGATCGTTGGTATAGAGGTAAATCGTTTTGACCTGCAAACCTCGAAAGCGGGAGGTATCGAAAACGGTCTCCATTTCGGCCACGTCGCCTGGGGCAAGAACATCGGCGGAGAGCCGCGGAACCGTGCATCCGCATGAAGAGCGCACCCGGTCGATCGTCAGGGGAGCCGTGCCGGCGTTGCGAAAACGGAAGGTAAAATGGACCTTCTCGCCCTCGAAAACCTTACCGAAGTTATATTCTGAACGGTCCAATTCAATGCGCGGCTCAGCAGCCCAAACGGCCTGCGTCCCCATCAAAAAGGTGGCTAACGCAAACATCAATACGCGAAATCTCATAGGTGACAATCCTCCAACTCGTGGTTAGCATTCGATCGCAAATATTAGCACAGATATTGCCCCGGCTGCTACATCCATGGACAGGATTGTTTCCGACGAAGACATTGACACACGGCCCCATTCTTGCTATAAATCGATCTTTATTAAAATCTAATCTTGCGGGGATCACATGACCGACCTGAAGATGGATCTTCTCTACTCTCGCGAACGCATCTCGACTGAAATTACTCGTTTGGCGCAAGAAATCGATCGGGACTATCAAGACCAGGAAGTCCTTCTGGTTGTGGTTCTTAAAGGTTCACTTCTTTTTGCCGCCGACCTCCTGCGTGCCCTGAAAGTGAGTGCCTCAATAGATTTTGTGCGCCTTGCCAGCTACGGCTCTGAAACGCAAGCATCGGGAATCGTGGAGTTTCGCTACAACCTTGAAACGCCGATTCGTGACCGGAATGTCATTATCGTTGAGGACATTGTCGACAGCGGCTATACTTTAGAGTCACTGTTCAATAAACTTCTCCACCAACAGCCACGCTCCTTAAAGATCTGCGCACTTCTGGACAAACGTGCGCGTCGGGAAGTGGACATCGAAGCCGACTACGTCGGCATAACCATGGAAGACGGCTTTGTCGTCGGCTATGGCCTTGACTACAACGAAAAGTACCGCCAGTTTGCCGATATCTACCTGGTCAAGCCTTAAGCACCGGACTATATACAGCAGGGAGGCCCCTACACAATGATCATCAAGTGCGACAAGTGCGGCACCCGCTTTCGCATGGCGGATGAAAAAATGCAGCCTGGCGGCACCAAAGTCCGTTGCGCAAAATGCAAGCAGGTTTTCCTTGCCCTGCCTCCCCAGGAACCTGTCCCGGCCGTCGCACAGGAAAAATCCCCGGAAACCGCACCCGCAGATGCTGCCGAGTCCCTGCCAGGCCCTGAAAGACCTTCTTCCCGTTCGGAAGAAGACCTTGAGAGGGATAGCTCCCCATCCGGCGATTCTGACGGCGAGGAATTTGGATTTGAAGATTTCACCTTCGGCGACAGGGACTCAGAATCCAGCGCGGCGCTTGAGGATGATGAGGATTTCGGTCTTGGCGACTTTGATTTCAGCCGCGAAGAAGTAGCAGCATCCACCTTCGAAGCTGAACCAATCCAGGAAAAGCCTGTCCCTTCAGTGCTTGACGAGCCCGCATCCTCTACTGAAGATGAGGACACAGAGGATTGGGGGGAGTTTTCTCTCCAGGACGAAGAATCTGAAGAGGCCCTGGATACGACCTCAGATGAAGCGAAATCCGAGAAACCTCCGATCGAAGAGAGTGGAGAAGAACCTCTGGAGTTCACATTTGCCGAGGAGAAGGATCAAAGCGGCATCGAGGAGGAAGAGGATTTTGATTTTTCCCCGGAGGATCTCACGTCCGACATCGCGTTGGAAGATGATGATGAACCTGACGATGAAGAAGCTGTTCACACCGATTCCCTGAAACGAGAAGAGGAACCCTTCACTTTCGCCGCTGCGGTTGAAAGTGCTCCCGAAGGCGACTCGCCAGGGCACGACGCGCCCTTGCCCGACCGCGACCTCGGCATGGCTGATCGGGAAGTGGTCGAGACGCCGACAACGTCCACCCCGTCCGAGCCGCCCTTCGTACCCCCGCCGAAATCTCCACCGCGGAAAAGCCCGGTGGCCACGCTGATGGTTTTTATCCTGGTGGTCCTGATCATCCTGACGGCCGTCACGGGATATCTTTTCTGGCAAAAAGGCCCGCAAGCTTTTGAACAATTGCTCCTCGGACTGACCGGAGAACAGACACGCCCCACATCCTCGCAGGAAGGTATCGAGCTGACATCCCTGGAAGGAAAATTCATCAACAATCAGAACGCCGGGGAATTGTTCGTTATCCACGGACAGGCCATCAATCGCTTCGCGGAACCCCGTTCCGCCATTCAGGTCAAGGGCGTGGTCTACGGCGGGGACGGTAAGCCGACGCTTCAGCAAACAGTCTTCTGCGGCAACCCCCTGACGGAGGAGCAATTGCGCAATCTGTCCTATGGGCGCATTGAAGAAGCCATGAACAACCAGTTCGGTGCCGCGCTTTCCAATCTCAACGTCAGACCTGGCACAGCCATCCCCTTTACCATTGTTTTTCGCAACCTGCCCGCGGGCATGTCGGAGTTCACGGTGGAAATGGTTGATTCCCGGCCACCAACGGCCAACAACTGACAAGCTGCAAACAAAAAAAAGCCGCGTCTCTGTCGAGAGCGGCTTTTTTTTGTTTTTTATTCGGCCAAAAAATCAGATCCGGGCCAAGCGGGACTATTTCTTTTCCTGGTCCTTTTTCGCCTCGCTCTTCTCGTCGTCCTTGGGGGTAATATCGATTTCGTCGTTGGAATCAACGGCTTTCTTGAAGTTACGAATCCCCCGCCCCAAAGCATTTCCGATGTCGGGAAGTCGCCCGGCGCCAAAAATAATCAGAACCAGAACCAGAATGATGATGAGCTCCGTCGTGCCGAGTCCGAACATGCCTTGTGCCTCCTGCCTTCGATGCGAAAGCAGCCCGTCGGAATGAAATGTTTTCCATGCGAGGGCGCGGGGTACCGGAAAAGAAGGGGGCGGCTCAAGCCGCCCCCTTTACAACTGCCGACTTAAGCGAAAACTTAGGCCGGGTGGATGGCGTCAACCGGGCAGCTGTCGACACAGGCGCCGCAGTCAGTGCAGGTCGCGGCGTCGATGACGCGCACGTCGCCCTGCTCGCTGATGGCATCGACCGGACAGGTCGGGTCGCAGGCACCGCAGTTGATGCATTCGTCGTTAATCGTGTAAGCCATGGGTATCTCCTCCTCTGGTTTAATTTCCGCGAAGTTTACACCAACCGACCCTTCGCTGTCTACCCCAAACGCGCGGCGCGTTTTACCCACAAGTTCAGGAAATCCCTTGCAATCCCCCGACCCTTAATATATCTTTTATAACGTCTTTTCTCGTTACATTCCTGTATGTTCAATAGCATCCCCCCATCATTCCAAAGGCAATGGGGAAACGGTCGCACCCACAGCAAACACCGTTTTGCCACAACGATTGAGGTGGGGACAATTCACGCTCAGGAGGATTTCATGGACATTCTGGCTCTCAACTGCGGCAGTTCATCGGTCAAATACCAGCTTTTCGACTGGAAAAAAAAGGAAGTCATCGCTAAAGGCATGGTCGAGCGGGTCACCATCGGTGATTCTTTCATCATTCACGAGGTGCCGGGGCGCGAAACCTATCGTGAAGAATACGAGTGCCCCGATCATCAGGTGGCGATTCACCTGATCATTAAAATCCTGGCCGAAAAAGAGCATGGCGTGGTCAGCGACATTCAGCAGATTTCCGCGGTCGGCCACCGGGTGGTGCACGGTGGAGAAAAATTCACCTGCTCGGTGATGATCGACGACAATGTTCTGGATGCCATCAAAGCGGTTCAGCACCTCGCGCCCCTGCATAATCCACCCAACATCTCCGGCATTGAAGCAGCCCGTTCCGTACTTCCCGATGTCCCCCATGTCGCTATTTTCGACACGGCATTTCACCAGACCATGCCTGAGCACGCCTACACCTATCCCCTGCCCTACGAATGGTATGAAAAATACGGCGTGCGCCGTTACGGCTTTCATGGGACCAGTCACCTCTACGTTTCCAAGCGGGCGGCGGTCATGCTCGGCAAGGATCCCAAGGATTGCAACATCATCACCATGCATATCGGCAACGGGGTTTCTCATGCAGCCATCAAGGGGGGCGTCTCCGTTGATACCTCCATGGGCTTGACACCCTTGGAAGGCGCGGTCATGGGCACCCGCTGCGGCGATATCGATCCGGCGATTCCCATGTTCCTTCAGCAGCAGGAAAACCTCTCGCCCAAGGATCTTGATTCAATTCTCAACAAGAAATCCGGGATTCTCGGCATCACCGGTCAATTCACCGATCGACGCGATGTCATCGAAGGGGCCGCGGAGGGCAACGAACGCTGCGCGCTGGCCCTGGAGATCGAAGGATATCGCCTGAAGAAATACATCGGCTCCTATGCCGCGGCCATCGGCGGCATCGATGCGGTGGTCTTTACCGCCGGAGTGGGCGAAATGGGTTGGCAGATCCGTGAAAAAGCCCTGGAAGGGCTCGAATACATGGGCATCATTCTGGATCGCGAGAAGAACAAAAATACCATGACGCGCAAATCGGAAAACGTTATTACCACTCCCGAGTCCAAGGTCAAGGTATTCGTCATTCCCACCGATGAGGAACTGGTATTCACCGAAGACGTGGTTGGCATTCTGGAAGGTACCTACACCGACCACATGAAGTTCCAGTACTCTTTTGCCAAGCGCGAATTCCAACGCAAATAGCGATTAAAGCCAGAAGCGTCCGACATAAAAAAGGCCGGCAGGGATTTCCCCGCCGGCCTTTTTTTTCACTCACACCTGCTCAGCCTTGCGCCTGCACGGCAGTTATCGCCGCCACGTTGACGATATCATCCACCGAGCAGCCCCGCGACAGGTCGTTGACGGGCTTGGCCAGTCCCTGGATGATGGGGCCCACGGCTTCGGCCCCGGCAATTCGCTCAACCAGCTTGTAGCCGATGTTGCCGGCGTCGAGATCGGGGAAAATAAGGGTATTGGCTTTTCCCGCGACGGGCGAGCCGGGCGCTTTTTTCTGCCCGACCTTGGGAAGCAGTGCAGCATCGGCCTGCAATTCGCCGTCAATCTGCAGATTGGGATCGAGTCCTCGAGCAATTTCCAGGGCCTTGAGCACCTTATCGACATCTTCATGCTGAGCGCTGCCCTTGGTGGAAAAAGACAACATGCCCACCCGCGCGTCCACACCGAGAAAACTCTTGCAGCTTTTCGCGGTGGCAACGGCGATCTCCGCCAGGGCCTGGGCATCTGGATTGGGATTGACGGCGCAATCGGCAAAAAGGATGGTGCCGTTTTCGCCGAAATCGGGGGTTTTGGTGATCATGAGAAACACCGAGGAGACAGTCTTCATGCCCGGCGCGGTGCCGACCACCTGAAAAGCGGCGCGCAATACGTCGCCGGTGGTATTGTGCGCCCCGGCGACCGCGCCACCTGCGTCACCAGTGCGCACCATCATCGCCGCGAAATAAAGATTGTCTTCGGCTGTCAGCAGCTTGCGTGCCTCATCGGCGGTCAGGCCCTTTTTCTTACGTAACTCCACCAGTTCGGTAACATAAGCGTCGAGTTTCTCGGCCCGTGCCGGATCAATCAGGGTCACTCCGTCCAAGGAGCATCCCAATTCCCGTGCTTTGCTTTGCAGAGTATCCGTATTCCCAAGCAGCACGACCTTGGCCAGTTTATCGGCGACAATGCGCCCAGCGGCCTCGATCATGCGGTCGTCGTAGCCTTCAGGCAGGACCACGGTCTGGGCATTGGTTCGTGCCTTACTTTTAATCTGATCTACCAGATGCATGAAAACCTCCTCTTTCAAAACAGAGTTTTAAATGAATGCCTGTTTTATACCCGATGCCTCCGGGAAGGGTCAACCTCTTTCCCCACCGTTTTTTTGCCTTCAGCACTGGCACCCCAAGGGGTGATTCGGGTATAATTGGCTGCGATACCTTACCTAGCAACGGGTTGTGCAACTTCTATGAGTTTTCATCCACGACAGACCACCATTCTCTGGTGGTTTATCCCTCTGTCTCTGATCATCCATCTGCTGTTGATGCTGCTGATGCCCCAGACAGCGCCAGGTCCCGCACCTCAGCTCGAGGAACCCGTCTTTGTCGAGGTACGGCCGCCACAACCACGGCCGCGGGAACTCGATGTTCCGATCCTGCCCGAGACTCCCCGCGAAAAACCGGCCGAGCGCCTGGGGCCCCAGGATCAAGTGGTTGAGCGCGAAACCGCCCCGCCTGGAGAAGACACCGAAGACGCTCAGCCCAGAGTTGTGGCGCCGCCACCGGTGCCACAACCGCGCCCCGAGCCTCGGCCGCAACCGCGAGAGCAAGCACCTCCTGTGGTCGTTGATCAACCACCGACCGTAGAGCGTCCGGCTGAAAAAGCTCCGGCACCCCAGGTGGCCGTCCACCCCGAGGTCACGCCTCCTGCGGCGCCGGCCGAGCGTGCCCTGCCCGATCTCAAGGATCTGCTGCAACTGCCGCAGGCCACGGAGAGCCGCCTGGAAAACCAGTTACGGCGCAAATACCGGGCCGAAGTCGAGGCGGGCAATGCCGTCTGGCTGGACATGGAGAAGGATATTTTGATTTCCTTCTTTCAACGCTTCCGCAACAATATTTACGGCGTATGGAACTATCCCCGGCAAGCCGCCGAACGCGGCGAGGAAGGCACCAGCCTGCTCAAAGTCACGGTGCGCCGCGACGGCAGCGTGGAAAGTGTCCAGATCCTGGAAAGCTCAGGCTCCGCCGCCCTTGATCAGGAAGCGGTGCGCGCGGTCTGGCGTGGGGCCTCTTACGGCCCTATTTCCCGCCATTACGAAGAGGAAACACTCACCATCTTCGCCTTTTTTCAGTACCGTATCGGCCGCACGTTCATCTTCGGTAGTTGAACGCCCTCTCTTGCCGGAATTGGCGCCCTTAGCCTCTCCCCCACCTCCTCCAGGTTATTCCGCTCAGGTCTTTTCCCAGCGCAGGCGCGGCTGCCGCGCTGCCCTGGTTTCATCGAGCCGGCCCAGACGTGTGCATTGCGGGGCCTGCTTGAGCAGTTCAGGCTGCTCTTCGGCTTCCCGCGCGACAGCAAGCATTGCCTCGCAGAATTCATCCAGAGACTCCAGACTTTCGCTTTCGGTGGGCTCAATCATGATGGCGCCGGCCACCACCAGAGGGAAATAGACCGTCGGCGGATGAAAACCGTAATCGATGAGGCGCTTGGCCAGATCCAGGGTGCGGCACCCCCCGCCCAGGCGACGGTCGCTGAATACCACTTCGTGCAGGGAACGGGTCGCATACGGCAGGTGAAAGACGCCCTCGAGACGCGCCCGCACGTAATTGGCATTGAGTACCGCCATATCCGTAGCGCGCCGCAGCCCCTCCGGACCCATGCTGCGAATGTAGGCAAAGGCGCGCACCAGCACGCCGAAGTGCCCATAGAAACCCTTCATGGTGCCGATGCTGTGCGGTGCGTCGAAATCGAGGCGAAAGCCATCCGCGTGCCGCACCACGACCGGCACGGGTAGAAAGGGAGCGAGTTCCGCCGTCACGCCCACCGGCCCGGCGCCCGGCCCACCGCCCCCATGGGGTGTGGCAAAGGTTTTATGCAGGTTGAAATGCATGACGTCGATGCCTGCATCGCCAGGGCGCGAAATCCCCATCAAGGCGTTGAGGTTGGCGCCATCGCAATAAACCAGACCGCCGCGGTCATGCACGATGCGGCAGATCTCGGCAATCTCGCTCTCGAACAGACCGAGTGTGTTGGGATTGGTCACCATGAGGGCGGCGACCTCCTCGTCCATCAACTCGGCAACCGCGGCGGCGCGCAACACCCCGTCGCTGGCCACCGACACCACCTGATAGCCACACAGGGTCGCGGTCGCCGGGTTGGTGCCGTGGGCGGTATCGGGAATGAGGACCTTGGTGCGGCGATTGCCGCGCGCCTCGTGCCAGGCGCGGATCATGAGCATTCCGGCCAACTCGCCATGAGCACCGGCACCGGGTTGCAGCGTAACTGCCGGAAAACCGGAGATTTCAGCAAGATCTTCCTGCAACTGAAACATAAGCTCCAGGGCCCCCTGGCTCAACTCCTCCGGAGTATGCGGATGCACCCCGGCAAACCCCGGCAGGCGGCAGGCGACCTCATTCACCTTGGGGTTGTATTTCATGGTGCAACTGCCCAGGGGGTAAAAACCTGTATCGATTCCGTAATTCCAGGTGGACAGGCGGGTGAAATGGCGCACGACATCGAGTTCGGACAGTTCCGGAAAGCCGCGGATATCTTCCCGCACCAGTTCGGCAGGCAGATGCGCGGGGGGCACGTCAAGAGCAGGCAGACTGTAACCCTTGCGGCCTTTGTCCGAGTGCTCGAAAAGCAGTTTTTCGTTAAGTTGCAATCCGCTGGTTCCCACCCGGGTCATAGGGCACCTCCGGCCAGGGCGGCGCACAAGGCGTCGATATCCTCACGCCGGTTCTGCTCGGTGACGCAGACCAGGAAACGATTGGACATCTGCGGATACCAGCGCACCAGAGGAATTCCACCAAGAATCCCCTGGACTTGAACCCGGCGCAGCAAATCGACGGCTTTTATCGTTCCCTCAACGACGAATTCATTGAAGACCGGGCCACTGAACGGCAGGCTGAAATCCGACAGCGCTTCGATTTTGGCCCGTGCATAAGCGGCCTTGGCCAGATTCTGTTCCGCCGTCTCCCGCAACCCCCGGCGCCCCAGCAGAGCCAGGTAAATGGCGGCGGCCAGGGCGCACAGACCCTGGTTGGAGCAGATGTTGGACGTGGCTTTTTCGCGACGGATATGCTGTTCGCGGGTTGCCAGAGTCAGCACGAAGCCACGCTGACCTTTACTGTCGAGGGTTTCTCCCACCAGACGCCCGGGCAGGTTGCGCAGATCCTGGGAACGCGCGGCAAAAAAGCCGAGGTAGGGTCCGCCGAAAGCCAGTGGCAGACCAAAACTCTGGCCCTCCCCCACCACGATATCGGCACCGAGCTCCGCGGGAGGCTTCAGCAGACCCAGGGCCAAAGGCTCCTGCACGGCAGCAATAAGGCGCGCACCGCAGGCAGTGGTGAGATGCGAGGCTGCGGCCAGATCTTCAATCACCCCGAAGAAATTCGGATAGCCGAGCACCAGGGCGGCGCACCGCTCGTTCAATTCCCCGGCCAGGACACTCAGGTCGGTACGCCCCGTTTCGTCGAACTCGATCTCGACCAATTCAAAATCGAGGTAGCGGCAATAAGTAGCCACCGTCGCCCGATAATCAGGATGCAGAGAACGCGCCAGCAGCACCCGCGAACGCTTGGTCGCCCGTGTCGCCATCAGCACCGCTTCCGCACAGGCAGAAGCGCCATCATACATGGAGGCATTGGCCACATCCATGCCGGTCAGTTGGCAAATCAGGGTCTGAAACTCGTAAATCGCCTGCAGGGTTCCCTGGCTGATTTCGGGCTGATAGGGTGTGTAGGCTGTGTAGAATTCGCTACGGGAGATGAGGTGATCGACTGCGGCCGGAATAAAATGATTGTAGGCACCGCCGCCAAGAAACATTCGGTGAGTTTCAGCAGTGGCGTTGAGTCGCGCCAATCTCCCAAGTTCAGCAAGAAGTTCAGCCTCACTGCGCGCCGGGGGCAACCGCAGGGGGCGGTCGAGACGCAAAGCGGCCGGAACCTCGGCGAAAAGCTCCTCGACCGAACCCGTGCCGATGGTGGCCAGCATCTGCCGGACATCCTCCTCGGTTTGCGGAATAAAACGCATGGGCAACCTCTCCCGGTGCGGTGGCGATACTCAATCTTCTTCGATAAATTCCTGATAACTGGCCGCGTCGAGCAGATCTTCAAGCTCGGCAGGATCACTCAGCCGGACTTTGATCATCCACCCGTCTTCATAAGGCGAGGTATTGAGAATTTCGGGTGTGTCGGGCAATTCCTCGTTGACTTCGACCACTTCCCCCGTCACCGGCGAATAGATATCCGAAACCGCCTTGACCGACTCCACCACGCCGAAAACCTTGCCCGCCTCGACTTTGATACCGACTTCGGGCAGCTCGACAAAAACCACATCCCCCAGAGAATCCTGGGCAAAATCGGTAATACCGACGGTTACCACTTCCCCCTCGACCAAAACCCATTCGTGCTCTTCGGTGTATTTGAATTCTTCGGGAAAATCCATATTTAAGCCTCCTGAATGAAAATGAAAAAAATCATGACGGGCCTGTGGGACAAGCTGAACAATTACGACTTTTCAAGAAATGGGGGTTTGACAATTTCCGCAGCGACCCGCCGTTGTCGGATGCCGACTTCGAGCGCGGTGCCAGGCCGGCGCACCTCGTTGCGCACCAACGCAATAGCGATACCCTGACGCAAGGACGGCGACAGGGTGCCGCTGGTGACGGTTCCGACGACCTCACCATTGAGATACACGGGATATCCCGCTCGCGGCACCCCGGCCTCCGTCATGCGCAAACCGATCAGACGCCGCTCAGGGCCCTTTTCCTTTTGTCGCACGAGGGCCTCGCGACCGATAAAACTGGGCTTTTCCAGATGAGTAATCCAGCCCAGGCCGGCTTCCAAAGGTGAAATCTCGGGGCTGAGTTCATGCCCGTAAAGGGGATACTTCATCTCCAGGCGCAAAGTATCGCGTGCCCCCAAACCGGCCGGCATCAGGCCATCTTCGCGGCCGACATCAAGCAGATTGCGCCACAGGGTGAGGACAGCCTCAGGATGACAGTAAAGTTCAAAGCCGTCTTCGCCCGTGTACCCGGTGCGGGAGATGAGAGTCGGCACTTCAGCCACCAGTCCTTCGTAAAAATGATAACCGGTAATGCGACTCAGGTCGATGGCCGTCAATTGAGAGAGAATGAGGGCCGCAGCCGGTCCCTGCAAGGCGAGCTGGGCGAAATCGACGCTGGAATTGCGGCAGGTCACGGCGGCGAAACCTGAATCTTCAAGGGCCGCTTCGACCCAGGCGAAATCCTTGTCGGTATTGCCGGCGTTGACGCACAGCAAATAATTCTCGCCATCGAAGCGATACAGCAATAGGTCATCGACCACCCCGCCATCCGGATAACACATGGCGGTGTACTGGGCCTGGCCGTTACTCAATCGACTGACATCGTTGATGGTCAACTCTTGCAAAAACGCCTGTGCATCGCGGCCCTTGATTTCGATTTCGCCCATGTGGGAGACATCAAAGAGGCCCGCCGCATGGCGCACGGCCAGATGTTCGTCAATAACTCCGCGATACTGCACCGGCATTTCCCAGCCGCCGAATTCCACCATGCGGGCGCCGAGTTCGCGATGCGCGAGATAAAGAGCCGTACGTTTAAGCATGAGAACCTCTAGGTGACAGACGGGTGAGCTCAGCCGGATCGGCCCGATCAGTCACAAGCTTAGCAAAGAATTTGCGGAATCCTATCCTCGCAACCCAGAGTCATCAGGTGCACACCCTGACATTCGCTTCGCGCCAGCGCCACCATCTCACGGGCAATGATGACGCCCTGCTCAAGAGGATCAGCGGCCTCGCTCAAACGCGTCATGATATCTTCGGGGACCCGCACGCCGGGGATATGCTCATTGAGGTAGCGCGCCATGCGCACGTTTTTCAACAAAATCACTCCCAAAACAACTGGAACACCCAGTGGGCGGGCCTGCGCCATGAAGCGTCGCAGGGATTCCTCGCGAAACACGGCTTGGGTCTGAAAAAATCTTGCACCGGAGGCTGCTTTTTTTTGAACTTTCTGAAACATCAGCTCAAAGGGTTCAGCCTCAGGGGTGACCGCGGCGCCCGGAAAAAAAACCGGCGAGGTCTGCAAGGGGCGTCCCGCCAGGTCATGACCGGCCATAAGTGCCTCTGCAGCCCGCAGCAGTTGCACTGAATCGAGGTCAAACACCGGTCGCGCCTGCGGATGATCGCCGAAGCGGGGGTGATCGCCGGAAAGCAGCAGAAGATTTTCAATACCTAAGGCGGATGCGGCAAGCAGATCGGATTGCAGCGCCATGCGGTTGCGGTCGCGACAAGTCATCTGCAGAATGGGTTCGATACCGCGCTGCCGCAAAAGAGCAGCCACCGCCAGAGGCGCCATGCGCATGTTGGCCCCCTGATTGTCGGTGACGTTGACCGCGGTCACTTCTGCGGGCAAGGAAGCAGCCAGTGCCAGCTCCTGGTCGAGGCTAACTCCTTTGGGCGGAGCTATTTCGGCGGTGACGACGAATTCGCCGCCGGCAAGTTTTTCAGCAAACCGCGACATAATTTTCTGCCTAAACCTTATGTCTGCCCGGTTGGTGACGCCGGCCCCAGTCTTTGTTGGGCACGACCCGAGCAAAAACCCCCTTGCGGCCCTGGCGCGTCAAGCGCTCGTAGATCATCTGCCAGGCACACTCGCGCTCACGGTCAGCCTCGCAGCGCCCATCTTCCATGCCTCCGCAAGGACCGTTGAGCAAACTTTTAGCACAGTTGGTGACGGGGCAGATCCCGGCGGTCTCGTTGAGAATGCAATCGCCGCACAACGAACATTTTTCCTCATAGTGACCGAGACGACGTACGTTGCCGAGAAACAGAGAATCGAGAGCCCCGATGACCCGTTTTTCAGTGTTGGCGGAGAGCGATTGAACTCCGGCCCCGCAAGTCAGTACCAACAGCGCGTCGGCTTCCTGAACGGCCGCTCGATGCTGGCGCAGGTCACGGGCGACGCGCATGATGTGGCAGGCTTCCTGAATAACGACACTGCCCGTCACCTCACGCTGATGAGCGGCCAACCAGTCCTGCATCTGAAAAAGTTCTTCCTCGCCGCCGGCTTTGCAGGCCGTGGCGCAGGCAGCACAACCCACCAGGAACAACTTTTGTTTGCCTTCGAGATGCTCCAGCAGTTCGACCTTATCTTTTTGCCGACTGATGATCATGACAGAAGTTCTCGCAAAAAAAACCGCCGGTCCGCATACAGCGGACCGGCGGTCGGGTTTGATCAGCGGCGGGCGCGGCGCTGAGCGCTCTCCAGGGTGTTTTGCAACAGCATGGCGATGGTCATGGGACCGACCCCGCCCGGAACCGGCGTGATAGCTCCAGCGTGGCGGCTGGCCGCTTCATATTCCACATCGCCCACCAGCTTTTTTTCACCGACACGGTTGATGCCGACATCGATAACCACCGCACCATCCTTGACCCAATCACCCTTGACCATCTCCGGCCGACCGACGGCGGCGATCACCACATCGGCGGCACGCACTTTGGCAGCCAGGTCGCGGGTACGCGAGTGACACAGGGTAACCGTGGCGTGACGCGCCAGGCACATCAGCGCCACCGGCTTGCCGACGATATTTGAGCGCCCGACGACCACCACATCCTTGCCGGTAAGATCGGTGCCGGTATGCTCCAGCATTTTCATGATGCCGTAAGGCGTACAAGGCTGAAATAGCGGATTGCCCGTGGCCAGGCGCCCGACGTTGTAGGGATGAAAACCGTCAACATCCTTTTGCGGAAGAATGGCTTCAAGGACGCGTGTTTCGTCGATATGCGCAGGCAACGGCAACTGCACGAGAATCCCGTCAATGCGCGCGTCCTGGTTAAGTTGGGCGATAAGGGCCAGCAACTGAGCTTCGCTGGTTTCCACCGGCAGTTTGTGTTCGTCGGAAAAGATCCCTGCTTCGGCGCAGGCCTTCTCCTTCATGGTGACGTAGACGCGACTGGCCGGATCCTCACCCACCAGCACAACCGCCAACCCGGGGACCACATTGCTTTTTTTGAGTTCTGCCGCCTCTTCTTTAATTCGACCGCGAATTTCAGCGGCAATCGCCTTGCCGTCAATAATCTCTGCCACGCTGGAAAACCTCCTTGTATATGGATAGCGTCGACGACAGGTGCGTCGACGACTTGACATAAAAACGTTGGGATTCGGTAACCGCCCCAAACTATACGCAAGCCCTCGGTGAATGTAAAGATGCCGCGGCACAGGCGCGCGGGCACCAAACAAAAAAGGGACGCCGCGGCGTCCCTGGGAAAATCGCCCCAATAGGGCATATCTCGTAAATGCTTATTCGTTGGCAGCCTTGGGACAGCCCGCGCAGCCGCCCCCTTCACCTGTGCTCGTGGCGCAAGCAGCGGGTTTGCCTTCCGCACCATACCCCTGCTGATACCAACCGCCACCTTTGAGGGTAAAAGCGGTCTGGGAAATCAGCTTGGCCACATCGCCAGACCCACAGACTTTGCAGTCATTCAGCGGAGGATCGGAAAATTTCTGCCTGGCTTCAAAGGTTTTACCACAGGAATTGCACTGATATTCATAGATCGGCATTGCTGATATACCTCCATTGGTCACGGTCGTTTGTTATTATGCAGATAATGTAATGTCTTGGTCTGGAATTTGTCAAGGTGCGGGACGGCGGAAAAAAACGGGAATCAGTCAACTTTCAAGCAACGGGCCACCAAGCGCAGGTCGGCATCACGCACCAACAACCGCTTGTGCCGGGACTTGGCGCCTGAGAGCAGTACCACCTGGGATTTTGCCACGCCGCAAAGATCAGCGAGAAACTCACAGCACAGCCGATTGGCCGCACCCTCCACCGGCGGCGAAGTCAAACGCATGCGCAGTTCTTCGCCTTGAACGCCGACGAGTTCGTTGCGACTGGCGCGGGGCTGAACATATACAGCCACCCGCACTCCCTCGGAAGTCTCTGTGAGCGCCGCATTCATCTCTGAATTCCGCTCTCTTCGTCATCAGCCATCAAATCGGAGAAATCCTCGAACTTATGCTCGTCCTGACCCGCGGGCAGTCCCTCACGATCCTTGCCGGTGGGAAGGCTCAGGGTATCTAGATTCAACAATCGCAGATGGCTTTCAACCAGAGATCGCAGTCCCGTTTCAAATGACACTTTCTGCCGCTTGACTTCCTGAATCTCATTGACAAGCTGCAAGCGCCGCCTTTCCGCCTCGCCGACAATCTGTTCGCCACGCACCCGGGCATCGGCAAGAATCACCTCAGCCTCCTTGCGTGCGTTGTTGCACAGATCATCGCTAACTTTCTGCGCCGTCAAAAGAGTTGCGTTGAGCACCTCTTCGCGTTCGCGCATCTCGGCCAAACTCGTTCGGGTACGGGAAAGCTCTTCGCGTAACTCCTGACTCTGCCGATGCAGACGCTCGAGTTCTTCCGCAACCTGCTCAAGGAAACGGTCCACCCCGGCCTTGTCATAGCCGAAAATCTGCGACTTGAACTGCTGTTGCTGAATATCAATAGGGGTGATCGCCATGGCAGAGCCTGAATTAGTGCCCGAAAGCAATGCGGTACACGAGGGAATTGAGTAGCATACTGATGAAGTAAAGCCCAAAAATCAGTGCAATGGGCGAAAGATCAAGCCCCCCGAATTGCAAGGGCAGAGTCCGCCGAATGCGATCGAGTGGAGGATCAGTCATGTTGTAAAGAAACCGGACAATGGGATTATAGGGATCGGGACTGACCCAGGAGACGATGGCACGGGCGATCACAACGTAAATATACAGCTGGATGGCCAGGCTAAGGATGCGCACCACCGCCACAAGCAAGTTTGCCAATAAATCCATAAACACCAAACCTTTCCGACAGCACAGAACATTTGTAATTCAACAGGTTCTTATACCGGAAAGGTACGCTTTCTGTCAATCGCCGCTTCCAGATCGACCAGACTTCGGCTCCGCCGTCAATGGATGGTCGAATGTTCTCTGGGAATATAGATACCGCGAATGCAGTGGCGGCCGTGATCCAGGCCCGGATAATCGCGACACATGTCAGGCTTGATGTCGTGAATGGCGCAATGCGCCGTTTCTTCATCGATGCGCTTAAGAAAGGGGCACCGTGCTCCGCGCCGGTTTTCACGGGGGTCAACCCAGATCCATCCGGAAGGATTGACCAGATCCAGAAGGTCTTGGCGTCCGAGACACTTCCAGCGTTCAAGATCTGCCTGAGAGGCATGCAGGTAACCACCGAAGTGTTCGCAACATTGTCCACACCCCAGGCATCTTCTTCGCGGCACCGGCCTGTCGGGGCAAATTTTGTCCCATACGCGAAACAGCGCTTCAATCATCATCACTTTCCTCCTTTTTCCATGCGAAGTGCCTCTGCAAATGGATGCGCCCACCCCCTTTTTCATAAAATTTTGTTTTATTTGCACATTACTGAAAAAAGGGGATTATTTTTAATGCCTTTTTCGTAACAATTTTTTTTCATTTATCCACAAAATACAGTTATATCTTTTCACTGTCAAACGCACCCTGAGATTTTGCAGGAGATTCGACCTCTCTCTTGCCAGTGTCTCTCTCCCCCGATAAGATGAAGGAAAATCGAGAAGCGCGGGCATCTCACGCAACTCGGTGGGTGAGGATAATCCTCCACAACCAGAGACCTCAAAGAGGAGACTTGAATCATGAATTGGCTGCGGCGCCTTTTTCGAAAAAAAGATTCGGCCAGCCTGCCCGACAGTCTGACCGAACTGCGGAAAACCGATCCCTGCTGGTGCGGCAGCGACCGCACCTACGGCTCCTGCCATCGCAAGGAAGACCGCCGTCGGTTGCGCGAACTCGGCATCAGCGGCGCCGACCTGCAACGCAACCCCCTGATATGAAAGCCGCGCACCAAGGATGAGGTCTCATCCTGCAAATAAACTTGGGTTTATAGCTGCTGCACTTCATTGACTTGCGGAGGAAAATGAAATGGCCGTGGTGGAAATCAGCGTCACCCCGCTGGGCACCGGAACTCCCAGCGTTTCTGAATATGTCGCCGAATGCCTTAAAATCGTTCAGGAGTCGGGACTGAGCTATCAGCTCACCCCGATGGGCACCATTCTCGAAGGCGAGATCGAGGACATCCTTGCCGTGGTCCAGCGCATGCACCAAGCACCTTTCGCTGCCGGCGCGGTGCGCGTCTCAACCCTCATCAAAATCGATGATCGCCGCGATCGCGCCGACCACAGCATGGCCGGAAAGATGGCATCCGTCACCAAGCGCCTCGGAAAACCCTGAGCCGTAGGAGTTTATGTTAAAACCAGCTATCGAAATAAACGGGCTATGTGTTCGCATCGAGGCTCAACAGATCATCTCCAACCTGGACCTGCGCCTGGAAGAGGGGCAAAAAATCACCCTGATGGGCAGGTCGGGAAGCGGAAAGTCCACCCTGCTGCGCTGCCTACTCGGCTTTATGTGGCCCGAAGCGGGAACCATACGGATTTTCGGCCAAGAGCTCACACCTCAATCCATCTGGCAATTGCGCGTCCATTTGGCCTACGTCGCCCAGGAACCGGAAATGGGCAAAGGAAAGGTGCGCGCATTGCTGGAGCAGCCCTTTCACTTCCGTGCCAACCGCAATCTGCACGACAATCTGCAACAGGTGCCCGCGTTGTTTGAGCGCCTGCATCTTGCCTCCACCCTTCTCGACAAGGACATCTCTCAGCTTTCAGGAGGTGAAAAGCAGCGCGTGGCCCTGATTTCCGCGCTGCTGCTCAAGCGTCCGATTCTGCTCCTCGATGAAGCGTCGTCGGCCCTGGACCCGCGCGCTCGAGATGCGGTTATCGATCTGTTGCGTTCCCGTGAAGATCTCTCGGTTCTCTCAGTTTCGCATGATCAGGAATGGCTTGGCTTTTCCGAAACCACCATCGACCTGGACAAGGCTCAGGACCGGGGAGCCGCATGAGCATCATCGACATCAGCATCTGGCGCCTGATCGCCGGTTATAGTCTGCTCGCCGCTCCCCTGGGCATTATCCTTTGGATGCGCCTGCCCCTGCTGGGAGAAACGTTGAGCGCCGTGGTGCGCATGACCTTGCAACTGCTGTTCGTCGGCTTTTATTTGCAGGTCATCTTCGACCTCGACAACGCCTGGCTGACCGGCGCCTGGGTGATGGTGATGATTCTGGTCGCCGACCTGTCCATCGCTCGCGGCTGCCGGCTGCGCATGTCGCGCCTGGCCGGCGGTCTGTTCTGGGCGCTTTCGGCGGGGACCTTTATCCCTCTGGCGTTTTTTGTGGTGGTGGTGCTCGGCGGAACCGAGGCTTTAAGCGCCCAGTACGTGATTCCCATCGGCGGCATGATTCTCGGCAACTGCCTGCGCGCCGACATCATCGGCATCCGTGCCTTTTACGAATCCTTGCAGGAAAACGAAAAGGCTTATCTGCTCTCCCTTGCCCAGGGCGCCACCCTGAAAGAAGCCCTTGCACCCTTTATGCGCGAATCCTTGCAGGCGGCTCTCGCTCCCACCATCGCCACCATCGCCACCATCGGGCTGGTGTCCTTGCCGGGCATGATGACGGGGGTGATCCTCGGCGGTGGCGACCCCATGACGGCCATCAAGTACCAGATCGCCATCATGATCGCCATTTACGCAGGCACAGCCATAACCGTACTGCTTGCCATCCGTTTGACGGCGCGGCGCAACTTTACGCCTCAAGGCACTCTGGACCGCGGCTTGTTCCCGGAAGAGCAGACCTGAATAATAAGGCGAGCACCCTCAATCACCAGACCACTCCTCGGCATCTTTTGAAATCATCTTAGCGTCGTTCGGAGCGTCCGCCGGGATTCCGGAGTCCATCTTGGTGCTGGGAGCCCCCGCGAGAGGTACGGCCGCCATCAAACTCGGAGCGACCGCGTGTTCCTCTCCGTTCGTGAATTTCACGCGTGCCTCTGCTGCCGCCATAGGACCGCAGGCCCAGCTCTTGGGGGCGGCTGCGGATATCGCCGCGACTGCGCACATCCCGGTTGTCTCCGTGCCCACGGCTCGGCTTGTGAATCCGCTCCTGTGAACCACCGCGAAATTCGCGGCGCCCCTCAAAGTTACGTCGACCGGGGTTTGAGCGAACATCCGGGTTGGAACGAAAAACACGATCCCCACCCTCTCTGCGAATATTTCGGTGATCGTGAAAATCAGACCGACGGCGGGAATCGATGGTGCTTCGGGGCGACCGAATGATCTCTTCCGGGTGTTTGGTACGCACTCCGTGGTAATGAATGCCGTGAAAATGCAACGGATGCGATTTTACCCGCCGCGTCCCGACAAAATGCACGATATTGAAGCTGAAAAAAATGCGGGGCGAATGATACCAGGGGTGATAATAATACGGATGGCGGTAATACCAATCCCGATAGGCATAGGGATAGACATAGTGTTTTTCGACAACCCTTTCAACCACCTGATAGGTCTCGGCCGCCACCTCGCCGGACACGAACTCCCAGCTGCCATCTGGCTGCCGGCAGGCGGTTCCGTAAGCTTGCTCCTCCCTCTCGTCCACGATGATGGTCGTGAGAAATTCGCGACAAAAGCGTCCGTCGGCACTCGACAAAGTTCTCACCGGCACCACGGTTCCTGAACGAGCGGTATCGGGATTCACCCAGGCAGAGGCTTCATTGATTCTGTTGTTTTCCAGGGCATACTGGAAAGTCTCCGCCATTGCCTGCTGCTCGGTGCTGTTGAACACGGCGCCATATTCCTGCCCCCATGCGAGGCAGTAACCGAACATGGCCCCCACCAGCACCACCAGTAAAAGGGCCATTCGTTTCATGATGCGGCTCCCTTCAAAAGGTCTCTCGTCCGGTGGCGTTCACCGCGACTCCATCCCCCGAGGGAAAAGACGACTTTTCGATTTTTCACCCTTACGCTGCGCCCTCGGGGCCGGTCGCCAATCACCACCCGCAGGGCAAAAAATCCCTCGTCCGTTTCCTTCTATTATACCTGGATCCGTGAGATCCGACCAGGCAAGACCTTGCGACCATCAAGAAAAGGGCGCTATATTTTGAGGATGATTCTCTTTCCCATCTAACGGGGATATCGTCATGAAAAAATTACAAACCGACGTACTGGTCATCGGTGGAGGGCTTGCCGGCCTCTGCGCGGCCATCGAGGCACGCCGTGCAGGACGCGAGGTGCTGCTGCTGTGTAAAAGCCGTGCCGGGCGCAGCGGAAGCACCATCATGGCGGCGGGCAACATTTCGGCACTGTCCGATTCGGATGAAGATTCTGCTGAGCTTTTCGCCGCCGACATCTTGCGTGGGGGGCGCGGCATCGGCGACCCCAGGCTGGCGTTGTGCCTGGCCCGGGAGTCCCGCGCAACCATCGGATTTCTCGAAGAATGCGGCATCCGCTTAATGCATCGTGAAAATCGGCTTTTGCGCCAGATGAATCCAGGCCACAGCCGCCCGCGTACCTTGACCGTCGAGATGGCAGGCTACCCGATGCAGACTTCTGGCTTAGCTCTATCTCTGCCCTTGCTGGCCGTCGCCAAAAGGGCCGGGGTGCGCTTTCTCGAAAATGCCCGGGCCCTCGAATTGAGCATCGAAAAGGGCCAGGCCCAGGGAGCCCTGTTTCTCAGCGGACAGAACGTTTTTGGTTTTATCCAAGCCTCTGCCGTGGTTTTGGCAAGCGGCGGCGGGGGCCGATTATTCTCCCGCACCAACAACACCAGCGATATCACGGGAGACGGGCTTGGCCTGGCCTATCGAGCCGGAGCCGAAGTGCGCGACCTGGAATTCGTTCAGTTTCACCCCCTCATGGGCATCGCTCCGGCGCGCATCATTTATCCCACCACTTTGTTCAGCGACGGCGCGGTGCTGCGCAACAGCAAAGGGGAACGGTTTCTGCTCGAAATCTGCCCGGAGGGAGAAACCCGTGCAACCCGCGACATCATGGCCCGCGCCATCGATGCCGAAGTCCGTGCCGGACGCGGCCTCGACGGCGGAGTCCACCTCGACCTCTCGGGCGTGGCAACGGATAAAACCGAATCCCGTTATCGCGGCCTGTGGGATCTGTTGGCGCGCTACGGCTGCAATCTGTCACAAACACCGGTGACCGTGGGCGTCAGCGTGCACTTTCTCATGGGTGGGGTGACCATCGATGAAACCGCCGCAACCACCCTACCCGGCCTGTTCGCCGCCGGTGAAGTAACAGGGGGTGTGCACGGCGCCAATCGCCTCGGCGGCAACGCCCTGACGGAGGCGGCCGTGTTCGGGCGCATCGCCGGGCGCGCGGCGGCGCAAATGCCCCCGCGAAGACACGAAATATCTGCTGCTATTCTCACCTTGCCCGATTTCGTCACGGGCGAGGATTCGGTGGGATTTTCGACGGAGGTGTCCCGCCTGCTGTGGGACCATGCCGGGGTGGTTCGATGCGCGAAGGAAATGACCCGCGGATTGGCAAAACTGGAAGGATTGCAAAAACAGTTCGATGCCGTGGAACAGTTCGCATCCCCGGCGCGTTGGTTCGGGGGGCGCAATCATCTGGCCGTCGCGCGCCTGTTGCTGTTGGCGGCGGCCACGCGCTGCGAAAGCCGTGGAGCGCATTATCGCAGCGACTATCCGGCGCAGGACGACTGTCACTGGGCAGGCTCGGTGCGCCTGCGTCGAGGTGAGGATAGCCGCCCCAGCCTAACCTTCACCGCAATGTCGGTTGCAGCACAAGCCTGCATAAAGATGCCCGAATAATTCTCCAGGTTCCCCAGAGTGTCCAGGATCTCTCGGCTCCCCGTTTACTTTTCAAGAACCAGCCTGCCGTGGTTTTTTCGGATAATGCGCATCGTTCATATTGAAAACGTTCAGGATTTTTGTAGAGTGAGAGGGGAAAAGAAAGTTCGAGGAGGCGCCATGAACCCGATTCTCATCCTGGGACGCTCACACCCGGATCTGGGTCGCAACCTGACAAAAGCTTTGGGTATCGCACCGGCCCGCTGCCTGATTGAAGATTTCGCCGACGGGGAAATCAGAGTCGAGGTCAAAGAGCCGGTGTCTGGTGGCGAAGTCTTTGTTCTGCAATCCACCGCGGCACCAGCGGATCGCCATCTTTTTGAAATGCTGCTGCTCGCCGATGCCTGCCGCCGCCGCGGCGCACGGCGCCTGACAGCGGTCATTCCCTACTTCGGCTATGCCCGCCAGGACCGCCGCGTCAGTGGCGAAGAACCCATTGCCGCGCGCCTCATGACGGACCTGCTCGCCGCCCGCTATGACCGAATCGTCGCCGTTGACCTGCATAACGCCGCCATCGAAGGATTTTCAGGAATTCCACTGGCTCATCTGACGGCCCTACCGCTGCTGGCCGAGGCGTTTCGCGAATACCGCAAGCCCGACCAGGTGCTGGTGGCGCCCGATGCCGGCGCGGTCAAGCTGGCGCAGCGCTATGGCGAACTGCTACGCCTGCCCGTGGCGTACATCGAAAAAGTACGCAAGAGCGACCAGGAGGTTGAGGTGCAAGCGATCACCGGCGAAGTGAAAGATCGCGCTCCGGTCCTGGTGGATGACATGATCAGCACCGGCGGCACCCTTATCGCCGCCATGGAGGCGTTGCTCAAGGAAGGCGCCAGGCCCGAGTTTTCCATCATCGCCGCACATGCTCTGCTGGTGGGTCAGGCGCGGGCTCGCCTGGAAGAGTTTTCCATCCAGCGGATCATCTCCACCGACAGCGTCGCCAATCCGGGTGCAGATGTGTCCTACCTCCAGCGCTACACCCTTGCCCAGCTTCTTGCCGAAGTGCTGAGGGACATGACGCAACAGTGATTTTCCCAAAAAGGCTATGGAGGTCAAAAAAACACTTTCAGGGAGAAAAATCAGATGCCCCAAGAAAAGAAATCGCCTGCTCGCCCTGACCGATTCCAAACCCTGGCGGACCTCATCGACGCCCTGGAGCAGCAGGGGCGCAAGACCGCCATCCATGCCCTACGCAAGCAGGATGCGCGGCAAATCAGTCGGGCAAAGCTTTTTGAGCAGATCCAGAGCACTGCCGCCGCCCTGCGCGAGGCCGGTGTCGACAAAGGTGACGCCGTTGCTCTCTGGGCGGAAAACTCACCCGAATGGATTATCGCCTGTCTGGCGGTGATCCGCGCCGGGGGGCGGGTTGTCCCTCTTGATGTCCAGCTGGACCGTAAGGCGATGGAGAGAATCCTGGAAAATTGCGAACCCCGCCTGATGCTGACCAGCCAAAACCTTCTTGAGCGGCTCAAAGAACTCTCCACCGAGCCGCCGCGCACCCTGCTGCTTGATCGAAACGAAGAAAACGGAGAGAGTCTCTGGACCTTGCAGGGCGACGCAGACCTGCCGAACCTCACCGAGGATGACGAAGCAACCCTCTTTTACACCTCCGGAACCACGGGACCACCCAAAGGCGTACCCCTGACCCACGGCAACCTCATTTTTCAGATCAAACGGATTCTGCGAACCAACCTGACACGCGAAGACGACCGGGTTCTGCTGCCCCTACCGCTGCACCATGTCTACCCCTTCGTCATAGGAATGTTGTTGCCCTTGGGAGCGAAAATTCCCATCGTTCTGCCTTTGGCCATGACAGGGCCGCAGATTCTGCGCGCCCTCAAGGAAGCCGAGGTCAGCGTTATTTGCGGCGTGCCGCGTCTGTATCGGGCTCTTCACGACGCCATAACCCAACGGATTAGCGCCAAAAATGAACTGCTGGGGCGTACCTTCACCCGTCTGGTGCATTTCAATTCGGCGACTCAACTAAAAACAAAATGGAATCCGGCCAATGTTCTGTTCTACCCCCTGCATCAACAGATCGGGCCCCAGTTGCGCCTCCTCGCCTCGGGAGGCTCCCCCCTCGACCCCGACCTGGGACGCTTTCTCGTCGGCCTGGGCTGGCAGGTCGCCATCGGCTACGGCTTAACGGAAACATCGCCCCTGCTGACCCTTAATCCCCCAGATTCCGGCCGCTTCGACAGCGTCGGCAAAGCCATTGTCGGAGTTGAACTCAAACTTGACCTTAAGCAGGGTGAGGATGAAAACCAAGGTGAGGTGCTCGCCATAGGCCCCAACGTCTTTCGCGGCTATTACAAGATGCCTGAGAAGAACGAAAAAGCTTTCACCGAGGAGGGCTGGTTTCGCACGGGCGATCTCGGCACCATCGATGAGCAAGGTTTTCTCTGTCTTTCCGGGCGCGCATCGACCCTGATCGTCACGGAAAGCGGCAAAAACATCAATCCGGAAGACGTCGAGGAGGCCTATGCGAAAAGTTCGCAAATCAAAGAAATCGGCGTACTGGAGGAAGATGGCAAATTGGTCGCCCTGGTGGTAGCGGAAGATACCGAGCAAGACGCCAAAGAAAAAATTGAAACCGCTTTGCAGCAGATCGCCGATGATCTGCCGAGCTACTGGCACTTGACCGACTTCGCCCTGACCAGTCGCTCGCTGCCACGGACGCGCCTGGGAAAAATCCGCCGCCATCTGCTGGCCGAAGAATATCATGCCGCTCAAGGCGGCAAAACGGACGAAGCACGCAAAGAACCGCTACCCCTTGAAGAGATGTCCGGTGAAGACCGGGCGTTGCTCGCTAATTCCGCGGCCCGCTCCACCTGGGACTGGTTCTCCCATCGTTACGCCGACAAGGGCTTAACCCCCGATTCACGCCTGCAAAGTGATCTGGGCATTGATTCATTGGAATGGTTGACGGTGACCGTTGAAATCGGTCAGCGCACCGGCATCGAATTGGATGAGGAGGTCATCGCCGAGGTCAAGTCTGTACGGGATCTCTTACAGATAATCGCCACGGAGGAACAAGAGGGCGGTGCGAGCTTCTCCGGCGAACCCTTGGAGAAGCCCGAAGAGGTCCTCAGCGACCAGCAGAGGCGCTGGCTCAGACCCGCAGGCCCGCTGCTGGGCCATGTCCAGAGTATGGCGTTTGCCCTGAATCGTCTGCTCACCAAGGCTTATTTCGATGTGGAAATCTCCGGCCTTGACAACCTTCCCGACGGCCATTGCGTGCTTGCTCCCAACCATCTCAGCAGCCTTGATCCACTGGTGATTGCCGCGGCCCTGCCGCAGGAGGTCCTGAAAAAAACCTGGTGGGGCGGGTGGACCGGCATCGCCTTTGGCAACCCCCTGGTCAGAGCCATCAGCCGCCTGGGAAACGCCGTGCCCATTGATCCGAAACGCGCCGTGATCTCGAGTCTGGCCTTTGGCGCCGCGATTTTAAACAAAGAACGCAATCTGGTGTGGTTTCCCGAGGGCCGTCGCGCGCGCGACGGGAAACTGCAGCGGTTCAAGCCCGGCATCGGATTGATTTTGACGCGTTATCCGGCGCCGGTGGTTCCAGTCTTGATCGACGGCACCTACGAGCTTTTGCCCAGCGGCAAGCTCTGGCCGCGCCGCGGCCGCATCCGCATTGTTTTTGGCGAGCCCTGTGACCCGCAACAATGGCGCGATGCGGATAAACCGCCCCAGGACAACGCCAAAGGTATCGCAAACGCCCTGCAGGACGAAATCGCGCAGATGCAGCAAGCGCACACAGACCAAAACTGAAGGCTTCCTGCCTGCGAAACAGCTACGCTGGGCTGCAATTTTAGTCGACGCGTTGGCCGAGGTAGCGAAAGTAGTTTTCGAGAACCGGCCCGTCGGCCTCGGCCCAATCAAGCCGGCCCATTTCTTCGGGCCTGATCCAGCGAATGGCTTTGTGCTCGACAAGATGGATGGTTCCCGGTTTGAGAGTACAGACGAAGGGGTGCAAGGTGATGGCAAAATCAGGGTAGCGCCAGGAGGAGGGAGAAAGGGCTGCATGGATATGAATGCCAACCCCCAACTCTTCCATAAGTTCGCGCTCCAGACAGTCGCGGGCGTCTTCACGGGGTTCGATTTTGCCGCCGGGGAATTCCCATTTCAACGGCAGGCTCATGGATTCGCTGCGTTGTGCCGCCAGCACCATTCCATCTTTTTCGATTATCGCGCAGGCGACGTCGATTTTTTTGTTCATGATTTCTCCATTGCATCCATTCCCTGCTTACCTGGACAGGCCAACCTTCTTGGGTAGAGTGTAGACGAGAAACCCATAATTCCGAAGAGCCATCCAAAGGAGCAATCAATGACTGCGAAAATCCCCTCATTTAAAACCGGTGATCTGCTGTTGGTGATCGATGTTCAGAAGGATTTCTGTCCGGGCGGCGCTCTGCCCATTGAAAAAGGCGACGAGGTGGTGCCGGTGCTCAACACCTGGATGCGCACCGCCCGTGATGCCGGTGCTCCCGTCTACCTCTCGCGGGACTGGCATCCCAAACATCATATGAGTTTTGAGCAACAGGGCGGCAAATGGCCGCCGCATTGCGTTCAAGACACGGACGGCGCCCGCTTTCACCCGCATCTGGAAACTCCCCTGGACGCGGAAATCGTCACCAAGGGCACCCGCTTCGACCAGGACCAGAACTCCGCCTTCGACCAGACCGGCCTGGCCAATTGGCTGCACCAGCACCACATCAAGCGCATCTTCGTCGGCGGCCTGGCGCAGGATGTGTGCGTGCTGGCCACAGTACTCGACGGCCGCAAAGCCGGATTTGAGATGCAACTGATCGAGGAAGCGACTCGCCCGGTGACCTCCGAGGGCGGACAAAAAGCCATCGAAGATATGCGCGAAGCGGGAGCCAAAATCCTGAAAAGGTAACTTTTCAGTCGCAACATCAGTGCAGCCGCACCCTGCGGCGCATACTGAACAGTTTCCAATTGACTCCACAACCAGGAGGATCAAACTTCGATGCTCAAATCCCGTGTCTCGTACCCCTTGCTCGTCGCCCAGTTCCTGACGCTCATCCTGCTTGTCACAAACGGCGCCTGGGCCCAATCTGCATGTCGGCAAAGCGAGGACGTCCGCGTCTGGACCGCACCGCTTGCACCACAACCGGGTGAGGCACTGGAAATCCTGACTGTGGCGACCGATGGGAACCTGACAAGTCTGCGAATCACCGATCCTGCGGGGCGTCGAACCTATCTCCATGCCACAAAAGGTGGCGGACCGCCTTGGAGTCTTCGCGCGACATTGCCCGAAACAGCTCAGGGCAACTACCGCATCGAAGCCAAACGGACGGGGCAAGTCGTGGCCTGCATCGAGACTCAGATTGGCGGCCAAGTCGAGGACCGAGGCCCCGGGGAATGGGATCACGCCATGCAGGCGCTCTATGCAGCGTGGATTGAGCACCTGTTTGACGCCCCGGCCGAACAGTCCCTGAATTTTCCGTCTCTTGAACCCGTGCTGCGCGACCCTGGGCGCAACTTTCTTTACGACTATCTGAGCCAGGGAGAGGACGACCAGCTTTACGCCCAACCTGATTGCGCCGATTTGCCCTATATTCTGAGCGCTTACTTCGCCTGGAAACTGAGATTGCCCCTTGCCTATCGCTCCTGCAGCCGGGGCAGCGCTTCCAGCCCGCCGCGCTGCGAACCCGCCGAGATCGAGAGCACTTTCGCTCAATCACCGGCCTCCTCCGAAATTTTCCGGAAGATAAGCCGCAGGATCATGGACAGGGTCCACTCCGGCAGTGGGCGTACCGCGTTGCGCGACGAAGCCACCGACTTCTACCCCGTGCCCCTCGAACGCTCGGCCCTGTGGCCCGGTACTGTTTTCGCGGACCCTTATGGCCACACCCTGATCATCGTCAAATGGGTTCCCCAAACGGAGAATCGTGGCGGACTCCTGCTCGCAGTAGACGCCCAACCCGACAGTTCCGTGGCCCGCAAACGCTTTTGGGAAGGAACCTTTCTCTTCGCCCAAACCCCGAGCGCCGGCCCCGGATTCAAAGCCTACCGCGCCCTGGTCGCTGACGGATCAAAGGGCGGATGGAAGCAACTGCCCAACAACTCCCTCGACGGCAGCTCCGGCCTGCCGCCCTATTCCCTTGAACAGGAGGGCATGGCGCCAGAGGAATTTTATGCGCGCATGGAGCGACTCATCAATCCGCACGGATTGAACCCCGAGGCAGCCTATGTCGCGACCCTGGAGGCGCTGATGGAACAACTTGAAACCCGTGTGCGTTCCGTCGACGCCGGGGAAAATTACATACGTACCCATCCGGGAACCATCGTCCCCATGCCGAGAGGCCCTGCCATCTTCGAGACAACCGGGCCCTGGGAGGATTATTCGACCCCTTCGCGCGACATGCGCCTGCTGATTGCCATGAAAGTTCTGGATGAGCTGCCCGCCCGCATTCGCCGTCATCCAGAACTCTACGTGTTGCAGGGCGAGAGCGCGGTAAGCGCCGCGGAGCGGATCGAACGCTTTCATGAGCAACGCCTCCGGGAGCACTTCATTACCTATACCCGAAGCGACGGCAGTCCCTGGAGCCTGAGTCTTGCTGAAATCTATGCGCGGCGGCCGTCACTCGAAATTGCCTACAATCCCAATGATTGCGTGGAACGGCGCTGGGGTGCCGGTCCCGGGACACCGGACTTCGCTACCTGCCGCCGTCGCGCCCCCGCCGAACAGCAAACACGCATGGAAGAATACCGCCCCTGGTTCCGCGAAGCCCGCCGCCCGCCGCGCTAGACAATCGGCTTTCCGCCGGGGTCCATGCGGAAAATCAGCAACGCCAGCAGAATGGACGCGGCGATGAGCAGACAGGCGGCAGGCAAAATATAGCCGAAGCCGATACCCACATCCAACAACCAGCCAAACAAAAGCGGACTGACCGCCGTACTGATCAGAATAAAAGTGGAAAGCATGCTGCGAATGGCACCCAGGGTGCGCGTTCCGTACAACTCGGCCCAGAGGGCGTTTTTGACGCTGATCCCCATGCCCTCGGTCATGCCGGCAAACAGCAGATAAACAAAGGGCGCCCAGGCCGCATCCACCCGCCACAGGGAAAAAATCCCCAGGAGCAACGGCAGGGGCAGCAAGGGAAACAGGCGGCGAGCGGTAAATCGGTCGATGAGTGGCCCCACCGTGAGCGAACACACCACCCGGGCGCCGGCAAAAACCACGAAGGCGCCGGCCATGACCTCCACCGACCAGCCCTTGTAATCAGCCAGAATCAACTGATAAAGAAACAAGCCGGTCAGCAGAAATGGTGAAAGCAGCGAAGCAGGAAGAATGCAGAAAAAACGCGGATCGCGCAGTACCTGTCGGCGAGTCCACGACGCTTGAGGGATTTGCTCCTGGACAGAGTGACTTTCCGCCCAGCGCGCGGGATGGGTTTCTAGAGATTTCAGCAGCACCTGCAGCAGGGGCACCAGAACCACCAGCACCAGCACGCCGATAGCCAGCCAGGAACCGCGCCACCCCAGATAGGCGATGCAAAATGCACCCAGGCTGGGCAGAATCGCCTCGCCCAGAGGCAGACCCAGAGCCGAAACACTCAAGGCTTTGCCGCGTATGGCGAAAAAATAGCGGGCCATGGTGGTTTGCGCTGTGTGGTTGGCCAATCCTTGGCCGAAAAGCCGCAACCCAAAAAGAGCGATAAACAGCATCCACACGGAAGTGGACGCCGACATGAGCAGGGCTGCCGCGGCAATACCGAAGGCAACCAGGGCACTGAAAAGCTTCAGATCGTAGCGGTCGATGAGTTGTCCGACCCACATCAAAGTCAGGGCACCGCCCAGGGTGGCCGCGGAGTAGAGACCACCGAAGGAGGCGTTGGTCAGGCCGAACTCGGTCAGGAAAAACGGCAGGAAAAGAGAGATGAAGAAAGTCTGGCCGAAATTCGAGAAAAAGGACAGAACCGGTCCAAAAAGTGCGAGGCGGGGATGTTGGCGGATAAACTCAAAGTAAGTCATGGAGAAGCAGAAAATATCCTCGAAATTTTTTAGCCGAAAAGCCGGGATCTCCTCGGCCGTAGTTACAAATTTTCAAACGCTGACGATATCGGGTCGACCAGAATCAACCAGATCAATCTGCGCGCAATGAGAGAAGCTGTCAATGGTCTATTCTGAGGTGAACGGCCTGACATCCTGCAAAAAGCCGGCAAACAATCGCTCAACGGCGGGCATCTGTTCAACGAGGCTGTGTCCTGCGGGAAGAAGATGCAGTGCGCTGTTGTGGCGGCGGGCAAAACGCAGAGCGTTTTCCAACGGCACAACTTCATCCCACAAACCATGCACAACCACCGTTGGAATATTTTGCGGGTCGGGATCCTGTTCGATATATCCGGGCAGATAAAAGGCCGGGGCCATCAGAAACAATCCCCGAGGGCGCAGAGTTTTGGCCGCAAGGGTGGCGACATAGCCACCCATGCTCGAACCGACCAGAATCAACGTATCCCCGGGAAAAACGGTATCGAGCAGATGGCGTACCCGCTGGTCCGGGTCGTTGGTATGGCGAAAATCGACACTCTCCACCATACAACCAGCGGTTTTCGCCACCGCCGCCAGGGCACGAATCTTGGTGCCCCAAGGACCACTTTCCTTGCCATGCGAAAAAATGACTTTCATGGGCTTAAAGGTTTGGTTCCCCGCGGCAGGAGCAAAGAGATGCCCCCAGCGAGCAGGACGAATCCGGCCGATACCCAGAGGCAGCCGATCAGGCCGGCGAACTGAAAAACCAAACCCGAGAGCAGGGTGCCGACCAGGCGCCCGGCGGCATTGGCCATGTAGTAAAAGCCGACATTGAGGGAGGCATGGTCTGCTTCGCTGTAGGCGAGAATCAGATAGCTGTGCACCGAGGAATTGACGGCAAAAATCACCCCAAACAGCGCCAGCCCTGCCACGACCGTAATCCAGGGCGAGAGGTCGGCAGCAACACCGAGGGCGATGAGCGCGGTCAGGGCTGCCAAGGCAAAGGCTCCGATGGTGGCGATACCGCCGCGCGGCGTACCGCCCTGCGTCAGGGTATGCAGCAGATTCGGCGCCAAAGCCTGCACCCCGCCATAGCCGATCACCCACAGGGCGAGAAAACCACCGACCTGGGCGCTGCTCCAGTCGAGACTGGCCGACAGATACACCGGCAGAGCGACCACGAACCAGATATCCCGCGAACCAAACAGAAACAGCCGCGCCGCCGAAAGCAGATTCACATCCCGGCTCTTGGAGAGGATGGCGCTGAATTTAGTCTTTTTCTTCGCCATGCCGATGGTGCCGGGCAGCGACACAATCGTCGCCAGCAGCACCAGCGCCAATCCTGCCGCCATGAGCAGCAGCGCTCCCCGGAATCCCACCGTGGCAAGCAGCAACCCGCCGAGAAAGAAACCTAGCCCTTTCAGGGCGTTCTTCGAGCCGGTGAGAATCGCCACCCATTTGAACAGAACGCTGTCCGCCTCCTGGGGAACCAGCACCTTGATGGCGCTTTTGCTGCTCATCTTGGTCAGATCCTTGGCGATTCCGGAAAGAGCCTGCAGCGCCATCACGTAGGTCACCGAAACCAGCACCGACCAGCTCGGGTCGAGCAGCGCCAGCAGACCCAGCGCCAGCACCTGCAGCGCCAGACCCGCGAACAGGGTGACCTTCAACCCCAGATGCGAGCCGATCCAGCCGCCGATCAGGTTGGTGATGATCCCGAAAAACTCATAGAACAGAAACAAAAAGGCGATCTGCACCGGCGAGTAGCCGAGCTGGTGAAAATGCAGCAGCACCAGCATGCGCAACGCGCCATCCGTGAGGGTAAATCCCCAGTAGGCGCCGGTCACCAGGGCGTAGTTGCGCAGCTCGCTCATGGCAGGCTCAGGGCCACCTTGCGGCAGAGTTCCATCATGCGATGGACGTAGCCCATTTCGTTGTCGTACCAGGCATAGACCTTGAGCTGGGTGTCATCGACCACCAGGGTCGAGAGCGCATCAACAATGGCCGAGCGCGGATCGCCCTTGAAATCGATGGACACCAGGGGTCGCTCCTCGACACCGAGAATCCCCTTGAGATAGGAGTCCGCCGCCTCCTTGAAGAGCTGATTGACCTCGGCGGCACTCACCTTGTGCTTCATTTCGAACACCGCGTCGGTGAGCGAGCCGGTGAGCAGCGGCACGCGCACCGCATGCCCGTTGAGCTTGCCCTTGAGTTCCGGATAAATCAGGGTGATGGCGGTGGCGCTGCCGGTGGTGGTGGGAATCAGCGACAGCCCCGCCGCCCGCGCTCGGCGCAGATCCTTGTGCGGCGCATCGACGATCACCTGGGTGTTGGTAACATCGTGGATGGTGGTGATGATGCCGTGCGCGATGCCGATCTTCTCGTGCAGCACCTTGACCAGCGGCGCCAGACAGTTGGTGGTGCAGCTGGCGGCAGTCAACAGATGATGCATGTGGGGATCGTAGAGGTCGTCGTTGATCCCCATGACGACATTGAGCGCCCCCTGCTTGACCGGCGCGGCAACGATGACTTTCTTCACCCCGCCATCGAAATAGGGCTGCAGCAATGCGGTGGTGCGGAACTTACCCGAAGACTCAATGACGATGTCCACCCCCAACTCACCCCAGGGTACCTCGCCCGGCGTTTTGTGCTCGGAAAAGCTGATCCGTTTGCCGTCGATGCTCAAAGACGCTCCATCCGCGCTGATCTCGCGCGTCCACCGCCCATGCACCGAGTCGAACTCCAGCAGATGCGCCGCACATCCAGCGCCGCCCTTGACCTCGTTGATGTGAACGATTTCGAATTCCGGCCACTCCCAGGCCGCACGCAGCGCCAGGCGTCCCATGCGGCCAAAGCCGTTGATTCCGATGCGGATGCTCATGCCTGCCTCCCGTATGTATTTGTTGAAATTTTACCAAAGGAGTCGACTTTTGCTGAAAACAATATCCGCATAGACGGATATTGTCAACCGCGTCATTTTTCACTCCACCTCACACATCCGCCGCACCCACCCTGCGGAGATATCGGCAAGGTTGAGTTTTGTGAACAATTGACCATTTTGCCGCCAAAAAGCCTCATCTAAAGCTTGTGGAAGGGCTTTTTCGCAGATAATTTGGCGGAAAATTAGGAGTTTGTATTGGTCCGACCCGACAATCCGACCTTGACTTGTTTTTGCCCCACCGGCTACCCTGCCAGACATCTTTCATGGAGAAAATATCGATGAACAATTACACCATTGTGCGCCAGGAGCATCTGAATCATTACGGTTTTTTGTTCGGTGGGGCTATGCTCAAATGGGTCGATGAGTTCGCCTGGCTGGTGGCGTCAAGGGATTTCCCCGGCTGCCCGCTGGTGACGGTGGGCATGGATCGGATCAGCTTTCGCCAGCCGGTGGCCAACGGTTCGATCCTGCGATTCCACATCCTGCCGGAAAAGCAGGGGGCCACCTCCATCCGCTATGTGGTCGACGTCTATGCTGATGAGCCCGGTGGGCGCGAGGAAAAAGAGGTTTTTTCCACCACCGTAACTTTTGTCCATGTCGATGCGCAGGGACATAAGCAGCCCTTGCCACGCTCAGGGCCACTGCGCTCGCTGGACGATTCCGCCTAGTTTCGTCCATTTTTGCAAGACATCACAGTCCGACGACGGGCATGCAACATGTGCCTTTTCATGGCAGCATCCATTGAATTGACGCCGGGGGCCGAACCGGATACGCCCTGAAACGCGCCACTGGATATGCCCCTGGACTTCACCCCCCAAGACAAGGACTCCCCACCCGCTATGGCCCTACCCTCCACCATTCATCGCGTCGTCGTCCAATTGTCTCATGTGGATCGCGGCATTTACGAAACCCTCCAGGCCACCCTCGCCCGCCACCCCTCGGAGACGACGCAGCGCCTGGTGCTGCGCCTGCTGGCCTATGCCATCTGCTTCGAACCTGAGCTGAGCTTTAGCAAAGGGATCTGTGCAGGCGACGAGCCGGATTTGTGGAGCAAGGGGCCGGACGGCCGGGTAAAACTCTGGATCGAGGTGGGGACGCCCGAGCCCGAACGACTGCTGAAGGCAAGCCGCCACGCTGAGCACGTGGTGCTGCTGGCCTCCGGGCCCAACCGTTTTCGCTGGGACGAGCTATATCGCGGCAAGCTCGCCGATGCGGCCAATATTCAGGTCATAGGCGTCGATTACGCCTTCATCAGCCAGGTGGCGACCGAAGTGGAGCGCACCATCGTCTGGGAACTGACCATTACCGGCGGCTCCCTATACCTGACCAGTGCCGGACAGACCCACGAAACCGCCCTGGAAAGCCTGACAGGCGCGCCGACGCCCGATAGACGATTTCCCCGCTGACGCGCGCGGGCAGGCATCGGCATCAATCCAGATTTTCATCGACAATCCATCCTAAAAAAATCGTGACTGTTCAGCATGCACCGCAGGGGGCGGACGTTGCAGCTAAATTGTTACCAAAAAACATCCCCTGCCAATCTATGATGCACTCGCAAAAACTCAGAGGATGGCTAAGCAAAAATTTCGTCCTACAAGGCCCGGTGGTTTTTCAGGGGCGAAGGCATACATCAGGTATGTCGAGGTCCTGAAAAAACGCCGTAACGCCGTAGGGCGGACTTTTTGCGACGCCATCNGGTGGTTTTTCAGGGGCGAAGGCATACATCAGGTATGTCGAGGTCCTGAAAAAACGCCGTAACGCCGTAGGGCGGACTTTTTGCGACGCCATCAATTTATGGCCTCCGTCGAAACTGGGCCTGCTCCTGCTGCTGCCGCGCGATGTCCTCACGCACCTGCTTGACGCTGCGCTCATAGATAATCTCGCGACCCATTATGCTCCCGGCGTAGGCCAGGCCGTTGTGTGTCGGCATGAGCTTGCATTTGACGTTGTGAATCCCCTCGCCGAGCACCACCCAGATCGCGTCGGCTTTCTTGCTGGAAACCACCACTTCCAGAGTCTTGTCGTCTTCGGTTTTTACCTTGATCTTTTCATCTTCCATGAGTACCTCGGCTTTCGGCATAAAAAAGAAGGGTCATTTTTGGATCGTGAACAACCGGAATTATTTTTCAGCAAGCTTTCGGATTTTTTGTGAATGTTAAGCAGAACGATCAGCAACGCGCACCAGATCCTGGCGCCCACGCCACCACCAAACATAATACCCACACCAGCCAGGATACGACCCTAAGTGGGATTCCCATATCCGCCGAACAGGCCGCTCAGTCCGGCAATCACCAAGGCGTCAAATGGGCTCGGCCAGCAGCAACCGGTTCTTGGGCGTGATTTCGCCGGGAATCGTCTGCGTATGAACCCGGTACCCGGCGCTGCGCAAACGTTCGGCACGCAACACGTCGAGAGCAAGAGGGCCGTCGAGCCAGCCTTGCAACCCGCCGAGGTCGGCGCCCTTAAGATCATGACAACAGGGAAGAAGGGCCAACCGCGCCCTGGCCGCCAAGACGCGTTCAACAATCAGATCGCTGAGATTGCCACAGGCATGGGCTGAAACCACCAGGTCGCCTGCACCGAGGTTAACGGCATTTATGTCACATTCAAGAAATTGCACCCGCTCGGCCAAACGCGGCCACTCTTCGTCAAACTCCCGCGCCAACTTGGCGGCGCTGGCAGGCAAGCGACGATCAACCGCCAGTGCCTGGCTTGATCCGGCATCGAGCAACAGCATCAAATACGCCAGCAAACCATGACCACAGGCGAGATCAACCACCCTCCCGCCGCGCATGCGCCGCCGCACCCGGCGTGCCACCTCCCAGGCTTCATAAAGCTCTTTGCGCGGCAGACACCCGGCGCGGCAACAGACGCGGGCCACGTGGTCAAAAAGCGTACTGCCGCTGAAGCAATCCAGCATCCGTGGTGTCAGGCGATTGCGCGAGGAGCGGTTCATAGCCAACCGCGCCCTTGTCGGTATGGGACCGCGGATGCGGACGGTGGAACACTCGCACAACACCAAAAAAAGGTATACCTCGACGCGCACGCCTCCCCGCTCGGCGATCTCCGCGCCCAGTTCAAGAAAGAGTGCCTCAGCCCCTCGCCACTTGGTGTTCGCGCCAATCGGAGGGCGAAAGCTCGCCTCTGTTGCATGTAGGGCTGTTTTGGTCTGGCGGCGGCCATCATCCGATTCAGCCTTGAACCAACAGATTCAACAATCCCAGAACGCTGAAGGCCAGCAGGATTGATCCCAGGACAACGGCGGCCCTGGCCAGCATGGCCCAGATTTTCAATCCTTGATAGGTTCCGGCCGCCCGCCAGATGCCCATAAGGACTGTCGCCTGATAAGGGACATAGAGCGCCATGAACAGGGTCAAGCTGGCCAGAGAGGTTATTTCATTGGCAATCAGGTTGGCGGCAATCCCCACCACCACGTTATAAACCCAGTAGGTTTTGGCCAGGCCGAATTCACCCTGCGCCAGTCTGCCCCAAAAGCCACGCTCCGGGCGACTTGGGTCGGGAGACGCGTAGTTCTGTTCCTGCATATCGTTGCTCCGGTTGATCAGGTTGACGATAACTTAAATGAGTTTTTCTTTTTCGGTCGGCTCTCGCCTCAGCTATTTCCTGAATCCAAGAGATGTTTTTTTCAAGTCCTCGCCATTCATGAAAACGGGAAGAACACCGCCAGCCAGATACTGTCCTGATGAGGGCTGGTCCAGGCAACGCGGTGTTTGCGGTGGGCGGGAATAACCAGCCAATCCCCCTGCACAAGGCGAACACTTTCGCCGGGATCCTGAAATTCAAGCGCGGCTTCGCCCTGCACCAGCAGCACAAATTCATCCTGCGGCTGATCGTACCAGAACCCCTTGGGCGAGCTATGTCCGCGCGAAACAATGCGCTCGATGCGCACCTGGTCATTGCCGGCCAGGGTTTGCAGCAATTCGTCAGGCAGTTGGGCCGGAATGGCTTGAAAAAGGTTTTTTGGGGCCATAGAGTTCATACACGCTGCAAGTGAAGATGGATGACGCGCCCTGTTGCCGACAGTATTGAGGAGGATTGCATGAAAAGCAAGATCGGTGCGTATTTCGCTTAACAGAACCGGCCCGTGGCCACGCTATGGCCGCGGATAACCTCAAATACTGGATTGTGGTTGACTGACAGCCAAATGAAGAGTATTCTTACAAATTATTCCTTAAAAATTCCACATCACCCGAACCGATATCATGAGCAACTCACAATCCTCCTTTGCTAACTCTGTCCCAGCCAAAGATTACGCTGCCTACCTGCGCCACCTACTTGCAGGGGATCGGCAGACCTGTCTCGGCATCGTTGCGGACCTGATGGATCGCGGGGTGGATCTCAAGAGCATTTATTTGGGTTTATTCGAGCGTTCCATGCATGAGGTCGGTGACCTCTGGGAGACCAATAACATTTCGGTGGCAACCGAACACATTGCAACGGCTATCACCGAAAATGCCATGAGCCTGTTGCATCCCATCATCTTTGCCTCGGAGCGTTGCGGCAGAAAAGCCATCGTGTCCTGCGTGGCCAATGAGTATCATCAGGTCGGCGGCAAAATGGTCGCCGATCTCTTCGAACTTAACGGCTGGGACGGATATTTTCTCGGGGCCAACACGCCGATCAAGGATCTGCTGCAGATGGTGGCGGAGAAAAAACCTGACCTGATTTGCCTGTCCCTGACTCTCTATGCCAATCTACCCGACTTGCTGCGCCATATTCAAACGCTGCATGAAGCCTTTCCCTCGACGCCTATCCTGGTCGGCGGCCAGGCGTTTCGCTGGGGAGGGCGCGAGACTTTAAACGGCTTGCCACAGGTTTGGCTGGTCGGTTCCCTCGATGAACTTGAACAAATCATGGCGCACTTTTCCTGAGGGCACTGCATGCACCGCGACACACTGCTGCTTGATTATCTCGAAAAGGAAGCCGCGCTTATTGTTCTGGAATTCGATGACGATGAACGCCTGCGCAAAATGAACTCTCATGCCGCCAAGGTCATGGGGCAAGGCTTACTCGGCCACCGAGCCAAGGATATCTTTCTCGATTTCAGGGAGACCTTTGTTCTGGTCCAAGCCGCCAAAGAGGATGCCGCGGCGTGCCTGCTCAACATCCCCACCCTTTCGGGGCTGCCGCAATCCTGCTCCTTTACCTTTGCTGAGCTGACCGACGGTGTGTTGGCTATGGGACAGATCAATGTCGCCGAAGCCGAGACCCTTCGCCTCGAATTAGTGAGAAGCAACAATGAACTCAGTAATTTGACGCGCGAACTTCACAAGAAAAGCGCAGAGCTGAGCAAGCTCAATGCGATGAAAAATCACTTTTTGGGTATCACCGCCCATGACCTGCGCAATCCCATCTGCACGATTATCAGCTACAGCGATCTTATGGCCCAAGAGGCGGCCGACTCCAATAACCCGAACATCGTCGAGGCGTTCTGTGACATTCGCTACCTCGGTGAGTTCATGTTGTCCATGATCAACGACCTCCTGGACACCTCAGCGATCGAATCCGGCAAACTTACCCTGAAAACTGACATGCAACTTTTTTCGAAAATGCTCGCCAAGACCGTTGCGAGCAACCAGATTCTTGCCCAACAAGTCGAAGTCGGATTGATTCTCGAAGACAAATTACCCCCGGGTCTGATTCCCTATGATGCACCGCGCCTGAAACAGGTTCTTAACAACCTCATCACAAATGCTCTGAAATTTTCTCGGAAAGGGTCCAATGTTGTAGTTATGGCGACACTGGAAGGCGAGGCACTGAAAGTTTCCGTGGGCGATAGCGGTCCCGGCATTGCGGATCAGGATATGAAAAGACTCTTTCAGCCCTATCCCGACATCGGCACCAAGGGCTATTGCAAAGAACAGGGTACGGGCTTGGGACTGGCCATATCGAAAAATATCATCCACGGCCATCAGGGACGAATCTGGGCGCAGAGCGAGATCGGCAAAGGATCGATATTCAGCTTCACCCTGCCCGGCTTTCAAGAGGAAAAAATATGAATCGAGGCGCCCTGCTGAGCAGCGCCGCATCATTGACCCGATTTTATCCTTATCCGTCAACTCCCTAAACGTGTTTTCACGAAAAAAGGATTAAATCAGAAACATTTTCCTGTTCAGTAACCCACAAAACCACTGTATAATCAGCCGATATCAAACAGAGACAAGAAATCGGATGACGAACGACCCACCCAACAACACCGGCGGCATGCAAGACAGCCGTACCCTCGATAAGTCTTCGCCCCCCGCTGATGGCGGCAAGACAAAGGGCGCCGGTGCGAAAGATTGTACACCTCCTCTTTATCAATCTCTTCCTGACCCCCCAAAAAACTTGAACGCGGGCCACCAGCACACCGAAGAGCGGCTCAACCGCTTTATCGGGACCATGGATGAGATCGTCTTCGAGTTCGACGCCCAGGGGCGATATCTTAATGTCTGGTCGGACAATGAGAATCTGCTGAAAAGACCCCATCATGAGTTGCTCGGAAAAACCATCGACGAGGTTATCCCCAAGGATCTGGCGGACCGAATTCACCAGGCTTTCCAGCGCATTACGCTCACAGGAAAGTCCGAGTGCCTGGAATATTCCATGGAAGTTCCGGAAGGGACACGCTGGTTTCTGGCCCGCCTTTCCCTGGTGCCCGCTGTCGAAGGAGAAGCTCCGACATTTTCCTATGTGGGTCGCGACATTACCGAGCAGAGGCAGCTTGAACAATCTCTGCGGGAATCTGAAAAGCGCTACCACGACTTGGTGGATACGGTCAACGACTGGGTCTGGGAAATTGACCGAAACGGCATCTACACCTACGCCAACCCCAGAGTACGCGATCTGCTGGGCTATGCCCCGAAGGAAATTATCGGGCAATCAGCTTTTTCCCTTATGCCTGAGAACGAAGCCCGGCGCGTTGCCGAACAGTTTAAAACCTACGCGGCCAAAGCAGAACCTTTCAGCTCCTTAGAGAACATCAACCTGCACAAGGATGGACGAACTGTCATCCTCGAAACCAGCGGTGTTCCGTTTTTTGATGAGCAAGGCCAACTGCTCGGCTATCGCGGCGTCGACCGGGACATCACCGAGCGCAAGGAAAACGCGGAAGGTCTGCGTCAAGCCATGGAAGCCGCCGAACAGGCAACCCAGGCAAAAAGCCGGTTTCTCGCCAACATGAGCCACGAAATCCGCACTCCCATGGCGGCGGTCCTGGGAGCCCTCGAATGCCTCGCTCAGGACGATCTCGGCGATGAACGCAATCGCTGCCTGCGGATGGCGGAGAACGCCGCAAAATCCCTTATGGATCTGATCGGCGATATTCTTGATTTTTCTCGCATCGAAGCCGGAAAGTTGAGCTTGAAAGAGGTTGCCTTCGCACTGCGTTCCTGCCTTGACGACACCTTTGATATGTTGAAACTCAGCGCAACGCAGAAGGGTCTTAGCCTGACTCTGGACATCGATTCTGAAATTCCGGCGCTCTTTCTCGGCGACCCGGTCCGTTTGCAGCAGGTTTTGATCAACCTGATCGGCAACGCAATCAAATTTACCGAACAAGGCTCAGTAAAGGTGCGCATCTTCCGGGAGCCGAGGGCCGTCTTAGACACCAATCTCTGCCCTCTGAAATTTGCCGTGCATGACAGCGGAATCGGCATCCCTACAGAAGTGATGAGTCGAATTTTCGAGAGTTTTTCCCAGGGCGACAGCTCCTTGACGAGAAAGCGAGAGGGAACGGGACTGGGGCTGGCGATCTGCAAGGGGATCGTGGAACGCATGGGCGGGCGCATCGAGGCCGCAAGCATTCCCGGCCAGGGCAGCACCTTTACGTTCACCCTGCCCCTGCGCGTAGCTCCCCCCGCAGAAAATGAAAAGGCGCTTGACCGCGCGCGGCAACCCGAAGGCCTTACCACCGCAAAATCTGACCTGCGCATTCTACTTGGCGAGGACGACCCCGCGCTGCGCAAACTCATGGAAGTTCTGCTGACCAAACGCGGGTGGAAATTTGCCGCTGCCGAGGATGGGTTGAGCGTGATTGAGGAGTGGAAAAACGGAACCTTCGATGTGATTCTGATGGATGCTCAAATGCCGCTGCTCGACGGCTTCGAAGCAGCCCGCCGCATCAGAGCGCAGGAGCAGTTGACTGGCGCCCACATCCCCATCGTTGCTTTGACCGCCCATGTCGGCCCGGAGAGTGAGCAGCGAGCTCTGTCCGCAGGAATGGATGCTTTTCTGACCAAACCTATCCGCATGAACGAACTTTACGCGTGCATTGAAGAAATCATCACGAACGGCAAAAATTCACCGGCACCTGAAAAATAAAACCGCGAAGCCGCCGTGTCGCGCACCCGCTTCGGCATACGCGACGGGGTGAGACTCAATCGTTTACTCTTTTTTCTCCAGAAAGCCTACCCACTCCACCGTCAGGGTCGTCACACCGAACTCCTCCTCGACCTTGCCCTTGAGCACATAGGGACGCAGGCGCGAGAGCTTGCGGCAGAACCGCGCATAGGCCTGAGGGAAAAAGGTCGCGTCGAAGATACCCGTCGTATCCTCAAAAGAGACGAATTCCATGGGCCGGCCGTCTTTGTCCTGCACCGTCTTTCCCGTCACCCACCAGCCGATCATAGTGATGTAGCGCTTGCTCCACTCAGCCATGCGACAGGCGAACACCGGCTTGAGTCGCGCAATCTCGCCTCGATGAAGCACCAAGGGATGACAGGACGCGAGCAGGCCCAGGGTTTCGAGTTCCTGGGCCAGCACCTGCTTGTCAGCGTAGGCCGGCGGCGTCGGCAGTTCCAGCGCTGGCTCATCAAACAGCGAGGCGCTTGACGCGGGGGCTGCGTGCCGGTGCCCCAACAACTCCCAAAGCAGGGCCGGGCGTCGCTCCTTACCCTCCAGCGCATCAAAACATCCCGCTTTGATCAGCAACCGCGTATCGGCGATGTCCATGCGCACCCGCCTGAGAAAGTCGCGAAAACTGACGAATTCCCCACCCTGGGTGCGCGCGGCGAGCAGCGCCTTGACGGCGGCGCCCGAAAGCCCCTGAATCTGCATAAACCCGACCCGCAGCTCTCTGCCCTGCCCGATGTAGGGATGATCGCCGGCGTTGATGTCCGGCGGCAGAACCTCAAGGCCCATGCGCCGCGCCTCGGACAGATAAGCCAAGGGGCTGTAGAAGCCGCCCTGATTGGAGATCACCGCCGCCATGAATTCCGCCGGGTAATTGGCCTTGAGCCAGGCGGATTTGCAGCTGACCAGGGCGTAAGAGGCCGAATGCGGTTTGCAGAAGGAATAGCCGGAAAAGGAGAGAATCTGCGCCCAGACCTTGCCCAGGATTTGGCCGTCGATGCACTTCTTGCGTCCGCCGGCCAGAAATTTCTCGTGGTAATCCCTGAGGGTTTGCGCCTTGTGCTTTTTGCTGATGATCTTGCGCAACTGATCGCCCTCGAAGGCTGAAAAGTCGGCCAGCGCCATGGCCACCTGAGTGATCTGCTCCTGATAGACGGCCAGGCCGTAGGTCTCGTTCAACACCTCATCGAGCAAGGGATGCAGAGGGGTCCAGGCCTTCCCGCGCATGCGTGCGACGAATTCGCGGATAAAGACATTGGCCGCCGGGCGGATGATCGACGAGGCCATGACCAGGTGCTCGAAAAGATCGGCCGCCTCTGTCACCTGCCGCTCGCCGAACATGCGCTTGAGCAGTTGCCGGGTGGCGGGCGATTCGATGTAGAAACAGCCCATGGTCCCGCCGGAGCGCAGTAGCTGCCGGGTACGCTCATCGTCCAGCGGTTGCCAGGTGGCGTAATCAATTTCGCGGCCCGTGTGCCGTTTGACAGCCGCCAGGGCATCGCGGATTACCGCCAGAGAGCGATTGCCGAGAATGTCGATCTTGACCAGTCCGGCGGCTTCGGCCTGATCTTTTTCCCATTGAATCAGCGGCAGGCCCTTGGCCGCCACCTCCACCGGCACATAGCGGCGGATTTCGTCGGGCACCACCACCAGGCCGCCGCAGTGCAGAGAGAGGTGGCGCAATTGGCCATCGAGACGCTGCGCCAGGCGCAGCACCTGCTGCCAGTCGTCGCTCAGGGCTTCGCCTTTGAACTGGGGATCGCGGGCGATGGCCGCGGCGGTCCGGCCCGCCGTGCAGTAACCGGAGAGACGCGCGGTCAGAGTCTTGATCTCGTCCTCCTGAAAGCCAAAGACTTTGGCTACCTCGCGCAGGGAGGAGCGCCCCTTGAATTTTACCTGGTTGGCCACCATTGCCGCGCGCCGCGCGCCGTAGCGCTGGAAAGCGAAATCAAGGACGGCGTCGCGCTCATCCCAGGGAAAATCGATATCGATATCCGGCGGGTCAAGCCGCCCTTCGTTAAGAAATCGCTCGAAGAAAAGATTGTAAGCTATTGGATCAACGTGAGTAATCCCAAGGCAATAAGCAACCAGGGATGCGGCGGCACTGCCCCGCCCACAAGTGCGCGGCGACTGCCGAACGAGCTCTTCGACGACCAGAAAGTAATGGGCAAAACCCTTGTCGCGAATGAGGCTGAGCTCCTTGCACAGCCGCTCTTCGATGCGTACATTCATTTGCCCGTAGCGCCACAGCGCGCCCTGACGGGCCCTGAGTTCCAGCGCGGCAAATGCCTCGCCATCCGCCAGGCCGCGAAAGGCGGGAAAGATCGAGGCGGAGAAGTCCCAGTCGCTGCGGCAGTCCGCGGCGACGACCAGGGTATTGTCCAAGGCTTGCGGACAATGAGGGAAAAAATCGGCCAAATGTTGCGGCGAGAGCAATCGGTCGCCCTCCCCCGCCAGTTCGTCAGGCGAGAGACGGCTGAGCTTGGTGTTGAGGGCAATGGCGCGCAACACCCGATGAATTTCATAATCCTGCGGCTCGAGCAGCACCGCACGACTGGTGGCCACCGGCGGCAGACCCAGTTCACGCGACAACGCCAGGGCGCGATGCATCTGATGTCCGGGGGAGAGTTCCACATAAAGATTCGCGCGGCTCTGCCGGCGCAGGGGCATGAGCACCGCCGCATCGTCGCTGAGCACCGTCAGCCCACGCCGCAAGACGCAGAGGCTTTGCGCCAGATCGAAATCCGCGCGGCAATGCAGATCGGACAACAGGCGGCAGAGATTGGCATAGCCTTCAGCATCGCGGGCCAGCAACACCGCGCGCTGCCCGCCCTTGACGGTTTCGGCGCCGATGAGCGGGAGCAGGCCGTGTGCCTTGGCGACCTCAAGAAAATGCGGCACACCGTAGAGCCCATTGCGGTCGGTCAGGGCCAGGTGCCTGAGACCCAGAGCGCGGGCCGCGGCGCAGATATCCTCCACCGAGCGCACTCCCCACTGGGGAGAAAAGGCCGAGTGGACGTGCAGAGCCGCGTAGCTCATGCGCACAAGGTGCGGCCGCGCCGCACGGCCGCCATGCCGTATTTGTCGCGCACCTGATCAATGGCCTGCTGCAAAGAAATGTGACGGGGGGCGAGACCCGCCGGCGCAAACAGATCGAGCTGCGCAGCCGCTGCACCCAACCGCGCGCACTCCAGGCGCAGCCCCTTGACCCGCACCCGTCTCTCGCAGGCCGCAACAAACAGCGGCTCGGCGGCGGCATACAACTCCAGGTCATGATCCCGGGGCGCAGGCAGCACCACACTGCGTTTGCTGTTTACCCCATCGGCATAAGAGAGATACAGCGTGAGCTGCCCGGCCGCCTGTCCCATGCGACGCAGGCGCTGGCCGCAGGCTTCCACCAGGCGACAGAGTTCGGCGAGCAGCACCGCATCGTCGTTGTCTTCCTGGTCCAGAAAGCTTTCCTCGATCACTTCGGGCGCTTTTTGCGGCAGGCACACCGGGCTGGGGTCGATACCGTTGGCCCGTTGGTGCAGCAACGGCGCAAAGGGCCCGACGGCAAGGCGCAATTGCGCCAGAGAAAGAGCGGCAAGCTCCTGCACGACACGTAGATTGAGATCCTGCAGCAGCGCCGCCTGCCGCGCCGGGCCGATGCCCGGCAAAACCGCCACCGGCAGCGGCCCGATAAAACTGCGCTCGGCGCCGCGCAGCACGTCGCACACTCCGGGGCGCTCCAGACACCCGGCGGCGATGCGCGCCACCAGCTTGTTGCCCGCCACGCCGACAGTGCCGGTCAGGCGCAGGCGCCGCTCCAGATCTTTTTCCAGGCGTGCGGCCACGTCGCGGCCCGGCCCGAGCAGGCGCCGGCAACCGGTGAGATCAAGAAACAACCGACCGCCGGCATTCGGTTCAACGAGCGGCGTGTAGTCGCAAACCAGCCGATGCAGGGCCCGGCTGCCGCGCGCGAGCAGTTGCGGATCGGGGGACAGCAGACTTAGTGCGGGACAGAGACGACGCGCGTGATGCACGGGCATGCCTTCGCGCAGTCCCTCGGCCGCCGCCTCGCGCGAAACGCATTGCAGCAGGGCCCGCCCTGAATGGGCGGCAGCGATGGCTACGGGGCGCTCGCGCAGGGACGCATCGATGACCCGCGCCAGGGAAATGGCAAAAGCCGGGACGACCAGGTGCAGGATGTCGCGCTCCATGACGGCTTACTGGCAATGGCGGATAAGTCCGACCACCACGCCCTCGATGCGAAAATCCTCCTCGCCGGAAACCACCAGGGGCTGCATGGTCGGATTGGCCGGATGCAGTTCGATGTGATCGGCTTTACGCACCAAACGCTTGACGGTGGCCTCGCCGCGAATCAGGGCGACCACGGTCTGCCCCGATTCGGCGTGGGGTTGCTTGCGCACGACCACGAAGTCACCGTCGAGGATGCCGTCGCCGACCATGGAGTCGCCCTGCACCCGCAGCACGAAATTCTCGCCGGCGCCGACCATGGAGGCCGGCACCTCAATGGTGTCCGGGTTGCTTACCGCCTCAATGGGCTTGCCCGCGGCGACGATCCCCGCCAGGGGCAACTCCAGCGCCCGAGGCGGCGCCTGGGGTTGCAGCACCCGCAGGCCGCGCTTGGCGTTCCAGTCCTTGGCCAGGACGCCTTCGCGCTCCAGGCGCACCAGATAATTCTGCACCGTGCCCAGGGAGCGAAAGCCGAAGGATTTGGCGATCTCCTGCTGCGAGGGCGGATATCCCTCGCGCTCGGTAAAGGCGACGATGAAATCGAGCAGAGCTTTTTGTTTGGGCGTCAGGGGACTCATGGCAACCACCTCCTTGCGGTGGCTCCACGATATGCGTAAGTTTTGCGTATGTCAAGAGAGAGCGGCGCAGGAAAGACAAGAAACGAAAGGTTGCAGGAATGTTTTCTCCATTCAACGCATGGTTAATTCATACACCTTGGGAAAAGCGTTTTTCCCAAATAATTTAAGGATGTTGAAGAAATTCTATGGACTCTTGAGCCCTTTCGCCAAGGATTCATCTGTATGAAAAAATTATTTCCTGCGTGCAGCAAGCATTTCTAAAAAATCTCTTCGAAAAAAATTATTCCTCAACATTTTAGAATAGTTACAACCTTTCTCGAGGGACTTTTCAGACTTGGCACGTCTGATGCTGTATAAAAAGACAAATGACGCACAACACAAAGTGGACTTCGCCACTGGCTGGAATAAACCCCAAAAAAGGAGAAACCATCATGAAAGCGACTCTGTTGACCTCTCTCGCCCTGCTGCTCAGCTTTGCTTCTCCTGCTTTCGCCGCCGCCGGCGCACAGACACACAGCGGCATCCTGGTCTGGGCCTTCATCGGTTTCTTCGGCTTGATCGTGGTTGCGCAACTGGTCCCGGCAGCCCTGATCCTCGCCGGCGTCGTCAGAAGCTTTGCACAAGGACATCAGCAGCTCAACTAACCAGCACATCGTTGCCGAAAAACCTCGACCCGGGCGAAAATACCTCAAGGTGTTTTCGCCCTTGCTTTATACGGTGACAGAACAGAAAAAGCGCCATCCTTCTCAAACCCGATTTTTGCGCAGTTCGCAGAGCGGATAGAAGGTGCCGCGCCAGTAGATGCCCCCTCTGCTCAGAGTGCAGATCAGGGTGCGGACGATAATAAAGGCAAGAAGCCCCACGGTCAGGGGAAAGCCCAGAGCGTACCAGGGACTGTAGCCGTGCAAACGGGCGCCGTCGGCGACAATCAGGCTGATGACCACCACCGTCGCCGCATAAACCGCGAAAGTGGGGCCCGTGGTGAGGAGCAAGGCCAGATAAGGCCAAAGGCCGGCCACCAGCTGAAAAACCACGGCACCCACAGCAAGTCCAAGCCGGTAATCGAACCCGGCGAAGATGTTCTTCTCCAAGCCGATGACCATTTCACGGACACTGGCGTACCACTCAACCGCGATGAGTCCGTTGCCATAGACCAACTGCTGGCGAAAACCGCCCTTTTTTATAATCTTGCCGAGCTTGAGATCGTCGTCGGGGCGCAGGGCGATGGCGCGGTGGCCACCGACCTGGCGATAGGCGGCGGCTCGCACCAGATTGAAGGCGCCGATGCCGATGTGGCAGTGGCTTTTGGGGTCGGCGGCTTTCCAGGGTCGGGTGAAAAGTCCGAGGAAAAACCCGAAAGTCAGGCCGAGCATGTTGAGAATGGTGCCCGGCATGCGGACTTCAGGCGTGGCCGCCAGATGGTCGAGCCCTTCTTGCTGCAAACAGCTGACGGCACGGGACAAAACGTCAGGAGCCAACACGACATCAGCATCGGTAAAAAGCAGCAACGCGCCGCGGGCGCGGCAGCCGGCCTCCCACAGCGCGTGGTTTTTCCCCAACCAGCCGGCTGGAAGCTCGCTGACATGCAGGACTTCCAAGCGATGATCATCCTTGGCCATTTCTTCGAGAATCGTCCCGGTCCGGTCGGTGGATCGATCATTGACGACAAGGATCTGGTAATGGGGATAATTGAGACGAAGCAGCGATTGAAGCGCCGCGCGGATGTTGCGCTCCTCATTGCGCGCTGCGGCAATGATCGTCACCGGTGGAGCATTTTCGGCATCAATGGGGGCGATATCGCGCAAAAAGCGGATTTTCCGCCCACCGGCGCCAACCTCGAAACCGATGAGCAAATAAACCATCAGTAATGCAACGCCAAGCCACAGCAGCATGATAGACCCTTTTCTTTAACCGGCAGACGCAAAGGTCAAATTGCGCACACCCAGGGATTCGGCGAAGAATCACCCAAACAATCAACTGCCGGCAACACCCACCACCAAATAAACCACATAGGCAACATAGCTCAAAAGCAGTGCTGCGCCTTCAAAGCGGTTGATGCGGCCGATGCCGCGAAACCCGTAGCCAAGGGCAAAAAGCGACAGGGTCAACACCGCCATCACCAGCAGGTCACGCACAAGAACGTCCGGACCGACCGCCATCGGATGAATCATGCCGGCGATCCCCACGACCGCCAGGGTATTGAACAGGTTGGAGCCGAGGATATTGCCCAAGGCAAGATCGTGCTCACCCCTACGCGCGGCCATGACGGTTGAGGCCAGCTCAGGCAGTGAGGTACCGACGGCCACAATGGTCAAGCCGATAATCAGATCGCTGATGCCGAAGCCCTGGGCGATTTTGACCGCGCCCCAGACCAGAATTCGGGAGCTGACAATCAAAAGAACCAGACCGACGACAAGCCACAGACCGGCACGCCTCAAAGGCAGCGGATGGTCTTCGAGTTGTTCCGCGATCTGGCTCCCCAGGGCATCCGGCTGTTTCTGCAACCCCTGCCGGATGGTCCAGGTCATCAGCACGGCAAATACGCCCAACAGTGCCCAGGCATCCGCACGGCTGATTACACCGTCCCAGATCTGCCAGGCGGCCAAACCCGTGACGCCCGCCAAGATCGGTAATTCCTTGCGCAGCACCTGCGAATGAACGGCAAGGGGCCGGATCAAGGCCGCGATCCCCAGGATCAAGGCGATATTGGTGATGTTTGAACCATAGGCATTGCCGAGGGCAATCCCCGGATTACCTTGATAGGCAGAGAGTGCCGAAACCAGCATCTCAGGCGCGGAGGTACCGAATCCGACGATTACCATGCCGATCAACAGCGGCGACATGCCGAAATGACGCGCCGTGCACGCCGCGCCCTCGACGAAGCGATCCGCGCTCCAGACAAGAAGCGCCAAGCCGAAAAGAACCGCAATAATCGGCATCATCATAAGGTTTTCTCACCCAATCTCTTAAGTTGCGGCGCGCCGGCGGCCCTGGTGAAAAATCGCGTTTGGCCATGCGCTTTCGTCAAGCCTATCACAGGTTGCAATCGGGAGCGGAGGCGATAAAGTCAAGACAACCACTGCTGAATTATGACTCGAAACCTATCACAACCCACTATGTAGCGAGGAGGTCGGTCATGAATTCCTCTCCATCAAAAAAAGCCCGCGCGGTGGGCATCAATCACATCGCCCTGGAAGTTGCCGACATTGAGGCGGCCCTTGAATTCTTCGGCAGCCTGTTCGAGCTCAAGCTGCGTGGGCGTCACGACAACATGGCCTTCATCGACCTGGGCGATCAGTTCATAAACCTCTCCGCGGGGCGCAGCCAAGGCCCCGACACAGCACGACATTTCGGTCTGGTTGTCGATGATCGGGAAGCGGTGCGTAGAGCGGTCGAGGCGACGGGAGTTAAAATTCTACCCAGTCAGGGGCTTGATTTTCTTGATCCCTGGGGCAATCACGTGCAGGTCGTCGAATACCAGGGCATTCAGTTTACCAAGGCACCCCACATCCTGCGGGGCATGGCAATGGAGGGACTGGGAAAAACCCAGGAGGCCCTGTCTGAATTGGCGCAAAAAGGCATGGTGCCCTGAGACAATCCTGATTAGTACGCACGGCTAAGCGCCTCACGCACCCACTCAAACCCGATTCGTTCCTGTTCCAGCCGCACCTGGCGGCCGAGGCGACCCGCAATGTTCATCACCCTGCCCGGCGTCAACACCGTCGAGGTTATTGATTTAAATCAACGCCACGAATTGAGTTCCTTGAATGCTGAGGGGATACCAAATGCAGACTCCTGGTGCGCTAATCGGCATACCCTCTGCCAATGGCGGAAAAAGGCAGTGTGAGTTCGAGTTCGGGAACTTCCCTGGCGACCCAGGCGGTAAAGGTGTTGCTATTAGGACCTGGAAACACCCGATAGGTCTGGGGCCAGGGATAGGAAGCCGCCGCCGATTCCACGGCCTCAATCAGAGCATCCACGCCGTCTCCCCGGTGATCGGCCAGCAGTTTTGGCTTTTCGCCGAACCAGTACCGGTCAGGTGCGTCCTTTTCGATGCGAAGAACAGGCAAGCCTCGATTTTCACGCCAACCGATGACCTCATAAACGATGTAGAACGGCTCGGTGCTGCGCTTGGTGGCGATCCAGGTGTGAACCGCAAACCACCCACGCCAGCCCCAGGCGCGAGCAGCATACACCTGCAGTATGGCCTCGCTGGTCTGCCCAGGATCGGGAGCAATCCCGGCCGACTGACGGCTGGCGGTGCGCCAATCCCGGTCGGAGGAGGTGCAGCCTGCCGACAACAGAAGGAAAAGCAACAGACAGCAGAAGAATTTATTCGGGAGTTTTTCTCGTTGCGACGGACCGCGCATCGTTTTCAACCTCTATGGTTTGCGGCCGGATTCGCCCATCTCACCCTGCGAGTTAACCGTCCGACCAAGGGCCAGTTGCGCCCCCGGTCATTGCGAGCCCGTGGATCAGCACCGCCCGAACGTCCCTGGGCTCGAAAATTTTCGCGGGGTTCCTGACGGCTGAGTTGGCCGCGATCAAATGTGAAAGAAATAAGGAAAGGAGAATTGAATCATCACGGTGAAATAAAAGCGAGTGATTGGCGGATCATGATTCCTCGGCTTCGCCGTCGTCCTCCTCAGCCGGCGGCAGGACACCGGTAGCAATCGGCACGTATTCAACCTTGACGAGTTCCAGCTCGCGCTCTCCCTTAGGTGTCATAAAGGTCACCACATCGCCCACCCGCTTGCCGAGCAGGGCCTTGCCGAGGGGCGATACCCAACTGATCACCCCGCGCCCCGGGGCCGTCTCGTCGACCCCGACGATACTGTAGGCTTTCTCCTCCCCGTCCTCGTCGACGGTCACCGTGGCCCCGAACAGCACCCGACCGCCCGCCACCTGGGCCTGGCTCACCGGCTCAATGATCTGCGCGGCTTCCAGACGTTTGGACAGGAAACGAATGCGCCCATCAAAACGACGCAGGGCCCGTTTGGCATACTGATAATCGGCGTTTTCGCTGCGGTCGCCGTTACTGGCGGCCCATTCGGCCGTCTTGGCCATCTCCGGGCGTTTCTTGTAAAGCAGATCGCGCAACTCGGCCCGCATCGCTTCGGCGCAATCGGGGGTCATATAGATCGACATTTTGTCCAAATCCCTTTTGATCGGAAAGGTCATGCAATGAAAGCGGTTTCGGTATTATTCCCCTTCTTGCACACCAATCGATCACCAGCTCAGCGAAGACTTTTTACGCTTATTCCGCGAGATGCTGCCAAGGATCCACCCCGTGAAAAGAACTCCGGCACCGGCGACGAACCATCGGATCATGCCGGTGCGTAGAGCCGCGCTGCTCGCTTCGCGCAAGGCGATGACTTCGGTCTCCAGCGCCAGGTTTTCACTTTTCAGGTGATCACGCTCCTCTTGCAGCTTGAGAACGTTGCCGGCATCCTCACGCAACCTTTCGTATTTGTGCTGAAATTCTCTAAAGCCGCTTTCCGCCTCGCTTCGGGCTTTTTCCAGGGCGTCGATCTCGGCTTGGAGTTGGTTGATCTGAGTATCGACATCCTGGTAGCTCTCTTTCACCCGGTTAAGCTCGTTGAGCAGACGGGCATTTTCTTTTTCCAGGCGGGCAGCGACCTGCCCCTTGGGAGTTTCCGTGGTGAGAAACTGGGTGAGCACATAACCTTCGGTTCCAGCCGGTTCGCGGACCTTGGCGTACTGGCCATGCCTTTCAAGGATCTCAACGGGCGTCCCGGTTGGGAGCATCTTCAAAATCCGGTACTCATTTCCCATACCCCGGCGTAAATTAATCGTCAATTCGTCCGTGACAAAACGGGTTTCGGCCAAAGCGACCGTGGCCATGAGCAGATGACACAAGAGACAAGCGGACAAACAGATTTTCAGTTGCATAAAAAACATCCTCAAGAAAAATAATTAGGCTGGCAATAATCCAAGCAATTCATGTGCCGGTTCGTTTTTTTTCCACAATCAGGACTGCTGGTGAAGAGCGTTTCACCCCTGACCAGGGTCTTGTGGCAACAGGATAACCGAAGGAAGGCCAACTGTCGGCAAAAAAATCCCTCCAGAGTGTCTTTCCCTGGCGACAGCCGGTGTCGAAAGAGGGCAGTTCCAATGGCTTCCGGAATCAGGATAGGTTAGTTTGGTTGGGCCTCAGAATATTTTCCAACCCAGGGGAGCATCCTCATGAAAATTCTCATTGCCCCGGATTCATACAAAGAAAGCCTCTCGGCAGCACAGGTGGCGGAGCAGATCGAAGCCGGCTTCCGCGAAATCTTCCCTCTTGCCGACTACCGCCGGCTGCCCTTGGCCGACGGCGGCGAAGGTACCGTCGAGGCCTTGGTGGCGGCCACAGGCGGAAAGATCGTTGAGGTTGCGGTCAGCGGGCCTTTGAGCGAAAAAGTGCGCGCATTTTTCGGCAGTTTCAACTCTGGACAGAGCGCGGTCATCGAAATCGCCGCAGCCAGCGGCCTGGAACTGGTGCCTCAGGCGTCGCGCAACCCCTTGCGGACCACCACCTTTGGCAGCGGCCAGCTTATCCGTGCTGCGCTTGACAGAGGGGCGCGGCACCTGATTATCGGCCTCGGCGGCAGCGCCACCTGTGATGGCGGCGCGGGCATGCTGCAGGCTCTGGGAGCCAAACTGCTGGATCGCCATGGCCGCCAGATCGGCCCGGGCGGAGCAGCGTTGGCCGATCTCGCGCGCATCGATGTCACAACTCTGGATGAGCGCCTGCGCCATTGCCGGATTGAGGCAGCCTGCGATGTGGATAATCCGCTGCTGGGTGAGAAAGGAGCGGCAGCAGTCTTTGCCCCGCAAAAAGGCGCCACTGCGGAGATGGTGGCGCAGCTTGAAGCAAACCTGGGGCACTTTGCCGAGATTGTCAAAGGCGCACTGGGTGTCGACATTGCCGCGACGCCAGGAGGCGGAGCGGCCGGCGGCCTGGGCGCGGCACTACGGGCTTTTCTTGACGCCGGCCTGCGTCCTGGGATCGACATCGTCAGTGAAACGCTTGGTCTTGAGCAGGCGATCATGCAGGCGGATCTGATCCTTGTCGGTGAAGGCCGCATGGACAGCCAAAGCCTTCAGGGCAAGGCACCTCTGGGGGTGGCGCGCCTGGCGCAACGTCGGGGCAAACCGGTGATTGCCATTGCCGGCAGCTTGGCCGCGGATATGGACAGTGTTCACCAACAGGGCATCGAAGCGGTTTTCAGCGTGCTGCGCGAAATCGGCACTCTCAGCGAGGCCCTGGAGAACGCCGCCGTCAACCTGCGCATGTCGGCACGCAACGTGGCCGCGGTCTTGCGCCTGGGGCAGCGCCTTGCCCCTACCCCCGCGGCCGGTGCCTAGCCCGCCCTTTCATCTGCCCAGGCCCGGGCGCATGGACTTATCAGGTCCATGCCAGGACATACGCGCCCCTCAAGAGCCCCTCAATAGGCCCCTATCCACAGAGTCCTGAATTAATACCAATTTTTCTCACAAGCACCATCCAGGCCTCAGTCTCAGATTGTAGAAAAACGCCAGCGATCCGTGATAGGGTGATTTTTTTTGACAGGAGACCAGAATGCGCAACCGCTTCATCCGCCTTGCCGAAATCATTCAGGAAGACGCCCCCGGGGAGCTGCCCGAAATGTTGCTGTCAAGCGAACGGCAGATCAATTTTGATGAGACGCTGCAGCGCATTAATGCTCTGCGAAACCATCACGAGAAACGCTCTGCTGACATCTGGCACGCGCAGCAGCGCGTCACCCCAGAGCTGCGCGCCGCATCGGCCCGTGCCGACCTCGCCTCATTTTTCGCTGCCTGCCTCACGGGTAGCGCCGGCGAACATCGCGACACGGCATTGGAAGCTCTGCAAACGCTTGGGCGGCAAGCGGAGTACGATCTGATCCGTATGCTTGCACGACGCTGACGGGCTGGCGCTACACAGAGACAAGGGAAGAATCTGCCAATCACTCTGCCGGCTAATCTCCCTGCCTAATTCAGCCTGAATCCAATAGCGTACCGATATGACACGTGAATCCGCGCTGGCTTTTTTTCTGTACTCCGTTAAGATTATCCTCACGTTGCGGCCTTTTCCCGAGTATCAGATCCCACACACCAAAAGGCCTCTTTTTCTGACAAGGACGGCGCAGGGTTCGGCGCCACAATCAAAGGAAATGCGAAAGCGTGATTGAAAGTCTGGTTCGTTACTCAAGGGTTCTGGAAATCGTCGGGGATATTCTGCGGGTCCGTGTTGTCGGTTCGGACGGCGAAGCGGGCGGACCGGCCCGTTTCGGAGATTTGGCGCTGGTGGAAAACATCGATGAGCGCCAGTCTCTGGCGCAGGTGATCGGTCTGGAGCGCGATGTGGTCACCCTGCAGGTCTTTGCCGGCACCAAAGGGCTGTCCACCCGCTGCACGGTGCGTTTTCTCGGCCACCCGATGCAGGCGACCTACTCGGAAAACATCCTCGGCAGAGTCTTCAACGGCGTCGGTCGGCCGCTTGATGGCGGCCCGGATCTGTCCGCCGATACCAAGGTCGAAATCGCCGGACCTCCGGTCAATCCCATGCGCCGGCTGCTGGCTTCGCGCATGATTCGCACCGACGTACCCATGATCGACGTGTTCAACACGCTGGTCGAGAGCCAGAAAATTCCGATTTTTTCGGTCTCGGGTGAACCCTACAACAACTTTCTGGCCCGTATCGGTATCCAGGCGGATGCCGACGTGGTGGTCTTCGGCGGCATGGGATTGATCTTCGATGATTACCACCTGTTTCGCAGTGCCTTCGAAGATGCAGGGGTATTCGGCCGCACGGTGATGTTCGTCAACCAGGCGTCCGACCCGGTGATCGAACGCCTGCTGGTACCGGACATGGCGCTGGCGGTGGCCGAGCGCTTCGCGGTGGAGGAATCCAAGCGGGTCCTGGTTCTTCTGACCGATATGACCGCCTTTGCCGATGCGCTGAAAGAAATCGGCGTCGCCATGGATCAGGTCCCTTCCAACCGCGGATACATGGGCGATCTGTATTCCCAACTGGCCCGCCGCTACGAAAAGGCCTGCGACTTCAAGGGAGCCGGCTCGGTCACCATTCTCTCGGTCACCACCATGCCGGGCGATGACGTAACCCACCCGGTGCCCGACAACACCGGCTATATCACCGAGGGGCAGTTCTATCTGCACGAAGGGGTGCTCGATCCCTTCGGGTCGCTTTCGCGCCTCAAGCAGCACGTGATCGGCAAGGTCACGCGCGAAGATCATGCCCAGGTCATGAACACCATGATCCGTCTCTACTCTGCCGCCCGCGATGCCCACCAGAAAAAGTCCATGGCCTTCGAGCTCACAGCCTTCGATGAACGCCTTCTGGTTTTTGGCGACCTCTTCAAAGAGCGCTTCATGAATATCAATGTTTCCTTGCCGCTGGAAGACGCGCTGGACCTGTGCTGGCGAACCCTTGCTGAATGCTTCGATCCCGAGGAACTTCTTATGAAGGAGGCCCTGGTGGATAAATATTTTCCGCAAGATGTGCGCAAACAGCGCCAGGGCGCCGAGCAGGATGCTCAGAATAGCGAACCCGGCGAGGTAGCCTGATGGCTAGAAAGTCCCTGAGTAAATCCGCTCTTCTGCACGAAACGCGGCAACTGAAAATCTACCGACGCTACCTGCCCTCCCTGGAGCTCAAACGGCTTCAGCTCATCGCTGAGCGGGCCAAGGCGCGAGGACAACTGGCCGAAACGCATAAGGCACAGGAGGAACTGCGCGCCTACGTCGGCCGGGAACTGCCCATGCTCTCCAACCATGATGTGGACCTGCCGAAACTTGTCCGCCTCGAGGGCGTGGCACTGGAGGAACAAAACCTTCTCGGCACCCTGTTGCCGGTGGTGGGCAAAGTCAAAATCACTCGGCGCCCCTACTCTTTTCTGGTGCGCCCCCCTTGGGTCGACACCCTGGCGGACAAGATGGCCGAAATGATTACGCTCAAAGTCACCGAGCGCATTCAACAGATCCGGCTTGAACGCCTGGAGGCAGCCGTCCAGAAAATCACCCAGCGCGTGAATTTGTTCGACAAGGTTCTGATCCCCCGCACCGAGGCACGGATCCGGGAAATCCGCATCCATTTAGGCGACGCCGAGCGCGCGGCGGTAGTCAGGGCTAAAATCGCAAAAAAACGCCGGTTTAATGTTGCGGAGACCTGAGAATGGCCATCGTCGCTCTGGAAAAGGTCACCTTTTGCGGTCCCAACCAGGATAAATCCGCCTTTCTCGCCGCTCTGCAGGCCCTGGGACTGGTGCACCTTGTGTCGTTGCGGCCGGCTGAAGGCTGGGGCGAGAAAGCCCCGCAGCGCCCCGAAGGAGCTTATCAGGCACTGCGCTGGCTTGTGGACAATCCGCAACGATTCATACAGGTCACCGACGACCAGGAATTCGACTTCGATGCCGTGGTTGCTGCGGTCCGACACAACCGTTATGCCCTGACCGAGACCCGTAACCACCTTGAGACCCTGCTGGCTCAGCGCAAGCTGCTCGAACCCTGGGGGCAGTTCGATCCCCCGACCCCCGACCATTTCAGCGGCTTGCACTTCTGGTATTATGTGGTGCCACTGCATCAGTTCGCGCAGATGGACAAGGAGGGCCTGACCTGGGCCGTGGTCAAACGCGACCAGCGTCAGGTTTATCTGATCGTAATATCCGAGAAGCAGCCTCCCAAAGAGCGCATTGCACTTCCGCCGGTGCCCATCGGTCACCTGTCCCTGAAAAAACTCGACGTTCAGATCCGTTCCGTTCGGCAGCGCATCCAAGAGCTGGAATTCCAGCGAATGTGGCAGACGCGCTGGATCAGCCTGATCCTCCGCGAGCTGGCGCGCGCCGAGGACCGAGCCGCCTTGAACCACGCCGCAAACCTCACCCGCGACGAATCCGATCTTTTCGTTCTGCACGGCTGGCTGGCGCAAAAAGACCGCGCGCGGGTGGAGAAATTTGTCGAGCAGCAGGGTATCGCCGCCTTTTTCGAACCACCCGCGGCGGATGACCAACCACCGACGCTGCTTTCCAATCCGCCGAAGGTTGCCGCGGGGGAGGATCTGGCCCGCTTCTTCCAGACTCCGGGTTATGCCGACTGGGATCCCTCGCGGGTATTGTTCTTCTCTTTCGCCGCCTTCTTCGCCATGATCATAGCCGACGCCGGCTATGCGCTGCTGCTTTCGCTCGGGCTTGTGGCCTTCTGGAAAAAACTGGGCCGCAAGCCCATGACGCGCCGGCTGCGCACCCTGGCCGCGGCCATGCTGGGCGCCGCTGTCACCTACGGCGTGCTGGTGGGTAACTATTTTGGTGTCTCGCCACCGGCCGGCTCCCTGGCGGCGGCGCTCCAGGTCATCGATCTCAACGACTTCGACACCATGCTCAGGTTGTCGGTTTTTATCGGCGTGGCTCACCTCCTGCTTGCCAACGGCTTTCGTGCCATCCGTTACTGGCCGGGCAGCTCGGCCAGGGTGGCTCTGGGCTGGAACGGCATGTTGGTGGCCGGCTTCAGCGGTTGGCTCGCCGCATCCGGAGTGCTGCCCGAGGCTCTGCTGCCTCTGTGCTGGGTGCTGGGAATCGGCTCGGGATCGGCCATCTTTGTCTGGTCCTCAAACCGGCCGATCAACAGCGCCAAGGGTGCCGCATTGCGGATGTTGGATGGTCTCGGCGCCCTGACGCGTCTCACCCGGGCCTTCGGCGACGTGCTCAGCTATATGCGTCTCTTCGCCCTGGGTTTGGCCAGCGCCGCGCTGGCCCTCACTTTCAACCAGATTTCCTCGGCCACGGCTGCGGCCCTGCCCGGCACAGGGCTGTTTCTGGCCGCCATGATCCTGGTGCTGGGTCATGCCCTCAATCTGGCGCTGGCCATCGTTTCCGGCGTTGTACACGGCCTGCGCTTGAATTTTATCGAGTTCTACAACTGGGGACTCTCCGAGGAGGGCTATCCCTTTCGACCGTTTTGCAAAAAGGAGATTCACCATGAATGATTTGGTCCTATCCCTCGGCTGGCTCGGTTTGTACGCTCCCATGGCCCTGGGTGCCATAGGCAGCATGATCGGCTGTTCCCTGGCCGGGCAGGCCGCCATCGGGGCGATGCTCGAAACCGAATCAGGACACGGCAGATTCCTGGGTGTTTCGGTCATGCCCTCATCCCAGGTAATCTATGGGATTGTGGTGATGTTTACCCTCAACCGGGAAATCACCGAAGCCACCGCGCCCGGTGTTTTCGGCATCGGCCTGCTGGCCGGCCTGGCCCTGCTTGCCAGCGCCGTCTACCAGGGCAAGGCCTGCGCCTCGGCGATTAATGCCTCCAAGGCCAAACCCGAGATCTTCGGCCTGTCCCTGGCCCCCTCTGCCATCGTCGAGGGTTTTGCGGTCTTTGCCTTTATCTTCGCCCTGGTCATCAGCGCCGGGATTCCCGGATCCTGAAAAAGGAGACAGCCATGAGCAACAACACTCACGCCATGCCTTTAAGCAACGGCGTCGAGACCCTGATCGAGCGCTTGCGCGATGAGGGTATCGCAAAGGGTCGGCAGGAGGCCGAACTTATCGTTCACGATGCCGAACACCGGGCCGAGTGGCTGGTGGGTCAGGCGCAGGAGGAAGCCGACCGGATTCTTGCCAAAGCCCGCGAAGCGAGCGAACGCCTGAAACGCTCTACGCACGAAGCCCTGCAGGTGGCCGCGCGCGATACGGTTCTCGATCTCAAGGCCCACCTCTCGGCACAGTTCACCGCACAGGTGGGCCGCCTGGTCAGCCGCGAACTTTCCGACGAGGCCCTGCTGGAAAAACTCATCCTGGAACTCGTCGGGCGCGTGCGCGAAGGCGTGCAACTGGACGAGGCCCAGCGCGGCGAAGTGGTGCTGCCGCGCGACGTGATCGGGATTGAGGAACTGCGCCGCCATCCCGAACAACTCAAAGAAGGCACCCTCAGCCACTTCGTCCTGGTCATGGCCGAAGAAATGTTGCGTGAGGGCATCACTTTTTCGGTGTCTGAAGACGAACAGAAGGGGCTGCGCCTACGTCTGAACGAAGGCGAGATGGAGATCGACCTGACCGTCGACGCGGTAACCGCCCTGCTGATGGCGCATCTGCAACCACGCTTTCGTGCGCTGCTCGAAGGAATCGTGCACTAATGCCTGTCGACGAACCCTACACCACGTTGCTGGCCAGCCTGCCGCATCTGCCGGTTCCGGGAGCGAGAACGCAGTTGCCGATCACGCGCCTGAAGCTCAAAAACCACCTGAAATGGCTGACGCCTGAGGACAGAGACCGGCTGCACACTCTGGATATCGCTCTGCACTGGGTGCATCTGCCCATCGACCTGAGCGACGCGCAGATGATCGAACGGGCAAGCACTGCCCTGGAGGCGGTCGACAGCGATTTTTTGCGGGTGATTATTCTTGAGCGGCTGGAAATGCGCACCTTTGCCGCAGCCCTGCGGCGCCGGGTCCGTAACGAGCCGCTGCCACGCGACCAGCCCTGGGGAATCGGACGTTTTGTAAAGCACATCGAAAATCACTTCAGCGACCCCTCTTTTGGCCTGGAGCATCTCTACCCTTGGATCGCACAGGCAAGCAAGCATCTGCAAGCCAATGAACCGATGGCACTGGAGAACCTGATGATCATGGAGTCCTGGAAAAGACTCGACCGCGTCGATGACCGTCATGGCTTTGGCTTTGACGCCGTCGCACTGTACGTCATGCGCTGGGAAATTCTGCACCGCTATATCCACCGACAGACCGAGAAAGCCTTGACGCATTTCGATTCGCTGGTCGCTCATGCCCTGGAGGACTCACCCATCTCCCTGGAGGCCCTGACATGAATCCCGCAAGTGAACAGATTGACATCAACGTCAGGGTGCGTGCGGTCTCCGGCAATATTGTGGATATCGAGGTCGGAGCGGCTGAAGAGCGCATCGATCTGATGAAAAACGAGGTGGTGTATCTGACGCCCCAGAGCGGCGAAAAGCTGCAGGCGGAAGTGCTCAGGGTACGCGGTCGGATTGCCACGGTACAGGTGTTCGAGGAAACCCGTGGCCTGGCGGTAGGGGATCGCGTGGAGTTGAGCGGGGAAATGTTGTCGGTCGAACTGGGGCCGGGTTTGCTTGCACAGGTATTTGACGGGTTACAGAACCCGCTGGTGAAGATCGCAGAACGCCATGGCGTGTTCCTGCCGCGCGGTGCCTCCATCGACGCCCTCGACCGTCAGCAAAAGTGGTCCTTTGTCTCCTGCGTGAAAACCGGCGACCGCCTGCGGGCGGGCGATACCCTGGGCACCGTGCAGGAAGGCCGTTTCACTCATCGCATCATGGTGCCTTTCGACCAGCGCGGCGAAGTGGAAGTGACCTGGATCCAGCAAGGCAACCTGACGGTGGACGCACCGATTGCCAGTATCCGCGAGACAGGCAGAGCCAATGCACCGGAGCGCTCGCTGTCAATGATGCAGCGTTGGCCGGTGCGCCGCCCCATTCCGGAGGATCTGCTGCGCACCAACCGCTGTCAGCGTCAGTATCCCAGCAAACCCCTGGTGACTTCCCTGCGCCTCATCGACACCTTCTTTCCCATCGCCCTGGGCGGCACCGCCTGCATTCCCGGTCCTTTCGGCGCCGGCAAAACCGTCCTGCAAAATCTCATCAGCCGCTTTTCCGCAGTCGACATCGTGATCGTCGTGGCCTGCGGGGAACGCGCCGGCGAAGTGGTGGAAACCATCCACGAATTTCCCAAGCTCAAAGATCCGCTCACCGGAGGTCCGCTGATGGACCGCACCGTCATCATCTGCAACACCTCCTCCATGCCCGTGGCTGCCCGCGAGGCCTCCATCTACACCGGCATCACCCTGGGCGAGTACTATCGCCAGATGGGCCTGAACGTCCTGGTGATCGCCGACTCCACCTCGCGGTGGGCCCAGGCCATGCGCGAGACATCGGGGCGCATGGAGGAGATCCCCGGGGAAGAAGCCTTTCCTGCCTACCTGGACTCCGCCATCCGCGGGGTCTACGAGCGTGCCGGCATCATTCGCACGGCCGACGACCGCGAAGGCAGCCTGACCATGATCGGCACCGTTTCGCCGGCAGGTGGTAATTTCGAGGAGCCGGTCACGCAATCCACCCTCGCCACCGTCAAAACGTTTCTCGGCCTCTCCTCCGACCGGGCCTACAAGCGCTTCTACCCGGCGGTGGACCCGCTGCAGTCCTGGTCGCGCTACCTGCAACAGCTGGCCCCCTGGTTCAATCGCGAGATCGCTTCCGACTGGACCGAGCGCGTCGAACGCATGATCGCGCTGCTCAAGACCGGCGACGCCGTGCAGCAAATGATGCAGGTCACCGGCGAGGAAGGTGTCTCGCTGGAAGATTTCATCATCCACCAGCAGACCAGGTTTGTGGACATGGTGTACCTGCAGCAGGATGCCTTCGACCCGGTGGATGTCTCGGTGCCCCTTGAGCGCCAGAAGAAAGACTTCAGCCTTTTGGTGCGGGCCATCGACCAAGTGCCGGATCTGCCCGACAAGGACGCTGTTCGTCAGTTCTACACCCGCCTGACCGGTCTGTTCAAAAACCTCAACTATTCACGGCCGGACTCGCCGGACTACCAACGCTACCGTAAAGAAATCGAGATGGCGCTCAAGAACGGCAAGGTAACGGCAACCGCCACTGAGGAAGAAACAGAAACCCCGTAACTCTATCAGAGTCGCTGCGCAACGCCCTTTGGGAGCCTGGCAATCAACGGCGCTGATCCCCCGTGCCCCGCGCCTTGTCATAACGAATTTGACATTCATCAGAAACTGCGTAAAAAATGCACACCCAGCCAGCGCGACAAAGTCGGTCCATTCCAGATTTTACGCAGACTCGGCAAGCCGCGGTTTTTGAAGCAGGCAACCTGCATTTGGCAAACAAGAACCTATGACCAACGCCCAGCACATGCCCTCTTTAAAGTCCATGGATCTTCGCATCAAGGGTCTCGACTGCGCTGAATGTGCGCGACATGTCCGACAGGCCGTTGAGGCCGTTCCCGGCGTTGCCTCGGTGGATGTCCTGATGGCGGCGCAAAAAGCGCTGATCCGCTTTGACCCCGCGCAGACCGATCCCGCCCGGATTCGCCGCGCCGTGGAGCAGGCGGGCTACGCTCTGGAACAGCAGTCGGCAGACGATGCCAGCGACACCCCGCTGGGCGATTTCAGCCGGCGCGTGCTGATCCTGTTCGGAGGGGTTTTCGGCACGGTGCTGTTTGTGGTGGTGGTGGGAGAGTGGTTCGGACTGCTCGAAGCGGTGACGCGCCAAGTGCCCTGGCCGCTGTGGCTTCTCGTCATCGGCCTGGGCGGCTATCCCATTTTTCGCAACGTCGTCAAAGCCGCCTGGCAGGGGCGGATTATTGCACACACCCTGATGACCTTCGGCATGACGGCCGCCATCGTGGTCGGCGAATGGCCGGCGGCCACCATCGTCGTCTTTTTCATGCGAATCGGCGAATACGTGGAGAGCTTTGCCGCCGAAAGGGCACGCCATGCGGTCAAAGCGCTGGCCGCCCTGAGTCCGCAAACGGCACGTGTCGAGCGCAACGGGGTGGAAATCGAGGTGCCGGCCGAAGAGGTTTCCATCGGTGAAGCGGTCATCGTTCGCCCAGGAGAAAAAATCCCTGTGGACGGCGAGGTAATCGGTGGACAGGCAACGGTGGATCAGAGCGCCATTACCGGCGAATCCATGCCGGTGGAGGCAGCCCCCGGCACCCAGGTGTTCGCTTCGTCCATCGCCCGGCTGGGCAGTCTGCGGATTCAAACGCTCAAGATCGGGGCGGACACCACCTTCGGCCGAGTCGTAACGCTGGTGGAGGAAGCCGAAAGCCGGCGCGGCGAGGTGCAGCGTCTGGCGGACCGGTTCTCGAGTTATTTTTTGCCCATCGTATTGACCATCGCCGCCCTGACCTTCTTTTTCACCCGCAATGCGCTGGCAACGGCTGCGGTTCTGGTGGTGGCCTGCTCCTGCTCTTTTGCCCTGGCCACGCCCATCGCCATGATCGCCTCCATCGGGGCCGCGGCGCGGCAGGGGATTCTGATCAAGGGTGGAAAGTATCTGGAAATTCTCAAACGCGCCGATGTCCTGCTCATCGATAAGACCGGAACCCTCACCCTGGGGCGTCCGCAGATAACGGACATCGTGCCCCTGGATGATCTCAGCGCGGAGGAAATTCTGTCGCTGGCCGCGGCCGCCGAGCGCGACTCCGAACACCCGCTGGCCGAAGCGGTGCGCCTGACCGCTGCGGCACGCGGTGTACCGGTTGAAAAACCGCAAGAGTTTGAAGCCGTGCCCGGACAAGGAGTCAGAGCGCGGATCGCGGGACGCGAAGTGGTGGTGGGCAACAGCTCCATGATCCCCGAAGGGGCGCGGCTGCCCGAGGCGGTCGATTTGCTGGAACAGGGTAAAACCCTGCTGTTTGTCAGCCTTGAAGGGAAAATCGTCGGCATGCTGGCCGCCGCCGATACCATCCGCGAGGAAGTACCGGCGGCCTTTGCGCAAATCAGGGCGCTGGGGTTACATCAGGTCGAACTGATCACCGGCGACAATCCGCAAGCCGCCGCGTCTCTGGCCAAGCCCCTCGGCATTGCCTATCGTGCCTCTTTGCTGCCCCAGGACAAGATCGCCATTGTGCGCGCGTATCAGCAGCAGGGGCATATCGTCGTGATGGTGGGAGACGGGGTGAACGACGCTCCGGCGCTGGCCCAGGCCGATGTCGGCATCGCCATGGGCGCAGCCGGCAGCGACATCGCCATCGAGGCGGCCCACATGGCGCTGATGCGCGAAGACTGGCGACTGGTTCCCGAACTCTTTGCCATCTCCCGGCGCACCCTGGGCGTGGTGCATCTGAACCTCGGCTTTACCGCCGTCTACAATCTCGCCGGTTTGTCCCTGGCTGCTACGGGACTGCTCCCCCTGCCCCTTGCAGCCGCCCTTCAGGCAATTCCGGACATCGGCATCCTGCTCAATTCCTCCCGGCTGCTTAAGCCTTATGGCAACGGAAACGTGCCTGCGGCCTGAATTAGCTGGTAATATTCATCCACCTCCTGGATGAGATAATTCACAAAAGCCCGATTGGCCGGAGAAAGTCGACCGTTCTTCTTCCAGGCGATGAAGAGATCCAAAAAAAGCGGGGGATCACAGGAGACCACCGCCAGATCGGCTTCCTTGGCAACGGCCATCTTGAGCAGGAAAGCAAGCCCAAGCTCTTCTTTGACCAGATTTCTGACCATGTAGAAGAGATTGGATTCGGCCATGATAAGCGGCGCTATCCCCTCCTTGGCAGCCAGCTCATCGATCATTTCCCGCAGATAATAGCCGCTCTTGAACTGGATCATGGGTTCGGAGAGCAATTTGTCCAGGGCACATTTCTTCATCTTTGCATAGGGGTGGCTGCCGCATACGGCGGCCACCACTTCCTCTCGCACCAGATGGTGGGAATCCAAACCTTCCGGTACGCTGCCCGCGATGATCCCCATGTCAATCTCGCCCGTTTCGATCTTGCGCTGGATCGTCCCAGCGCTCTCCCCGTCTATGGATATCTGGAGAGCAGGATACCTCTGCTTGAAGGATGAAATGATTTTCGGAAAGAAAAAACTACTCAGCATCGGTGTCAGTCCGACCCGCACCTCCCCTTTGAGCAGCCCGCGAAGATCGGCAATCTCCTGGCGGGCCCTGGCGACACCCTGAAAAATCTCTTTGGCGTGAAACGCAAGCGCTTCGCCTTCTGCTGTGAGAGAGACCCTTCTGTTCCGGCGATTGAAGAGTTCAACCTCCAACTCATCCTCGAGCTTTTTAATGGCAATGCTGAGGGCTGACTGGGCGATGTGAAGTCTCTCGGCCGCTTTCGTAAAACCTTCAGAGTGCGCCACCTCGAGAAAAAATTTCAATTGTCGCAGGTCCATTTCGGTCATTCCTTTTTCAGATCTATTAAACAGATCGTTATCATATAAACAATATATTTTCAATATACACAGCTATCGCTTATCATGACTGCAAACAGATGGAGGTTAGCGCATGGCAATATATCTCGACTGTAATGCAACCACGCCGGTAGAACCTTCCGTTACGGCAATCGTAACCAGGTTTGTGGAAAGGGATTTCGGTAATGCCGCCAGCCCCATCCACGACTACGGGGTCTTCGCCTTAACCGCGGTCGAGCACGCTCGTCGTCAGGTGGCCCAGGTGGTCGACGCGCGACCCGACGAGGTGCTCTTTACCAGCGGCGCCACGGAAAGCAACAATCTCGCCATTCTCGGCCTGGCGCAGGCAGGCAGGTTGAGCGGGCGCCGGCACATCATCACCACGGCCATCGAACACAAGGCGGTACTTGAGCCGTGCGAAGAGTTGGCGAGCCAAGGCTTTGATGTGGAGATCCTGCCGGTCGGAACGGACGGACGCTTCGACCCGCAGCATCTGGCTGATGCTCTTCGGCTCGACACCCTTCTCGTGTCGACCATGCAGGCCAACAATGAGACCGGGGTTTTGCAGCCGCTCGCGGCAGCGGCCCATATCCTTGCCGACCATGATGCCTGGTGGCACGTGGATGCGGCCCAGGGGTTCGGCAAGGACTTCGAGCCGTTACGCAATCGCCGCATCAATATGATCTCGCTCAGCGGACACAAGATCTATGGCCCCAAGGGCATCGGCGCGCTGATTGCGCGCAAGATCGACAAGCAGTTTCCCCCCTTGCGCTCCCTCATGTTCGGCGGAGACCAGGAGCAGGGGTTGAGACCGGGTACCCTGCCGGTCCCCCTCATCGCCGGGTTGGGCGAGGCAGCCAAACTGGCCGTACGGGACCATGACGAGCGCCGCGCCAAGTGCCTCACCTTCCGCAACAGGGTGCGCACTGCGCTTGCTTCGCTCGGAGCGGAACAAAATGGCGACGATGCCTGCACCTTACCGCATGTCATCAATGTTTCGCTGCCGGGCATCAGTTCGGATATGGCTATCAATGCGCTAAAGCGCATCATTGCCGTATCCAGCACCTCGGCCTGCACTTCCCACACACGCTTGCCAAGCCACGTGCTGATGGCGATGGGGCGTTCTCCCGGGCAGGTGGAGAGTTCGATACGCCTGTCCTGGTGCCACATGACGCCGGACGTGGACTGGAATGCGGTCACGGACATTCTAAGCGCACTGCGCAACAAGGAAAGGAGCACACCATGAGTCAGCTATTCAGAGATCTGGAAGAAGCAACAAACCAGCAATACCGGCATGGGGAACTACCTAAATGGCTTGCCGACCCGGTGCTGGCGGTTGCCGGTAATCCTGAAACCTATCAGGAGAAGGAATATTTGGTCGAAATTCTCTTGGCGCAGGTTCGCGAATACGATGTGTACGCTGAGGCCGGCTGTTGCAAATGGGCATACGACCATGAGGACATCGCCCGAACCTTGCGCTGGCTGGAGGAGGAAAAATGACCGTATTTGACCGTTTAAAGGAGGCCTTGGACGCCGCCCAGGCCGAACAGGACTTGCCGGACTACCTGGCACAGCAGATAAGGTATCTTATTGAGAATCAAGAGAATTACAGTGGCAGGGAGAACGAACTGGCCGATCTGGCCGAAAAAATCACCCTATACGACACCTATGGCCAGACAGGGTACATTGGAATGGGCGTCAACAATGTCATTCTCGGAAACGCCCTGGAGAGACTGCTTTAATTGAATGACCCTCAGGGTATCGAAATGCCGACCGAAAATTGACTTCAAGTTCGCCATCTTCAAACGCTTTCAGCGCTGCTGTTTCAAATTGATCCGGTACGTTGTTCGGGTTAATTGGCTTGAGGCTCATGAGTGGGCGTGGTTGAAATGATTGCCCCGCATCAAATCGAGAGGGTTGCGCCCGATCAGTTCCTTGATTTTCAGATTCTTTTCGAACTGGCGGTTCACATGTTCCAGCAGTCAGTCAGTCGCACTTGAATAGGCTTCGGAGGTTCAGATGATACTTTAGGGAGGTTGGGACAACTGGCGAGTAATTCGTCAATCATGCCTCACACTCTCGTTTCGAATGTCCAGTTACGGTTTCTGTTTTCAAGCGCAACCCCTCTAAACCGCAACTGATCGAGCCTGGGCAATTGTCTCTCGCACCGCCGTACACCATTTCGCGCTGAAACGTTCAACATCTGTCAGCCACGACTCGACACTTGCAACAGCTGCGGCTATTCCGGCTTTTTCATCGCTGACAGCCGAAACGATGATTAAACCCGTTCCTTTCATTCTTCCGCCTGATTCACCATCCGTCATCGCAGCAAAGGCATGACATAAAGTGTCGAACGTTTCTGCGGAGATGTGCCTGAGACGTTCATTTTTAAGCCACAGTACCGCTTCCATGAGCCGGCTATAGTCAGACTGTTTGTCAGGAACAGCCTTTACCAATTCTTCATAAAGGTAGATAAGCTGGCGCTCCAAGGTGATGCGTGGCATGCCCCGACTGGCAAGAACGCCTCCGAGCCAGGCAGTTTGAGAGATTATGAGTGGAGGGGTGAGTTGTGCAAGTGTTGCCAGCCAGGCGGCATCACTATCAGTGAAACGATTCCCGCGATCACCATATCGTGCTTCAAAATAGGGGAATTCCTCGCGGCATAAACGTCCTGCCGTTAGTGCCGCCACCAGTTCTCGTTTATCAGATGGCACGGCATGGTTTCCTGCTTCCGGATTTATGCTGGTAGCAGAAAACATCATGCTGTCGGCTTCAGGCAACGGAAAGAGAGCGGTGTGGATGTCTTCCAGAAAACAGAATGCCTCACGGGCTGCGGTGAGAATCCGTTCGTTTGTTTCATCCCCCCAGCCAAAACTGTTCATGAGACTGGCAAAGACATGCCAAAATTCATCGGTTCGATCGCCATATCCTGTATAAAACTCATCTCCACCTGTCTTTTCTACAGTGCATATTCGTTGTATGTCCGGAAGGTGAACCCGGTTGCCCAGTGTGGTACCTTGCAGGACATACACATAACCCAGCAAGGCTACTGGGTCTTCTAAACCCAGAAGCCGTATTCTGGCTGCCATGGCATCAGCATGGCACTTTACGCCGATGATTTCCGGAATCATCTTATCGCCAAAACAACCAAGGTCGCGCAGAAGATGCGTGAACCGACTCTCTCCGACTTCAAGCAGTGCACGAATGGCCGGCTCCTGTAAGGATGTTTTTGCATGCTCGAGTGTACCGAATGCTGTTGCGAATGCTCGGAGTTGATTCATGTATGAGGCAAGCGGTAGGGTTCCATTAGCGAGGGCCGCAAAAAATGGTAGATTTTCCAGCCGGGTGTGTAGCAGTTGCGTCTCATGTTTTAGACGGTCCATCAAATTTTGAGGCTTATACTCCATGGCTAACCACCTAGTTTTGCAAAGATTTGCTTAAATTAGACCAAATATAAAACATTACGGGGCGAAATCAATAGTGATTTTAAGAAATAAGATTTAGCGCCCGCAATTCATCCTCAAGTTTCTGCAATCTGATAGGTTTGACAAGATACGAATTGGCATCTGACTCGTATAATGCTTTCATGACCGTGCGAGGGTCATCCAGTGCAGTCGTCATGATGACCTTTACCCTGTCCGTCAAAGAGATGTTTCTGTGTGCTTCAATTTCCCTGATCGCCAGCGCGGACCGCAAGCCATCGGTTTCAGGCATCATTATGTCCATTAAAATCAGGTCATAGGGGCTGCCGGACTCATGGGCAATCCGGAACCGCTCAATCGCCTCAGTGCCGTTAACAACGGCATCAAAGGAGCCGTATCTGGATATCATTTTCCCCATTATCAGGCTAGAAGGATGATCATCTTCAACTATTAAACACTTCATAAATTCTACCTCTCTCTACATATGTTATTAAGCTAACTATTTTGCCTTATCCTTTTAATCTTTCGTATGTTTCCTCGAACTGGTCACCGGTTTCCCTGAAGGCTTGCAAGACCGCAGGATCAAAATGTTCAGGCATGGTCCGGCCGTCTCCTTCCGTAATGATCTTGTAAGCTGTAACATGGTCAAATGGTGCCTTGTAAGAGCGTGCGCTCCTGAGTGCGTCGTAGATATCAGCAATAGCCGTAATTCTCCCCTCAATCGGTATCTGCTCGCCGACAAGTCCGCGGGGATAGCCGCTGCCATCCCATTTTTCATGGTGCGTGAGTGCAATATTGCGCCCGACTCTCAGCTTTTCGTTGGTGCCGATAATCATTGTTCCGGAATACGTATGTTCCTTCATTTTCGTGAACTCCTCATCCGTTAATTTTCCGGGTTTTTTAAATATATCCGGATGAGAATGTATTTTCCCTACGTCGTGCAGTATTGCCTGGAGATGTATGTCTTGAACAAAGGTGTCGTCAAGCCCAAGCTGAGACGCAATGATTGCGGAGAATTCTCCAACCCTGAGTACGTGGTTACCGGTGTCTTCGTCATTCGCTTCTGCCGCCCTTGCAAGAGCATAGATTGTGTAGCTGAACGCCTCCCCATTATCCCTGATCTGCTGAGCGAGGATCGCCTCAACACGTTGGCGTTCTTCAATGTCTTTTTGCAATTCGGTGGTACGTTCCAAGACGATCCGTTCAAGAAAATCATTCTTCTGCCGAAGCAGTGCCTCTGCCCGTCCCCGACTGATGTGAGCGCTGACCCTGGCCAGCACCTCTTCAAGTTGAAACGGTTTCGTGATGAAGTCCACCCCACCGGAACGGAATCCGCGCATTATGTTTTCGGGGGTGCCCTGGCCGCTCAAAAAAATGACGGGTATACCGTTGAGTTTGGGATTTTGTTTGATCCTATCACACACCGGGATACCATCCACTTCCGGCATGGAGATATCCAGCAGAATAATATCGATCGGTTCCCTGACAACAGCATCCAGAGCATCCGCACCATTGGTGAACGAAAAAACTTCGTGTCCGCAGTCCAACAACCTAAGTTTTAAAAAATTAAGACAGTCCGGATCATCGTCCACAATAACAATCCGTGCATTTTGTGTTTCAGGTACGAACTCGGCTAAAGTATTCATACAGGAGCTCACGTAGTTTGCTTAGTTGAGTGGAGTTCGTAACGCGATTTCAACCGTTCACCAATTTCACGGGCTACCATGGCATAATCTTCGGTGCCTCTGCAATTAGGCATATAGGAACGAACTGGTTGACGATGAGCAAAGGATTCAGCCAGCTTGATATCGGTGCGGATTCCGGAAAGCATTCTTCCCTGCCCGAACTGAAGGGCTGCCCCATCCGTGACGTTTCGGTGTTGACCAATACGCCGGTCAAGCATGATCGGAAGAAGGCCCAGCAGTTTCAGATCAGGATTCGGTCCTGATGCTACCCTGAAAAGGATCCGGGCCAGATTGCGGATCCCTTCTCCGGACAGATGGTGGGGCACGAAAGGGATCAATACGCTTCTGGCTGCACAGAGGGCGTTCATCAGGAGGCCGTCAAACGACGGAGGGGTGTCTATGATGATCAGATCATACTGTTTCGTCAGTCCTTCATCGTGCAGGGCCCTGGCAAGGCGTGTCTGATCTCCATCACCGGAACCGTGTTCAAATAACGGATTGGCGGGAATGAGATGAAGATTGGGCCAGGCGGTCGGACACACAGCCTCGGCAAGAAGGAAATCATCCGATAGGAACAAGTTGTGAACGGTTGGTGAATCCTTTGGTTTGGTAACATCGACGCCTACCGCACAATGTCCCTGGGTGTCCATATCAATCAACAATACGGGTTGGCCTTGTGCCGCGAATTCCGCTGCAAGATTAACCGATGTCGTTGTTTTCCCGGTGCCGCCTTTCCGGTTGGTCACGACGATAATTTCGGCTGGCCCATTCATCAGAAAAGCTCGATTTTTTGATTGGAGCCGCACTCCGCATCTGCTTGTCCCCCCAAAATCGCATTGTGGGTTGTCTGCTGTTCCTGCATGACATACCTACTCTTCAACTCGGTGAGATGATCATTCAATCTTTTGGCGGGAAATTCTGCATTCCCTTCCAGCCATAGCCGAGTCTGCCCGGCAAATTCACTCTGACATTCAAGGCCATTGTTGACATTCTCCAAACGTTGTCGAAGAACATCCTGAAACTGTATTTCGCCCAACACAATCGACACCTCTTCGACGATTAACCGGTTGGCTTCATCAATACCTTTGATCATTTCTTCAAGGTGAACCGATGCGTTTTTAAATCGTCCTTCAATGTCAGACAAATTGCCTGCCAGAGCTGTAAATTTTTGTGAATCTTCATTATTGGCAATTGACCGCCTGGCATTTTCGGTCTCAATCTGTGCCTGTCCGGTCACACGAGTGATTCTTTCGGCAATCTCTTTCGCCACTTTGTTGGACTGATTAGAGAGCCTGCGCACTTCATTGGCCACGACCGCGAAACCCTTGCCTGCATTTCCGGCCCGGGCAGCTTCAACTGACGCGTTAATCGCCAAGAGATTGGTGTTATCGGCAATTTTCGCAATTTCTTTCACCATCGGTTGCATCAACTCCATCTCATCTGACAACTTTTGAATTCGAAAAAGATTATCTCTTAATTGATCAGTCTGACTATCAGAGAAGGTATTTAATGCTTGAATAACTTGTTGATTTTTACGGACCTGTTCCTGAGTAACCGTTATCAATTCACTGCTTTTTTGGGAAGATGAACCGATCCGGTCAACCTGAGAACTGCTGTGTTCATGAATAATCACCATCCTTCCAACCACTCCCATCACCGCCGTTTCGGTCTGGCCGATCGTTTCCCTTAATTGACCTCCAAGCACAGCATTATATTGGCTGAGATCTGAGACGGTCTGGATATAGTTCTCTCTAATAAGAAGATGCTGAGCCGAACAGTGGTTGTGTTTACAATGAGTATCTTGATTGATGATCGTAAGTTTTTTTCTGTATATAAGTGCAACCAGCGTAAATGTCGCAATAGATGCCAGCGCTCCAGTAAGCGCGACATCAAATGCATTTGACAACGGACTCAATCTGATAACCCAGGGATGCACAAAATAGGCACATACGGAAACAATTGTCATGCCGCACAGCAAGGTCGCGAACATTCTCAAAAGTCCCGTAGGGAAATCTAAAATCTTGCCGGGAAGGTTTGTGTCTATTTTCATGGATTATGCTCCTGGCAGGACCTGTCTGATGACCTTGACCAAATCAGGACCGGTCACAGGTTTTACCAGCCAGCCGGTTGCTCCGAATTTTTTTGCCTCATTCTTCTTCTCCTGTTGACTCTCGGTTGTGAGCGCCAACACCGGAATAAAACGAAACCCGGGAAGGGTGCGGAGGTTCTTGATGAACTCCAGTCCGCCCATATTTGGCATGTTAATATCGGTAATAATCAGATCGGGCTTGACGCCGCCCCTGAGTTGATTCAGGGCCAGAACGCCATCACCCGCGCATTCAACCTTAAATCCGCTCAATTCCAGGCCTGACTTGAGGCTCAACCTCATTGTTGCCGAATCATCAACCACCATAATGGTCTTTGCCATGCTGTCGCTCCCTAGTTTGTTTTCAGTGCGGTATTTATCCACGCGGCCAGATGCTCGTCCTTCGGTCTGGCTACAATGGAACATTTTGCAGCCATCAGCACCTGCAGATTCGCTGGTTGCAGGTGAGTGCATGCGCTAAGGTCGATTTTCCCCTTCGGGTACTTTTGCAGCCATTCCAGAAGGCTCTCCGCATCGTCTCCTCCGGCGACTTCACTGAAAATCGCACGGTCTTTCTTGAACGTTATCGGCATCAGATTATCTCCTTCATATCCAGCACCATCAGCACTGAACCGTCTCCCAGTAAAGCGGAGCCGCTGTAAGCTGTTATCCCGGCCAATACACCCGTCATAGGTTTGAGAATGATGTCCACCGTTTCACGGAAGTCATCGACAAAAATTCCGACAGATTCACCTCCCAGACTAACGATCAATACGGCGAGTTCATCCTCATCGTTGGCCTTGGGAGGAACATGCTGCCCTAGTAACAAGTTAAGTGATTTGAGCGGTATAATTCGGCCACGCAGTACCGTCGCCTGAGTCTTCTTAATCGTTCGAATATCAGCCTTCGATATCCGCACCGTTTCAACAACAATTCCCATCGGAACGCCAAAAATCTGATTATTTGATTCAACGATCATGACGTTGGTGACCGCCATGGAAAGCGGTAAGGAAAGGCGGATTCGTGTTCCTTTCCCCTTTTCACTCTCCAGGTTGATGGTGCCGTTAACTTTCTCGATCGCGGTCCTGACCACGTCCATCCCGACGCCACGACCGGAGAGATCGGAAACAGCCTCAGCCGTTGAAAATCCGGCGGCAAAAACCAGGTTTACCGCATCTTGATCTGAAATCCGTTCCAACTGTTCACTGTCAATAATCCCTTTTTCATACGCCATTCGCTTGATGACGTCCGGATCAATACCCTTGCCATCGTCACGTATTTCAATATCTACCCGGCCCGCTTCCTGGGTAGCACGGATAAGGATGGTGCCTGCAGCAGGCTTGCCGAGTGATCGGCGCATTTCCGGCATTTCGATGCCATGATCCAGACTGTTCCTGACGATGTGCATCAGGGGATCACCAAGAGATTCAATAACATTCTTGTCGGCTTCAGTCTCCTCACCTTCAAGGATCAGGTTGACTTCTTTTCCCAGCTTGTTGGCCGTATCCCGAACCAGACGGGGAAAACGCTGAAACACAAAAGAAACCGGCATCATGCGTACCTGCATGATGGAGTCCTGCATTTCCTCGGCGATGCGATTGATGACTGCATACTGAGACTTGATCTCGCGGGAAAGATCCCGCACCCCAAATACGGTCTCAGCACGTCCAGCCAGATACGGCAAGGCGTTCTTTGCTACCACCATTTCGCCAATCAGGCTCATAAGACGATCGATCTTGGTCTGATCAACCTTGATGCTTTTTGGCCCGACAAAGGCATCATCCGAACGTCGTCCATATTTAATGTCAGGGTCAGTTTGCTGTTCGATGTCAGCTGACTTGCCTGCCGGGAGCTCATGTTTAAACTGACTATTCAACCAGAGTAAGAGAGGAGCCGAAGAACCCTGAGCGAGAGCCGTTTGCAGCTCAGCTTCCAATCCTGGCAGGATTTCATCCCAACCTATTGCTTGCAGGCACGCGGACAAAGAGGCTGCTACAGATTTGATCCGCCCTGCCACCCAGGTGACATTGTCCGGCATTGATAGTATTTCACGTTGAGCGACGATGATTGCTTTCACTTCCGGACTGAGTTGAGTCGGTTCAGATTTCGGAGCTTGCGGTTTTCTGTTGGTGATTGGTGCAGGAACAGATGTACCATCGCCAGCTCGTGCCAGTTCGTGCCACGCAGTCGGCGTCAGGGTACGCAGTGAGATAATTATTTGTTGCGAAACAACAGCGTTGTCCGGCTCAAGTTCGGTCACCAGCAGCAACCAGCGTAGAGCGGCAGAAAGCCATAGATCCGGGTTCGACAACTCCAGCATGCTGCGGGAGGCGCGAATCAAACCCTCCAAATTACCGGTCTGTAACAGCCCAAGAGCATCGGCAACGAAATCTTCATACACTGGACCGCCATTGGGGTCACCATGAGGCAGGATCAAATATTGACTGGGTACCGGAGTGATTTGGACTTGATCCGGCACATAGCGGTAATGCTCTTGAAGATCCTCTAACGGCGCCTTACTGAGAATGCTGAAATCAAGCACGCAGCAATAGGGATCCAACTCGGCAAGTGTTGGCCAGGAAGTGCGTGCCGTTATCCCTCCCCAGAGGATTCCCGGTGTCTGGCGAGCCTGGTAAAATGGGTCGTCGCCCTGGAAAAAACACTCTTCAACCGGACTGTAGGCAATCCAATAAAGGGGTTCACCTGTGACGGAAGCCCGGTATGCTCTCATCCGGGTCTCTTCCGGGAGATCTGCCAGCGGCAACTGGATTGAAGAAGTGTCATCTCCGGGCAGAATCGGAACCACCTCGGCCACTGTGCCGCTGACGCCCTCGGCGTGTACCATTTTAACAACAATCAGCTGACGCAAGCCCTCCGCCAGATGGACGGAATTTTTGACATGTTTGACATCTGTGTTACCTTGGGTTTCAATTTCGTCGCAGAGCACACCGACAAAGTCCATGGCATCGAGTAACCGGTCAGCCAGGTTGGGCGAATAGGCCACCTTGCCGTTGCGTACGGCATCCATCAGATCTTCACCAGCATGCAGTACCCGAGTCAATTCAGGCAGGTCGAAGAGGCCGCTGTTCCCTTTCAGAGTGTGGACAAAGCGGAATAGTTCCGTCATCAGAACATTGCTCTTCGGCTCTTTCTCCAGCTGCATCAGTTTTTCGGCGATACCCTGCAGCGACTCGCGAGACTCGGAAATAAATTGTTCAAGCAATGGGTTCACGGCTTAGCCTCCCCGAGCAACAGGCGGCAATTGGTCAGCAACTCATCCGGCTTGACCGGTTTAACCAGATAGAGATTCGCTCCCGCTGCATAGGCGCGTGTTCTGTCACTGGCAGCAGCTTCAGTAGAGATCATCAGTGCCGGAGCTTGGGAAATATCTCTGCTGCGCAGTTCGCTTAAAAAACTGTATCCGTCCTGCTTTGGCATGTTGACGTCAACGATGCACAGGTCAAAGGGCTCTTGTAGAAACTTCTCCATCGCTTCGATACCATTTACCGCTTCATGGACCTGATAGCCGGATCCTTCAAGAATACTGCGGTAATACATACGCATCGTAGCAGCGTCATCAACGATAAGGATCCGTTTCATTGAACCTCCATGGGTTTTTGGTACACCACTGCATCAGAAAATTTGCGGACCTGATACAGCGAAGAAATACGGCTCATGGATTCCGAATGTCCAAGACAGAGAAAACCACCAGGAGCTAAGGCGTCGAAGAAAGTATCAGCTGCCTGACGACGTGACAGATCATCAAAATAGATCAACAGATTGCGGCAGAAGATCACATCAAAACCCCGGTAACCGCGCACATCGGACGGTTTCATCAGATTGACCTTGGTGAATTCAACTGACTGCCTTAAGTCCTCGCTTATTTGAAACCCGTCACCACTGTGACGGAAATATTTTTCAAGCAGCTTCTTTGGAAGCGTCTTTACCGAACGGTCTGAAAAATATCCGCGACGCGCCTGAGCAATGATGCTGGTATCGATATCAGACGAGATGATCTCGACATCCCACTGGTTGATGCCGGACCAGTATTCCAATAAATACATGGCGATGGAGTACGGCTCTTCCCCTGACGAAGAGGGTACCGACCAGATTCGAACCGGTCCTTTGTTTTTCTTGATTGCCGTTATCTCCGGAAGTATGGAGTTCACCAGACACTTGAACTGGTATTCCTCCCGAAAAAAATAGGTCTCGTTGACCGTCATCAGGTTGGTCAGCTTCTGAAACTCCTCACCGGTCGCCTCAAAGCGCAGGGTGATGAAATAATTGCGGAAATTGCCGGAATCCGTTTCCTCGATTCGCTCGATCAGGCGCTTGTCCACGAAGTAGCGTTTTGAATCCTCAAACTGGATGCCGGTCTTACGATAGAAGAACTCCCTGAATTTCAAGAATTCTTCCTGACTGATCGTTTTCGTAATCATATTGGGTCAGGTGCTACGGATGCGCTTCAGGGCCAGGTCGGCCGCAAAGCTGATGAATGGTTCGTCTGGAAACCTTACTTTCAGATTTTCCAAGGCTTCCCATGAATATGTGGACCCGACTTCACCAAGCAGATCTACTGCTGAAGCACAAACATTGACATGGGCGTCATGTTCAATAACTTCTCTTAACCACTCCTCAACCTGTTCGTGCCGCAGTGACTCAAGGACATTGACCGCAAAAATGCGCACATCCGGGTCCGGATCTTTGAGTAGCTGGCCCATGATGGGCGCAACTTCAGAAGGTAAAAATTTCATAGCCTCAATCGCCTCGTTGCGCAACGAAGCGTCTTCGCTGCGCAGACAGTTCACCAGCCCTGAAACAGCTTCCTCGTCACCCAAGTGTGTAAGGGTCGTGAGGATTATTCCCCGTACCGAGCTGTCCTGTTCGCGCTGTAATTGTTCTACAAGAGCGCCGGAAGAATCGGGACAATCAGCCAGATCCCGCGCCGCCCAGCGCCTTGCTGTTGGACTGGGATCGGAAAGCTGTAGTACCAGATTGGCGCAGTCACGATCGTGTTTTCGCTCATTCTGTTCTATTATTTGGCTCGATTGCTGTTTAATGAATGCCATTTTGTTCCTTTAGTGATTTTAAATACTATTCAAAATCTAAAAAGCATCATCGATATTTGCATCCAGCTTACCGTCCAGCCCAGGTGATCAGTTGTCTCGCCACCTTATCCGAAGGTAATACAATGCTTGCCCCGCCCCGTGCGATCAGTTCGGCAGGCATCCCGAAAACCACGGACGATTCTTCTGATTCGGCAATGGTGCGCCCACCCCGTTTTTTTATCTCGGCAAAAACATCAGCGCCGTCGTGCCCCATGCCGGTCAGCATCACCCCGACCACACGAGATGGATCGCAACATTCAAGAGCGGAACGCCCCAGAAGTTCCACCGAAGGGTGCCACATGTAGTCTTTGTGTTCCGGTTTGGCTAATACCGTCAATGTGCCGCTGCGGTTTCCCAGCACCATGTCCGCTCCGCCCTTGCCGATATAGATTTTTCCCGGCTCCACAGGCATCGGTTGGCTGGCTTCCACAACCGCAAGAGGACACAAACCGTTCATACGGTCGGCAAAAGGGCGGGTAAATGTAGACGGCATATGCTGGGCCACCAATACCGGCCAGGGAAAGTCCGCCGGCAACAGAGGCAGAACATCTTCAAGAGTCCGGGGGCCACCGGTGGAAACACCGATGATCACCAACCCCTCGTTACCCGGTCCACGTCGGATGACCGGTTGCCGTGTCGGTGGTTTTTCCCGTTCTTCACGCAAGCGCTGAGCTAGGCCCCTCGCCGAAGACTTACCTTTGACCTTGGATCCGGCCGCTGCGCGCACTTTGCTGATCAACGTTTTACTGATCTCTTCAAGGGATAATGAAATTGTCCCTCCAGGCTTGGTCACATAATCAACAGCTCCCAGATGCAGGGCTTCAAAGGTTGCCAGGGCCCCCTTTTCCGTGAGGGACGAGACCATGACCACCGGCACGGGTCGTTCCGCCATAATCAGTGACAGGGCGGTAATGCCGTCCATCTCCGGCATGTTGATATCCAGGGTCACCACATCGGGCATAAAGTCACGATTCAGCGCCACTGCCTCTTTGCCGTTATGCGCTATCTGGATCGTAAAATCGCCCTCAGCCTGGAACAGCGTATTCAACAGACGTCGCATCAGGGCTGAATCGTCAACAATGAGAAGTTTGATCATAGATTGTTACCCTCCCAATTGAGCCAACTGCGCCATATCACCGCTGTCGATCAGGTGAGAAGGTTCAATCATTTGAACCATCCGTTTCAGTTTTTCAAGATTGGCCATGCGCGCCACAAGTCGTGCCTGTTCACTGGAAAGCATCGGCGCCGGCTCAATGGCGTTCTTGGGGATTTTGAGTACTTCGGCCACCAGGTCCACGATAAAACCGGTTCTTATGTCGGAAATCAGGAACACCATGACACGCTGCCTATCAGAACGTTCAACCGCCGGCATGCCGAGGCGACGTCGCAGATCAATCACCGGCAGCACCGAACCGCGAAGGTTGATAACCCCTTCCACAAATGGGGGGGCTTTGGGCACATGGGTCAGCTCTTCAGGTACCCGGACAATTTCCTGGACACTGTCGATCGGCACCCCGAACTCTTCCTTACCCAGCCGAAACACAACCACCTGCTCATCATCGTCAGAAGTCAGTTCATCGTTATCCGGGTCGTGCCCCGGATTCTTGTTGTTATCCATCGTTTCCACGGTTGTCATGGCCTCCTTCACAGCGGAATGCCGAAACAGGTTGTTGGCCGAGATGATTGACACCAGGCGCTTGCCATTATTCAAACGGCAGATCTCGGTAATGTCCGCAAGATCACCATCACGGGCCAAAAGACCCGGCATGGCGTCCACATCTGTCTTTGCCACCCTTAAAACTTCATTGACGCTATCCATGACGACGCCAACCGACGATGCTCCCAATGACACCACAACAATACGGCTATGGTCGTCGTTTTCGCGGCTGGGCAAATCAAACATGCGGCGCAGATTGACCAGGGGCAACAGCCGGTTACGCAGGGTCATGACCCCCATGACATGGGATTCTGCATGGGGCACATGGATGATCTCTTCCGGAATCTGGACGATCTCCTGTACATCTTCGATGGCCATGGCATATTCTTGACCGGCCACTTCAAAGCTGACCAGTTGTAATTCGTCGTCGCTCTTCTCGTCGTCTGCTTCCGTTGTTTGCGAACGGGTCGTGGAAAGGTCCGAGTTTTTGGAAACAGCTGCTATCTCCGCAAACTCTTGAGCGATCAGTTTGGCAAAATCCAGCACCATGATCATGGCGTGTCCGCCAACATCCTTGATCAGCCCGGAGAGCAGTTCGGTGTTCACCGTACTGCGGATGGACTCCACTCCTTCAATTTTGCCCGTTTCCACACCAACAACACTTGCGACCCGGTCAACGACAAACCCTAGCGGTTGGCCGAGATCAATGACGATGGCCCGGGTTGAATCATTGTAGTCACATTCATCGAAGCCGAAAATGCGGCGCAGGGAGATGATTGGCAGCACCTTGCCACGCAGATTGGCCAGTCCTTCCAGAGTGTGCGGGGCCAACGGAACCCGCACCACGTCCGGTACCCGGATGATCTCCTGAACCGGCGTCATGTCCACAGCAAAGACCTCATCTCCGGCAATGAAGGTGACAAACTGACGGGTATCGGAGTCCTGAGTATCATCGCTTTCATCATTATCGGTATGTTCCCGATTTTCCGGTTCTTCCAGCTTAACTGTTGTCATGTTGTCACACTCCTATCAGGCGCTTTGCAGTTCGTCGGCAAGGGAAGCAATCTCTTCTATGGCAGCTGCCAACTCTTCTGCACCCTGGGACTGCTGCTTGGCTGCTGTGGCTGACTCGGTTGCTGCCTTGTCGGCTTCCTGGGCGGCCGAGGCGATCTGCTCGATCCCTTTTTTCACTTGGCCTATGGCAACGGCGATCTCGGTGGAGGCAGACAGAATTTCTTTCTGACCGCTTTCTACCGTGGCGATGTCGTCTTCAATCAGGATCAGGTTGGCTGTTGAGGATTTGGCCTTTTCCACTTCAGCATTGGCGGTGGCGACAATCTCGTCCAGGTCGCGCCCTACCATGCCGATCTGATCCTGCACCGCCTTGACCAGATCCTTGATCCGGTCGGCATTTTCAGCGGAATCATGGGCCAGGTTGCGGATATCGGTGGCCACCACCACAAAACCCTTGCCAAATTCGCCGGCCCGGGCCGCTTCGATGGAGCCGTTTACCGCCAGCATGTTGGTCTGGATGGAAACAGTGGTGATGGCGTCGACGATCTTGTCGATGCGTCGGGCAACCAGTTCCAGTTCCTTGATCTGTCTGATGCTGTCCCGTGAACTGGCGGCGGATGCGGAAATACCTGCTATCAGTGAGTCAACGGAGGTTTTGTTGGTGTCCAGCAGGTTTTTAATGGCCGCAATTTTTTCCACGCCGTTGGTGGCGCGGTTCTGAGCGATCTCTGCTCCCTTTTCGATCTGGGAGATGGCAGCGGCTGATTCTTCTGAGGCCGAGGACTGGACTTCGGCTCCCTTACGAATCTGCTCAATGGCCACCATGATCTGGGTGCCGGAGCGGTTGATTTCCGACACGGCAGAGGAAAGCTCTTCGGCGGCTGAGGCAACTTCCTCGGCGCTTTTGGCCACATCGGTAGAATTTTTCAGGTCTTCGGTTAACTCCGAGAGGCTCTTAGCGGTTTGCTCACACTCAGCTAAAGCTTTGGTCTGTTCGTCAACGGTTTTGGACGACTCTTCCGATGCGGCTGATTGTTCCTCTGCTGCTGCGGCAATGGCCTCGGTACCTTTCAGGGCCTGCTCTGCCGCAACACTGGATTGGGCTGCACCCGTGGCGATCTCCACAACGCCTTTAACGATCTCCTGGGCGTCAAGCCGTACCTGATCCAGTTGCTGGGAAATGATCTTGCCGTTTTCAACCTCACCTTCCACACTCTTGGCTGAACTGCTGATCCCTTCAGCAATGACTTGTACTTCCTGCTGGATCTGTCCCACCAGGTCCGAGATCTGCTTGGCGCTTTTTTCGGAGGTTTCGGCCAGGGTTCTCACTTCATCAGCCACCACGGCAAAGCCTTTGCCATGTTTTCCGGCCCGCGCCGCTTCAATGGCGGCGTTTAAGGCCAGCAGGTTGGTCTGGTCGGCAATGCGCACCACCGCTTTGATGATTTCGCCAATGTTGGCAGCCTGTTTTTCCAGTTCCGCCACCAACTGTACCGAAGCGTTCTGACGCTGGGCAGCAACGCCGACATTGGTCACCATCAGGCTGATATCACCGCTGGTTCTGGCAACCAGTTGCTGTGTTCCCTCAGCCTTGGTCTGGCTTACTTCTGCATTTTGCAACTGTCGGGTAATGGCGACCGCCACTTGCTTGAAGGCGGCCAGGCATTCCTGGGCAGCGCCGGAAGCTTCTTCAGCGCCTGCTGCAATCTGGTCGGAGGCGCGCTTTAACTCTTCTGATGCGGAAGCTGCTTCATTGATCCCTGCGGACAACTGACCCGTGGCGGCGGCAATCCGCTCGGCAGCTTGTTGCTGCTTGGCCAGGGTGCGGGCCTTCTTGCGCTGTGCCTCAGCCTCGCGGGCGGCAACGGCAGAGGTTTTACCTTCAGTGGTGGAAGTGCCTTGAAACTGGGCGTTAGATTTTTTCACCAGGGCCATGGAATAATCTCCTTAAGGTTTTGCTGCCGGAAGGCTGCATATTTTAAATGAAATTAGTTTAATTCCGAATGACTGTCTGTCAGGTAAACAGTACAAACATAGGTTTTTTTTGCAGGGAGATGATGGTGAACGACAGAAAATATTGGCTGGGACTGGAGAGGGGCAGTGGTATGGGATCGGTTTCTATGAACCTAAGCGAGAATCAGTAACCTAGCTGACGAAAACAGGTTTCATGGAAGGGAGATGACGCCGTGCTGAAGTGCGAAGATGACCAGGGCGGGAACGTTATCGATGTCAAGTTTCACCATAAGCCTGCTGCGATAGGTTTCAACACTTTTTTGAGAGACATTAAGTTTTTCGGCAATCGTTGCATTCGTATTACCTTCCACGACCAACTGTAAGGTCTCGCGTTCACGTCGGCTCAAGCTTTCCAGGGGCGTTTTAGGGCAAACCGGACTCCCGGTGCGTTTTAATTTCGGTGCAACAATTTCATCACTGAAATATAGACGGCCTTTCATGACCGCTCGTACCGCATTGACAACGCTGAATCCCGCCGATGCCTTGTGGATAAAGGCCCGAGCCCCGGCCTGCATCGCGCGACTTACATACTCAGTGGTATGATACGTGGAAAGAACAAGTATTTTGGCCGCAGGTACTTGCAAGAGTATCATTCGCGTCGCGTCGATCCCACTTACTTCCGGCATCGCGATGTCCATAAGGATAATATTCGGGTTCAGCAATACAGCTTTATTCAGCGCTTCGCGACCGTTTCCGGCTTCACCGACAACTTTCATATCGCCCTGAGCTTCGAGTAGCGTCCGGAGGCCTTCCCGTACGACTGCATGGTCATCGGCAAGTAGGATTCTTATCGGCATTTACATAACTTCCGAGGGCATTACAACAGAAATCCTGGTGCCTTTTCCAGGTGCAGAATCTACATGGAAATGTCCACCATTCAACTCGGCACGCTCACGCATAATTGTCATTCCCCATCCGCAACCGGTCTGGTTAAGTGATGATTTTTCAGCTAAAAACCCTTTTCCTTGATCTACAATATCAAACAAAATGATACCGTTTGTGTTTTTCAGCATAATCGTCACGGTCTGTGTATTTGCATGCTTGGAAACATTCATGAGGGCCTCTTGCGATATGCGAAAGAGAGCTGTTTCCTTTTCAACCATAAACCGTGGGAAAGGTTCGTCAGCTTGGATAGAAACCTCAACGCCTGTGCGTTTTGAAAACAGATCAGCGTGCCAGCGCACGGCGGCCAGCAGGCCAAAATCGTCCAGCATCGGCGGTCGAAGGCCCACCATTATGTTTCTGACTGTGTGGCTTATGCCTTTGACTATTTTTACTGAGTCCTTGATTCTTGAAATGAGTTTCTTCGGCGCGGTAGCGGTCATGGCGTCGTTGATGATCGCCATATTCAAGCCAAGGACCGTCAGATCGCGACATATCTCGTCGTGCAACTCCGCGGCAAGTTTAACCCTGAGCTGCTCCTCCATTGCTATCAGTCGACTTGCATATTCGCGCATATTTGCCGCGGCAAGTTTGCGTTCGGTGATGTCTAACAGAGCAAGTCCGCACTCCTCCCCCGAAATAGTTGCCATGGCTTCGAGTTGTACGAAAAACGAACGATTTTCCTCGTTTTTCAATGCGACTTCGCAAGATGTTTTATCCTGGTTGCAAAATGAGTATTCGAGGAATTCTGTAAAAATTTGACCGTCTTGGCCCGTAATTAATGATCCAAAACGCTGGCCGAGCAGACGAGGGCGTGCAACACCCAACAAGCTCGCGCCTCTGAGGTTTACGGAGGTGATGGTTCCTTTACGGTCAAGGGTTAAGTAGCCTACCGGAGCAAATTCGTAGAGGTCGGAGTATTTTTCAAGAAACCTCTCCGCATCATCCCTGGACTGACGAAGCTCCACATTTTGCATCTCCAGTTCGGCTCGGCTGACTTCAAGTTCGTGAAGGAGTCTTTGTGTCTCACCAGTCATTAATTCCACGTCAGACGTTTTATCCTTCACGTTTTCTTCCCTAGTCGCCGCAGTCTGGCCGCAGCCGAAATGCTCTTATTGTTTTTGACATCCACTAATGACCCTGCTTTGCATCGCGTCCCCTTTTTGCATTCAAATAACATTTTCATCCATTTCTGTCTGTCAGGAATACAGTACAGAAATACAGTACAGAATCACACAAAATTGTCAGGACACTCACGCATGCTTTTAGGGTCATCTGAAAGAATTATCTTAATTTTCATAACGAAGCCATCCTCATTTAATCTACGATTATATATATTAATGGCTCAACTTTCGCACCCCATTGCATCGATAGAGATACACCTTGCCCGTCTGGCGCTCGAAAATATGGCGGCAGGCGGTGCGGTCGGCGGTGCGGGCTTTGCAACCTGGTTTTTCAACAAAATATGCGGGCCTTCGAGCAAGCCACCGTCTCGTGTGTGGGACAAGGGCTTTTACGGAGAGGATCGCCGCCGGGTAATCAGCCGAACCTGACGTTCATGGAACCAGTAATACCAGATCCAGTTGAGCATGACGACAGTACGATTGCGAAAACCAATCAGGTAATAAAGATGCAACAGCAACCAGACCAGCCAGGCCAAATGACCTCGAAATTGCATGCCGAAAGCGCTGGCGACGGCAGCGCTGCGGCCAATCGTGGCCATACTCCCTTTATCTCGATAATGGAAAGGCCGCAGAGACTGTCTATCTTCTCTGGCCAGAATCGCTTTCCCCGCGTAGATTCCCATCTGCATGGCGACAGGAGCTGTCATGGGGAGAGCAGAGCCGTCCTGTTCCAGATAAGCCATATCGCCGATGACAAAAACCTCCGGATGACCTGGCAGGGAGAGATCCGGTTCGACGGGAACGCGCCCTCCGTGTTTTCGAGAGGTCCCCAGATGAGCGGCTATCGGGGCCGCCTTGACGCCCGCCGACCAGAACAGGGTGTGGGCCGGGATGACCGCCCCGTCCGCGAGAGTCACCCGCTCCTGGCTAGCGTCGACCACGCTCGCGTTGAGTAGGACCTCCACCGACATGCTGCGCAGCTTCTTAAGTGTATACAGGCGCTGTTTTTCAGGCATGGCTGCCAATAGCTGATCGTTGGCCTCCACTAGCACCACTCTGGCCGCCTGTGTACTGAGTTCCGGGTAATCCTTAGCGAGAACGAAATGGACCAACTCGATAAGGGCCCCGGCGAATTCGACGCCGGTCGGTCCCCCCCCGACGATTACGAAAGTCATCAGAGCACGTTTTCTGGCAGGGTCCGGCTCCCTGACCGCCCGTTCAAAGGCGGTCAGGATATGGTTGCGCAACTCTTCCGCATGTGCCAGTTCCTTGAGATCGAAAGCGTGGCGTTCAACGGATTGCAGACCGAAGAAATTTGTTATGCTTCCGGCTCCGACAACCAGATAGTCGTACGATATGTCTCCAGTGACCGTCCGTATTCGGCGAGCGTCGATATCGATGGCAGTGACCTCGGCCAGAAGGAAACGGGTATCTGGCCAGTGTCGAGCCATGGCACGTATGGGATAAGCGATGGATTCCTGTTCGAGACCGGCGGTTGCCACCTGGTAGAGCAGCGGCTGGAACAAGTGATAATTGTTCCGGTCCACGAGAGTGACATCGAGTCCATGGCCTGCCAGAATACGTGCCGCACGAATCCCCCCAAATCCCATGCCCACGATGGCAACCTTTTTCCTCGCCATAATTTTTCCTCGCCCTAACGGACCAATTTTTCCAATCGCGCGCGACTAGGCAGGGGCTCCGCTCGCTTCTTTGCAGGCGGCCAGGCGCTTGCGCAGTTCTTTTTCCTTTTTCCACTGCCCCGTCACGTCCCGCATGATCGATGCACAGCCCTGCACGCAACCGGCTGTGTCCCGCAGCCAAGCTCCAGCACCGAGCGCACCGCCTCGCGCCGGAATAGTTCCAGGGATTTTTTCGCAACGTCACCGGGCTCCTGTCCGAAGAAGGCTATCTCCTCAAGGAACACCTTGTCCCATTGGGATTTCTGTTCGGTTTTCGGTCTATTCTCTGACGTCATGTGTTAGCAGCCTCGCTTTCAGAGAGTTTACAGCTTGAGACTCAAATGTCACTCTCTATAGAATACGAAACGCCCGCGATAACGACCCCGCGGGCGTTTCGTGTAATGCGCAATTTTTCAGACAGCCTGCGATCGGTTCTCCGCATACAACCGATAGACTGATGAGCGGCTGATGCCATAATGTTCGGCAATTAATGTTTTGCTGATATGAGACGAGAAATAGGTCAAGGGAGGCGCTCGGGCTATTGAACGCCTCCTTTGTCATGGAAGAATCCGGGGTAAGCCGCTGCGATCCCTCCTTCAAAATTTTGAGTTATACCAAGCACTCCCCTAGCTGATAGCTTTTTTCTTTGCTTAGCCCTCGTCTACTTCATAAGGCGGGCTTCGCGCCGGAACTCGGAAAGATTGATCGTGAGTTCGCCTTGCATGAGGGTTTGCGGCAAACAGAGCTTTCGATGCTGGATCTGCTAGAAGCGAGGACAACTGAACTTTGATCTACTGTTTACGATTTGTAGTATTTGCAATGTCCTGCAGGTTGGCAGATTCTAAACCATCGAAAACGAATGGGTTTAGAATCTGATTTCCCCAAAGAAGATTCCGATCTACTTCACTTAAAGAGGCCTCGTCGCAGACCATGGGCCAATTCTCCACTATGCAGACTATCTGATTCTCAACAATCTGCATGGCTTCCTCTTCCGAGATCAGAAAATTATGCGCGGCTTCCAGACAGGTACCAATCCTGCTTGATCGATCATTACCTATGATCAGCATTGCCTGAGAGGCAATTTGCCCATGCCGAGATTGTGGGCAAACGTCGTAAGCGGGGGTAAGCGATAGCATCTGTCCGTCCCAGTAAGCTGCGTGGTTACGGGCATGATCATCGGTATTGCCAACTAGGATGTTGAAGACGAGGCGTGAAAACAACTCCCTAAGTGTCGTGGGCGCATCCTTGAATTTAGTTCTAATATGCTCAGTTAGGATTTCGTAGCTAGCATAGCGGGCCATCATTTCGTCCAGTTCCAAAATGGTCAATGCCGAAACAATACTCTTGCGCTGCCATCCTTTATATGTAGCCGTCCGGTCAAATCGCTCCACAAGCAATACATCCTTGCCAGCGACGCTCTGCAACGAAACCGGTGCCACATTCAATCCCGCAATAGCAGCTAGGCGCATGGCAATGAACTCTGCCTTGACCACGGAATAGAGGTCGGAAGAGGCGGAAAACTTAGCGATGAATTTCTGAGTATCATTCTGAACAACGGCTTTGGGCCGCGCTCCTCCTATGGATGTGCCATGTTGCAGAGCTTGAGCAAGCTCCTCTGTCAACGGTATGCCCTTTTCTACTCGTTCTGTTGCCTCAGCAAGTTCTTCAAGTGATGCACCAGTGGGTTGTCTAGGTTCGTACTGCGTAGGCGAGAGTTGAAAATCCAAAGCTCCGATGCGGTCAGACCCCGACTCAATAAAATACGTGAGTTCACCGAGGGCTGCTGGATCAACACCAGTCCCTTTGTGCCCGAATCTCTTGTTTAATATTACACGGCGCCCCCAAGCATCTGGTGCCGCATCCCGCAAACAGCCGGGAATACTAAGGCCCGTAAGCAGGGGGATTAGACCCGGGCGTAGGGGCAGTTCGGCGTCGTAAATTGCAATTGCGTTATCGCGTTGCAGATAGCTTTTACCGTAGTTGAAGTTATATGCCCGGCCTAGGGAGGTGAGTTTTCCCGCCACCACCGGCATTGTTTCTTCGGGAAGCCAAATCCACACAAATACTTCGGAATACTCAGAATTCATCATCAACCTTCACAGGTGTGCGAACGCTTTGGGGTAGCAGGGCAAGTTTGTCGTTAATTTGTGAGAGATGCATTGAAATCGCCGGTGGGTGGTCGCCGAACAGATTGACCCCCACCAAGGTGGCCACCTCGAAAAACAGACCAACCTCTACCTTCAGGTCACCTTGCTCGATTTTTTGCAAGGTCCTTCTGGATATCCCTGCCCTGCCGGCTAAGTCGTTCTCTGTCATTTTGCGCTCTTTTCTCCTGAGCCGGATGAGTTTTCCCAAGAGTTCTGTTGCATCTCGGGTTATGCGGGAGTAAGTTCGTTTTCGTGAAGACATAACCAACCTCTTTTGACTTCTATGGTGATCACCAAGATTCTTTATGCTCACCACAGTATTCATTATCAAGGCACGAGTCAATAGGGCACAAAAATGAGCTGTGCCGTTTTGGCCGCCCGCTTGAGCGCTTTTTCAACATTGGCGAGAAGCGGCAGACTCCTCAAACGAAAGCCTTCGCGAAGAGATCTTTTAGTACTCTCCTCGATTTCCGCCGCCGCCAGATCGGAAGACACCAGACATAGAAAGAGCAATTTGACGCTGTAGTCCTTCACCAATCGAAGCGGTAGGGGTCTTTGAGTGACTCGCGGGCGCTGTCGGCATCCTTGGCCCAGTGAGGGATCAGACCCCAGCGAAAGGATTGAGGCGGCGAATTCCGTCGACGTTCTGACAGAGGCCCAGTTTGGATTGGAATCAGTGATCCAGTTTACAGCGGAATGACTGGTCCAGTTTGCTCTGGAACAGGCGGTCCAGTTTGCAGCGGAATCGGTGGCCGGATCCCTCCGGAATCCGCAGGCGTTCATGCCGATATCCGTGCAGCCAATGTGGCAGCGATCAGGGGAACCTATAACAGGCTGTTGAAAATGTCATTTTATCAACACTTTCAAATTACTAGGATTGGCCCTTTGAGTTTGATATGCTCCACGCATGATAAGACGATTTCAAGGGACACTGTTAAGTGCGAAGAAGAAAAAACAGCAGGCCATGTTCACTTATATCACTCCGGAAGCACGATTCCCCAAGGATCACCCACTGGGCCCAATAACACCCATAAGCGTTCGGGTATCGGAGCCTGAACCGCAAAGCTAACCGACATCTTACAAGCAGGCACCGCTTAATGGAAACAAACGACCATCAGATCATCCGGCAACTCGAAACACAGCTTGCAAAGCAATCAGCTGAACTTTGCGAAGCAAACAGCAAACTCAAACGCATCAGTGATGAACTACAAAGAACAATTGCCGAACAGCGGCAGATTTCAGAAGCGCTGCATGAGAGCGAGAGAAAATACCGCCTGTTAACTGAAAACGCCTCTGATGTAGTATGGCGGCTGGACAGTGAGTATCGCTTTACCTATATCAGTCCGGCGGATGAACGGCTTCGTGGCTACAAAGCTGACGAAATCATTGGTCGCCATGTGTTTGAGATGTTTAACGAGGAAGGGATTGCGGCGGTAAAAAAAATGGCGCAACAGCGTCTTGAGGCAGAACAGCGCGGAATGCAAACGGACATCATAACCTTTGAGGCGGAACATCGCTGCAAGGATGGCAGCTGGCTGTGGGCAGAAATTCGCTACTCCGCTGAGCGTGACGCAAACGGTAAAACCATTGGCTTTCATGGGATCACCAGGGAAATCACCGAGCGCAAGCGGGCAGAGGATGAGACCCGCCGGGCCAGGGCTGCGGCTGAAGAAGCGAGTAAAGCCAAGAGTCAATTTCTCGCTACCATTAGTCATGAGATCCGCACACCGCTCAATGCCCTGGTAGGCTTCAGCACCCTGGCGAGCAAAGCAACAGATCCTGCCAAAATCAATCAGTACCTGTCGATCCTGGAACAATCCTCCCGTGCCCTGATGGATCTGGTCAATGACATCCTGGATATCAGCAAGACCGATGCCGGGCGATTGGAGCTTGAGGCGATGCCTATCAATCTGCGTCAGCTGATCGCCAGCCTTGAAGACCAGTACCATCACCTGGCAACGCAGAAGATGTTGGCCTTTCGGGTCACTATAGACGACAGCATCCCAAGCTGGATTCTGGGTGATCCGATCCGTCTGCGCCAGATCCTGACCAATCTGCTTGCCAATGCCCTGAAATTTACTGCAAGCGGAGAAGTCTCCTACACCATCAGCCGCCATGACCAGGGCACGGATCAGTTTATCCGCTTTGAGGTGCAGGACACCGGCATCGGTATCCCTGAATCCTTTTTGGCGAATATCTTCAGCCCGTTTCATCAGCTTGATCCAAGCATTTCGCGTAAATTTGGCGGCACCGGTCTGGGGTTGGCGATTGTCAACAGCCTGGTGGAATTAATGAAGGGGACGATTACGGTTAAGAGTACGGAAGGGGCCGGCAGTTGTTTTGTGGTCGACTTACCCCTTCAGGAAGCAGATCCCTTGCCCGAAGAGCGTTTTGCCGCCCCGATAACTCTTCCCCCATCGTCCATGATGGTGGTCGAGGATAACAGCTTTAACCGGCAACTACTGGGTGACATCCTGACCTCATGGGGACATCGGGTCTCACTGACTGAAGATGGTCAACAAGCGCTGGCATTGGCGGCGCAGCAGCCTTTTGATCTGATTCTGTTGGATATCCGCATGCCGGGCATCGATGGTATCGAGGTGGCCCGCAGAATACGGTTGCAGGAGCAAAAGCGCTCAGACGCTGCGGTGCCGATCATCGCCATCACCGCCGATACCGATAAAGCCACCCGCGAGGCCTGCTATGCTGCAGGCATCAGTGCCGTGTTGCCAAAACCGGTGATCCCGGAACAATTGGCGCAAGCCATCGGGATGCAGGCTGAAGGAGTCAATAATATCTCTTCAAACCAGACGTTCCAGTTGACAGCACAGGCCCTGACCGGTCTTAACAACAACCCCGAGCGTATTCACAATTATCAGCATTTGTTGCTGACAGATATTGACACGCAACTGCGCTGCCTGCGCGCCGCCCTCGAACGAGGTGACCGTCACGAATTGGGCCGCGTAGCGCATACCTTGAAAGGGTTGTATGGACATCTGGCATACCGGGCTCCGGTTGAATTGGCGGCCTGGCTTCATGACCATGCGTCCACGGCAACCGTTGAAGAATTACGCACGATGGTGGAGCAACTTCCTGCCATCGTTGCTGGCGACCTTAAATCACTGCAGGAGAAAACCGTATGAGCCTTGGTGCACGCATACTGGTGGTTGACGATACCCAGAGCTTCCGCTTCATGGTCAAGGGGTACCTGGATGATGGCGGCTACCAGGTGACCTGTGTGGCCAGTGGAACCGAAGCCTTGGCGGCAGTGGAACGGTCCCCCTTTGACCTGGTGCTGTCCGATATGGTCATGCCGGAGATGGACGGACTTGAGCTGCTGTATCAGATCCGCGCGCGTTATCCGCAATTGCCATTTGTTCTGATTACCGCTCACGGCAGCGTCGACAGTGCCGTAGCTGCGATGAAAGAAGGGGCGGATGATTATCTGCTGAAACCACTGAACTGGGAAGAGCTGTTGATTGTCGTAAAGCGCCTGCTCGATCATGCACAGCTGCGCGTTAACTACGAGCGCATGGTGAATTGCGAGCGGGAGCAGTACAGCTTCCAGAACATCAGCTCAGATTCATCGGTCATGGGGGAAACCCTCGCCGTGGCCCAGCAGGTTGCTGCTTCTGCTCGCACCACCATTGCCATCTATGGTGAAAGTGGCGTGGGGAAAGAGGTGCTGGCACGAGCCATTCACGTCGCCGGCGGGCATAACCTAACCAGCTTTGTTGCCGTCAACTGCGCTGCCATCCCGGAAACCCTGCTTGAAAGTGAACTGTTCGGCCATGTCAAAGGAGCCTTTACCGGCGCAGACCGTGACCGTGGCGGCAAATGCTGTCGGGCGCAAGGCGGCACCCTGTTCCTCGATGAAATCGGTGATATGCCCCTGTCGCTGCAGCCCAAGCTGCTGCGTTTGCTGGAAGAACGGATCTATGAAAAAGTGGGCTCCGATACCCAGGTAGCTGCCGATTTCAGGGTCATTGTCGCTACCCACCGCAGCCTTGATCAATGCTGCCTTGAGGGGAGCTTCCGCCGCGATCTGTACCATCGCCTGAACGTCTTTCCTATCACGATCCCCCCCTTGCGTGAGCGACGCGAAGACATTCCCCATCTGGCGGAATTTTTTCTGAATATTTTCCGACAGCACCAGGGCAAGAAACAGCCTGGTCTTTCACAGGCAGCCCTTGATCAACTCCTCGCCTACGACTGGCCCGGCAATATCCGTGAATTGCGAAACCTGCTGGAATACGCCGCCATCATCTCCAATGGCGACCTGATTCAACCAAAACACCTGCGACTGCAAAAGCAGGAGCAAGGGAACAATAAAGAGTTGGACCATGGGCGTATTTCTCTTAATTTCACCTTCTCCCCTGAAGAATTCTCACTCGCTGCGGTCAACCGCCAGGTCATAGAGTGGGCCCTTAATCAGAGTAACAACAATAAATCTTCTGCTGCCCGTTTGCTGAAGGCCTCCCGCAAGCTGTTTTATTGATCCTGTCCTTTTCTATCCCACCACTTGTCCCTTGGGGGACAGCCTGTCCCCCAAGGGACAAGTGCGTTTCGCAATATTTAGTTAATCCCTGAAAATACTTGATAAAATTTTTGGCACGGATTTCGCTAAACAAGTGAACGGTTGTTGTTTTCCGGACACGATTATCCAAATCCAGACAGATATCTTCTGCAGAAGGGAGACATGCCACAGGATGCTGTCGAACGCGTATTAGGAAGACTGTTGACCGACGAGCGATTCCGACGTTTGGCCAAAAAGTCACTGGAAAAGGCGTGTATGCAGCACGGCTATTCGTTGACCAAGACAGAACATGATCTGCTCTGCAGTCTAAAACTGCAGGTCATCAACGAGGTTGCAGCTCAGCTGGACCCCGGTCTCTGTCGGGCCGTGACGTCCCGGCAATACCCCCCACCCTTTGAGTCGGCAACATATCATGAGGAGTGTTTTTATGAAAAAACTGTGTCTGGTGATTTTTAGTTTTCTGTTTGTTGTCTCTACCGCACAGGCGGCAACGCAGCCGGACAAGCTGGCAATTGCCGAGCAGCAGGTAACAGCCGCCTTTGAGCGGCTTGACTCTGGCATCAACACCGCAGCAGAAAAACTCGGAGAAGTTGGTTTGACCGGTGATGATGCCAGGGAAATTTTAACGGCGCTCTGTCAGGAGGTCAGCTATGCCGTTAATTGCGCCACCATCGATACACACGGAGTGCTGAAAATGATCGAGCCTGCCGCATACCGTCATGTTGAAGGTACCGATATTTCAGCGCAGGAACAGGTCAAACAGATGCTGAGTCTTAATAAACCGGTACTAAGTGGTGTTTTTCGTGCGGTGGAGGGGGATGACGCGGTTGTTGCGCAATATCCGGTTGTCAATGCTGAGGGTCGGTTTATCGGTGCGTTGAGCGTCCTGTTTAAGCCGGAAAGATTTCTGAGAGAGATCATTCAACCTCTGGTAAAGGGGACACAGTTGGCTATCTCGGTGATGGATCTGGAGGGACGAACCCTTTACGACAGCGACCCGGCGCAGATTGGCCTTAACATCTTCACTTCAGAAATATTTCAGCCCTATACCGAATTTGTCGAGCTGGCGCAAAAGATAGCTGCTACTCCGCAGGGTGACGGTGTTTACCGCTTCAAAAGGGATGACATTAGCGGCGCTGATGTCGACAAAATTGCGTACTGGACGAGCGTGTCCTCGTATGGAGTCGATTGGCGGCTGGTGGGCATCCAGCTGGAATAATCGATACAAGAGCCGGTGATATCGGATTCTTGAAGCGATATGAATATTCATCAATCGAAGGAAATTAGATCATGTGCACTGCCACTGTTCAGGAGTTAATCAAGCGGCTGGAGCTTGTCCGGCATCCGGAAGGGGGCTGGTTCCGGGAGACTTATCGCTCCAGCGAGACGGTGCCCACCCGTGCTTTGCCTGAGCGTTTTGGAGGCGATCGGCCTTTCTCCACTGCCATCTATTATCTGCTGGAGTCCGGTGACATATCGGTTCTGCACCGCATCAAATCCGATGAAGTGTGGCACTTTTACGCCGGCTCAGCGCTGCAGATCCATTGTCTGTGGCCGGATGGCAGTTATCAGGAGCTGCGCCTGGGAACAAACCCGGCGGCGGGGGAACAGTTCCAGGTGGTCGTACCGGCAGGTTGCTGGTTCGGGGCAGAGCTGGCGCCTGAAGGGTTCGCACTGGTCGGATGCACTGTTGCCCCAGGATTCGTTTTTGCCGATTTTGAGATGGCGCAAGCAGGGCATCTCTGCGATCGCTATCCGCAGCATGCGGAACTGATCATGAGGATGACGAGGGGATATAAAAGTGAGGAGAACATGATTTTCACTACCCCTGGACCCGGCTTGGCTATACCTACGACCGAGCAGCAATCCTGTTGGCTTAAGTGAGTTTGTCCTGCACGGTAGAAAGGTCGATGGCTCGACCATCTCGGTTGGGATTAAGTCGGTCAAGACGACGGCTGAATACTTTATGGAGTGACCGCTTTGTGTCTGAATCCTGATATGAAAGTCGCCTTAAACGATTCGGTATTCTGTGACAGCCCTTCGGTGAAAGACACAGGGTTCCGTGAAACTGTCTTTGAATCGGAGACACATAAATGCTCATTCAACCTATTCTCGGCCTTGGCATCTTCATTCTCTTGTCCTGGTTGATCAGTGAACAGCGCCGCCGCTTTCCAGTGAAGTTAGTCATTGTTGGATTGGCGTTGCAACTGCTGTTGGCCATCCTGCTGTTTCATGTGCAATTGTTTCAGAGCCTGTTTCTCATGCTGAACAAATTAGTACTGGCGCTTGAGAACGCTACGGCCCGGTTCTGCCGGATATCATGGGCCATATTCTGACCGCATCGCTGATCAGCGCCCCGGCTTCGGTGGTGATCGCCAAGATCATGGTTCCGGAAATTGAGGAGAGCACCTTCGGCGCACTTCTGCCTGATACCCACACGCGCAGTGGCATGGGCGCAATGGCCCCGGAGCGTCGGCACGAGATTGTCAGCCTCGGCTTGAAATCACTCCTCGCCGGAACCCTGGCCACCAGCATGACTGCAGCCATCGCGGCCCTGATGCTGCCATTCTAAGGTCAGAAGCTATACCCCAAGGTCGCCCAAACTCGCGGGTCACGATCTTTGCTGTCGGACAGCGGCTCACCACCTCGGGTACCCCAGGCGACGGCGATGTCGGTGGTGAAATTTTTGTAGTTGGCGCGCACACCCATCCCTGCGCCGTCAATACGGCGATGATTGTCGGCACTGTCAGCGAACTTGTTGATGCGGACATGACCGATGTCATAGAACAGATAGGGGCTGAGCTGCTTGATGCGGTAGCGTAGTTCGATCTGGGCAAGAACCCCCTGATCGCCGTAGCCTTCGCCACTGGGGTAGGCTCTGACCCCATAGACCCCACCGACACCGAAGTCTTCCGATGAATCAAGGTTGCTGTCGCTCTTCTGGCCGCTGATGCGGGCAAACAGGGTCAGGTTGCTGGTGATCTGCTGCAAGCGGGCAACATCAAGGGTGATTTTGTGGAAGGTGCCCTCGGGGCGGTCTGTGACATTATTGTTGAATTTAACCCGTCCCGGGGTCCAGGTCAGGCTGCCGTAGGTGATGCCGGCACCGAAGAGGCCGTCACGATGATCAAACAACAGACTGACGGGAACACTGTCGCTGGTACGGCGGGTGCGATCGGAGAGGCTTTCATCGGTCAGGCGTTTATGCTGATAGATGGCGCTCAAGGTCAGGTTACTGCGCTGGGAGCGGACCAGCGGATAACTCAAACCGGCGCTGGTGATGTGGGCCTTGCCGGTACTGTCGAGGGAGGAATATTCCTTGCAGAGCTCGTAGTCGGTATGGGCGTAACCCACCTGGCCACGCAGTCCCGAATAGCCGAGGGGAACGCTGTAGGTAGCGGAGCCAAACAACAGGGTTTCGCTGGTGACCATCGCGCGCAGTTGTAATTGATCGCCGACCAGCAGCAGGGGGTTGATGTTGAGTCCCAAGCGGGTGCGGTATGCGCCGGTGTAGCGGTTGCCATGATTATCCACGGCGATATCACCGCTATAGCGCTGATCGGCTTCGACCGCCACCAGCAGATCGCCGCTGCCAAGCTCCTGACCGGGTCGGATCAAAGGGGCGGTGCGCAAGCCGGGCAGATCATCGAGAATCAGGGTGGCGCGCTCTAAAGGGGCAGAGGCAATGACGTCCCCAGGCTTAAGGCTACCAAGGTGGCGCTGGGCACTAGCGGCCAGCTTGTCATCTCCCTGGGTGACAATTTGACCATAGCGTCCTTCGACAACCTCAATCCGCAAGGCGCCGTCGCTCAAGGTCTGGGCGGGCAAAAAAGCACGGGCAAAGGGGTAACCGTTGCTCTGATAGTAGCGGGTGATCTGCCAGGCGATATCGCGCATGCCCGCCAGGTCGTAGGATTGATTCAGCAACGGCTCAACAACCTGCTCAAGCTGTGCAGTATTAAAGACGCTGTTGCCGCTGAAGTCAATCCGGGCAACCTCTGCCGTTGGACCACCGGGAGCGGTGGGATCTTGCATCTGGGGTGCGATAACCAGCCCGTCGCCGGGTGACGGCAACTGCGGTGGTGTCAATAGGGCCAATTCTCCACTTCCGGCTGAGGCGAAACAAGAAAGGAGCCCACTTCAATGGAGAGCCCCTTCGGAAAAATGCTTGGAAGAAAGCTCTGAATCAGGCAGGCCTCAAATATAGAGACCGCCAAACCTTCCCTATCCCACCCGCCTGCGCAAAGGGCGCATAATCAAAATCATCCGTCTCGATCAACAAATTAGCGGCGATATGATCGCGAATCATCTCCAGCCATTTGCGCTGTTCAGCGGTAAAACTTTTGCCGCTCGCTTGATGCTGCTCGACCCAGGCGCGGAAGTTAACCTGAACCTTCTCCAGGAACGGCGCCAGTTCATTGTTCTGCTGCATGGCGAAACGCACCAGCAACACCAGATCGGTCAGGATGTGATTCCCTGCAGCACCCCGTACCTTGCTTGCCTGCAATTTCTGATAAGCGGCCCAAAATTCATCCGGCGCGCGCTTTTCCCAACCTTGCGGATGAGTCTGGTAAATACGCAACTGCTCCACCCTTCGCGAAGGCATCTTTCAGTACTCTCCCCGATTTCCGCCGCCGCCAGATCGGAAGACACCAGGCATAGAATGAGCAATTTGACGCTGTAGCCCTTCACCAATCGAAGCGGTAGGGGTCTTTGAGTGACTCGCGGGTGCTGAATAGAAGGCTATGAGTTCGAAGGATTTTAATGAGCATAATAAGAAGTTGCCAATTATTTTATAATAATTTACTTGTTGCTATAACCGTGTTTGGCAATCTATCCTTAAGTGGCAAAGCTATAGCTTATTGCGCTGATAAAAATGGGGGTTTCGTTGAGCTTGGATGACTTTGGTACCGGCTATTCGAGTCTGAAAAATTTAAGCGACTTCCAGGTCGACCGTCTTAAAATGGATCAGAGTTTTATTCTCGACATCGCAACATCAAACACCCGCACCGCCGTTGTGTCTAGCATTATTGATATCGCCTACAACCTTAAATTGCCGGCGATTGCCGAAGGGGTGGAAACACATGCGCAACTGGATTTTCTTGTTGTCAACAAATGTGATGTGACGCAGGGGTATCTGTTCAGTAAGCCCCTGCCGATCGGACCTTATCGCTCTGTTGCAGCAGGGGAAGAGCTGGAAGGCTGTTGATTATAATTATCAGGATGCGTAACCGGATGGATTTACAGACCGGTTAAAACAACCAGACAGTCATCGAACGGGAGTAATTATGGGAGCGATTTTTGGATGGAATAAGCTGTTTGATACCGGTCTTAAAGAATCGGATCGACAACACCAGCACCTATTGAACCTGATCAACTCCTTCGGCGAGACACTTGCTAACAACCACCTCAATGAGGCTGATGTCATCAGCATCTATCATGAACTGGTTGATTACACCCGTTATCACTTTGAAGAAGAAGAGCGGCTGATGGTTCAGTTCAATATCGACTCCCGTCATGTTAACCCGCACACCCGTATGCATCAAAACTTTATCACCGAAGTCGGTCGTCTTTACCAGAGTAACCATTCTACCCATCAAGAGGATGGCAGTAACCTGTTCGACTTTCTTCTTAACTGGTTGATTTACCACATCATGGGAACCGATATGTCGATGGCCAGACAGCTTCAGGCAATCGATACCGGCACATGTCCGCAAGCGGCCTATGAGCAAGAAGGCCGCCACGGTGATAAAAGAACAGCGCTTTTGCTGCGCTCGCTGAAAAACCTGCTTGAGCAGGTCTCACAGCGCAATCAGCAACTGACCGAGCTGAACCAGTCCCTCGAAGAAAAAGTCAGGCAACGCACCCGTGAACTCGAAATAGCCAACACCCATCTTGAAAACCTGGCGTCTACTGATTCCCTGACCGGGCTGGTCAATCGTCGCCGGGCCATGGAGATACTCCGGCTACTCTGGCAAGAGCCCACAACAGACGGCCAACAGCTGGCCTGTATGATGATTGATGCCGATAACTTCAAGCAGATCAATGATCACTACGGCCACGATGCCGGCGATGAAGTGTTGCGTGTCCTGGCGCGGGAAATGACCCATGAGGTACGAACCGACGACACCGTCTGCCGCCTCGGCGGAGATGAATTCATGGTGATTTGCCCGGCAACCGACGCCGCTGGGGCGCTGTATCTAGCGGAAATGCTGCACAGGCACATCGCCGCCTTGCAGGTTCCCGCCGGCGAAGGTTTCTGGCAAGGCAGTGTCAGTATCGGTGTGGCCGTTCGGCAGATTGAAATGAAAAGCATTGAAGACCTGATCAAAGCCGCTGACCGTAGTCTTTATGACGCTAAAGAGGCTGGAAAAAATTGTGTTTGGATGAAGTGAGGAACATGCACCTGGTTAGCGTCGGGGTCGGACCAAATTAAATTGCTGAAATTACGACCTAACCACTTAAAATACCCTGCAATAAAGCGCTTATATCTCGATTTTCGAGGGCAAAATGGGAGATATCGGCCGGTCACCCTGATAACCAGCCGCCGCGCCTTCGCCGACGCATTCTGCCTCAGGGCCAAACACCAATTTGACCTATTCCGGGAATAACATTCTCATCTCCCCAAAAGACGATATCGGCGTCACTGAACCGCGAAAAAAACCAACCTCAAGGGATAAACTGGAACTCAATATCGACGACGTCTTGCTTCGCACGGATGCGCAGGGAATGCCATGCACGCCAACCGGATGGCAGCTGACGCTTGAGGACGTCATGGACACGCTGTTCAGCGTGGGAATCCGTGGGTCTGGGTTGTGAAAGCGGCCAGATGCCGGTGGACATGATCCCCCACAACAAAGGTTGGCGGTGCTGATCTTCCAAGAGGAAAGAGAAGAAAGCAAAAACCGAATAGTTAAATGCAACAAATCTTTTTGACGTTTACCATCAGGAAAACCCTGATTTTGCGTCAGGAAAAACCTGAAAATGGCCTTCGTTTTTTCTAAGAGGGTGATAGCCACCGACGGCGCACATGGTCCGCAGCTCTTCCTGCTGTGAAAATATTAGTTTTTTCGGTTGTGCCTTTCGGGGCGGAAAGATGCGCGTCCCTTCTGCAAACATTTCTCCGCCCCCTAAAAGGCCTCGATCAGGGGTTTAAGGTCGAATAAAAAAAGCCGATCGGGCGTTGAGGACTCCCGGTCGGCTTGCATGTAATCTGGCTATGTGCTGGCTACTATCGGTTTAATGTGAGTTAATGGTGACAAGCTGAAAATCATTAATCCTGCTATTTTCTCTGCTTATCCTTCATATCCATCATTTGTTTTTTTTCTTGTCCTGGACGCTGGGTATCGCCTTGGCGTTGTTGCTGGGTCTGATCTTGTTCCCAATAGGGGGATACGCCATAATGCTCATTGATTCCCCTGACCTGACTCTCTTGCGTTAAAAACTCTTCGATATCACCTTCAGGAACCGCTTTCAATTGTTCTTTTTGCTTATCGAGGGTGAATACGACCTGACGTTGTTGACTAATACCAGTCCGAGCTTCCGTACCTACGGGCATTTTTTTCTGCAGCGCATTGAATGGTACAATGTACTTATCCTCACCCATACCAAGGACGCCGCCGCTCTTCAAGGTCACAAAACCAATCCGACCACTGTTGGTATCCACCAGAACGCTGTCGATCTCACCGATATTTTCGCCCTGCTGGTTCTGAACTTCCGTGCCGATCAGATTATCGACCAGCATAAGATTCTGCTGCTGAAATTTTTGAGTCTGCTGTGCCTGTTGACCTGGTTGACCCGGTTGAGTCCGATGGTCCTGCTCGTGCAGTTGACCGGGGAAAGTCTGTCGTTCCTGCTGGGTCGGTGAACTCAGACCCTGTTGGGCCCCTAGGGACCTGGACTGATCCGGCTGATCCTTTTGATATTCACTCTGGCCGGATTGCTTATCCTTGCTGTCGGTAGCAGCACCAGTTGCGAAAGTCGCAGGGACCATGTAAAGTCCGAACGCAAACAAAACCACTGTAAAAAAAGTTAGTCTTTTCATACATTTCTCCTTTAGATGTTTTTGTTGCAAGTAACCAGCTACCTGGAATAGGTAACGATTTACTCCTTCCTCAACCTTTCTGTTGTCTACTATCAAATTACTCCAGCACAGGCTGTTGTATAGGTATATGGCAACTAGCATGCCAGAAAAAACAGCAGATTGTTCTTGTGCAACGTATTGATAATAGTTAGTAAATTTGGAATTCAACGGAAAGGTTGGAGAAAAATCTGTAATGATCAGTCGTCATATGCGACAAAGCTGTCTTATGCGGCGGCCGTATCAAAGTGTAAGTTGCAATTTTTCTCGGTATGCTGGGAATCCGCATTCGCGGCAAGAATGTTCAAGAATGAATGTATGCTGATACGCAAAATGTTCGGTGTAGATCATCAGCAGCTACATAATCCATCGGTCTCGAGTCGGATCGCGGTTTCATCCTCGGCAATCAATTTTGCCGCGGTCTTTCCAGCCAGGGGCACGACGTCAAGCTTGCCGTGCTTTTTCTCCAGATAGCGGCAGAGGATCTTGTAGCCATCGAGATCAAAGCCAAGCGGCTCGCTGCTGCATTCAAGGATATCGGCAAGTTCGGTCTCATCCTGAGCGGTGCCCAGGTGGCACCACTGATCAAAGACGTGCACGGCGGTGCGTCCGGTGGCAGATCTTTCCCGAAAGCCGACCGTTCCGGCAAACGGCCAGGTGCGCAGTTTCAGCGCCGAGAGCGCCATCTGCAGGCGCGCCCGGTGCAGCGCGGGCGGCTCTTCACCGAGGCAGGCGCCACGGCATTTCTTGAGCTGATAGGCAAAGCAGGCGCCCCTGCCCTTTTCCAGGCCCATGACTTTGAGACACAGATTGTGTTCCGAGGCGATCTCTCGCAAAGCTTTCTGGGCTTCGCGCGGGCTGCGAAACAATCCGTGGATGTGCGCCAGATCCTTTGGTGCCACATGCGTGAGGGAGAGGATTTCAATAGTGCCTTGAGAGGGATCGGGCGCGAGGCGCAGTATGTGCAGTTCGCGCGTGCGGCGCAGGCGGCGGTTATGCACGGGCGAGAGCTCCTTGACCAGTCGCGCCTCAAGTAGCAAGGCACCCAGCTCGCCTGCGGTCTCGATAAACTCCAGGCGATGGATCTGCTGGGAGAGGCGCATGTCCTTGTGCCGCCGGTGATCGCCGGAAAAATGCGAGAGGACCCGGGTGCGCAGATCCACGCTTTTGCCAACGTAGAGCGCGGTGTCGTTTTCGCCGAAGAACAGATAGACCCCGGGAGCGCTGGGCAGGGCCTCGATCTCCTCAGGCGGCAGGTTGGGCGGCAGGCTCGGGCGGCCGAGTATTTTGGCAAGAACGGGCGCGACCGTCTCGGGCTGGTGTTCAGCAAGCGCCTTGCAGACAAACTCCCAGGTCATGCGCACATCGCCGAGCGCGCGGTGGCGCGCCTGGCTGCTCAGGCCATGGCGCTCGATGAGGGCATCAAGGCCGTGGCGCCGATGCTCGGGATACAGGCGGCGCGAGAGCTTGAGGGTGCAGAGGGTTTTCTCCTGGTAGTCAAAGCCCAGGCGGGCGAACTCGTTTTTGAGAAAGCCGTAGTCAAAGCGCGCGTTGTGGGCGATGAGCACCTTGCCGCGCAGACGGTTGTAGAGATCTTCTCCAATCTCATCAAACAGCGGGGCATCGGCCACCAGCTCATTGCTGATGCCGGTGTACTGGGCGATGAAGGGCGAGATGGGCACCTGCGGGTTGACCAGGCTCGACCACTCCTCCACCACCTGGCCGTTTTCGATCTCGCACAGACCGACCTCGATGATGCGGTTATGCGTGGGGCTGGTGCCGGTGGTTTCAAGATCAAGGACAACGCAGTACGCAGGCAGCTGCGAAGCGCTCAGTGGTGGAGCACCGGGCTGAACGGCGGGGCCGGAATCAAACATTGAATAAACATCCTGATCTCGCAAACCTTGCGCTTTGGGTTTTCGGCACTATAAACCAAAGCATAAAAACACGGCAAGGCGTGGCGGTCGCCAGGGAAGTGGCAGCGGCCGAGAAAACTCCACCGGGAGAGCGGCAACCTGCCGGTTTGACCGCGGTCTCCTCAGTTCTTCACCGATTGCTCAGCCTCGGAGCCCTTCGCCTCGAAGGTGTCCTCGATCAGGGCGAGAATGTCCTCGACGCGAAAACAACGGATTTGGGCAGATCGGAGGAGACCGATCCGGACAACCAAAAAGGAAAAGGCTTTGTTTTTCCAGGGCCTTTTGCACTTTGTCGGAGTGTATCCGACTATCAACTGGTGGAGGTGGCGGGAATCAAATTTAACGACCCAACCTACTAAGGACTCAGCATTTTTCGATAAAACCCAATAATTACAATAATTTATCCGTGACCCTCTCTATGAGTCTTGTCCGCAAAAATCTGCCTCATACCGGGTCATACTGGTTGATTTGATGAAAGTTCGATGAAAGTCTCCGCAGTATCTCGCCCCATATCTTCTTTCCCGAGCAAAAAAGGAAGGGGTCACAGCGCGGGTTAATTCCGGGAAAAATTGCAAAACTAGAATTAGCTTTGCAAAGGGCGATAAGAAAGAATGGGGCCATAACAGTGCGAATCGTCACCCCGCTTCCGCGCCTGGTCCGGACCGCATGGCGCATAGCCGACAAGTACCATCTGTTGTTGAAACCAAGTATACGCTTATCTGTAGGCATGATGTCCACCATGATGCCGTCGATCTGCCAGCGACAGAAGTGGAAGACGAAGTCGCCGACCTGGTAGATATCCTCGCCCAGCGCCCGCAACGGCGCACCGCACTCTCTCAAGCGTCTTGACGACAAGCTGTTTGTCGAATGCTGCGCACGGCTGAATCAGATTGTGCAGTTGGCGCGGTGAGTGCGAGGTAATGAGGAATTGGCGACGTGAGTAGTTGCCGGGAGGGTATTGTACCGGGTACCGGGGGACCGCCCAAGTTTCGCCCCGGTTTTCGTCCTCCGCCTCCCCCGCTTTCCGGGGTTCCCACCGGGACTCTCGGGCGGGGACTGGAGGCTTTTCGGTTGCTCCGCCCCACAACATTTTGTGATAGGTGGAGGCAAGTGCATACCCCAGTTAAAGGAAAACTGCCTTGCCAGTCTCCATTAAAGGGGAAAGGACATTCTTAAAACGAACCCGAAAACCTGGCGGATTACTGTAGACAAGGATTTTGGTTTTGATAATCTAAATTTGACCAGTTAAGGGGCCCTGTGATTACCCAAAATTGACCACCCCCGGCATCCCTTCGGTACGATGGCAACAGACCACT